>NZ_KQ949121.1:71656-73235 GCF_001514305.1 Streptomyces dysideae
TGGCGACCCGGGTGTCCATGTCGCCGTGGAAGATGTGCAGGTCGGTGCCGCAGATACCGACGTAGGCGGGGGCGATCTCCACCTGGTCGGGGCCGGGGGGCGGGCTCTCGGCGGTGGCGGTGTCCAGGGTGCGGGCGGCGAGGTAGCGGACTGCGAGTGTCATGGTGTTCTCAGGGTCCCTTCAGCGCGGACGCCGATGGTGAGGAGCAGGTTGGCGTAGGTGCGGATGTCGGCGGTGACGATGGCGAGGGCCAGGTCGGGGGAGCGGGCGGCGTCGTAGAACTCGAAGCGGCCGAACGTCTCGACGGGGATGGGTGCCAGCATGGAGCGGTACTCGGCGATGGCCGGCGGTTCCGGTTCGCCCTCGGGCGGCACCATCACGTGTGCCGACTCGACGGGCAGTGCGCGCAGCAGGACGTCGAGCACGGTGGTGACGTCCAGCAGGCCCGGCGCCAGGTTGAGATGGACGGTCCTGGTTCGCGGGCCGGTGGCCGTACTCGCCGGATAGTGGCCGTCGGCGAGCAGGACCCGGGCTCCGTGCCCGGCGCCCGCCAGGGCTTCGAGGATGCCCGGGTGCAAAAGTTCGGTCAGCAGCATGGAGTGCCCTCCTTCCTTCAGGCGGGGTTGAGGCGGTAGAACGTGGTGGCGGTACCGGCGAGGACCGCCTCGGCCTCGGCGGGGGAGCAGTCGGCCAGGAGTTCCTCGACGCCCGCGGCCCAGCGGTTCCAGCCGCCGGCGAGAACGCAGACCGGCCAGTCCGAGCCGAACATCAGCCGGTCGGGGCCGAAGGCCGCCAGCAGGACGTCCCACACCGGCCGGATGTCGTCGACGGTCCACTTCTCGTGGTCGGCCTCGGTGACCAGACCCGACACCTTGCACCGCACCTGGGGATGCGCGGCCAGCCGTCGCACGCCCCGCTCCCAGTGGTCCAGGTCCTGCCGGGCGATGGGTGGCTTTCCGGCGTGGTCGAGGACCAGGGGAAGGTTGGGGAGGCGTTCGGCCAGGCGGATCGCCTGGGGGAACTGGTGGCTGCGGATGAGCAGGTCGTACCCGAGGCCCCGTTCGCCCACCGCCCGCAGGCCCCGCTCCACCGAAGGCTGTTGCAGCCAGGCGGCATCCGACTCCCCCTGGACGAGGTGACGTACGGCCCGCAGGTGGGTACCGCCGGGCCCGGCGCGCAGTGCATCGAGCACGTCGCCGATCGCCGGGGACGTGAGATCCGCCCAGCCGACGACCGCGCCGATCAGCGGGTCGCTGTCAGCGAGAGCGAGGAACTCGCGTGTCTCGTCGACCGACGTCACGCACTGGACGAGCACTGTGCGTTCCAGCCGCCGTCCTGCCAAGGTCCGTGTCGCGACCGGGCGCAGGTCTGCGGTGGCGAACGTACGGCGGATGGGCTCGTGGCCGGGTTCGTCCAGCCAGGGCTGCGGCCGGATGCCCAAGTCCCACACGTGGTGGTGGGCGTCGACGAGGGCCTGGGCGTCAGACACGGGAGGTCCAGACGGGGCCGTCGGGGTAGGCGTACTCCTTGAGGGACTCGGGGTGGATCTGCGCGCTCAGCCCCGGGAGCGTCGGCGCC
>NZ_KQ949122.1 GCF_001514305.1 Streptomyces dysideae
CTCGGGCTGTTGTGGTTGGTGGGCGGCTGAAGGTAGTGGGGGCTGATCGCGCCCACGCGGCGGAGCCGCACATCGATACAGCCCCGCGCCCCTTCAGGGGCGCAGCCGCAGCCCCCTTTTTTTAGCCCGCCACCGATACCGACGGCTCGCCCGAGGTGATGCCGTCCGCCTCCATCTGTTCGGCCAGCTTCATGGCCTCCTCGATGAGGGTCTCTACGATCTTTGACTCGGGGACGGTCTTGATGACCTCGCCCTTGACGAAGATCTGCCCCTTGCCGTTGCCGGAGGCGACGCCGAGGTCGGCTTCGCGGGCCTCGCCGGGGCCGTTCACGACGCAGCCCATGACGGCGACGCGCAGCGGGACCTCCATACCGGTCAGGCCCGCCGTGACCTCTTCGGCCAGCTTGTAGACGTCGACCTGGGCGCGCCCGCAGGACGGGCAGGAGACGATCTCCAGGCCGCGCTGCTTGAGGTTCAGGGACTCCAGGATCTGGATGCCGACCTTGACCTCCTCCGCCGGAGGCGCGGACAACGACACACGGATCGTGTCACCGATGCCCTGGCTGAGCAGCGCCCCGAAGGCCACCGCCGACTTGATCGTGCCCTGGAAAGCGGGACCGGCCTCGGTCACCCCCAGGTGCAGCGGGTACTCGCACTGGGCGGCGAGCTGCTTGTACGCCTCGACCATCACGACGGGGTCGTTGTGCTTGACCGAGATCTTGATGTCCCGGAAGTCGTGCTCCTCGAAGAGGGACGCCTCCCAGAGGGCCGACTCGACCAGGGCCTCAGGGGTCGCCTTGCCGTACTTCTGGAGCAGGCGACGGTCCAGCGACCCAGCGTTCACGCCGATACGGATCGGCGTGCCGTGGTCCTTCGCCGCCTTGGCGATCTCCTTGACCTTGTCATCGAACTGCTTGATGTTGCCGGGGTTGACGCGGACCGCCGCGCAGCCCGCCTCGATGGCGGCGAAGACGTACTTCGGCTGGAAGTGGATGTCGGCGATGACCGGGATCTGGGACTTCTTCGCGATCACGGGCAGGGCGTCCGCATCGTCCTGGGTGGGACACGCCACACGCACGATCTGGCAGCCCGAGGCCGTCAGCTCGGCGATCTGCTGAAGCGTCGCCCCGATGTCCGACGTCCGGGTCGTGGTCATCGACTGGACCGACACGGGGGCGTCACCGCCGACCGCCACGGATCCGACCTGGATCTGCCGGCTCTTCCGACGCTCGGCAATCCTGGTCGGAACGGACGGCATGCCGAGAGAAATCGCAGTCATCTGCTGTGCAACCCCAAGTCGTGGATCAAGGTCCGGTCCCGTCAGCAGCGGGCTCCGGCCTTCGAGATTACGGCACGAGCGTGAACGGAAGCGCACGGCGTCCCATCGGTTCACCCAATGGCGCCCCATCGCAGCGGGCCGGGCATGGCGCCCGATCGAGAGGACATGCTCTCTGGCTGATCACCATGCCCGGACCTGCCCGTTCTGGATGATCAGTAGAGAGCCTCGGCGTCGAGGTCCGTGCGGATGACCAGCGCCGGGGCGGCCTCGTAGCCCAGGACTGGTGTGCTCTCCCCCTCCTCGTTGAGGATCTTCACCATGTCCGCCCACACGCCGTCCGCCAGCCATGTGCGCTGCCTGCAACGAACCTTCCGAGAATCACCGAACTGCTCAGGAAGGTCACGCCACAGGATTCCGGTGCGCAGACGGTGCAGCATTCCTGTGCATGCCGCCCGCAGGTTCAGGGGCGAGCGGAAGTGGTGGGCCGGATACCTGGAGCGGAGCAGTTCTTCAATGCGATCCCACTGGCTGTCCGTGGGGTCGGGCGGGACCAGTGTGCCCGTGCGCTGGTGCCACTCCACCGTGAGACACCGCGTCCCCTCTCGGTATCGGAACGTGGGATCCGCGATTTCCACGCGTGCCCCTGTCAGCTCGATCATGCGGCGTTGCTCGGACTGTGTGAGAGAACGGATGTCCGGAGCCACCGATCCCAGAACGGCTGTCCGCCGGGCGGCCGTGCCGTCCACATTCTCAAGTTCGTCCAGCCACTCCCGTGCATGGACCAGGACTCTACGGAGGACTTCCAGATCCGATTCGATCTGGCGGACTGCCACAGCGACGATCCGATCCCCCTCCACCCGGCTCCGCAGCACATCGAGTTCCCCTCCGTACTCTGCAACGAGCCGCTCCAGCGACCTCACGCGCTCAATGTGCCGGATCAAATGCACCGACGCATCGTCGGAAATCGGCAGCATGGGCCTGCGTCCCGATGGAATCGCGGCCAGCACGGCATTGACGTGTGCAATCACCTGCTTCTCAATGTCATCGGCGGGCAGGAAGACACACCCGCAGGAAGAGGCAGCACCCCACCCGGAACAGCGGTAGGTGCGTACGCCGGCCTTACTGCGGAAGCAGCCGACGTACGGCAGCCCACACGAGCCATGGATACGCCCCGCGAGCGGGTACTCCCCATTGGGTTTGCGGCGCGGCCTGGTCAGTTCGGCCAGTGCTTTCTGAAACGTCTTGATCCGATCTGCCGAGAGAATCGGAGGCAGCGGAATCACCACGCTGTCGCCGTGCAGTGGCTGTCCATCGTTTCCGAGCCTGGTGCAGTTGCCGTTCCACTGCCGATCGAGGCGGCGAAAGACCACTTCGCCGAGAAACGTCCCGCTCTTCAACCGATGAAACAGGTTTGCTGGCGTCCAGCGCTTTCCACTGCGCGTCAGGGCCCCGCGG
Source organism: Streptomyces dysideae (assembly GCF_001514305.1). Classification (GTDB taxonomy): domain Bacteria; phylum Actinomycetota; class Actinomycetes; order Streptomycetales; family Streptomycetaceae; genus Streptomyces; species Streptomyces dysideae. The sequence continues at coordinate 2,735 of NZ_KQ949122.1, forward strand.
TCGTTCAGCTCGTTCGCGAGGTCTTTGAGTCCGGGCACTCCGCCGATCACGAGGTCGGCGATGAGAAGCACCACTGGCGCCTCATCCGGATCGGCTTCGAGAGCGGACCCGAAAACCCCCTTGCCGCTGATCCTGTAGCCGTACGGGGCCGGACCACCCGGCCAGCCACCGTCGACCGCCTTCAACTGCCGCCCGGCCTGGGTGCGGGAGAGAATGCGCTGGTAGTCGGCCTCCACGGCCTGTGCCAGCCGATCGACCGTGAGCCACCGTTCGAAGCCCGCCTCACCCAGGGGTTCGGTGCAGCACTCCACCTCGCCCCCTGCGTCCTCGATCTGCCAGATACAGCGCCAGATGGCGGACTCCGTCCGTCCCAGACGGTCGAGGCGGTGAACAAGGACGAGCTTCGCCCGCCCCTCCGTGATGTCCTTGAGAAGTGCGTCCAGTCCGGGACGCGAGTACGTCGAGCCTGACTCGCCGACGTCTTCCCGGCACACGACGAGGCGCCACGACGGCTGCTGCTCCATGTAACCGCGGATGGCCTGCGCCTGGGTCGGAACCCCGTACCTGCCCTTCTGTTCCGCGGTCGAGACCCTCATGTACGCGGCGATATCGACGGTCTGCGTTTCCCCGCCCTTGTTATCTGCGCGCGTGGCAGTACCTTGCTGCATGTCAGTCCCTTTCAGACTGGCCAGACCCCAGGGTGTTGACGCACCGCTGGGGTCACCCATGAACAGCAGAAACGTACGAAGGTCGCAGGGGCGGCGAACAGACAAACGCCACCCTTCACTCGTATGGGCTACACGAGTGAAGGGTGGCGCCGGACGGTCACCGTGATAGAAAATGACCGATTTTCAGCTAATCCTGACCGGATTGACAACATCTGCCACCAAAACGAGCAAGGTAAAGCAAATGAAGATCCCCGCCACCACATAGGCCACCGGCATCAGCTTCGCCACATCGAACGGTCCCGGATCCGGCCGCCGCAGTACCTTCGCCAGGTTCCGCCGCAGCGCCTCCCACAGCGCCCCCGCGATGTGGCCGCCGTCGAGGGGCAGCAGCGGGAGCATGTTGAACAGGAACAGGGAGAGGTTGAAGCCGGCGAGCAGCATCACGAACATGGCGAGCTGCTGGGTGGCCGGGATGTCGAGCGTGGCGATCTCACCGCCGACCCGGGCCGCGCCGACGATGCCCATCGGGGAGTCCTGCTCGCGCGGGCCGTCACCGAAGGCGGCGTCCCACAGGGCGGGGACCTTGGAGGGCAGGGCGGCGAGGGAGTCGACGGCGTCGCCGACCCGGTCGGTCATCCAGCTGACGGAGTCGCCGAAGTCCTGTTTGACGACGCCGGTGGCGGCGCTGAAGCCGAGGAAGCCGGCCTTGACGTACTCGTCCTCGACGTAGGCGCCGCTGGAGTCCTTCTTCGCGACCAGGTTGGTGGCGATCTTCGCCTGGAGGGTGACCTCCTGGCCGTCCCGGTCGACGACGATCGGCACCGACTTGCCCGCGCTGTCGCGGATGAGGTCGGAGAGGGTGCTCCACTCGTCGGTGCGGACCCCCGCGAAGGAGACGATCTTGTCGCCGGCCTCCATGCCCGCGGCCTCGGCCGGGGACTGGGGGTCGGACTTCTTGCACTCGTCGCGGTTCTCGCTCTGCGAGATGACGCACGGGGAGACCGAGGCGACGGTGGTGGTCTGCTGCTGGATGCCGAAGCCCATCAGCACCGTGAGGAACAGGCCGAACGCGAGGACCAGGTTCATGAACGGGCCCGCGAACATCACGATGACGCGCTTCCAGGGCTTGCGCGTGTAGAAGAGGCGGGTCTCGTCACCCGGCCTGAGCTCCTCGAACGCGGCCGAGCGGGCGTCCTCGATCATGCCGCGCCAGGGCGAGGTGGAGCGGGCCTCCAGTCTGCCGTCGGGGCCGGGCGGGAACATGCCGATCATGCGGATGTAGCCGCCGAGCGGGATCGCCTTGATGCCGTACTCGGTGTCGCCCTTCTTCCGCGACCAGATGGTCGGGCCGAAGCCGACCATGTACTGCGGCACGCGGATGCCGAACAGCTTGGCCGTGGACAGGTGCCCCAGCTCGTGCCACGCGATCGAGGCCAGCAGGCCGACTGCGAAGACCACTATGCCGAGGATGAACATCAGGGTCGTCATGCACGGGCCTCCGCCGTCTGTGCCGTCAGTTCCCGGGCCCGGGTCCGCGCCCAGGTCTCCGCTTCGAGGACGTCCGCGACGGTGAGTGAGGTTCCCGTACGCGGCGTTCCGTGCTCCTCCACCACCTGTGTCACGGTCTCCATGATGCCGTTGAAGGGCAGCGCGCCGGCCCGGAACGCCTCCACGCACTCCTCGTTGGCCGCATTGAACACCGCCGGGGCGGTGCCCGCGAGCTGTCCCACGTGCCTCGCCAGGTTGACCGACGGGAACGCGTCGTTGTCGAGCGGGAAGAACTCCCAGGTCGACGCCTTGCTCCAGTCGAAGGTGGGGGCGGCGTCGGGGACGCGTTCGGGCCAGCCGAGGCCGATGGCGATCGGCCCGCGCATGTCGGGGGGCGTCGCCTGCGCGATCGTGGATCCGTCTGTGAACTCAACCATCGAGTGGACATACGACTGGGGATGCACGACGACCTCAATGCGGTCGAAGGGAATGTCGTAGAGAAGGTGTGCCTCGATGACCTCCAGGCCCTTGTTGACGAGGGTCGCGGAGTTGATCGTGATCACCGGGCCCATGGCCCAGGTGGGGTGCGCGAGGGCGTCCTCGACGGTGACGTCGGCCAGCTCCTCCTTCGTCCGGCCGCGGAAGGGGCCGCCGGAGGCGGTGACGACGATCTTGCGTACGTCGGCCCGGGTGCCGGAGGCCAGCGCCTGGAAGAGGGCGGCGTGCTCGGAGTCGACCGGAATGATCTGCCCGGGCTTGGCGAGGGCCTTGACCAGCGGCCCGCCGACGATGAGGGACTCCTTGTTGGCGAGCGCGAGGGTGCGGCCCGCCTCCAGGGCGGCGAGGGTCGGGGCCAGGCCGATGGAGCCGGTGATGCCGTTCAGCACGGTGTGGCAGTCGGAGGCGGCGAGCCGGGTGGCGCCGTCCGGGCCGGCCAGCACCTCGGGGAGCGGCTCCCCCGCGCCGTACTGAGCCTTCAAAGCCTCCCGCAGCGCCGGTACGACGTCCTCGCGGGCGACCGCGACGGTCCGCACCTTCAGCTGGTACGCCTGCTCGGCGAGGAGGCCGACCCGGCCGCCGTTGGCGGAGAGCGCGGTGACGCGGAACCGGTCCGGGTTGCGCAGCACGAGGTCTATGGCCTGGCTGCCGATCGAGCCGGTGGAGCCGAGGATCACCACGTCCTTCGGACCGTCACCCACCACAGGGTCGTAGACGAGGTGCGGGTCGGCGAGGGGGGCTGGACTGTCACTCATCCCCCCATTGTGGCCGTAAGGACGGTGTGTGAGGACAGCGCGTCCCCCTCGGAGGGGGATCCGAGGGGGGACGCCCTGTCATGAGTCGGTCACCGGATCGGGCGGTGCACGTTCTCCCGTTCGCTCGGTCCGGGTGTGGCGTCCGCGATCCACGGGCCCTCGCCCGACGGGTCGACGATGCCCTGCTCCAGCCACTCGTAGGTGCCCGACAGCACTCCCTTGACGACCTTGCGGTCGAGGTCGTCGGTGTTGGTCCACAGGCGGCCGAAGAGCTCCTCGACGCGGATCCGGGACTGGCGGCAGAAGACGTCGGCGAGCTGGTAGGCCTCGCGGCCGTGGTCGCCCTCGCTGCGCAGGAGTTCGGCGCGTACGCAGGCCGCGCTCATCGCGAACAGCTCGGCGCCGATGTCGACGATGCGGCCCAGGAAGCCCTGCTTGGTCTCCATCCGGCCCTGCCAGCGGGACATGGCGTAGAAGGTGGAGCGGGCGAGCTTGCGGGCGGTGCGTTCGATGTAGCGGAGGTGCGGGGAGAGGTCGACCTCGCGCTTGAACTCGCCGTACGAGTAGGGGAGTTGGCCCTGGCCTGCGACCAGTTTCGGCAGCCACTTGGCGTAGAAGACACCGGCGTTCGCGCCCGCCTTCGCCTTGTCCGACAGGGATTTCTCCGGGTCGATCAGGTCACCGGCCACCGACAGGTGGGCGTCGACCGCCTCCCGGGCGATGAGGAGGTGCATGATCTCCGTCGAGCCCTCGAAGATGCGGTTGATACGGAGGTCACGCAGGACCTGTTCGGCGGGGACCGCGCGTTCGCCGCGGGCGGCGAGGGAGGCCGCCGTCTCGAAGCCTCGGCCGCCGCGGATCTGGACCAGCTCGTCGGCCATCAGCCAGGCCATCTCGGAGGAGAAGAGCTTGGCCAGCGCGCCCTCGATGCGGATGTCGTTGCGGTCCTCGTCGGCCATCTGGCTCGACAGGTCCAGTACGGCCTCCAGGGCGAAGGTCGTCGCCGCGATGAAGCTGATCTTCGACCCGACCGCCTCGTGGTGGGCGATCGGCTTGCCCCACTGCTCGCGGGCCGCCGACCACTCGCGGGCGATCTTCAGGCACCACTTGCCGGCCGCCACGCAGGACGCCGGGAGCGACAGCCGGCCGGTGTTGAGGGTGGTCAGCGCGATCTTCAGGCCCGCGCCCTCGGGGCCGATGCGGTTGGCGGCGGGGACCCGGACCTGGTGGAAGCGGGTGACTCCGTTCTCGATGCCGCGCAGGCCCATGAAGGCGTTGCGGTTCTCGACGGTGATGCCGGGCGAGTTGGTCTCCACGACGAAGGCGGTGATGCCGCCCTTGTGGCCCTCGCTCTTCGGGACGCGGGCCATCACGACCAGCAGGTCGGCGACCACACCGTTGGTGGTCCACAGTTTCACTCCGTCGAGGACGTACTCGTCCCCGTCCGGGACCGCGCTCGTCGCCAGCCGTGCCGGGTCGGAGCCGACGTCCGGCTCGGTCAGGAGGAAGGCGCTGATGTCGGTGCGGGCGCAGCGCGGCAGGAACTGTTCCTTCTGCTCGGGCGTGCCGAACAGCTTCAGCGGCTGCGGTACGCCGATCGACTGGTGCGCCGACAGGAGCACACCGATCGCCGGGCTGGCCGAGCCCACCAGGGCCAGCGCCTTGTTGTAGTACACCTGGGTGAGGCCGAGGCCGCCGTACTTGGTGTCGATCTTCATGCCGAGGGCGCCGAGCTCCTTGAGCCCGTCGATCACCTCGTCGGGGATCCTGGCCTCGCGCTCGATGCGGGCCGCGTCCACCTTGGTCTCGCAGAAGTCGCGCAGCTTGGCCAGGAACTCCTCCCCGCGCTGCGCGTCGTCGTCGGGCGGGGTGGGGTGGGGGTGGATCAGGTCGAGCCGGAAGCGGCCGAGGAACAGTTCCTTGGCGAAGCTGGGCTTGCGCCAGTCCTGTTCCCGGGCGGCCTCCGCCACCTGGCGGGCCTCACGTTCGGTGACGGTGGGTGGGGTGGGTGTAGCGGACATGAGGCTCACCTCGCCGCGAATCGGGATCTCGGGCCGTTTTGGTTACCGACGGGTGCTACTCGATCGTATGTACCCGATTCAGGGCGAGGCCACCACCCCTGGCGCGGCCGTTCAGCCGATGTCGACGGAGTACGCCTTGGTGTCCAGGCGGCCGGTTCCCTTGAAGACCTCGGTGCCGGACTCGATGCCGGAGACGTACTTGTCGTCGGTCAGCAGCTTGCGGCGGACCAGGGCCTGGGTGAAGTCGTCGAGGTTGAGCGTGGGCTTGGTGGTGTCGGCGCGGCGGACGAAGGAGTGCACCTTCCAGCCGATGTCACCCTCGCAGATGTCCCACATCGCGCCGCCGAGGCTGACGCTGCCGTACTTGGTGCCCAGCGGTCCCGCGCCGCCCTGGCGGTTGAGCCGGATCATGATCTCGTCGGTGGGCTGGTCCTGCCAGGGCAGAGCACACCGCGGCCGGTGACGAGCGGGACGGGGCCGTCCAGGTCGTAGCGCAGTACCGGCGCGACTCCCGGTCCGCGCACCGCCGACGCCGCGTCGGCCTCACACCGGAAGCGCCGCACCATCGACTCGTCCTGCGCCAGTTCGCCCCGCAGCAACGCGGTACGGGCCGATCCACCTGCCGGGTTCGTCCGGTCCCGCTCCATGGCCCCCCACGGCCGGTCATGGTAGGCAGGAACCCGCACCCCGGAAAGGCCGCTCCCGGGAGGACCGGCGAGGCCGGACGAGGGTGGTCCCGCATGGCCGTTCCGGCGGCGCGCCCCCGCTGCCGCCGCCCCGCCCGGCAAGTCTTTGTCGAAGCGCTTCGACAACCTATGGACACCCACTCCCGGTGGAGCTACTGTCGAACCACCCTCACCCGCCCGTATTCGCACTGCGCACTGTCGAAGCGCTTCACAAAAACTTGGAGAGCTGGATGGTCACCCTCGCCGAGGTCGCCCAGCACGCCGGAGTCTCGGCGAGCACGGTGAGCTATGTCCTCAGCGGCAAGCGGTCCATCTCCGGGGCCACCCGGCAGCGGGTCGAGCAGAGCATCCGCGAGCTCGGGTACCACCCGAACGCGGGCGCCCGCGCCCTGGCCAGCAGCAAGTCGAACATCATCGCGCTGATGGTCCCACTGCGCACCGACATGTATGTGCCGGTGATGATGGAGATCGCCATCGCGGTCGCGACGACGGCGCGCATGCACGGCTACGACGTCCTGCTGCTCACCGGCGAGGAGGGTCCCGACGCCGTACGCCGGGTCACCGGCAGCGGGCTCGCCGACGCGATGATCCTGATGGACGTCCAGCTGGACGACGAGCGGCTGCCGTTGCTGCGCGGCACGGACCAGCCGTCGGTGCTCATCGGGCTGCCCGCCGACACCTCCGGACTGACCTGCGTCGATCTCGACTTCAAGGCGACGGGCGCACTGTGCGTCGAGCATCTCGCGATGCTCGGGCACCGCGACATCGCTGTCATAGGAGAAGCCGCGGCCGTCTATGAGCGGCACACCGGTTTCGCCGAGCGCACTCTCGACGGACTCCGGTCCCGGGCCCGGGAGTTGGGCGTACGGCTGCTGCACCGGCCGTGCGACGGCGGATACGACGCGATGGCCGTGACCCTCGCCCGGATCCTCGACGAGCGCCCGGACACCACGGGCTTCGTCGTGCAGAACGAGTCGGCGGTCGAACCCATGCTCGCCCTGCTGCGCCAGCAGGGCCGTGCCGTGCCCGAGGACGTGTCGGTGGTCGCGGTCTGCCCCGACCAGGTCGCCACCCAGGCCTCGGTGCGGCTGACGTCGGTCTCCATTCCCGCGCAGGAGATGGGCCGGCACGCCGTGGAACGTCTGGTCGCCAAGCTGGACGGCCACGGCAAGGACGAAGTGGTGCTGATCGCACCCGAGTTGACGGTCCGGGCGAGCACGGGCCCGGCTCCCGTCAGGTCCTGACCCAGCAGCCTCCGTCCACCTCGCCCTTACCCGGGCACCCCCTGTCTGCCCTCCTCCAGGAGCACGCCACGTGAATCAGCCTGCCGAAAACCAGACCCCGACCGGCACGGTCAGCCTCGCGCAGTCCTCCCCGACCGTCGGTACGTTCCGCGAGCGGGACGGCGCGCTGGAGTGGAGCGGCCGTCAGGAGACCGTACGTATCGAGCCGTGGGGTCCTGACGCGGTCCGGGTCCGGGCCCGGCTCGGCGGACCGGTCCTGGACGGGCTGCCCGGCGCTCTCCTGGACGAGGCCCCGGCGACCGAGTCCGCCGTCAAGATCGAGGACGGGCACGCGTCGCTGACCGTCGGCACGCTGACCGTCGAGGTCGACGCCGAGGGCATGATCCGCTTCCTGCGCACCGGGGACGGCGAGGAGCTCCTCGCCGAGGAGCGCGCCCACTTCTGGTGGCCCGGCCCCCGCCTCTACACGGCGGTCGGCAACGGCTACCACCGGCTGGAGCAGCGGTTCGCCGCGTACGACGACGAGAAGCTGTACGGCCTCGGCCAGCACCAGCACGGGCGGTTCGACCAGAAGGGCCTGGTCCTCGACCTGGTCCAGCGCAACGCCGAGGTCGGCATCCCGGTGCTCACCTCCAGCCGCGGCTACACCCTGCTGTGGAACAACCCGGCGATCGGCCGTGTCGAGCTGGCCGGCAACGGCACCCGCTGGGTGGCCGACTCGGCCCGCCAGATCGACTACTGGATCGCCGCGGGCGCCCCGGCCGAGGGCCAGCGCCGCTACAGCGCGGCGACCGGCCGGACGCCGATGCTGCCGGAGTGGGCGGCGGGCTTCTGGCAGTGCAAGCTGCGCTACCGCACCCAGGACGAACTTCTCTCAGTGGCCCGGGAGTACAAGCGCCGGGGCCTGCCCATCGACGTCATCGTCTGCGACTTCTTCCACTGGACGCACCTCGGCGAGTGGAAGTTCGACCCGAAGGAGTGGCCCGACCCGGCGGCGATGGTGCGTGAGCTGGAGGAGCTCGGTATCAAGCTGGTGGTGAGCGTGTGGCCGTCGGTGTCGCCGCTGTCCGAGAACCATCCGGTGATGGAGCAGCGCGGCTACTTCATCGGCACCCAGTACGGCCCGATGGCGCACGCCGACTGGCCGGACAAGGAGGTCGCCTCCACCGTCCAGGTCGCCTTCTACGACGCCACCAACCCGGACGCCCGTGAGTTCGTGTGGGAGCGCGTCCGCGACAACTACCTGACCCCGTACGGCATCACGGCCTTCTGGCTGGACGCCTGCGAGCCGGAGCTGAAGCCGGGCTTCCAGGAGAACCTGCGCTACTGGGCCGGCCCGGGCCTGGAGGTCGGCAACATGTATCCGGCCGAGAACGCCCGCACCTTCTACGAGGGCCTGCGCGCGTCCGGCGAGGACGAGATCATCACCCTCAACCGCTCGGCGTGGGCGGGCAGCCAGCGCTACGGCGCCGCCGTGTGGTCCGGTGACGTCGGCGTCGACTTCCCGACCCTGCGCAGCCAGATCGCGGCCGGCCTCAACACCGCGCTGTCCGGCATCCCCTGGTGGAACACCGACATCGGCGGCTTCCACGGCGGCGACCCGAACGACCCGGCGTACCAGGAGGTCATGGTCCGCTGGTTCCAGTTCGGCGCGCTGTCCCCGCTGATGCGCCTGCACGGCTTCCGCGACCCGGGCATGCCGCTCGGCCCGGCCATGACCGGCGGCCCCAACGAGGTCTGGTCGTACGGCGAGAAGGCCGGCGCGATCCTGGAGCAGTACCTGCGGCTGCGCGAGCGGCTGAAGCCGTACGTCCTCCAGGTCATGCGGGAGGCGCACGAGGAGGGGCTGCCGGTGATGCGGCCGCTGTTCCTGGAGTTCCCCGAGGACCAGGCGGCCTGGGGGGTCGACGACGCCTACCTGTTCGGCCGGGACCTGCTGGTGGCGCCGGTGCTGACGGCGGGTGCGACGGCCCGGACGACGTACCTCCCGGCGGGCGCGACCTGGACGGACGCGTGGACGGGTGAGACGTACCAGGGCGGTACGGCCGTGACGGTCGACGCCCCGCTGGACCGTATCCCGCTGTTCCTGCGGGACGGAGCGAGCCTCCCGGTCGCCGAGTAGCGGCGGCGGCCGGGAACCCGGCGGGGTGCGGTCGGCCTGTGAGGGAGAGGCCGACCGCACCCGCGCCGTCGGGCCCGTGGGGCCCGGGTCTACGCTGTGGCCCCTCGGCCGCAGCGTGATCTACGGGAGTGCACAACAACATGAACAGCCGTACGGGAGAAGCGCGTAGAGGCCCTCGCGGAAGACGGCCGGGGCGTCGGGTCCGTCCGCCCGTCCATCGGACGCGGACGACGATACGTACCGCCGGTGCCCCCGCGGTCCGGCCCGCGGCACCCGGCATACCCCGCGGCTTCCTCCCGGAACCCGCCCGGCACATCGCCGTGTGGAGCGCGCTCACGCTGCTCGTGACCGGTGTGGTCTCCGTGGGCGTGTGGCTCTGCATCACCTTCCAGACCGCTGTCACACCGGTGCTGCTGGCCCTGCTCGGGACCGCGCTGCTCGGGCCGTTCTACCGGCGGCTGGTGGCGATGAGGTTCAACAAGTCCCTTGCCGCCGCGCTGACTTGTGCGGCCGTGCTGCTGGTCGTGGGCGGTGCCGCGTACATCGTGGTGACCGCTCTGATCGACACCGGGGACCAGATCATCACCTCGCTGCGGAACGCGGCGAAGTCGCTCGGCGACGAGTTCGGTTTCGCCGGGACGTCACTGGACGACCTCGCCAAGAACGCGAAGGAGCTGCTGTCCAAGTTCGGCGGCACCGCGGCCTCCGGGGTGCTCAGCGGGGTCGGTGTCGTCACCGAGTTCATCGCGACGGCGATTCTGGCACTGCTGCTGATGTTCTTCTTCCTGCGCGACGGTGACCGGGCGGCCGCCTCGCTGCACTCGTTCGCGCCGCGCGGCACCGGGGACTCCCTGGAGGTGATGGCCCGGCGGGCCTTCCAGGCGATCGAGGGCTTCATGCGGGGGACGACGATCATCGCCTTCATCGACGGTGTCTGTATCGCCGTCGGTCTGCTGATCCTCCAGGTGCCGGGTGCGCTGGGCCTCGGGGCGCTGGTGTTCGTCGGGGCCTACATCCCGTATCTGGGCGCCTTCCTGTCCGGCGCGGTGGCGATCCTGGTCGCGTTCGCGGACCGCGGCCTGGTGACGGCGCTGTGGGCACTCGGCGTGGTGCTGGCGGTGCAGGTCCTCGAGGGGAACGTGCTCCAGCCGATGATCCAGAGCCGGACCGTGCAGATGCACCCGGCGGCGATCCTGCTGGCGCTCACGGCGGGCGCGTCGATCGCAGGCATCCTCGGCATGCTGCTGTCGGTGCCGCTCACCGCGGCCGTGTTCGGTGTGCTGTCGGAGCTGCGGGCGCGGTACGGGGACGGGGCGGGCGCCCCGTCCCCGAAGGTGGCTGCTGCTTAGGTCACCTGGTGCCGAGGTAGTAGCTGACCTGCGGCGGCTGGTTGTAGCCCGTGTTCTGCCAGGCGACGCCGAGCCGGTAGACCGGGTCGTGCATCAGGGTCGGCAGCCGGAACCCGGTGGGGTGCGGGGTGGCATAGAGACGCAGGGCCGTGGAGTCGGCGTTGCGCCACAGCATCTCCTCGCGCCAGTCGCCCAGCAGGTCGGCGGAGAGTGCCGGGTTGCCCTTGGTCCAGTTGTTGGACTTGGCGTCCTGGTCGAGCCAGATGCGGGTGAGGTCGGTGGAGCCGGTGTACTTCAGGATCTGGGCGTAGCCGACCCCCGCACTCCCCGACCAGCGGTGGTCGAGGAGTTCGCGGTTCGCGTCGCCGTCCCACCAGATCGCCGAGTTGTACGAGGCTCCCCCGCCGAAGGTGGGCACGGCGTCGCTGATCTTCGTGCCGTTGGCCGTGTACAGCCCGCCCGCGCTCGACCAGCACTCGGCGCCTGCGTGGTCGCGGGTGAGGTCGGCGCAGATGCCGCGGCCGACGTCCGTGCCGGTGCGCGTGCCCCAGAGGATCTGGCCGGTGCGAGCGTCGTGCATCTCGTAGCCGTAGGCGGCGTCGGTGTGTTCGTGGACGTTGAAGGACTCCAGGCCGGGGCGGGCCGGGTTGAGATCGCCGACGTGCAGGGCGTCGCCGTGGCCCAGCTTGGTGGTCCACAGGGCGCTGCCGTTGTCGTCGACGGCCATGGCGCCGTAGAGGATCTCGTCCCGGCCGTCGGCGTCGACGTCGGCGACCGCGAGGTTGTGGTTGCCCTGCTGGTCGTAGCCCTTGCCGTAGTTGGTCGAGGAGTTGGTGTCGAACTTCCAGGTGCGGGTGAGGTCGGTGCCGTTCCAGGTGTACGCGGCCAGCGCGATCCGCTCGTAGATGCCCCGGCTGAACACCATGCTGGGCGTGGAGCCGTTGAGGTAGGCGGTCGCGGACAGCAGCCGTCCCTCGCGGTTGCCCCAGGTGTCACCCCAGTCGGAGACGGAGCCGCGGGCGGGTTCGAAGGGGACGGAGTCCATGACGCGGCCGGTCTGCCCGTTGAAGACGGACAGGTACTCCGGGCCGCTCAACACCGCGCAGTTGTCGGCGAGATGGGAGGCGGTCGCGCTGCCGATGACCGTGCCCGCCGAGTCGCGGGAGCCGTCGGAGGTGCGGACGGCCATCTCGGCCTTGCCGTCGCCGTTGTAGTCGTAGACCTGGAACGAGTCGTAGTGCGAGCCGCTGCGCACATTGGTGCCGAGGTTGACCCGCCACAGCCGGGTGCCGTTCAGCTCGTACGCGTCGAAGACCGTCGGGCCGGTGCAGGTACCGGAGTTGGCGACGTCGGTGGCGTTGGACGGCGCCCATTTGAGGACCAGCTCGTACTGGCCGTCGCCGTCGAGGTCGCCGACGCTCGCGTCGTTGGCGGCGTAGGTGTAGGTGACGCCGTCGCGGGTGGTGCCGCCCGGGGGCTTCTGCAGGGGGATGTCGAGGCGGCCGTTGGCCCAGACGGAGGCTGTGCCGCCTCTGGTCTCGGTGCCGTTCACGACGGCGCGGATCTCGTACGTCGAGCTCGAACCGCCGCCGGTGTCCAGGTGGTTGGTCTTGGCGGTCTCCTGGATGAGGGTGCCGCCGCGGTAGAGGCGGAAGGTCACGCCCTCCGGGTCGTCGCCCAGCATGCGCCAGGTGACGAGGTTGCCGCCGGTGGCGGGCACCGCGACCAGGCCGCGGTCCAGCTTCTCGGCGACGCGGGCGGCGGCCAGCGCCTTGGTGGCCCGGTTCGCCGGGGCCGGGATCTCCGGGGCGGCGGCGTCGGCGGTGTGCCGCACGGTCAGCATGCCGCCGGTGCCGACGAGCAGGGCGGCGAGTGTGCCGATGAGGAGCTTGCCGGGGAGACGGTGGGGGGTGCGGCTCGGTCTGGTCATCAGGGCCTCGTCCGTCGGGAATGGTTGTGTTGACGGGTCGCCGCCGGGCCGGGCAGAGGTTGCCGGGTCGGCAGAATGGGCAGGGCTGTCAACTCTCCGGCCCGGACGGCCAACTCACCCAACCCCCGGAAGGAATCCCTCCCGTGTCCTCCACCCCTCTCCCCCTCACCCTGGCCAACCTGGCGCTCCGGCCGGTGTTCGGCGGCCGTCACACCCCCGACCGGACCTTCGAACGGCTCCTCGACCGGGCCGGGCGGGCGGACGTGGACGAGGGGTTCGCCGACGGCTTCCGGTTGCTGCTGCGCCACTGGGCCGAGGACGAGACCCTCACGCCGGTCGGCTGGATGTCCGCGCAGACCCACGTCGGCAGACACCTCGCCAACCGGGCCCGGATCCGACGGCTGATCGCCGAGCACCCGGAGATCGAGCAGGAGCCCATAGAGCGGCCGGTGTTCGTGGTGGGCCTGCCGCGCACCGCCACCACGGTCACGCACGGCGTGCTGTCGATCTCGGACGAGCACCGATGTCCCCTGCTGTGGGAACTGATGACGCCGGACCTCGCGGTACCGCCCGAGAAGCGCCGGAAGGCGATCGCGCCCGCGAAGTGGCTGGTCGGCGGAACCAACCTGTTCACGCCGCGCTTCCGCGACATCCACCCCCTGGTCGCCGAGGGCCCCGAGGAGTGCACGTTCGTCCTCCCGCACGCCCTGATGCCTCTGTCCCAGGCCCGCATCCCCGCCTACCAGGCCTGGCACTACGAGCGGGACTTCGTCCCCGACTACCAGCACCTCAAGCAGGTGTACCAGGTCCTCCAGTACGGCCGTCCGCGGCGCCGCTGGATGCTGAAGTCCCCCATGCACCTGGAGAACCTCGACGCGCTGCGCACGGTGTTCCCGGACGCCACGATCGTCTGGACCCACCGCGACCCGGCCACCGCCGTGGCCTCCTACTGCAGCCTGGTCGAGCACGGCATGGGCGTCAGCGTCCGCCCCCTCGACCTGCACCACATCGGCGCCACCTGGCTTGAACTGCTGAGCCGCTCCGCCGCGCGCGGTGTCGCGGCCCGGGCCGCCATGCCCTCGGAGGCGCTGGTGGACGTCCCGTACTCCTGGCTCGGCTCCGACCCGGCCACCGGCGCCCCCAAGCTCTACGACGCGATCGGCGCCCGCTGGACCGAGGCGGACGCGGCCCGGCTCCCCGGGGTCGTCGCCCGCCCCAAGGGCACCCGCCGGCACACCTACGACCTGTCCCGCTACGGACTGACCAAAGCCGACGTCGACGCGGCCTTCGCCGACTACGACGCGGTGCGGGAGGAGGTCGACCGGGCGTGAACGGCGGGGGCCGGCCCCGCTGGTGAGCGGAGCCGGCCCGTGTGTCCTTGGCCTAGCCGACGACGCGGCCCAGTTCGATGCGGTCGATGTTCGGTGCCCAGGCGCTCGCGTTCCCGAACGTCACCTTGTTGGAGCCCGCCTTCAGGTCGACGGGGACGCCTTGCGTCCAGTAGTCGTCCCAGCTCCAGGTGTTCTTGAAGGTGACCTTCCGGGGCGCCGCGGTCCCGACCGTGATGTCCGCCGTACGGGACATGATGTCCGTGTTGTAGGCGTGGCCGTTGTCGCGCCGGTCGTTGTGGGCGTAGTGGACGACCAGGACGTAGCGGCCGGACCGGGGTGCGTCCACCGTGAACTCGGCGGTGCTGGCGGCGCTGTTGCCGAGCCACCCGATGTAGGACCCGGCGGAGGCGTGCGCGGAGTCGACGAGTTGGGCGCCGACCGCGAGGGTGGCCGCGGCGCCCTCGTAGGAGAGCGTGCCGGCGGTCGAGCCGGCGCCGGAGACGTCGAGGGAGCGGACGGCGGCCTGCTGGGCGGTCGTCGCGACGCGGTTGTTGCCCGCGACGAGGTAGAGCCGCAGGGGCCGGCCGGGCGCCGCCGTGACCGTCTCCCCGTGCAGGGCGAGCCGCACCGGCGCCGTGGCCTGGGACACGACCGTGTAGTAGCCGTCGCGCGGGGCGTAGACGTCGAAGACCGCCTTGTCGCCGGAGCGCAGGACGAGGGCGCCGGTCCCGACCCCGGCCGAGGAGGTGTAGTCGTAGGACGGCCGGCCGCTGATGTCGGCGAGCGTGGCCTCGTACCGGGCGGCGGGCTCGGCGGTGCGGGCGGTCAGGTCGACGCGGTCGAGGGTGACCTCGGCGTCGCCCTTGGCGAGGGTCAGTGTGTGGGTGCCGGCCGGCAGATCGAGGCTGACGTCCTTCTTGGCGCGGTAGGTCCAGTTCTCGGTGGAGGGGTAGGTCACCGTGACCGGGGTGCCTCCGTCGACCGACAGCTTCTGGGTGGCCGGGGTGCCGGACTGGTTGCCGTAGAGAATCGCCAGGTCGTAGGTGCCCGCCTCAGGGACCGTCACCGTGAAGTCGACCTTGCTGGTGGCGGTGTTGAGCGAGCCGACGTCCTTGGTGCCGGAGGCCGCGTAGCCGTTGGCGTTGCTCACCGTGCCCTGGGTGTAGACCCGGCCGCCGGTGATGGCGGCTTCCTCGGCCTCGTACGACGCCGACCAGGGGACGGAGGCGGCGGCCGGAGTGCCGGAGCCGCCGGGGGTGAGGACGATCCGGTACGCCGCCATCTTGTGCAGGCCCCGCAGCGGGACGCTCACCGTGCCGTCGTCCGCGACCTGGACCTTCGTACGCGCGAGGACCCGGGGCGTCGCGTGCTGCCCCTCGTATCCGGACCAGGCGGCCTCGGCGACGGTCGCGGTGACCGTACGGCCGAAGAGGGACCGTGAGACGTTCTGGACCACGACGTCGGAGTCACCGGCCGAGCCGCCCAGCAGGACCTGGGCCTGGCGGCGCGAGGCATCGAGGGAGGCGAGGCCCTGGAGGGTGTCGATGGTGTTGGCCTGCGGCGGGGTCACCTTGACGGTGTTGCCGGTCATCCCGGCGTACCAGCGGAAGAACCACCAGCCGCCGTTGGGGATGTTGGACCGGACGACGTTGCCGTCCATGTTGCCGGCGGCGTCCCAGTAGGCCTGGTTGGCGTACACCTTGTTCCGCTCGAACATCGACACCCACTGCACGAGCTGCCCGGGGACGGACAGGTCACGGCGGTTGGCGTACTCGTCGATGTTGATCTTCAGCGGGGCTATGCCCAACTCCCGCTCGACCGAACGGTAGTTGTCGTAGTGCCCCTGGAAGTCCCGCAGCGAGCCGGAGCCCAGCTCGTGCCAGGTCATCACCTGCGGCAGGACGTTCTCACGCTTGGCGAAGGCGAGGAAGTCGGTCAACAGGCGGGTGTGGTAGGCGGCTTCGTTGGGACCGGCGATCCTGGCATCCGGGTCGATCGCGCGGATCCGCTCGTACACCGTCTTCCAGTCCTTGAAGAACCGGTCCCGGTTGGCCTCGTACTGGGCCTGGTCGGAGACGCCGAGCTGGTACCAGATCTGGTCGGGCTCATTGAACGGGATGTAGACGAAACGGTCGCTGTTCGGGTCGGCCGACACCTCCTTGACGATCTTGTCGACCTTGGGGAGGTAGTCGTCGATGCCGAGGTCCTCGTAGGGCCACTTGGCGTAGATGTCCTGCATCATGACGTTGATCTCGCCGCCGCCGTTGCGGAAGAACGACTTGGAGACCGAGAGCGCGTCGCCGTTGGGGTGCTGGGCGCCGCCCTCCGGCTTCTGCGAGATGCTGGTGATCTTCAGGGGTGCCAGGGCGGCGTCGCTGGGCACGCCGTCGTCGCTGAGGCCGTAGAGGGCGCCGTTGGCGCCGAGCATCACCGGGCCCTCGGAGGCGGCGAGGTCTACGGTGAGGCGCTGTGGGATGGGGGCACCTCCCGCTCGAGCGAAGCCGAGAGTGGGGGAGGCTGCCGCTGGTCCCGCCGCGGGGAGGGTGACTGCCATGGTGGCTGCTCCAAGTAGGGCTGTGATCAGGGCGGTTCTGGTGCGGGATCTGGTGCGGGTGGGGGTGCGGGTGGGGGTGGTCACGCTGCTGGACCTCCGGTTATTTGACGGCTCCACTGGTGATTCCGGACACGATCTTTCGCTGGCCGACGAGGAACACGGCGACCATCGGCAGGCTCATCACCACGACGTACGCGAAGACGAGATGCCAGTTGTTGAGGTAGAGCTGGGCGCTGGCGACCTGGTAGAGATTCAGCGGGAGGGTCGCCCGGTCTCCGCCGCCGAGGATGAAGAAGGCGTAGAAGATGTCGCTCCAGGCGTAGAGCATCACCATGATCGTCGCGGTGGCGATGACAGGCCTGAGCAGCGGGAGGACGATCCGCAGGAAGATGCGGGCCGGTTTCGCGCCGTCGATGCGCGCGGCCTCCTCCAGCTCCATGGGGATGGCGCGGATGAAGCCGGTCATGAAGAAGATCGACGTGGAGAGGTACATCCCGGTGTAGACGGCGATCATGCCCGGCCGGGTGTTCGCGAGCCCGAGCTGCCGCAGCTCCATGACGATGGTGATGACGGCGGGCGGCAGCAGCAGTCCGCTGATGCACAGCGCGTACGCCGCCGAGACCAGCTTGGACTTGCGGCGGGCGAAGACCCAGGCGGCGCCGGCCCCGAGGAGCAGGACGAGGACGACGGAAGGCACCACGACGAGCAGGGAGTTGACGAAGCCGCGCAGCATCTCCCCCTGGCTGACCGCGTCTTCGTAGTTGCTGCCGGGCTGCCAGTGCCGCGGCAGGTCGAGGTTGGGTTTGATGGCCTCCGCCTGCGGCTTGGCGGAGGTGACGGCGACCAGCCACAGCGGTACGCCGACGGCCAGACCTGCGAGGAGGAGGACAAGGGCAGGACGGCCGTACCGCCATGCAACGGCCGGGTTCACAGCAGCTGCTCCCTTCGCCGCAGGCCGACGACCAGCGGGATCGCGACGGCGACCACCACCAGGAAGAGGACGAGGCTCATCGCGGAGGCCTGGGCGTACAGGCCCTGGCCGAAGATCCGGAACATGTAGATGTTGAAGACCTCCGTGGAGGCCGCGGGGCCGCCGCCGGTCGTGGCCTGCACGATGTCGAAGGTGTTCATCGAGCCGATCAGCGCGGTGGTGACGTTGAAGGTGACGGCGGGCGCGAGCATCGGCCGGCGCACCGACCAGAAGGTCCGCCACGGCCCGGCGCCGTCGCACTTCGAGGCCTCCAGCATCTCGCCGGGAATGCCCTTCAGCCCCGCCAGATAGATCAGCATCGACAGGCCCATCCACTTCCAGCCGTGGATGAGGGTGACCACGACCAGCGTCCAGGTAGTCGAGCCCAGCCACGGAATGTCCGTGCCGAGCACCGAGTTGAGGGCGCCGTCCTGGTCGAGGAGTGCCTGGAAGACGTAACCGGTGGCGAGCGCGGAGATGAGCACCGGCAGGAAGAAGACGGCGCGGAAGAACCGGTTGAAGCGGGTGTCGGACTCCAGCAGCAGCGCCAGCACCAGCCCGAAGCCGTTCTGGAACAGCGCCGCCAGCAGGGCGTACAGCAGGGTCGTGCGGATCGCGCGGAGCAGGGAGCCGTCGTCGGCGATGGTCCTGAAGTTGTCGAGGCCGGTGAAGGCGATGTCCGCGTGGTAGGAGGACCAGTTGGTGAACGGGTAGTAGAAGTTGAGCAGGTTGGGCACCAGGAAGAAGCCCGCGAAGACGACGATCGCGGGGAGCGCGAACCACCAGGGGTGGTGAACGGCGGCGCGGGGCAGTCGGCCCACGCCCTTCGGTGCGCCCTGCGCGGACGGCTGCTTTCGCGTACGTACGACCGTGTCCGCCATCGCTAGAACCCGGACGCGCCCTGGGCCTTGGCCACCTGCGCGAACTGGTCCTGGATCGCCTGCGCGACCTGCTGCGGGCTCTTCTTTCCGTAGATCATGTCGGCGAGGTAGAGGTGCGTGTCGGGGGCGACGATCGCCTTGGCCTGGAAGACGCCGATGGCCGTGGGCAGGGCCTCGACCTGGTCCTTGGAGGCCTGCGGCAGCCCGTCGGGGGTGGGCACGGACGGCTGCACGGACGGGATCTTCATCGCCTTGATGTAGTCGGCGTAGTTCGGGCCGAGCCAGAAGGCGAGGAACTGCCGGGCGGCGTTCTGCCGCTTCTCGTCGCCGGTCTTGAAGGCGACGACGCCGTTGGTCTGGTCGGGCGAGTACATGCCGGTCGCGGTGGAGTTGGCGACCGGGAACCAGCCGATCTTCTCGTCGATCTCGGCGGTGGAGTACTTGGCCTGCAACTGGCTCTGGAAGGAGGTGACGTTGAGGACCATGCCGGCCTCGCCCTTCCACAGTGCGTCGGCCTGTCCGGTGAAGGTGCCCGTGCGGTAGTTCTTCTGGGCGAGTCCGGCGTCGAGCAACTTCTCCTTGTACTTCTTGACCGCGGCGACCACAACCGGGTCGGTCCACTTCTCCTTGTTGTGGTTCAGCCCGTCCCACCACTGCTTGTCGAGGTCGGTGAGCTGGACCTGCATCTGCCACTGCAGGGGCCACTTGTCGCCGCCGGCCTCGTAGAAGCCGGCCGCGTCGGTCTTGTCCGTGACGGTGCGGCCGAGGGCCAGGAGATCGTCGTACGACTTGGGGAAGTCCTGCTCGCTCAGCCCGGCCTGCTTGAAGACGTCCTTGTTGTAGTAGACGCCGAGCATGGCGGGGCTGGTGACGATCGCCGCGTACCGCTTGCCGTCGATCATGCCGAGGGACTTCTCGGTGTCGCCGAGCCGATCCTCCCACTCCTCCCCGTCGAGGGTGAGGAGGTTCTGCTGCGGCTGGATGAACGGCAGCGTGGAGATGGACGGCTGCCAGAACATCAGGTCGGGGCGGTCGCCGGAGGCGAGCTTGGTGGGCACGTTCTGCTCGTAGAGGTCCGGGATGGCCTGGGTCTCCACCTCGGCGCCGGTGGCCTTCTCGAAGGCGTCGATGACCCGCTTGGGTGCGTTGACCGTGTTCTGCGCGGTCCACATGGTCAACTTCACGCCGTCGAGACGGGCGGTCGGGTTCACGGCCGTCTGCTGGGCGTCATCCGCGCCGGAGTCACCGGCGGTGGGGTCGCTGCACGCGGTGGCGGCCAGGGCGGAGATGCATATCAGGGCCAGCGCGGGGAGAGCTCTTCTCTTCGTCATCACGTATCCCAAGTGCCTTTCGCGGACGGGTGGTTCAGGACGGCGGTGCCGAGATCTCAGTCGTGGGCGGGCGGCGGCCCCGAGCTCTCCCGCACCACCAGTTCCGGTACCGAGACGGGGTGCGGGGCGATCCGCGCGGACTCCTCCAGCACCCCGTGCAGCAGGGCGAACGCCGACCGTCCGAGGCCGGTGAAGTCGAGGCGTACGGTCGTCAGCGACGGGGTCAGATAGGCGGAGTGCGGGGCGTCGTCGAACCCGGCCACGCTGACCTCGCCCGGGACGGACCGGCCGGACTCGTGCAGGGCGCGCAGCACCCCGAGCGCCAGGTCGTCGTTGCCGCACAGGATCGCCGTGACGGCCGGGTCCTTGGCCAGCCTGCGGCCCGCCGCATGACCGCCCGCCGGGCCCCAACTCCCCTGCACGGGACGGGGTTCCGGGGCTCCGGCCTCCTTCAGCGCCTGCCGCCAGCCGGTGGTGCGGGCGCTGGTGCGCCGGGTGCTGGACGGGATGGCGACGTAGTGCACGGTCTCGTGGCCGAGGGCGAGCAGATGCCGGGTCGCCTGGTAGGCGGCCTCGCGGTCGTCGGCCCACACCCAGGGGTGGCCGGGGTCGGGCGGGGTCGCGGGGGTCTCGACCACGCCGACGACCGGCAGCTCGGCGGGGACGGCACCCAACGCCCGTACACCGGCCGGATCGTAGGCGATCACGATCAGTCCGCCGCCCGCGTCGGCGGCCCGCTGCACCTCGGCGGCGACCGCGGCCTCGTCGGCCGACTCGAGGACGCCTATCCCGACGGCGTAGCTCGCGGCGCGGGCGGCCTCCTCGATGCCCTGGAGGATCGAGGCGTAGCCGTAGTGGGTGGTGTTGGCGGTGAGCACGGTCACGGCCCGGGTACGGCCGCTGGCCAGGGCGAGCGCGGTGGCGTTGCGGCGGAAGCCCAGCTCGTCGATGGCGGCGAGCACCCGTTCCCGGGTGGACGGCTTGACGCTGGGATGGCCGTTGATCACCCGGGAGACGGTCTGGTAGGAGACCCCGGCCGCCGTCGCGACGTCCCTGATGCTCGCCGGGCGCCTTGTGTGACCGGTCACATTCATGCCAGGATTGTGACCGGTCACACAGGGGCCGTCAAGAGACCGTAACGATGGATTCACTCGGCTGACCCAGATGGAGGAACACATTGACCGGTACGGCGGATTCGGCGCGTATGGCCTCCAACCACCCGGCATTCGGGTTCAGTTGGGGGCATTCGGCACTGGAGGCCGAGTTCGCGACCGCCTCGGACGGGACCCTGCGACTGGTACGGCTGGCGCTCCCCCACTCTCAACTTCGTTCGAGCGGGGGGACCCCCATCGGTGACCCGGAATCCGCTGACCTCGAATCCGCCCTACCCCTCGTCGAGTTGACGGCCCTCGGCCATGGCAGCGGCTGGTCGGGCCCGCGTTTCACGGGCACGGCCTTCGGTTCGCGGCTGAGATACCGGGATCACCGCAGCGGCTCGGAGTCGCTGACCGTCGAACTCCACGACCCGGTGACCGGATTGACGGCGTTCGTCGAGCTGTCCTCCCCCACCGGCCTGCCCGTCCTCCGCTCCCGAGTCCGGCTCCGCAACGACGGTACCGAACCTCTCGTCGTCCAGTCGGTCAGCAGTCTGCTGCTCGGCGGGCTGCCGTCGCCGGACGCGCTGGACGTGCACCGGGCCCGCAACGACTGGCTCGCGGAGTGCCGTTGGTACGCCGAGCCGCTGCGCGCCGCCGTCGCCGACATCAGCAGGGACGTCCACCAGCACGACAGCCGGGCCGCCCTCGTCCTCGCCGGGCGCGGCAGCTGGTCCAGCGACGGTCATCTGCCGATGGGGGCGCTGGTGGAGCGGGGCGGCGGACGGGCCTGGGCGTGGCAGGTGGAGTCCCCGGCCGGCTGGCGCTGGGACCTGGGCGAACGCGGCCACGGTACGTATCTGGCGCTGAACGGTCCCAGGGACGCGGAGCACCAGTGGCGGGTACGGCTGGCTCCGGGTGCGGAGCACACCACCGTGCCGGCCGCCCTGGCTCTCGGCTCCGGGCTCGACGAGGCGATGGGCGCCCTGACCTCGTACCGGCGTGCCGTGCGCCGCCCACACCCGGACCACTCGGCCCTCCCCGTGGTCTTCAACGACTACATGAACACGCTGATGGGCGACCCGACGACGGAGAAGCTGCTGCCGTTGATCGACGCGGCGGCCGAGGCGGGCGCGGAGTACTTCTGCATCGACTCGGGCTGGTACGACGACGACACCGAGGGCTGGTGGGACAGCGTCGGCGAGTGGCTGCCGTCGCCGCGCCGCTTTCCCGACGGCGGTATCCAGGCGGTCCTGGAGCGGATCCGGGAGCGCGGGATGGTGCCCGGGCTGTGGCTGGAGCCGGAGGTGGTGGGCGTACGCAGTCCGGTCGCGTCGGCGCTGCCGCCGGAGGCCTTCTTCCAGCGGGACGGTGTCCGTCTCGCCGAGCAGGGCCGCCACCAGCTCGACCTGCGGCACCCGGCCGCCCGCGCGCACCTCGACAAGGCGGTGGACCGGATCGTCGGCGACTGGGGCGTCGGCTATCTCAAGCTGGACTACAACGTCGTGATCGACCCCGGCACCTGCGCTCCCGGCGACCTCGCCCCGGGCGCCGGTCTGCTCGGCCACGCGCAGGCCTACCTGGACTGGCTGTCCGACGTGCTGGACCGCCACCCGGGCCTGGTGATCGAGAACTGCGCCTCCGGCGGCATGCGGATGGACGGCGCCACCCTGGCCGTCGCCCAGCTCCAGTCCACCAGCGACCAGCAGGACCCCCTGCGCTACCCGCCCATCGCCGCGTCCGCGCCCACGGCGGTGCCGCCGGAGCAGGGTGCCGTCTGGGCGTACCCGCAGCCGGAGTTCGAGGACGACCTGATCACCTTCACCCTGGGCGGGGCGCTGCTCGGCCGGATCCATCTCTCCGGCCATCTCAACCGCATGTCCGGGCAGCAACTCGCCCTCGTACGGGACGCCGTGGACACGTACAAGGCGATCCGCGGGGATCTCGCCCGGGCCGTCCCCTTCTGGCCGCTGGGCCTGCCCGGATGGACGGACGAGTGGCTGGCGCTGGGCATGCGGGTGCCGGACGGGCCGTCGTACGTGTCGGTGTGGCGGCGCGACGGAGAGAGCGAACTGCGGTTGCCGGTACGGCACTTGGCGGGGCGTAGGGCCGCGGCGATGGTCCTGCACCCGTCCGCCCCGTCCGCCGGCGCGGCGATCTGGGACGGGGACGCCCTGCGGGTGTCGCTGCCGCACGCGCCGGGCGCGCTGCTGATCCGGCTCACTGCGGGCGAGTAAGGGAGCGGTTTCACGGCAACGCCGCCGCCACCAGCCTGCGGATCTCCTGGTCGAACACGCTTCCGCCATGCACCAGGCGATCGAAGACCAGCCCATCCACGCAGGTGAGCAACGTGACAGTGCGATCCCCAGCGTCCGCGAGGCCGTGACGGTGGCCGCACCCGTCTCCGCACCGGCCCGACCAGCAAGATCACGATCCAGAGCTGGAGTACTGAGCCACGGCATTGGCCCGTGGACGACGGGGGGTTGGGTGTCCCGGGCACCCGTTGAGCCGCGACCGGGTGGACGACGTGGTCCCGTCAGGGCCTGTACAGCGACTTCAGGCTGGTCACCTGACCCGCTCCGTCGAAGACCAGGTCGTACCCGATGCCGTCGTAGAGGCCGGAGTCCAGCTGGTTCAGCAGGGTGACGAACCGGGCCGGGGAGTACGGCAGCAGCTCGGCGCGGCCGGCCCCGGCAACCTCGTCGCGAACCGGGCAGGTCAGCAGAGCCTGGGCGTCCTTGGCCATGGGCACCGTGGTGAACGGGTCCGTGCCCGGGGTGATCTCCCAGGTGTCGAACTGGGTGTTGATCTTCTTCTGGGCGGGCCGCACCGACAGATAGGTCAGTCCGTCCTCGGTCCAGGCCTTGTTGATCGTCACGAACTGCTGGGTGTCAGCAAAGGGGGCCTGGCTGGTCGAGGCCGACGTGTCCTTTGCCGCCTCGCTGCTGTCGGACCGGGTGCCCGAATTCCCGGCGGGCGCGGAAGGCGACGCCTTCTTCTCGGCCTCGGCAGGGTCCGCGGAATCTTTGACGCCATTAGGCCGGGCGTCCGTCTTGTCGGCCGACGCGGAAGATGACGCCGGCTTTGCGGCCGCGGCGGATTCCATTCCATCCGCGGGCTTCTGGCTGCACCCGGTCAGAGTAAGGGCGCCGAGAGCGACAACGGTGAGCCAGCGCTTGGCGGTCCGGCGGCGTGAGATGTTCATCGTCAACTGCTCCTGAAAACCGGTGTGGTTGGGTTACATGGTCTCTACGTCCCACACCTCCACCGGGTTGCATCCCGGTCGGATTTCTATTTTGGGAGTTTCACGAGCGCACCGAACTGTGATGTCGCCGCATCCCCACGCAAAGATCCCGGCCGATCAAGAAGATCGGCCGGGATCTCGTCATCCGTTCCCGAACGAACTCAGGAACTGCCGTTGATTACCTCACTTGACGGTCAGCCAGAAGGCCTCCCTCAGCGATTGGACTCGGCCCTCGCCGTCGTAGTCGACGGCGAACACCCACCGCGGTCCGGTACCCAACCGGCCCAGCAGTTCCCCCAGCCGCATGTCCGCCGGCTTCCCGTCGGTCACATGCTTCACCTCCACCGGGGTCTGCGTCGGTACGGTCACCTTGTGCACCACTCCGGTACGAAGCTGCTCCACGGTGACCTGGACCGTATCCCCCTCCAGCAGCACCACGTCGTACACGTAGCCGAACTCGCTGGCGTACTCCTCGCCCGGGGCCGGCGTCGGGGGCACGAACCGTGAAGTGCTCGGCGCTGTCGGCCTCACGGCGGCTGGTGCCGGCTGTGGACCGAGCCCGACCAGCGACAGGACGCCCACGGCCAGAGCCGTGGTCAGCACCACGCCACCCGATGTCAGAACCGCCTGCTTGCGCCGCCGCCGCTGATCGCCGCGTGCCCTGATCCGCTCCGCGGCCGGCGGCACGGCGAACCGCTGACCCGAGGCGGCAAGATCGGCGAGGTGATCCCCCAACCCGGTCTCGTCAACCATGCGCCACCTCCTCCGCGGTCCCCATGAGGCCCAGGCGTGCGCGACTCACGGCCTGAATAGGGACTGCAGCTTGGCTATCTGACCCTCTCCGTCGAAGCTCAGGTCGTACCCGATGCCTGCAGAGAGCCCGGAGTCCAGTTGCGTCAGCAGGGTGACGAACTCGGCCTGGGAGGACGGCAGAGGCTCGCCCCGGCTGGCACCGGACGCGTCGTCGCCTCGGACCGGGACCGTCAGCAGAACCCGGGCGTCCTTGGCCATGGTCACCGTGGTGAAGGCCCCCGTGCCGGGGATGATCTCCCAGGTGTCGAACTGGGTGTTGACCTTCTTCTGGGCGGGCCGCACCGACAGATAGGTCAGTCCGCCCTCGGTCCAGGCCTTGTCGATCGTCACGAACTGCTTGGTTCCCGCCCACGGGGTCTTACTGGTCGACGGGGCGGCCGTCTGGTCACTGCCGGCCTGTGCGGTGTCCGCCGCCGCGATCGCGGCGGGATCCGTGGACTCCTTGTCGCTCTCGCCGCATCCGGTCAGGACAAGGGCGCCGAAGGCGACGACGGTGAGCAGGCGCAGGGTGGCGCGGCGGTGTGAGGCAGACATGGTCAACGTTCTCCTGGAAGCCGGTGTGGTGGGGTTACACGGTCTCTACGCCGCACACCGTCCCCCGGGTTGCATCCCGGTCAGATTTCTTCGGGGCCTCTGCCGAAGCTCACTCGACGGTCAGCCAGAACGCTTCCCGCAGCGATTGAATGCGGCCCTCGCCGTCGTAGTCGACGGCGAACACCCACCGTGGCCCGCCACGCAGCCGGTCCACCAGCTCCCCCAACCGCATGTCCCCCGGCTTCCCACCGGCCACCTGCTCCACCTCGACCGGGGTCTGCGGCGACAGGGTCACCTTGTGCACCACTCCGGTGGGCACGGCCGTTCCCCGCTCGGTACGAAGCTGCTTCACGGTGACCTGGACCCCGTCCGCCAGCACCATCGCGTCGTACACATAGCCGATCTCGCTGGCGTACTCCTCACCCGGGGCCGGCGTCGGGGGCACGAACTGGGGAGCGTTCCGCGACGGCGTCGGCTTCGCGACGCTCGGTGGCGACTCCGGGCCGGGCCGGACCAGCGACAGGCCTCCCACGGCGACGGCAGCGGCCAGCAGCACGCCGCCCGACATCTGTGCTGCCCGCTTACGGCGCCGACGCCGGTCACCGCGCACCCGGATCTGCTCCGCGGCCATCGGCTCGGCGAACCGCCGGCCCTCGGCGGCAAGACCGGCAAGGTGATCATCCAAGCTGGTCTCGTCAACCATGCTCCACCTCCGTAACTCGGCCCGCCCGCGGATCCAGCTCAGTGTCGGCCAGAATCCTTGCCAGCGCGGCCCGACCCCGGCTCAGCTGTGCCTTGACCGTACCGACGGGGCAGTTGGTCTCGGCGGCCACCTGCTTCACCTCCAGATCGCACAGGTGGTGGAGCACGATGGCCCGTCGCTGCGCCGCGGGGATCTGCCGCAGCGCCTGCACCAGCAGCACGTGGTGGGTGTCCGGCGGCGGTACGTTCGGGGGCGGGCCCTGGCGCCGCGCGAAGGAGAGCGAGGTTCGCACGCGTCGCCACCGGCTGACCGCCAGCCGCCAGGCCACGGTACGCACCCATGCCTCGGGCGCACCGTCCTTGTCCAGCTGGGCCCGGTGCTCCCAGGCCCGGACGAAGGCTTCCTGGACCACGTCCTGCGCCTCAGTGCGGTCGCCGATCATGGCGTACAGCTGGCCGATGAGCCGCCCCACGCTCCCGGCATAAAAGGCGTCGAACGCCTGCTCGTCCATCCCCCGCCTGCGGTTCCTGGTGGCCGTACATCTGTTCAATCATGCGAACGATGCCACCTGGCAGGCTTGTGGCGCAAGGAGCCCGTCACACCACCGAGACCTGCGACGACGGCAGGGTGAACGTGATCACCGGCACGTGCAGGTCCGACGCAAACGACAGCATCGCCCCCTGGCCCGGCCTGCCAGAGCCGCCCGTGGTGAACTGGCCCGCTCCACCGACGACGAACCGGCGGACGAGATCCAGCGCCTGTTCGTGGCTATCGCTGTCCGACCCACTTCCAGTTCGGCAGCACGGAGGAAAAGCAGGCCGCGCTCGACCTCTTCGACACCCGTGCGAGGACCATCGATTACCGCAACGAAGCGCTCCTGAACGTGGGTGACTCTGAATGCGACATGGCCGCGGCCCGCTATGAGGACGAGACCGCGGCCTCCCTGGCTGACTGCCTGGCCAACAGGGCGAGGCTCACAAGGAGGTCATCCCCCAGCTCATGGAGCATGCGGTCAACAACTGACGGCGTCGGCGTTGTTCATTGTGAGCTGTCAGCCGAGCGGCTCATCCGTGATTCTGCGGCGGAGGATGCCGATCTGAACGGGCGACAGCCCGCACGATGCAGCGGTCCGTCTGTCCACGCCGCCGATGACGGCGGTTCCGCGGAGGCGGGCTCCGTCCGCAGCCTGAGCGGGAGTAAATCCCTGATGTCGCCCCCCGACCCGACCGAGGTACGACGAACGGCGCCGCGCCCGTGCTCCCTGCACGGGTATGGAGCATGGGCCTGCCCAGACCCGGGCCGGCGCCGTATGGGGGAACGGCGCCGGCTCGGCTGTTCGGTCAGCTGCTGCTGACCGTCAGGTTGTTCGTGGCGAAGTCCAGGCCGCCGGACGACGAGGTGATCTCGAAGCCGAACTGGACGTCACCGATGGTCTCGTTGCCCATCCAGCCCTTGGTGTCCTTGATCCACTTGAGGATCGGCAGGATGTTGACGTTGCCGGAGTTGGAGTCGGAGGTCCGCAGGAACGAGAAGACCTCGTTGGCTCCGTTGTCGCCCTTGTAGACGTTCCAGGAGTGGCCGCCGAGCGTGACACTGCCCTGCGAGGTGCCCAGCGGGCCGACGGCGCCGTTGTAGTTGACCCAGAGCATGATCTCGTAGTCGTAGTCCGTGTCCCAGATGTCGTACGACGTGTTGTACGCGCCGGACGACGGGACGCTGACGTTGTAGCTGCTGGAGAGCGAACCCAGCGAGGTGATCGTCTTGTTGACCACCTTCTTGGAGTTCGGGTACGACTTGATGCCGCCGGTGTTGGGGTGGTTGGCCCAGACGCCCCAGCTGGTGCCGGAGTTGGCCCAGATGCACTGGCTGCCGGCGCCGGAGCCCCAGATGTTGTTGTAGAGCGTGTAGCCGTTGAGACTGGTGTTGCCCCACTGGTCGCAGGAGTACCAGACGGCGGCGGAGGCGGGTGCGGCGGCGAGGCCGATGGTGGCGCCGAGCGCGAGCGCCGGGGCCAGGAGGGCCTTGCTGACCTTGCTCAGAGTGCGTGTTGCCATGGTGTCCCTTCCATGGGTGGGGGGGGAATTGCGGGGGGAGTTACCACACCTCCAGACGGAGGACGTGGTCTTCTCCGGCGACCAGGTCGAGCGGCTCGGCGCCGGAGAAAGTCCGGAGTTCGACGCGGTGGGTGCGCGTGGGGCGGATCACCGCGGTCGCTTCGTTCGGGGTCCAGATGAGGTCGATCTCGGCGCCGAACCGGGTGCGGATGCCGAGGAGCCGGCCCTGCGGGTACGCCGCCGGGAGCGCGGGCAGCAGGACCAGCCGGTCGGGCGTGGACTGGACGAGCATCTCGATCAGCACGGCCGGGAGCGTGTGCGCCGCGTCCGCGTTGTAGACATGCCGGTTGGGGTAGTGGCCGCTCATCAGCGAGTCGTGGAAGAAGTCGCCGTCCAGGACCTGGCCGAGGGCTTGGGCGACCCGCTCCCCGTCCCGCAGCCGGGCCGCGATCAGGGCGTGGTGCAGGTGGCCGTGCGCGGAGTCGTTCTCGGCGCCGCGGAGTTCGAGGGCGCGGTGGGCGGCCGTGGCGAGGTCGGGGGTGTCGTAGGGGTTGATCTCGTCGAGCGGCCAGACGCCGTAGAGGTGGCTGAGGTGGCGGTGGTCGTAGGTGTCCTCCAGGCCCGGCCAGGCCCATTCGGCGAGGGCGCCGTCGGTGTTGGTCCGGTGCGGCGGGAGTCGGTCGGCGAGGGCCCGCCAGTCGTCCGCCCGGTCGGGGTGGTAGTCCGCGGCCGTGCGCAGCGCGTGCCGGGCGGCGGAGAGGTCCATGGCCGCGTTCACAGTGATCCAGCTCGCGTTGGCGGGCCGGTTCTCCGGGGAGTAGGAGGGGACGATCACCAGGTCGCCGTCGGCGTCGGTGCGGGTGAGGAAGTCCTCGTAGAAGTAGGCCACTTCGGCGAGCGCGGCGGCCAGGCGCGGGTCGCGTTCACCGCGGGTCTCGTCGTGGTCGACGAGGGGCTTGAGGAGCCAGTCGGCGCCCGCGGTCCACACGTGCAGCGGATACTCGCGGCTGAAGTGGTAGATGTGCCCGGACTCGCCGTCGGTGTGCGCGGGGGCGACGACTCCACGGGTACCGAAGACGGCGCGGGCGTTGTCGCGCCAGTGCGGCAGCTGGCCGTGGATCAGGGTGGCGTGGGCGTCCGTCACCTCGGGGAGCGCGGCCGCCGCGGCCGCCGCGGTCTGGAGGTTGACGTTGGCGTCGGTGGTGAACGCGCCCGACCAGGCGGTGTCCCAGTCGCCGGTCCACAGGCCGGTCAGGCGGGGCGGCAGCATTCCGGCGGCGGAGAGCAGGTGGTAGCGGCCGGCGGCGAAGAGGCGTTCAAGGAGGGCGGGGCTGTGCGGGCTCTTGAGCAACTCGGACCCCGAGAGGGCCCGTTCGGCATCGTCGGCGTCCAGGTCGAGGCCGACGCGGAGGTAGGCGGGGCGGTGCGGGTCGAGGTGGCGGGCGAGGAGACGGGCGTACGGGTCCCTGCCGCCGTCGGGCAGCAGGGCGCGCAGCTCACGGGCCTCGGCGAGGGCGTCCAGCTCGCCGGTGTGCCGCCGTACCCGGGTGAGGAGGAGCAGCGAGCGGGCGCCCTCGACCCGGGCGCCGGGCAGCGAGGTGTACGTACGGCCGCCGGAGACGACGGCGAGGGTGACGCCCGTGTAGGCCAGGTCGCTGCCGGGATAGCGGACCCGCAGGGTGAGCGCGGCGCCCTCGGGGGTGAGGACGGCACTGTGTCCGACCGCCAGGTCGCGGGGGGCGTTGGGAAGTTGGTGGTCCAGGGTGAGGTCGGTGGTGAGGCCGGGCTCGGTGACGTACTGGACGATCACGTCGTCGGCGCGGGAGACGAACACCTCGCTGCGCCAGGCTCCGCACCGGGCGCTCACCACGCCGGTGGTGAAGTCGACCTCGCGGCGGTAGTCGTCGCGCCCCTCGGCGGCCGGACGGCGCAACCGCACCTGGAAGGCGGGGTGGAAGGGCTGCACCCACTGCAGCTCCCGCCCGTCGGTGAACCCCTCCCCCGCCGTGACGTCTCCGGCGAGCAACCGGTCCTGGAGCAGCGGGAGTTCGGCGGCGAGGGCGGGGGGACGGGCGCGTTCGCCGCCGTTGGGGCGGACCAGGGTGTGGTGGTTGACGATGACGCGGTCGCCGTTCGGATCACCGAACACCATGATGCCGTGGCGGCCGTTGCCGCTCAGGAAGGCGTCCTCCCAGCGGGTGGCGGGGCTGGGCTCCCAGGTGCCCTGGACGGGGCCGGTCATGAGAGGGCCTCCAGGACGGCCACGCCGTACCGGCCCAGCTCCACGCCGCCGTCGGTGACATCCGTGCCGGTCAGCAGGTCGCGGTGGCGGCCGGGCACCGGGACGGTGACGCCGTCGCGGCTGTGGTTGAGCAGGAACAGCAGCCCGCCCCGGCGTACCGCCTCCACGTCGGCCGGAAGACCGTCGAGGACCGGCCGCACCCCCACCTCCGCGGCGATGTCGGCGAGCAGGGTGCGCAGGGCGTGCGGCTCGGGAAGGGTGGACAGATACCAGGCGCGCCCCTTGTGCAGCACGGCCGGGAGTCCGTCCAGCTCGCCGCCCTTGTACGGCATGACGGAGTCGACGCCGTCCATCGCCTCGATCTCCTCGGACCACAGGGTGCCGTGGAAGCCCTCGACGTCGACCTTCTCGCCGGCGTCCAGCGGCCACCACTCGTGCAGGGTGCGGATGCCGAACAGCTCACGGAGCCGGGCGTCCATGCCGCCCGCTCGCACCCGGTCGTCCTCGTCGGCGACGCCGGTCTGGAAACCGGCGACGAGGGTGCCGCCGTTCTCGGCGTAGGCGACGAGGTTGTCGATCGCCGCGTCCGTCATCAGGTACAGCTGTGGCACGACGACCAGCTTGTACGCGGACAGGTCGTGCTCGGGGTGGGCGAAGTCGGCGGTGGTGTGCGCCTCCCACAGGGCGCGGTGCCAGGCGCGGACGACCTGCTGGTGGTCGACCTCGTGGGAGAGCCGCCCGTCCTGCTCGACGGCCCACCAGGAGTGCCAGTCGAGGAGTACGGCGACCTCGGCGGCCTCGACCCGAGTGTCCGTCACCTTCTCGCCGAGCAGGGCGAGTTCGGCGCCGATCCGCTTGGCCTCCTGGAAGGTACGACCGTGCTCCCCGGCATGACTGACCATCCCGGAGTGGAACTTCTCCGAGCCCTGCCGGGACTGCCGCCACTGGAAGTAGCAGACGGCGTCGGCACCGCGCGCCACGGCCTGGAGGGACCACAGACGGTTCAGCCCGGCCGGCTTGGGATGGTTGACCCCACGCCAGTTGACGGGCCCGGCCGCCTGCTCCATGACCATCCACGGGCCACCACGGGCCTGCGACCGCGTCATGTCATGGATCATCGCGCCGTACTGCCCCCCGAAGGGATCGCGCGGATCCGGATAGACGTCGACGGAGACGACGTCCTCCTGCTCGGCCCACGCCCAGGCGTCCTGGCCCCGCCAGAACGGCATGAAGTTGGTCGTCACCGGAATGTGCGGGGTGTGCCGGGCGACGATGTCGCGCTCGGCGAGGTAGCACTCCAGCAGCGCGTCGGACGTGAACCGTCTGAAGTCCAGCACCTGCGCGGGGTTCTTCATGTAGTGCGCGCGGCGCGGCGGCAGGACTTCGTACCAGTCGCCGTAGCCCTGACTCCAGAAGGCGGTCCCCCATGCCTCGTTGAGGGCATCCAGCGAGGCGTACCTGTCCTGGAGCCAGCGGCGGAAGGCGGCCTCGGCCTCGTCGCCCCAGTCGTAGGTGCAGTACTCGTTGTTGATGTGCCACATCAGCAGGGCGGGGTGGCCGCCGTAGCGGGCGGCCAGGTCCTCGGTGATGGCGGCGGCGTAGCGCCGGTAGGTGGCGCTGGAGTGCGAGAAGTGTTGCCGGGAGCCCCACCACTCGGTCCGGCCGTCCTCGTCACGCGGCAGCGTCTCGGGATGCAGCCGCCCCATCCACGGCGGCGGCGAGGAAGTGGGCGTGGCGAGGACGACACCGATGCCGTTGGCGTGCATCAGGTCCATCAGCCGGTCCAGCCAGCCGAACTCCCGTGCCCCCGGGCGAGGTTCGAGCCTCGCCCAGGAGAACACGCCGAGGGTGACGGAGGTGACCCCGGCGTCCTTCATCAGCCGGACGTCCTCGAGCCAGGTCTCCTCCGGCCACTGCTCGGGGTTGTAGTCGCCCCCGAAGAGGAGGCGACCACGGGTGGCATCGGTCAGGCTCGGCATCAGACGGGCTCTCCGTACTGGACGCCGCGCCCGTTGGTGGCCAGGTACACCCGCCCGTGGATCCGCGGGTCGCCGGTGATCATCTCGCCGGTCCAGCCCCACTGGTGCTGGTCGTCGTTGATCCGCACCCAGGTCTTCGCGCCGTCGTCGGAGCGGTAGACGGCGGTGATGGTCTCGGTGGCGCCGACCTGGTAGATCGCCGGGTAGTCGGCACCGTCGGCGGCCTTGCCGAAGCCGAGGGTGTAGGAGGCCCAGCAGCTCTCGACCCTGGCGAAGCTCGCACCGCCGTCGGTGGACCGGTAAAGCCCGTTCCACTTCACGCTCAGCCACAGGTCACCGGATCTGCCGGGCGCCGCGACCAGTTTGAACTGGCTGTCACCGGAGGGCAGGCCGGTGGCTCGCGCGGCGAAGGTGAGCCCGCTGTCCGTGCTGGCGAGCAGCGTCCCCGTGTCGGTGTCGTACGCGTAGAAGAGCGTCGGGTCGGCCGGGTCGGCGACCGGAGTGGCGCCCTTCGGGAAGGAGGAGACCTCGGCCCAGGTGGCGCCGTTGTCGGCCGAGCGGTGGGCCGGGTACTTGGTGCCGTCCCAGTGCACGAACGTCCACAGCAGCACACTGCCGTCGGCGTTGGTGGCGATCGGCCCCGGTGCGTCCTTGGCGATGGCAGGCTGGGCCGCGAAGGGCGCCCAGGTCTGCCCGCCGTCGTTGGAGTGGGCGCCGTTGCCGTTGTCACCCCAGCCGGCACGGACGACGTACGCCGGCTTCTTCGCGGCCTGGGCGAGTCCCGTCGACGACCCGAAGACGGGGTTGGAGGCCATGCCACGCGAGGGAGAGGCGGTGAGCGACTCGTGGTACATCACGCCGATGTCCCCGTTACCGCTGATCAGGTGCGCCTCTCCGACGGGGGGCGAAAGCAGCTGGCGCGCGGACGCCTCCTCGATGCCGCGGATCTGCGGGGCCCAGTTCTTCAGGTCCCGGGTGCCGTAGAGGGTGGCGCCGGTGCCGTAGAGGATGTGCCGGGAGTCGTACGGGTCGAGGGCGAGCGCCTGGATCCACCAGCCGAACTTGGGCTTGTCGGCACCCCACTTGAGGTAAGGGGTCTCGGACACGTCGAACACGGCGGTGTCCTTGAGGGACGTCCAGGTGCGACCACCGTCGGTGGTCCGGAAGAGCGTGTCGACGTCCGCCCACCGGTTGTTGGTGGAGACGACGACGGTACCGGCCCGCCGAGCGTCCACGGCGACGCCGCCGTACCCGAAGTCGTCGGCGGACCCGTCGGCCGTGGTGCCGCCCGGCTTCACCGGCGTGACGTCCTTCCAGACGCCGGTCGCGGTGCACAGCTTGCGCACGGCGCCGTCGGACTGCCCGTTGGGGCCGGGGGCGTTGGCGTAGGTGATGTACAGGTCGCGCGTGAAGCGGTCGTACGCGGCGCGGATCGGGACCTTGACGGCGGTGCCGGCGGGCTGGC
This sequence comes from Streptomyces dysideae, assembly GCF_001514305.1. Classification (GTDB taxonomy): domain Bacteria; phylum Actinomycetota; class Actinomycetes; order Streptomycetales; family Streptomycetaceae; genus Streptomyces; species Streptomyces dysideae. The sequence goes on from NZ_KQ949122.1 coordinate 36,691, forward strand.
CGGGTACGGCCTCCCAGGTGATCCCGTCAGAGGTGCGGTACAGATTCTTCGTACCGGAGGTGCCGTCGCCGTCGCCCCAGCCGGCGTAGAGGACGCGGCCTGCGGCGACGAGGAAGGTGACGCCCTGCCCGGTGGCGCTCGCGGCACCCGGGAAGTCGGTCGCGGCGGCCCAAGTGGCGCCCCGGTCCGTGGACTTGAGCAGCCCGTCGTGCCGCGTGCCGAGCCACAGGACATCGCTGTTACGCGGGTCGACGAGCAGCCGCTCCCCCGCACCGCGCCCGTCCTCGTTGGCACCGAGCTTCACGGTGAGGTCGGAGCGGGCCCAGGTGGCACCCCGGTCGTCCGAACGCAGCACGGCACCGTTGCCGGCCCAGGACTGGGCGTAGGTGCCGAGGGCGAGGTAGAGGCGGTCGGGGTTCGCGGGGTCGACGGCCATGGCCTCGACACCGAGAAGGTTCCAGTCGTCCCAGCCAAGGTGGTCGGTCAGCGGGACCCAGGTGGCGGCTCGGTCGTCCCAGCGGTAGGCACCGCCGATGTCGGTACGGGCGTAGGCGAGGCCGCGCACGGAGGGGTGGAAGAGGACGCCGGTGACGAATCCGGTGCCGCCCATGACGGCGTTGCGCCAGCGGTAGGTGGGGGTGGTGGCGGTGGGCTCGGCGGCATGCGCACGCCCGGGGAGGAACGGGACGGTGGTGAGCGCGGCGGCGGCCGCGGTCCCGGCAAGAACGGCACGTCGGCTAAGGCGGGACGCGTTCATGACACATACCTCGTTCCAGGAAGGGAGGGTGAGGAGAGATACCTAAGGGGCGCGGGGCTGCATCGATATGCGGCTCCGCCGCGGGGCGCGACCAGCCACGACACACCTGCAGCCGCCGAACTACAGAGAGCCCCCCGCTGGAAAGGCGCAGGTCAACCCTTAACCGCACCCGTGAGCATGCCCTTCTTGAAGTGCCGCTGGACAAAGGGCGAGAGGACAGCCACCGGCAGCAGAGCCATCACCATGACCGCCATCTGCACGGCCAGCCCCGACAGCTGGCCGGTCTTGATGGCCTGGCCCAGCCCGACCGGAGCCTCCTGCTTCTGCACAAGCTGGATCATGACGTTCTGCAGCGGCATCATGTCCTGGTCGTTGAGGTACAGGGACGCGTTGAACCAGGCGCTCCAGTACCCGACGGCGTAGAACAGCGTGATCACCGCGATCACCGCACGGGACAGCGGCATGATGATCTGCCACAGGATCCGGAAGTCACCGGCGCCGTCGATGCGCGCGCTGTCGACGAGTTCCTGCGATATCCCCGTGAAGAACCCACGCAGGACAAGTATGTTGAAGACACTCACCGCACTCGGCAGGATCAGCGCGAGATAGCTGTCCGTCAGGCCGAGGGTCTGCACCAGCAGATAGGTCGGGATGAGGCCGGCGCTGAAGAACATGGTCGCCAGCAGGATCATCAGGATCCAGCGGTGAGCGAGCGATCCTGGGCGGGACAGCCCATACGCGCACAGCACGGACACGGTCATGGAGAACGCCGTGCCGATCAGGGTGACGAGGATGCTGACGATCGCGGCGCGGGTGACCTGGCCGCCGCTGAGCAGCTCCTTGTAGGCGATGAAGGTGATGCCCTTGGGCACCATCACCAGGCCGCCGACCTCGTCGATGGTCTTGCGTGAGGAGAGGCTGGTGACGACGACGATCCACAGCGGGAAGAGGATCGCCAAGCAGGCCAGCGTCAGGGCGAGCCCCTTGCCCGCGAGGCCGGCCTTGGAGGGCTCCTCCTCCCAGGTGGGCCGGGGCGGGGCCTGCCACCAGCGGGGTTCCCGAACCGGCTTGTCGATGACGGCGGTCACTTCTTGTACACCCCCTGCTCGCCCATGAGATGGGCCACCTTGTTCGCGGCGAGGACCAGGCCGAGGCTGATGACGCCCTTGACCAGGCCGGCGGCGGCCGCGTAGCTGAAGTCCTGGTTGCGCACGCCGTTCCACCACACGAAGGTGTCGAGGACTTCACCGGCGCCCGGTCCGACGGCATCGCGTTGCAGCAGGATCTGCTCGAAACCCACAGTCAGCGCGTCACCGACCCGCAGCACCAGCAGCAGGGCGATCACCGGCCGCAGCGCGGGCAGCGTGACGTGCCACATGCGGCGCCAGCGCCCCGCGCCGTCCATCGCGGCGGCCTCGTAGAGGTCCGGGCTGACCGAGGCCAGCGCGGCGAGGAAGACGATGATCCCCCAGCCGGCGTCCTTCCACACGCTCTGCGCGGTGATCAGCAGCGGGAAGGTGTCCGGGTTGGTCATGATGTTGATGCCGTCGTACCCGTTCTCCCTCAGCAGTTGGGAGAGGACCCCGGCGCCGCCGAAGAGCTGCTGGAACACGGCGATGACCAGCACCCAGGAGAAGAAGTGCGGCAGGTAGAGCACGGCCTGCGCGACCGCCCGCACCCGGGGCCTGACCACGCTGTTGATGAGGAGCGCGACCAGGATCGGGATCGGGAAGAACAGCACGAGCTGGAGGAAGAACAGGATCAGGGTGTTCTGGACGGCGTTCCAGAAGGCCGAGTCCTCGAAGATCCGCTGGAAGTTCTCCAGGCCCACGAAGGGGCTGTTCAGAATGGAGATGACGCCGTTGTCGCTGATGTAGGGGTCGTATTCCTGAAAGGCGATGACGTTGCCGAGGATCGGTATGTAGTTGAACACCAGGACCAGCAGGACGACCGGCAGCGTCATCAGGAGCAGAACGCGGTCGCGTCTGAACCTGAGCCGCAGGCTGAGCTTGCCCGACGCCTTCTGGTCCCCCGGGCCGGTGGTGCCGCCGGACGCCGCCGGAGTCTGTGTCGGGCTCTTCTTCTTGGCCTCGGCCCTGCTGCGAGGCACCGTGCTGTGGGACACGGCCTTCTCCTTGCCTCAGCCCCGGATCAGTTGGCCGCGCTGCCGTTCTCGTCGAGGATCTTCTTGTACCAGTCCCGCAGCTTGTCGCCGCCCTTGTTCTTCCAGTCGGAGACAGCCTGCTGCATGTCGCTGATCTTCTTGCGACCGCGGATGATGTCGTCCTCGAGCTGCTCGAAGTCGTTGGCGAGGTTGGTGTAGCGGGAGGGCTCGGTGATCTGTAGGCCCCAGAAGGCCGACTTCTTGGTGAAGCCGCCCATGCGCCGCTCCCACTCGACCATGGCCTTGGTGTAGTCCGGCAGGTCGGGGTGGGCGGTGGTGGCGGCGGGGCTTGCCACCATGACGTAGGCGTTGAGGACCTCGTTGTTGCCCTTGTCGTTCTTGACGGGGATGCCGTCCTTGATCGTGTAGTGCGTGCCCTCGACGCCGTAGTTGGTCATCATCCACTCCTTGGTGCCGTACGGCGCCGCGGTGACGTTGGCGACCGCCAGGACGTCGCGGATGACGGACTCGGAGGCCTTCTTGTTGACGAAGGCGAAGATGCCGGCCGGGTTCGCGGCATACAGCGTCGGGTCACCGCCGTCGTGGCCCCAGATGTCCATGCCCCAGACCTTGAAGTCGGGGTTCTGGGTGGCCTGGGAGGCCTGCTGGCCGTACCAGTTGACGATGTTGTTGTTCCAGATCAGGAACTCGCCGGCGGCGAACTTGGGGGCGGGGTCGGTGGCCTGGCTCTTGCCCAGCTCGAAGTCGGGGTGGACGACTCCGGCGGCGAACAGCTTGCGCGTCCACTCGATGGCTTCCAGGTACTCCTGGGTCTCGATGCGGTTGATCAGCTTGCCGTCGACGAGGTTCCACCAGAGCGGCTTCTCCCCGCCCCCGAGCACGCTGAACGTGTTGAACGCGGTCCACTTCATGTCACCGCAGGCCCACCGCTTGGCCCTGGCGTTGGTGATGTCCTTGCACAGGGCCATGAACTCGTCGGCGGACTGCGGGACTTCGTAGCCCTCCTTGTCGAAGATGTCCTGGCGGTAGAGGGGCGCGATGGTCGGGACGGACGGGGCGGGCATCGGCAGCCCCATCAGCTTGCCGCCGAAGATGGAGCGCTGCCAGGCGTCGCTGGGGATCGCCGCGAGGTTCGGGTACTCCTTGACCTTGTCCCCGGACAGGTACGGGCCGAGGTCGGCGAACTTGCTGATGATGGCGCTGGGTATCTTGCCCATCATGTTCCAGCCGGGGACGACCACCACGTCCGGGACGTCGCTGGAGGCGAGGACCGCGCCGAGCTTCTGGTCGTAGGTGTTGCCGTCCTGGTTCCGCCACTGGACGTCGACGCCGATCAGGTCGTTCATCGACGTGTAGTAGGGGTTGTTCTGCTTGGGCGGCGAGCCCCAGAACGGCGACATGATGGTGACCTTGCCGCCCTTGCCGAGCTTCTTCGCGACCGAGGTCTTGAGGGTGTCGACGTCGAGCTTGGCGGTGAAACCCATTGACGACCCGTTCTTGGACGGGATGTCCGGCGTCACCACGTTGCTGGCCACGTAGGCCGGCAGGATCTTCTTCGCGTCCTTGTCCGACGTGGTTCCGTCACGCGAGCCGCTGTCCGAACCGCCGCAGGCGGAGAGCAGCGGCATCCCTCCCGCCACCGCTGCGGTGGCGACCGCCGTGGAGGCGAGGAAACTTCTCCGGCTGGGTCCGGAGGATGCGGAGGCGGCATTCGGCGTCATTGCGTCAACCCTTCATGGCGCACCAGGACACCCGGCGGTGGGCCGTCGGCTGCGGTGTCTTAAGTGGAACTGGCTGAGCTGAAGCGGTCCTCCGACGAATACCGAGGTCTGCGCCCCACAGAGTGGGCGGGCCTCATAGTCGAAGCGCTTCGATGTTGCTGCGAGGTTAAGTGAAGGCAAGGGGGTGCACAAGGGTCGTATCCAAGATTCCTCCGCGGTACGGCCCGACCAGCGCCTCTCCCGCGCTGCTTGAAATACGGTCCGGAGACAGAGTTGTTGCGCCGGGGTGTCTTGACACCCACCCCCGGGTCGAATGAGCATCGAAGCGCTTCGAAAGCACCTCGTCGCTCCATCGCAAGGGGATCCCCACGTGACCGCACAAACGCCGCCTACGCCGCCTTTCCGCGACCCGCACCTGCCGTTCGCGAAGCGCATCGACGACCTGCTGTCGCGGCTCACCCTCGACGAGAAGATCGCGTTCCTGCACCAGTTCGCCCCCGCGGTCGAACGGCTCGGCGTCGCCGCGTTCCGCACCGGCCAGGAGGCGCTGCACGGTGTGGCGTGGATGGGTCCGGCGACGGTCTTCCCGCAGTCGGTCGGTCTCGGCGCGACCTGGAACACCGAGCTCGTACGCCGCGTCGGCGAGGCCGTCTCCAAGGAGACCCGCGCGATGCGCGCCAAGGACGACCGCGTGGGCCTCAACGTCTGGGCCCCCACCGTGAACCTCCTGCGGCACCCGCTGTGGGGCCGTAACGAGGAGGGCTACTCGGAGGACCCGAAGCTCACCTCGGCGATCGCCACCGCGTACACGCACGGCCTGCGCGGCGACCACCCGACATACTGGCGCACCGCGCCCGTCCTCAAGCACTGGCTCGCGCACAACAACGAGACGGACCGGGCCACGACGTCGAGTTCCGTCCGCCCGCGCGTGCTGCACGAGTACGACCTGCGTGCCTTCCGCGAGACGGTCGAGGCGGGCGCGGTGGCCGGCGTCATGCCCGCGTACAACCTGGTCAACGGCCGCCCGAACCACGTCTCGCCGTATCTGCGCGAGCACCTGCGCGCCTGGACCGACGCGGACCTGCTGGTCTGCTCGGACGCGGGCGCGCCCTCCAACCTGGTCGACCACGAGCACTACTACGACACCCACGAGGAGGCCACGGCCGCCTCGCTGCTGGCCGGCGTGGACAGCTTCACCGACCACGGCACGGACGGCTCGCAGATCACCGCCCGGATCCGCGGAGCCCTCGACCGGGGCCTGCTGACCGAGGCGGACATCGACACGGCGGTCCGCCGTCAGCTGTCGGTCCGCTTCCGCCTCGGCGAGTTCGACCCGGAGTACGACCCGCACGCGCTCACCAGGGACTTCGACACCCCGGCCCACCGGGCCCTCGCCCAGGAGGCCGCCGAGCAGTCGGTCGTGCTGCTGAAGAACGACGGCGTGCTGCCGCTCGCCCCGGACACCCGCGTCGCCGTGGTCGGCCTGCTCGCCGACGAGTGCAAGCTCGACTGGTACAGCGGCACGCTCATCCACCGTTCGACGCCGCTGGAGGGCCTGTACGAGCGGTTCGGCGCGGGCCGTGCGGAGTTCGCGGAGGGCGTGGACCGCGTCCTGCTGAAGACCTCCGCCGGTACGTTCCTCCAGGTGCCGGACGTCGAGGACGCCACCGACGAGGTGCGCGGCGCCGAGGGCGCCCTGGACCCGGCGCTGCTCGCGGGCCGGACGGACCTGCCCCCGCTCACCACCGACGCGACCGGCACCGAGTTCGCGCTGGTCGACTGGGGCGAGGGCGTGCTGACCCTGCGCGCCCCCGACGGCCGCTATCTCTCGGTCGCCGAGGACGGCTATGTCCGCGCCTCCGCCGACCAGCCAGGAGGCTGGGTCGTCCAGGAGACATTCCACCTGGAACCCCATGAGAACGGTCACCTCCTCAAGCACGCCGGCACGGGTCGCCACGTCTCTGTCGCCGCCGACGGCGTCAAGGTTGCCGATGCGAATCCGGAAATCTTCGAGCTGATCATCGCCGAGCGGGGTGAAGACGCGGTGGCCAGGGTCGCCGAGCAGGCCGACGTGGTCGTGGTGGTCGCGGGCAACGACCCGCACATCAACGGCCGCGAGACCGAGGACCGTACGACCCTGGCCCTCCCCGCCCACCAGGAGCGCCTGCTGCGCGCGGCCCGCGCGGCCAACCCGAACACGGTGCTCGCGCTGGTTTCGGCGTACCCGTACGCATGCGAGACCGGCTCCCTCCCCGCGATCCTGTGGATGTCCCACGGCGGCCAGGCGGCCGGCACCGCACTGGCCCGGATCCTGGCCGGCGACGTCTCCCCCGCGGGCCGCCTCCCGCAGACCTGGTACGAGGACGACGCCGACCTGCCCGGCCTCCTCGACTACGACGTGATCGGCGGCCGCCAGACGTACCTCTACTTCGAGGGCACCCCACTGTTCCCGTTCGGACACGGCCTGTCCTACGCGGCCTTCTCCTACTCCGACTTGACGACCCGCGCGGACGACGGCGCACTGCACGTCTCCTTCACGGTCACCAACACCGGTGACGTGCGGGCCGACGAGGTCGCCCAGCTCTACACGCGCGCCGTCGAACCGACGGTCCCGCGCCCGCGCCGCGAGTTGCTGACGCACAGCAGGGTGAGCCTGGCGCCGGGCGAGCGGACGGAGCTGCGGTTCGAAGTCCCGCTGTCCGCCTTCGACTTCTGGGACGTGGCGCGAGGCGCCTGGCGCCGCGAGCCGGGCCCGTACGACATCCTGGCGGGCGCCTCCAGCGAGGACATCCGCCTGCGTACGACCGCGCTCCTCGACGGAGAGTCCGCCGCACCGCGCGCCGTCCTCCAACACGGCCTGGACGCGGCCGACTTCGACGAGCAGCGCGGCGTCGAGATCGTCGACCGCACGAAGACGTCGGGCGACGCGGTGACGGCGGCGCAGGGCCGGGCGGGCGAACTGATCTACCGGGACTGCGACTTCGGAGACGGCATCACGGAGCTGACGGCGACCGTGGCGGGCAAGGGCGCGGTCGAGGTGTCGCTGGACGGCGGCCCGGTGCTCGCGATCCTGTCGCCGGAGTCGTCGGACGCGTCGGACTCATCGCACTCCGACCCGTACGACTACACGACGCTCGGCGCCGGAATCCGCGCCGAGGGCGTCCGCGACGTCCACCTGAGACTGCGGGGCCCGCTGCGGCTCGCACACGTCGGCTTCTCCGGTTGAGGGTCCGGAGAAGACCGGCACAGAGAAAGGGCCCGGCACCGGAAGGCATCGGTGCCGGGCCCTTTCGGGAACCTTATCTGAAAATGGTTCCCATTAGCTAGAGGTTGAGCCCGGTGAGGACCATCACCCGCTCGTACGTGTAGTCGTCCATCGCGAACTTCACGCCCTCGCGCCCCACTCCGGACTGCTTGGCACCGCCGTACGGCATCTGGTCGGCGCGGTAGGAGGGCACGTCGCCGATGACGACGCCGCCGACCTCGAGCGCGCGGTGCGCACGGAAGGCGGTCTGCAGATCGCGGGTGAACACACCCGCCTGCAGCCCGTACTTGGAGTCGTTGACTGCGGCGAAGGCGGCGGCCTCCCCGTCGGCCCTCTGCACGGTGAGGACGGGCCCGAAGACCTCCTCGCAGGAGAGGGCGACGTCGGCGGGCACGTCGGTGAGGACGGTGGGCGCGTAGGAGGCGCCGTCGCGCTTGCCGCCGGTGAGCAGAGCGGCCCCGGCCTCGACCGCCTCGTCGACCCACGCCTCGACGCGCTTGGCGGCGTCCTCGCTGACCAACGGCCCGACGTCGGTCTTGTCATCGCCCGGATCGCCGGTGATCTGGGCCTCGACGGCGGCGACGATACGGGGCAGCAGCCGGTCGTACACGGAGGTGTCCGCGATGACCCGCTGGACGGAGATGCAGGACTGCCCGCCCTGGTAGTTGGAGAAGGTGGCGATGCGCCCGGCGGCCCAGTCGAGGTCCTCGTCGCTCGCGAAGTCGGCGAGGACGACGGCCGCGCCGTTGCCCCCCAGCTCCAGGGTGCAGTGCTTGCGCGGCACGGAGTCCATGATCGCGTAGCCGACCTTCTCGGAACCGGTGAAGGAGATGACCGGCAGCCGCGGATCCTGCACGAGGGCCGGCATCCGGTCGTTCGGCACGGGAAGGATGCTCCAGGCCCCGGCCGGCAGCTCGGTCTCGGCGAGGAGCTCACCGATGACGAGCCCCGAGAGCGGGGTGGCCGGGGCGGGCTTCAGGATGATCGGCGCGCCGGCGGCGATGGCCGGGGCGATCTTGTGGGCGCACAGGTTGAGCGGGAAGTTGAAGGGCGCGATGCCGAGGACGACCCCCTTCGGGAAGCGCCGTGTGAAGGCGAGGCGCCCCTGACCGCCGAGGTCGGTGTCGAGCCGCTGGGCCTCACCGCCGTTGAACCGCCGGGCTTCCTCGGCGGCGAACCGAAACACGGAAACGGCGCGCCCGACCTCGCCCCGGGCCCACTTGAGGGGCTTGCCGTTCTCGGCGGAGATGAGCCGGGCGATCTCCTCGGTCCGCTCGACGAGCCGCCGGCTCACGTGGTCGAGGGCGGCGGCCCGTACGTGTGCCGGGGTCGCTGCGAAGTCCTCGCGGACGGCGTACGCGGCGGCCACGGCCTCCTCGGTCTGCGCGTCCGTAGGCACACTGACCTTGCCGACGAGCCGATCGTCCCACGGGGAGGTGACGTCGAAGCTGTCCTCGCCGGTGACCTGGCGGCCGGCGAGCCAGAAGGCATGGGTGGAAGTCATGTGCGAATCCCGGCCCTTCCGCGTTGGGGGTGTTCTTGGGGTCCGGGGTCCACGGTAGGGGTGCGGGGACGGAGGGGCGTTTGTCCGAGTCGTATGAGTGGGGGTGGGGGGTGCGCCGAAGTGGCGGGGTAATGGGGTGATGGGCCCACCTCTCTCCTGACAGTCAACGGGTGGTGGGTAGGCATAGGCCGGGGGTCTGGGGGCGGAGCCCCCAGGGACGCGCACCCCCACACACCCGCACCCGCACTCACTCCGCAGACGTCGCCTTCAACGCCAGCCACAGCTCCATCCGCACATCCGGATCATCCAGCGACCGCCCGAGAATCTCCTCGACCCGCCGCATCCGATACCGCAACGTATGCCGATGCACCCCCAGATCCGCAGCCGCCGCATCCCACTGCCCATGCCGCGACAACCACGCCCGCAACGAGGCCACCAGATCCCCCCGACCCGTCGCATCATGCTCGCGCAACGCCCGCAACAACCCGTCCGCGAACGCCTTCACCGCATCATCAGCCAGCAACGGCACCACAGACCCCGCCGCCAACTGCTCATGCTCCACGAGCACCCGCCCCCGCCGCCGAGCCACCGACAACGCCTGCTCGGCCTGCTTGTAGGCCGCCGCCGCAGCGATCGGCCCGGCCGGCGCGGACAACCCCACGACCAGTTCGTCCTCGTCGGCGCCGACCTCCTGCTCCCCGGCCCGGGCCGCCTCCAGCGCCGCCGCGTACTCCCCGCACGCCCCGACGGCAGCCCCCTCATCCACGGCCAGCACCACCAGCCGCTCCCTCTCCCCGCCCCCTTCGGGCACGACCAGCACAGCTTCCCCCGCCCGAGCGGCCGCCGCCTCGAGAACCTCGGCAAGGGCACCGAGCGGATCGCCGTTCACATCGGACGCGGCGGCCAGCGCGGCAGCCGACGGCTTGCCCACCGGCAGCCCCACCCGCCCGTCGACGGACACCCGCGCGGCCGACGCCGACACCGCCTCGGCGACGATCATCCGGAAGGGCGCGTCGAGCAACTCGCCGTACAGATCCCCGGCCACCGCCCGCGCGTGGTCGGGCTCCCCGGCCAACAGCATCCGCAGGACCGCCACCCCCACCCGCTGCTCGGCCGCCTGCAACGCCCGCGACCGTTCCGTCGTCAGCGTCAGCAGCGCGATCGCCGAGTGGACGGCGTAGCGTTCCGCCGTCCCGAGCGTCGCCGCGGTACCGACCGCGAGCGCCGCCCGGGGCCGCCGTCCCGTGCCCAGCGTGTGCAGTTCGACGCGGTCCTCGTACTCCGGCCCGCCCACCACGGACGACGCCGGCGCCGGCCGCTCCCGCAGCCGCTCCACGTCCGCCGTCAGCCGTGCCGCCCGCCGTCCGGCCCACTCGGGGGCGGTCGCGACGACGGCACCGGACGCGTCGTAGAGCGCCGCCCAGCCGTCCACCTGCGCGGCCAGCGCCCCCAGCAGCCCCTCCGGCCCGTCCGTCAACGCCTGTTTCGTCAGCTCCCGTTGAGCCGCGAAGCCGGCTGTCACCGCCCGGTACTGGTCCGCCGCGATGGCCGCGGAGACCGCCTTGCTGATGGCGAGGAAGGGGGTGCGGCGCGGCACCTCGAGCAGCGGCAGCCCCTCGCGCTCCGCCGCATCGACAAGAGCCTTGGGGATGTCCTCGTAATTGACCCCGACGGCGAAGCCGAGCCCGACGACCCCCGCCCCGACCAGCCGCTTCACATAGCGGCTCATGGCCTGCGGATCCTCCGCGTCCAGCTTGAGCGCGGTGATCAGCAGCAGCTCCCCGCCCTCCATGTACGGCACGGGGTCGGCCAGCTCACTGACATGCGCCCAGCGGACGGGCACGTCCAGCCGGTCCTCACCCGCGCGTACGGTCAGCTTGAGCGTGGAGTGGTGGACGAGCGAGGCGAGCGTCGGGGGCATGAGGCCTTCAGGTCTGTGTGATCTCTGTGATCCTTTGGCCGCGATGTATGAACGACCTATGGCGATTCTGCCTCACCGTACGGTCACCACCCAGCCGATCCCCTCAGTCCCGCAGATCCACGAGCAGCGGCGGAGCGTGCTCCCCCGTCACATTCGTCAACGACAACACCGCATGCCCCGCCGGCACCGCATGAGCCAACTCAGAGGCCGACCACCGCTCCCGCTCGACCTGCCGCACGGTCACGGCCCGCGCGGTCGGCGCCTTGCCGGTGATGACCCGGCGCAGCGCGTGCGCCGCTTTCCCGGCCGGCGTCTCGGCGATGATCTGCCGGTCGGTGACGTCCCGCGCCTCGGTCCACTCCTTGCCCCACACCTCGGCGAAGTCCTGCCCGTCCCACGGCGTGACCCCGGCCAGCGCCATCCGGCATCCGGTGGCGCCCAGCAGCGGCCCGCGCAACGGCCTCGGTACGTCGTCGAGCGACCGCAGCGTCAGTACGGTCCCCGCGTTGCCCGACCGCAGCCGCTGGATCCCGCGCACCGCCTCGGGCGTCACGACCCCCGTCGCGTCGTCCAGCACCAGGCACGCGAACAGCGACCGGTCCTCCCGTACCGCCACACTCGCCGTGAACTGCGCCAGCACCAGCCGAGCCAGCATCCGTGAGGCCTCGGCGTGTCCGCGCTGGGGCAGGTCGATGCGCACCCGCACAGGGTGGTCGAGGGCCTTCAGCGAGAACGGCCGCGACTGCCCCGACGTGTCGAAAAACCCCGCGAACGCCGGCCGGTCGAGCAGCGCCACCCGGTCCGCGAGCACCCCCGCCACATCCCCGGGATGCCCCAACTGCCGTTCCCGGGCGTCCAGTTCCCGCAGCAGCGACTCCTGCCCCGACCCTTCCAGCGCCGTACGCAGCGCACCGAGCTCCCCGGGCGCGCCGTCCAGCAGCTGCCGCAGCTCCGGTACGGAGGGGAAGCGGCCGTGGACGGCCCGGAACGGTCCGAGGAGCTGGGCCAGCACGGTCGTGGAGCGGCGGCTGTCGCTGCCCGGGTGCGGGTCGGCGAGGTCACCGACGAGCGCCTCGGCGAGCACGGCCGCGGCCTCGTCGGGGTCGGTGGTCCCGCCGTACAGGTCGAGGTCGTAGACGGACTCCGGATTCCCGATCCGCACGACGACGTCGTACGAGTCCGCCGCGCCGAGCCCGGCGCCCGCCGCGCCCACCACGACGACCGCGGCGCGCCCGGCGAGCGCGTGCAGGCAGAGCGACTCGGCGAGCGGCCGGACCACCGTGCCGGTCTTGCCGGACCCGGCCGGGCCGACGGCGAGCAGGGACGTGCCGAGGAGTTCGGGGCCGAGGGCGAGGCCGGTGCCGCGGTAGGCATACGGGTTGCGCGGGTCGTCGGCGGTCGTGCCGAGCCGGACCTGTTCGGCGACGAGGTCGTGCCGGGCGAGCCGGGTGGGCAGGTCGCGGGCGCCGGAGGGGTGCGGACAGGCGGCGGCGCCGTCCTTGAGCACGGCCGAGGCGAAGGTGGCGAGGCTGTGCCGGCCGCTGCGTACGCCCTGCCAGGCGCGGGCGATCCGGGCGTAGTCGACGTCCCTCATCAGCCCGGAACGGGCGTCGGCGGCCAGCCGGTCGGCGGCGTCGACGGCGCCGGCGCTGCGCAGCGTGGGCCACGCGGCGCGGTCCTGTTCGGGTGCGGGCGGCCGCTCGTTCACCGGTGCGGTGCGGCGGCGCCAGGCGGGCCAGCCGTAGCGGCGCCAGACCTCGCCCCAGCGGCCCAGGCGGCCGACGCTGATCATGATCGCCGACGCGACGATGACGTACCACGTGTAGCTGAAAACCACACGGCTGTACGACTTGGGCGACGTCCAGGAGTCCGTCATCGCGTGGAGAGGCAGCAGCCACCAACCGCCGAGATAGCCGTTCCACACCAATGACCAGATCAGCCACCCGACCAGGAACGCGATCAGCGCCCCGCTCAGCAGCTGGCGCCCGGGAATCCGCTCCGGCTCCTCCTCGGGCCGGGGTACGTGCCCGAACCGCCACACCCCCGGTCGCTCCTCCGGTCGCGGCGTCCGCAGCCAGGTCAGGAACGCCGAACCGTCCGGCAACGGCGGCATCGCGGGCGGTCGCGGCGGCATCGCCGGGGCGTCCGGCGGCACCGTTGGACGCGGCACAGGCGTCGCATGCGTGCCCCGCGCGTCCTGCGTCCCGTCGCTGTCCATCGCCGTTGCCCCCTGACCAGCCGTTCCGTCCACCATCAGCAAGTCAATCTAACGCCCCCGCAAGGGCAGTTCACCGCACACACGGCCGGAACCCGTCTCCGTCGCCATGTCCACCACGGACAACCCGCCCGCCCGACAACGCCCACATGGAGCATGCCCACCCCCCATTCCCCGCCCTAGCCTGCGAGAAAAGAACCCAAGCGTCCGCAAAACCCCCACCCCAGGAGCCCCTCATGAGCGCACTTCCGCAGGAGCGCCGCGTCGTCACCGCCATCCCCGGTCCGAAGTCGCAGGAGCTGCAGGCCCGCCGTACCGCCGCGGTCGCGCAGGGCGTGGGCTCCGTGCTGCCCGTGTTCACCGCGCGTGCGGGCGGCGGGATCATCGAGGACGTCGACGGGAACCGGCTGATCGACTTCGGTTCCGGCATCGCCGTGACGTCGGTCGGCGCGTCCGCGGAGGCCGTCGTACGCCGGGCGTCCGCGCAGCTCGCCGACTTCACCCACACCTGCTTCATGGTCACGCCGTACGAGGGGTACGTGGCGGTCGCCGAGGCGCTGGCCGAGCTGACGCCCGGTGACCACGCCAAGAAGAGCGCCCTCTTCAACTCCGGCGCCGAGGCCGTCGAGAACGCCGTGAAGATCGCCCGTGCGTACACCAAGCGCCAGGCCGTCGTCGTGTTCGACCACGGCTACCACGGCCGCACCAACCTGACGATGGCCCTGACGGCGAAGAACATGCCGTACAAGCACGGCTTCGGGCCGTTCGCGCCCGAGGTGTACCGCGTCCCGGTGGCGTACGGCTACCGCTGGCCGACCGGCGCCGACAACTGCGGTCCCGAGGCCGCCGCGCAGGCCATCGACCAGATGTCCAAGCAGGTCGGCGCGGACAACATCGCCGCGATCATCATCGAGCCGGTCCTCGGCGAGGGCGGCTTCATCGAGCCCGCCAAGGGCTTCCTCCCGGCGGTCCGCCAGTTCGCCGCCGACAACGGCATCGTCTTCGTAGCCGACGAGATCCAGTCCGGCTTCTGCCGTACGGGCCAGTGGTTCGCGTGTGAGGACGAGGGCATCGTGCCCGACCTGATCACGACCGCGAAGGGCATCGCCGGCGGGCTGCCGCTCGCCGCCGTCACCGGCCGCGCCGAGATCATGGACGCCGCGCACGCGGGTGGCCTGGGCGGCACCTACGGCGGCAACCCGGTCGCCTGCGCCGGTGCGCTGGGCTCGATCGAGACGATGAAGGAGCTCGACCTCAACGCCAAGGCGAAGAACATCGAGGCCGTCATGAAGGCCCGGCTCGGTGCCATGGCCGAGAAGTTCGACATCGTCGGCGACGTCCGCGGCCGTGGCGCGATGATCGCCATCGAGCTGGTCAAGGACCGTACGACGAAGGAGCCGAACCCGGAGGCGACCGCCGCCCTCGCCAAGGCCTGCCACCAGGAGGGCCTGCTGGTCCTGACCTGTGGCACCTACGGCAACGTGCTGCGTTTCCTGCCCCCGCTCGTCATCGGCGAGGATCTGCTCAACGAGGGCCTCGACATCATCGAGCAGGCCTTCGCTCGCATCTGACGCCACAGGAAAACCACTGGTGAGCGACAGGTCCTGGCCACAGGGACCCCATCCGCCCCAGCCTGGCATCCGCCGTGGTTCCGGGGCTGGGGCGGCCACCGTCAGAGCGTGTGAAGAAGGTGTGCGAGGTGGATGTCAGGACGCCATTCCGGCTGTCCTACGTCCGGACGCTGTCGTAGGTTCTACCCAGATGAGAGATACACCCCGCCCACAGGGAACTGTGGGCGACATCAGGACGGGGCCTCCCCAGCTTCGACCTGGTCGTGCCCTCGCGCACACAAACGGAGCCTCCGGCTCCGGATCTCCTCACCGATCGGACAGTCGCCCGCCCCAAACCCCCCGGGGCGGCCGACCATCCGATCCGGACGGCCACCTCGGAACCACCCCCCCTGTTCCGGGGTGGCCGACCTCCCTCTTCCTCCTTCTCGGGCTTCCGGCCCTCCTCTTCGCGCTCAGTACCTGGCAGGTCGTCATCGACGGCCCGCTGCTGGCTGCCGACGCTCGCGTCAGCCGCGCCCTGGTCCACCCGGACCGCTTCTCCGGGCTCCTCGCCGATCTGGGCAGTGTGCAGGTCGCGGTGCCGGTCCTCGCCGTAGTCCTGGTGTACGTCGCCGTACGCGCCCGCGGTATCGGTACAGACCGCTGGTGGCTACCGGCCACAGCCGCGGTCCTCCTGATGGCTCTGGTCCCGGTGCTGGTCATCCCCCTCAAGGAACTGACCGACCGCCCCGGCGCCCCGGTCGTGCCGCTCGCCACCGGCTTGTACCCGTCCGGCCACACAGCCACGGCCGCCGTCGCCTACGGCGCCGCGACCCTGCTCCTGTTCCCCTGGCTGCGCTCCGCCTATGCCCGCCGTGAGCTCGTCATCGGCTGCGCCGTCGTCAACGCGGGCGTGGGCTTGGGGCTGGTCCGGCAGGGCTATCACTGGCCCCTGGACGTCGTGGCCAGCTGGTGTCTGTGTGCGGTGCTGCTGACGTCTCTGTGGCTGTTCCTCGCAAAGCCGCGGGCGTGGCCCCGCGCCGACCGCACGGTCGGCCGGCGAGGTGACCGGAATCCGTCCGCCTGACTCTCCTCCTGCATGGCCAGTTCGAGGAGGGCCGGGTCGGTGAGGGTGCCGGAGCCGTCCAGGGGGGACCAGCCAGCGCACCCCACCGGTGGACCGGCCCGGAGCCGGCACGACGATCCAGGTGCTGGCTTCCGGCCGTACGGATGCCCGTGCCGACCCGGCGCGCGGCCGTGCCCGGCGGCACGAAGAAGCCCGTCCTGCACGGCGCTCAACTGTCGAAGCCGAGTCCCAGCCGGTCCATCGCCTTCAGCCACAGGTTGCGCCGCCCGCCGTGCGCGTCGGCGCGGGCCAGCGACCACTTCGTGAGCGCGATGCCGGTCCAGGCGAACGGCTCCGGCGGGAAGGGCAGGGGCTTCTTGCGGACCATCTCGAGCGAGGTGCGCTCCGTGGTCTCCCCCGCCAGCAGGTCCAGCATCACGTCCGCGCCGAACCGGGTCGCCCCGACACCGAGGCCCGTGAAGCCCGCCGCGTACGCCACCTTGCCGTGGTGGGCGGTGCCGTAGAAGGCGGAGAAGCGGGAGCAGGTGTCGATGGCGCCACCCCACGCGTGCGTGAAGCGGACGCCCTCCAGCTGCGGGAAGCAGGTGAAGAAGTGCCCGGCGAGCTTGGCGTAGGTCTCCGGGCGGTCGTCGTACTCGGCGCGCACCCGGCCGCCATACGGGTAGATCGCGTCGTAGCCGCCCCACAGGACGCGGTTGTCGGCGGAGAGGCGGAAGTAGTGGAACTGGTTGGCGCTGTCCCCGAGTCCCTGCCGGTTCTGCCAGCCGATCGACACCCTTTGCTCCGCGCTCAGCGGCTCGGTCATCAGGGCGTAGTCGTAGACCGGGACGGTGTAGGCGCGGACGCGTCTGACCAGGTTCGGGAAGATGTTCGTGCCGAGGGCGACCTTGCGGGCGCGTACCGAACCGTACGGAGTGCTTACGGCCATCCCGGCGCCGTACGGCTTCAGGGTGAGAGCGGGTGTGTGCTCGTAGACGCGGACACCGAGTTCGGCGCACGCGCGCTTCAGGCCCCACGCCAGCTTGGCCGGGTTGAGCATGGCGACGCCGCGGCGGTCGTGGAGGCCGGCCTGGAAGGTCGGTGAGTCGACCTGCGCGCGTACCGCGTCGGCGTCCAGGAACTCCATGCCGTCGGCGAGGCCCTTGCGTTCCAACTCCTCGTACCAGTCGCGCAGTTCCCACGCCTGGTATGTCTCCGTCGCGACGTCGATCTCGCCGGTGCGCTCGAAGTCGCAGTCCAGGGAGTAGCGGGCGACCGCCTTCTCGATCTCGTCGAGGTTGCGGGCGCCCAGTTCCTCCAGCCGGTGGATCTCGTCCGGCCAGCGGGTCAGGCCGTTGGGCAGACCGTGGGTGAGGGAGGCGGCGCAGAAGCCGCCGTTGCGGCCCGAGGCGGCCCAGCCCACCTCGCGGCCTTCGAGCAGCACCACGTCCCGCTGCGGGTCGCGCTCCTTGGCGAGGAGCGCGGTCCACAGTCCGCTGTATCCGCCGCCGACGACCAGCAGGTCGCAGGACTCGGCGGAGGTGAGGGCGGGTTCGGGGTGGGGCTTGCCGGGGTCGTCCAGCCAGTACGGGACCGGCTGGGCTTCGGAAAGTGACTTGGTCCAGTTCCTGCCACGGCTCATGGCGCTTGGGGCCATGATTTCAACTCCCTACAGGGGTTGTTCGGGGTTATGCCTTCTGCTTCGTACGGCGATTTCCGATGACCATGGAGGCCAGGACGAACAGTACGGCGACGAGGAACATGGCCGTGCCGATGACATTGATCTGGACGGGCGTTCCGCGCTGTGCCGAGCCCCAGACGAACATCGGGAAGGTGACGGTCGAGCCCGCGTTGAAATTGGTGATGATGAAGTCGTCGAAGGAGAGCGCGAAAGCGAGCAGGGCGCCGGCGGCGATTCCGGGCGCCGCGATCGGCAGCGTGACGCGGATGAAGGTCTGGAAGGGGCCCGCGTACAGGTCCTGCGCCGCCTGCTCCAGCCTCGGGTCCATCGACATCACGCGCGCCTTGACCGCCGTCACGACGAAGCTGAGGCAGAACATGACGTGCGCGATGAGGATCGTCCAGAATCCCAACTGCGCACCCATGTTGAGGAACAGGGTGAGCAGCGAGGCCGCCATGACGACCTCGGGCATCGCCATCGGCAGGAAGATCAGCGAGTTGATCGCGCCCCGCGCGCGGAAGCGGTAGCGGACCAGCGCGAAGGCGATCATCGTGCCGAGGGCGGTGGCGCCGAGCGTCGCCCAGAAGGCGATCCGGAGGCTGACCGACAGCGAGCCGCACAGGTCGGAGACCCCGCACGGGTCCTTCCAGGCGTCCGCGGAGAACTGCTGCCATTCGTAGTTGAAGCGCCCCCTCGGTTCGTTGAAGGAGAACACCGTCACGATGATGTTCGGCAGCAGCAGATATCCGAGCGTCAGCAGTCCCGCGATGACGACGAGATTGCGCCTGAGCCAGTTGACGAGGGCCATTTAAACCAGATCCTCCGTCCCGGACTTGCGGATGTAGACCGTGACCATGACGAGGATGGCGGCCATCAGGATGAAAGAGAGGGCGGCGGCCGTCGGATAGTCCAGAATCCGCAGGAACTGCGTCTGGATGACGTTGCCGACCATGCGGGTGTCGGCCGAGCCGAGCAGATCCGCGTTGACGTAGTCACCGGCGGCCGGGATGAAGGTCAGCAGCGTGCCGGAGACCACGCCCGGCATCGACAACGGGAAGGTGACCTTGCGGAAGGTGGTGATCGGCTTGGCGTACAGGTCGCCCGCCGCCTCGTGCAGCCTGCCGTCGATGCGCTCCAGCGAGCTGTAGAGCGGCAGGATCATGAACGGCAGGAAGTTGTACGTCAGACCGCAGACCACCGCGAGCGGGGTGGCCAGGACGCGGTCGCCGGAGGTCATGCCGAGCCAGCTGGTGACGTCCAGGACGTGCAGCGTGTTGAGGGCGCCGACGACCGGGCCGCCGTCCGCGAGGATCGTCTTCCAGGCGAGGGTGCGGATCAGGAAGCTGGTGAAGAACGGCGCGATCACCAGGATCATGATCAGGTTCCGCCAGCGGCCCGCGCGGAAGGCGATGAGGTACGCGAGCGGGTAGCCGAGGATCAGGCACAGGACGGTCGCCGAGCCCGCGTAGAGCACCGAGCGCAGGAACTGCGGGTAGTACTCGGACAGCGCGTCCCAGTAGGTGGCGAAGTGCCAGGTGACCTCGTAGCCCTCCTCCAGGGAGCCCGTCTGCACGGACGTGGAGGCCTGGTAGATCATCGGCAGCGCGAAGAAGACCAGCAGCCAGAGGATGCCGGGCAGCAGCAGCCAGTACGGGACGAGACGGCCGCGTCTGCGGGGCGGCGTCTTGGCGGGGGCGGTCGGGGAGAGAGGCGGTGGCGCCTCGGTGAGGGTCGCCATCAGACCGCCGCCTCTTCTTCGATGCCGACGGAGCCCACTGTCCCGGCAAGCAGGGACTGGGTGGCGTCCAGTCCGAAGGTGTGCGCCGGGTTCCAGTGCAGGACGACGTCGGCGCCGGGCACCAGCCGGGTGTCGCGGTCGATGTTCTGGGCGTAGACCTCGAAGTCGGGGCAGACGGGGCTGTCGACGACGTACTGCGTGGAGACGCCGATGAACCTGGAGTCGGCGATCTTGCCGGTGATGCGGTTGCGGCCCGCCGGGATCTCGCCCGCGTCGTGGGCGTGGGTGAGGGAGATCTTCTCCGGGCGGACGCCGACCAGCACCTTGCCGCCGGTCGTCGTGGGCGCGGAGCAGCGGGCCTCGGGGAGGACCAGCTTGCCGCCGCCCGCCTTGAGGACGATCTCGTCGCCGCTCCTGGAGTCGACGTCGGCCTCGATCAGGTTCGAGGTGCCGAGGAAGTTGGCGACGAACGTCGTCCGCGGGTTCTCGTAGAGGTCGGCGGGCGAACCGAGCTGTTCGACACGGCCCGCGTTCATCACGGCGACCGTGTCGGCCATGGTCATGGCCTCCTCCTGGTCGTGCGTGACATGGACGAAGGTGATGCCGACCTCGGTCTGGATGCGCTTGAGCTCCAGCTGCATCTGGCGGCGCAGCTTGAGGTCGAGGGCGCCGAGGGGCTCGTCGAGGAGGAGCACCTTGGGGTGGTTGATGAGGGCGCGGGCGACGGCCACACGCTGCTGCTGGCCACCCGACAGCTGGTGCGGCTTCTTGCGGGCCTGCTCGCCGAGCTGAACGAGGTCGAGCATCTCCTCGACCTGCTTCTTCACCGACTTGATGCCGCGTCGGCGCAGGCCGAAGGCGACGTTCTCGAAGATGTCGAGGTGCGGGAAGAGGGCGTAGGACTGGAAGACCGTGTTCACGGGCCGCTTGTACGGCGGCAGCCGGGTGACCTCCTGGTCGCCGAGGAAGACGGTGCCGGCGGAAGGTTCCTCCAGGCCCGCGATCATGCGCAGGGTGGTGGTCTTGCCGCAGCCGGAGGCGCCGAGCAGGGCGAAGAAGGAACCCTGCGGCACGGTCAGGTCGAGCGGGTGTACGGCGGTGAAGGAGCCGTAGGCCTTGCTGATCCCGGAGAGGCGGACGTCGCCGCTGGTGTCGTTCGTCATCGTGGTCACGCCCCTGTGAGCTTCGCGAACTTCTCTTCGTAGGCCGTCTCTTCCTTCGAGCTCAGGGAGCGGAAGGCATGGGACTTCGCCTGCATGGCCTGGTCGGGGAGGATCAGCGGGTTGTTCGCCGCGTCCTCGTCGATCTTCGCAAGCTCTTCCTTCACGCCGTCGACAGGACAGACGTAGTTGATGTAGGCGGCGAGCTCGGCGGCCGCCCGCGGCTCGAAGTAGTAGTCGATGAGCCGCTCGGCGTTCGTCTTGTGACGGGCCTTGTTGGGGATCAGCATGTTGTCGCTGGACGTCATGTAGCCGCTGTCCGGGATCAGGAAGTCGATGTCCGGGCTGTCGGCCTTCAGCTGGACGACGTCGCCGGCCCACGCGATGCAGGCCGCGAAGTCGCCGCTGGTGAGGTCGGACGTGTAGTCGTTGCCGGTGAAGCGGCGGATCTGGCCCTTGTCGACGGCCTTCTGGAGGCGGGCGACCACGGCGTCGTAGTCGTCGTCCGTGAACTTCTCCGGCCGCTTGTCCATGTCGAGCAGCGTCATCCCGATGGTGTCGCGCATCTCGGTGAGGAAGCCGACCCGGCCCTTCAGCCTGGGGTTGTCGAGCATGTCGGAGACCGACTTCACCTCGACGCCGTCGAGCGCCTTCTTGTTGTAGGCGATGACGGTCGAGATGCCCTGCCAGGGGTACGAGTACGCCCGGCCGGGGTCCCAGTCGGGGTTGCGGAACTGCTGCGACAGGTTCGCGAAGGCGTGCGGCAGGTTGGACGGGTCCAGTTTCTGGACCCACCCCAGGCGGATGAGGCGGCCGGCCAGCCAGTCGGTGAGGACGATGATGTCGCGCCCGGTGGCCTGACCGGCCGCGAGCTGCGGCTTGATCTTGCCGAAGAACTCGTTGTTGTCGTTGATGTCCTCGGTGTACTTGACCTTGACGCCGGTCCGCTTGGTGAACGCCTCAAGCGTCGGATGGTGCTTGCCGGAGTCATCGACATCCATGTACTCGGTCCAGTTGGAGAAACTGACGGTCTTCTCCTTGGCCGAGAGGTCGTCCGCGGCTTCGCCGCCCTGCGACTTGCCCGCCGCGGGGATGCCGCAGGCGCTCAGCGCCCCGAGACCGCCGACCGCGAGCGCGCCGCCCGCGGAGGCGCGCAGCAGGGAACGGCGGGTCATGGCGGCCCGGCCGTTGCGGAGGCTGCGCCGCATCGCGGCCAGCTGGGCCGGGGACGGGCGGTCGGGCTCGAACTGCTCCATGCGCGTGGTGCCCTTTCGGGAGATGCCCTTTGGGAGAGTGCGGCCGCGGGTCAGACGGCCTGTGTCGTCTCACCCGGCGGTAGCCCGGCGGTAGTGGATGTCCGGCTACCGCCGGGTGGTGGCTACCGCCGGTCCCCGAAGATCGTGCGGTGCCAGTCCTTCCGGGCGACCGCCGTGTTGTCGAACATGACGTGCTTGACCTGCGTGTACTCCTCGAAGGAGTAGGTGGACATGTCCTTGCCGAAGCCGGACGCCTGATAGCCGCCGTGCGGCATCTCGCTGATGATCGGAATGTGGTCGTTGACCCACACACAGCCCGCCCTGATCTCGCGGGTGGCGCGGTTCGCCCGGTAGACGTCGCGGCTCCAGGCGGAGGCGGCGAGCCCGTAGGGCGTGTCGTTGGCGAGAGCGATCCCCTCGTCGTCGCTGTCGAAGGGCAGGACCACGAGGACCGGACCGAAGATCTCGGACTGGACGATCTCGCTGTCCTGAGGGGCGTCAGCGACGAGGGTGGGGCGATAGTACGAACCGTTCTTGAGATCTCCCTGAGGAGCCTCGCCACCGGTCACCACGCGCGCGTAGGCACGCGCACGGTCGACGAACCCGGCGACACGGTCACGCTGCGCGTGCGAGATGAGGGGACCGAGATCGGTACCGGGGGCGAACGGATCCCCGAGCCGGACGCTCTCCATGAGGGCCGCGGTCTTCCCGACGAACGCCTCGTACAGCGGCCGTTGCACGTACGCGCGCGTGGCGGCCGTGCAGTCCTGCCCGGTGTTGATGAGCGCGCCCGCGACCGCGCCGTTGACGGCGGCCTCCAGGTCGGCGTCGTCGAACACGACGAAGGGTGCCTTGCCGCCGAGCTCCAGGTGGAGGCGCTTGACGGTGGCCGTCGCGATCTCGGCGACGCGCCTGCCGACGGCGGTGGAGCCGGTGAAGGAGGTCATGGCCACGTCGGGGTGACCGACGAGATGCTCGCCCGCTTCCTTCCCCGTCCCGTTGACGATGTTGATGACACCGTCCGGGATCCCGGCGTCCGTGGCCGCCTGGGCGAAGAGGAGGGAGGTGAGCGGGGTGAGCTCGGCGGGCTTGAGCACGATGGTGTTGCCCGCGGCGACGGCCGGGAGGATCTTCCAGGC
Source organism: Streptomyces dysideae (assembly GCF_001514305.1). Taxonomy (GTDB): domain Bacteria; phylum Actinomycetota; class Actinomycetes; order Streptomycetales; family Streptomycetaceae; genus Streptomyces; species Streptomyces dysideae. The sequence continues at coordinate 59,789 of NZ_KQ949122.1, forward strand.
GGCCATCTGGAGGGGGTAGTTCCACGGTGCGATGGAACCGACGACGCCGATGGGTTCGCGGCGGACGTACGAGGTGTGGTCGCCGGAGTACTCACCGGCCGACTGCCCCTGTAGATGCCGGGCGGCACCCGCGAAGAAGGCGGTGTTGTCGATCGTCCCCGGCACGTCGAACTCACGGGTGAGCTTGAGCGGCTTCCCGCACTGAAGGGACTCGGCGCGGGCGAAGTCCTCGGCACGGTCGGCGAGGACGGCGGCGAACCGGTGCAGGGCGTCGGAACGCTCGCCGGGAGTGGTGGCGGCCCAGCCCGGGAAGGCCTCGCGGGCCGCGGCGACAGCGGCATCGACGTCATCGACGCCGGCCAACTCGTACGTGAACACCTCCTCGCCGGTCGACGGGTCGACGACCGCGTGCGTACGGCCGGAGGTGCTCTTCGTCAGCCGGCCCGCGATGTACTGCGCGCCGTCCGCGAAGCGGTCCTGGGCCGGGAACCGGTCCGGGGTGGCGTTGCCCGGGTTGTGCATGTCGTCGCTCTCCTCCGCCGTCGCCCCACCTCCTCGGAGGCAGGTGGCGTAGCTCCAGCTCGATTTGAGTGCCGATCCTGACAGAGGGAGTGACTCTCAACAAGTGATTCCGTTGTTGCCTTTTGGTTACGCGACGGAATCTGTCGACCGGGTGTCGAGCGAGCGTGGAAATGAGAGGACAGAGTGTCAGTGGTGACTGCCAGACTCGGGCACATGGAACGAACCACGGGGAAGACGAGGAAGACGGGGAAGATCGACTCTCGGGACGCCCTGATCAGCGCGGTCCGGGCAGGGACGCGGGTCAGATATCTCCACTTCTGGGGGCACCGCCCGCTGCCGGACGGCCGGATCGGGGCGGGCTGTCTGAGCCAGTGGTGGCCGTCGCCGTTCACGGTGGACGGGGTGGAGTACGCGACGGCCGAGCACTGGATGATGGCGGCGAAGGCGCGGCTGTTCGAGGACACGGCGGCGGAGCGTCAGGTGCTGGCCGCCGGCCACCCGTCGCTGGCGAAGAAGGCCGGGCGGCTGGTGCGGGGCTTCGACGAGGCGACATGGGAGCGGGAACGCTTCGGGATCGTGGTCGAGGGCAGCATGCACAAGTTCGCCGCGCACGCCGCACTGCGGGAGTTTCTGCTGGGCACGGGCGAGCGAAGCGAGATGGGGGTCCCCCCGGCCGAAGGCTGCGGGAGGGTGCTGGTGGAGGCGAGCCCGGTGGACCGGGTGTGGGGGATCGGGCTCGCGGCGACGGATGAGGGCGCGGGGGATCCGGAGCGGTGGCGGGGGCCGAATTTGTTGGGGTTTGCGTTGATGGAGGCGCGGGGGCGGTTGGGGAGTGGGGCTGAGGGGGGTTGAGGGGTGGTGGCTGAGCGAGCGCGAGGGCCGGTTGCGAGGGACGGTGACTGAGGGGCATGTGGGGCCGCCGATTGCGAGGGGCGCAGCTGGATGGCGGTGACTGAAGGGGCGGGCGGGACCGGTTGCGAGGGGCGCGGTTGAAGGGCGGTGATGAGGGGCGTGTGGGGCCGCCGAGTGCGAGGAGGAGCTGAGTGGTGGCTGAGGGAGCGCGGGACCGGTTGCCCAGGGGCGCGGCTCAGCGGCCGTGGCTGGGGAGGGCGCGGGACCGGTTGCGAGGGGCGAGGCCCCGGCCGAGTCGTCCACCCTTCTCCCGACCGTAAACGGGTGGCGGGTGGGCATAGGCCGGGCCTCCAGGGGGCGGAGCCCCCTGGAGGGCGGTCGGGCTCCCACGGCCGACCGGACGATCCCTCGAGGGCCGCCCCTTCCTGCCTACGCCGTCGCGCCCCCTACGCCGTGGCGATCACGAACGCCAGCATCCCCAGACCCAGGACCAGACCCACGGCACCGCAGATGATCCCGGCCAGGGCCTGCCCAGCATTCGTCGCCTCACCGCGGCGCGCCTTGCCCCGACCGATCGTGCCGAAGATCAGGGCCAGCACTCCCAGGATGATGGCGATCGGCCACAGACAGAAGATGACGGCCGAGATGATCCCGACGACCAGACTGGCCGTCCCCATGCCGTTGCTCGGCATGGGCTGCAGGCCGGGCCAGCCGTAGTAGCCCGCGCTGCCATGGGTCTGCGGGCCATGGCCGCCGTAGCCGGACGGGGTCGGATAGCCGTAGCCGCCCGGGCCGCCGGGGTAGCCGTACGGGACCTGGCCGGGGCCGTCGGGGGCGATCGGCGGCGGGGGGACGGTCGCGTCAGGGGGGTACGGGGTGGGGCTCGGTGCGGCGGGGGGCGCGAAGGGGTTGGCCGCGGAGGCGTGCGCGGGCGGCGTGGGGGCCGGCGGCGCGAACGGGTTGGCCGGCGTCGAGGAGCTCGGCGCCGCGAACGGGTTGGCCCACGCCGGGTTCGGCGGCGTCGCATCCGGCGTGTCCGTCGCCGGCATCGACGTGACCGTCCGCTGGTCGTGCACGGAGGGGGCCGGCCAGGCCGGCAGCTCGTTCGAGGCGAGGGTGCCACCGGTGCCACCGGTGCCACCGGGGCCACCCGGTCCGGGCGCATCGGCCGGGGCCGCCCAAGGGTTCGGCTCCGCGCCGGCGGCCGCAGCGGACCCGCCCGCCGGGCTCGGCTTCTCGAAGGAGGGCCGGCTCGCCCCGGTCTCGCCCACGGCGCCCTGCGGAGCCGCGTCTTCGGGTTCCTTGTCCATGCCCACTGTGCCGGCCTCCCCCTGTCGTCCGGCCCAGGCGTCACGGCCAACGGCGGGCGGAGTCGCCGCCCCCTGCGCCCCCGCGTTCCCCGGCGCGTCCGGCGTCTGCGGCGTGCGCGCGTCGTCGGACATTGCGCGGACCCCCTCTGTTGCGTGCCGTCATGCTACGGCCCGTGTCTGCCGGGCGCTGGCCCGGCCTACGATGATCCCCGAGTCATCGATCAGCCGATCACCCGCGTCCCGCCGCGCCGCAGCCCGGCCGGGGACGCCGTTCCCGGGGAGGAACCTTGACCGACCAAGCAGCCGTACGCGACGCGCTCGCCCCGCGCGACCTGCACGCCTTCATCGCCGGACTGCCCAAGGCCGAACTGCACGTCCACCACGTCGGCTCCGCCTCCCCGCGCATCGTCTCCGAACTGGCCGCCCGCCACCCCGACTCCAAGGTCCCCACCGACCCCGAGGCCCTCGCCGACTACTTCACGTTCACGGACTTCGCCCACTTCATCGAGGTGTACCTGTCCGTCGTCGACCTGATCCGCACCCCGGAGGACGTACGGCTGCTGACGTACGAGGTGGCCCGGGACCTGGCCCGGCAGCAGGTGCGCTACGCCGAGCTGACCATCACCCCGTTCTCCTCCACCCGGCGCGGTATCGAGGAGCGCGCCTTCATGGACGCGATCGAGGACGCGCGCAAGGCGGCGGAGACCGAGTTCGGGACCATACTGCGCTGGTGCTTCGACATCCCCGGCGAGGCCGGGCTGGTGTCCGCCGAGGAGACGGTGCGGCTCGCCACCGACGACGCGGTGCGCCCCGAGGGGCTGGTGTCGTTCGGGCTCGGCGGGCCCGAGATCGGCGTACCGAGGCCGCAGTTCAAGCCGTACTTCGACCGGGCGATCGCCGCCGGACTCCGCTCCGTGCCGCACGCCGGCGAGACCACCGGACCGGAGACGGTCTGGGACGCCCTCACGTACCTGCGGGCCGAGCGCATCGGGCACGGCACCACTTCCGCGCGGGACCCGAAGCTGCTGGCGCACCTCGCCGAGCACCGGATCCCGCTGGAGGTGTGCCCGACGTCGAACATCGCCACGCGCGCGGTGCGCACGCTCGACGAGCATCCGGTCAAGGAGTTCGTGAAGGCGGGGGTCCTGGTCACGATCAACTCCGACGACCCGCCGATGTTCGGCACCGACCTCAACAACGAGTACGCGGCGGCCGCAAGGCTCCTCGACCTGGACGAGCGGGGTGTGGCCGACCTCGCGAAGAACGCGGTCGAGGCATCCTTCCTGGACGAACCAGGCAAGACCCGCATCAAGTCGGAGATCGACACGTACACGACCACATGGCTGGCCCTCTGACCCCGAAGCCATACGCCGTCATTCGCCGCCATCCGACAAGAATGGCCCCATGCAGAAGCTGACCGCCGTCGCCCACCGCGGCGACCCCTACGTCGCCCGCGAGAACACCCTCGACTCGCTCCGCTCCGCGCTCACCCGGGGCGCCGACGCCGTCGAGGCCGACGTACGCCTCACCCGGGACGGCGTACCGGTCCTGTTGCACGACGCGACGCTGAAGCGGCTGTGGCAGCAGGACCGGCCGCTCGGCTCCCTTTCGGCGGACGAGGTGCGCGGGCTGACGGCGGGCGGGGTGCCGACGCTGGCCGAGGCGCTGACGGCGATGGACGGCAGCCGGCTGATGCTGGACCTGCCGGGCGAGCCGAGCGTCCGGGCCGTACGCCGGATCGTGGACGTCGTACGCGAGTGCGGGGCGCGGGACCACGTGTACTACTGCGCGTCCGCCCCCGCCATGCTCGCCGTACGCACCGCCGACCCGGCCGCCGAGATCGCCCTGACCTGGACGACCCTGGCCCCACCGCGCCCCGCGCTGCTGGCCGCGGTACGCCCGCGCTGGCTCAACTACCGCTTCGGCCTGGTCGACCGCGCCCTCGCCGACCGCGTCCACCGCGACGGCTACCTGCTCTCGGTCTGGACCCCCGACACCCGCCGCTCCATGCGCCGCCTGCTGACCCTGGGCGTGGACTCCATCACAACAAACCGCATCGACACCCTGTCCGCCCTACGCAACGACGGCTAGGGGGTGTTTCGAAAGTCCTGTGCGGTGCCCGCGGTGTCCGGTGCGTGCTCTCGGCGCGCCGGACGAAAGCCCTCGTACTGGACGTACTTGGGCTTTTGGTCGGTGCGGCGAGAGTGCGTGCCGGGCGCCGTGGGTGCTGTGCGGGACTTTCGAAACACCCCCTAGTGCCCCAACAGGCGACATTCGCCCCGTCGCGACGCCCGGCACGCTCCCCCACTGCCTCAAGGGCGTGGGAGGTGCCCCCACTCGCCGCACCGGGCACAAACCCAGGTACGTCCAGTACGAGGGCTTGTACCCGGCACGCCGAGAGCACGCACCGGACGCCGCTCCTTAACGGGCGAAGGTTGCCTGCCGGGGCACCAGCTACTCCCGCGCCCCCGCGAACTCCACCGGCGGCACGATCGCCTGCGCATCCACCCCCTCCCCCACCCACAACCCGATCAACAGCGCCGCCGTAGCCTCGACCAACCCGGCCCGGTCCAGCCCTCCGGCGTTCACCGGCTCGCACCCCAGGTCGCGCACGAGCCGCCGTACGACGGACAGGGCGGCGTCGTGGTCCCCGCACAGCGGAACGGCCAGCGGGCGGCCGTCGAAGACGGGCGGGGTCAGCCGCCAGACATCGACATGGCACAGGTTGAATGCCTTGACGACACGCGCGCCGGGAGCGGCGGCCGCGATGCGCTCGGCCGCGGCCGGACCACCGGCCGTGAGCAGCCGGAACCCCGCCCCCACCGGATTGGTGCAGTCGACCAACACCCGCCCGCGCAACACCTCTTCAAGACCCCCGACCACCTCGACGACAGCCTCGTACGGCAACGCCAGCAACACGGCGTCCGTCCCGAACTCCGCGGCTTCCCGCACCCCACCCGCCCGGCTGCCGGCGACCACCTCGTGCCCGGCCCGCGCCCACCGGCTCCCCAGCGCGTCCGCCATCCCGCCCCTGCCAAGAATCCCTATACGCATGGGCAAGACACTAGAAAGCCCCTCAGGCACCATTCGGTAAGTGACCACCGACCACCCGTTCCTCGCCGACTGCCGCGCCCGCCTGGCCTTCGACCTGCTCGCCAACACCTGGAACGCCGTAACCCTGTGGGCACTACGCCACGGCCCCGTCCGCCACGGCGAACTCCGGGACCGCATCGGAGGCATCAGCCAGAAGGTCCTGACGGAGACCCTGCGCCGACTGGAGTTCAACGGCCTCGTGGCACGGACGTCACACGCCGGTTCCCCACCCCGCGTCGACTACGAACTCACCGACCTGGGCCGGACGTTGCTCACCCCGATCGAGACGTTCGGCGCCTGGGCCTTCGAACACGGCGACGAGGTCGTGGCGGCCCAGGACCGCTACACCCGCGACCGCTGATCCACCGTCGCCGCATCGGCCGGCGTCGCCCGCGTCACGTACTGCGGGACCGGCGTCGTGTCGTCGCCCTCGTCGCGGACCAGGCCGTAGCGGATCGCGCCCTGGTCGGGGCCGGTCGTGATGTCCTTGGTCACCGCGTCCCAGTCCGTCGGGAAGACGGACAGGCCGTAGGAGGCGCCGCGCTCGTTCACGGTGAGGGTGACGCTGCCGTCGACGTAGAAGTACTCGTTCTGCCACATCTGCTGGGCGCCCTCGGGCAGGACGGTGTATCCGATGTCCGGGCCGCCCATGCCGGTGACGTAGCCGCGGTCGGAGCCGTCCCCGACGACGTCGTCCATACGGCGGCCGCCCCCGGAGGCGACGTGGAAGAGCTTGCCCTTCAGGCCGGTCCAGCTCGGCATCACCAGTCCGCCGGGCCGGTCGTGCGGTGCGATCTGCCAGCGCACCAGGACATAGCCCTGCCCGCTGAGCGTCACGCTGTCGCCGCGGTGCTCCATGACCGCCTTCGCGCCGCCGGTGCTGGTGATTCCCGACGCGGGGCGGTGGGGCAGCGGCGCGGGCTCGGTGTTCGGGTCCGGGGCCTCGTCCACGGCGTCGACGACCGTGCCGTACAGGTCGGTCTTCTTCGGTGTGGGCGAGGGCGACGCGGACGGGGACGAGGAAGGGGACGGCGGGATCGGCAGGGCCTGCGGGCGGGACGTACTCGCCGCCGTGGGGCTGGCGACCGCGCGCGGGGGCGGGCTGTCCGGGGGCTGCGTGACGACGAACGCGCCGCCCGCGACGATCGTGGCCCCCGCCGTCACCGCGACGACCGGCTGGGTCAGCGCGCCCAGCACCTTCGCCGACCAGCCGACGGACGTGGCCGTCGCCGCCGTGGCCGCCACCGCCGTCTTACCGCCGAAGGCCAGCGACAGCGTGAAGCCGACGGGGATCGGGACGAGCGCGATGCCGACGAGGAGCCGTTCCGCCGGTACGACGGAGTCGTGCGTGTCGCCGCAGTAGCCGCAGCCCCGGATGTGCCGGGCCAGCCGCTTGCGCCAGACGGAGTCGGGGCGGCCGTTCCAGCGGGCGGTCAGGTCGCGCAGCCCGGGGCAGGCGCCGTCGAGGGCGCGGACGATGCCGCGCGCGGTCTCCAGGCGTTCCTTCACCCGCTGGACGCGCACCGCCGCGTGCTGCCGGCTGATCCCGGCCGCGGCGGCCAGTTCGCGCCGGGTCAGCTCGCCCGCGACCTCCAGCCACCACAGCGACAGCAACTGCCGGTCCTCGTCGTCCAGCCAGCGCACCGCCTCCGCGACCTCGCGTCGCTGCCCCTCCAACTGGAGCCGCAGGACGGTGAGTTCGGCGAAGTCGGTGACCTCGTGCGCCGCCGACTCGTCGAGATGCGCGGGCTGCTTGCGGCGCGCCCGGTCCCGTATCTGCCGCATGGCGATCGCGACGAGCCAGGACCGGAAGCTGTCCGGATCGCGCAGCGAGCCGAGGTTGTCGACGGCGCGCAGCATGGTCTCCTGGACGACGTCGTCGACGTCGGCGTGGCCGTTGAGGGCGCGCCCGACCACGTTGTAGACCAGCGGCAGCCAGCCCTCCACGAGCTCGTCCAGCGCGCGTCGGTCGCCGTCCTGCGCCGCCGCGATGGTGGAGCGCCACTGCCTCCCGGCACCCTCGTCCACGTGAGTCCTCTCCCGGGTCACTTGCTGCCCGTACGCACCTTCTCAGCCTGACCAGCACTTCTGGCTATGTCGGAGGTCACATTCCGCTTGGGGCGCGGGCGAGGCATAGGGGGCTCCCGAGTGTGGGGGATATGGGGATGCGAAGGGAGACGCGGTGAAGGCGGGCGGGATAACACTTTTTCGGCGGCCAACCGTCGGCCCGGGCCCGTAGGGGCGATCCCTCACAACACCCCTGTCCTGTACGGCACTTGCTCGGGGCTTCCCCAGGGTCGGAGGCCCTCCTCACCGACGATCCGTCCAGGCCCGCCCTCCCGAAGGATGATCACGAACCTTCCACCGACCCCTTCGGGAGCATCCGATGCGCCTCCGTCCGACCGCCGTCACCGTCACCGCCGCCCTCACTCTGGGCCTGACCGCCCTGCCCCTCGCCACGACCGCCTCCGCGCACCCGGGATCGTCGTGCGCCGCATCCGCCAAGCCGTCCACCTCGATGGAGGGCCCCGACGTCGAGGCCCTGTGCGCCGCGCTCGCCGGGCTGCCCGACAAGGACGCGACGGCCGCGCTCATCCGCGTGGGCGGCAAGGGAAGCTGGCACGGGGTGGCCGGGGTGCGTGACGTGCGAACCGATGCGCCGGCGCTCGAGAACGCCCGCTTCCGGGCGGGTTCGACGACGAAGATCGTGACCGCGGCGCTCGTGCTGCAACTGGCCGCCGAGGGCCGCATCTCGCTCGACGGCACGGTGCAGCAGTACCTGCCCGGCCTGCTGACCGAGGACTTCGCGCCCGTCACCGTACGGCAGTTGCTGAATTACACCAGCGGGCTGCAGCCGGGGGCGTCGCTCGGCAACACCGTCGAGGAAATGTACCCGCACCGCTTCGCGACCCTGACGCCGGCCGAGGTCGTCGCCGCGTCCGTCGCCAAGGGCCCGGACCCCGAGTACGCACCCGGCGAGCGACAGGACTACGGCAACATCCACTACACCGTGCTCGGCATGCTGATCGAGAAGGTCACCAGTGACACGTACGCGCACCAGGCCGCCGTACGGATCTTCCGGCCGCTCGGCATGCGGCACACGTCGTTCCCGGCCGGCACGGACCCCCGGATCCACGGGCCGCACAACCGGGGGTACGACTGGATCGACGGCGAGCTGGTGGACGTGACCGACTGGAACATGTCCGACCGGTGGGCGGCCGGGGACATGATCTCGACGACGGCGGACCTGGAGCGACTGCTGTTCGGCCTGTTCCGCGGACGCGTCGTGCCCGAGCCGCAGCTCAAGGAGATGTTCGCGGTGCCGGACGCGGTGGACGCCACGATGGGCGCCCCGTTCTCGCCGTACCAGCTGAACGGCCGGACGGTCTGGGCCAAGACGGGATCCCGCCCCGGCTACCACACCGTCGTCGCTGGCACCCGCGACCTGTCCCGGACCGTCGTCTACTCCGTCAACTCGACCGACGCCAAGGGCGACGGCCTGGCCATCGCACAGCGCTTCGCCTTCCCCGCGTTCAACCGCTGACTGCGACGGCGGCCGGGGGCGCCGAGGGCACGGTCAGCGCCTCCAGCCGCTTGATCGCGCCGAGGGCACGGTCAGCGCCTCCAGCCGCTTGATCTTCTTCCGTACGACGTACAGCGGTATCACCCCGAAGATCCCGAACGACATGTCGATCACCGACCACCAGAACGGGATCCCGCGGATCGGCCCGCAGATCAGCGCGAGCGGGATGATCCCCGCACAGGCGATCATGCCGAACTCGACGACCCAGATGTTGCGGACCGGGTCGCGGTACGGCCCACAGAAGGCGACGGCGATGACGAGGTGCGCGAAGGCCAGCCAGTCCGTGCCGTACAGCACGAAGGGGTACTCGGCATCGACGACGTCGAGCCCACGCCGGACGCGCTCGATCCAGTCCATGAGGGCGGGGAGGTGCTCCGGTACGGAGAGGGCCCCGAGCAGATCCTCGGTCCAGCGCAGTTCGTGGACGAGGGGGAAGGCCGTGGCGCCGCTGAGCACCAGGCAGACGACGAAAAAGGCCAACCAGACGCGTATGCCCTTGAGCAGGGCGGCTCTGTCGCTCATGGCGGTAGCGTACGCCTGGAGTTGAACACGTTCAAAAGTGGCCCGCCCTTCGCTCCGGGCCGTGTTTCCGCCCGTAACACCGCAGCCCCACGATGTCCGCCGGCGAGTGGAGGACGCATGGCCGCGGACGTGAGCAATGGGGACTACCGGGGCCTGCGGTGGGCGGCCAGGACGGCGCTGGTCTCGGCGGCACTCGCGATCCTCGCCGCCCTCGCCCACGGCCGCGCCCGCGTCCACACCGAGGGTGCGCCCGCGCGCTCCGCGCGCCTTCGGTGGCCGACGCCGGCGGCCGGCGCTGAGCTCGCCCTCGGTTGCCCCTGAGTCCGCCGCGTCCACTGCCACCCTCGAGTGCCCCGACCCTCCCCGCCGTCGGGCTGGAACCCTCGCTCGGGATACGGCCTCGCCCACGGCGGCCTCGGCGGCATCCTCCTGCTGAGCGCCGGCGCGGCGGGCCCGGGCCTCAGCGCGATCGCCGCGGGGTGGGCGCTGCCCCTGCGCGACCCCGGGGCACCGGGCGGCGGCCGCCCTGGGCATGACGGTGCCGGCCGCCCCGGTCGCCCGTTGGCGGCCACGATGTCCCGGGCGCCGCCGGCCGGCACCAGTCCGGAGCTGCTGTCCGACCTGCTCACCCGTCGGCATGACGCCCAGCGCTCCGGGGTCCTCGGCGTGGTCACTCACCCGACATCTTGTCGATACGTCCTGACAAACCTATTGACATCATCAGTGGAGCGTTCAATAGTACGGACAACTAGAGCGCGCTAGTAACGCGCTCCAGTGACCTGCCGAGCGGCACACCCATTGCCTGCCGCAGACAACACCTCCCCGCCGCACACGGCGTTCCCCAACCGCTCGCCCGCCTTGCCAGGCCGGGCGAGGGCCTTCGTCAAGGCCGGAACCCATTCCCACCCTGATC
>NZ_KQ949123.1 GCF_001514305.1 Streptomyces dysideae
CCCCGCCTTCGGGCTCGGCTCCTACACGGAACTCCAGTCCTCCAACCCGGCCGTACTCGCCTTCCTCCGCGAGGCCCCCTCGACAGAGGGAAACGCGGACGACCTGGTCCTGTGCGTCAACAACTTCTCCCGCTTCGCCCAGCCCACCGAGCTCGACCTGCGTGAATACGACGGGCGCCATCCCGTCGAACTCATCGGCGGGGTCCGCTTCCCGGCCATCGGTGAACTGCCCTATCTGCTCACCCTCGCAGGCCACGGCTTCTACTGGTTCCGGCTCTCCCGAGTCGCATCCCGCATCGGCCGACGACTTTGAGCGTGTGCCGGCGAAAGGACGCGTCCACCATGCAGAAGTCCGCATCCCTCAGACCGACCCGTACGGTCGTCGCCGACCCCATGGCCTCGCTGGCCGGGCTGCTGCGCGAGTGGTTGCCGCGGCAACGCTGGTTCGCGGGCAAGGACCGGCCCGTCACGGACCTCGCCCTGCTGTCCATGACCGAGCTGTTCCCGGGCTGTCTGCATCTGCTGATCCACGCCGATCACACGGGGATGCCCGCGCCCGGTGGCGCTTCCGCTCCCCCGGCCGGCGACTGCTACCAGCTCCTGCTCGGCATACGCCAGCACCTGTCCCCGCGTCTCGGCCGGGCCCTCATCGGCCGCGCGGAGCAGGGGCCGCTGGCCGGTCTGACGGTCTACGACGCGTTGCAGGACCCCCGGTCGGCGCAGCTGCTCCTGGAACGGCTCCGGCATCCGGGCACCTCGGGCCCCCTGCGTTTCGAGGCCGACCCGTCCGTGCCGGTGCCGGCGGGGCTCGCGCCGCGGGTGCTGGACGCCGAGCAGTCCAACTCCTCGCTGGTGTACGGCGACGCGTTCATCCTCAAGGTGTTCCGGCGCATCCAGCCCGGTGTGAATCCGGACCTGGAGGTGCCGGGTGCGCTGGCCGGGCAGGGCTGCCGCCGGGTTCCGGCGCCCGTGGCCTGGTTCCGGACGGCGCATCCGCAGGAGGCCACACTCGGCGTGCTCCAGCCCTTCCTGCCGGACGCGTCCGACGGCTGGACCCTGGCCCTGAACGCGCTCGCCTCCGGCGACGACTTCACGGCGGCGGCCCACGAACTGGGGCAGGCGACAGCGGAGGTGCACCTCGCGCTGGCGTCGGCGTTCCCCTCCCGGGCCCGCGCCGAGAACGGCCGTACGGCGGCGGCGATGACCGAGCGCCTGGACTCCGCCGCGCACTGCGTACCGGCGCTCCGGCCCTATGTCGCCGGCCTGCGCACCGCCTTCGGCGCGCTCGCCGCCTGCGATCCCGGACCGGCCGCCCAGCGCATCCACGGCGACCTGCACCTCGGCCAGGTGCTGCGGGCCGGGCGCGAGTGGTTCGTCATCGACTTCGAGGGCGAACCGTCCCGCCCGCTCGCCGAGCGGCGCGGTGCCCAGTCCCCGGTGCGGGACATCGCCGGCATGCTGCGCTCCTTCGACTACGCGGCCCGGCAGCGCCGCCCCTGGCGCCCGGAGTGGGCGCGCCGCTGCCGGGAGGCCTACTGCGCGGGCTATGCCGCCCGTGCCGGCTGGGACCCGCGCAAGAAACACGGTCTGCTACGTGCCTACGAGACGGACCGCGCCGTGTACGAAGTGCTGTACGAGGCCCGGCACCGACCCGACTGGCTTCCCGTACCGATGGCGGCGATCGAGCGTCTCGCCGTGAGAGGAGCCTGACTGATGGCCCTGCACGACACTTCCCTCCCCGAGCCGTCCGGACCGGGACGGTACGGCACCGCACCTCCCCTGGACCCCGCCGACCGCGGACGCCTGCTGTCGGGCGCCCACCACGACCCGCACGCGCTGCTCGGCGCCCACCCGGTCCCGGACGGCATCGCCTTCCGGGCGCTGCGCCCGTTCGCCCGTGCGGTGAGCGTCGTGATCGACGGGCAGCGCAGAGCGCTCACCTCGGAGGAGGACGGTCTCTTCTCCGGCGTACTGCCACTGGACGCCATCCCCGACGCCTACACGCTGCTGGTGTCGTACGACGACGGGGAGCACGAGGTCCACGACCCGTACCGCTTCCTCCCGGCCCTCGGTGAGCTCGACCTGCACCTCATCCGCGAGGGCCGGCACGAGCAGCTCTGGAAGGCGCTCGGCGCCGAGCCGATGACCCACCAGGGCGTGGCCGGCACCCGCTTCACCGTGTGGGCGCCGAACGCCCAGGGTGTCCGGGTCGCCGGGGACTTCACCTGCTGGGACGGGACGGCGTTCCCCATGCGGTCGCTCGGGGCGGCCGGGGTGTGGGAGCTGTTCCTCCCCGGTATCGGTGAGGGCGCGCGGTACAAGTTCGAGATCACGTCCCGGTACGGCCACCGCTTCCTGAAGGCCGACCCGATGGCCCGCGCCACGGAGGTGCCGCCCGCGACGGCGTCCGTCGTGACGTCCTCGCACTACGAGTGGGGTGACGCGGAGTGGCTGACGCGGCGCGGTGACGTTCCCGTGCACCAGGCGCCGTTCTCGGTGTACGAGGTCCATCTGGCGTCCTGGCGGCCTGGACTGACGTATCGTCAGCTTGCCGAGCAGCTCCCGGCGTACGTCAGGCAACTCGGCTTCACGCACGTCGAGCTGATGCCGGTCTCGGAGCATCCCTTCGGCGGCTCCTGGGGCTACCAGGTGACCGGCTTCTACGCCCCGACCTCGCGGCTCGGCACCCCCGACGACTTCAGGTACCTGGTCGACGCCCTGCACCGGGCCGGCCTCGGCGTGATCATGGACTGGGTGCCCGCCCATTTCCCCAAGGACGACTGGGCGTTGGCCCGGTTCGACGGGGATCCGCTGTACGAACCCGGAGACACCCGGCGGGCCGAGCATCCGGACTGGGGCACGTTCGAGTTCGACTTCGGGCGCATCGAGGTGCGCAACTTCCTGGTCGCCAACGCCGTCTACTGGTGCGAGGAGTTCCACATCGACGGGCTGCGTGTCGACGCCGTCGCCTCGATGCTCTACCTCGACTACTCGCGCGACTCCGGCCAGTGGGCGCCCAATGTGTTCGGCGGGCGCGAAGACCTGGACGCGGCGGACTTCCTGCGGGAGGTCAACGCCACGGTGTACCGGCGCGTGCCGGGCGTCGTGACGATCGCGGAGGAGTCCACGGCGTGGGACGGGGTGACCCGGCCCACCGACAGCGGCGGACTCGGGTTCGGTCTGAAGTGGAACATGGGCTGGATGCACGACTCGCTCGGTTACATCCAGCACGAGCCGATCCACCGCAAGTACCACCACAACGAGATGACCTTCTCGATGGTGTACGCGTACAGCGAGAACTACGTGCTCCCCATCTCCCACGACGAGGTCGTGCACGGCAAGCAGGCGCTGGTGTCGAAGATGCCCGGCGACTGGTGGCAGCGACGCGCCAACCACCGCGCCTACCTCGGCTTCATGTGGGCCCACCCGGGCAAGCAACTCCTCTTCATGGGCCAGGAGTTCGCGCAGGGCGCCGAGTGGTCCGAGTCCCAGGGGCCCGAATGGTGGCTGCTGGACCCGGCGTACTGCGCGGCGGGCGACCACCGCGGGATGCAGGACCTCGTCCGTGACCTCAACACCGCCTACCGTGCGGCCCCCGCCCTGTGGCAGCGGGACACCGACCCGGGCGGCTTCCGGTGGGTCGTCGGGGACGCCGCCGACGACAACGTGTTCGCCTTCCTGCGCTTCGCCGCCGACGGCACGCCACTGCTCGCGGTCTCCAACTTCTCCCCCGTGGTCCGCCACGACTACTGCCTGGGCGTCCCCGCCGACGCCGTCGCCTGGTGCGAGACCCTCAACACCGACGCGGCGTGCTACGGCGGCGGCGACGTCATCAACCCCGATCCGATCAAGCCGGAGGACGGGCGGATCGAGCTTACCCTCCCTCCCCTCGCCACGGTGTGGCTGACGCCGCTCCCCGTGTGAGGTCCCGTCTCAGAGGATGAGGACCAGGGCGTACACCAGGAAGAAGGCCGCGACCACCACGGCGAGGACGAGGATCGCTGTCAGGGGTGCCTTGGCCCAGCCCTTGGGAGGGTTGCGGGTCTCCCGCGGGCCCGCGCCGGGCATGCTGCTCTCCGCGGGCGGGGTCTCGCCCGGGGGTACCGCGCCTCCGGGTTCCAGGCCGGTGGTGCGTTCGGGTTCCGGATCGGGATTCGTGCCAGTCATGCCATCCGGGTTCCCCGAAAGCGCCGGGAGCACCAAAGCAGGTCTTCTTGTCGGTTCCCGGTACCGTCCGCTCCCACCTGGGCTAGATTCGAGCACCGCCGATAACAGAACTCATCGGTGGAGTCACACCCGGTACACAACAGGAGCAGCGCATGCGCGACTCGGCCCTCGCTCCCCCCGTGGCGCCGCCCCTCACCGGCGGGCTCGCCGACAGCCTCTTCGAGACGGCGGCCCTCGACCCCACCCGGCCGATGCTGGCGCGCCGCCCCGACGCCGCCTCCGACAGCTGGGAGGAGGTGACCGCCGTAGAGGTGCGGGACCAGGTGGTGGATCTCGCGAAAGGGCTGGTCGCGTCAGGGATCTCGCCGGGCCACCGGGTGGCCGTCATGGCCCGCACCCGGTACGAGTGGACGGTCCTCTGCTACGCGCTGTGGGCGGTGGGCGCCGAGGTCGTGCCGATCTACCCGACGTCGTCGCGCGACCAGGTCGAGTGGATCCTGCGGGACGCCGACTGTGTGGGCGTCGTGGTGGAGGACGAACAGGCGGTCATGACGGTCGGCTCGGTGTGCGGGGCACTGCCGCGGCTGCGGCATGTCTGGCAGCTGGACGCGGGGGCGCTGGAGCAGCTGGTGGGGCGGGGCGAGTTCATCCCGCTCGCCACGGTCGAGTCGCTGCGCCGGATCGTGCTGCCGGACTCCACCGCGGTCATCGCGTACACCTCCGGCACGACGGGGCATCCGATCGGGTGTGCGCTGAGCCACCGCGGGGTGGCGAGCCCGTGCGACACCCTGCTGGCGGGCTGGGGCCACACGGTGGTGCCCCCGGGAGGAGGGCAGCCCTCGGTACTCGCCTTCCTGCCGTTCTCCCATGTGTACGGCCTCATGGTGCAGGGCCTGTGCATCCGCGGCGGCATGCTGATGGGCCACGAACCCGATCTGAACGAGGCGGCGCTGTCGTCGGCGCTGCGGTCCTTCCGGCCCACGTACTTCTGTGCCGTGCCGTCGGTCTTCGAGAAGATCTACAAGAACTTCCTGCGCACCGCCCAGCAGGCGGGCCGCGGCGCGCTGTTCGAGCGGGCCGCCGACACCGCGCGGGACTTCGCCGCCGCCCTGGAACGGCACCGGCTGGGCGGCGGGCCCGGTCCCGGTTTCGATCTGCGGCTGCAGCACGCCTTGTTCGAGCGGACGGTGTACCGCAAGCTGCGCGCCGCGCTCGGCGGCCGGGTGGTCCGGGCGACGTCCGGCGGCTCGCCCCTGAACCGTGAACTCTCCCTCTTCTACGAGGGGATCGGCCTCTACGTGAACGACGGCTACGGGCTCACCGAGACCTGCGGCGGCGTCACCGCGCAGCCGGAGGGGCGGGAGATGTCGGGGACGGTCGGGCAGGCGCTGCCGGGCACGGACATCCGGGTGGCCGACGACGGGGAGATCCTGGTGCGGGGGCCGGCGGTGTTCCAGGGCTACGTCCACGACGAGGCCAGGACGCGGGCCGCGCTGCGCGGCGGCTGGCTGGCCACCGGGGACCTCGGCCGGCTGGACTCCCACGGCTATCTGACGATCACCGGCCGCAAGAAGGACGTCATCAAGACGAGCAGCGGCAAGAGCGTCTCCCCGGCCGCCCTGGAGGAGCGGCTGCGGATGCATCCCCTGATCCAGCAGGCGGTCGTCGTGGGCGACAACCGGCCCTGCGTGGGCGCCCTGATCACGCTGGATCCGGACTTCCTGGCGTACTGGCGCGGGTCCCTGTCGGTGCAGAGCGACGAGCGGAGCCGGCAGGCGCGCGAGGAGAACGCGCTGCGGGAGGAGGTCGGGCGGGCCGTGGCGGCGGCCAACAGCGTGGTGTCGCGGGCGGAGTCCATCCGGGTGTTCCGGGTGCTGGCGGAGCCGTTCGACGTGACCAACGGGCTGCTGACACCGTCGATGAAGCTGCGCCGGGACGCGATCGTGCGGCACTACGCGCTGGAGATCGACGCGATGTACCAGGCGCGCTCGCGCCTGCCGCGGCAGAGCGGGCCGGACGAGTTGGCGCAGTGGGACGACGCGGACAACGTGTTCCGCTGAGCTACTCCCCCGTGGTCAGCCGCACGGTGTTGGACCGCTCGCCGAGGACGAAGGCGCGGATCCGGTACGAGGCGTGCTGCTCGTCGGGCAGGGTGACGAGGTCGGTCGTGGTGGTGTTCGGGGCGAGGACGGCGACGGGGTCGTACCTGTCGCTGTTCCGTCTGCGGATCTCCAGGAGGAAACCGTCCTCGTCGGCGGAGCGGTCGGTCCAGGTGAAGCTGATGCCGTCCGGCAAGCCTGTCTGGAGGGGGCGGGACACGGGGCCGCGGTAGGCCCGCAGCCGGTAGTGGAAGGTCGTGTGCGGCACGAGGTCGGGGTGGCGGTAGTGCGTCACCTGCGGGGCCAGGTACCGCAGGACGGTGTAGGGACCGGCCTCCTCCGTCGCGAACTCCAGGACGTGGCCCGCGACTCCGGGCCTGGTGTCCCGCCAGTCGAGGTCGATGTCGGTGGGCGTCGCGAGGGCGCCTGCCAGTGGCTGTTCCTGCTCGGCCGAGCAGGCCGGCAGCGCCAGCGCGATCACCGCCGACGCTGCCAGGTAGGTCATCCTCCGCATCCGGCGGCCGCTTACTTGCGCCAGAAGCGGATGCCGCTCCATTCCACGGTGGCCGGCCCGGTGCCGCTGTTGGTTCGGTAGGCGCCGAGCTTGTCGTAGAAGCTGCCGCCGGGGCTCGCGTAGGTGTGCTTGAGCGAGCCGTTGATGTAGGTGCGGTGCTCGGCGCCGACCTGGTGGACGGTGTTGACGCGGACGGTCGCGCCGACGGTCCCGGCGTTGGAGAGGGTGGTGCCGCCATGGACGGCGTAGAGCCTGCCGCCGCGTTCCACGGCGAGCATGAAGTAGGGGCCGGCGGCGGATTCGTTGAAGGTCTGCTTCAGGCTGATGCGGGTGCCGCTGAGGCTGGTGATGCGGAAGTAGCCCTCGAACTGGCGGGTTCCGCCGGTGTAGGTGGCGTAGCGGCGTTCAGCCCGTTGGTCGCCGCTCGCGGTGGCGCAGGTGAGCCGGAAGGTCAGGCCGTCGGCCTGACCGCAGCCGCGTTCCTGCACGGTGTGGCCGGGTGAGACCGACTGCCAGCCGCCGGGCTCGACTTCGGCGAAGGCGTGCGGGGCGGCGAGCAGCGACGTGACGCACAGCGCCGTGGTGACGGTGAGCGTCCGCAGGCGCGCGAGCATCCTGCCTCCTGAGGGTGTGGGGGGTGACTACCGTTCACGTGAGTGAACGGCGACTCAGTATTCGCACGAGCGTCTCGGACGCTAGGTCCAGACCAATAGCCCGTCAAGACCTTGCGCGTACACGTCTTTCACTCCCGAACCGGTGTGCTTTCACGCCAGGTCGGGCAGGGTGGCCATCGACGGGTTCAGCTGCCTGCCGCACCCGGCTGGCGGAACGGCCGTGGGCGCGGTGGGATCGATGGGATGCGAAGCAGCGATCCAGGGGCAGGCGAACGACGTCAAGGCAGAACCGCCTGGAGCCGCAGGAAGGAAGATCACCGTGACACGACCCAGGATCCTGGTGGTTGGCGCAGGCTTCGCCGGTGTGGGGTGCGTTCGCCGCCTGGAGCGCAAACTCTCCACCGACGAGGCCGAGATCACCCTGGTGACGCCGTCCTCCTACCAGCTCTACCTGCCGCTGCTGCCCCAGGTCGCCTCCGGTGTGCTGACGCCGCAGTCGATCGCCCTGTCCCTGCGCCGCAGCCGCAAGTACCGCACCCGGATCATCCCGGGCGGCGCCATCGGTGTGGACCTCGCAGCCAAGGTGTGCGTCATCCGCACCATCACCGACGAGATCGTCAACGAGCCGTACGACTACATCGTGCTGGCCCCCGGCAGCATCACCCGCACCTTCGACATCCCGGGGCTGACGGACCACGCGTACGGCATGAAGACCCTCGCGGAGGCCGCCTACATCCGCGACCACGTCATCTCACAGCTGGACCTCGCCGACGCCAGCGACGACCCGGACGAACGGGCGGCGCGGCTGCAGTTCGTGGTGGTCGGCGGCGGCTACGCGGGCACCGAGACCGCCGCCTGCCTCCAGCAGCTGACCCACAACGCGGCCAAACGCTATCCGCGCCTCGACCCGCGGCTGATCCGCTGGCACCTGATCGACATCGCGCCGAAGCTGATGCCCGAGCTGGGCGACAAGCTGGGCCGCGACGCCCAGGAGATCCTGCGCCGGCGCGGCATCGACATCTCGCTGGGCGTGTCCATCGCGAAGGCCGGGCCCGACGAGGTCACCTTCACCGACGGCCGGGTCATCCCCACCCACACACTGATCTGGACCGCCGGGGTCGTCGCCAGCCCGCTCATCGGCACGCTCGGCGCCGAGACGGTGCGCGGCCGGCTGGCGGTCACCGCGGAGATGTGCCTGCCCCGCCGGGACGGTGTGTTCGCGCTCGGCGACGCCGCCGCGGTGCCCGACCGGGCCAAGGACGAGGAGGGCGCGATCTGCCCGCCCACCGCCCAGCACGCGATGCGCCAGGCCAAGCGGGTCGCCGACAACGTCATCGCGAACCTGCGCGGTCAGTCGATGCGGCCGTACGAGCACAAGGACCTCGGTCTGGTCGTCGACCTCGGCGGCCGCGACGCGGTCTCCAAGCCGCTCGGCGTCGAGCTGAAGGGCCTGCCCGCACTGGTCGTGGCCCGCGGCTACCACTGGTCGGCGCTGCGCACCAACGTCGCCAAGACCCGCGTCTTCACGAACTGGATGCTCAACGCCGTCGCCGGCGACGACTTCGTGCGCACCGGCTTCCAGGCCCGGCGGCCCACCAAGCTGAAGGACTTCGAGTTCAGCGACGCGTATCTGACGCCGGAGCAGCTGCGGGAGCGGGTGGAGGGCACCGGCGGGAAGGCGCAGTGAGGGCTGTCCCGCGGGCCTCGGGGTGATGTGTGGGAGCAGTGGGAGGGGCAGGCCGGGCGCGGCTGCGTGATCGCGTCGCCGCGCCCGATCCCGAACTGCTGCGGCTGGCCGCCGGGTTGCGGACGGTGGGCGCGATCGCCCTCGCGATCGCCCTCGCGATCGCCGTGCTGGCGCTGCTGCGGGCCGATGTGACCCATCTGGTGGCGGGGGCGATGGCGGCGATGGTCGCCACCTTCGCCATCCGGGAGCAGCAGCGCGGTGCTCAGGCCGTCACGCTCGCCCTGGGGCTGCCGGTGGCGCTGGCCGCCGTGTCGCTGGGGGCGCTGCTGCGCTCCCGGGTCGTGGCCGGTGACGTCTTCTTCGTCGTGCTCATCTTCTGCGCGGTCTACGGCCGCCGGTTCGGCGACCGCGGCACCGCGCTCGGGCTGGTCGGCTTCCAGGTCTACTTCGTGTCCCTGTTCGTCGGCGCCACCGTGTCCGGCCTGCCCGGGCTGTGCGGTGCGATCGCCGTCGCGTTCGTGTGCAGCGCGGTGGTGCGGTTCGCGATCGTGCCGGAGACACCGGCGGGGCTCCTCGACCGGCTGCGGGACGCCTTCCGCGCCCGGCTGGCCCAGCTGGTGACGGCGCAGCTCGAACTGCTCGGCGCCGGCCCGGACGAGGCCGACCGGGCCCTCACCCACCTACGCGAGGGCACCGCGCGCCTGCACGAGACGGCGTTGCTGATCCAGGGCCGGCTGGAGGAGGGGACCTCCGACGAGAGCGTGGCCCGGCTTGTGCAGCGGCGGGTCGCGGACGCCGAGATCGCTGCGGAGCGGCTCGGCCTGTTGCTGCTGACCGCGCGCAGCACCGAACGGGCGGACGCGCTCACCCTGCACCTGCCGGGCGCACCCGTGCCCTCCGGCGGCCGGCTGCCGTGCGGGACGAGACGACGGCCGCACTGCGCCGCGACCTCGATGCGCTGCGCCTGCTCGTGCTGCGCCCCGTGTCCGCGGACGGCGGCACCGCGCTGTCCCTTGTCCGCAACCGGCTCCTCGGCTACCGCGACGAGGAGAACCTGCCCGAGGCGCCGCCCGCCGTACAGGACGTCTTCCGCGGGATCGGCGAGGCCGCCCGGGCGGTCCTCGGTCTGCGCATCGCCCTCGGGGGCGCCCGGGACGAGTCGGACGACAGCCCGGCCACGGCCCGCTCGCGCGAGGAGCTGGACGCCGAGGACGTCGCCATCGACGCCGGCGAGGAGCCGGCCGAGGAGGAGACCGGGCTGCGGCGGCCCACGACGCGGGCGGCCGTGCAGGTGTCCGTGGGGTCGTCGCTGGCCATTCTGGGCGGTGAGCTGCTGTCCAGCCACCGCTGGTACTGGCCGGTGCTGACCTGCTGGATCGTGTTCCTCAACACCTCCTCCACGGGCGAGATCCTCGTCAAGGGCTACCGCCGGCTGCTGGGCACCGTGTTCGGTGTCGTGGCGGGCTTCACCGACCGCGTGCTGCGGCATCTGCAGCGCCTGGACGAGGGTGTGACCGGCCTGGCCCGGCCACTGCACGTTCCGGTCACGGCGGCGCGGGGGTGAGGTCCGCCGGCGCCCGGGTCAGACCCTGCGCCGGTGACGTCCACCAGCCGCCGCACCGGCGGGGACAACTCGCTCAGCTTCAGTGACACTCGCGGCGCGTCGGCCGTGCCCACGATCCACCGTCCGGCGGGCACGTCCAGCACTCTGGCCGTGACGTCCCGGGACCGCGCGTCACTCGACCCCCTCCCGCCGTCGTGGAACCGGTCGCCGCCCGTCCGGCTCCGATCCGGTCGGGCCGTGCCACGGTCCTCAGGTCCATCTCCGCCCCACACGCGGCGGACCCCGGTACTGGGCGGACATGTGGGTACGCGGATGCCATGACCGATGTCGTGGACTCAGACGAACTGCTGCGGCGCATCCAGCGCGCGCGGGCCTGTGCGCTGCGGGAGGAACGGACCTGGCGGGCACGGAGCGACGACCTGCGGCCGGCCGACCCGGACGGGGCCCGCGACGCAGCCGTACGGACGATGGCCTACGAGGCCGTGCTCACGGTGCTGGACGAGATCCTGACCCCGGGCAAGCACCCCGCACCACGCTGACCCCGGTCCCGGCCAATCCGCCTCCGGGGACGACTGTCGTTCACGCCGCCCGGGCACAAGCAGGCCCGCGGCGCCGATCCCGCGGCGCGGGAGGTGCCGGGTGACGCGGTGTTCCTCGGTGACGTGCCGGCGTCGGGCGGTCTCGACGACCGGCTCGCCCGCGGCCGCGTCCTGGAGCGCGCCGAGGAGCTGATGGCCGACGCCGTGCACGCCGAGCACACGTTCTTCACCACGTGCGGCAGCTCCCTGTCCTCAAGGCCGCGACGCCGGCCGTCGCGGGCCCGCACGAGAAGCTGCTGATCGGACGGGACGCCCACAAGTCCGTCGTGTCGGGGCTCATCCTGTCGGGCATCGAACCGGTCTGGGGCGAGCCCCAGTAGGCACCGAACGGCATCTCGCCCATCCCCGTCGGCCGAGGCGTTCGAGGAGACCTTCGCCGCCTGTCCCGACGCGAAGGGCGCGCTGGTCACCAGCCCGACGCCGTATGGCGGTGGCGCGGACCTGCGGGCGATCGCCTGCGATGGACGCCGTCGCCGACATCTGTGTGACGAGCATCCACAAGATGGGCAGCGGGCCGGAACAGGTGAACCTCCCCGACGCGAGCGACCCGCGGCTGGACACGGTCAGGGGGGGCGAAAACGGGCTCCGAGTGAAACCGGTCACGTACCCCGGTTATGGTTTCGCGAAATCCCCGAGATGGTTTACGGTTCACTCATACGTGGAACACGGAGTCGACCGCATCGGTCCTCCGCGCACCACCCTCTTACTGCCCTGGCTGGTCTCCCCCGTCCAGCCAGGGCTTTTCCATGCCCTCGCCATCCGGCCCCGCACGCCGAGGTGCTCACGGCGGCGGCAGCGGCTCAAATGGACACAGGGAAAGCACCGGAGACCGAAGCGTCGACGAGGAGCCCCGTGCCATGACCAAAGCGATAAAGCTGCTGACCGCCCTTCCCCCGCCCCAGCGAGAGCGCCTGATGTCCATCGCCCGGGAGGTCTCCTTCCCGGAGGACACCCGGATCTTCGAGGCTGGCGGCACGGCCGACCGCTTCTGGGTCGTCCGCTCCGGCGCCGTCTCCCTCGACCAGCGCGTGACGTCCCTGCAGCGGGTGACCGTGGCCAGCCTCGGCGCGGGCGATCTGCTCGGCTGGTCGTGGCTGTTCCCGCCGTACCAGTGGGACTTCGGCGCGGAGGCCTTCAGCCCCGTCCGCGCCTACGAGTTCGAGGCGGCGGCCGTGCTGAAGCTGTGCGAGGAGGATCCGCAGCTCGGTCTCTCACTGGTGCGGATCGTCGCCGAGATCCTCGCGCACCGGCTGGAGATGACCCGGGGCAAGCTCATGGAGCAGTACTCGACGCACCGGCGCGGCGTCCTCTAGTACACGTCAGGGGCGTTTCCCCCTGTGACAGGCGTTGCGCTGCGCGCCATCAAACTTGCACCTTTCGTTTTCTTGAACCTTTCGTGTTTCTGGGGGTAGGTTGGGTGCCATGACAGCGCCCCAGCCCCCGACCGCCGCCGAGGAACTGCGCGGTGCCGGCCTGCGGGTGACGGCCGCCCGCGTCGCGATGCTCCAGTCCGTCCGCGACGGTGACCACCTCGGCGTGGAGGCGATCGCCTCCGAGGTGCGCGAGCGCGTGGGCCACATCTCCCTCCAAGCCGTGTACGAGGCGCTCCACGCGCTGACCGCGGCGGGACTCATACGCCGTATCGAACCCCCCGGCAGCCCGGCCCTGTACGAGGGCCGTGTCGGGGACAACCACCACCACCTCGTGTGCCGGTCGTGCGGTGTCGTCGCCGACGTCGACTGCGCGGTCGGCCATACCCCGTGTCTGACCGCGGCCGACGACCGCGGCTTCTCGATCGACGAGGCCGAGGTCATCTACTGGGGCCTGTGCCCCGCCTGTTCCTGAGTATGTGATCCACCCCGTTCGGAAGGATTCCCCCAATGACTGAGAACCACGACAGCGCGGAAGCGAAGTGCCCGGTCGCGCACGACCGCGCCGCGCACCCGACGCAGGGCGGCGGAAACCGTCAGTGGTGGCCGGAGCGGCTCAACCTGAAGATCCTTGCCAAGAACCCCGCCGTGGCGAACCCGCTCGGTGAGGAGTTCGACTACGCCGAGGCCTTCAAGTCCCTCGACCTCGCGGCCGTGAAACGTGACATCGCCGAGGTGCTGACCACCTCGCAGGACTGGTGGCCCGCCGACTTCGGCAACTACGGCCCGCTGATGATCCGGATGGCCTGGCACAGCGCCGGCACCTACCGCATCAGCGACGGCCGCGGCGGCGCCGGCGCCGGCCAGCAGCGCTTCGCCCCGCTGAACAGCTGGCCGGACAACGGCAACCTCGACAAGGCCCGCCGTCTGCTGTGGCCGGTCAAGAAGAAGTACGGCCAGAGCATCTCCTGGGCCGACCTCATGATCCTCACCGGCAACGTCGCCCTGGAGCAGATGGGCTTCGAGACCTTCGGCTTCGGCGGCGGGCGCGAGGACGTCTGGGAGCCGGAGGAGGACGTCTACTGGGGCCCCGAGACCACCTGGCTCGACGACCAGCGCTACACCGGCGACCGTGAGCTGGAGAACCCGCTCGGCGCCGTCCAGATGGGCCTCATCTACGTCAACCCGGAGGGCCCCAACGGCAACCCGGACCCGATCGCCGCGGCCCGCGACATCCGTGAGACGTTCCGCCGGATGGCGATGAACGACGAGGAGACGGTCGCCCTGATCGCGGGCGGTCACACCTTCGGCAAGACCCACGGCGCCGGCCCGGCGGACAACGTCGGCGCCGACCCCGAGGCCGCCTCCATGGAGGAGCAGGGCCTGGGCTGGAAGAGTACCTACGGCACCGGCAAGGGCGGCGACGCCATCACGTCCGGCCTCGAGGTCACCTGGACCGCCACGCCGACCCAGTGGAGCAACGGGTTCTTCAAGAACCTCTTCGAGTACGAGTACGAGCTCACCCAGAGCCCGGCCGGTGCGAACCAGTGGGTGGCGAAGAACGCCGAGGCGATCATCCCCGACGCGCACGACCCGTCGAAGAAGAAGCTTCCGACGATGCTCACCACCGACCTGTCGCTGCGCTTCGACCCGATCTACGAGCCGATCGCGCGTCGCTTCTACGAGAACCCCGACCAGTTCGCGGACGCCTTCGCCCGCGCCTGGTACAAGCTGACCCACCGTGACATGGGCCCGAAGTCGCTGTACCTCGGCACCGAGGTCCCGGCGGAGACGCTGCTGTGGCAGGACCCGCTGCCGCAGGCCGGGGGCGAGGTCATCGGTGCCGAGGACGTCGCGGCCCTCAAGGCCAAGCTCCTCGACTCGGGTCTGACCGTCTCGCAGCTGGTCTCCACCGCGTGGGCGTCGGCGTCGACGTACCGCGGCAGCGACAAGCGCGGCGGCGCCAACGGTGCCCGCATCCGGCTGGAGCCGCAGCGCGGCTGGGAGGCCAACGACCCCGACCAGCTCGCGACGGTCCTGCGCACCCTCGAGGGCATCCAGGCGGAGTTCAACTCCGGCGCCAAGGAGGTGTCCCTGGCCGACCTGATCGTGCTCGGCGGTGCGGCGGC
Organism: Streptomyces dysideae; assembly: GCF_001514305.1. Classification (GTDB taxonomy): domain Bacteria; phylum Actinomycetota; class Actinomycetes; order Streptomycetales; family Streptomycetaceae; genus Streptomyces; species Streptomyces dysideae. The sequence continues at coordinate 14,744 of NZ_KQ949123.1, forward strand.
CGTGGAGAAGGCCGCGAAGGACGCCGGCCACGACGTCGAGGTGCCCTTCACCCCGGGCCGGGTCGACGCGACGGAGGAGCACACCGACGCGGAGTCGTTCGCCGCGCTGGAGCCCACCGCCGACGGTTTCCGCAACTACCAGGGCAAGGGCAACCGTCTGCCGGCCGAGTACCTGCTGCTCGACCGGGCGAACCTGCTGACGCTGAGCGCCCCCGAGCTGACGGTCCTCGTCGGTGGTCTGCGCGTCCTGGGCGCCAACCACGCCCAGTCGTCGCACGGCGTCCTCACCGAGACGCCGGGCACCCTGACGAACGACTTCTTCGTCAACCTGCTCGACCTGGGCACGACGTGGAAGTCGACGTCCGAGGACCAGACCACGTTCGAGGGCCGCGACGCGGACACCGGCGAGGTCAAGTGGACGGGCACGCGTGCCGACCTCGTCTTCGGCTCGAACTCCGAGCTGCGCGCGGTGGCCGAGGTCTACGCGAGCGATGACGCGAAGGGCAAGTTCGTGACGGACTTCGTCGCGGCGTGGGCCAAGGTCATGGACCTGGACCGCTTCGATCTCGTCTGATGATCACGGCCTGATGATCAGGACGTCCGGGCCGGCCCACGCGGGCCGGCCCGGACGTTTGCGTTTCCACGGACCAGGTCAGACGCGGTAGCGGCGCAGCGCCGGCACCGCGAGGGCATCCTGGCTGCTCGTTACATCTTTCGAACCAGGGTTCAGTGTCGCAGCCCTGACGGAGTGTTCGTGATCCGCAAGCTCAGGTTCCGGCGATGAGCGTGACGCCGAGGACGATCATCGTCGCGGCGACCAGTCCGTCCAGGACACGCCATGCCGCGGGCCGGGCGAGGTAGGGGCTCAGCAGCCGGGCGCCGAAGCCGAGGACGGCGAACCAGACGAGGCTGGCGAGTACGGCGCCGAGTCCGAACATCCAGCGCAGCGGGCCGCGGTCGGCGGCGATGGTGCCGAGCAGGAAGACGGTGTCGAGGTAGACGTGCGGGTTGAGCCAGGTCATCGCCAGGCAGGTGAGCACCGCCCGCCGCCGTGAGCCGGCCGTCTCACCGTCCGTCAGCAGGGCGCCGACGGGCTTGATCACCCGGCGGGCGGCGAGGGCGCCGTAGCAGAGCAGGAAGGCGCCGCCGATCCAGCCGACCGCGGTGAGCGCCCCCGGCCAGGCCACCACCACGGCGCCCACACCGCCGACGCCGAGGGCGATGAGGACGGCGTCGGACAGGGCGCAGATGCCGACGACGGGGAGGACCGCGTCGCGGCGGATCCCCTGGCGCAGGACGAAGGCGTTCTGGGCGCCGATGGCGACGATCAGGGAGAGGCCGGTGCCGAATCCGGCGGCCGCGGTGGTCAGGGTGCTGGGCATGGCATCGACGCTAGGGAAGCGATCACTCCACGTACAGCTAAAGATTCTTACGTATCATTAGCAATCATGATGACTGACCTTCCGCTCGACCACGTACGGACTTTGCTCGCGGTGGTCGACGAGGGCACGTTCGACGCGGCCGCGGCCGCCCTGCATGTGACGCCGTCGGCGGTGAGCCAGCGGGTCAAGGCACTGGAGCAGCGCACGGGGCGGGTGCTGCTGGTGCGGACGAAGCCGGTGCGGCCGACCGAGTCGGGCGAGGTCGTGGTGCGGTTCGCCCGCCAGCTGGCCCGGCTGGAGCGGGACGCGCGTGCCGAGCTGGGGATGAGCGGCGCGCGGGAACCGACCCGGGTGTCGGTCGCGGTGAACGCCGACTCCCTGGCGACGTGGTTCCTGGGGGCGCTCACCCGCGTACCGGAGGAGCCGCCGCTCAGCTTCGAGCTGCGCCGCGAGGACGAGGCGCATACGGCGGCGCTGCTGCGGGAGGGCCTGGTGATGGCCGCGGTGACCTCGTCGCCCGATGCCGTCTCGGGGTGTTCGGTCCGCCCCCTGGGCCGGATGCGGTATCTCGCGGCGGCGAGCCCGGAGTTCGCCGGGCGGCATCTCGACGGGCCGCTGCGGGAAGCGCTCGCGGTGGCGCCGGTGGTGGCCTTCGACCGGCGTGACGAACTGCAGGACGCGTTCGTGCGCAGGGTGCGGCGCGGGCGGGGCGGGGCGAGTGCGGTACGGCACTTCGTGCCCACCTCGGAGGGGTTCGTGGCGGCCGTCGTCGCCGGCCTGGGCTGGGGACTGGTCCCCGAGGTGCAGGCCGATCCGCTGCTGAGCGCGGGCCGTCTCGTGCCGCTCGCGCCGGACCGGACCGTCGATGTCCCGCTGTACTGGCAGCAGTGGAAGCTGGACTCGCCCGCACTGGCGACGGTGGCCGAGGCCGTGGCGGCCACGGCCGCCGAGGCGCTCCGCGGCTGAGGCATGTGTCGCAGACCCGTCCAAGGCGTTCGTGCGGCGCCTGAGTGTCATGTGATGCTGGCGTGGTGACTGATCAACGCGAGGTTGCCATAGTCCGGTGGCCGGGCCAGAACCCTTCTGCCGAGGACGGGCTCGCCGCGTTGCTGGCGGCCTACCATCTGCGGACGGAAGCCGAGAAAGGCAAGGCCGTTGCCGACGTGAACGGCTTGGCGGCGGATGAGTTCGGCCTGCATCTCGTCGTCCTCGGCGACCAGCACATGTGCGCACACGCGGCGGATCCTAAGGGGTTCAGCGCGCCAGGGAGCCCGCGTCGCCCATGACGACGACGGGGTGGCGGTCGGGGTCCAGGGCCAGGAGCAGCTCCTTCATGTGCTCCTTGGCGATGCTGACGCAGCCTTGGGTGGGGCCGTCGTGGTCGACGTGGAGCCATATGCCGCCGCCGCGGCCCGCACCCAGGGGGCGCGTCCAGTCCAGGGGTGAAGTACCGGGCTTCCGGTTGTAGTTGATGGCGATCACATAGTCGAAGGAGCCGGCCAGCGACTCGCCCTCGAAGCCTGTGCCGGTCGCGGTGAACCCGGGGCCGTGGTGGTACGGGAGGCGGGTGCCGGGGTCGCTGAGCCGGCCGCCGGCGTCGGTGAGGGCGTAGACGCCGACGGGCGAGCGCAGGTCGCCGACGCGGTGGTGATCGGTCCAGCCGCGCAGCGCGTTGTGCGCGGGCCGGCTCGCGCCGGCCTTCCAGCCGGCGTCGGTGCGTTCGTACAGGACGACCGTGGCCTGCGGGGAGTTCTTGCCGCGACCGGTCACGACGACGGCCTGCCGGGTGCCAGGGGGCACCTTGGCCCACGTCCTGGGCCCCAGGCCGGGCAGCTGCTGCGGCGCGACCTCCAGCGAGATCGAGGGCGCGGGCGTGCTCGTCGTGGCCGTGGCGACGCCGGACGGATGGCCCGGCGTCGCCACGGCGCCGCCACCGCAGCCGGTGAGCAGCAGGGAGGCGGCCAGCAGGACGGCACGAGATCTGGGCGTGATCATGCCTCGACCCTGACCGGCACATGTGAGGAACTCGTCAGGATCCACGGCCCGTTGGGCTCCCCCGGGGCACCGGAACGGGGCCGCGCGACGCAGCAGGGTGAGCGCGACGAGCCGGCCGGCGATGCAGACGAGTCCTGCGGTGAGCATCGCGGCGTAGCCCACCGAGGGGCGCGGTCACGGCTTCCCGGCGGAGGACGGTGGTGCGTCTGACGGGCTGTCTTCCCGTGTCGGCAGCGGCCGCGGCACTACGCTCCGGGCAGCACCTTCACCCCAGAAAGGCACGATCGTGAGCATTCGCGTCCGCCGCGTCTACGAACCTCCCGAGCCGGAGGACGGCGTGCGCGTCCTGGTCGACCGGCTGTGGCCGCGCGGCCTGTCCAAGGAGGCGGCGCGGGTGGACGAGTGGCCCAAGGCGCTCACCCCGTCGACCGAGCTGCGCCGCTGGTACCACGCGGGGGAGAGGTCGTACGAGGAGTTCGCGCGCCGCTACGAGGCGGAGCTGGCCGCGCCGGAGGCGGCCGAACTCCTGGAGCGGCTGAGGGCGCTGGGCGACATGACGCTGCTGACCGCGTCCAAGTCGCCCGAGCGGAGCCACGCCACGGTGCTGGCCCGCCTCCTCCAGGAGTGAGGAGACGGGCCGTGAGACACCGTCAGCCGGTCTGCTTGGCCGCGGCCCGGCCCGCCGCCCGGCCGGAGAAGAGGCAGCCGCCGAGGAAGGTGCCCTCCAGGGCGTTGTAGCCGTGGACACCGCCACCGCCGAAGCCGGCGACCTCGCCGGCCGCGTACAACCCGTCGATCGGCGTGCCGTCGGCGCCCAGGGCTCGGGAGTCCAGGTCGGTCTGGATCCCGCCCAGCGTCTTACGGGTCAGGACGTGCAGCTTGACGCCGATCAGGGGGCCGGCGGCCGGGTCGAGGATGCGGTGCGGGGTGGCGACGCGGCCGAGACGGTCGCCGATGTAGCGGCGGGCGTTGCGGATGCCCTGCACCTGGGCGTCCTTGCTGTACGGGTTGGCCATCTGGAGGTCGCGGGCCTCGATCTGGCGGCGGATCGTGTCCGCGTCGAGGAGCGGCTTGTCGGTCAACTGGTTCATCTTCTCGACCAGTTGCTCCAGGTTGGGGGCGGTCACGAAGTCTGCGCCCTTACGCAGGAAGGCGTCGACCGGTCCCGGTGCGCCCTTGCCGAGCACCCGCTCCTTCAGGAACCCGGCGCGGTCCTTGGCGGTGATGTCGGGGTTCTGCTCGGAGCCCGACAGCGCGAACTCCTTCTCGATGATCTTCTGGGTGAGGATGAACCAGGAGTGGTCGTGGCCCGCGATGTCCGCGTCGGTGCGCAGGTGCTTGAGGGTGCTGAGGGTGTCGTAGCCGGGCAGGCACGGTTCGGGCAGGCGGCGGCCGAGGGCGTCGAACCACATCGAGGACGGTCCGGGCAGGATGCGGATGCCGTGGCCGGGCCAGATCGGGTCCCAGTTCTGGATGCCCTCGGTGTAGTGCCACATGCGGTCGCGGTTGACGAGTCGTACGCCCGCGTCGGCGCTGATGTCGAGCATGCGGCCGTCGACGTAGGCGGGGACGCCTGTGACCATCTCGGTGGGCGGGGTGCCGAGCCGTTCGGGCCAGTAGCGGCGCACGATGTCGTGGTTGGCGCCGATGCCGCCGGTGGTGACGACGACGGCCTGGGCGGTGAGTTCGAACTCGCCGATGCCGTCGCGGCTGGAGGCGACACCACGCGCGGAGTTGTCCTCGGCCAGGACCGTGCCGCGTACCCCGCGCACAGCGCCTTCCTCGAGGACCAGCTCGTCGACCTGGTGCCGGTGGTAGAAGGTCAGCAGCCCGTCGCGGGCGGCCTGCTTGGCGTAACCGACGAACGGCGCGACGACGCCGGTGCCGGTGCCCCAGGCGATGTGGAAGCGGGGCACGGAGTTGCCGTGGCCGTGGGCGCGCAGGTCGCCGCGCTCGGCCCAGCCGACGGTGGGCAGGAACTTGATGCCGTGCCCGTCCAGCCAGGCCCGTTTCTCCCCCGCCGCGAACTCGACGTAGGCGCGCGCCCAGCGCACTGCCCAGGAGTCCTCGTCGTCCACCCGGTCGAACTGGGCGCTGCCCTGCCAGTCGTTCCAGGCCAGGTCGAAGGAGTCCTTGATGCCGAGGCGCCGCTGCTCCGGGGAGTCGACGAGGAACAGCCCGCCGAAGGACCAGAACGCCTGTCCGCCGAGGTTGGCGGCGTTCTCCTGGTCCACCAGGGCGACCCTGCGGCCCTGGCTGGTGAGTTCGTGTGCCGCGACCAGGCCGGCGAGGCCGGCTCCGACGACGATGACGTCCGCGTCCATGGCGTCCGTTCCCTTTCTCATGCGGGGTGGTGGCTGCCGTCGGTCAGCAGCGCGGTGAGCAGTTGCCCCAGCCAGGCGCGAGCGTGCTCGACGTCCTTGTCCAGCAGCAGTTGGGTGGTGACCCCGTCGTAGGCGGCGACCACGGCGTGGGCTGCGCCGTCGATGTCGCCCAGTACGGCGGGCAGTTCGGTGTGTCCCCGGGCCCGGGCGAGGCGCTCGGCGACGGCCCGCCGCAGCCGCGTCCGGTGTTCCAGCAGGGTCTGCGCCACGTCCGGGGCGCGGGCGGCGTGCACCAGGAAGTCGGTCTTCACCAGCAGCCAGTCCCGGTCCAGGAGCAGCACCTCGGTGACCCGGTCGACGGCGGCGGGCACGTCGAGATCCGGCCCGCCGAGCGCGAGCGCCCCGGACACCTGCTCGGCGATCAGGTCGGCGCGCTGCCGGTAGAGGGCGAAGAACAGCTCGTCCAGGCTGCCGAAGTTGGAGTAGAAGGCGCCCCTGCTGTAGCCGGCCGCCTCGCAGACCTCCTCGATCGAGACCCGGCCGAAGCCCTTGGCTGCGAAGACGTCGAAGGCGGCGTCCAAGAGGTTGGCGCGCGTACGGACACGGCGCTTGGTCACGCGCCTGGTCTTCTCCTCCACCGCCATGTCCGGACCTCCGTTCGATACACGAATGTATCCGATACATGAATGTATCCAAAGGCCTGCGCGTGGCACGGTTCAGACAATGCGAAGTTTGTTCACATGGCGAACCGCCATCAGCTCCACCCTCAGGCGGTCGAAGCCGCGAACCACCGAATGGGAACATCTATTCGAATCAGGGGTACGCTGGATCCATGACCCCGCACCTCCAGGCCTCCCTCTTCGACCAGACCGACCAGCTGCGGCTCGGCCCCCTGGACGGGATCCGCCGGACCGTGCTCGGACTGGGTGCCTGGATCGACGTACTGCCCGGATGGCTCGGCGGAGCCGACGCGCTGTTCGGAGAGCTGGCCGCCGAGGTGCCGTGGCGTGCTGAGCGCCGGAAGATGTACGACCACGTCGTCGACGTGCCGCGGCTGCTCGCGTTCTACGGCGCGGACGACGCGCTGCCGCACCCGGTGCTGGCCGAGGCGCGCGACGGGTTGTCCGCGCGCTACGCCGCGGAGCTGGGCGAGCCGTTCACCACGGCCGGGCTGTGCTACTACCGCGACGGCCGGGACAGCGTCGCCTGGCACGGAGACCGGATCGGACGCGGCGCGCGCGAGGACACGATGGTCGCCATCCTCTCGGTCGGCGCACCCCGGGATCTGCTGCTGCGTCCGGTGCGCGGCGGCGAGACGGTGCGCCGTCCGCTGGGACACGGCGACCTGATCGTGATGGGTGGCTCCTGCCAGCGGACCTGGGAGCACGCCGTACCGAAGACCACACGTGCCGCGGGACCGCGCATCAGCGTCCAGTTCCGCCCGCACGGCGTGCGCTGAGGCGGCGAGGCGGCCGCTGCGCAAGCACGCGTGGGCTGCCTCCGGCGGGCGGTGCCGGAGGCAGCCCTGCCTCGGTGACCGACGGAAGGCTGTCGTCCCCCGCTCGCGCTCCCCCACACTGACGGCAGCGGGGGGGAGGGCCGGAGATGAGCGCGGAGACCGAGCGGGCGGCGGTGATCAACGCACTGCTGGGCATGGAGGAGGGCTTCGCGGGCTGGAACCGCTGGGCCTATCTGGTGTTCTTCCTCATCGGCCACGCCCTCGCCGACGGCGAGCGGATCCGCGTCGCGATGCGCCGGCTCGCCGTGCCGGCCGGGGTGCTCGGAGTCGTGCTGTTCGTGGGGACGGCGCCCGGGTTCATGGACGGGGACGACCCGTTCACGGCCCGGACGCCGTTCGCGCTGTTCACGCGGGCGCTGTTCGGGGCGGCGGGCTGGTGCTGGGTGGTGGCGATCCTCGGGCTGCTGGACCGGCCCCGGCTGCGCCGGGATCCCGGTCGGGTGATGCTCTACCTCGTCCTGGCCGCGCTGCCGCTGTACGTTCTGCACCAGCCGGTCGTGGTCGCCCTCGCCTACGGGGTGGTGGGCTGGTCGGCGCCGATCCCGGTCAAGTACGCGGCGATCGTGGCCGGTTCGCTGGTGGTGATTCTTGTGGTGTACGAGTGCGCGGTGCGCAGGACGCGGGTGACGCGTCTCCTTTTCGGGATGCGTGCCGCCCCCAACCCCGGTGGGACGCAACGCGGTTGATGCGGACCCGCTGATTCCGCTCCGGTGGGGATCTGCTTTGCTGATCCCGTCGGGCAAAGACCTCAGCAAAAGTCGGGGACAGTCATGCGGGCAGAGGTGCAGCAAGTCGGCGACAGCACATATCTGGTGCACGGCAGCAACACCAACTGGGTGATCCTCACCGAGGGGGACGCGGTCACGCTGGTCGACACCGGCTACCCCGGGGACCGGGAGAAGCTCCTCGCGTCGCTGGCGGAGGTGGGGAGTTCGCCCGAGGCAATCACGGCCGTACTGATCACGCACGCCCACAACGACCACCTGGGCTCGGCCGAGTACCTGCGCGCCACCTACGGCACGCCCGTCTATCTGCACGAGGCCGAAGTACCGCACGCCCGTCGGGCCTTCCTGCACCAGGTGACCGTCGGCGAGGTCATGAAGAACGGCTGGCGGCCGGGTGTCCTGCCGTGGGCGGTGCACGCGATCCGGTCCGGCGGCACCGCGCACGTCCCGGTCACCGCCCCGCAGCCGTCCCGCGCATCACGGTCCGGTCCGTGAAGCGGCTCTACAAGCCCGGGAGCGCGCGCTTTAAGGTGAGGTGACGATCACCGGCGAGGCGAGGACGAACGGCCCATGGCACTGCAGATCAGCGCGACCAACCCGGAGCACCCCGCGCTCCTGCTGGAACTGCCGTGGCAGCTGCCGCTGGAGGAGTGGCCGGACGAGTACCTGGTGCCACTCCCCCGCGGTATCTCCCGCCACGTCGTGCGCTACGCCCGCGCCGGCAGCGAGGTGATCGCCGTCAAGGAGCTCGCGGAACGCCCCGCCCTGCGCGAGTACGAGCTGCTGCGCGACCTGGACCGGCTCGGCATCCCCTCGGTGGACCCCCTCGCGGTGGTCACCGGCCGCACCGACGCCGGCGGCGACCCGCTGGAGCCGGTCCTGATCACCCGGCATCTGGGCGGCTCGATGCCGTACCGCTCGATGTTCGAGACGACCATGCGCCCGGCGACCATGCACCGCCTGATGGACGCGCTGGCCGTGCTGCTGGTCCGCCTGCACCTCGCCGGGTTCGCGTGGGGCGACTGCTCGCTGTCCAACACCCTCTTCCGGCGCGACGCGGGCGCCTATGCCGCGTATCTGGTGGACGCCGAGACCGGCGACCTGCACCCGCAGCTCAGCAACGGCCAGCGCGACTACGACCTCGACCTCGCCCGGGTCAACATCAGCGGCGAACTCCTCGACCTGGAGGCGTCCGGGGCGCTGCACCCCTCCGTCGACCCGATCGAGTTCGGCATGGAGATCTGCGCGCGCTACGGCAGCCTGTGGCAGGAACTGACCCGCACCTCCGTCTACCCGGCGGGCAAGTACCACTACATAGAACGCCGGATACGCCGCCTCAACGACCTCGGTTTCGATGTCGCCGAGATGCAGATCGAGCACGCCCCCAACGGCGACACCGTCACCTTCGTGCCCAAGGTCGTGGACGCGGGCCACCACCAGCGCCAGCTGCTGCGCCTCACGGGCCTTGACGCGGAGGAGAACCAGGCCAGGCGGCTTCTGAACGACCTGGAGAGCTGGATGGCCACCCAGGACGACTACGCCCCGGGCGACCCTCCCCCAGGCTCTCAACTTCGTTCGAGCCGGGGGGACCCCCATGGCGCCCGCCCCGAGGTCCTCGCCCACCGCTGGGTGCGGGACGTCTTCCGGCCCACCGTGCGGGCCGTACCGCTGGAGCTGCGCGGCTCCATGGACCCGGCCGAGATCTACCACGAGCTCCTCGAACACCGCTGGTACCTGTCCGAGCGCGCGCAGCACGACATCGGCCTGGACACGGCGGTCGAGGACTACATCGCGAACATCCTGCCGACGGCGCGGGAGACGCTGCAGCCGACGGCCTCGGACTGACGCTCAGTCGTGCGGGACGACGGCCACCGGGCAGTCCGCGTGGTGCAGGACGCCGTGGGCCACCGAGCCGATCCGGGCGCCCACGGCCGTACGGTGGGCGCGCCGGCCGACCACCATCAACTGGGCCCGCCCCGCCACCGACAGCAGCACCTGCCCCGCACTGCCCATCTCGACGTGCTCGACCACATGGACGCCCGGGAAGCGCTCACGCCACGGCCGCAACGCCTCGGCCAGGGCCTTCTTCTCGTACGGCTCCAGGCCCCCCGCCTCGTCGAGCAGCTTGAGCGAGGCCGGGCTGTACGCGAACAGCGGCGGCAGCGTCCAGGCCCGTACGGCCCGGACCGACGCGCCACGGGCCGCCGCCGTCTCGAACGCGAACCGCAGGGTGGCCGCGCTGTCGTCGGGGTCGCCCTGCTGGCCTACGACGATCTCGCGGCCGCCCGCCTCCGCCGAGGCCTGGTCCCCGGCCCGTACGAGTACGACGGGCCGCGCGGCCTCGGCGATCACCTGCTGTCCGACGGAGCCGAGCAGGAAGCCGACGACGGGACCGTGCCCGCGTGAACCGAGGACGAGCATCTCGGCGTCCGCCGCCGCGCCGACCAGCGTCTCGACGGGACCGTCGCCGAGGACGTCGGTGGACACCGCCAGCCCCGGATGCCGCTCGGCGACTCCCCGGACGGCCTGCGTCACCGCGTCCCGCGCCCACCGGGCCTGGGTGTCCGGGTCCCCGGCGTCGATCCCCTCGTGCGGCTGGAACCGCCAGGCGTGCACCACACGCAGCGCCAGCCCTCGCCGGACCGCCTCCCGGGCGGCCCAGTCCAGCGCGGCGAGGCTCTCCTCCGTACCGTCGACCCCTGCCGTGATCGGGCGCGTCATGTGCGGCTGCCTCCTTGTGTCGTGGTCACGTCTACAGGGGCCAGTCTTCACTACGCTGTCTCCATGGCATTGGAGTGGGAGCAGGTGAACGTGGACGCGGCAGATCCGGTGGCCCTGGGGCGCTGGTGGGCCGAGGCTCTGGGCTGGGTCGTGGTCAATGACTCGGCCGACGAGTACGAGATCCGTCCCGAGAAGGATCGCCTGCCTGGGCTCCTCATGGCGCGCCCCGCCCGGACGACCACGCTTCGCCGAGATTGCCGGGATTCTCCCGGCGGTCACGCCGCGCAGTCGCCGCCGGTGCGGGCCCGAACCCGAGCGAAGCGGACGGATCGAACATACGATGGGCCAGAGCTGGCGCGGTGGCGACAGTGGCGTCGTGCCCGATGGCCGGCACTCGGGGTGGGAGACGTATGGCACAGGCCGCCGACGCAGCGCGGACCGTCATTCTGACCGTGGACGACGATCCGGGGGTCTCCCGTGCCGTCGCCCGCGATCTGCGGCGGCGCTACGGCGAGTCGTACCGGATCGTGCGCGCGGAGTCCGGCGAGTCGGCCCTGCAGGCGCTGCGGGAACTGAAGCTGCGCGGCGATCTCGTGGCCGTGATCCTGGCCGACTACCGCATGCCGCAGATGAACGGCATCGAGTTCCTCGAACAGGCCCTGGACGTGTATCCGGGGGCGCGGCGAGTGCTGCTGACCGCGTACGCGGACACGAACGCGGCGATCGACGCGATCAACGTCGTCGATCTGGATCACTATCTGCTCAAGCCCTGGGATCCGCCGGAGGAGAAGCTCTATCCGGTCCTGGACGATCTGCTCGAGGCGTGGCGGTGCAGTGACTACCGGCCGGTGCCCAGCACCAAGGTGGTCGGGCACCGCTGGTCTGCGCGGTCCTCGGACGTACGGGAGTTCCTGGCGCGGAACCAGGTGCCCTACCGCTGGTACTCGGCGGACGAGCCGGAGGGGCGGCGGCTGCTGGCCTCGGCCGGGCAGGACGGGGAGCGGCTGCCTCTGGTGATCACGCCGGACGGGACGCCGCTGGTCGCGCCGGAGGCTCCCGAGCTGGCCGCACAGGTGGGGCTGGCGACGACGCCGACGGCCGAGTTCTACGACCTCGTCGTCATCGGCGGCGGTCCGGCCGGGCTCGGTGCGGCCGTGTACGGGGCGTCGGAGGGGCTGCGGACCGTGCTGGTGGAGCGGTCGGCGACCGGCGGGCAGGCCGGGCAGAGCTCCCGGATCGAGAACTATCTGGGCTTCCCGGACGGCGTGTCGGGGGCGCAGCTCACCGAGCGGGCCCGGCGGCAGGCGGCCAGGTTCGGCGCCGAGATCCTCACCGCGCGTGAGGTGACGGGACTCGAGGTCAGCGGCGCCGCCCGGATCGTACGGTTCTCGGACGGGTCGGCGGTCGCCGCGCACAGTGTGATCCTGGCGACCGGCGTGTCCTACCGGCAGTTGGACGCGCCGGGCGCCGACGACCTGACCGGCTGCGGGGTGTTCTACGGGTCGGCGCTGACGGAGGCGCCGTCCTGCCGGGGGCACGACGTGTACATCGTCGGCGGCGCCAACTCGGCCGGGCAGGCGGCGATGTATCTGGCGCGTGGCGCCAAGTCGGTGACGCTGCTGGTGCGCGGGGCGTCGCTGTCCGCTTCGATGTCGCACTATCTGATCCAGCAGATCGACGAGGCGCCGAACATCTCGGTGCGCACCGGCACGGTCGTCGAGGCCGCGCACGGCACCGGGCACCTGGAGCAGCTGACGCTGCGCGACGTGGAGAGCGGACGGAGCGAACTCGTCGACGCGCAGTGGATGTTCGTGTTCATCGGCGCGGCCCCGCTGACCGGCTGGCTGGACGGCACGGTGCTGCGGGACGAGCGCGGGTTCATCCTGGCCGGGCCCGACCTGACCGTCGACGGGCGGCCGCCGGCGGGCTGGGAGCTGGACCGGCCGCCGTACCACCTGGAGACCAACGTCCCTGGCGTGTTCGTGGCGGGCGACGCACGCTCCGAGTCCGCCAAGCGGGTCGCGTCCGCCGTCGGAGAGGGAGCCATGGCCGTGATGCTCGTCCACCGCTATCTGGAGCAGTCATGAGCGGGCAGTTGATTCCGTGCAGCCCGGCGGAGATCGGTTCGCTCTTCCTGTTCGAGAAGCTGTCGCCGGAGCAGCTCGGCCGGCTGTGCGGCGAGGGGCGGGTGGAGAGGTTCGAGCCCGGGCCCGTGTACGCCGAGGGCGAGCCCGCCACCTGCTTCTACGTGATGATCGAGGGGACGGTCGTGCTGTCCCGCCGGGTCGGCGGCGACGACGTGGAGGTGACCCGGACCTCGCAGCGCGGGGTGTACGCGGGGTCCATGCAGGCGTACCTCGGGGACCGGGTGCAGCAGACGTACAACAACTCGATGCGGGTCACGGAGCCGTCGCGGTTCTTCGTGCTGCCCGCCGACTCGTTCGCGGCGATGATGCAGGACTGGTTCCCGATGGCGGTGCATCTGCTGGAGGGGCTGTTCTTCGGTTCGAAGAGCACGCAGCGGGCGATCGGGCAGCGGGAACGGCTGCTGGCGCTCGGCTCGTTGTCCGCGGGTCTCACGCACGAGCTGAACAATCCCGCGGCGGCGGCGGTGCGGGCCACGGCCACGCTGCGGGAGCGGGTGGCGAAGATGCGGCACAAGCTCCGGGTGATCTCCGGGGGCTCGTACTCGCGGGAGACGCTGGCGAATCTGATCGACATCCAGGACCGCACGGCCGAACGGGTCGCCAAGGCACCCCAGTTGAGCCCGCTGGAGGCCTCGGACCGGGAGGACGAGCTCACCGACTGGCTCGACGACCACGGCATCGCGGAGGGCTGGCGGATCGCGCCCACGTTCGTGCAGGCGGGGCTCGACATCGACTGGTTGGACCAGGTCGCGGCGGCCGTCGACGAGGAGATCCTCCCGGGGGCGGTCGGCTGGCTCAACTACACGGTCGAGACCGAGCTGTTGATGGACGAGATCGAGGACTCCACCAACCGCATCTCGCACCTCGTCGACGCGGCCAAGCAGTACTCCCAGCTCGACCGTGCGCCGTACCGGATGGCCGACGTGCACGAACTCCTCGACAGCACGCTGCTGATGCTGTCGGGCAAGATCGGCCGGCAGATCAAGGTCGTCAAGGAGTACGACCGTACGCTCCCGAAGATCCCGGCGTACCCGGCGGAGCTCAACCAGGTGTGGACCAACCTGATCGACAACGCGGTCTCCGCGATCAACAGCACCGGCGGGGAAGGGACGTTGACCGTGCGGACGGCGCCCGACCACGACCGGCTGCTGGTGGAGTTCCGCGACACGGGGGGCGGGATCCCGGCCGAGGACCGGGGGCGGATCTTCGATCCCTTCTTCACCACGAAGCCCGTGGGCGAGGGCACCGGGCTCGGACTCGACATCTCCTGGCGGATCGTCGTGAACAAGCATCACGGCGGTCTTCAGGTCGAGTCCGTGCCGGGCGACACGCGCTTTCAGGTGCTGCTTCCGCTCACCGCCGCAGACGACGACACCGCCCCCGAGGAGACCGTATGACCGACGGCAACGGCATCGATCCCAGTGTTCCGCCCAGCGGGAGTGGTTGCGTGGAATGCGACGCGGACGGGGGATGGTGGTTTCATGTGCGACGCTGTGCGGAGTGTGGGCACGTGGGGTGTTGTGACAGTTCGCCTGCGCAGCATGCGACTGGGCATTTCCGGGCCACTGGGCATCCGTTCGTGCAGAGTTCTGAGCCGGGGGAGGTCTGGTTCTGGAACTACGCCACGAATGAGTTGTTCGAGGCCGGGCCTGAGTTGGCGGGGCCGGTGAGTCATCCGGTGGATCAGCCTGCGCCGGGGCCCATGGCGCGGGTGCCGGCTGATTGGGCTGAAGCGCTGCGTGCCCAATGACCCGGGGCTCTATGGCGGCTGCGGGTTGTCTGGGGCTGGTCGCGCCCACGCGGCGGAGCCGCACATTGATACAGCCCCGCGCCCCTGAAGAAGGTCGGCAAAGGTCCTGTCAGTGTTGCGTGCCAGGATGGAATCGTGACGCAGACCTCCTTCAGCACGCCGTTCCTCGGGCGCGTGGACGAACTCGCTCGGCTCTCCGGTGTGCTGGAGCGTGCCCGGGGTGGTGAGGCTCGGGCTGTGCTGGTTGCCGGGGACGCCGGGGTTGGCAAGACGCGGGTGTTGGACGAGGTCGCGGGGCGGGCGGCTGCGGCCGGGATGACCGTGCTCAGTGGGCACTGTGTCGACCTCGGGGACGTCGGGCTGTCGTATCTGCCGTTCACCGAGGTGCTGGGGGTGCTGGCCGGCGACGAGCGGTGCGCCGGTGTGCTCGCGGCTCATCCGGTGGTCGGGCGGCTGCTGGGCGGTGGGAGGGATGCCGAGCGGGAGTCGGGCGGACGGCTGCGGCTGTTCGAGGGCATGGCGGGACTGCTGGCCGATCTGGCGGACATCGCCCCGCTGCTGCTGGTCCTGGAGGATCTGCACTGGGCCGACCAGTCCTCCCGGGATCTGCTGCGGTTCCTGCTCAGCCGCGGCATTCTGCAGCGGACGGCGGGCGGTGCGCGCACCCACCGGCTGGCGGTCCTCGCCTCGTACCGCGCGGACGACCTGCACCGCCGCCATCCCCTGCGCCCGCTGCTCGCCGAGCTCGTGCGGCTGCCCGCCGTGGAGCGGCTCGAGCTGCGGCCCCTGTCCGACGCCGAGGTGACCCGGCTGGTGCGCGCCCTGGAGGAGCGGCCGCTGCCGGACTCCACGGTCCGGCGGATCGTGGAGCGCGCCGAGGGCAACGCCTTCTACGCGGAGGAGCTGGTCGCGGCCACGGACACCGGGGCGGGCGGGATGCCCAGCGGGCTGGCCGACGTCCTGCTCATCCGGTTCGAGCAACTGTCCGACACCGCCCAGCAGGTGCTGCGTACGGCCGCAGTCGCCGGGCGCCGGGTCGGGTACGACCTGCTGCGGGACGCGGTGCGGCTCCCCGAGGACGAGCTGGAGTCGGCGCTGCGCGAGGCCGTCGGGCGACAGCTGCTGGTCCCCGGCGACGGCGACACGTACGCCTTCCGGCACGCCCTCGCGCGGGAGGCGGTGTACGCCGATCTGCTGCCCGGCGAACGGGCCAGGCTGCACGGCGCGTTCGCCCGTCTGCTCGCCGGGCGCGGCCATCCGGCGGAGACGGCGGCGGAGCGCGCCCACCACTACCGCGAGAGCCATGACCTGGCCGAGGCGTTGGCCGCCTCGCTGGAGGCCGCCGACCACGCCCACCGGGTCGGCGCGCCCGCCGAGGAACTACGGCACCTGGAGACCGCCCTGGACCTGTGGTCGGCCGTGGAGCCGGCCGCGCGGCCCTCCGGCGAGGGCGTCGACCGGGTGACGCTCACGCTGCGCGCCTCCGCGGCGGCGGCCCACGCCGGTGAGGCGCACCGCGCGGTCTCCCTGACCCGGTCCGCACTCGCGGGCGTCGGCGACACGGACTCCGAGCTCGCCGCCCGGGTCCGCTACACCCTCGCCGGGAATCTCATCGGCGTGGACAGCCTGACGGCGGCGTTCGCCTACAGCAGCGAGGCGCTGGCCATGATCCCCGCCGAGCCTCCGTCGCGGACCTGGGTGTGGGCGGCAGCCACCCATGTGCTGGCGGCACGTCAGGTCGGGGAGAACGAGACCGCGCTGCGGGTCGCCCGCCGGGCCCTGAGGGTCGCGGAGGAACTCCGGGTGACGGACGCCCGCGCGGACCTGCTGATCTCCCTGGCCGTCCTCGAAGGAGGCGGTCGCCGCACTCCGGAGGGCCGCGAGCAGCTCCGTGCGGCCCGGGAGGTGGCGCGGAGTGCGGGCAACGCGCCGGTGGAGATGCGGGCGCTGTTCAACCTCGCCGTCGGCTGCTTCGAGTCCGGTGACCTCGACGCGTGTCTGCCCTGGCTGACGGAGGGACTGGACCGGGCGCGCCGGGCCGGGCTGCTGTCCTCGCCGTATCCGCTGGAGATGCGGTATCTGCGGCTGCTGGTGCTGTACACGCTGGGCCGCTGGGACGAGTGCGTGCGTGCGGCCGCGGCGGACGCCGAGGTGCTGCCCGGGGCGGGCGGGTACTGGTCCGGCCCCGCGCTGTACGTGGCCCTCGCGCGCGGCGACGTCTCGGCCGCCGACCGGGCCCGGGCCCTGCTGGAGGGGCACTTCGACTGGATGGGCACGCTGGTCGCGGGCATCGCGCTCACCGACGCCGCCGCGCTGCGGGGGGATGCGGAGGCGGCGGTGGAGCGGATGCGGGCCACGGTCGCGGCGCTCACGGACGACGCGGGCACACATCCCGACGCCACGGTCCGGCTCGCCGCGCTCGCCCTGTCCGCGGTCGCCGACCGGGCCGCCGAACTGCGCCGCGCCGGCGACGAGGCCGGTGTGCGGCACTGGGCGGACACGGCGGCCGAGCTGGTCGAGCTCGCGCGGGCCACGGCCGTGCACGGCGAGGACGGCACGCCGCAGGGCCCGGAGGGCAGGGCGTGGCTGGCCCGCGCCGAGGCGGAGTGGGCGCGGGCCGGGTCCGGGCCGGACGCGGAGGCGTGGGCGAAGGCGGTCGGCGCGTTCGCCGACGGCGACGAGTACGAGCGGGCGCGCTGCCGGCTGCGGTACGCCGAGGCCCTGTTGGCGGCGGGCCGCCGCGAGGAGGCGGCCGCCGAGGCGGGGGCGGCCCGGGAGACGGCGGTCAGGCTGGGCGCCACGCCCCTGCTGGAGCGGACGGACGCCCTGATCCGCCGGGGCCGCCTCGCGGACACCGCCGACGCCGCGCACCGCGCCTCTCCCCTCACCGCCCGTGAACAGGACGTGCTGCGGCTTCTCGCGCGCGGCCGCAGCAACCGGCAGATCGGCGAGGAGCTGTTCATCACCGGCAAGACGGCGAGCGTCCATGTGTCCAACATCCTCGCCAAGCTGAGCGCGGCGAGCCGCACGGAGGCGGTGGCGATCGCGTACCGGGAGGGCCTGATATCCCCGGAGCCGTCGGTGTCCTAAGAGGCGTCGCTCGCGCTGTCGTAGGTGGCGCAGTCGAGGGCGGTGAGGTCGACGGCGTCGGCCATGGCCTGCATTCCCCTGTCGTTGGGGTGCAGATGGTCGCCGCCGTCGAAGACGGGGAGGATCGACGCCGATGAACAGCGCCCGCCCTCGACGCGGACCGGGTTCGCGGGCCGGCCGAGGACGGGGCGGGTCTCCTCGTCCACGTCCTCCACCAGGTACCCGGCCTCGATCAGGGGCCGGACCGCCTTGGTGACGGCGGCGGGGACAGCCCGGCGCGGCGGGCCACCTCCAGACGGGTGAGGGGCCCTTGGGACAGGACTGTGGTGAAGATCTGTGAGGCGGCGGGGGTGTTGACCGGAAACGTCTCCGCACGCGGCGTCGGGTGCATGGCAGGGAACCTGGAGCCCTTCTTTTCCGACATCAATAAAAGAAACAGGACTGCCGGATTCGCCCCGCCCAGTGATCCCTGTGTGTCCAACTGTGCGTCGGCTGTGGCGATCTGACGGGGTGCGAGAAGGTTGCCGGATGATCTCAGCAACAGCACGCAGGGGTACGGCGACGGCGACGGCCCTGGTGTGTCTCCTGGCGGTCCCCGCCCATGCCGCACCGGAACCGGCCGCCGCCGCGGCCAAGGCGCTGCCAAGTCCTGACCTCCCGGGACTGCATGGCGTCCTGCTCACGGCGCTGCGGCAGGGCGCGCCCGGCGCGATGGCCCGCGTCGACGACCACGGCACCACCCTCCGGACGGCCGTGGGCATCGCCGACCGGAAGTCCCTGCGGCCCCTCAGCAACACCGACCGGTTCCGGATCGGCAGCGTCACCAAGATCTTCTCCGCCGTCGTCCTGCTGCAACTGGCCGACGAGCGGAAGCTCAAGCTCGACGCCCCGGTCAACCGCTATCTGCCGGGGCTGCTGCCCGACGGCCGGATCACGGTGCGGCATGTGCTGAGTCATCGCAGCGGCCTGTACGACTACACGAACGACATGTTCGCGCGGACGGTTCCCGGCTTCGAGGCCGTCCGCTCCAAGGTGTTCACCTTCCGGCAGCTGGTGGACCGTTCGCTGCGCAAGCCGCGCACCACGCGGCCGGGCGGTGCGTACTCCTACTCCAACACCAACTTCGTCGTGGCCGGCATGCTGATCAAGAAGCTGACCGGGAACTCCGTGCGGACCGAGTACCAGAACCGGATCATCGAGCCGCTGAAGCTGCGCGACACCTTCTACGTGCACCCGCGCACCAAGATCCCGGGCCGCCACGCGCGCGGCTATCTCACGCCGGACACCGCGGGCGCGGCACTGGTCGACGCCACCCGGCAGACGGCGTCCTGGGCGCAGAGCGCGGGCGCCGTCATCTCCACCACACGGGACCTGAACACCTTCCTGTCGGCGCTGCTCGGCGGCAGGCTGATGTCCGCCACGCAGCTGGCCCAGATGCAGCGGTGGGTTCCGGCGGGCAGCACCCAGGCGTACGGGCTCGGGCTGCGGCGCAGGAATCTGTCGTGCGGGGTCTCCGTGTACGGGCACACGGGCGCCGTCCAGGGCTTCTACACCTACGCGTTCGCCTCCAGGGACGGCCGGCGCAGCCTCGCCGCGCTCACCAACACCTCCAACAACGGCGCGGTGCTCAACACCATGCTGGGCTCCCTGGAGTCCGCGTTCTGCGGCAAGCCGGCGAAGCCTCGGCGTGGTTCGGCGGTCGTCGAGCGGTACGAGGACATCGCTCCGGGGGTCGCGCTGAAGCTCGGCTGAGCGGGCGGGAACCCGCGCGTGCCGGTGGACGTTTTCCGGACATCCCCACCGGATCACCAGCACACCAGGACGGCCCGATGAGCGAGTTGGTCCCCGGGGGCAATGTGCCCCTTCCCGGCGGCTCCGTGGCCGTCCGGGTGCCTGGCCCCTTCGATGTGTCCGCGCTCATCACCGACGACGGCGGCAGGGTCCGGGGCGACGGCGACTTCGTGTTCTACAACCAGCCGTCCGCCCCGGGCGCCCGGCTGCAGGCCGACATCCTGACCGTCGACCCGGCGCGGCTGCGCCCCGGAGCCACCCGGGTCACGGTGGTCGTCAGCCCCTCCGACCCCGGCACTCCCCTGGGCCGCCTGCCCGCCCCCATCCTCCAGGTCACCGGCCCGGGCGGCCACCGCATCGCCCGGTTCGCCCCGCCGCGGCCACGGCAGGAGACGGTGCTGCTGCTCGCGGAGCTCTACCGACGCGGCAACGGCTGGAAGCTGCGGGCCCTGGGGCAGGGGTACGCCGACGGGCTGGCGGGGCTCGCGCGCGACTTCGGTGTGGACGTCCTGGAGGACGCGAACCCGTCCCCGGCATCCGCCAGTCGGCCCGGGTACGCGGCACCTGCCACACCCGCCGCGCACGTCAGGCCCACCGCGGCGGCCTCGCCCTCCGTGCACCCCCGGCCCACGCACCCGCCCACGCCTACACCCACCGCACCAGGCCACCATCCCGTCCCCGACCCCGACGGCTTCCTGACGCTGGTCAACTCCGCCCGCGCCAGGGCCGGTTCACCCCCGGTCGTCCTCGACGCACGTCTCGCCTCCGCCGCCCGCGCCCACGCCTGCGCCATGGCGTCCGTCGGCCGCCTCGGCGTGGAGGGCCGGGACGGTGTCTCCGTCCACCAGCGCATCACCGCCGCCGGCTACTCGTATCTGACCGTCGGTGAGCATCTGGTGTCCGGCCCGCGCACCCCCGCCGAGTTCGTCGAGTACTGCCTGGGCGCCGACCAGCCCCGGCGCACGCTGCACGACCCGGTCTTCACCCACGCCGGTCTGGCGTATGTCTCCGGAGGCCGCTCCGGGGACACCTACTGGACGGCGCTGTGGGCCCGGCCGCTCACGCCGGACGGTCTGTCCCGGACGGCGGCGGAGGTCGTCGAGCTGACCAACCGGGAGCGGGCCCGGGCCGGGCTGCCTCCGCTGGCCGTCGACCCCGCGCTCGCCAGGGCCGCGCTGGCGTACAGCGCGGACATGGCGGCGCGCGCCTTCTACTCCCACACCTCGCCCGAGGGGACCCAGCCGTGGGACCGGGCGGCCGCCGCGGGTGCCCGGCGGCGCTCGATCGGCGAGAACATAGCCTGCGGCCAGCGCTCCGCCGCCGAGGTCGTCGACGGCTGGATGAACAGCCCCGGCCACCGCGCCAACATCCTCAAGCGCGACTTCACCCACATCGGGATCGGTTTCGCGGGCGGCGGCCCGGCGGGCACGTACTGGACCCAGCTCTTCGGCGCCTGACGTCCGAGGACGACGACACCCACCGTGTGCTAGGCAGAACGTGTCCCACCGGGACAGGATGCCCGCATGAAGGGTGACCTCTTTTCCAACGAGCACATGGTCCAGCCCGCCACCGCGCCGGGCATGACGGTCGAGAACGCCAAATGCATCAAGTACGCGGTGAACGGCGAGATGCTCGCCCGCCAGGGCGCGATGGTCGCCTACCGCGGCAACCTCCAGTTCGAGCGCAAGGGCCAGGGCGTGGGCGGCATGCTCAAGCGGGCCATGACCGGTGAGGGGCTGCCGCTGATGGCGGTGCGCGGACAGGGCGAGGCCTGGTTCGCGCACGAGGCGCAGAACTGCTTCGTCGTCGACGTCGACCCCGGCGACGAGTTCACCGTCAACGGCCGCAACGTCCTGTGCTTCGACGCTTCGCTGTCGTACCGGATCGCGACGGTGAAGGGCGCGGGCATCACCGGCGGCGGCCTGTTCAACAGCGTGTTCTCGGGACAGGGCAGGCTGGGACTGGTCTGCGAGGGCAACCCGCTGGTCATACCGGTGTCGCCGCAGTTCCCGGTCTTCGTCGACACGGACGCGATCGTCGGCTGGACGGCCGGCCTGCAGACCTCGCTGCACCGCTCACAGTCCGTCGGTTCGATGCTGCGCGGCGGTTCGGGGGAGGCCGTGCAGCTGATGCTCCAGGGCCAGGGCTATGTCGTCGTACGGCCGAGCGAGGTGACACCGCACAAGACCCAGTAGTGCCGAGGTCCCGTGCAGTGACCTGCGCCTCACAGGCAACCCGGCAAGCCTTGCCGACGTCTTGATCGACAACAGTTGATGCCCCGGCCCGCTGGGCCGGGGCACATTTTCGACGAGCTATACAGACGAGCAGGCGCTCGCGGAGTTCCGTGCGATGAGCGAGCCGCGCGGTGAGGCGCTGGCGCGGCTGGGGCTGGCCAAGTCCCGGGCCCGGCTGGGCCGCGAGCGGGCGGCCGGTCGGCGGCGCTGGCCGAGGCGCGCCGGCACGTCGACGCCGTGGCGGCGGCCCTCGGCGACGTACCGCTGGAGGCGGGAGCCGCCGACGAACTGCGGGCGCTGCTGGACTTCCTCGTCGGGCGGGACCTCTGAGACAGGTCGGGTCCAGTCTCAATTCTCGTCATTCGTCGGCCAGTTCCGCGCACGACAGGACCAAAAGGGAAGAGACGCCTTTTGGTCGCGGATTCATTGAACATACACAGTCGTGCGCGTCGTACCTCTGGGAAAGGTGAGAGCCACGGGTTCAACGAGGGATGAACATGGTCGAGGCGCACGTCTCCGCTGCCGAGTTGGTAGCCGAAAGGTACCGGCTCGTCGATGTCGTCCACCGCGAGGCGAATCGCGTCTGCTGGTACGGCGAGGACGTCGAGACCGGATGGCCTTGTCTCATCACACAGACAGACCTCCCGGAGGACGCGGGCGGGGACAGCGCGCGCCGGGCCACCGCCCGGGTGGTCCGCACGTCCGAGAAGATGAGGCTGCTGCGCCCCAAGCAGGTCGCCGCGGTGCTGGCCGCCGTCGAGGTGTCGGGCACCCTGTGGGTCGTCACGGAGTGGATCGACGGCACGCCGCTGGGCGAACTCCTCGCCCAACAGGGCGCGTTCACCCATGTGCGGGCGGCGCGCATCGGCCTGGAACTGCTCGACGTGCTGGAGGCCGCGCACGGTCAGGGCATCACGCACGGTGAACTCAGTCCGGGCCAGGTGTTCGTGCGGGACCAGGGCTCCGTCGTGGTCACCGGCTTCGGGCTGGCCGGCGCGACCCTCGCCCCGCGGGTCGCGGCACCGTCGTACGCCTCCCCCGAGCAGGCCCGCGACGAGCGCATCGGGCCGGCCGCGGACCTGTGGGCGCTCGGCGCGATCCTCTACACGATGACGGAGGGGCGTCCGCCGTTCCGGGAACGGGACCGGGCCGAGTGCACGTTGAAGGGGGTGGACCGACTGCCGCTGCGCCAGCCGCTGCGGTCCGGGCCGCTCACCCAGGCCGTGCAGGGGCTGCTCCGCAAGGACTCCCGGGAGCGGCTGGGCCGCCCGGTCGCGCGCGAGGCGTTCGTGCGGGTGCTCAGCGAGGACCCCGACGCGGTCGTGCGGACGGTGCCGAGTGCGCGCCTGCGCCGCCGGGTGTACGGCACCGGTCCGGGGTGGGGCAGGCGCGCCATGGTCGCCGGCACTGCCCTGGCCGTGGTCACCATCGCGGGCGCCGTTCTCGCCGCGACCACCCGGCCGGACGACTCCGGGGACGCCACGGCGGGGACGGAACCGCGCCCGACCGTCTCGGCCAGCAAACCCGCCCCCACCCCCACGCCGACGCCGACGCCCACCCCCTCGCCCACCAGCCCGAGCCCGAGTCCGACAGCGACTCCCACCACCCCCACTCCGACCTCCACCCCGTCCCCTCCGGCCAAGGATCCGGATGCCCTTCCCGACGGCTTCCGCCGTTACACCTCACCGGAGGGCTTCTCGGTCGCCCTCCCCCAGGGCTGGCGCCCGCTGAGCACCACACGCATGTCCGACCTGGCGTACCGCGTGGTCTTCGGCGCGGCCGACGACCCGCGCACCCTCGCGGTCACCTACAGCGAGCGTCTGGGCCCGGACCCCGTCGCCGTGTGGCGTGACGACGTCGAGCCCGGGCTGAAGAAGGCCGGCGGGTTCCGGCGGATCGGCGAGATCCGGGCGACCACGTACCAGGGCTACGAGGCCGCCGACATGGAGTGGACGGCGGAGGGCGACGGCACCCGGGTCCGTACCTTCGGCCGCGGCTTCCTCATCGGCGAGCACCGGGGGTACTCGCTGCGCTGGACGACGCCGGCGGGGGACTGGGAGGACCGCGACAACCAGCAGGCCCTCGACGTCTTCCTGCGTACCTTCCGGGAGCCGTCGGACTGACCCGCGGGGTGCTCCCCTCGCGTGGAGCGGCCGGTGGTGCCCCACGGCGGTGGGCGTGGTGTGGTCCCTGGCGAATCACTGCCCATGGGCGCACATAGGATTCCGGTCTGCACGTGCGCAGTCCGACCAGACCTGTACCAGGAGAGTCATCCGTGACCCTAGCGATCGTCCCGTCCGAGACGTCCCCCGCGCCCCTGTCCGACCTCGTCGCACGGGACGCCCGCGAGTTCGGGACCTATGCGCGGACCGGCGGCTGGGCCTTCGGCCTGATGGTGGCGCGGAGCGTACGGCCCGGCGGGCAGAGCGCGGACGAGACGCCGAAGGTGTCCGCGAAGGAGTTCGCCGAGCTCGCGGAGTGCTCCCCCGAGCGCGTCATGCGCTACTACAAGGCCTGGGACCGGGCTGCCGACGACGGTCTCGTGCCGCACTTCGAGGCGCTCGCGCCGGGTGCGGAGGTGGAGTTGCCGGACGCGGACATGTGGCTGAGCTACTACGTCTCCCGCAACAGCGCCACCTCCGAGCGCGGCACCGCCATCGCCGAGGCCGCCGAGGCCGAGGGCATCCGCCCGACGAAGGCCCTGGAGGTCGCGGAGAACCCCACCGCGCTGCGCGCCGCGATCCTCGCCGACCCGTCCACGGCCCGCGCGGCCCGCCAGGCGCTCCTCGACCGGGTCCGTGAAGACCCGGAGCTCCAGGCCGAGTTGGCGCGGGACGTGGTCCGCACCGACGACCTGAAGAAGGCCGTCGCCAGCGAGAGCCGGGCGGCCGACCGGATCGGCTACGTCCGCCAGATCGCCGAGTCGGGACAGATCAGGACGCCGGCCGGGCAGACCGTCGACGCGCCCGTCGATCTGCGCCAGGAGGCGGAGCGGCATCTGTCGCTGATCGAGGAACTGGACGAGGACGAGGACACCGGCGAGTGGGCCACCGAGGCGTACGACACCCTGAAGGGCCTCGTCGTCGAGACCGTGGAGGCCGATCCCGAACTGCGCGTCCAGGAGCGGCGGACGAAGTTCTACAGCAGCCTGCAGAAGGCGACGAAGGTGTTCGAGGAGCTGACCTTCGACGATGTGCAGGAGTTCGTCGAGGACGACATGGTGCAGCAGCTGGAGGACCTCCAGCAGGCCATCTCGTCGTGCATCGCGGCGCTGCGCGGGGCGGCGCCGCACCAGGGGTAGCCCGGCACGCCGGGGCTCACCTGGTCGTGTGGCGGCGGCGTGTCCACAGCGGGATTCCGAACCAGCACAGCAGGTACCAGACGACGACGGCCGTGACCAGCCACGGCACATAGCCGTCCTGGGTGGCGACCCGGAGGATCAACAGGAGCGAGGACGTCATCGTGGCGAGGAGCAGGACCAGGCCGACGAAGGTCAGCCTGGAGGCCCACTCCACCGCCCGTGGCTTGATACGCCGGCCGGAGACCAGGCGGTGCAGGGACACCGGCCCGATCAGGGCGCCGGTGGCGGCGGCGCCCAGCACGACCGTCACGATGTAGATCGTCTGGTCCGTGGAGTCCAGGGTGTCGTACTTCGGCGTGAACACGACGGTCAGCAGGAAGGCGAACAGGATCTGCACGCCCATCTGCGCCACGCGGACCTCCTGGATGAGCTCGCCCCACATCCGGTCCGCGCGCTCGTCCTCGGTTTCGTGACGCCCCCTGCGTCCGCTCGCGCCGTCGCCGCTGACCGGCACCGTTCCTCCCGGGTTCGAACGACCTGAGTCTTCCGCTCCCGCCGAGTACCCCATGAGCGGGGGTTCTGTCGGTCACCGGCCGAATGGCCCTACCAGCGGCTCTCCACCTGGTCCTTGATCCGCCGGTCGTAGAGGTCCCGGACGGCGGCCAGCGTGGCCTCGGACAGCTCCGGGAGCTCGGCGGCGGCCGCGTTGGCGCGGGCCTGCTCGGGTGAGCGGGCGCCGGGGATGACGGTGGTCACGCCGGGCTGCTGGATGATCCAGCGCAGGGCCAGCTGGGCCGGGGTGACGCCCTCCGGGGCGAGGGCGGCGAACTCGACGGCCGCCTCGACGCCCGTCCCGTAGTCGACGCCGGAGAAGGTCTCGCCCTGGTCGAAGGCCTCGCCGTGGCGGTTGTAGGTGCGGTGGTCGTTGTCGGGGAAGACGGTGTCCTTGGTGTACTTGCCGGACAGCAGGCCCGAGGCCAGCGGGACGCGGGCGATGATGCCGACGCCCGCCTCCCGGGCGGCGGGGAGCACCTCGCGCAGCGGCTTCATACGGAACGCGTTGAGGATGATCTGCACGCTCGCCACACCCGGGCGGGCGATGGCGGTCAGCGCCTCCTCGCAGGTCTCCACACTGACGCCGTACGCCGCGATGCGCCCCTCGTCGACCATGGTGTCCAGCGCGTCGAACACCTCGTCCGTCGAGTAGACCGGCGTCGGCGGGCAGTGCAGCTGGACCAGATCGAGGCGGTCGACCCCGAGGTTCCGCCGCGAACGGTCGTTCCAGGCGCGGAAGTTGTCGAGGACGTAGTTCTCCGGGATCTGGTCGACCCGGCGCCCCATCTTGGTCGCCACGAAGATGTCCAGCTCGGGCCGGCCGCGCAGGAACATGGCGATGGTCTGTTCGCTGCGTCCGTCGCCGTACACGTCGGCGGTGTCGAAGAAGGTCACCCCCGACTCGACGGCCGCGTCCAGCACCGCCAGGGCTTCCTTGTCGTCCACGTCTCCCCAGTCGGCGCCCAGCTGCCAGGTGCCGAGACCGACGACGGATGCCTGCCGGCCCAACCTACCGATTACACGCTCGTCCATGGCGTCAGTCTGTCATCCGTCTCGGACACCTGCGGAACGGGCTCCTCCAGCCGGGATTCCGGCCGGCTCCCTCCGACGTCTCGTCGCGGGCGACGCGGGTCCCACGTGTCCCGTCCCGTGCGGAGTCGCCAGGGATGGACAGGGCGGTCGCGCAGGCCGCCAGGGCGACCGAGCCGGCGATGGCGAAGGCGAGCAGGTAGCCGTGGGGGTGGGCACGGGGGCGTTCTCGACCATGCTGGTGTGGTGGACCAGTACGGCGGCGACGGCGGCGCTGGACACGGCCTGGCCGATCGTGCGCATCAGGACGTTGACGCCGTTCGCGGACGCGGTCTGCCCGGCCGGGACGGTGTGCAGGACGAGGGCCTGCAGCGCCGAGTACGCCAGCGTGGTGCCGGTGCCGACGACCGCCGCGCCCAGCATGATCATCCACAGGTCGCGGCTGTCCACGATCCGCACCGCGTAGCCGACGGCGATGACCAGCACCCCCGACCCGAGCGTGACGCGCGGGCCGCGGGCGGCCGAGATCCGGGCCGCGTCCCCGCGCGCCCCTCGGTCCGAGCCGGCGCTTGAGGCGGCGCAGCGCCTCCAGCAGGCCCTGTGGCGGGCCGCGCTCTGGATGGACAACAACTCCGGATTGCACCGCTGTTCGTAGCGGGCGAGGGCCTGCGGAGCGCCGGGGGGGCGCACAGCGCGTCAGCCAGGCAATGGCGTCCTCGGACCTCCAGCAGGCGGTGGCGGCCGATGCCGTGCCCCTCGTCGCCGGGCTGCCGGGCCGTCAGGTCCCGGACGTGGGCGACGTCTTCGTTCCAGCGGACGGGGCTCCCCTCGATGGTGCGCGCCGGCTCGGGGTCGTGTGCGTGGAGCCGTCGAGCAGTCCGCGCCACCAAATGACGCCCCAGCCGTAAGTGGAACCCTCCGGATCGCGTCAGCTTCAGCAGGTGAGACAGACCACTGAGGACACACCGGGCCGCGAAACACCACCAGGAACACGGCCTCCGCGAGAAGGAATTCCCCCTTCCGGAGGGCCACGGGTACCCGACACAGCAAGATCATCTTGGTTCAACCTTGCATGACATGTGGGCACTTGTCCGGATCACAGCCAACCGGGTGCGGGCGATTTCTCCCGCCCTCGGCGCTGCCGGTAGGCATGCGGGGTCGTCAACCGAACGAACCCAGGAGGTCCGTATGCCGGAACTCAGCCGTCGCCGCGCACTCACCGCCGCGGCCGCCCTCGCCACCGTGGCCGGTGTCCAGGCGGCCACCGCCCCCTCCGCGCCCGCGGAAGGGCACCGCCAGAACTCCCCGCAGGCCTTCGACGAGGTCTACAAGGGCCGCCTGATACAGGGCCGGCCTGCCGCACGCGGCGGCCACCACCACCACGGCGCCGGCTACGCCGTGTTCGTCGACGGAGTGGAGCTGCACGTGATGCGCAACGCCGACGGCAGCTGGATCAGCGTCGTCAGCCACTACGAACCGGTGGCCACGCCGCGCGCCGCCGCCCGTGCCGCGGTCGACGAGCTGCAGGGCGCCGAGCTGCTGCCGTTCCCCGCCAACTGACCAGTCCTGCAAGCACTCTGGAGCACCCGCACATGACCGTCCGCAAGAACCAGGCCAGTCTGACCGCCGACGAGAAGCGGCGTTTCGTCGCCGCCGTCCTGGAGCTGAAGCGCAGCGGCCGCTACGACGCCTTCGTCACGACGCACAACGCCTTCATCCTCGCCGACACCGACAGCGGGGAGCGCACGGGCCACCGTTCGCCGTCGTTCCTGCCCTGGCACCGCAGATTCCTGCTCGAGTTCGAGCGCGCGCTGCAGGAGGTGGACGCCACGGTCGCGCTGCCGTACTGGGACTGGAGCACCGACCGCTCGATACGGTCCTCGCTGTGGGCGCCCGACTTCCTCGGCGGCACCGGGCGCAGCCTGGACGGCCGGGTGATGGACGGGCCGTTCGCCGCGTCGACCGGCGACTGGCGGATCAGTGTGCGCGTCGACGGGCGGACGTTTCTGCGCCGCTCACTCGGCGGCGCCGTACGGGAGTTGCCGACCCGGGCCGAGGTCGACTCCGTGCTCGCCATGGCGACGTACGACATGGCGCCCTGGAACAGTGCCTCGGACGGCTTCCGCAACCATCTGGAGGGCTGGCGCGGCGTCAATCTGCACAACCGGGTCCATGTGTGGGTCGGCGGCCAGATGGCGACCGGTGTGTCGCCCAACGACCCGGTGTTCTGGCTGCACCACGCCTACGTCGACAAACTGTGGGCGGACTGGCAGCGGCGCCACCCCGGCTCCGGCTATGTGCCGGCCGCCGGGACGCCGGACGTCGTCGACCTCGGCGAGACGATGAAGCCGTGGAACGACGTGCGGCCCTCGGAACTGCTGGACCACACGACGTTCTACACGTTCGACGCGGCCTGATCAGGCCTCGGCCGTGCGGCACTCCGGGTGGCCCCAGCCCTGCGCGTTCTTGGCGATGGGCTCGCCCGCCGCGTAGGGACGGCCGCACACGCAGCGGCCGGGGAACTTGGCCTTGATGGTGCGGGACGAGGAGCCGCCGCTCTTCCGGGCCGCCGCCGGCTTGCGGCGCGGCGCCTTCGACGCCGGGGTGTCCGGGGAGGGCGGCGGCTCCGGGGAGCCGAGGTCGCTGCCCGCGGGCTCCTGGACGGTGGCGGCCTGGCTGGCGGCACGGTCGGCGAAGTCGTTCAGCGGGTCGCCGTCGACCTGGTGGGCGGGGACGTAGCGGAACTCGACCGAGCGGCCGTCGAGCAGTTCGTCGATGCGTACGACCAGGTCCTGGTTGGCGACCGGCTTGCCCGCGGCCGTCTTCCAGCCGTTGCGCTTCCAGGCGGGCAGCCAGGTGGTGACGGCCTTCATGGCGTACTGCGAGTCCATCCGGACCTCCAGCGGTACACCGGGGTCGACGGCCGTCAGCAGGCGTTCCAGCGCGGTGAGTTCCGCGACGTTGTTGGTGGCCCTGCCGAGCGGCCCCGCCTCCCAGCGGGCCGGGGTCTCCTTCTCGTCGGCGACGACCCAGGCCCAGCCCGCCGGCCCGGGGTTTCCCTTCGAAGCCCCGTCGCACGCGGCCACCACACGTTCACGCATGTGCCGATCATGCCATGGGCCGGCGGGCGGTCCGGTCTCGCCTCAGGAGACGTCCGTGGTCTGCGGCATCTCGCCCGAGGTCGTGGTGACGTCGATCACCGAGAAGCTGGCGCCCTGCGGGTCGCTGAGCGCCGCGAACCGGCCGAAAGGGCTGTCCATCGGGCCGAAGCGCAGGACGGCGCCGAGCTTGGTGGCCTTCGCGACGGCGTCGTCGCAGTCGGCGACGGTGAAGTAGACGTTGATGTACGGCGGCACCTCGGGCGGGAATTCCTCGGTCATCTTCATGCGGCCGAGGACGGTATGGTCGCCGACGTTGAACATGCGGAAGTCGATCCCGTCGTCCTCCATCTGCTTCGCCGTGTACGGGAAGACGGCGGAGAAGAACGGGTCGGACTTCTCGGGCTCGCGGGTGAAGACCTCGGCCCAGCAGAAGGCGCCGGGCTGCTCGGGCGGTGCCTCGAACCCCTCGTGCTGTCCCGCCTGCCACACGCCGAAGACGACGCCGCTCGGGTCGCGGCCCAGGCACATGGTGCCGAACTCGCCGACCTGCATCGGCTCCATCAGCACCTCACCGCCGTTGTCACGGATCTTGGCGGCGGTGCCGGAGGCGTCCGGGGTCGCGAAGTAGAGGCACCACTGCGACTGCTCCTCCTGGCCGGGCATGGGCGGCACGACCGCGGCGACCGCCTTGCCGTCCGCGTAGGCCTGGGTGTAGTTGCCGTATTCCGTCGACGCCTCGCCGAAGGTCCAGCCGAGGACGTCACCGTAGAAGCTCTTCGCTCCCTCGACGTCGCTGAACATCGCATCGGCCCAACAGGGTGTTCCCTCTGGTTGTACGGCCATGGCTGCGGCCCTCTCCGGATCGGTGGATGGTCCGCTTCCTCACGCTAGCCATCCGCCGGTCGAACCGCGCGCCGAACGCCTCCGGCCGTTTCAGACTGGGAGGGGACGGTCCACGGCGGACGGGGAGTGCTGTGACGGACGGGACGATGCATGCCTGGTCGGTGGTCGAGCCCGGCCCGGTGGAGGAAGGACCGCTCAGGTTCGTGGCGAAGCCGGTTCCGGTGCCGGGGGACGAAGAACTGCTGGTGCGGGTGCGCGCGTGCGGGGTGTGCCGGACGGATCTGCATGTCACCGAGGGTGACCTGGAGGTGCGTCGGGTCGGGGTGACGCCCGGGCACGAGGTGGTGGGGGTGGTGGCGGGCTTCGGGGCCGGGGTGAGCGGCTTCGAGGCAGGGGAGCGGGTGGGGGTGGCCTGGCTGCGGTGGACCGACGGCACCTGCGCCTACTGTGCGCGCGGGTCGGAGAACCTGTGCCCGGGGTCGCGGTACACGGGCTGGGACGCCGACGGCGGTTACGCGGAGTACACGACCGTGCCGGCCGCGTTCGCCTACCGGCTGCCCGGCGGCCTGGACGACGTGGCGTTCGCGCCGCTGCTGTGCGCCGGGATCATCGGCTACCGCGCGCTGCGCCGGGCGGCGCTGCCACCGGGCGGGCGGCTCGGGCTGTACGGCTTCGGAGGCAGCGCCCATCTGTGTGCGCAGGTGGCGCTGGCCGAGGGCGCCACCGTGCATGTGCTGACCCGTGGTGCGGCGGCGCGACGGCTGGCGTTGGACCTGGGGGCGGCGTCGGCGCGCGACGCGTACGACCTGCCGCCCGAGCCGCTGGACAGCGCGATCCTGTTCGCCCCGGTCGGCGACCTGGTCCCGGTCGCGCTGCGGGCCCTGGACCGGGGCGGCACGCTGGCGATCGCCGGCATCCACCTCAGCGACACGCCGCCGCTGCGCTACGAGAGCGAGCTGTTCTACGAGAAGCAGGTGCGCAGCGTCACCTCCAACACGCGTGCGGACGGCCGTGAGTTCCTGACGCTGGCCGCCCGGCACGGCGTCCTCGCCACCACGCACACGTATCCGCTGTCGCGGGCCGACGAGGCGCTCCGGGACCTCAAGGCGGGCCGCTTCGACGGGGCGGCCGTACTGGTGAACGACCTGTCCTGAGCGGCTCCCGGCGCCGGCCGGCAGACCGGGCCGGGGCGGTCGGGTGCCCCGTACGCCGCCCGTCCGGGTGAGTACGACCGGCGTGTGATCACGCCTGTGTTCGTGATGACGGCAGGCCGTGGCCGGCGAAGTGAAGCAGGAAGGCGCCCGTCGCCGGCCGTGCGGCGGTGCGTACGGTGTCGATGACTTCGGCGGACTCCGTCGGGTTGGGCGGGACGACGCAGTGCTTCCGCCCCCCCACACAGGGCGGGGTCGGTGACCGGCTCGGTGAGCCTCTTGATGTGGACGCCCTGCCGACCGTGGCCGCCTGGCTGGGGCACTGCACGGTCTCCAGGTCGTCCTGAGGCTGTCGCGTGCCGTCCGTGCGGCGGTCCAGCAGGTCCGCGATCAGCCGGACCGTCTCCTCGTCGCAGCGGCCCTGGAGCGTGACCGAGCTGCCGTCGACGGTGAAGGTGACGGACGGGGCGGCGGAGCGGGTCGCGCGCCATGCGGCGTAGGAGAGGGCGAGGTTGAGGGCGGCGATGCCGTGGCCGAGCACGAGGTCGATCAGGTCGGCGGCCCCCATGGCCCCGTCGCCGGGCCGTGCGGAGCCCAGGCTCAGGTCGGCGTGCCGGCGGATGTCCCGGTCCCGGCGCAGCCAGCGGTACAGGTCCAGGGGCCGACGCCCCATCGCCTTCGCCGACCTGGATCTCGATACGCATGGTTCTCCCCTGTCGCGGTTCCTTGCGGGCGCACCACGCCAGGGCTGGACGGCCTTCGCATTCATGGCCGTTGAGGGGCGTCACTCGATCGTGGTGGGCGGCCGCAGTACGTGGATGACGTCCCGAGGCCGCCGCGCATCTTCCCCCTTGGGCCCGGCTGTGCTTGCCTGGGGAGCCCATTTCGGTGGCCGGGGCGGGAGTTGCGGCATGCGGAGACCGTGGACCGTGGGGATGCTGCTGGCCGTGCTGCTGCTCGGCGCGTGCGGGGATCCGGCGTCCGAGCCGGTGGCGGCACCGCCTCCGGAGCTGCCGAGCGCGTCGGCGACCACGCACCAGCCGGCACCCGCCTCGCCGAGCGCGCCGGTCAAGGCGCCGACCGTGCTGTATCTGGGCGACTCGCTGGCGATGGAGGCCCAGAAGGTGCTGGGCCAGGAGTTGCGCAAGGACCTGCGCGCGCGGTACACGAGCGCCCCGTACTCGGGGACGACCCTCTGCGACTATCTGGAGGGCACGGGCGAGCAGTCCCTCGTACCGGTCGCGGACAAGGCGGCCGCCCTGGTGCGCGGGCTGCGGCCGGACTTCGTGGTCCTGCAGTTCTGGGGGAACGCGTGGGGCTACACGCCGTGCATGGGCGGCATCACCCACGACGCCTCACCCGAGCGGTACTTCAAGCGGTACGCGGCCGACATGAAGCGGCTCACCGACCAGATCGCCGCGGCCGGAGGCCCCCGGATCGTCTGGGTGCTGCAGGGCCCCGACCCGATCACGCCCGACCGGGTCCGGCGGGTCAACGCGCTCTACGAGGAGCGGGCCGCGGCCTCGGGCGATCTGGTCGCCGACGCCGGGAAGGCGGTGAGCGCCGCCGACGCCCGCCACCGCTGGGTCCAGTACCTGCCGTGCACGGCGTACGAACGCGATCACCCCGACTACTGCACCCAGCCGGGACGCGACCGGACCGCCCTGCACCGGGACGACGACTATCTGCACTTCTGTCTGGCGCCGACGACGTCCACGCCGAAGCCGTGTCCGGTCCGCTCCCCCGGCATCCTGCGGATCGCCCGGGAGATCACACGGGTGATCGGCGCGAACCCGTAGCGTCGGCCGCCCTTGGCGCGGGCGGCCGACCCGCTACAGCTCACTCGCCCGCGGCCGCCTGCTCCAGGGCCGCGATGTCGATCTTGCCCATCGCCAGCATGGCCTTCATCGCGCGAGCCGCCTTCTCCGGGTCCGGGTCGGTGGTCAGCTCGATGAGGCGGTCGGGGACGACCTGCCAGGAGACGCCGTACCTGTCCTTGAGCCAGCCGCAGGGTCCGGGCTCGCCGCCGCCCTCGGTGAGCCTGGTCCAGTAGTAGTCGACCTCCTCCTGGTCCGCGCAGGCGATCATGAAGGAGATCGCCTCGTTGAACGTGAACTCCGGGCCGCCGTTGAGTCCGAGGAACCGCTGACCGTTGGCCGTGAACTCGACGGTCATCACGGAACCGGCGGGACGCGGACTGCCCTCGGTGTAGTGGGCGACCTTCCCGAGGCTGGAGTTCTTGAAGATCGAGACGTAGTAGTGGGCGGCTTCCTCGGCCTGGTCGTCGAACCAGAGACACGTGGTGAATCCGTCGGTGGCCATGAGTACCTCCTGGGCGTGGAACGCGGTCGTCTGTACCGACTGATCGACCCCCCGGAACTCATCGGCCGGACGGCGCCTTGATATGGATGGCTGTACCACCGATCGGAACTGGCATCGCGACCATGACGTCCTCGCCCGCAGACAGCACCGGCCCTTCCGCACCGAGCTGATGCGCCGCCTCGGCTACGAGCGGTTCGGCGCGCAGGGCGGCGACTGGGGTGCGGCCATCTCCCGCGAGCTGGGCCGCGCGCACCCGGACCGGGTGCTCGGCATCCACCTCAACCTGCTGCCGGGCGCGCAGGCGGCCACCGAGCCGACGCCCGAGGAACTGGCGGCGCTCAGCCCCGAGGAGCGCGAGCGGACGCTCCTGTCGTGGCGCCGGTGGGCCGAGTGGTCGCGCGAGGGCACGGGTTACTACGGCATCCAGCACACCCGGCCGCAGACCCTGGCGTACCGGCTCCATGACTCTCCCGTCGGTCAACTCGCCTGGATCATCGAGAAGTTCAGGGAGTGGACGGACTCGGCGGAGCTGCCCGAGGAGGCGGTGGACCGGGACCGGATGCTGACCGACGTGACGCTGTACTGGCTGACCGGGACGGCCGGTTCGTCGGCCCGGATCCACTACGAGCGGGCCCACGCCACCCACGGCCGTATCGCCCGGCCCGCCGAGCCGTCGACCGCGCCGACCGCACTCGCCCTCTTCCCGGCCGAACCACAGGTCGCGCTGCGGCACAAGGCGGAGCGGACCGAGAACCTCGTGCGGTGGACGGAGTTCGACCGGGGCGGGCACTTCCCGGCGATGGAGGAGCCGGACCTGCTGATCGGGGGCGTGCGGGCCTTCTCCCGGCAGCTGCGCGAGAAGGGCGACGGCTGACCGCTCTGCCCTCGGCGAATCTGCTGCGGGCCTAGAAATCCCCGCCGGGCTCGGGACCGGGCCGAGAGTGGAGATCGCGGCGACCTCCGCCGTACGACATCACGCCTCGACAAGGAGTGCTCATGTCCCCACTCATCGCCGGCCCCGGCCCGGCCCTGCTGCCCCGGGCCGAGGAGGGCGACACCGCGCCCACGCGGTTCGACGACCAGCTGGCCGGCCAACTGCTCGCGCAGCGCATCGTGTTGCTCGGCACCCAGGTCGACGAGGTCTCCGCGAACCGGGTCTGCGCCCAGTTGCTGATCCTGTCCGCGGAGGACCCGCGCACCGACATCAGCCTGTACATCAACAGCCCGGGCGGGTCCGTGCACGCGGGTCTCGCGATCTACGACACGATGCGGCTGATCCCGAACGACGTCTCGACGCTGGCGATGGGCTTCGCGGCCAGCATGGGCCAGTTCCTGCTGAGCGTCGGCGCGGTCGGCAAGCGGTACGCCCTGCCGAACGCGCGGATCATGATGCACCAGCCGTCGGCGGGCATCGGCGGCACCACGGCGGACATCGAGATCCAGGCGGAGAACCTGGAGCAACTCAAGCGGTCCATCGAGCGGATCACCGCCGAGCACACCGGGCAGAGCCCGGAGACGATCTCCCGGGACGGCGACCGCGACCGCTGGTTCACGGCCGAGGAGGCCAGGGAGTACGGCATGGTCGACCGGGTCGTGGAGTCCCTCGCGGACGTCCGCCCGGCCGCCTCGAAGCGACGGATGGAGCTGTAGCGATGGGGACGTACACGATTCCGAATGTCGTCGAGCGGACCCCGCAGGGCGAGCGGTCGTACGACGTGTTCAGCCGGCTGCTGTCCGAGCGGATCATCTTTCTCGGCACCGAGATCGACGACGGCGTCGCCAACGTCGTCATCGCGCAACTCCTCCATCTGGAGTCGGCGGCACCCGAGAACGAGATCGCGATCTACATCAACTCCCCCGGCGGCTCGTTCACTTCGCTGATGGCGATCTACGACACGATGACGTACGTACAGGCGCCGATCTCGACGTTCTGCGTCGGCCAGGCGGCGTCCACGGCGGCCGTGCTGCTGGCCGGCGGGGATCCCGGGCGGCGGTTCGTGCTGGAGCACGCGCGCGTGCTGCTCGGGCAGCCGGCCACCGGCGGCAGCCGGGGCACGGTCTCCGACCTCGCGCTCCAGGCCAAGGAGATGGTCCGGATCCGCGCCCAGGTCGAGGAGGTGCTGGCCCGGCACACACACCACGACATCGCGACGCTGCGCGCGGACATGGACCGCGACAAGGTGTTCACCGCCGAGGAGGCCGTGGCGTACGGCCTGGCCGACGAGGTGGTGAGCCGGCGTCTGGCGGCGGTCTGAGCGTCAGGCGACCAGGCAGAGTCCGTTGTACGGCGTGGTCGACGCCCTGCGGACGGCTGTGTGCCGCTGCCGGGTGAGCTCTCCCTGGGCCAGCGACAGCAGGTCGCCGAGACCGAGTCCCAGGGCGTGGGCGGCGGCCGCGAGGACCTCCGAGGAGGCCTCCTTGCGGCCCCGTTCCACCTCCGACAGGTACGGCATGGAGATCCGGGCCGCGTCGGCCACGTCCTTGAGCGTGCGTTCCTGGGCGAGGCGTTCACGGCGCAGGACGTCGCCGACCAGGTCACGCAACAGGGGTTCCCTGGGCGGGGGCTCGGTGGCGGGGCGGTCGGACACTGGGCGGGCGGTCCCTGGACGCAGGGGGATCACGCGGGCTTGGTTCGGCGCTTGTTCGCTCACCTCTTCAGCCTAGAAGCGTTGGACGCGAGGGGAAGGGGTCAGCATTCTGCCCTGGGTGGAATCGCGGAGGCGGAGGGTGCGGGCATGGCCGTGCGGGAGACCTTCGACGAGGACCCGAAGCTGTACGACCGGGCGCGGCCCCGGTATCCGTCCGCTCTGGTCGACGAGTTGGCACGGACGGCAGGTCTCGGTCCGGGGCGCCGCGTCCTGGAGGTGGGGCCCGGGAGGGCCAACTCACCCTTCCGCTGGCGGAGTTCGGCTGCCAGGTGACCGCCGTGGAGCTGGGGCCGGCCATGGCCACGGCGGCCCGACAGCGTCTGCGGGAGTTTCCTCAAGTCGACGTCGAGGTGTCGGACTTCGAGAGCTGGCCGCTGCCGGACGAGCCCTTCTACCTCGCGGTGTGCGCGACCGCGTGGCACTGGGTCGACCCGGCTGTGCGGGTTCCCAAAGCGGCCGACACACTGCGTCCCGGCGGGCGACTCGCGCTCGTCTCGACCGAGCATGTGGCGGGCGGCAGCGTCGGCTTCTTCGCCGAGGCGCAGCGCTGCTACGAGCGCTGGGACCCGGCCACTCCGCCCGGTCTGCGTCTCCAGCCGGAGGAGGAGATCCCCTCCGACACCGGCGAGCTGGAGGATTCCCCGAGCTTCGGGGACGTGGCGGTGACCCGCTACCGCCAGGACACCACGTACACCGCCGACGAGTACATCGACGTCCTGCTGACGTACTCGGGCCACCGTGCGCTCCGGGAAGACCTCCGGCACGGCCTGCTGACGGCAACTGCCGGTCCGCCGCCCTCACTCCTCGCTGAGTCGCAGCACGGCGCGCACCCGCTTGCCCACCGGCACCCGCTCCACGGCGATCTCGGTGGCCAGCGCGTGCACTATCTCCAGGCCGTGCCGTCCGACGCGTTCCGGGTCCTTCGGGAAGAGCCGGGGCACGGCGGAGCTGCTGTCGTAGACGGAGACCGTCAGTGAGTCGTCCGTGCCTTCGAGGTCCAGGATGTACGGCCCGTTGCTGTGCCGGTCGGCGTTGGTGACCAGCTCGCTGACGACCAGGAGCACCTCGTCCTCGGCGCGGTTGCCGATCTCGGCGCACCACTCGGTCCTGAGCCGGCCGAGGAAGCGCGCGGCGAAGGACCGCGCCTCTGCGATGCATCCCGGTTCGCCGCTGTAATGCGCCGCCCGTCGTAGCGGTTCCACGGGCACGTCGAAACCAGTCGGAATCACTGCCCCGTCCACGTGCTCGATCATGCGTTTCTCTCTCGGAAGCCGGACTGGCCGGAAGCCTGCTGCACCAGTCCTCGTACCCAGTGCCGGGCGCCGCAGTCCCCGCGGCGGCCCGGTGACTCACAGTGCCGGTGACTCCGGAGCACTGTACGTGGACGCCGACTGGGTTGTGGGGGTCGTCGTGTCGGAGGCGAGCGGGGACTCCACGGGGGACGTCTCGGGCGTTTCCGGCTCCGTCGTCGGGGGCTCGGACGTCGGGGGTTCCGAGGTCACGGGCGGTGAAGGGGTCGGGGCCCGTCTTGCCCGCGGACTGGAGGAAGACCTCGCCGCCCTTGCCCGAGCCGCCGTCGCCGCGGCTGAAGACCACGGCGAGGATCACGGCGGCCACCACCACGGTGGTGAGCACCGCCATCCGGGGCACGGACCGCCACCAGGGGCGGTGCGGTCCGGGCTCGGGGGTCTCCCCTCCACCGCTGCCGCCCGGCGGTTGCGAGGGCGGGCCCGAGGGCGGCTGGGAGGGCGGGCCGGAGGGCGGCTGGGAGGGTCCCGACAGAGGCCCCGAGGGCGGTCCTGTGGGGCGACCGGAGGGCGGAGGTTCGACGCTCACGGGGCCTTCTTCCCGACGCGGAATTCCAGCGGCATTTCGATATGTAGTTACCGTTGTCACCGCTATCTGCTACTACCTCACTACTGCGTGCTCCGGGTCCGTGTCGCTCGCAAGCCGACGCGGACGGACCTCCCGGCGGGCGCGTCGCCCGGGCCCTGCTTAGCGTGGGCAGGGTGAGTTCGCGAACCCCCTCCGACCAGGCCGTCGCCCGTCACGGCTGGCCGCAGGCCGTCGCCGTGGTGCTGGCCGGGCTGGTCGCCATGGGGCTGACGGCCGCGCTGGGGCTTTGGGCGGCAGGCGCGGCGGAGCTGCCGGACGGTGCCTTCCCGCGGGTGGTCGCGGCGACCGTGGTCACGGCCGTCGGTGGCACGATCGAGCTCTCGGGGAACGCCGGCGGTCTCGCCGAGTCGGACGCGGGGCTCACCGTGATCCCGCTGTCCGTCACGCTGGTCGGGGCCCTGGTGATCGCCGCCGGCTTCCTGCGTCCGCTGCGGCACCGCGCGGTCGCCGGGGCCGCGGAACTGGCCGGCTGGGCCGGCCGGATCGCCGCACTGTGGCTGCTCGCACTGCTGGCCCTGGCCTTCGCAGCCCGCCAGACCTTCACGTTCTCCGTCGGCGACGAAACGATCGACGAGCTCGGCGACCTGTTCGGTGTCTCGCCGAAGGTCGGCTTCGAGACGGATGTGCCGGTGACCCTGTTCTTCGGGCTGCTGTGGCTGGCGGGTGTGCTGGTGCTGGCCCTGCTGGTGTCCCGCGCAGCGCCGCTGCCGCCCCGGCTGCTGCGGTTCCAGGAGTCGGTGCGGCCGGCCGCGTACGCCATGGTCGTGCTGCTGCTGGCGTACGCCTGCCTGGGCGTCGTCATCGGGCTGGTCGTGGCGGTGACGCGCGGTCATGCGGTGGAGACGCTGGCCGTGCTCCTGCTCGGGCTGCCGAACCTGGCGTGGCTCGCGCTCACGCTCGGTCTCGGCGTGACCTGGAACGGGCAGGTGGAGGGGCCGTTCGGGCTGCCGATGCCGCATGTGCTGGACGAGGTGCTGCGCGGCAAGGACGTCGCCGAGCTCAATCTGAGCACGCTCGGCGAGCAGGACGGCAGGGTGTGGTGG
The DNA here is from genome assembly GCF_001514305.1 of Streptomyces dysideae. Lineage (GTDB taxonomy): Bacteria > Actinomycetota > Actinomycetes > Streptomycetales > Streptomycetaceae > Streptomyces > Streptomyces dysideae. Next base: position 54,311 of record NZ_KQ949123.1, read on the forward strand.
CTGGTGGCCGTGGACGCGGTGCTGCTGCTGGCAGCGGCCTTTGTGATGGCGAAGCGCTCGCCGGCCCGGATGCGCCTGTGGCAGCACGCCGTGCACATGGCGGTGGCGCTCGCGCTCACGGTGCTCATGATCTGCCTCGTCGGCCGGATCTCCGCGCACTACGGCCTGTCGGTGCTCGGCATCGGCGACCTCGGCGGTGATCTGGGCGGTGAGCTGTTCCTGGATCCCGAGGTGTGGACGGCGATCGGCCTGGCCCTGCTGTGGGGGCTGGTCACCGGCTTCCTCGGCGGCCTGCTGGCCAAACCGGTACGCAGGCGGGGTGCGGCCGGCTAGGGAAGCGGCCGGAACACCGGCTCGGCCCAGTGCGGCGGCTGCTTCGGCCCTTCCCTCGGGGGTGCCAGGACCCTCAGGTCCACCTCTGTCGGTGCGTGACCGGTCGCCGGGCCGCCGGCCATGGCGGAGCGCAGGGCGGCGACGAAGTCCAGGCAGGAGTCGTAGCGGTCGTCGGGGCTCTTGGCCAGGGCCTGGGCGAGCACGGCGTCGGCGGGCGGGGGGAGGTCGGGGCGTGCCTCGGTGAGCGGGGGCGGTTCGTCGTACTGGTGGGCCCACAGCAGGGCCACGTCGTCGTCGCGGCGGAAGGGTGGGCGTGAGGGCGACCGTGCGCTCCAGGCGCAGGTCCCGGGCCTGGTAGACGACGGCCATGCCGCCGCGGCCGATCTCGCGCTCGATGCGGTAGCCCGCGACCTGTCGGCCGATCAGCTCGGAGGGCCGGCCGGAGAAGAGGCTCGTCTCACGTGCCATCGGGCGTCACCACCTGGGTGGGGGCGTGTCCGGGGTCCTCGGCGGTGGCGCGGGGCCCGTCGTCCGTGGCGTAGGTGGCCGAGCGGGTGCCGTCGGCGTAGACCCAGCGCTCGTGTGCGGCGTCGTAGAGCCACACGGACTCCCCGTCGACGCCGATCCCGATCCGCAGCCCCTTTGTACGGCTGTGGAAGGACTCGCCGTCGAGGGCGCCGGCCGCGAGGTCCTCGACCGCGCTGCGGTAGCGGGCCGGCGTCTCCTCGGCGCGGGCGACCAGGGGGCGCGGGTCGGCGGCGCGGGTGAGGGGGCTGTCGGTGGCGGGCGGGTCCTGGGGCACGGCGACCAGGTAGCGGCCGTCGACCCAGGCGGACCAGCCGTTGGCGCACAGGACCTGCCCCCAGTCGCCGCGCCGCTCCATGAGCTGCACCGGCAGCAGCGGGTCGAGGGGGAGAGTGGGCCGGGCGGGGTCGGGGGCCTCCCAGGCGGGCATGCCGTGCTGGGGGACGACGTGGGTGGGCCGGAAGCCGGGGGGCGGCGAGAATGCCATCGGGGCGCCTACTTCCGCATCACGACGGGTTCATGGCGGCGCAGCAGCCGGGAACACGACGAACCCGAAGACCGCCGACAGCACGACCATCATGCCGATATTGCGCCTGGGCTGCGGGAGGGGGCGAGCCTCAGGCGACGGGCACGACCAGTCCGGGGAGGGTCCGCTGCATGCGCAGGGCGTCCACGGACTCGGCCAGCAGCTCGTACTCGGTGGTCTCGTCGCCGGTGGCGATCCGAACGAGCCGTCCGGCGGCCAACTCGTCGGCGCACAGCTCCTGTTGGGCCATGTCACCGCACCAGGCGCGCAGTACGGCCGGCACGTCGGGCACGGTGTCGGCGACCGGCACGAGGGCGCTCGGCGGGAAGTGGTCCGCCTCCGGCTGCGGGTCTAATCGCTCGGCGATCCAGGAGGCACGGTCGCGCAGCCACCACAGGGCGAGGGCGAGCGTGGGCGCCCGGTAGGTTCCCAGCGGTACTCCGATGCGCCGGCCGCCGCAGGTGCCGTACGCGGTGACATGGCACAGGAATTCGTCGTGCACGTCTCACTCCCCCGTGGTGCGCTCGTCTGTCGGCCGGGCCTCGCTTTCCGTGCGGCTCAGGTGCGGTGCAGAAGTGCGGGTGGTGCGGGCAGTGCTTCGGTGCGGCTCGCGCGTACGGCGCCCAGTGCGGCTCGCGCCCTGTGCGCTGTGCGTGACGGCGCCTTCGCTCGACGTGAAGGGCCTTAGCTGTCGAGTATGTTCACTCCTGAACCACTGTCACCACGACTTTCCGGCCAGTCTCCTGGCATATTCACCGCCGCTGTTGGCCGAAATCTGACGCCATCCATAGCTCCATCATGGCCCTGGGCTACGGCACGCACACGCTGCCGGTGAAGGCCGAGGTGCGCCGGGCGATCGGCAAGGAGGAAGGCGACACGGTGACCGTGCGTCTGGACGAGCGGCTCGGCTCCAGAGACGGCTCAGGTCCTGGCGGGCGTCCGCACCTCCAGGACCTGAGCGAGCGTCCTACTTCTTGATCACCGCTTCGATGCGGGCCAGCTCCTCGGCGTCGAAGTCGAGGTTCCGGGTGGCCGCGACGCTGTCCTCGATCTGCTGCGCACTGCTCGCGCCGACGAGGGCGGAGGTCACCCGCCCGCCGCGCAGGACCCACGCCAGGGCCAGCTGGGCCAGGGACTGACCGCGGGACTTGGCGATCTCGTCGAGGGCGCGCAGCTTGCCGACCAGTTCCTCGGTGACCGCGTCGGAGTGCAGGAACGGGCTGTCGCTCGCGGCCCGCGAGCCCTCCGGGATGCCGCCGAGGTAGCGGGCGGTCAGCAGGCCCTGCTCCAGCGGGGAGAAGACGATCGAGCCGACCTGGAGCTCGTCGAGGGCGTCCAGGAGGCCCTCGTCCTCGGGGCGACGGTCCAGCATCGAGTAGCGCGGCTGGTGGATCAGGAGCGGGGTGCCCAGCTCACCCAGGATGCGGGCGGCCTCGCGGGTCTGCTCCGCCGAGTAGTTGGAGATGCCGACGTACAGCGCCTTGCCCTGCTGGACCGCAGAGTGCAGGGCACCCATCGTCTCCTCCATGGGAGTGTCCGGGTCCGGGCGGTGCGAGTAGAAGATGTCGACGTAGTCCAGGCCCATCCGCTTCAGGCTCTGGTCCAGCGACGACAGCAGGTACTTGCGGGAGCCCCACTCGCCGTACGGGCCGGGCCACATCAGATAGCCGGCCTTGGTGGAGATGACCAGCTCGTCGCGGTACGGCGCGAAGTCCCCCTTCAGCGTCTCGCCGAGCGCGGACTCGGCGGCCCCGGGCGGCGGGCCGTAGTTGTTGGCCAGGTCGAAGTGGGTGACGCCGAGGTCGAAGGCCCGGCGCAGGATCGCCCGCTGGTGCTCGACCGAACGGTCCGCCGGGCCGAAGTTGTGCCACAGACCGAGGGACAGCGCGGGGAGCCTGAGGCCGCTGCGGCCCACGCGCCGGTAGGGCATGTCCGCGTAGCGGTCAGGGTGTGCGGTGTACAACGCGACTCCAGAGGGGTTGGCACACGAAGGGACGGTTCAGATGATGACGCCTGAACCGGTATCCAATCTCTCGCGAGCTGCGGGCAGTGGTCCAACAGGTAAATCAGATGGAATTCAGCGGATACGCTTCTCAATCATGGAACTGCGCCATCTCCAGCACTTCGTGGCGGTCGCCGAGGACCAGCATTTCACCCGGGCCGCCGAACGCCTCATGGTGTCCCAGTCGGGGCTGTCGGCGTCGATCCGGGCGCTGGAGCGCGAGTTGCAGACCCCGCTGTTCGTGCGGACGACCCGCCGGGTGACGCTCACCCCGGCCGGGCGGGCCCTGCTGTGCGAGGCGGAGCGGATCCTCGCCCAGGTACGGGCGGCCCATGAGGCGGTGGCCGCGGTGCAGGGCGTGCTGCGCGGGATGCTCGCGCTCGGGTCGGAGCAGTGCATCGCCGGGGTGCACGTGGCGGGGCTGCTGGCCGCGTTCCGGCGGCAGCATCCGGACGTGGAGATCTGCCTGCGGCAGGCAGGGTCGGGCGCGCTGGCGGAGGAGGTCGCGGCCGGGCGGCTGGACCTGGCGTTCGCGGTGCGTACGGCGGAGGAGGACACCGACCAGCTGCGGACCGTACCGCTGACCAGCGAGCCGATGACGGTGCTGTGCCATCCCAGCCACCGGCTGGCGGCCGTCGGTGCGGCCGTGACGCCGGAGGACCTGGGCGGCGAGGTGTTCGTCGACTTCCACCCGGACTGGGGGCCGCGCCGCACCACCGACGCCGTGTTCGCCGCGGCCGGAGTCCGGCGGGCGGTCGCGCTGGAGGTCAACGACGTGCACAGTCTGCTGGACCTGGTGGACGAGAACCTCGGCATCGCCGTCGTACCGCGGCACTTCCGGGACAAGCGCCGGTCGCTGACCGCCCTGCCCGTGAAGGGCACCGGCGAGACGGTCTACGAGACGGTCGCCCTGCTGCCGTACCCGCAGGCCACCAGTCCCGCGGCCCGGGCGCTGATGGCCCTTCTGGACACTGGGGGCGCGTGACGGACGGCTTTGCGCGATGGTGGAGCCATGCATGCAAAGGACATCCTCATCGACGCGTACAGCCGCATCCAGGAAGAAGTCCACGCCGCCGTCGAGGGCCTCGAAACCGACGGCCTGCACGCCCGCCCGTCCGATGCCGCCAACTCCGTCGCCTGGCTGGTCTGGCATCTCAGCCGGGTCCAGGACGACCACATCGCCGACGCCTTCGGGCTCGACCAGGTGTGGCTGTCACAGGACTGGGAGAAGCGGTTCGGACTGGACCTGCCGCGCGGTGACACCGGGTACGGGCACAGCCCGGCGAAGGTCGCCAAGGTGTGGGTCGAGGACGGCGACCTGCTGACCGGCTACTACGACGCCGTGCACACGCAGACGCTCCTGGCCCTGCGCGCGCTGACCGCGGCGGACCTCGAGCGCGTCGTGGACGAGCGCTGGGATCCGCCGGTCACCCTCGGCGTACGGCTGGTCAGCGTCCTGTCCGACGATCTCCAGCACGTCGGACAGGCCGCCTACGTCCGCGGGCTGCTTCAGAGCGCGGCCGCGTAACCCGGCAGGACGACGTCCTCGATGAGGGCGTTGCGCTCGTCGAACGGGATGAACGCGCTCTTCAGGGCGTTCACCGTGACCGTGCGCAGGTCCTCGACGGTCCAGCCGGCCTCCTCGACCAGCAGGGACATCTCGCGGGTCATCGTCGTGCCGGACACCAGACGGTTGTCGGTGTTGAGGGTGACGCGGAAGCCGAGGTCCTTCAGCGCGGTGATCGGGTGCTCGGCGATCGAGGTCGCGGCGCCCGTCTGGAGGTTGGAGGTCGGGCACATCTCCAGGGCGATCCGGCGGTCCCGGACCCAGCCCGCGAGCCGGCCGAGCTTGCCGTCCGCGAGGTCGGGGATGTCGTCCGTGATGCGCACGCCGTGGCCGATGCGCTGGGCGCCGCACACCTGGAGGGCCTGGTGGATGCTGGGCAGGCCGTGCGCCTCGCCGGCGTGGATGGTGAACGGAACGCTCTCGCGGCGCAGATGCTCGAAGGCGGCGAGGTGGTCGGCGGGCGGGAAGCCGTCCTCGGCGCCCGCGATGTCGAAGCCGACGACACCGGCGTCCCGGAAGGCGACGGCCAGGTCGGCGGCCTCCTTCGTGCGGTCGAACATCCGCATCCCGCACAGCAGAGTGCCGACCCGCACCGGGGTGCCCGCGGCCGCCGCCTTCGCCATACCCGCCGCCAGGCCCTCCTGGACGGTCTCGACGACCTCGGCCAGGGTCAGACCGCCCCGGACGTTCAGCTCGGGGGCGTAGCGCACCTCGCCGTAGACGACGCCGTCGGCGGCGAGGTCGAGGACGTACTCCTCGGCGGTGCGCAACAGGCCCTCGCGGGTCTGCATCACCGCGAGGGTGTGCTCGAAGGTGGCGATGTAGCGCACCAGGTCGCCGGAGTTCGCGGCGTCGTAGTACCAGGCGGCGAGCTCGTCCGGGTCCGTGGTGGGCAGGGTGTGGCCGACCGCGTCCGCGAGCTCCACCACGGTGGCGGGGCGCAGGCCGCCGTCGAGGTGGTCGTGCAGGACGGCCTTGGGCAGGCGGCGGAGGGTGTCGGTGGATATGCGGGGCGCGGTCATGTGCGTGTTCCTTGGCGAGGTTCTCAGTCGGTGGCGGGCTGGAGCAGATCCCAGCGGTTTCCGTGCAGGTCCTGGAAGACGGCGACGGACCCGTACGGCTCGTGGCGCGGCTCCTCCAGGAAGGTCACGCCCGCCGCGAGCATGCGGGCGTGGTCCCGGGCGAAGTCGTCGGTGTGCAGGAAGAAGCCGACCCGCCCGCCGGTCTGGTCCCCGACCCGGCCGCGCTGCGCCTCGCCCTTGGCCCGGGCCAGCAGCAGCCCGGTGCCCTGCTGCCCGGTGCCGGGCTGTACGACGACCCAGCGGGAGCCGTCCGGGCGCGGAGTGTCCTCGGCGAGACGGAAGCCGACGGCCTCGGTGTAGAAGCGGATCGCCTCGTCGTAGTCGTCGACGACGAGGGTGACCAGGGCGATGTGTCGCATCGGGGCCTTTCCGGGGTGGGATCAGCGGGAGAGGTTATACGTAAAACCTGCTGGACGCCAGTCGCTGCCGGACCTAGGTCGCAGGCCCGAGCCGGGACGGGCCCCGAGCCCGACGCGCGGCCGCCGACGAGGCCGCTACCGTCCCGGCCATGGAGATCACCAAGCCGCCTCGCGGCCCCGTGGAACGCAAGGCCGATGTCCTGGCGCGGCTGGAGAAGGAGATCGACATCTGGGTGGCCTCGGCGGACGCCGACGGACTGCCCTGCATGGTCCCGCTGTGGTTCGTGTGGCACGACGAGTCGGTGTGGCTGGTGACCCGGCTGACGAATCCGACCGGCCGCAACCTGCGGGACGGCGGCCGGACCCGGCTGGCGTTCGCGGACACCCGGGACGTCGTACTCATCGACGGCGACGTGGAGACGTACGCCCTCCAGGAGGTTCCGGAAGCGGCGGCCGAGGCGTTTCTCGCGAAGACGGGCTGGGACCCGCGACAGGACAGCGCGTCGTACGCCTTCTTCCGGGTCCGGCCCCACGCGGTGCAGGCCTGGCACGAGCAGCGCGAGCTGCCCAAGCGGCACGTCATGCGGGACGGCGAGTGGCTGGCCTGATCGGATCCGCTGTCCGGTGACGGGGTTCGCGGGCTGACTGACTCTCAGCTACTGTCCAGATGACGGACGTTGAGCCGGATCGCACCCGCGGCCACGTTCTCGACGAGGTGGTCGGGGTTGCCCGTGCCGGGGATGGCGAGCACGTGCGGGCCCTGTCCCAGTGTCCAGGCGATGCGGATCTGGGCGGGGCTCGCGTCGTGTTCCCGTGCGAGGGCGAGGACCTCCTCGTCGTGAGCGGTGGTCGCGCCCTCCGCTCCGGCCTCGCCGGCCACGGCGTAGAACGGGACGAAGGCGATGCCCTGTTCGCCGCAGAGACGCAGGAGTTCGTCGGTGTCGGCGTCGTGGCGGTCGAGGGCGTAGCGGTTCTGCACGCTGATCACGGGCGCGATGGCCTGTGCCTCGGCGAGGTGCCGGGGTGTCACGTCGGAGATGCCGAGGTGCCGGATCAGGCCGGCCTCGCGCAGTTCGGCGAGGACGCCGAAGTGCTCGGCGATGGAGTCCTGCCGCATGCGGCGCAGGTATACGAGGTCCAGGTGGTCGCGGCCGAGTTGGCGGAGGTTCTCCTCGACGTGGCCGCGGAGTTGGTCGGGGCGGGCGGAGGTGCCCCATGCGCCGTGGTAGTCGCGGTAGGGGCCGACCTTCGTGGCGATGAGCAGGTCGTCGGGGTACGGGGCCAGCGCGGTGTTGATGAGTTCGTTGGCGGAGCGGAGGGCGGAGAAGTAGAAGGCGGCCGTGTCGATGTGGTTGACGCCAAGGTCAATTGCCTTGCGCAGCACGGCGATCGAGCGCAGCCGGTCGCTCGGCGTGCCCTGGTGGAAAGCGGCGCTGCCCGTCAGCCGCATCGCGCCGAGGCCGACGCGGTTGACGGACAGGTCGCCGAGATTCCAGGTACCCGAGGCGTCCGCGGTGATCGTTCCGGAGGTCATCGGCGGAGTGTCGCACACGGGCGTCCGGTGCCAGCAGTGCAGTGCGCCGCCGGCTCGTCCGGGCCGCCGAACCTCACCCCGCTGAGGACGGCGGCCGCACCGAAGGCATCACGCAGCCCAAGTAGAGGAAGGTCCGTTCCGGAGTACGTGGCCTTCGGCGAGCAGGAGATGGGCGGCGGTGCAGGTGTACGCGCACGACGATCGTGGACCCGGCACGGGGTGGCCGGTCCCGGTCTGCCGGCGCGACATCAAGTAGCAGGTCGGGACGTTGGTGGCCACCCTCAGACGCTGAGGGTGTCGAGGAGGGCTTTGGTGACGTCGTCGGTGGTGACCGCGCCTCCGACGTCGCGGGTGAGGATGCCCGCGGCCGTGGTCGCCTCGATCGCCTTGTGCAGGCGGGCCGCCTGGTCAGGCAGGCCGAAGTGCTCCAGCATCAGGGCCGCGCTGCCGACCGCGCCGATCGGGTTGGCCAACCCCTGGCCGGCGTTGTCCGGGGCGGAGCCGTGGACGGGCTCGAACATGCTCGGGAAGCGGCGCTCGGGGTTGAGGTTGGCGCTCGCCGCGAGGCCCAGGCTGCCGGCCGGCGCGCTGCCGAGGTCGGAGAGGATGTCGGCGTTGAGGTTGGAGGCGACGACGACCGACAGGTCCTCCGGGCGCAGCACGAACTTCGCGGACATCGCGTCGACGAGGACGCTCTCGGTCTCCACGTCCGGGTAGTCGGCGGCGACGCGCTTGAAGACGTCGTCCCACAGGACCATGCCGTACTGCTGGGCGTTGCTCTTGGTGGCCGACGAGACCTTGCGACGGGCGCGGGTACGGGCAAGGTCGAAGGCGAAGCGCATGATGCGCTCACAGCCCACCGCGGTGAACAGGGCCTACTGGACGGCGACTACGCCGCCCCGCCCGCGGCCGGAGAGGTTGCGGCCGCCGAGGCCCGCGTACTCGCCCTCGCTGTTCTCGCGGACGACGACCCAGTCCAGTTCGGCGTCGTCGGCGTTGCGCAGCGGGCTCTGCACACCGGGCAGGAAGTGCACGGGGCGGACATTGGCCCAGTCCGGCGCCGTCGGCTGGCCCACCGTCCCGAGCGCGTCAGCTGGGCGACCCCGGCTACTGACGCCGACCGCACCGCCGTGGCGGTGGAGTGTGGGCGCGTGATCTGACCGTCAGCCCTGCGGACGTGGCACACTCTCGTTCTTGCGCTGGAGGTAACGTGCGTGTCCGCGCCGTCCTGTGCGTTCCATGAGCGGGAGGGCGTGCCGGGACAGTCTGGGTGAGACCGCCATCAGGCGGGAGACGATGCTGTCCTCGTACGGCAGGAAGACCTCCAGGCGGGTGCGCAGGGCGCGTTCGTAGCCGCGTACGACGTCGGCCGACCCCTCCGACAGCTCCACCGAGGAAGCCCTCGCCCTCTTCTCACACCTGCTGACCACCGCCGGCCTCGGCGCCGCCGACCCAAGCGGCACCGAAGATGACACGGAAGATGTGAGCATGCCCTCGAAGCCAGGCTGACAGGCAGTCCCCCTGCCCGAACACCTGTCGGCTGTTCACCAGCCTGCCGGTTGCAGGAGTCGATCCCGAGGGCGCCCCCTCCCGGTGATTCAGACAGCCGGAACTCGCACGAATCGCCCGGTTACGTGCAGGTCGCCTTCGATGCGAACGGCTGTGGCCCGCAGTTCCGGCAAGATGGTCGTGACGCATTCCGCGGCGGGGCGGCGACCGCTGTGCATGGTGACGTTGATCGCCGCGATGAGGCTGCCGTCGCGGCCATGCACCGGTACGGCGATCGAGCGAAGCCCTTCTTCCAGTTCCTCATCGACCAGGGCATAACCGTCCTCGCACACTCGGTCGAGAATCAGCTCGAGGTCGGCGGGTCGGGTGACGGTGCGAGCGGTCAGTGCCCCCATCCGCACGCGCGCCAGCCGGGCAGTGCGCTCCTCGGCCGGCAGTCCCGCCAACAGCACCCGGCCCGTGGAGGTCACATGGGCGGGCACGCGCGCGCCCACGGCGATGCCGACGTCCATGATGCGTCCCGCGGCGACCGAGGCCGCGCACTGGACATCGTCACCGGCGAGCACTGCCAGGGACGTCGAGTCCTCCACCTTGCGGGTGAGGGCGGCGAGGTGGGGTTGCGCGATCCGGGCGAGTGTCGTCTTGGACAGGGGCGGGAAACCGAGGGCGAGGACGCGTGGAGTGAGCCGGAAGACCCGCCCGTGCAGCGTGACGTGACCGAGGTGTCCCAGGGTTATCAGGGCACGGCGAGCCGTGGCGCGGGACAGGCCGGTGGCTTCGGCGACCTCGGTGAGGGTCAGCTCCGCACGGCCCTCACCGAACGCGGTCAGCACGGTCAGGCCGCGGGCCAGGGATTCGATGAACTCCCCGCCCAGTTCCTGTTTGGACACGCTCGTCCAGGTGGCGAGCCCGACGGGAGTGCTCTTGCTCGGCGGCTCGGGAGGCGGAGCGTCGGCCAGCTTCCGTTCCATGACGGTCACGGCAGTACGGAGCCTGGGGAGCAGGGAGTCGCGCAGCGAGTCCGCGTTGTGCCGACTGGTATGGCTCACGACGCTGGCCACACAGGCGATCCGGCCGTCGGGGGCGCGAACCGGAACGGCTGCGGCGACGAGGCCCGGCTCGATCAACTGGTCGTCCATCGCCCAGCCTTGGGCGCGCGCCCGTTCCACCCGTTCTTCGAAGGCTGTGGTGGCGGTACGGTGCGATCGAGGAGGGACCGCCGGGAAGCCGAGGTCCTCGGGGTCGGCCGCTTGCCGCTTGTGCCACCGCGCCCACTCCTCCGCGCTCCACTCGGTTGCCAGCAGCGGGCCCGGCGCGGTGCGTTCGGCGGGCAGCAGGTCACCGATGCGGAAGCTCAGCGACAGGGCGCGGCGGCGGATCGCCTGATGGATGAAGCGGATGCCGTCACCGTCCGCCACCGCGAGGGACACCGACTCGTCGAGTTGGTCGGCGAGGGCATCGGCGTGCGCACTCAACAGAGCGGGAAAACGCAGCGCGGCCAGGTACGCGTTCCCCAGCTCCATCAGGCGGGGGGCAAGGACGGCGTTGCTGCCGTCCATCCGCATGTACCCCATGTGAGCGAGTGTTCCGGTGACCCGGTCGATGGTGGCGCGGGCCAGACCGGTGGCCCGTCCCAGGTCGCTGAGGCCGGCCCTCCCTCCGGCGTCGGTGAGCTCGCGCAGCACGGCGATACCCCGGATGAGAGGGGCCACGGCTTCCTCGGGTGGCGCGGGAGCCGCCATGGGGTCGGCAGGCGTCAGGGCGTGGGGCGATGTCATGGACTCTCCGCGGCGACTGTCTCAGCACTGTAGTGAATGATGCCTGGTGAGGACAGAGAGCCGACAGGTCTGGGTGGCCGTGACGAGCCCACGGCAACGCCCGTCGCGCGGGGCGGTGTGTTCCGGCCAGTCGCCAAGGCCGGTGCTGCTCCGTGCTGCCGTCGCGGGGGCACGGCATCAGGACCGGCTAGCCGGGGACCTTCAGCTCGGCCTCGATGTCGGCGGCGGTGTCCAGGAGCGGCGGCAGCAGATCGTGGCGTATCGAGTCCGGCGTTCGCCTGCTGACGTGGGTGGAGAGGTTGATGCCTGCCACCACCCGTCGTGCTTCGTTCCGGATGGGTACGCCGATCGATACCAGACCCTGTTCCAGTTCCTGGTCCACCAGGCACCAGCCTT
>NZ_KQ949124.1:0-20139 GCF_001514305.1 Streptomyces dysideae
GGAGCCCGCGTCGCCGTCCACGCGACCCGAGCCGGAGGCGAACGGTGAGTCCACGCCGAAGGGCCCCGAGCCATGACCGGCCCGCCCGACCTCATCACGGTGCTGCTGGTCGAGGACCACCGGGCCGTCGCGGAGGGGCTGTGGGCCCTGCTCGACGACTACGACGACCTGACCGTGGTCGGCTGGGCCGACTCCGTCGCCGAAGCAGTGCCCATGACGGAGCAGCTCTCCCCGCAACTGGCGCTGATCGACTACCGGCTGCCCGACGGCACCGGCGCCGACGCGGCGGCCCGCATCCGCGCCCACAACCCCACCATCGCCGTCGTCATGCTCAGTGCGGACACCAGCGACGACGCCCTGCTGGCCGCGGTCGAGGCCGGCGCGAGCGGATACCTGCTCAAGTCGGCCGGCGGCGACGAGATCGCCACAGCCATCCGCGCGGCGGCCGCGGGCGAGACCCTCATCCCCGCCCGCACCCTCATGGAAGTCCTCGCCCGCCACCGCGAGACCACCCGGGTCTCGGCCCGGCAGACGGAACGCCTTCAGAGCCTGACCAGCCGGGAACAGGAGATCCTCGCCCTCATGACCCAGGGCCTCGACAACCGGGCCATCGCCGACCGCCTCACCATCACCTACGCCACCGTACGCACCCACGTGCGCGGGATCCTCGAGAAACTCGAGGCGCGATCCCAACTGGAGGCGGTCGCCAAGGCCGCCGACTGGGGCTTCCGCCCCGCGCAACCCGACCCGCCCGACCCAGGAGCGGCGTCGGCAGCGGACGCATCGTGACGGCGTGACGGTTCTCCGCACCCTTGGAAAGCTCCCGCCCAATCAATGGAGCGGGAAGGAACCGGTCGTCCACCGGGTTCCAGGCGTGTCATCCCTCCTGGATCCGGGGTGGTGCGTCATCGACGGGATGGACGAACAGCCGCGCGCTCCGTCGCCTCGTGCGCCGGAGGACCCGGCCTTTGGCACAACCGGCGTCAGGTGGGCTTCGTCAAGCTGCTCGTCGGCCCTGCGAGCGGGCACCTCCTGGGCGCCCCCGTCATCGGCCCCGAGGCCCCCCGACCCTCAGCCAGTCGCTGATCCAGGCTGCACACTTCGGCCTCGACGCCCGTACGATGGTCCGCAGCCACTATTCCCGGGACGCGTGCGGTACGCGCCGACTCCGCTTGCCCCAGCGGTACGCAGAATCACCGCGGCCGATGACGACGGCACCGCGCACATCGGCTACTACGACCCGGCCCCGCTCTTCACGGCCGTCGACGCCAAGCTCGCCGACGGTGGCAAGCAGATGGCCATGGCAGCGGAGAAGATCGCAGATGGCGCGGCGAAGTAGCTCCGCAATCCCCTCTCCGGCCCGTCACCAGCCGACGGGTCGGCACCCGGCGCGGGCGGCGGCCGAGCTGCTGCTGTCCGGTGTGGTGCTGGCCGGGGCGACGGCCGCCGGTGCGCTGCTGTTCGCCGCCGCCGAGGGCGGCTACGACACCCTGCCCAACCTGGCCCGCCAGGTCGGAGTCCCCGGCGCGATCGCCGTCGTCATCGCCCCCCTCATAGCGCTGCTCGTCAGCGGACCCCGTCTGGTCCGGGCAGTGGGGGTCGGCGCGCTGGCCGGGATCGCGGGGACGGCAGTGCTGGAGCTGGTCCGAGAGATCGGCTTCAGGGGCTTCGACGCCATGCCCGGCGACATCGCCATGCTGATGGGCGTGCTGCTGAAAGACCAGATCATGCAGGGCCCCGACACCGCCTCCAACATCGCCGGCTGGACCTACCACGTCTGGAACGGCGCGATGTTCGGCATCACCTACGCCGTGCTGCTCGGCGGCTTCCCCTTCCGTAAACGCGGCGGGGCGATGGCCGGGGTGCTGATGGGCTTGGTGTACGGCCTGATGCTGGGCGTCGGCTTCCTGGGCAGCCCGGTGCCGAACGCGGTCGGGGCCGGGGAGTGGGGCGCCGACATGTGGCCGAAGTTCCAGATCACGGTCCTGCTGGCGCACGCCGGGTTCGGCGCGCTGGCCGGCTGGCTGGTCCACCGCCTAGGCAGCCGCATCGCCCCGCTGTGGGAAGTCACCCTGGAACTGCTGCCCGGCCGTGGAAGGGCGGCGGGGCAGTGAACGATGCCGTGGTGCGGGACGTTGCGCCCGGACCGTGCCACGGCATCGTGGGGTGAAGGGGATCGCCTCCGGTGGACCGGCTGTCGTCACCGCTCACCCGACCGGTCCGCCGGGGCCCGCCCCACGCCGGTGGAAGACCCGACGGGCATGGGGTCTTCCACCGGAACCCGAGGAGGCCGGCCACCTCCTCTCGTCCGGCCGACTCCACTCGGCCCCCGCTCCTGGGACGGCGGTCGCCTTGAGTGCGCAGCCAGAACGAGAGGGATTGCCTGTCCATGACACCCTCCGCACGCCACGCGGGCACTCCGCCTCCGCTCGCCGGGCTCGCCGGCCCGTCGGCTGATCAACTCCGGTACGCGGCCTGGGTGGCCCGGTGCGTCGGCGGTGGTCGCCATGCCCCTCTCAGCAGCCGGGATCTGAACGTTCTGGCGGATACGCTGCGGCCAGTCGAGGTCGGGGCCGGCTCCGTCGTGACCACGGCCGGTGCCGCGCCGGACGGTGTGTGGCTGCTGCGTGAGGGCCGCGCCGAGCTCGTGGTCGGTTCGGGTGTACGCCAGACCGTGGTACGTGTCCTGCGCGCCGGAGACGTCGACGGCGACATCCAGTTGTTGCTGGGCATGGCGCTGCCGTACGCGACCAGGGCCCTGGACCCCTGCACCTTTCTCCATCTGCCCGCCGCCGACTTCTCCCAGGTGCTGGACCGTCACCCGGCCCTGGCCCGGCGCTGGTTGACCTCCATCGCCACCCGGCTCGCCCGCGCCCAGGCCCGGCTGGTCGCCCAGCTCGGCGCGAGCCTGCCGCAGCAGACCGCCCGACTGCTGCTCGCCGAGGCCGAGGACGGCGCGGTCCACCTACCGCAGCGCACCCTGGCCGCCATGCTCGGGGTGCGCCGCCCTTCCCTGAACAGGGTCCTCAAGGACTTCGAGCAGCGGGCCGTGCTGCGCCTGGCCTACCGCACCATCCACCTCACCGACCCCGCCGGGCTGCGACGCCTGGCCGCTTCAGCAGGGTCGACACGGAGGCGAAGACCATGACCGTGTCCGAGAACGGCAAGGTGATCCGCACTCTGCCCGTCTCCGTCGGCAGACCGGGCTTCGACATCTGGAACGGCACCATGGTGGTCCTCGACAAGGTACCCACCATCCGCATGGACTCCAGCACGGTCGGCATCTTCGGCCCGGAGGCCTACGACCTCGGCTCGGTCAAGTGGGACGTCCACCTCACCCCCTCAGGCACCTACGCGCACGCGGCACCGTGGAACGAGGGCAAGTTCGGCCGCGTCAACGCCAGTCACGGCTGCATCGGCCTGAGCACGTCGGACGCGCGGTGGTTCTACGAGCGCGTGCGGCTCGGCGATCCGGTCACCGTGGTCAACTCCGCCTCCGACACGGTCGCCGCCAACAACGGCTACGGCGGCTGGAACGTCGACTGGGCCACCTGGCGGGCCGGCAGCGCACTCGCCTGAGACGAGGCGGCAGAGCATGTCACGGAATGAGGCAGCGCCCCTCGTCCTGACGGGCTCGGCGAGGCCCGTGCCGATGACTCACGACGCTCAGACCGCCTCCTCCGCCGCAACCGCCGGTTTCCGGGTGGCTGCCCGCTTCGTGTGGCGCGCGAGGGCACGCATGGCCAGGGCCCCGAGCACCGGGCCGGGCGCGAGCGCGAGGAAGGCGAACCGCCAGCCGGTCTGGTCGGCGAGCACGGGTACGAGGTTGATGGTCACGACGGTCAGTAGGAAGCCGATGGCGGTCTGGGCGGTCAGGGCGGTGCCGGTGTACCGCTGGTCGGCGACCTCGCTGAGCACGGTGGAGAAGACCCCGGAGTCGGCGATCACCGCGGCGCCCCACACCAGCAGCGCCACGACCCGGACGGTCCAGGGCGCCGTGAAGATCAGAGGCGAGAACGCGCAGCAGGCGCCGCTGACGACGAGCGCGGTACCGGCGGTCGGCGCGCGGCCGTAGCGGTCGGCCGCCCAGCCGCCCAGCAGGCAACCGGCGGCACCGGCGAGGCCGATCACGGCGAAGGCCACCAGCCCCAGCACCGCCCGCGACGGGGCCGGCGCCCCGTCGCGGGCGGTGCTGGCCAGCAGGAAGGCCGGCAGCCAGGTCCACAGCGCGTACAGCTCCCACATGTGCCCGAAGTAGCCGAGGTTGGCCAGCAGTGGCCCCCGCTCACGGAACATCTCCACCGCGTAGCGAGGCCGGTGGCGCGTGCCGCCGCCCGCCAGGTGCGGGCCGGGGCGCACCAGCAGCACGGCGAGTACGGCAGCCATGACGCCGAGTGCCGCGGCGGCGGCCAGGACGCCCTGCCAGGGCAGACCGGACAGTCCATTGATCAGCTGGGGCAGCGCGGACCCCAGGGTCAGCGCCCCGACCAGCACACCGAGGGCGAGGCCGCGCCCGGCGCTGCGGAACCAGGACGCCATCAGCTTCATCCCGACCGGGTAGACCCCGGCCAGGCACACGCCCACGAGCAGCCGGAACGCCACTGCCGACAGCAGGCCGTGGGCGAACACCGGCACCGCGAGCGTCGCCGCGGCGGCACCGAGCGCCCCCACCGCCATCACGCGCTGCGGGGCGATGCGGTCCGGAAGGTTCAGCACCGCCGACGTGACCGCGCCGATGACGAATCCCACCTGCACCGATGCCGTCAGCCACACCGCCTGGGCACTGCCGATGTGCCACGTCTCGCGCAGCGCCGGAACCACCGCGGAGGCGGAGAACCACATCGCCATGCCCAGCACCTGGACGAGTGCGATGAGGGCGAGCTGCACATGTCGTGCGGGCACAGGCATCGGCATCCCCTGGATCGTTCTGACGTGCGGCAGGTCCACACACGGAACCCGCAGGAGCACACACCGCATTCCAGATTCCAGCACTCCGCGCGTCCGGGTGGATCCGTCACCGCCCTGCTCAGCCCTGCCGTCTCTGCCATGCGGGCTCCGGCTCGCGGGTGCCCTCCGACGACGCCGCTCCAGATCGCGCGCAGTACGGGTGCTTTCCTCCAGGGCGGGCTCCTCACGGGCGTGCTCGCCCGGCGCGGGCCGCTGGTGACAGCGTGAGGGAGGGGGCTCGCCTTCTCCCCTCCCTCACATCCTGGGGAACCCGTGAGGCGCGGTTCGAAGGGTCCTGGCTCAGAGGGCCGGGAGAGGATCCGGCTGAGCACGCCGAGGCGGCCGTAGCCGCCGTAGTAACCCCAGTAGTAGCCGCAGTTCGAATGGCGCGAGTAGGAGCCGTTCCAGTAGGAGCACTCGCCGTAAGGACGCTCGGAGATGACCGTGTGTGCCGGGACCGCGGTGGTCGCGGCTGACGCCGTGCCGGATCCGGCAACGACGGCCCCGGCGGCCAGTACGGTGGCGGCGGTGCCGAGTGCGCCACGGCGCAGAAGGGGCGAACGCATGGGGATGTCCTCCTTCGTGTCGGAGCCGGCGTCCGCCGCCCACACTGCGATTCCATGTCATGCGGTGGGCGCCCTGATTCCCGGGAGTATCAGCCGGGTGATCGCACTGTCAGGCAGGTGACACAACGCGGATGACCGGGTCGGCGACGAGGACTCACGGTGGCACGGCAGCTCCGGCCCCTTCGCGGGCTGCTGCGCATGACTCGCGTGTTGTCAGGCTGTTCCCGCCGGGGGCGGCGGGAGGCGGCGGGCCGGCGCCCCGTCTGAAACCGCGTCACCTGGCGCCCGGACAGTCCGCCTTCCGGCAGGGCATGGTCCCGGGCGGCGTCCGGATCGTGCGCAGCGGCTGGCTCGAACTGGTGGCGGGCACGAGGAAGGACCGGCGGTCGTGGGGATGCTGGAGCCCTGCGGCATCGCCGGAGATGTGCCGCTACTCCTGGGACGGTCGGTCGCCTGCATGGCCCCGCGCCTTGACCGATGCCGAGGTCGGCTACCTGCCGACGGCCGGGTTCCTCGCGCTGTCGGCGGCAACCCGTCGCAGGGGCGCGACCCTGGTCTCCGAGGTCCTGCGCGAGGCCCGGCACCGGCCCGAGCGGTTGCCGACGGCGCTGGCCGCGGCGCGGTGGATCGCGGCGTCCGGCGGCGGGCGCGGCAGGCGACCGATGCTCCCCGGACCGGGTGCCCGGCACCGGATGGGACCGCCCCCGCCGTGAAGGAGGCCCCCGATGCTGGACGGCTTCCTCTGCTTCCGGGGCCGCGTCGTACGGCAACAGAGCTCCGTCAGCGCGACGACCGTGCTTGTCGGTGCGGGCGGGCGCGACGGGTTTCCTGCTGAAGAACGCGGAGGCCGACGAGCTGCGGCACGCGGTGAAGGACGTGGCGGCCGGGAGGACATGCGTCTCCAGCGCCGTGGTCGCCCGCCTGGTCGACCAGGTCATCGGAGGCCCGGTGCGTCTGACCGAGCGTGAGGCCGAGGTCCTGGTCATGCTCGCCCGCGGGAAGGCGAACAAGGAGATCGCGCGCGAGCTGTGCATCGGGCAGCAGACCGTGAAGACCTACGGCAGTCGCATCTTCGACAGGCTCCGGGTGCACAGCCGCACCCAGGCGGCCGCACAAGCCCTGCGATCCGGGGCTCCAGCCGGTTTCGAGCACCGGCAGGGCGGCGCGGATCAGTGGGGTGTCCAGATTGAGATCCGCCTCGTAGGGCGGGTTCCACCGGGCGGGACTGATGGCCAGCGGCCGGCAGCGCTGCCACGAACTCAGGATGGTGCCGCGCGGGCCTCCCACGATCAGCTCACCGGACAGGAACCGCTCACGGGCCCGCGCGGTGACCCGGTCCGAGATCGGCCCATACTTCGGCCACGAGGATCACTTCCCTCGGCGGGCTGCGGAGACCGCCGCGATGCCCTTGCCACGGGCTGCGACGACTTGGGATGGGGTGGGTGGTTGCCTGGGCGAGGGCCGGCTCCCCGCCGACGGGTTCGGGGGATTCCCGGAGGCGGGCGGCCAGCTGGGAGGTCCCTCGGTCCTCTGAGGCTCTGGTGGTCCGAGGGACGGTGGCTGTGTCGACGGTGACTGTGTCACCCGACGAGATGGGCGAGTTCCGTGAGGTTCTCCGCCGTGAGGGCGGGGCTCGTCAACGAGCGGGGGTAGACGGCATCAGGGACGCCGCGCCTCAGCCAGGCTCCGGCCAGTCCGGCCCGCTGGGCGCCGTCGATGTCCCAGGGATGGACGGCCACCAGCAGGGCCTCGTCGGGACGGACCCCGCAGTGCTCGGCCGCGTAGTGGTAGGCCCGGGGGTCGGGCTTCCAGCGTCCGGGGCCGGTGACGTCCCACAGCGCCTCGAAGCAGTCCCGGATGCCCGCCCGGGTGAGCAGCCTGTCGGTCAGTGCGGCGCTGCCGTTGGTCATCGTCACCAGCCGGTACCCGGCCGCGCGCAGCGCCCGCACCCCCTCCACCACGTCGGGATGCACGTCCAGCTCCGCGAACCCCTCCACGACATGGTGGGCGGCGTCGTCCGCGGCCGCGGGGTCGAGCGTCCCAGCCAGCAGCCAGCGGAGGCTGTCGCGGGCCAGGAGGGCGAAGTCCGCGGGGCCGCCGGCGGCGGTGAGCGCGAACCCGTCACGGAGGATGCCGGCGAACCACAGGGGCAGCAGGTCGGCGGGCGCGCCGATCTGCTCGAAGCGGTGACGCAGCGGCGCGAGGTCGCTGAGGGTCTCGTTCACGTCGAAGACCAGCACCGATGGGCGGTTCTGCGACATGCCGCCGTCCTCTCCTGCCATGGTTCGGTCGGGAACGCGTCGGCGCCGGGTCACTCCTCCCAGGCGCGGTGGGCGAACATCCCGTCCACCGGGGTGTGGAAGAGGTGGTTTGCGTAGTTACTGATCGTTTTGACCGAGACGGCCAGCAGGATCTGCAGGATGTCCGTCTCCGTGTACCCGGCCGCCAGGAAGGCGTCGACCTGGGCCGCGGTGGGCAGGCCGCGGCTCTCGACGAAGGCGGCGGTGAAGGTGGACAGGGCGTCCAGGCGGGCGTCGGGCAGCGGCTTGCCGTCGCGGAGGGCGTCGGTGACCTCGGTGGGGACCTTGTTCATGTCGGCGATCGCGCTGTGTGCGGCGACGCAGTAGGTGCAGCCGTTGACCCGGCTGATGGTGAGCAGGATGATCTCCTGCTCGGCGGGGGTGAATTCGGAGTTCTTGCGGAATGCGTTGTAACCGCCGAGGTAGGCGTCCAGCAGGCCGGGCACGTTGGCCATCCGGGCGTACATGTTGGGGATCATCCCGGTCTGTGCCTTGGCCTTGGCCAGCGCCTCGGCGACGGCTGGGTCCGGGTCGGCCTCGGTGCGGGCCGGGAGGGAGAGGGGACGCTCGGTCTGGGCCATGGGAGTGCTCCTCATGCAGGTAGATGTGCGATGTCTCCGGAGCGTGGATCACGCTCCGAATATTTATGGAGTGGACACTCCGGAATGATTCCGGATCGTACACTTCAGAAGTGGAAATGCAAGACGACCGATCCGTTCCCGCGCGTCGCGGCCGCCCGCGGTCGTTCGACCTGGACGCGGCCACGGCGGCGGCGCTGCGCGCGTTGTGGGCGAAGGGGTACGAGGCGACGACGGTGGAGGACCTGGCGGCGGCCACCGGACTGTCCCCGTCCAGCCTGTATGCCGCGTTCGGCAGCAAACACGGGGTGCTCCAGGCGGCTCTGGGCCGCTACGACCGGGACCGTGACGAACTCCTGGGTCCCCTGGAGCACGGCACGGCGGGCCTCGACGACCTGCGCGGCTTTCTCGACCGCATCCGCCGCGGCGTGCCCGAGCCCGGCAGCCCCGGCTGCTTCATGGTGAATACCGCCACCGAGGTGGCGCCCCGTGACGAGCGGATCGCCGAACATGCCCACCGTTACCGCGAGCGCGTACGTGACGCCGTCGCCGCCGCCCTTCGGCGGGCAGCCGACCACGGGGAGCTTCCGGATATGGCGGCCGAGGAGATCCTGGACAGGGCACGGCTGATACAAGCCGCCCTGTACGGGGTCCAGGTCGCCGCACGCAGCGGCGCGACCGAGGAGGCGCTCGCCACCGTCGCCGCGCTGGAACGCCAGATCGAACGGTGGTCGGTCGCCCCAGCGGCCGCCTGACTGGAGCGGCGGAGACCCGGGGCGGGGTCGGCGCCGTAACGTTCTGCGGCTCACAGGGGGAAGGCGCGAAGGGGCACGGTCGCCTCCTTCCAAGGCGTGGGGGCTCCTCGTCGGTCGGATGGGAAACCCGGGCCGGCCCGTGGGCATGCCAGGACTGCGGACCTGGGGACCCGCGGGAGGCTGAGGTGTACCGCTGCCCGTACTTCCCCAGGCGCCTCGTGCTTGCGGACATGCGATTCCACGCTGGGTCCCGCCCGGGAGAACGGACGCCGGACTTCGACCTGCTCACCGCGGACGGGGGCCGGATTACCGGTCGGACTTCGTCGGACGGAAAGTGATGCTGTCGGCCATGGGGTCGGTGAACTGCCCGATGACTGCCGCCGCACATCGCCCGCTCAAACGGCTCAATCGGCGGCATGCTGCACGGCGTTCTCGATCCCGAGCCGAACGCCACCCATCGCATGGACAGGGACAGTCGTGTCGCCTTCCGCCTCCTGTGATCCGACGACCGCGAACCGGTGTTGCACCGGGCATCGGCCGCGGTCGTGGCCGCTCGGTCCCGGCCCCGGCAGCGCGGCACCGGCGGCCACTGATGCCCATGCTGCTCGGCGACGCCGAGGACACGTCGAGTGCCGACGCACACGCGCGGCCGGGGTCACGGCTCGTGTGTCGCGCGGCGCAGTTCGGCTCCGTCCAGGATCAGGATGCGCCGGTGACGCAGACAGACCAGCCCGTCCCGTTCGAACGCCCGCAGCACCCTGTTGAGGGGGGGGACGCGGCACCCCCAGCATGGCAGCGAGCGTCGACTGCGGGAGCGCCACGACCTTGGCGCGGGCCTCGCCGAGGAGCAGTGCGGCGACGCGGCGATGATGCCGAACTCGGGGGGAGAAGTAGGCGATGGCGGCGGGGAGTTCACCGGACTGGGACTGGGACTGGTACCAGCGGTCGCCGGTCATGTAGTCGTTCAGGCCGTCGGTGACCGACATCACTTGTGGGCACAGTCCGGGCCGGCCGATTCTCACGCATCGGCCGACGTCCCCCGGTGGGTGGGCCGTCCGGCCATGCCGCCACCGCCGGCGCCCACTCCGCCGCGTGGATCCCGCGCACTGCGGCCCTGGGTGGTGAACCGCCCGTCCCGCAGCTCGAAGCGCTCGGTGGGCGAGCAGCCGACCGAGGGGGTGATCAGCAGGCTGACGGCGACGGGCGCGGGGTCGGTGCTGGCCGTGGAGAACTCGCAGATCGCGCCCCGCCCGGTGAGCGGGAACCAGAACCAGCCGTCCATGGCGCCGACCCGGACCGAGTCCGTCAGCACGAACCGGCCGTCCTTGCGGACGAAGGCCTTCAGGCGGACGGAGGCTGCCAGTGGGTCGTCGGTGGACCGGATCGCGGTCAGGGTGAACTTGACGTTCTCGTCCGCGTCCAGGACCGAGGAGGCGATCTGTCTGGACTGGGCCGTTTGCCCGGCCGCTGTCCTTCCGCCGTGGGTTTCGGCTTCGGCGGTCTCGACGGGGGCGGCCAGCACGGCGACGGTCGTCGCGGCGGTGGCCAGCGCCGCGGCGCCGCGTACGAGAGCCCTTGCTTGTATCGCCACTTCTTCCTCCTTGTTGCCTATGTGCACGGTGGTTCATGATCGACAAGGGAAAATCAGATTCGGCCAGGGTCCGCCACCGACAGCAGCACCAGCTCTGTCAAGGTGTCCGCCCCCGATTGCGCCGGGGAGTCACCGCCGCCGCAGGCTGCCGCGGAGACCGTGCTCGCGAGGCCACCACGGTGGTCCTGTGCGTGGGTGCAGCCACAGGTACGCGCCACCAGACCGTCTCCCGTGATGGTGGGTGACTTCCCTCCTCCGATTGTTGGCTCCACTGACGAGAGGTCCGCAAACGGAGTGCATCCAAACGGCTACCCTCGGCGGCAAGTCGGATACAAATCATTCATATGGGTAGAAAGATGGCAGAAACGTCGGCGAGGAACGACCATGGCCTGTGGCCGGTCGGGTGCTCCAGCCGTACCGCCACCTGCCGTCCCGCATCCCATATCTCGTACGTCGCACCTCGTACGTCGCACCTCGCGCCTTGTACGTCGCACGCCCGTATCACCCTCGGAAGTTCTCATGGCCAGGCACACCAACGTCCCCCACGGCACACGCCTCATCGCCGGCGCCGCCGTGCTCGCCGCCGTCCTCAGCACGGCCACCACCGCGGGAGCCGCCGCGCCAGGCGACCAGCCCCCCACACCGACACCGACGATGGTCGCCGTCAAGGCGGAGTTCGTGCCGGCGAGCGCGGCGCCCGAGGCGGAGGCGGTGACCTACGACACGAAGCTGGTGCCGGAGGGGAGCCGGGTCCAGGTCATGGAGATGGCGCACGGCAAGGGGATGATGCACGACAACGACATGCCCGACAACGAGGCCACCCGCGTGCTGCTACGGGTGAACGACCTCGTCGCGAACCGCGCCTACGGTGCGCACGTCCACACCGGTCCGTGCGGCGAGCGGCCCGACTCCTCGGGCCCGCACTACCAGAACGAGCAGGACCCCGAGAAGCCCTCGGTCGACTCGAGGTACGCCAACCCGGAGAACGAGGTGTGGCTGGACTTCACCACCGACGAGAACGGCACCGGGAAGGCCGCGGCCCGGGTCGACCGGCAGTTCCGTGAGGGAGGAGCCCGCTCCGTGGTGATCCACGAGTCGGCCACGGCCACGCAGGACGGCCGTGCCGGAATCGCGGGCGATCGGGTTGCCTGCGTGAACGTACCGTTCGAGTAGGCGCGTCCGGGGCCGCACGGCCCGGCGCGTGGTGGGAGTCATCCGCTCGTTCGGTTCGGGCTGATGAGCAGCAGGGCGATGTCGTCGCTGCGGGGGGCGCGCTGTCCGGCGTAGTGGACGAGGGAGTCGGCAAGAGCGTCGATGCTGTGGTGCTCGGCCTGTGTGAGCTGCCCGGCGAGGTCGTTGATCGCGTCTTCGAGGTCGGCACCGGGGGTCTCGACGAGTCCATCGGTGTAGAGGGCGAGCAGAGCGCCGGGCGGCAGGGGGATCTCGGTCGTCGGGTACGTCGCCGCCGGGTCGATGCCGAGCAGGAGGCCGGTCGGCAGGTCGAGAACCTCGGCGCGCCCGTCGGGGTGGCGCAGGATCGGTGGCAGGTGGCCTGCGGTGGCCAGGTGGCCGCGGTGGTGCACCAGATCGAGGTGGGCGTAGAGGCAACTGGTGAACAGGCCGGGATTGAGGTCGGTGAGCAGGCGGTTGGCGCGGGCGAGGACGTCGCCGGGGGGTGCGCCGGCGGTGGCGTGGATGGCGGTCCGGACCTGCCCCATGAGAGCGGCGGCCGTGATGTTGTGGCCTTGGACGTCGCCGATCGCCGCGGCGGCGGCCGTGGGGTCGAGGGGGATGAGGTCATAGAAGTCGCCGCCGATGTCCATACCTCGTTCGGCGGGAAGGTAGCGGGCGGCCGCCTCCAGGTCGGGAACATTGGGCAGTGCGTGGGGCAGAAGGCCGGCCTGGAGGCCCTGGGCGAGCCGGTGCTTGGCGTCGTAGAGGCGGGCGCGGTCCAGGGCCTGGGCGATGAGCCCGGCGGTCGAGATGAGGACGGCGCGCTCCTGCGGGTCGAAGGAGTGCGGCCGGTCGTAGGAGAGGACCAAGCAGCCGATGGGGTGACCGGAGGCGATCAGCGGCAGAAAGGCCCAGGCTTCCTTCTTCGTCAGTGCCGGGATGCCGGGGTACATCTGTTCCATCTCGTCCGGGGACGCGAAGAAACTGGTCACGCCGTCGGCCAAGGCCCGGGCAGCCGGGGTCGGCGGGTCCGACAGGCGGGCGCCGTCGAAGTGGTCGACGACCTCGGTGCTGTAGCCGCAGTGGCCGACGACCCGCAGACGGTCGTCCTGGGCCATGAACATGATCAGGCCCTGGGCATCGAAGGCGGGCATGATCTCGTCAGCGGCCTGGTCGACCACGTCCTGGACCCCTACGGCCTCGGTGAGCGTGGCGGCCAGGCGCATCAGGTGGTGGAGCGCGGGCGCGGGCGCCCGGACCGGAATCGCGGGCGCGGTGTGACGCGTTTCCTGAGCCTCGTCAGCGGCGGGGGTGATGCGGACGCTGATGCCGCGGGCATCCGCGTGGAGGTGGAAGGACAGCCACTGGTCCGGTGGGCGCAGGACGGTGAAGGACGCGGGTCGGCGGCTGATCACCGCGGCCCGGTGGCGGTCTTCGAAGAGAGCCTCGTCCAGCCACGGCAGTGCCTTCCACGGCAGAGATCCCAGTAGGTGGGGGATGTCGGTCTTGAGGAGGTCGGCGGCTCTGGCGGTAGCGAAGGTGATCCGGCTGTCCCGATCGAGCGCGCAGCAGCCTTCGGGCAGCCGTTCGGCGAAATCGACCGCGGCCAGAGCACCGGCCGGTGCCGGTGTGCGGGGAGCAGGCTGGGACAGCACGTGCGGTTCGGAACCGGGCACGACCGGGTGGCCGCCGTTGGCGGCCTGCTGCAGCAGCAGGCCCAGGCGGTGGCAGCCGGAGACGATCGCATCGTGTTCGTACTCGCTCAGCCGAACCGGGCGCGATCCCGGCCACAGCAGCACGAGACCTCCCCAGACGACGGTGCCGGTGGTGATCGGCGCGGCGGCCATGGCGAAGGGGCAGGAAAGCAGGAGCGCCGCCCTCGGGTAGCGGTACGCCGCCTCTTCCTGGCTTCCGAGCCACACCAGGCGCCGTTCACGTACGGCGTCGGCCACGGGGACCGGCGACGTCACCGTGTATCGCGCCCACGGCGCGGCGATCTGCCGGGGAACCCCGCTGATCATCGCCAGCCGCAGCACCCGCTCGCCCCGTGGCAGCAGGTACACCAAGCCGACGCAGGCTCCGGTCTCCTGCACGACCTGTGCCGCGGCGGCGGCCGGCAGCCGTGCACCGGAGCCCTCGGCGGGGCCGCAGTCCACAGGGTGTCGCACTCCCTCAATCTTCCTCTGCGACAGTGGACGTGGCATGCCAGGATGCCCGGTCACTTTCTGTGCGCACCCCCGTTGGGGGCACTCTTGGGCCTTCTTCGGCCTTCCGTCACGCGGCTTCCCGCTGGTGGCGTTCTCTCGGGCGGCGCCTGTGCATCAGCCCCGCCATCCGCGCCACGGCGTACACCGGGGGTGCCGCCCTGCGGAAGTCGCGCCGTGCGGTGGGGCCCGCCATGTCCAGTGTCCGGTCCATCTCGGCGATGCCGTGGAGCATCGGCACCACATGCCCCTGGCGCTCGCCCACCGGAGACAGGCCGGACAGCACGTCGGCCAGGGCCTCACGCAGGACGGCCTCGCGGTCGTCTGACCACAGCTCCCGGAAGGCGACCCGGCCGCGTGCGTCCATCAGGTAGGCGGCGTTCGGCTTCGCGTCGAGCCGACGGTGCAGGGTCCCGTCGATGGTGTCGACGGCGACGGGCCAGGGCAGCGCGTCGCGCTCCTTGAGGTCGCGGGCGTGGGCGATCTTGCGTTCGAGTCGGTCCGGCTGGGGGTAGCGCTCACCGGGATGGGCCTCGCGCACGTAGAGCGTGACGAACGCGACCCGGTCCCGGAACTGCGCGTAGAGCCGCTTCAGGGCGCGGTCGGCGGCCGTGGTCATCGGACAGGTCACCGAACCCATGGTCAGCAGCAGGGGAACGCGGCCGGTGAAGTCCGACTTGGCGATACGCCCGCCGTCCACCGTGGCCAGGTCGAAGTCCGGCATCTCCTCGCTCGGACGGGGCCCGGCCCGGAACCGCATGCCCTCCCTCATCAGGTGGGTGTCGAAGTGTGGATATCGGTAGGTCATGCCACCTGGGTTGCCCTTGCGGGACGGAACAAACGGGGCGGGCCGGTACGGCAGTGAAGCTGGGCCGCTGAGGCCTGTGCCTGGCCGGGTGCGGGGCTACTGGTTGTTCTGCGGCTGGTCGGGTTGGTCGGGCTGTTGCTGATTCGGGTCCGGTTGGTCGGGTTGGTCGGGCTGCTGGTTCGGATCCTGCTGGTCGGGTTGGTCGGTCGGCTGCTGTTGGTCAGGGGTCGGCTGATCGGTTTGGTCGGGCTGTTGCTGGTTCGGATCCGACTGATCTGGTTGATCGGGCTGGTCGGATTGATCGGGCTGTTGCTGGTTCGGATCCGACTGATCTGGTTGATCGGGCTGGTCGGATTGATCGGGCTGCTGCTGACTCGGATCCGGCTGGCCGGTCTCGGTGTCATAGTTCGTGAGCACCTCGACCTCGTTCGAGGGGACGGAGATGTTGCCCGCTTCGTCGACCGCCCTGACCGTGAAGCTGTACTCGGTTCCGGGCTTGAGGTTGGAGATACGTGCTTCCCGGCTGTCCGGGGTGAGTTCCTGGACCGGCTTGGCCACGTCCTCCTGGAAGATCTGGTATCCGGCGATCTCGACGTCGCCCTTGGGTGGCTCCCAGGCCAGCTCCACTGTGCTGGTTGCGGTTGCCTGCCCCTCCAGCCCGGCCGGCGGAGCCGGAATGACCTTGTCCTTGTTTTTCCCACCGCGGTTCCCGCGGCCGTTCTTGCCGACCGGACGCTCGATCCAGGTGCTCTTGCCCTCGTCGACGAGGAAGACCTCCGTCAAGGGACGGGGCGCCGGGCCGACCACGACGGCGCGCTTCGGGCCGTAGCCGTGCCACGCGCGGCCCGTGTGGCGTGCGGCACCCTTCAGCGGCTCCGCCGGCGTCAGGGGGTTGCCGCCTGCGCAGCGGACGCGGGGTACTCCAAGGTCGTCGATCAGGACCGCGGTGCCGGACTGCAAGACCGCGGGAAAGCTCTTGGCCTTGCCGTCCACGAGGCCGTAACCGGTGACCCGGGTGTCCTTGCGCAGCACCACCGAGGTGAGGGAACGCAGGTATGCCGGAAGGAGGGGCACTCCCATACCCATGGCCTCGGCGAAGGCTTGCTCCGTCGCCTTGTTCCCCTCGAGAAGCCGGATCTGCTTCTCCACATCGCAGCTGTCGGTTCCTCTCGTCCCGCCGTAGAGTCCGGCGTCCGATCCCTTGGCGGACCGGTGGTCGGCCGGCTTGGCAGGAGGGCGCTCCCCGGGGGTCGGAGAGTCGGCCGGGGCGGGCAGCCGGGCAGGCGCGGTCGCCGTCGAGTCGGTGAAGGGATCCGGCCCCGGCTCCGCGACGGACAGCAGCACCAGCCCCGTCGAGGTGTCCGCCGTCGACTCCTCCTGGGGGGCTCCACCACCACAGGCAGTCACAAAGCCCATGACCGCAAGGGCCACGACGGCGGTGGCCTTGTGTACGGGGTGAGCCGCAGGCGTACGCGCCACCAGATCGCCTCCCAGGATGTTCGGTAGCTTCCACCCCGATTGTCAGCTCCACCGGCGAGGTGTCCGCAAACGGAGAGCACCCATACGGCTACGTTGCGCAAGCGAATTCTGGTCGGTCCCGATCCCCATGCCCCTGTCATGATGTGCGGCGCGGCTGCAACCCTGACCCGGGTACCGGCCGTCGTCCGGGCTATGGCGCCGGTCATCTCTCTGGTCATCGACCGGGCCGTCGTCCGTGTCCACCGTGCCAACGCCGGTTACGTGAAGACGGGCGTCCCGGCTTTCGGCGACGCGCAGTACGTCACACGTCGCAGAGGGAGCGCGCCGTAGGTCGCAGCGCGAACCGGAGCGCGTATTCCTCGTGGTCCTGCTGCCGTCCAGCACGACCCGCACTCCTGAGCACCTCGGCACCGTCGCGCAAGTGAGCGGTTTCGATCTCGTTCACGAGCCGGGACAACACGCTCCGGTGCCGCTGACGGACAGGAAACACGGGCGTGGTCCATCACGCCGTCACTTCCACCGGCGGACTCTCGCGAGTCGAGGGGAGTTCGGGTGCGAAGCCCGTGCCCGTCACCGGCGTCGACGCCGCGTACGGCGCGCTGTCGCTCGCTGTGCGCGGCCCGGAAGCCGGGAATGGTGGGACCGGGCGGAGTGAGCGGGTGTCGGCTTGCAGGGTGCCGGACAAACGTACCGGCAGGTCTTCGGCGGCGACGGTGAGGCTCCGGGGCCTACATCTCCGCGGTGACGTAGTCGCGGAGCCAGGAACGGAAGTCCGGGCCCAGGTCGTCGCGTTCGCAGGCGATACGGACGACCGCCTTGAGGTAGTCGAGGCGGTCGCCGGTGTCGTAGCGGCGTCCCTCGAAGACGACGCCGTGCACCGGGCCGCCGACTGTCCCGTCGGCCGCGAGCCGGTGCAGGGCGTCGGTGAGCTGGATCTCGCCGCCGCGGCCCGGCCCTGTCTTGCGCAGGACGTCGAAGACCGTCGGAGCCAGGACGTAGCGGCCGATGATGGCGAGGTTGCTGGGGGCGCCCGCGGGCTCCGGTTTCTCGACCAGGCCGGTGACCCTGACGACGTCGTCGTCCGCGGTGGCCGAGACGGCCGCGCAGCCGTACAGGTGGATCTGCCCGGGATCGACCGCCATCAGCGCGATCACGCTCCCGCCCCGGTCCGACTGGACCTCGACCATGCGGCGGAGCAGCGGGTCGCGCGGGTCGATCAGGTCGTCGCCGAGCAGGACGGCGAAGGGCTCGCGGCCGACGTGCGCCGCGGCACACAGCACGGCGTGGCCCAGGCCGTTGGGGTTGCCCTGGCGGACGTAGTGCACGGTGCCCAGGGAGTCGCTCTCGCGCACCTTTGCCAGGCGGGCGCCGTCTCCCTTGCGGTCCAGGACCGACTCCAGTTCGTGGTTGTGGTCGAAGTGGTCCTCCAGGGGGCGTTTGTTGCGGCCGGTGATCATGAGGATGTCGGCCAGGCCCGTGGCGACGGCCTCCTCGACCACGTACTGGATCGCAGGCTTGTCGACGACCGGCAGCATCTCCTTCGGCGTCGCCTTCGTGGCCGGGAGGAAGCGGGTGCCGAGGCCGGCTGCCGGGATGACAGCCTTGGTGACCGTGAGGCGCGAGTGATTCATGGGGAGTCCTCAGCGTTTTCGTAGAGGGCACCGTATGTCGTCGGGGAGCGGTTGCGGACTCAGTGGTTCCTCTGTGCAGTGTCGCCCGAGCACTTCGATTTGTCCTGCCGGCTTGAAGCGTTCGGGTCTGCCCGGCGCTCTGCGTGTGCGGAAGTAGCGGCAGGAGTCGGCCGCTCCTTGTGGCCGGGGGCAGGTAACGCCGTCGGCGGTGTCACCGTCACCACCGACCGGGCCCTCCACGACCGCGACAGCGGCCTCGCCGCGGGCACGCACCGGCTGAACGGCACGTAAGCGCTGGCCTTCGTACGCACCCGGCACGGCATCGGAGACGGAAGCGACCTCGACCGGATCGGCCTGCAACAGAAATTCGTCCTGGTGCTGCTCGCGGAGATCAGCAGACAAGGGGTGCTGATCAGTCCTGCCCGGCTGTACGGCATCGCGGACGTGGCGACCAGGTCCCTCACGACCGACTCCGGTCTGGGGTCCGTCACCGGGTTCGCGGAGTTCGCTGAGAGCCTGACCGGGCTCGACCCCGGTGCCGTGGACACGCTGACGATGCCGGTCGCCTACGACAGCCGGGACCCCAACCGCGTCGTCGCGGCCGAACCGCGGCGGCACGACTGTGGGAGGCACTTCGCGAAGACTGGGCGGCGCCCCCGTCCGTGCGGACGTCGCCGGCGCACGGGGGCGACGGCCACGCCGACAGGTGACGGGAGCTGTTCCGTCAGGTGTTTTCGGGCGTCCACCCGGGCCTGTGGACGGGCCCTGATGGAAGTGGACCGGGTGTGTGTTGCCGCAGTGGACCCGCGCCCTTTCGGTTGTGCGAGGTGCTCTGTCGGATCGCGGCACTGCCGTGGGCGAAAAGGGAATTCCTGGCGAACCGAGCCGGGTTTCCCCTCCGTGCACTGCTGCGTCGTGCCGCGCCCGGATTCTGATCCGGGCCGCGCGGTCGGAGTTCCCGAGGGGATCGGGAGTACGACATGGGCATCACGACTCTGTCCCTGAGGCGGGCAAGATTCTTCCCCGGAGCGTGTGGAGCCGCTCCGTCATGCCGTTCCGTTCGACGCGAGCGCCGACTGTCGGCGAGCCGCGGGCGCACGGCGACTCTCTTCGCTCTGGCGGCTGGAGCGTACGTGGCCGTCTTCGTGGGAGTGCTCGCCGGGTCGCCCCTGTTGGAGTTCGACTGGCGCCTGGCCCTGTGGCGACCGTACAAGCAATGGCCGCAGCTGCGGGGGCTCCTGGATGTCCTCGTCGTCGCGGGGCAGCGGGGCCCGACGGCGACGGTGGCGGTGGCCTGGCTGGGGTGGCGCTCCTGGCGGAGTAGGAACGCGCGTCCGCTGCTGGTCTTCCTGACGGCCATGGCGCTGCTCAACGTGAGTGTGGGGGTGGTCAAGCTGGGCACGGGACGTCTGGGGCCCAGCTACGCGCATGCCATCGGCTCCACCGAGTTCTTCCGGGGCGGGGACATTTTCCCGTCCGGTCACACGGCCAACAGCGTCGTGATCTGGGGGACGCTCGCATACCTCGCCTCGCATCACCGTCGGACGGCGACCGTGGCGGCGGCACTGGCCGCCGTGGTGGTGGGTCTGGCCACTGTCTACCTGGGCACTCACTGGTTCAGCGACGTGCTGGGCGGCTGGGCGGCCGGCGCTCTCGTCATGCTGGCCCTTCCGCATTGCGAGCCTTTCGTCGAGCGTATCCGGGTATGTCTCAGCGCTCTCTGGGCTCGCCTGGGTGCCGGGCCGGGTCCGGGGGTGGTTGCGAACACCGGGGTGTCGGCGGACTGTGGACGCCGTGGGCGGGACGGTCCGGGCGGGGCGATGGCCACGCCCGGACCGTCCCCCGCCGGTGCGGCAGAGCCGGGCACCTCGTACCGTGCCTCGGCATCGCGGCAGGTGAGCCCGGCTGCGGCTGCGGTTGCCCTCCATCCCCGGGCATGGAATGAGCGCGGCCCGCCGCGGGTTTCCGATAAGTGGTAATCGTTCGCCATGTTCCCTGTGTGTCTGGGATCGGTGAAATGAACGCCCGGGGCGATGCCGACCGCTCCGGTCTCGGTGTGCCTACCGCCGGAAAGCTGCGGTGGCACGGTGAGCCGGTGCTCGACAAT
>NZ_KQ949124.1:21024-66324 GCF_001514305.1 Streptomyces dysideae
GGTGAAGACGTACGTCAGCCACATCTTCGACAAGCTTGGGGTGCACAGCCGCACGCAGGCGGTCACACACGCCCTGCGGCTGGGGCTCGTGCCGTCCGGAGAACTCGCCCACGGCCTCGCCGCGGCGGACGAGCACCGGTGGTCGGCGTGATGAAGCCGCACCGACACCGGCCATCTGCGTGACTACACCAGCGACCCCTACGGCTCCTACACCCGCCGCAGCGGCTACTACGTCGAAGGCGGCCCGATCTTCCCCGTGCTCGCCCGCGACCGGTCGGGGCGGCTTGCGGACAAGGACGTGGTCGTGGGCGTACGACGGGGCCCACATCGCCTCGCGATCAGCAAGGAGCGGATCGAACGCGAAGGGTCCGTCCGAGCCGAGCTCGGCGGCGCGCCGGTGACCGTCCGGTGGGACCGGAATCTCGGCACCGCCCGGTCGGCGCGCGACAGCGATCGCGACCCGGCCGAGGCCTTCGACGCGATGTGGTTCGCCTGGTACGCCTTCTACCCCGACACCCGGGTCCTGCCATGAGCCGGGTGGTGGCCGCCCTGTCCCGGGCGGGAGATGCGGGGGATCGGGTCGCCCACGCCGTGGCGGCCACCCCCTCCCGCCTCCGCCGGGCGCTGTCCGTACAGCGGAGGCGGTGGATCGCGTTCGGTGCGGCGGCCGCGCTGCTGTTCCTGTACCTCTTGGCCATCGGCGACCTCGTCTTCTCGCCGTCGGGCCGCTGGGCTGGTATGCCGTTCGCGCAGACCGAGTGGGACCGGCTTTGGAACACGCGCGCCCCGTATCTCTTCGAGCCGGTGCTGGTCCTGCGCGCCCCGTACGCGGCGCTGTTCCTGAGCCCGGTCAACGTGCTGCTCGGCGCGGTCGTGGCGCTGCTCGCGGCGGCCAACACCGCCGTCGCGCTCGCCGCCCGCGACGAGGCGGCCTGCCGCACCCCACGCGCGCGGGGCCTGACCGGACTGCTCAGCGTGGTGCCGGGCTTCCTGCTCGGCTTCGCCTGCTGTGTACCGGCCTTCCTGCTGGCCCTGGGCACCGGCACCGCCGCCGCGGTCCTGCCGTTCGTGGTGCCCCTGCGCCCGGTGTTCTATCCCCTCAGCTTGATACTGCTGACCGTCTCCGTTGTGTGGGGCGCCAGGAAGCTCGACCGCCCGGCGGCGCCGAACGGGGCCGAGGAAGATGCACTGAAACATGGTCGGTTTGCTCAGATGCCCCAAGTGCCACCCACTTCGACTTCCCCTCCGCGAAGCTCGCGGCCGCAGCCGGGTGACGACGGATCGTCGAGCGTTCCGCCCAGACCG
Organism: Streptomyces dysideae; assembly: GCF_001514305.1. Lineage (GTDB taxonomy): Bacteria > Actinomycetota > Actinomycetes > Streptomycetales > Streptomycetaceae > Streptomyces > Streptomyces dysideae. Next base: position 22,330 of record NZ_KQ949124.1, read on the forward strand.
ACGTAGGCGACGGTGGCGGGGACGATCCCGATCGCCGTGGTCGTGACGTACGGCACCAGCCGGATCCCGGTGGCCCCGGCCGCACAATCGACCGGCGCGGACGGGAACAGCGGGACCAGTCTGAGGAGCAGTACAGCCATGAAGCCCCGCGCGGACGCCATCACATCCAGCCGTGCCGGCCGCCCATGGCCGACCCATCGGGCCAGGCCCGAACGACAGCACCGTGGCTGTACCGGTCACCCACCGAACAGCGCCCCGGCGAACGTGGTCGGCACAGGCTCCGGGCGCGAGTGTCGTCGCGGCCAGTGGGCGAGCACGTACGACGGCGCCCGTACCCCCGAGGCTCACGCGGGTACGGGCGCCGCAGTGGATCTTCGTGTCACACAGTTCCGTCGTGCGCCTTGCTCGGAGCACCATCGACGGGCGGACGGTGATGGTCCGCCTTGGAGGGCTCCCGTTCCGGGGCGGTTCGGCGGCTCCACAGGGTCCGGGCCGTCCATCCGAGGGCCATGAGCACGGCGAGGGTTGTCAGGATGGGGGCCGGGCCGAGGTCGTTCAGCCACCGGGTCACGGTGCCCTGCCAGTGGGTGGCGGTGGTGATCACGGGGTCGTCCGCCGTGCCTCCGTGCAGCAGCCGGATCTCGTACCAGCCGTAGTACGCCACGTACGCCCCCGCGATCAGCAGCAGTGCTCCCGAGATGCGCGTGACATACGGCAGGACGGCGCGGATGCGGGCCACGGCGGCCTGCCGGGAGAGGGCGACGGCGAGGGTCAGCACGCCGACGACGGCGCCCATCCCGGCGGCGTAGGCGAGGAAGACGCCGACCACGGCCGGCACGCTGCCGCCCCGGAAGGCCGTGGTGGTCAGGGCGAGGAAGGGGCCGATGGTGCAGGACAGGGAGGCGACGGCGTACGAGATGCCGTACAGGCCCATGGACAGAGCCGAGTCGGCCGGGCGGCTGGTCGTGTGCACCTTGGGCAGCCGCACCTGCACTTCACGGCCTGTCAGCAGCCAGGTGCCCAGGGCGAGCAGGACCAGGCCGATGACGACGGTCGCCCAGGGCAGCCACCGCTCGACGGACAGGGCGAGCGGGGAGACCACGAGCGCGAAGGTCCCGAAGACCGCCGCGAAGCCGCCGGTCATGGCCGCCGTCGCGATCAAAGCCCGGGTCACCGCGCCTCGCTTGCCGGCATGTTCACCGCCCGGTTCACCACCGGAGACGAATATCGTCAGGTAGGCGGGCAGGAGCGCGAAGCCGCACGGGTTGACCGCGGCCAGCATGCCGGCGGTGAGCGCGAGGGCGTAGGGAATGCCGTTCACTGCTGGGTCAGCCGCTCGAGTTCGGCGTCGAACTGGGCGCTGGTGACCGGCCCCAGACCGACCTTGACCTTTCCGTCGTCGTTGACGAACGCGACCGCGGGCTGGGCGGGCACGCCGAAGCCGGCCCACAGCGAGCCGTCGGCGTCGACCGCGTGCGGCATGCCGTCGAGCCCGGTGTCGGAGATGAACTGCTTCATGTCCGCGGTCTCGCCACGACCCGGCACCCCTACGAAGGTGACCTTGTCGCTCCACTTCTCGGCGACCTTGGCGACGGTCGGCGCCTCACCCCGGCACACGGTGCACCAGGGGGCCCAGAACCACAGCACCGCGTCCTTGCCCGCCAGCGAGGAGCCCTCGAACGCCTTGCCGTCCACCGTCTTCGCGCTGAACCTCAGCTGCGTCGGCACCTTCGCCGCCGTGCTGCCCGCGCCCGCCTCGGAGGTCTTCGAGCCGGTGCTCCCAGTGCTCTCAGTGGTCTCTGCGGTACCACAGCCCGCCGTGAGTGCGGCGAGGACCACAGCCGTCAGGGCGGCGGCGGTCGTCCGGAAACGAAGAAGGCGCATCGAGTTCCTCCGGGGGAAGGCGTGAAGAGCGAATGGCGAAGGTGTACGGCACGACGGAAACCCGGTATCGGGCCTGGGGCTTCCCTCATTCGGCAGGGAACGCGACGTTCCGCGGTGGCCCTGTCCGTACGCTCAACAGACAACGACGCCGTCCACGCCTCGATGTGCCTGCCCGTTGTCACTACTCTGCCGTAGGTGTCGGGGCAGATCAGGCGCGTGCTGCGCAGGGCACGCAGGCGCATCCGCGTCCGGCCGGCGGCGGCCGGGCTGGATGAACTGCTTGCAAGGTGGCCCGGGTCCTACAGGGGTACCTCGACGGGGAGACGGACGAGGTCACCGCCCGCCGGGTGACAGCGCATCTGGAGGACTGCCGCCGCTGCGGACTGGAACTCGAAACCTACCGGGAGATCAAGGGTTCGCTCACTCGCCGGTCAGCACCGGACGCGGACGCGGTCGAGCGGCCGCGCGGGTTCGCCGAGGGACTGCCGCACAACGGTGGGGACGGGGAGGAGGGGGAGTGGGGCTCGGTGTGGTGTGGGCGCGGGAGGGACAAGCGTGGCGGTGAGCGGCATCGACAGGGCGGCGGCCGACACGGCTGGGACGGCCGCCGCCCTGCGTCGGCTCGTGCCCGTTCCAGAGGGGTCAAAGGGAATGTGGAGGCGCCGTCCCTGGGTTTCCAGCGTGTGGAAAGCCCCCTCACTGGGCGTCGACGGCACCTGTCGGCGGTGAGCGGGGGTTGTCGACTGTCCAGGCGCACGGGGTGGACGGTCCGGTTCCCGAGTGAGCGTTCCCGAACGGTGACAGCGTGCAGCGCCTCGACCGGCTCCGGTTCGGGGGCCACACCGTTGGCGAAGTCGGTGACGAACCCGACCAGGGCCAGGGGCAGTTCGGCCTCCCCGGCCAGTACCGCCTCCGGGCCGGCGGTCTGGCTGACGGCACTCACTCCGGCGGCGCGCAGGGCGGCGATCTCGCTGCGGGTGTTGAACCGCGGCCCGTCCACATGCCCGTACACGCCGTACGGCAGGACCGGTACTCCCAGTTGCCCAGCGGCGCTGATCAGCGCCTGCCGGAGGGGTTCGCTGAACGGCCGGTCGAAGATCCAGTGGCCTCGGCCCGGCTGACCCGGGGTGTCGTACCAGGTGCAGGGAGAGCCGTCGGGCAGCCGGTTGGAGGGGAAGTACAGGTCGTCGAAGACGACCAGCGAGCCGGGCGCGACCGCCGGGTCGACCGCCCCGCACACGGTGAGTGAGACCACGGCGTCGACGTCGAGCGCGCGCAGCGCGGCCAGGTTGGCCTTGTGCTCGATCTGGTTCGACAGACGGCGGTGGCCCGCGCCGTGTCGGGACAGCTGGACGATGTCCGTCCCCTTGAGCCGTCCCTCGGTGACCTGGGCCTCGCCGTGCGCCGTGGTGACGGAGCGCCCCGTCGCCCCTTCGAGATGGGGCCAGTCGTAGCTGCCTGAGCCGGTGATGACGCCGATGCGCATCCGGACTCCTCTCCTTTGCTTCCTTGCCGATTACTTCCTTGCCGACGTGCGGACTTCGACGATCGGCAGCAGCTTGCGCAGCTCGGCGTTCTCCACCGGGTCGAGGACCGAGTGCTGGACGCAGGCCGGGACCAGGGTGCCGTCCTCGGGGTGGGCCATGGAGTACTGGCAGGCGGCCAGGCGCTCCTGCGTTTCGCGCACACGGGGGTCGTCGCTGGTCTCGCCGCGCTGCATCAGTTCCCAGGCCGGGGCGACGTCTTCGGCGTCCATGAACATGTGCATCACGAACGTCATTGGCCGCACGCGGAAGATGTGTCGTAGCAGGCGGCCGGTACCGACCCGGCGCACGGTACGGGCCAGCCAGCCCAGTGCGATGCCGACCGTGTGCGGGTGGCGGGCGACGACGCGCAGCACCTTGGCGGTCAGCAAGGCGGGTGGGGTGCCGGTGAAATTGACCTTGCCGAGGTGGCGGAAGAAGGCATCCCGTACGGCGATGTCGCGTGGGTCGTCGCCGTCGAGGAACGGGAACCAGCGGCGGCCGACGTAGAAGCCGTAGGCGGTGCGGTTGCAGCGCACATCGCCGTTGTGGAAGACGTTGTAATCGAGGCGGGTTCCGGCGCCGCGCTCGATCTCGGTCCACACCGTGTCCGGGGTGGCCGCACGGTACTGCTCCTTCCAGCGCCGTTCGTCGCCGACGAACGCGGCGGGCTGGAAGGAGAACATGCCGTATCCGGCGGCGTGGTTGTCGCGGATGACGTCGGCGATCTCGTCCAGGTTGCCGGGGGTGACGGTCATGTTGTGGGCAAGGAAGAACCGCACCCCGTGGGCCCGCTTGAGTTTGCGGAACATGGCCGCGAACCGCTGCCGGTAGGGGCCCAGCGCCTTCTCGGTGGGCGGGCGCTCGATGCCGCGCCGGCCGTACATGAACTTGTCGAAGTGCGCGGCGAAGGAGAGCCGGTCGAAGCGTTTCTGCCCGTTCGGGCCGAGGGCGAGCCGGGTGAGGTAGTCGTAGTCGAAGTCACCGTGGGTGAAGCTCATCGGCTCGCGGCCGTGGTCACGCATGATCTTGAGGGTGGCGGCGTGGTCGTCGGGCGGCAGCAGGCTCACCTCGCCGCCGATCAGCTGCGTGTGGGCGCGGGGACCGCGTAGCTTGCGCAGCAGTTCCATCTGGGTGGCGACCTGCTCGCGGGTGTGGGGGCCGTCGACGCGGACGGCGTTGGCGTCGTGGGAGTGGTAGCAGGGGGTGCACTTCAGGTTGCACTTGGGGAAGACGCCGTGGGTGCCCTCGCAGCCCACGCCGTGCTGTCCGATGATCTGTGCCGGGGTTTTGACCCCGTCCGGGAGTTCGGCCCAGCGGCGTTGCATCGCCTCGGTGAATTCCGGGTCGTAGGGGCGGGTGGCGCGCTCCAGGGCACGCAGTCTCGCCGCGAATCCCATCAGTTCTGTTCCTGCTCTCTTGGTGCCGTGCGGCCGACCGGGATGGCCGACGTGGGTATGTGGGGTCCGGTGGGCGCGAGGGCGCGGCTGCTCCTGCTCCCGCGCAGCAGCAGCCAGGCGTACAGCAGCATCAGCGCGTCTTCGGCCAGCACCCACCAGCGCAACGGCTGTGTCGCGTACCGGCCGAAGCAGCCACAGTTGTCGATGGCGAGCCCGCGCGCGTACGCCTGCACGGCCAGCACCGCCCACACCGCGCTGACGGTGGTGTAGATCCATACCGGCGTACGCACCGTGGAGCGGGGACGGGCCAGGAACCACACCCCGGCGACCGCCTCACCGGCGATCAGCGTCACGGCGAGGACGGCCGAGCCCGCGCCGGCGGTCAGCCGGTAGGCGTCGAGGATGGCGGGCATCGCGTCGAAGGACACGAGCTGGCCCACGGCCATGGCGATGAACAGCGCCCCGAGGACGAGACGGAGGATCACCGCCGCACCCTCCTGCGCAGGCCCATCAGGCCGCCGATGATCCCCTTGTTGCGGGCCAGCCGGTCGTAGACGTCCAGCAGGGCGGCGTGCCAGGGCCCGTCCGCGTACGTCGGATACGCGTGCACGGTCCTCGCGTCCTGCGACGGCGTCCAGCCCAGCCGGTCCCGTTCCACCACTAGGTCGTTCGTGCTCATCGAACCGCCTCACTCGTCCTTTCCGTACGCACCCGCACTCCTGTCGCACCAGCGGTACGCGGGGGGAACCCGCTCAGGTGGTGGTTCCCTTCCGTTCGGGTACGCCTATTCGCGACGAGGGCCGTAGCGGTCTCGAACGGCGTCGGCGCGGCGTGTCCTGCGGAGACAGCGACCGGGGGAATGAACGCGGCGGCCTGGCGGGTTCCCGGCAGGCCGCACCCTGGCCCCCGGCGGACCGCCCGACGAATCATGGAGAGAGATGGCACTCGACACAGCCGCACCCACCGGTGAATCCCTGGTCAAGGAGTCAGTGAAGGAGTACTACGGCAGGGTCCTCGCGTCCTCCGCGGGCCTGAAGACCTCGGCGTGCTGCACGGACGCGGCTCCGCCCCCGCACATCGCCGCCGCGCTGGGCCGGGTGCACGAGGAGGTCCTGGACCGCTTCTACGGCTGCGGTGTGTTGTCGCCTCCAACCGACGCGATCAGTGCCCCGCTCCTCGCTGTGTCAACGGCCATCTCGTTCGGTCTCGCAGGCCGCCAGGAGGCGGCCACCGGCGATTGGAGGCGCTCGGCGTGGAGGGCGACCGCCTGACGATCACCGGCCACCACAGGCACCAGTCCGGCGACGGCGGCCGTTCTCGCACATGGCGCTGGACACGGACCAGCCTGGCCGCCGAGGTGGTCCGCACTGGGCCCGGACCATGGCCGTCACCACACTCCTGACGTATGCGCGTCGGTCATTCGCGGACCGCGAGGCCATGTGAGATGAGAAGCGGGTCTTCAGCTTGCGGGGGCAGCGCCAGCGGCGCGGGCTGACGAAAACAGGTCGGTCGGAGGAGAACGCCGGAGTCGGCGTGTTCTCCCCCGGCCTCTTGAATAAGGACACCATCCGTCGATCGCCTGATGGCGATCACCTCGGCAGGGTACGGCCACCTTCACTAGCCCTCGGACGACTCTTCGCCCTCGGCCTTTGGCGCCTCTGCCTCCTCCTTCTCCGTTTCGGCTGGGGGCTGTTCGCCTTCGGCCGGGGTCGCCTCGGCTTCCGCGGTCTCACCGGTCGCGGGAGCTTCCGCCTCCGTGCCTTCCGTGGTCTCCGCCGCTTCGGCCGCCGGCTGCTCGCCCTCGGTCGGGGTCTCCTCGGGTTCCTGAGGTGCCTGTTCGGTGTCGCTCATGTGTTCACCTCCTTCTCGCCGCGCACAAGTCAGAGAATGCACACTTTCATATGCTTTACAGGTTTTGTCCTAGTCCTCGAAGGTGAGGATGTCAATGGGACCTGGGGCGCGAGGTGCGGGTGCGAACGCCAGACTGCAGTGGTTTCTCGCCGGCGCTCTCCTTGCTGCCGCTTGTAGGTCGGTGGTTTGCGCCCGGACAGCGATGCGTCGTTGGTGGCGAAAGGGGAGTAGCCGACTGCGTTGTCACACAGGACGGTGTCACGCGAGTGGCCACCGGATCGGAGAGGGGCGGTCAGGCCCTTACCTCCCCAATCCCCCGTGCAACACGGAGAGTTGGTCGGCCCACTTCCGGCGGGGGCCTGAAGGGACACGGCGGCCTGGTCCGTATGGATCGGGGACACGCCGACGGGGCCGTTTCGATGCCCCAGTCCTCACCGCCCCCTACCCTCGGCGCTGTGACGCTGACAGACGGAACGTACCGGCTCGGGCCGTCGGCCGCCCGCCTCCTGATCAGGACCGGCCGTGCCGGGCTGGGTCGCAGGGCGGGACACGACCTCATGATCGAGGCCACCCGGTGGTCCGGGGAGGCAGTGGTGGTTGCCGGTGACCCGGACAGGTCGTCGGTGAATGTGGTGGTCGAGGCGGGCTCGCTGGAAGTCCGGGAGGGAACGGGCGGGCTGAAAGCGCTCACCGACGCCGACCGTGCCGAGATCAAACGGACGTTGGGAGACAAGCTCCTACTGCACACCGCAGAGCACCCCACGATCACCTTCCGCTCCACCCGCATCACGGGAACACCGAACTCCTTCGAGATCACCGGGGACCTCACGATCAAGGGCCGGACTCACCCGGCGACGGTGCACGGCAAGGGGAATGGCGACGGACTCTTGCGCGGCTGGGCGACCATCACACAGTCCACCTGGGGAATCAAGCCCTACACCGCGTTCCTGGGCGCGTTGCGACTGGCCGACGAGGTCCGGGTGGAGTTCGAGGTGGCCAGGCTCGAACCGGTGAACCGGCCTGAGTAGTCGCCCACACCAACTTCCCGCTCGCGCAGGGCATCCGGCACCCGGTCGGCATCAAGCCCCACCGGGGCGGCGGTTCGCGACGCCCTGCCTCTCCCGGCTCTCCTGAAGACGCGGCTTCGCGCGGGGTCCGCTTCGGGCTTGGGCCCACGCGGAGCCGGTCTCAGGGGTGGAAAGGCCGATGCCCGGTGGTTCGGTGCGGAGGATGTCCCGGCCGCCCGGTGCGGCCTGGAGGGGGACGCGGACGGGTACAGGGCGGTGGGGTGGGCGCCGGGGAGTCCTGCGCCGGTGCGTAGGGGGCCGGCGGGTCGAACTTGTCGGGCTCGTCCTCCCGATTTCCCGCAGCCACCCGAACGGCCCATGCGCCCCTGTGAGCCGAGCCACCCGCTATCGCCCGCCTCCCATGCCCCAGAGCCTCGGGACAGCATCTTCCCGCCGTGCACTGTGCGCCGTTTGGACGGACGCTGAGCAAAGGCTCGATCCCGGCGACTGCGGGAGGCACCGTGTGGTTGTGGCTGCCTTGCTTGTGCCAGTGGGGATGCTGTTGCTCCTGATCGCCATGGAGGCGTACGAGGACCGGCTGTTTCCTCTGCCTCCAACACCCCCGCCGCAGGGCGACGACTCCGAACAGCCCGCATCGGACTGAACCGGCGGCTCCGTCGGTGGTCGCCACGACACCGTGCGACTGACTTGACTTCGCCGTTCGTCATCGTTCGGTCGCATGACCCATGCCCATGCATGCTCGTTGGGCACAGCATCACGTTCTTGATCCCGCGGGTGCGCGATCCCTCGTGAGGGCCCGATCCCCATCCAGCCCTGGGTCCTCACCTGGTCCGTGGGCATCTCCGATGACACCCCGGTCTTCGACCGGCGCCCTGTCACCCTCGATCACATCCGTGCGCTGCGCACGCTTGGGCCCGGTGCCGACGAGCTTTACCTTGTCTTCTCGGCGAGCGGGGGAGCGGAAGTGCTGCCTCTGGACACCATCGAGAGGCGGCTGGCCAAGGGGTGGCTGGGCGTCCTCATCGCAGGCGCCCGTGATCTGCCCGGAAGCGTGATCGGCCCGGAAGCGTGATCGGCCCGGAGGAGCCGGAACACAGTCCCGAGCCCGAGGCGCGTGATGCTCAGCTGCCCGGTCGCGGCCAAGGCGTCCACGATCCGTATTTCCCGAAGGTCTGGGTCTTGCCGAGGGCAGACCCGCCGCCAGACCTACGGCACCGAAGACCGGGACCTGGATCTTCGCCTGCTTGCCCTGGCGCGCGGCGTGCACGACCTGCGAAGCCTGGACGCCGGACGGCCTGGTGGGCTGCCGGCGGCGGTATGGCACGGCCTGCTCACGGAAGACCGCCTCGACCTCGCGCCTTTCCGCCGGCCCGGCAGTGACCGTTGGCGAAGCGGCAGCGGCCTCCCCTTGGGCCCCTTGGCCGCAGTCCAGCTCTACATCACCAACGCCAACCCGAAGATGACCGCGGGTCTGTCGAGGACCTCGGTCGGACTATCTGATGGCGGCCGGGGATCCGGCCGAGGTCAGCCGGGCGCATGTGGAGGCGTTCCAGGCATGGGTCCTCCCATGGCAGTGTCGTCGTCCACCACGAGGCACACCGCCCGCCCCCCATCGCGCATCCGTGCCAGTATCTCGTCGACCGGCTGGTCGGCCCGGCAGGTGAGCACCTCGCGCTGCGCCACGGCCCCCGCCGACAGCGCCGCGGCGGACCGTCCCTCCGCGAGCCATCCGGCTGCCAGCCAGTCGGCCTTCCCCGGAACGTAGTCGTAGACCTGGCGTTGGACGCTCAAGACCGGCGTTTGCGGCAGCTGGGCGGCCCGGTTGTCCGGCAGGTAGGCGGGGTGCGCTCGGCCATGTCCTCCAGGGTGGCGCGCGCAGCGGCCTCGGCGGCGCCGATCGACCGGCTGCATGAGCAGCCTGGCCAGGATTCGTCCATACCCTGCGCTCTTCCCTCCTCGCGCATCCGTTTCAGGCGCGGCACCGCGGGGACCCGGTACTGGATTCTGTGGGAAGGGAAGCAGGCCGTGCCCGACACCGAGCTGCGCCGCATCCGGGACGAGGCGCTACCCCTGACCGATCAGACGTCGCTGGACCCGCTGCTTGAACGAATCGGCGACGCCCGTTACGTGCTGCTCGGTGAGGCGTCCCACGGCACCGCCGACTACTACCAGGTCCGTGACGTACTGACGCGCCGGCTCATCAAAGAGATGGGCTTCTCCTTTGTCGCGGTGGAGGGGGACTGGCCGGACTGCCTGGCCGTGCACAGCGCGGTGGTCGCCGCGCCGGGCGCGCCCGAGGACCCCGGCGAGGTGCTGGCGGGCTTCCGGCGCTGGCCGACCTGGATGTGGGGCAACACCGACGTGGCGGACTTCGCCCGGTGGCTGCGTCGGCACAACGAGCAGCTGCCGCCAGGGCGGCGCGTCGGCTTCTTCGGGCTCGACGTCTACGGCCTGTGGGAGTCGCTGCACGCGGTGCTCGCCCATCTGCGGGAGCACGACCCCGACCACGTGGAGCACGCCTTGGAGGCGTACCGCTGTCTCGAGCCGTATGCCGAGGACCCCCAGGCCTATGCGCCGGCCACCCGCTTCACCCCGGAGGACTGTCAGCCGCAGGTGGTGTCCCTGCTCACCGAGCTGCGGCAGCGGGCGGCACGGCCCGCGGTGGCCGACGGCTCGCTCGCCGAGTTCGCCGCACGGCAGAACGCGGAAGTACTGGCCGGCGCTGAACGCTACTACCGGGCCATGCTCTACAGCGGGCCCGAGTCCTGGAACATCCGCGACCATCACATGGCCGACACCCTGGACCGGCTGATGAAACACCACGGTCCGGACGCCAAGGCGGTGGTGTGGGCGCACAACACCCACATCGGAGACGCCCGCGCCACGGACATGGCTGACATCGGCGAGGTCAACATCGGCCAGCTGGTGCGCGAACGCCACATGGGCAAGGGCGTCGTGCTCGTCGGCTTCGGCTCGCACTCCGGCACCGTCGTCGCCGCGGAGGAGTGGGGCGACGTGCCCCGGATCACGGATGTGCCGCCCGCGCACACCGGAAGCATGGAAGACCTGCTCCACCGGGCGCTTCCGGCTGAGCGGGCCCTGTTCATCTTCCCCCACGTGCAGTTGCAGCGGCCGCCGACCACCGGCCTGGGCGAATGGTTCCACCAGGAGCGCGGTCACCGCGCCATCGGCGTGGTCTACCGGCCGCAGTACGAACGCATGAGCAACTACGTCCCCACCGTCCTCGCTCAACGCTACGACGCCTTCTGCTATCTCGACCGCACCCATGCCCTCACCTCGCTGCAGCCCTTGGCTGCGGAGAGCCTGGAGGAGCAGACCTGGCCCGTGGGCGTGTGACGTTCAGTGCGGTTGGGGTGGAGTCGCTGGGCCGTCCGGGGCAGACTCCGGAAGCGTTGCCGGAGTGACGGCAGCTGCGCGGCTCAGCCGACCGAAGCAGCCGCTGAGCAGCCCGGAGACGGGCTCTGCGAGATCGCCGAATGCCGAGTGGGGCGGGCGACTGCTGCGGCTCCTGACCGACCGCGGCGCCCGCCGACGCGGGCTGTCCGCGTCACCCGGATCCTCGGCGCAGTGGACGCAACCGCAGTCCCTGCATGCCGCCGTCGACGGCGAGGGCGGTGCCGGTGACGGAGGCGGCGGCGGGGCTCGCGAGGTAGGCGACGGCCGCGGCGACCTCGTCGGCGGTGACCAGACGGCCCATGGGCTGACGGGCGCCCAGGGCGGCGCGCTCCGCCTCGGGGTCGTCGGCGGCGTCCAGCAGCCGGGAGACCCAGGGGGTGTCGGCGGTGCCGGGGTTGACGCAGTTGACGCGGATGCCCTCGCGGACGTGGTCGGCGGCCATCGCCAGGGTCAGTGACAGCACGGCGCCCTTGCTGGCGGAGTACAGGGCGCGCTGCGGCAGACCGGCGGTGGCGGCGATGGAGCAGGTGTTGACGATCGCCGCGCTCGTGGAGCGCCGCAGATACGGCAGGGCGGCACGGGTGGTACGGACGATACCGAGGACGTTGACGTCCAGGACCCGGTGCCACTGCTCGTCGGGGTTGTCCTCGACGGTGCCCGCGGCGCCGATGCCGGCGTTGTTGACGAGGATGTCGACACCGGCGAGTTCCGCGGCGGCCGTCTCCACCGCGGTCCGTACCGAGGCGTCGTCCGCGACGTCGGCCGTGAGGCCGAGCAGCGGCGGGCGGACCGCCGACGGGTCGAGGTCGAGTACGGCGACCCGGGCGCCCTGCACGGACAACGTCCGGGCCGTGGCCAGCCCGATGCCGGACGCGCCACCGGTGACGAGGGCCCTGAGGCCTGACAGGCCGGTCATGCGGCCTGCTCCGTCCCGGCGAGGTCGGCGGCCCAGAACGCGCCGTCCGGATAGCGGTATTCGGCGATGGACTCGGGGTGCATCGTCGCGGAGAAGCCGGGGGCGAGCGGCGCGGTGTAGTGGCCGTCGCGCATCACCACGGGCGCCTCGAAGTGCTCGTGGAGGTGGTCGACGTACTCGATGACGCGGTCCGCTGTGGTGCCGGACAGGGCGAGGTAGTCGAACATCGACAGGTGCTGGACGAGTTCGCACAGTCCGACCCCGCCGGCGTGCGGGCACACCGGCACCCCGAACTTGGCTGCGAGCAGCAGGATCGCCAGGTTCTCGTTGACGCCCCCGACCCGGGCGGCGTCGATCTGCAGCACGTCGATGGCGTCGGCCTGCAGCAGTTGCTTGAAGACGATCCGGTTCTGCACGTGTTCGCCGGTGGCGACCTTCACGGGCGCGACACCCTTGCGCACGCTGGCATGGCCGAGGACGTCGTCGGGGCTGGTGGGTTCCTCGATCCAGTACGGGTCGAAGGCGGCGAGTGCGTTGGTCCACTCGATGGCCTCGCCGACGTTCCAGCGCTGGTTGGCGTCGATGGCGATGCGGATGCCGTCGCCGACGGCGGCGCGGGCGGTGCGCAGCCGGCGGACGTCGTCCTCCAGGTCGGCGCCGACCTTGAGTTTGATCTGGGTGAAGCCGTCGGCGACGGCCTGCCTGGCCAGCCGGGTGAGCTTCTCGTCGGAGTAGCCGAGCCAGCCCGGAGACGTGGTGTAGCCGGGGTAGCCGCGCTCGAGCAGGACGGCCTCGCGGTCCGCCAGACCTTCCCGGCGGGCGCGGAGCAGGCCGAGGGCCTCTTCGGGGGTGAGGGCGTCGGCGATGTAACGGAAGTCGACCTGGGAGACCAGCCACTCCGGTTCGGCGTGGGCGAGCAGCTGCCACAGCGGCTTGCCCCGCCGCTTGGCGGCCAGGTCCCACACGGCGTTGACCACGGCGCCGATCGCCATGTGCATCACGCCCTTCTCGGGGCCGAGCCAGCGCAGCTGGCTGTCACCGATCAGATCCCGGTTCACCAGGCCGGGGTCGGTGCACAGTTCCTCGACGCCGCGGCCCAGCAGATGGGGGCGCAGGGCGTTGATCGCGGCGACCTGTACGTCGTTGCCGCGCCCGATGGTGAAGGTGAAGCCGTGGCCTTCGAGCCCGTCGCCCGCGTCGGTACGCAGCACCACATAGGCGGCGGAGTAGTCGGGGTCCGGGTTCATCGCGTCGGAGCCGTCCAGCTCCCGTGAGGTGGGAAACCGGATGTCATAGGTGTCGACAGCGGTGATCCGGGGTGCGGTTGCAGTCACGAGGCTGCCTTTCAGGCTTGGGCGAAGGTCTGGCGCTGGCCGCCGAGCCCGTCGATGGAAAGTTCGACCGTGTCACCGGGGCGCAGGTACGGGGTGCCGGGAAGTCCGAGGGCCACGCCCGCGGGTGTCCCGGTGTTGATCACGTCACCCGGTTCCAGGACCAGGTACTGGCTCAGGTACGACACGATGTGGTCGACCGGGAAGATCATGTCCTGGGTGTGGCCCTGCTGCCGCTTCACGCCGTTCACGCTCAGGTGCAGGTCGAGGTTCTGTGGTTCGCCCACCTCGTCCGCGGTGACGAGCCACGGGCCGAGCGGATTGAAGGTCTCGCAGGACTTGCCGAGGTCTCACTGGGACGAGTACTCGAGCTGGAACTCGCGTTCCGAGACGTCATGGCTGACCGCGTAGCCGGCGATCACGTCGGCGGCTTCCTCGGGACCGCCGAGATAGCGGGCCCGGCGGCCGATGACGACGGCGAGTTCCACCTCCCAGTCGGTCTTCACCGAACCGCGCGGGATGAGCACCTCGTCGTAGGGGCCGACCACCGTGCCGGGGTCCTTCATGAAGACCACGGGACGTGGGGGGATGGCGGCCCCGGTCTCGGCGGCGTGGTCGCGGTAGTTCAGACCGACGCAGATGACCTTGCCGGGACGGGCGACGGGCGCGCCGATCCGGACGCCCTCGGCGTCGAGTTCGGGCAGCGTGCCCGCCCCGACGGCGGCGCGCAGCCGGTCGAGGCCTCCGGAGCCCAGAAACGCGCCATCGATGTCGGCGGTGACGGAGGACGCGTCCAGCAGCAGCCCGTCCTCGGTGCGGACGGCCGGCTTCTCCTCGCCGGGGGCGCCCAGGCGCAGGGCGTCGCCTTCCTCTTCATCTCCCACCATCTGCAGGAGGTCTACGACCTCTGCACCACGGTCACCGTCTACCGTGACGCCGCCCACATCCTCACCGCGCCCGTCGCCGATCTGGGCCACCGGGCACTGGTGGAGGCCATGACCGGAGAGTCGGCCACCGCCGCCGCGACGTCCGCCGCGGGCGGCTCCGCGTCCGCGCGGACCGACTCCAGGGAACTGCTGAGGATCGAGGGTCTGACGCTGCCGGGCGCGTGCGAGGAGCTGTCGCTGTCGGTCCACGCGGGCGAGGTGGTCGGGCTCGCGGGTGCCACGGCCAGCGGCAACGTCCGGCTGGGGGAGGCGATCGCCGGTCTGCACCGCTCCGACAGCGGCACGATCCGCGTCGACGGCCGCAAGCTGCGCCCCGGCAGTGTGCCGGCAGCCCTCGCCGCCGGGGTGGGTCTGGTGCCCGAGGACCGTCATCTGCAGGGCCTGGTCGGCAACCGCAGCGTGGCGGAGAACGCGACGCTGACCGTGACCGACCAACTCGGCCCGTTCGGCACCGTACTGCCCGCCCGCACCAGGACGTTCGCCCAGCGCATGATCCGGGATCTCGACATCAAGACCCCGGGAGCGGCCACCCCGGTCTCCGCCCTCTCCGGCGGAAATCAGCAGAAGGTCGTCGTCGCCCGCGCCCTGGCCACCGACCCCCACGTCCTGGTGGCCATCCGCCCCACGAACGGGGTGGACGTCAAGTCCAAGGAATTCCTGCTCGGCAGGATCAGTCAGGTCGCCGACGCCGGGAAGGCCGCCCTGATCGTCTCCGACGAACTGGACGACCTCAAGGTGTGCGACCGGGTCGTCGTGATGTTCCACGGCCGCGTGGTCGCCCGGTTCGACCGCGGGTGGAAGGACGAGCACGTGGTCGCCGCCATGGAGGGCGTCGGCGGACCGGCCACCGCATCCGGCGTCGAGCACACCGCCGTATCCGATCCCGGGCAGACAGAGCAGCCCGAGCAGCCCCAAGCGCACGGAAGGTAGTCATGTCCGCAACCACAGAAGTCACCGACCCCGCAGCGAGCGTGGCGGCGCCGCCCGCCGCGGACCCCGTCCGGCGCGGGCTCGACCTCGGCCGTTTCCGTGACCTGTCCCTGGTACCGGCCATCCTGGCGCTCGGCGTGATCGGTTTCATCGTCTCGCCGGCCTTCCTCACCGCCGACAACCTCATCGGCGTGGCCCAGCAGTCCACGGAGCTGAGCCTGCTCGTGCTGGCCACGGCGCTGATCCTCATCGTCGGCCGGATGGACCTGTCGCTGGAGTCCACCATCGGTGTGGCCCCCGTCATCGCCGTCTGGCTGGTCCTGCCCAGCAGCGGCGGGCGGTTCACGGGCCTCGGGCTCTTCCCCGAGTGGATGGCGGTCCCGCTCTGTCTGCTGGTCGGCGTGCTGATCGGCGCCGTCAACGGCTTCCTCATCCTCAAGCTGCGCCTCAACGGATTCATCGTCACCCTCGGCGGGCTGACCATGCTGCGCGGGCTGCAGGTCGCCCTCTCCGAGGGGCAGTCCATCGTGGATCTGCCCTCGTCGTTCACCTACCTGGGCAAGGCATCCTGGCTGGGCGTGCCGGCGGCCATCTGGATCTGTGTGATGCTCTTCGCCCTCGGCGGCAGCGCGCTGGCCTGGCTGCGGCACGGCCGGGCGCTGTACGCGATCGGAGGCAACGCGGAGGCCGCCCGCACGGCCGGCATCCGGGTGGACCGGATCGTCTGGGGTGTCCTCATCCTCGGCAGCCTGCTCGCCGCGTTCGCCGGCATCCTCTACAGCGGGCACTACGGCTCCGTCTCCGCGACCCAGGGCAGCGGCTGGATCTTCCAGGTCTTCGCCGCGACGGTCATCGGGGGCGTCAGCCTCAACGGCGGCCGGGGGTCGGTGCTCGGTGCCCTCACCGGTGTGCTGACCCTCCAGCTCGTCGTCAACGTCATGACCCTGGCGGGTGTGCCGCCGCTGTGGAACCAGTTCCTCAACGGCGCGATCATCATCGTCGCGCTGATCATCTCCCGGTTCGCCTCGGGCGAGAAGCAGGAGTAGGAGGCCCCCGCGCCGCGGCTCCGCCCGGATCTCACGGGTTCCGGGCGGAGCCCCCCACCCGACCGGCACGGAGAGGCTCACTGATGGCGCTGACGGACGAGGCCATAGACAAGATCAAGGCGATGATCCTGGACGGCCAACTGGCCCCCGGCTCGAGGCTGCCGAAGGAGGAGGTCCTCGCCGGACAGCTCGGCCTGTCCCGCAATTCGCTGCGCGAGGCGGTCCGGGCGCTGACCGCGATGCGGGATCCTGGTCGCCCGGCAGGGTGACGGCACCTATGTGTCCAGTCTCGAACCCCAACTCCTGCTCGAGACGCTGTCCTTCGCCGCCGACGTCTCCCAGGGCGACACAGCCCTCCAACTGCTCCAGGTGCGCAGACTGCTCGAACCGCAGGCCACGGGACTGGCCGCCGCCCTGCTCAAGCCGGAGGACCTCCGTGCGCTGCGCGGCATCCTCGACCAGTGCCGCTCCGCAGCCACCGTCGAGGAGTTCGTCGCCCACGACATCGCGTTCCACCTGCGCATCGTCGAAGCCGTCGGCAACCCGGTGCTGTCCATGCTGTTGCGCGTGCTGTCCACCCGCACCCAGCGCGTGCGCATCGTCCGCGGCAGCCGTACCCGGTTCGCCCTGGGGCAGGCTCACCGGGACCACGAGGAAATCCTCCGCGCGCTCCAGTCGCGCCTCCGCCGCCACGGTGCACATCTCCGCCGTCGAGCAGTGGCTGGCGGGGCACCCAACGGCCACGGCCCACAACCGGGGAACGCTGGACAGCGGCTGAACAGCTCGTCGCCCGAACCAGCTCACTGGCGCGATCCCGTCGGTTCGGCGAGGCGGCGGGCGGGCAAGGTGGCGGTGGGCATCGGGAGGGTGTCGTGCGCGGTGTGGCGGAGGTGCCGTACGTACTGCTCTCGCGGTGCGAGAACGGCGCCCAGGTCGCGGACGTGCGGGCTGTCCCGCTGCGCGTCGAGCAGTACGCCGCCGGCCTGGGCGAAGCGTGCCGCGAGGTCGGTCACCGCGACCTTCGAGGCACCGGGACGGTGGAAGAACATCGAGTCCATGCTGAAGACCGAGCCGACCTGGAGGCCGAAGACGCCGCCGATCAGATCGCCGTCCTCGCCGCCCTCCCACACCTCGACGCTGTGCGCGTGGCCCGGATCGTGCAGGCGGACCAGGCTTGCGATCAGTTCGTCGGTGAGCCACAGGGGCACGCGGCCGGCGCGGAATTCGCGGACGACCTGCTCGAAACGCCGGTCCAGACTGGTCGACCAGGCCAGCCGGTTGCGCAACCGCCGGGCGAGGCTCCGGCTGAGGTGCGTGGCCGCGACGGGCAGCACCGGCCTGGGGTCGGCGACCACCAGGACACGGCGTAGGGATCGGCCGATTCCTCGCCCACGCGGCGGCCCTGCTCGCCGCCTCGACGGTCTCCCTCGCCCTGCCACGCCTGACCCGCGCCGGCGCGCAGTGAGGTCGGTCGGCCGGGAATCCTGTAGTCCCGACCTGCGTCAGGCCCCGGTGGACGTCCACAGCAGGTTGGTGCCGGTGCCCCAGGTCCACTGGGACCAGGCGTACCAGGCCCCCCGCATGTCCCGCCCGGGTCGGGGTACCCCGGGCACATGACCGACATCCGACTCAGCAGTAGCGCATTCAATGATCATTCGTTCATCACGCGCCGGTACGCATACGAGGGTGAGAACGTCTCGCCCCCGCTGACCTGGAGCGGCGCGCCGGACGACGCGGCCGAACTGGTGCTGCTGTGCGAGGACCCCGACGCGCCGTCGGGCACCTTCGCACACTGGATCGTGGTAGGCATCGACCCCCACAGCGACGGCGTCGAGGCGGGGCAGGTCCCGTCCGGCGGCACCGAGTTGGTCAACGGCTTCGGTGAACGGGGCTGGGGCGGACCGCATCCGCCCCCGGGCGACGAGGCGCACCACTACGTCTTCCGGCTCTACGCCCTGTCGGAACCGTGCGTTCTCCCCGACGCGCCCCGCGCCGACCAGGTCCACCAGGAGGTCGAGAAACGGGAACTCGCCGACGCCAGCCTCGTAGGGCTGTACCGGCGCTGACCGACCGTCCACGCTGTGGTCCGGGTGAGGAGATCGGCCTGCCATGGGAACCGTGATGGAACTCGTCCAGGAAGCCGACTACCGCTTCCGTATCGACCCGCACGGCGCGATGCGGGTGCCCGGGGTGGTGTTCGCGTCCCGGGCCCTGCTGCCGGACGCCGAGAAGTCGCTGGAACAGGTCGCCAACGTGGCCACGCTGCCCGGCATCGTCGGCGCGTCGTACGCCATGCCGGACATCCACTGGGGCTACGGCTTCCCCATCGGCGGCGTCGCCGCGACCGACGTCGACGAGGGCGGCGTCGTCTCGCCCGGCGGGGTCGGCTTCGACATCTCCTGCGGGGTCCGGCTGCTGGCCGCCGACACCGACCGGCACTCGTTCCGGTCCGCGCTGTCCGCCGTCATGGACGGCCTGGACCGGGCGATCCCGCGCGGCGCGGGGCCCGGCGGGGTCTGGCACCTGACCGGACCGGGACAGCTGGAGCGGATCCTGCGCGGCGGCTCCCGGTACGCGGTCGAGGAGGGCCACGGCGAGGAGCGCGACCTGCGGCGGTGCGAGGACGGCGGCGCGGTCGCCGACGCCGATGTCGGCGAGGTGAGCGTACGGGCACGGCAGCGAGGGCTCGGCCAGGTGGGCAGCCTGGGGTCCGCCAACCACTTCCTCGAGGTGCAGTACGTCGACGAGGTGCACGACGAGCGGGCCGCCGCCGCGTTCGGGCTCGCCCTCGGCCAGGTGTGCGTGATGATCCACTGCGGTTCACGCGGTCTCGGCCACCAGATCTGCACCGATCACGTCAAGGCCATGGACCGCGCCATGTCCCGCTACGACATCACCGTCCCCGACCGGCAACTGGCCTGCACCCCGGTCGACTCGCCCGAGGGCCGGGCCTATCTCGGCGCGATGGCCGCCGCGGCCAACTACGGCCGCGCCAACCGCCAGCTGCTGTCCGACGCGGCCCGCGGGGTCTTCCGCGGTGCCGCGGGCGCCCGGCTGTCCCTGGTGTACGACGTGTCCCACAACCTCGCCAAGATCGAGACCCATACCGTGGCCGGGGCGCGGCGCACCCTGTGCGTCCACCGCAAGGGCGCCACCCGGGCCTTCCCGCCCGGCCATCCCGACCTGCCCGACGATCTGCGCGAGGCGGGCCAGCCCGTGCTGATCCCCGGCACGATGGGCACGGCCTCGTACGTTCTGACCGGCGTGCCCGGCGGCGACGCCTTCCACTCCACCTGCCACGGCGCGGGGCGGCTGCTCAGCCGTCACCAGGCCGCCCGTACCGTCACCGGGAGGGACCTGCGGGCCAGGCTGGAGTCGGAGGGCATCGCGGTGCGCCCGCGTTCGCTGCGCGGCCTGGCGGAGGAGACCCCGGAGGCGTACAAGGACGTGGGCGAGGTGGTGGCGGCGAGCGAGGGCGCGGGGCTGTGCCGCAGGGTCGCCCGGCTGGTGCCGTTGGGTGTGGTGAAGGGCTGAGGACGGGGCCGCCGTCCCGCAGGTCACACGTCCACGGTCACCTCCACGGCTCACACGTCCACGGTCACCGCGCACGACCACCCGTACGGATCCGGCCCGATGTGCAGCCCGTGCCAGGACACGCCCTTCGGCACGGCACCGGTGATCTCCACGTCCGTCAGCCCGGCCAGGGCCAGCCGGACCTCGATGCCGTCGTCGACCGTGTCCGCCTCCAGGTCGACGGTCACCCGGCCGTCCACTTCGAGGCGGAAGACGACCTCGTCGAGCAGCGCCGTCAGCAGGTCGTCGTCGGCGTGCTCGGTCAGCCGGATACGTTCCACGGCGGTGGCCCGCACCGCAGTGAGGTCCGCGAAGGACTCCACCAGCCCCAGCGCCGCCTCGACCAGACAGCTCTCCCGGCTCACGCCCCACGCCTCGATCCGGACGTCGGCCGTGTGCGGCACCGCGCGGTGGCCGTTGTCGCCGTGCCGCCGTGCCTCGATCTCGTCGTCCGTGTCGCCGACCATGCCGCACCACCCGGCCCGTTCAGACCACGGCCTTCGGCGGCCTGCGGTGCCGACCGTGTCCGGCGCCGCGGGCGGCCATGGCCAGGCCCAGGCAGAAGATGAGAGCCAGCGCGAGGCCGGCGCTGAACACGGCGAGCGTGTCCATGGTGGCGATCTCGCGATCGAGCACCGACACCGTGTACTCGGGGCCGCCGGAGAGATTGTCGGCGATGGCCAGCCCGGTGAAGGCGCCGACGGCCGCGAGGAGGACCAGTCCGACGAACAGCATCCGGGTCACCTCCTCGGGAGAAGTGCTGCGCCCCTACGGGTACCCGGGACGGGCCAGGCCATACGGCGGCGGGCCGGCACAGGGGGCCCGCCTTCGGAGGAGGGAGCCGGCGGTGCCGGACATGGGGCAGGACGAGGCGCGCAGGCGGTTCGGGGCGGCACGGGTCGCGCGGCTGGCGACGGTCGGTACCGGGGGACGCCCGCATCTGGTGCCGGTCGTGTTCGCCCGGCACGGCGACGGGATCGTCACCGCCGTCGACCGGAAGCCGAAACGGTCCGGGAGACTGCGGCGGCTCGACAACATCGCCGTACACCCGGCGGTCAGCCTGATCGTCGACCAGTACGACGAGGACTGGGACCGCCTGTGGTGGGTACGGGCCGACGGCGACGCCCGGACCGTGCCGCCCGACGTGCCCGGGGCAGACGCGCGGGACGAGTACGCGGCCGCGATCGGGCTCCTCGGGCAGAAGTACCCCCAGTACCGGGAACAGCCGCCGGACGGACCGGTGATCGTGGTGACCGTGCGGCGGTGGAACGGCTGGCGGGCCGTCGCGGAGGACGACCGGGCCTGGTGACGCGGGCCGCCCATGGTGAGGGCGGCGACGAAGGGGATGACGAGGGTCCGGAACCGTCGGCGTCATCGGCCTCGGGTCGACGGGTCGCCGACGCTCACACGACGTAAGTGCGGCCCTCGACGCCCCATTCACCCGCCGGCGGCTTCAGGCCGGCGTCGATCGCCCGGATGCTGGGCCGCCCGATGTGGGCGTAGACCAGCCGCCGCACCCCGTGCCGTACGGCGTCCTCGGCGACGGCGTGCACATCGGCGTGGCCTCCCACGCCGCCCCGGAACCGTATCGGCCGGTTCCAGGCGGCGGCCTCGGCGAACATCAGGTCCGCCCCCGCGGCCCACGCCGGGAACTCCCAGAACTCCGGCGCCCACACCGCGGCCACGTCACGGGCCTCGATGCGATAGCCGTACGCGGGATGCGAGGTGTGGACGACGGGGTGGCAGCGCACCCGCGCCCCGCCCAGGTCCAGGTCACCGGCGCGGATCGCCACGCCCCGCTCCGCCGCGCTCCGGCGCAGCGCGGACCGCAGTTCGGCCTGCTCGTCGGTGACCAGCCAGGCGTCCAGCGGCCCGGCCGGCGGTTCGGCGCCGGGGCCGCCGTCGAAGACCGCGCGGTGTCCGGCGTACCGCAGCAGCAGGCCGGCCGGTGCGAACCGGGGGGAGTTCATCGCCCCGACGCCGAGCAGCGTCAGCCGCAGCCGACGCTTCACCGGCCGGCTCCCGCCGTGGGCGGCACCAGCGTGAGCTCGCCGTCCGGCTCCAGGGTGAGACGGACGCCGGGGCTGACCCGGTCGAGGGTGGCGTGCAGCCAGGCGGCGTCCTCGGACGGGGCGGGCCCCAGCCGCATCCGCCGGGCGCGCAGCGGCACCATGCGCAGGCGGGTCAGGGCGCCCGTGTCCGCCGCCAGCGTGACGAGGTGGGCGAGGCGTAGGTCGTCGCGGTACTCCTCGTAGCCGCCGATGCCCTCGTAGTCGTCGATGAAGTCGCCGCAGCCGTGCAGGATCAGCCGGTCCCGGTACACCTCGACGCGCCGGGGATGGTGCGAGGAGTGCCCGTGGACGACGTCGACGCCGCCGTCCACCAGGGCGTGCGCGAAGTGACGCTGATCCCGGGGCACGAGATACCCCCAGTTGGAACCCCAGTGCACGGACACGACGGCGATGTCGCCCGCCCGTTTCACCCGCTGTACGTCCCGCACCACCGCGGCGGCCGTGCCGGGCGACAGCTCGGGCAGATGGGCGACGCCGGGCAGGTCCGCGGTCGCCGCCCAGCCGGACGGGACGCCGCTGGAAGTCGCGCCGAGGGCGAAGACGAGAACGCGGCCGCCGGTGCGGACGGGGACGGCCACGGGCTCGTACGCCTCGGCGGCGTTCCGTCCCGCCCCCGCCGTCCGCAGGCCCGCACGGTGCAGTGTGTCGAGCGTCTCCGTCAGGCCCGCGCGGCCGAAGTCCAGGACGTGGTTGTTGGCCAGGACGCAGACGTCGGGCCGGGCCACCGTGAGGGCGGGCAGGTTGGCCGGGTGCATGCGGTAGTGGACCGCCTTGCCCGGCGCGAACGCGTCACTGCTCGTGACCGCCGTCTCCAGGTTGACGATCCGGACGTCCGGCGCGCTCGCCTCCAGCAGCCGCAGCGCGTCGCCCCACGGCCACGACGGGTCGACCGGCGCCGGGATCGGGCCGCCGGCCGACTCCGCCATGCGCACATAGGACCGGGCGTCCGTGACGTAGTCCTCCCGCAGTGCCGGATCACCCGGCCGCGCCAGGATCTGGTCGACACCGCGGCCCAGCATCACATCGCCGCACAGGAACAGCGTCACTGTGCCGCCGGTCATACCTACCGGTTCGGTTCCGCGGCGCTGATGTCGGAGAGCACCGACCGGGGATCGCGCTCGACGGCCAGGTCACCCAGGCTGAGGGCGCCCACGACGCGGTCGCCCTCGACGACCGGCAGCCGCCGCAGGGTGTGCTCACGCATCAGCTGCACCGCCTGGTCGATCCGGTCCTGGGGAGAGCAGGTCACCAGGTCGCTGCTGCACACCTCGCCGACGGTGGTGGAATCGGGGTCACGGTGTTCGGCGATGGCCCGGACCACCAGGTCGCGGTCGGTCACCAGACCGCGCACATGTTCCGCCTCGGTGATGATGACGTCTCCGATGTTCTTCTCCCGCATGAGCCGTGCGACCTCGGCGACCGGCGTCTTCTCGCTCACCGTCACCGGGTCCGGCGTCATGATCTCCGCGACACGCTGAGCCATGGCTACCTCCGTTGTGCGTCTCGGGGATTCCCGAGTACCCGGTGGGCGGGGTTTCCCATGCGTGGCCGGCGGTTGGTTTATCACCGCCGGTGCGGGCTACGCGGCCGGTACGGAACGCCGCGCCGACGCAGCATGCGGGAGGTCAGCATGGCCCGGCTGATACGAGACGTGATGTCGCCCGGCACGGCGGCCGTCGAGCCGATGACCACGGTGGCGCGCGCGGCGCGGATGATGCGCGAGCAGGACATCGGCGACGTCCTGGTGGCGTACGACTGCGACCTGTTCGGTGTGCTCACCGACCGGGACATCGTGCTCCGGGCGCTCGCCGAGGACCGCGACCCCGAGAGCACCCCGGTCGGAGCGGTGTGCACCCGCCCACCGGTGGTGACCCTGACGCCGGACGACACCACCGAGCGCGCGGTGGAGCTGATGCGGCGGTTCCACGTCCGCCGGCTCCCGGTCGTCGAACACGGTGGCTGCCCGGTCGGCATCGTCAGCCTGGGCGACCTCGCCGTCACCGAGGACCCGCACTCCGCCCTGTCGGACATCAGCAAGGCCGCCCCGAACCACTGACGGAGGCACCCGTGAGCGACCGACACCCCGGACTGACGCAGCGGCCGGTACCCCGGTCGCGATCGGGCGTGATCGGCCGCCGCTTCCCGCGCACGGGCACCGAACCCTGGACGGCACAGAGCCCGCTACGGCTGCGCCGACTGCTGTCAGCCGTGTTCCTGCCACTGTTCGCCGCGGCGACCGCACCGTTCGGCCTGTGGGCCGCGCGGTCGGACGCCGGGGACTCTCCCGGCCGCGGTGTCCTGGTCGGCCTGGCCGTGGTGTGCGCGCTGTTCGCCGTGGCCGCGGCGGCGGACCTGGTGGTTGTGGCGCGCCGGCTGCGGCGGGAGCGGGGCGGCTGAGGCCTGTGCGGCGGATCATGCGGCTGGACGCGGGCTCGGGCACGCACTCGTCCAGAGGGGCCCCGGTCGCGTTGTCGTCGGTCGCTGGGGGTTCTCCCGGCCGTGGTGTGTGCGCTGCTTGCCGTGGCCGCGGCGGCGGACCTGGTGGTTGTGGCGCGCCGGCTGCGGCGGGAGCGGGGCGGCTGAGGCCTGTGCGGCGGATCACGCCGCCGGACGCGGGCTCGGGCGCCGCCGATTCCCCGCGACCTGATCCCGCCGGACGAGTGGCCCGGCTCATATGGCGCCACTGGGCGGTCGCCGACACCATGGTGCACGTCACCGGCAGGCGAAGGGATCCAGGATGTTCCGCAAGGTACTGGTCGCCAACCGTGGTGAGATCGCGATTCGAGCGTTCCGCGCCGGCTATGAGCTGGGCGCGCGAACCGTCGCCGTCTTCCCGCACGAGGACCGCAATTCGCTGCACCGGCTGAAGGCCGACGAGGCCTATGAGATCGGCCAGCCGGGACACCCGGTGCGCGCCTACCTCTCGGTCGAGGAGATCGTCCGCGCGGCACAGCGGGCCGGTGCCGACGCCGTGTACCCGGGGTACGGGTTCCTGTCGGAGAACCCCGACCTCGCGCGCGCCTGCGAGGAGGCCGGCATCACCTTCGTCGGGCCGAGCGCCGAAACGCTCGAGCTGACCGGCAACAAGGCGCGCGCGGTCGCCGCCGCCCGCGCCGCCGGCGTACCCGTGCTGGGCTCCTCCGCACCCTCCACCGACATCGACGAACTGGTCCGCGCCGCCGGGGACATCGGCTTCCCCGTGTTCGTCAAGGCGGTCGCCGGCGGCGGCGGGCGCGGCATGCGACGCGTCGAGGACCCGGCGACCCTGCGCGAGTCCATCGAGGCCGCGGCCCGCGAGGCGGCGTCCGCGTTCGGCGACCCCACGGTCTTCCTGGAGAAGGCCGTCGTCGAACCCCGCCACATCGAGGTACAGATCCTCGCCGACGGACACGGCAACGTCATCCACCTGTTCGAGCGTGACTGTTCGGTGCAGCGCCGCCACCAGAAGGTGATCGAGGTCGCCCCCGCGCCCAACCTCGACCCCGCGCTGCGCGACCGGATCTGCGCCGACGCCGTCCGGTTCGCCCGCGAGATCGGCTACCGCAACGCCGGCACCGTGGAGTTCCTGCTCGACCGCGACGGAAACCACGTCTTCATCGAGATGAACCCGCGCATCCAGGTCGAGCACACGGTGACCGAGGAGGTCACCGACGTCGACCTCGTCCAGGCCCAACTGCGCATCGCCGCCGGGGAGACACTGGCCGACCTCGGGCTGTCCCAGGAGACCGTCGTCCTGCGCGGCGCCGCACTGCAGTGCCGTATCACCACCGAGGACCCGGCCAACGGCTTCCGCCCCGACACCGGCCGCATCAGCGCGTACCGCTCACCGGGCGGCTCGGGCATCCGCCTCGACGGCGGAACCACCCACGCCGGTACGGAGATCAGCGCGCACTTCGACTCGATGCTGGTCAAACTCACCTGCCGGGGCCGCGACTTCAAGGCCGCGATCGGCCGCGCCCGGCGTGCCGTCGCCGAGTTCCGCATCCGCGGCGTGGCCACCAACATTCCGTTCCTGCAAGCCGTGCTGGACGACCCCGACTTCCAGGCCGGGCAGGTCACCACGTCGTTCATCGAGCGGCGCCCGCACCTGCTGACGGCACGTCACTCCGCCGACCGCGGCACGAAACTGCTGACCTACCTCGCCGACGTCACCGTGAACAGGCCGCACGGCGAACGGCCCGACCTGATCGACCCGGTCACCAAACTCCCGCCCCTGTCCGCCGCCGAACCGCCCGCCGGCTCCCGGCAGCGGCTCGTCGAACTCGGCCCGGAGGGCTTCGCCCGGTGGCTGCGCGAGTCGCCGACCATCGGCGTCACCGACACCACCTTCCGCGACGCCCACCAGTCACTGCTCGCCACCCGGGTCCGCACCAAGGACCTCCTCGCCGTCGCCCCCACGGTGGCCCACACCCTGCCCCAACTGCTCTCCCTGGAGTGCTGGGGCGGCGCCACCTACGACGTCGCGCTCCGCTTCCTCGCCGAGGACCCCTGGGAACGCCTGGCCGCACTCCGCGAGGCCGTCCCCAACATCTGCCTGCAGATGCTGCTGCGCGGCCGCAACACCGTCGGCTACACGCCGTACCCGACCGAGGTGACCGACGCCTTCGTGCAGGAGGCCGCCGCGACCGGCATCGACGTCTTCCGTATCTTCGACGCGCTGAACGACGTGGGCCAGATGCGGCCCGCCATCGACGCCGTACGCGAGACCGGGACCGCCGTCGCCGAGGTCGCCCTCTGCTACACCTCCGACCTGTCCGACCCGGCGGAGCGGCTGTACACCCTGGACTACTACCTCCGCCTGGCCGAGCAGATCGTCGAGGCGGGCGCCCACGTCCTGGCCGTCAAGGACATGGCGGGCCTGCTGCGCGCCCCGGCCGCCGCGACGCTCGTATCCGCGCTGCGGCTGGAGTTCGACCTCCCCGTCCACCTCCACACCCACGACACCGCGGGCGGCCAGCTCGCCACCTACCTCGCCGCGATCCAGGCCGGCGCGGACGCCGTCGACGGCGCGGTGGCCTCCATGGCGGGCACCACCTCGCAGCCCTCGCTGTCGGCGATCGTCGCCGCCACCGACCACTCCGCGCGGCCCACCGGCCTCGACCTCCAGGCCGTCGGCGACCTGGAGCCGTACTGGGAGAGCGTCCGCAGGATCTACGCACCCTTCGAAGCCGGCCTGGCCTCGCCCACCGGACGCGTCTACCACCACGAGATCCCCGGCGGGCAGCTCTCCAACCTGCGCACCCAGGCGGTCGCGCTGGGCCTCGGCGACCGCTTCGAGGACATCGAGGCGATGTACGCCGCCGCCGACCGCATCCTCGGCCGGCTGGTGAAGGTCACCCCCTCGTCGAAGGTCGTCGGCGACCTCGCCCTGCACCTCGTGGGCGCCGACGTGGCACCGGACGACTTCGAGGCGACACCGGGCCGGTTCGACATCCCCGACTCCGTCATCGGCTTCCTGCACGGCGAGCTGGGCAACCCGCCCGGCGGCTGGCCGGAGCCGTTCCGCACCCGGGCGCTGGAGGGCCGCGCCGCACCCAAGCCGATGCGGGAACTGACCGCGGACGACCGCACCGGACTGGTGAAGGAACGCCGCGCGACCCTCAACCGGCTGCTCTTCCCCGGGCCGACCCGCGAGTACGAGACACACCGTCAGACCTACGGCGACACCAGCGTCCTGGACAGCAAGGACTTCTTCTACGGGCTGCGCCCCGGCAAGGAGTACGCCGTCGACCTCGAACCCGGCGTACGGCTGCTCATCGAACTGGAGGCCGTCGGCGAGGCCGACGAACGCGGCCTGCGCACCGTGATGTCGACCCTGAACGGCCAGCTCCGGCCGATCCAGGTCCGCGACACCGCGGCCGCCTCCGACATCCCGGTGACGGAGAAGGCCGACCGGGCCAACCCCGGCCATGTCGCCGCGCCGTTCGCCGGCGTGGTGACCCTCGCGGTCGCCGAGGGGGACGAGGTGGCGGCCGGCGGCACGGTGGCCACCATCGAGGCGATGAAGATGGAGGCCGCGATCACCGCCGCCAAGTCCGGGAAGGTGTCGCGGCTGGCCATCAACGGCATCCAGCAGGTGGAGGGCGGCGACCTGCTCGTCGAGATCGCCTGACCGGCCCGCCGGGTGGCTTGATCGCGCGCTGTGCCCGGGAGGACGGGTTAGGATCACGGCGTGATTACGGCCTGGTCTCCTTCCGGTGCACGCCGGAGCCGCTCGACAGCGGCTCTGTGGCGTGTCCTGGGGCTGGGCCTGTTCCTCTTCGGCCTGTTGTACACACACGCGGTCAGTCCCGAGGCGACGGTGAGTCACCTCGGCACCGACCGCGTGTCGGTGTCCACCGTGCACGTCGAGTCCGTCGCCGAGGACCTGACGGACCACTCCGACGGCCACGGACACCAGCACGCGGGCGAGGACTGCGCGCTCGGACAGCCGTCGCAGGGCCCCGACATGGCGGCGCCCTGTCTGTCCCCGCTGCACCCGGTGAGCGACGAGAACGAGCCGCTCCGCCCGGTGGCGGTCCGTCATGCCGCGCCGCGGGACCTCGTGGCGCCGCCCGCGCACGCGGCCGCATCCGCGGTTCTCCGCGTCTAGACCAGGGTCAGCGCTTCTCACGCAGTTCACCGTGACCCCCCACCTTCCTCTGCGCGGAGGACCTGTGCCGCTCCCCCCTGCCCGCTTCCGGAACAGCCGGATCATCCTGACCACGCTGCTGTACGCCCTGCTCCTCACGTTGCTCGCGTGTCTCGGCGACCAACTCCACTCCCCGGAGCACCCGCACGGCCGCTCGGCCGCCGCCGCGAGCGGGACGTTCGACGCCTCCGAACCCACCGAGCGCTGCCACGACTCCGACGCCGAGTCCGCTGCGTTCCCGCAGTCCTCGCCGCGTACCGCGCCGACCGAGGCCACGGTGGACCCGTCGGCGCCGGACACGACGCCCGTACCGGTGACCGCCGTACGAAGACTGCCGCCGAGCGGCGGCCGGTCAGCCCTCCCCGCCCTCTGTCGGTGGCGCATATAGGAGCCGCGCGCACCACGCCGAGCATCCGCACGCGTTCACACCGATCGAGAGCGACACACATGCACTCCCTGACCACGAGTGACTTCACTCCCGCCGGCTCCACCCTCCCGGGTCTCGTCGGCAACACCCCCGTACTGCACGTCTCCCAGCCCTTCACCCCGGCCGACCGCGGCTTCTGGGCGAAGCTGGAGGGCTTCAACCCCGGCGGCATCAAGGACCGCCCCGGACTGCACATGGTCGAACGGGCCCGCGCCCGCGGCGAACTGCAGCCGGGCCGTCCGGTCGTCGAGTCGACCAGCGGCACCCTCGGCCTCGGCCTCGCCCTGGCCGGCATGGTGTACGGCCACCCCGTCACCCTCGTCACCGACCCGGGCCTGGAACCCTCGATGACCAGGCTGCTCGCCGCCTACGGCGCGAAGGTCGACCTCGTCGAGAAGCCGCACGCCACCGGAGGCTGGCAGCAGGCCCGCCGCGACCGGGTCGCCGAGCTGCTGGCGGAGCACCCCGGAGCGTGGTGCCCGGACCAGTACAACAACCCCGACAACGTCTCCGCGTACACCCCCCTGGCCCTCGAACTCGCCTCCCAGATGGGCCACATCGACGTCCTGGTGTGCAGCGTCGGCACCGGCGGACACTCCGCGGGCATCTCCCGCGTCCTGCGCCAGCTGTACCCCGGGCTGCGGCTGGTGGGCGTCGACACGGTCGGCTCGACCATCTTCGGCCAGCCCAACCGGCCCCGCCTGATGCGGGGGCTCGGTTCGAGCATCTACCCGCGCAACGTCGCCTACGACGACTTCAGCGAGGTGCACTGGGTGGCGCCGGCCGAAGCGGTCTGGGCGTGCCGGCAGCTGGCCGGCTCGCACTACGCCACCGGTGGCTGGAGTGTCGGCGCGGTCGCGCTGGTGGCCGGCTGGGTCGCCCGTACCAGCGCCCGGAACACCCGGGTCGTGGCGGTCTTCCCGGACGGCCCGCAGCGCTACCTGGAGACCGTCTACGACGACGGCTACTGCGCCGAGCGCGGACTGCTGGACGTGCCGCCCGCGCCCGAACCCGAGGTCGTGGGCCGCCCGGACGAGAAGGAGGTCACCCGCTGGACCCGCTGCACCGGGGTCCGCGACCCGCTCTCCCCGGCGACGGCGGGAGAGACGGCCGGCGCGGAAGGCGGCGAGGACCTGTGAAGACGACCCTCGCGCAGGTCCGCACCTACGACCGGAGCGTCCAGCTGCTCCTGCTCAACCAGTTCACCATCAACCTCGGCTTCTACATGCTGATGCCGTACCTGGCCGCGCACCTCTCCGGCACCCTCGGCCTGGCCGGCTGGCTGGTCGGACTCGTCCTGGGCGTACGGAACTTCAGCCAGCAGGGCATGTTCCTCGTCGGCGGCACCCTCGCCGACCGGTTCGGCTACAAGCCGCTGATCGTCGCGGGCTGTGTGCTGCGCACGGCCGGCTTCGCCACACTCGGCCTGGTCGACTCGGTGCCGGCGCTGCTCGCGGCCTCGGCGGCGACCGGGTTCGCGGGCGCGCTGTTCAACCCGGCGGTACGCGCCTACCTCGCCGCCGACGCGGGCGAACGGCGCGTCGAGGCCTTCGCCCTCTTCAACGTCTTCTACCAGGCGGGCATTCTGCTCGGCCCGCTGGTGGGGATGCTGCTGACCGGCTTCGACTTCCGGATCACCTGCCTCGTCTCGGCGGCGGTCTTCGCCGTACTGAGCGTCGTACAGATCCGGGAGCTCCCCGCCCGCAAAGCCGACCGTGCCGCGGACGCCGGTGGCCGGGAGAACGTGCTCGCACAGTGGCGGGGCGTCGTGCGCAACCGCGCCTTCCTGCTCTTCTCCACGGCCATGATCGGCTCGTACGTCCTGTCCTTCCAGGTGTATCTGGCGCTGCCGCTGGAGGTACGACGCCTCGGTGGCGACGGGGAGTTCGGGACGGCGGCCGTAGCGCTGCTGTTCGCCGCGTCCGGGCTGGCCACGATCTTCGGCCAGACCCGGGTGACCGCGTGGTGCAGGGCCCGCTGGGCGCCCGGACAGGCCCTGACCTGGGGGCTGCTGGCCATGGGGCTCGCGTTCGTGCCGCTGCTGGCGGCGACGGTCGTGCCCGTGCCGGACGCGGGGCTCGGACGCCAGGTGCTGGCCGCGGTACCTCCGACCCTGTCCGCGCTGATGCTGGCGCTGGGCACGATGATCGCGTATCCCTTCGAGATGGACACGATCGTCCGGCTCTCCGGTGACCGGCTCGTCGCCACCCACTACGGGCTCTACAACACCATCTGCGGCATAGGCATCACCTTGGGCAACCTGCTCACCGGGGCGGCTTTGGACACCGCCCGGTCTGCGGGCCTGTCCGCACTGCCGTGGCTCGCGCTGCTGGTCCTGGGCGTGGCCTGCGCCGCGTCCCTGTACGGGCTGCAC
This sequence comes from Streptomyces dysideae, assembly GCF_001514305.1. Classification (GTDB taxonomy): domain Bacteria; phylum Actinomycetota; class Actinomycetes; order Streptomycetales; family Streptomycetaceae; genus Streptomyces; species Streptomyces dysideae. The sequence goes on from NZ_KQ949124.1 coordinate 53,680, forward strand.
CGCTCCGGCCACCTGACACCCACCGCCGCCGCACGCGAACCCGCGGCGGCCTGACCCGGGGCGGGGGCGAGCCGACCGCTCGCCCCCGCCCTCACCGAGCAGTTCGGGGACAGCCCGCAGCACCAGCGACAGCCCGCGGACTGAGAGGATGGCACGGACCGCAACAGAAAATGAGGGGGAAGAGCGTGATCGTGCTCGTCTTGGTCGGCGTCGTCCTGCTGGTCGCCGGCGGCTGCGCCTGCGTCGTGTGGGCGGAACGGGGTGGCCCCCGCTGGGCGCGCGGGGTGGCCGCCGTGACCCTGGCGGCGGGTGAGCTGGTGCGCAGGTCGGGGCGTTCGAACCGGGGGTCGGGCTCGGGCTCGGACGATTAGGGCCTGTCCGGCGGGACCGGATCCGACAGGCCCCTGCCCTCGTACGACCCCAGACACCCGAGGATGGTAGAAGCAGGCATGACCACTTTGTCCTTCCCCTCCCACCCCGCAGCCCCGAGATGACCGCCGGTATCGACACCCCCGACCGCCGCGGCCGCACCGGACTCGACCGGACCGGCCGGGACCTCACCGGCAACCCGCGGGTCAAGGTGCGGGACGTCCAGCTCCTGTCCAGCTACTGGTACGTCGAACGCAACACGACCTTCGACCTCCAGCACGCCGACGGCACCTGGAGCACCCAGCAGCGCGAGACCCACGACCGCGGCAACGGCGCCACCATGCTGCTCTACGACGCCGAACGCGAAACCGTGCTGCTCACCCGCCAGTTCCGGTTCCCGGTCTACGTCAACGGCCACCCCGACGGCATGCTCGTCGAGACACCGGGCGGACTGCTCGACGACGATGACGAGCACCCGGAGATCGCCGTACGGCGCGAGGTCGTCGAGGAGACCGGGCACACCATCGGCGAGGTCCGGCACGTCTTCGACGTCTACATGAGCCCCGGCTCGGTCACCGAACGCGTCAGCTTCTACGCCGCCGCCTACGGCCCCGCGACCCGCACCCACGAGGGCGGTGGCCTGGACGAGGAGGGCGAGGACATCGAGATCGTCGAACTGCCCTTCCACAGGGCCCTGGAGATGATCCGGACCGGGGAGATCGCCGACGCGAAGACCATCATGCTGCTGCAATGGGCCGCACTGGAGGGGCCGTTCGCCCAGAAGGTGTGAAGTGCCTGGTGTGAAGTGGCTTGACTTCAAGTGCACTTCAAGATGAAGACTCCCCAGGAGCCGAAAATCCCGGCCCATCGGGGAGGAATCATCATGAAGTACCGCACCATCGGCACCGACCCCAAGCACCGCCGCGAGGTGAGCGTCCTCGCGCTCGGCGCGATGCTGTTCGGCTCGCGCACGGACGAGGAGACCTCCTTCGCCGTACTCGACCGCTATGTCGAGGCCGGCGGCAACTTCATCGACACGTCCGACAACTACGCCTTCTGGGAGGACGGGAGCCAGGGCGGCCAGAGCGAGGAACTGCTCGGCCGCTGGCGGCGCAGCCGCGGCGTCGGCGACGAGATCGTCATCGCGACCAAGCTCGGCGCCCGCCCCCTGGCCCCCGGCACCAGCTACGTCGACAACGCGGAGGGCCTGTCGGCGAAGGTGATCCGCGAGTCCGCCGAACGCAGCCGCGAACGCCTCGGAGTGCCGAAGATCGACCTGCTGTACGCCCACATCGAGGACCACAAGGTCCCTCTCCAGGAGACCGTCGAGGGCTTCGCCGAACTGGTCGCCGAGGGCACGGTCGGGCTGCTGGGCGTCAGCAACCACGCCGTCTGGCGGGTGGAGCGGGCCCGCGCCCTCGCCGCCGCGGCCGGGCTGCCCGGCTATGAGGTGTTCCAGTACGAGCACAGTCACCTGCGGCCCCGCGCCGACGTGCCCCAGGACCTGTTCCCCGACGGCAGCCTCGGCCGCGCCGGCGCCGAGCTGCTGAGCTATCTGCGGGCCGAGCCCGGTCTCACCCTGGTCGCCTACTCGCCGCTGCTGAAGGGCGCCTACGTCCGTCCGGACGTGCCGCTGCCGCCGGACTTCGACCACCCCGGCACCCCGGCCCGCCTGAAGGTGCTGCGCGAGGTCGCCCAGGAGACCGGCGCGACCGTCAACCAGGTCGTCCTGGCCTGGCAGATCGGCGGCGACCTGCCGATCATCCCGCTGGCCGGGGCGTCGTCCGTGGCCCAGCTGGAGGAGAACCTGGCCGCCGTCGACCTGGAGCTGACCCCGGAGCAGCGGGCCCGGCTGGACTCCGTCCACTACTGACCGCGCCGGTCGGACACCGCCGCAGTAGGCTCCACAGAGGCGTCGAAGGAGAGTGGCCATGCCTCTGTTCCCCACCGAGCGGTCCGTCCGTACGACCTCCGAAGGCCTCCTGTGGGAGCCCGGCGAGCGCTGGGTGCGCGGCCGGAAGGGCGACGTCACCGTCGTCGACAGCCGGCACCCCCTCCTGGTCTGGGAGCCCGAGGTGCCCGTGCCGTGTTACGCGTTCCCCCGCGAGGAGGTCCGCACCGACCTCCTCCGACCGGCCAGGAACCCCCCGACGGGCTCGCACACCGGATCGCAGGTCTTCTACGACCTCGAAGCCGGCGGCGAGCTCGTGGAGAACGCGGCCTGGACCTTCCCCGCCGCAGACCTCGCCGGGCACATCGCCTTCGAGTGGTTCCTGCACTGGGGCAGCGGCCTCGACCACTGGTACGAGGAGGAGGAAGAGATCTTCGTCCACCCGCGCGACCCGCACAAACGGGTGGACGCCCTGCCCAGCAGCCGCCATGTCCAGGTCGAGGTCGCCGGCACGACGGTCGCGGACACCCATCGCCCGGTGCTGCTCTTCGAGACCGGGCTGCCGACGCGGTACTACATCCCCCGCGAGGACGTCCGCCTCGACCTGTTCGAACCCACCGACCACAGCACCGGCTGCCCCTACAAGGGCACGGCCCGGTACTGGACCTGGCGCGGCGAGGGCGACGTCCCGCGGAACATCGTATGGAGCTACGCGGAACCGCTGCCCGCGGTGGGCGCCGTCAAGGGGCTGCTCGCCTTCTACAACGAGGCCGTGGCCCTCACTGTGGACGGCGAGCGTCTGGAGCGCCCGGTCACGCCGTTCACCGCGAGCCTCAGGGCCTGACCAGCAGCTGGAAGTCGAACGCGTACCGGGACGCGCGGTAGATGTGCGTCCCGTACTCGACCGGTCGACCCGTGTCGTCGTACGCCGTGCGCTGCATGGTCAGCAGCGCCGCGCCCTCGGCCTCGTCGAGGCGTTCGCCCTCCTCGGCGGTGGCAGAGCGGGCGCCGATGGTCTGGCGGGCGCTGTGCAGGGTGATGCCGGCGGTGCGCATCATCCGGTACAGGCCCGTCGCCTCCAGCCGGGCCGTGTCCAGGTCGAGCAGCGTCGCGGGCAGGTAGTTGCAGAGGATCGCCACCGGCTGGCCGTGCGTGCAGCGCAGCCGCTCCAGCAGCGTGACCTCGGCGCCCTCCGCGATCCCGAGCGCGGCCGCCACGTCCGCGGCCGCCTGGACGCGCTCGTTGCGGACGACCTCGGTGGTCGGCCCCTGCCCGGCGGCCTCCAGGTCGTCGTAGAGACTGCTCAGTTCGAGCGGCCGCTTGACCTGGCTGTGCACCACCTGCGTGCCCACCCCGCGCCGCCGCACCAGCAGTCCCTTGTCCACGAGGGACTGGATCGCCTGCCGGACGGTCGGCCGGGACAGGCCCAGCCGTACCGACAGGTCGACCTCGTTGCCCAGGAGGTTGCCCGGGGCGAGGACACCGTGCTCGATCGCCGCCTCCAGCTGCTGTGCCAGCTGGTAGTAGAGCGGCACCGGACTGCCCCGGTCCAGGGCGAAGTCCAGCGAGTCGAGCGCGGGGGCGGTCACGGCACGAGTGGTGACGCGGGTCTTCGCCATGGGGCCTCCTTCTTGTCGTCCCTCGGCTGGTGTGTCAGGAGTGGCTGGGGAAACCGAGGTTGATACCGGCGTCGGACGGGTCCGGCCAGCGCGTGGTGATCACCTTGCCCTGGGTATAGAAGGCGACGCCGTCGTTGCCGTAGACGTGCAGGTCGCCGAAGAGTGAGTCCTTCCAGCCACCGAAGGAGTGGTAGCCGACGGGCACCGGGATCGGCACGTTCACGCCGACCATGCCCGCCTTGACCTCCAGCTGGAAGCGGCGGGCGGCGCCGCCGTCGCGGGTGAAGATCGCGGTGCCGTTGCCCCAGCGGGAGTCGTTGATCAGCTTGATGGCCTCGTCGTACGACTCCGCACGGACCACGACCAGCACCGGGCCGAAGATCTCGTCCTTGTACGCGTCCGCCGTCAGCGGCACCCGGTCCAGCAGCGAGACACCGAGGAAGAAGCCGGCCGCGCACTCGGGGTGTCCCTCCACCGAGTGGCCGGTGCCGTCGACGACGACCTCGGCGCCCTGCTCCGCCGCGCTCGCCACGTACGAGGCGACCTTGTCCCGGTGCTCGCGCGTGATCAGCGGGCCCATCTCGGACGCCGGGTCGGTGCCGGGGCCGATGCGCAGGTTCTTCGCCCGTTCGGCGATCTTGCCGACCAGCTCGTCACCGGTGTCACCGACGGCCACCACGACCGACACGGCCATGCAGCGCTCGCCCGCCGAGCCGTACGCCGCGTTGATCGCCTGGTCCGCGGCGAAGTCCAGATCGGCGTCGGGGAGCACGAGCATGTGGTTCTTGGCGCCGCCGAGGGCCTGTACGCGCTTGCCGTGCTCGACCGCCTTGAGCTGGATGTACTTGGCGATCGGCGTCGAACCGACGAAGGAGACCGCCTCGATGTCCGGGTGCTCCAGGATGCGGTCGACGGCCACCTTGTCGCCCTGCACGATGTTCAGGACGCCGTCCGGCAGCCCGGCTTCGGCGGCCAGCTCGGCGAGGCGGTACGACGCCGACGGGTCCTTCTCGCTCGGCTTCAGCACGAAGGTGTTGCCGCACGCGATCGCGATCGGGAACATCCACATCGGCACCATGGCCGGGAAGTTGAACGGCGTGATGCCCGCGACCACGCCCAGCGGCTGCCGGATCGAGGCCACGTCGACCCGGGTCGAGACCTGCGTCGACAGTTCGCCCTTCAGCTGCACGGTGATCCCGCAGGCCAGCTCGACGATCTCCATGCCGCGCGCGACCTCGCCCAGCGCGTCGGAGTGCACCTTGCCGTGCTCGGCGGTGATCAGCTCGGCGATCTCGTCGCGGTGGGCGTCCAGCAGCTCGCGGTACTTGAAGAGGATCGCGGTGCGCTTGGCCAGGGACGCCTGACCCCAGCTCTCGAACGCGGCCTTCGCGGAGGCGACGGCGGCGTCCACCTCGTCGACGGTCGCGAACGCGACCTGCTTCTCCTGGGCGCCGGTCGCCGGGTCGTAGACGGCGCCGAAGCGGCCGGAGGTGCCCTCGACGGGCTTGCCGTCGATCCAGTGGGTGATGGTCTTCATGGTGCGGGGGCCTTTCGGGGAGGGGAGTTCAGAGGTGGAGGCGGCGGTCGGCGACCTGGCGGTCGTACTCCTCGCGAGCGGTCGACGCGGCCTTGCGGGAGGCGACTTCGGCCACCGGCACGTCCCACCAGGCCTCGGCCGGGGGAGCGGTCGGGGTGGCGGTGTCGGTCTCGACGTACACGCACGTCGGCCGGTCGGAGGCACGGGCGGCGGCCAGCGCCTCGCGCAGCTCGCGCGCCGTCTTGGCGCGCAGCACGTCCATGCCGAGGCTGCCCGCGTTGGCGGCAAGGTCGACGGGGAGCGGGGCGCCGCTGAAGGTGCCGTCGGCCGCGCGGTAGCGGTAGGCGGTGCCGAAGCGCTCGCCGCCGACCGTCTCGGAGAGGCCGCCGATGGAGGCGTACCCGTGGTTCTGGATGAGGACCAGGTTGACCGGCAGGCCCTCCTGGACGGCGGTGACGATCTCGGTCGGCATCATCAGATAGGTGCCGTCGCCCACCAGCGCCCACACCGGCGTGTCGGGCGTGGCCTGCTGGACGCCGATGCCGGCCGGGATCTCGTAGCCCATGCAGGAGTAGCCGTACTCCAGGTGGTACTGGCGAGGGCTGCGCGCCCGCCACAGCTTGTGCAGGTCGCCCGGAAGCGAGCCGGCCGCGTTGATGACCACGTCGTCGTCGCCGACGACCGCGTCCAGGGCGCCGAGCACCTGGGTCTGCGTCGGTACGGCGTTCTCGTCGTCGGCGCGGTAGGCGGCGTCGACGACCCGCTCCCAGCGCTCCTTGCCGGCGCCGTACTCGGCCTCGTACGCCGGGTCCACCCGGTGCCCGGCCAGTGCTTCCGCCAGCTTCTCGAGCCCGGTCCGCGCATCGCAGACCAGCGTTCGCGCGGACAGCTTGTGGGCGTCGAAGGCGGCGATGTTGAGGTTCACGAACCGCACGTCGGGGTTCTGGAACAGCGTCCCGGAGGCGGTGGTGAAGTCGGTGTAGCGGGTGCCCACGCCGATGACGACGTCCGCGCCGCGGGCGATGTCGTCGCAGACCGCCGTGCCGGTGTGGCCGATGCCGCCGAGGTCGGCGGGGTGGTCGTGGCGCAGGGAGCCCTTGCCGGCCTGGGTGGAGGCGACCGGGATGCCGGTGGCCTCGGCGAACGCCTTCAGCGCGTCCTCGGCCTCGCTGTGGTGGACGCCGCCGCCCGCCACGACCAGCGGCCGGGAGGCGCCCCGGATCGCCCGCACGGCCTCCGCCAGCTCGACCGGGTCCGGCGCGGGACGCCGTACGTGCCACACCCGCTCGGCGAAGAACTCCTCCGGCCAGTCGTACGCCTCCGCCTGCACGTCCTGCGGCAGGGCGAGGGTGACGGCGCCGGTCTCGGCGGGGTCGGTGAGGACCCGCATGGCCTGGAGGGCCGACGGGATCAGGGCCTCGGGGCGGGTGATGCGGTCGAAGAACCGGGACACGGGCCGCAGGGTGTCGTTGACCGACACGTCCGCCTCGGTGGGGTGCTCCAGCTGTTGGAGCAGCGGGTCGGCGACGCGGGTCGCGAAGTAGTCGCCGGGCAGCAGCAGGACCGGCAGCCGGTTGACGGTGGCCAGGGCGGCGCCCGTGACGAGGTTCGTCGCACCCGGGCCGATGGAGGTGGTCACCGCCTGGGTGGAGAGGCGGTTGAGCTGGCGGGCGTAGCCGACCGCCGCGTGCACCATGGACTGCTCGTTGCGGCCCTGGTGGTACGGCATCGCGGCGCCTGGTTCGATGCCTGCCTCCATCAGGGCCTGACCGAGGCCGGCGACGTTGCCATGGCCGAAAATGCCCCAGGTGCCGGCGATCAGCCGGTGCCGTACGCCGTCGCGCTCGGAGTACTGGGCGGACAGGAACCGCACCAGAGCCTGGGCGACGGTCAGGCGGACGGTGGGCTGGCTCATCGGGGACCTCACTGGGACGGAGCGGTGTAGAGGGGCAGACGGGGGTCGACGGGCTGCTCGGGCCAGGTGCCGCGGACCCAGGCGTGATCGGGGTGGTCGCAGATCAGCCAGGCACGCTCGGCCTCGGGGCCCGCCATGACGTTCAGGTAGTACATGTGGTGGCCGGGCACCGCCATCGAGGGCCCGTGCCAGCCGTCGGGGATCAGCACGACGTCACCGCCGCGCACCTCGGCCAGCACGTCCGTGTTCCGGCCCTGCCCGGACGGGGAGACGCGCTGGTAGCCGAGGCCGGGGGTGCCGTCGTGGTCGGCGAACTCGAAGTAGTAGATCTCCTCCAGCACCGACTCCTCGCCGGGGCGGTGCTCGTCGTGCTTGTGCGGCGGGAAGGACGACCAGTTGCCGCCGGGAGTGATCACCTCGACCGCGATGAGCTTGTCGCACTCGAAGACACTCGCCGCGCCGAAATTGTTCACCTGGCGGCTGCTGCTGCCCGTGCCGCGCAGCTCCACCGGCACCGACGACGCCGGACCGTACCGGGCGGGCAGGCGCCGCGTGCAGCGCGCGCCGGTCAGCGCGAACCGTCCGCCGTCCGTGGTCGAGACGGTCGTACGGGCGTCCCGCGGCGCGTACACGAAGTCGCTGACGCCGCTGAACACGCTGTCGCGGCCGGTGACCTCGAAGGTGCTGTGGCCGAAGTCGTCGGCCGTCGTGACCGTGCAGCCGCCGGTCAGCGACAGGACGATCCACTCGCTGTCACCGGTGTCGAAGGTGTGCGTGCCGCCGGGCGGCAGTTCCAGGATCCGCAGACTGGAGTAGCCCCAGCCGGCCTTCTCGGGCGTCACGTCCACGACGTACGGGCCGCCGAGCGCCTTTCCTGCGGGAAGGTGATACGTCATCGTGTGCCTCCGCGTCACAACAGGCCGACGGCCGTGTCCACCGCCGTCTCCACGCTGCCCCCGGCCGGGTAGAGCAGCGAACGGCCGACGACCATGCCCTGCACGGTGGGCAGCCTGAGCGCCTTGCGCCAGCGCGCGTAGGCGCCCGCTTGTTCTTCAACGGAGCCCCCGACCTCGCCGCCCAGCAGTACCACCGGGAGTGTGGACGTCTCCAGGACCTGGGCCATGTCGTCGGGTTCGTCGGTGACCGGCAGTTTCAGCCAGGTGTAGGCGGAGGTGCCGCCGAGGCCCGCGGCGATGGCGATCGACTTGGTGACCGCCTCGGCGGACAGGTCGTTGTGGACCCTGCCGTCGACCCGCCGGGAGACGAACGGCTCGACGAAGACGGGCAGCCGGTGCTCCGCGCACGCGTCGACCGCGCGGGCGGTCGCCTCCAGGGTGGTGAGCGAGCCGGGGTCGTCGTAGTCGATACGGGTGAGGGTCTTGGCCGCGTCGAAGCGGAGCCGGGCGATGTCCTGGGCGCGGTAGCCGGTGAAGCGGTCGTCCAGCTCGAAGGCGGCGCCGGCCAGGCCGCCGCGGTTCATGGAGCCCATGACGACCTTGTTCTCCAGCGCCCCGAGCAGCAGCAGGTCCTCCAGGATGTCGGCGGTGCCGAGCACCCCGTCCACGCCCGGCCGCGACAGCGCGACGCACAGCCGCTCCAGCAGGTCGGCCCGGTCGGCCATGGCCAGCCGCCGGTCGCCGACGCCGAGCGCGCCGCGCGCCGGATGGTCGGCGGCCACGATCAGCAGGCGGCCGCTGTCGCCGACCAGCGGGCGGCGCACCCGGCGGGCGGCGGCCTCGGCGATCGCCTCCGGGTGCCGGGCTCTGACCGAGACGAGGTCGGGGATGCTGATGCTCAAGGAAAGCTCCTTCAGGGATGAATCGGTCAGCCGCGGGCGAGGAGGTCCTCGACCTCGGCCTCGGTCGGCATCGCGGAGGAGCAGGCCAGACGGGATGTCACGAGGGCACCCGCAGCATTTGCGTACCGCATGGTTTCAGCCAAATCCCAGCCGGACAGCAGCCCATGGCAGAGCGAGCCGCCGAAGGCGTCGCCGGCGCCGAGACCGTTGGCCACCTCGACCGGCACCGGCGGCACCTCGGCCGTCGTGCCGTCGCGGTGCACGGCCAGGACGCCCTTGGGGCCCTGCTTGACCACCGCCAGCTCCACGCCCGCCTCCAGCAGCGCCTCGGCGCACGCGCGCGGCTCGCGGACGCCGGTGGCGATCTCGCACTCGTCGAGATTGCCGACCGCGACCGTGACGTGCCGGAGGGCCTCCGCGTAGTACGGGCGGGCCTCCTCGGGGTCCCTCCAGGCTGTGTTGTTCCAAAGCGCGGGTCGCCAGTCGAGGTCGAAGACCGTGGTGCCCGCCTTGGCGCGCGCCTTGAGGGCGGCGAAGGTGGCGGAGCGGCTCGGCTCCTCGCTCAGACCGGTGCCGGTGATCCAGAAGACACGGGCCGAGCGGATCGCGAAGTAGTCCAGCTCCTCGGTGTGAATCTCCAGGTCAGGGGCCTTGGGCTGCCGGTAGAAGTACAGCGGGAAGTGGTCCGGCGGGAAGATCTCGCAGAACGTCACCGGCGTCGGGTACGCGGCCACGGGCGTCACCCAGCGGTCGTCCACGCCGAAGTCCTTCAGCGCCGCGTGCAGATAGGCGCCGAAGGGGTCGTCGCCGGTGCGGGTGATGACCGCGGTGGAGCGGCCGAGCCGGGCGGCGGCGACGGCCACGTTTGCCGCAGAACCGCCTAGGAATTTGCCGAAGGTCTCCACCTGTGCCAGCGATACGCCAGACTGCAGGGGGTAAAGATCCACTCCGATGCGGCCCATCGTGATCAGGTCGAAGGGCGGGGCTGACTCGGCCATGCGACGCTCCTAGAGCTGGTGGGGGTGCGGGTCCCAGAGGGCCTGCCGCCTCCCAGGTGTAGGTCGCGAAGGGTGGCGCTGTCAATACTTTGTACTTACATTCGGACCTGCATGTGAAATGATGTCTTAACAAAGTATTGACAGCGGACGTATCAAGGGATTGGATCCCGTCCCAGCGCAACTGCCGTGTTTCACGGCACACGACCCGGGCTTCCCGAGGGCCCGGGCCCGGATCCCCGTGATCCCCTGCCTTTCCCCCCGTCGCACAGTGAGGTGCTGGAAAGATGGACCGCTCTTACTCTCGCTCCCGCAGACTGACCCCCGTGGTGGCCGTGGCCGCGGCGGCAGCTCTGACCCTTGCAGGCTGTTCCAGCAGCTCCGGCGGCAAGAAGGCCGAGGAGAGCGCGGACGGCGCCTCCGCGGGCAAGGCGACCACGCCCCGCATGACCATCGCCCTGGTGACCCACCAGTCGGCCGGTGACACCTTCTGGGACATCGTCCGCAAGGGCGCCGAGGCCGCCGCGGCCAAGGGCAACGTCAAGCTTGTCTACTCCGCCGACCCGAACGCGGGCAACCAGGCCAACCTGGTGCAGAACGCGATCGACCAGAAGGTCGACGGCATCGCGATCACGCTCGCCAAGCCGGACGCCCTCAAGGACGTCGTCAGCAAGGCGAACGCGGCCGGGATACCCGTCGTCGGCCTCAACTCCGGTGTGAGCGAGTGGCAGAAGCTCGGCCTGATGGAGTTCTTCGGCCAGGACGAGACCGTGGCCGGCGAGGCGCTCGGCAAGCGGTTGAACGAGGCCGGTGCCAAGAAGGCCGTCTGTGTCATCCAGGAGCAGGGCAACATCGGCCTCACCCAGCGCTGCGACGGCGTGAAGAAGACCTTCGAGGGCGACACCGAGACCCTGAACGTCAACGGCACCGATATGCCGTCCGTGAAGTCGACGATCACCGCCAAGCTCAAGCAGGACAGCGACATCGACTACGTCGTCGCCCTGGGTGCCCCGTTCGCGCTGACCGCGGCGCAGTCGGTGTCCGAGGCGGGCAGCAAGGCGAAGGTCGCCACCTTCGACCTCAACAAGCAGCTGACCGGAGCCATCAGCGAGGGCACCATCGAGTTCGCGGTGGACCAGCAGCCCTACCTCCAGGGCTACCTGGCGATCGACTCGCTGTGGCTGTACAAGAACAACGGCAACTACATGGGCGGCGGTGAGCAGCCGGTCCTGACCGGCCCGGCGTTCGTCGACAAGTCCAACGTCGAGGCGATCGCCAAGTTCGCCGCGAAGGGCACCCGGTGATGAGCATGACCCGACAGGCTGAGCCGGCGGTGACCACACCGCCGGCCCCCGGCCCGAAGGAAACCGACGGCCGGACCGCCGAACGCCCCCTGGCGCTGCGGCTGCTGGCCCGTCCCGAGGTCGGCGTCTTCCTCGGCGCCGTGGCGGTGTACGTCTTCTTCCTGATCGCCGCCCCGCCGGTGCGTGACGGCAGCTCGATGGCGAACATCCTCTACCAGTCGTCGACGATCGGGATCGTGGCGATCCCGGTGGCGCTGCTGATGATCGGCGGCGAGTTCGACCTGTCGTCGGGCGTCGCGGTGATCGCCTCGGCGCTGACCGCGAGCATGCTCGCCTACCAGCTGAGCATGAACGTCTGGGTCGGCGTGCTCGTGGCGCTGCTGGTGTCGCTGGCGGTCGGGTTCTTCAACGGCTGGATGGTGGTCAAGACCGGGTTGCCGAGCTTCCTGGTCACCCTCGGCACGTTCCTGATCCTGCAGGGCGTGAACCTCGCGGTGACCAAGCTGGTCACCGGCAACGTGGCCACCGACGACATCAGCGACATGGACGGCTTCGACCAGGCGAAGAGCGTCTTCGCCTCCTCGTTCGAGGTCGGCGGCGTCAATGTCAAGATCACCATCGTGTACTGGCTGGTCTTCGCGGCCATCGCCACGTGGGTGCTGCTGCGTACCAAGTACGGCAACTGGATCTTCGCGGTCGGTGGCAACAAGGACTCCGCCCGCGCCGTCGGTGTCCCGGTGAACTTCACCAAGATCTCGCTGTTCATGCTGGTCGGCTTCGGCGCCTGGTTCCTCGGCATGCACCAGCTGTTCTCCTTCAACACCGTGCAGTCCGGCGAGGGCGTCGGCATCGAGCTGATCTACATCTCGGCGGCGGTCATCGGCGGCTGCCTGCTGACCGGTGGCTCCGGTTCCGCGATCGGCCCGGTCTTCGGCGCGTTCATGTTCGGCATGGTGCAGCAGGGCATCGTCTACGCCGGCTGGAACCCCGACTGGTTCAAGGCGTTCCTCGGCGTGATGCTGCTCGGCGCCGTCCTGATCAATCTGTGGGTCAGCCGCACGGCGACCCGGAGGTGACCCCCATGACATCCACCAACGGAACCGGCACCCACGGCGCCGTCATCGCGGACACGGCCCCCGAGAAGGACGGCAAGCCGGTCGTCGAGCTGAAGGCCACCGGCAAGTCCTACGGCAACGTCCGTGCCCTGCACGGCGTCG
>NZ_KQ949125.1 GCF_001514305.1 Streptomyces dysideae
TAGAGAGAGGCGGCCCCCGGCTCGGGGCGTGGATCCCGCGTGCCCGGCGCCAGTCCACGTACCCGCTCGACGACCTGCCGCAGGTGCTCGGGGGTGGTGCCGCAGCAGCCACCGACCAGGTTCAGGCCGTAGCCGCGGACGAAGTTCTCCTGGGCGTCGGCGAGTTCCTCCGCCGTGAGCGGATAGTGGGCGCCGTCCTTGCCCAGGACCGGCAGGCCCGCGTTCGGCATGCAGGACAGCGGGATGCGGGAGTGGCGGGACAGATAGCGCAGGTGTTCGCTCATCTCGGCCGGACCGGTCGCGCAGTTGAGGCCGATCATGTCGATGCCCAGCGGCTCCAGCGCCGTCAGGGCGGCGCCGATCTCCGAGCCCAGCAGCATCGTGCCGGTCGTCTCGACCGTCACCGACACGATCAGGGGCACCGCCACGCCCAGCGCCGTCAGGGCCTTCCTGGCGCCCAGCACCGCCGCCTTGGTCTGCAGCAGGTCCTGCGTCGTCTCCACCAGCAGCGCGTCCGCGCCGCCCGTGACCAGGCCCTCGGTGTTCCGCTGGTACGCGTCCCGCAGGACGGTGTACGGGGCGTGGCCCAGCGTCGGCAGCTTGGTGCCCGGTCCCATCGAGCCCAGGACCCAGCGCTGCTGCCCGGTCGAGGCCGTGAACTCGTCCGCGACCTCGCGGGCGACACGGGCGCCCGCCTCGGACAGTTCGAAGACCCGGTCCGCGATCTCGTACTCGGCCAGCGCCGCGTGGTTCGCGCCGAAGGTGTTCGTCTCCACGCAGTCCACGCCCACCGCGAAGTACGCCTCGTGCACCGAGCGCACGATGTCCGGGCGCGTCAGGTTCAGGATCTCGTTGCAGCCTTCCAGCTGCTGGAAGTCCTCCAGGGTCGGCTCCTGGTCCTGGAGCATCGTGCCCATCGCCCCGTCGGCCACCACCACACGGGAGGCGAGCGCCTCGCGGAGGGCGGACACACGGGTCCGGCTGTCGATGGAAGGGGTCAGTGGCGACGAGGCCATATAAGGGCTCCCTCGAGTGCGACGGCTGTCGGCTTAGCTGCCGCGGTGACGGCAAGCTCCGTACAACCGTACTCGGCGTGACTGATTTCACGACCCCCCGAGAAATGGGTCGTATCAGCGGCGGCTGATGCTGCGGACGCTGACGAGGGTGAGGATCCCGAGGCCGACGAGGGCGGCTGCGGCGCCGATGAGTTCTGCGGTGGTGTGCATGGGACCTCCGGGGGCGGCGACAGCCGGGGAAACGGGCGGGATTCAGTTATATAGGCATGCGGATGCCGCGACCTGCGGAATCCGTAGCCGGACCGGCTCCCGATTTCACCCGGAGGGCAGACGGGGACCAGACGGGGACACGGGCGAGGAGGGGGCGGGGAGGCGACCGCGTGCGGATGTGGGGTGGCGGGTGAGCGGCCTCGCAATCGAACGCCTACGATCCTCTGTTGTGTCCAAACTGACCGACGTGCCCAAACGGATCCTGATCGGGCGCGCACTGCGCAGTGACCGGCTGGGCGAAACGCTCCTGCCGAAACGCATCGCCCTCCCCGTCTTCGCTTCCGACCCGCTGTCCTCCGTGGCGTACGCGCCCGGCGAGGTGCTGCTGGTCCTGTCCATCGCGGGTGTGTCGGCGTACCACTTCGCCCCCTGGATCGCGGTCGCGGTCGTCATCCTGATGTTCACCGTGGTGGCGTCGTACCGGCAGAACGTGCACGCCTATCCGAGCGGTGGCGGCGACTACGAGGTGGCCAACACCAACCTCGGCCCCAAGGCCGGGCTGACGGTCGCCAGTGCCCTGCTAGTCGACTACGTGCTCACGGTGGCCGTCTCGATCTCCTCCGGGGTGGAGAACCTCGGCTCGGCCATCCCCTTCTTCGTCGAGCACAAGGTGCTCTGCGCGGTCGGCATCATCGTGCTGCTGACGCTGATGAACCTGCGCGGTGTGAAGGAGTCCGGCAAGCTCTTCGCGATCCCGACGTACGTCTTCGTCACCAGCGTCTTCGCCCTGATCGCGTGGGGCGCGTTCCGCGGGCTGGTGCTGGGCGACGACATGAAGGCGCCCACGTCGGACCTGCACATCGAGTCCGAGCACCAGGGCCTCGCGGGCTTCGCCCTCGTCTTCCTGCTGCTGCGGTCCTTCTCCTCCGGCTGTGCCGCGCTCACCGGCGTCGAGGCGATCAGCAACGGCGTGCCCGCGTTCCGCAAGCCGAAGTCGAAGAACGCGGCGACCACGCTCGCGATGATGGGCCTGTTCGCGGTGTCCATGTTCTGCGGCATCGTCGGCCTGGCTCTCGCCACCGATGTGCACATGGCGGAGAACCCGGCGACGGACCTGCTGCGCGACGGCGTCCCGGTGGGCGGCGACTATGTGCAGAACCCGGTGATCTCCCAGGTGGCGGCCGCTGTCTTCGGCGACGGAACCTTCTTCTTCATCCTGCTCGCCGCGGCCACCGCGCTGGTGCTGTTCCTCGCGGCCAACACCGCCTACAACGGCTTC
Organism: Streptomyces dysideae; assembly: GCF_001514305.1. GTDB lineage: Bacteria > Actinomycetota > Actinomycetes > Streptomycetales > Streptomycetaceae > Streptomyces > Streptomyces dysideae. The sequence continues at coordinate 2,506 of NZ_KQ949125.1, forward strand.
CCGCTGCTCGGCTCGATCCTCGCCCAGGACCGCTACCTGCCGCGCCAGCTGCACACCCGCGGTGACCGGCTCGCCTTCTCCAACGGCATCGTGCTGCTGGCGGGCGCGGCCACTCTGCTGGTGATCGTCTACAACGCCGACTCCACCCGCCTGATCCAGCTGTACATCGTCGGTGTCTTCGTCTCCTTCACGCTCAGCCAGACCGGCATGGTCCGCCACTGGAACCGCCACCTGGCCAACGAGACGGATCCGGCCAAGCGCCGCCGCATGATCCGCTCGCGCGCGATCAACACGTTCGGCGCCTTCTTCACCGGCCTGGTGCTGGTGGTCGTCCTGGTCACCAAGTTCGAGCACGGTGCCTGGGTGTCCCTGGTCGGCATGGTGATCTTCTACGCGATCATGACCGCGATCCGGAAGCACTACGACCGCGTCTCCGAGGAGATCGCGGCGCCCGAGGGCCCCAGCGACGACAGCGTCCGGCCCTCCCGGGTGCACTCCGTCGTGCTGGTCTCCAAGATCCACCGGCCGACGCTGCGGGCCCTCGCCTACGCCAAGCTGATGCGCTCGGACACCCTGGAGGCGCTCAGCGTCAACGTCGACCCGGCGGAGACCAAGGCGCTGCGCGAGGAGTGGGAACGGCGCGGGATCGACGTACCGCTGAAGGTGCTCGACTCGCCGTACCGCGAGATCACGCGGCCGATCGTCGAGTACGTGAAGGGGCTGCGCAAGGAGTCGCCGCGCGATGCGGTGTCCGTGATCATCCCCGAGTACGTCGTCGGCCACTGGTACGAGCAACTGCTGCACAACCAGAGCGCGCTCCGGCTGAAGGGCCGGCTGCTGTTCACGCCCGGTGTCATGGTGACCTCGGTGCCGTACCAGCTGCAGTCCTCGGAGGCGGCGAAGATCCGGGAGCGCAAGCGGCAGGAGTGGAACGCCCCGGGGGCGGTGCGGCGCGGTCCGGCGCAGGAGCGGCCCAAGGAGGCCAGCGGGAAGGACTGACCCGTGCGGTGAGCCCGTAGACTGGTGGGCTGTTGTCCGCTCGTTCCCTTTCTCTTCTCTGGAGTCACCCCACCATGCAGGCAGAACCGAAGAAGTCGCTGGTGGGGGAGGAGTGCGAGGTCGAGATCGGCCCCGTCGCCCACGGCGGGCACTGCATCGCCCGTACCGATGACGGCCAGGTGCTGTTCGTCCGGCACACGCTGCCCGGCGAGCGGGTCGTGGCCCGGGTGACCGAGGGCGAGGAGGGCGACCGCTTCCTGCGCGCCGACGCGGTGGAGGTGCTGTCGCCGTCCAAGGACCGCATCGAGGCGCCCTGCCCCTACGCCGGCCCCGGCCGCTGCGGCGGCTGCGACTGGCAGCACGCCAAGCCGGGGGCGCAGCGCCGGATGAAGGGCGAGGTCGTCACCGAACAGTTGCAGCGGCTCGCCGGTCTCACACCGGAGGACGTCGGCTGGGACGGCACGGTGATGCCGGCCGAGGGCGACAAGCTGCCCGCCGGGCAGGTGCCGCAGTGGCGGACGCGGGTGCAGTACGCCGTGGACGCCGACACCGGCCGGGCCGGGCTGCGTCGGCACCGCTCGCACGAGGTCGAGCCCATCGACCACTGCCTGATCGCTGCCGAGGGGGTCAGCGAGCTCGGCGTCGAGAAGCGTGACTGGACCGGCATGGAGTCCGTCGAGGCGATCGCGGCGACCGGCTCGCAGGACCGGCAGGTGATCCTGACGCCGCGGCCGGGCGCACGCCTGCCCCTGGTCGAGCTGGACCGGCCGGTCTCCGTGATGCGGGTCGAGGAGAAGGACGGCGGCGTCCACCGCGTCCACGGCCGCCCCTTCGTCCGGGAGCGCGCGGACGGCCGTACGTACCGTGTCGGCAGCGGCGGCTTCTGGCAGGTGCACCCGAAGGCGGCGGACACGCTGGTGACGGCGGTCATGCAGGGTCTGCTGCCCCGCAAGGGCGAGATGGCGCTGGACCTGTACTGCGGTGTGGGCCTGTTCGCGGGCGCGCTGGCGGACCGGCTCGGCGACCAGGGCGCGGTCCTCGGCATCGAGACCGGCAAGCGCGCGGTGGAGGACGCCCGGCACAACCTCGCCGACTTCGACCGCGTACGTATCGAGCAGGGCAAGGTCGACGTCGTTCTGCCGCGCACGGGTATCACCGAGGTCGACCTGATCGTCCTCGACCCGCCGCGGGCGGGGGCGGGGCGGAAGACGGTGGCGCATCTGGCGTCGCTGGGGGCGCGGCGGATCGCGTATGTCGCGTGTGATCCGGCCGCGTTGGCTCGGGATCTGGCGTACTTCCGGGACGGGGGGTATCGAGTGCGGATGTTGCGGGTGTTCGATCTCTTCCCGATGACCTCGCATGTGGAATGTGTGGCGATTTTGGAACCTGCGGCGAAGGGCGTCTGACCTGCCCGTTTCCTGACTCAGGCGTCGGCTCTACCTGTTTTCCTTCATGCAGCGGGTCGAGCGGACGGTTCGCGCATCGTGCAGGCGCTGATCTGTGGTTTTGTAGCCGGGCGCGGTCTGAGTCGCCCGAGCGCCGTGGCATCGCTCAAAACTCTTGACGCTCAGATGACGCCCATTCAAGGCGCATCAAAGGAAGAAGAGCAACGCCGTCGGACTGACGGATGACGGTCAGGGCGCGTCGACCGGCTACGTGGGACGATCGGCCCGGTGGATGGTGGCTTCGGCACGCGAGGAGACCCCGGTGTGCGTTCTGGTCATCGGTGATCGATGCACCCCGCCGGGTACGTCGACGCCCTGGCAGAGGTGTGCGGCCCGTTTCGGACCGGGGCGCGGCGTTGACTGAGCGGCAACGAAAGGGCTCCGGCGCGACCACGACGCTGCGTTCGGCGTGGCTCGTCGCCGGACTCGCGGCGACCGGCCGGTGCGCCGCGACGGACACTGCCTGCGGCCTGGGGCGGGTGTGAGCTGTGGCGCGTGGACTGGTGCTCGGTGTGGACGCGGGCCATACCGTGACCAAGGCCGTGTTGTTCGATGCCACCGGCCGAGCGGTGGCGCGGGGCAGCGGCCCAGTGCCCCTGAAGACCCCTCAACCCCATTGGGTGGAGAGGGATATGGACGACGTGTGGCGGACGGCGTTCCAGGCCATCGCCGCCTGTCTCGCCGAGGCGGGGCCGGACGCGGGGCGAGCCGTCGCCGCGGTGGGACTGGCCGGGCACGGCGACGGCCTGTACGCCGTCGACGAGTTCGGCCGGCCGGTGCGCGCCGGCATCGTGGCGATGGACACGCGCGCCGAACCAATGCTGGTGGAGTGGCGGCGCACTCCGGTCTGGTCGCGCGCGCTGGAGTTGTCGGGCACTGTGCCGTTCGCTGGTTCCCCGGCCGCCCTGCTGGCCTGGCTCGCCCGCCACGAGCCGGGAGCGCTTGTGCAGGCCCGTTGGCTGTTGTCCTGCAAGGACTGGCTGCGCCTGAGACTGACGGGCGCGGTGGCCACCGATCCGACGGACGCCAGTGCCTCGTTCACCGACCTGCGTCGGGGCGGCTACTCGCCGGAGCTGCTCGATCTGTACGGCCTCGGCGCGCTCGCTCGTCTGCTGCCGCCCGTGCTGGCCTGCGACGCGGTGAGCGGAACCGTCACCCGTGAGGCCGCGGCGCTCACTGGGCTCATCGCCGGCACGCCCGTCGTCACGGGCGCCCATGACGTCGATGCCGCCGCGCTCGGGATCGGCGGCACGACGCCGGGCGAGCTGTGCCTGATCGCCGGGTCGTTCAGCATCAACCAGGTGGTCAGTGAGCGTCCGGTGGTCGATCCGCGCTGGCAGGTCCGTCACTTCGTCCGGCCGGGGCAGTGGATGAGCATGTCCACCTCACCCGCGTCGGTGGCGAACCTGGAGTGGTTCCTGCGGGTCACGGGCGCGCCGGCCGACCAGCGGTACGGCGTCCACGAGGCGATCGGCCGCGAGGTCGAGGCGTGCCTGTAGGGTCCGTCGGAGGTGCTGTTCCACCCGTTCGTCTACGGCTCTCCGCACCCGCATCCCGCGTCCGGGACGTTCCTCGGCCTTCGCGGTTGGCACGGCCGCGGCCACGTGCTGCGGGCCCTGATGGAAGGGGTGGTCCTCAATCACCGCTGGCACGTCGACGCGCTCTGCTCGAAGCTGCCGGTCACCGGGGCGGCGGCCCGGCTGACCGGCGGCGCCGCCCACAGCGCGGTGTGGAGCCAGATGTTCGCAGACGCGCTGCGACGGCCGGTGGTGGTGACCGATGTGCAGGAGAGCGCGGCCCGGGGAGCGGCTCTGCTCGCCGCCACCGCCGTCGGAATGCTCGACGACGTGACGGACCCGCGCGTCACCGCCGCCGTACTCAGGCGCCACGAACCCCGCCCCGACCGGGTCGCCGTACTCGACGAGGCGTACCAGGTGTACCGGGAGGCGTTGGAGGCTCTCGGACCGGTCTGGGCCCGCTTGGACGCGCCCGAGGCTCCGGAGTGAGTGCCGGACACGCCCGCGACGTGAGGGATCGACGGGCATCCAGGCGCTGCCGCTGCCGCTACACGGGGGTCGGCGCGCCGTCGTAGCGGTACGGCGGCTGGGCACCGGCGCGGGTGCAGGTGTCGGCCGCGATGTCCACGGCGTACGACAGCAGCCGGGCAAGCTCGCCGGCGGCGAGGTGGTCGACGCCGTCGCGGCTGAGTCGGCCGGTGTGGTGCAGATGGGCGAGCACTCCGGCGGTGAAGGCGTCGCCCGCTCCTACCGTGTCGACGACCCGGACCGCCGGGGCCGGCACATGGACGCGGGCGTCGCGGCCGATGGCCCAGGCGCCCTGGGAGCCGAACGTGATCAGGACGAGTCCCGCGCCTGACGCGAGCCAGCGTTCGGCCACCGCCTCGTACGGCTCATGCGGGTGGAGCCATGCCATGTCCTCGTCGCTCGCCTTCACCACGTCGGCGAGCGCCACCCACTCGGCGAATCGCCGGAGATAGGCGGCGCGGTCGGTGACCAGGCCCGGCCGCACGTTCGGGTCGAGGGACACCAGCCGCCGGCCCGCCTCCCGGCGAATCAGTCCGTCGAGCGTGGAGGCCAGGGGTTCGAGCAACAGACCCAGCGACCCGAGGTGCAGAGCCGTCCCCGCGGGCAGCGCGCCGCCGTCCGGGAGAGCAGCGAGGTGTTCGGGGCGCAGGCCGCGGTCGGCGGTGCCGTTCGCGTGGAAGGAGTAGGCGGCCGACCCGTCCTCGCGCAGCTGCACGGCTGCGATAGTGGTGGGTTCGGACGCGGGCAGCGCATGGGTGAGCCGGGTGCCGGATGCCGCGAGGTGCGCGCGCAGGAGATCGCCGAAGCGGTCGTCGGAGAGGCGCGCGAGCAGTGCCGTGGGGACTCGGAGTCGGCCGAGACCGGCGGCGACGTTGAGGCAGGAGCCGCCCGGGCGCGGCTGGAAGGCCGCGGCACCATCGGCCGTACGGGCAGGGGTGAGGTCCACCAGCGCGTCTCCGGCGACGACGACGGCAGGCTGGTCTGCGGGTTCCGGTCTGGCGCTCATGTGGGTTCCTCGGGGATGGCGGCGGCACGTTCGAGGGCTGGGGCTGGGCTGTTCGGTGGAGTCCCGTAGCCCCGCAGAGAACGCTTGACGATAAGTTCGAAGAGAATTTCTCGCAAGATGTGTTAACAACGGCGCAGTCTCCTGCTAATAATTCGGCCATCGAAACGCGCCCGACTCCCCAAGGACGCATCCACACCCCTGCTCGACCCGCCGCGCCTCAGTCGAGGTCCCGGCGAACCAGCACGAGAGGCCCCCCGTCACATGGCATCGACCAGATACGCCCTCATAGCCGGCGCCGCCGCCACCGCCCTGCTCGCCACCGCCTGTTCCGGAGCCGGAGCGGGCGGGTCCTCGGGCGGAGGGAAGAGCATCAACGTCCTGATGGTCGGCAACCCGCAGATGGAGGACATCGCGAAGCTGACCAAGGACAACTTCACCGAGGACACCGGGATCAAGGTCAACTTCACGATCCTTCCCGAGAACGAGCTGCGCGACAAAGTCACCCAGGACATCGCCACCCAGGCCGGCCAGTACGACGTCGCCACCATCGGCGCCTACGAGGTGCCCATCTGGGAGAAGAACGGCTGGCTGCACGACCTGGGCTCGTACGCCGACAAGGACACCGGCTTCGACAAGGCCGACCTGCTCAAGCCAATGGTGCAGTCGCTGACGGGCTCGGACGGCAAGCTCTACGCCCTGCCGTTCTACGGCGAGTCCTCGATGCTCATGTACAACAAGGACGTCATGAAGGCGAAGGGCATCACGGTGCCCGAACGGCCGACCTGGCAGCAGATCGCCGACATCGCGGCCGAGGTCGACGGCGCCGAGCCGGGAATGAAGGGCATCTGCCTGCGCGGTCTGGCCGGCTGGGGGGAGCTGGGTGCGCCGCTGACGTCCATGGTCAACACCTTCGGCGGCACCTGGTTCACCGAGGACTGGAAGGCGCAGGTCAACAGCGGCGGCTTCAAGGAGGCCACGAAGTTCTACGTCGACCTGGTCCGCGAGCACGGTGAGGCGGGCGCCCCGCAGGCCGGGTTCACCGAGTGCCTGAACGCGCTGAGCCAGAAGAAGGTCGCCATGTGGTACGACGCGACCAGCGCGGCCGGGTCGCTGGAGGACCCCGCCTCCAGCAAGATCGCCGGCAACGTCGGCTACGCCTACGCACCGACCGTCAAGACGGACAGCAGCGGCTGGCTGTGGGCCTGGTCGTGGGCCATGCCCAAGACCACGAAGAACGCCGACGCGGCCTCGAAGTTCATGCTGTGGGCCTCCAGCAAGAAGTACGAGAACCTCGTCGGCGAGAAGCTCGGCTGGTCGCGTGTACCGGCCGGCAAGCGGGCCAGCACGTACGAGATCCCGGAGTACAAGAAGGCCGCCGCCTCCTTCGGTGACATCACCCTGAAGTCCATCGAGGGCGCCGACCCGGCCAACCCGGGCGTCCAGCCCCGGCCGACCGTGGGCATCCAGTACGTGGCCATCCCCGAGTTCCAGGACCTGGGCACCAAGGTCACCCAGGAGATCTCCGCCGCCATCGCCGGCAAGACCAGCGTGGACAAGGCCCTCGACGACGGCCAGAAGCTGGCCGAAGAAGTCGCCAAGACCTACCAGAAGTGACCTTCAGCGCCCGGCCGGCCTCGTGCCGGCCGGGCGCCGCTTCCCCAACCCCGGCCTTCACCGGCAGAGGAACCATTCATGACCACGCTCACCGCACCCCCCAAGACAGCACCCCCACCCGTCCGTACCCGGAAGTCCTCAGGCACGGCCGCCAAGTGGAAGCGCCGCATCCCGCTGCTGCCCGCGCTGATCTTCACCATCGTCGTCACGCAGCTGCCCTTCGTGGCCACGTTGATCATCTCCACCTTCCAGTGGAACATCCTCAAGCCGGGCGAGAGGCACTTCGTCGGCCTGTCCAACTTCTCGTTCGTCTTCACCGACGAGCGGCTGCGCACGGCCGTGCTCAACACCGTCGTGCTCACCGCCTCGGTGGTGATCATCAGCGTGATCCTCGGACTCGGCCTGGCGATGCTCCTCGACCGCCGCTTCGCCGGCCGCGGGCTGGCGCGCACCCTGCTCATCGCCCCGTTCCTGGTCATGCCGGTCGCGGCGGCGCTTTTGTGGAAGCACGCCATCTACAACCCCGACTACGGACTGCTCAACGGCACCCTCAACGCCGTCTACCGGCTCTTCGGCGCGGACAACGGCCCCACGGTCGACTGGATCTCCTCCTACCCGATGCCCGCCGTCGTGGTCTCGCTGGTCTGGCAGTGGACCCCGTTCATGATGCTGATCCTCCTGGCCGGCCTGCAGGCGCAGCCCGGTGACGTCCTGGAGGCGGCCCGCATGGACGGCGCCTCCGCGCTGCAGACCTTCCGCCACATCACGCTGCCGCACCTGCGCCAGTACATCGAGCTGGGCGTCCTGCTCGGCACGATCTACGTCGTGCAGACCTTCGACGCGGTCTTCACCATCACCCAGGGCGGCCCCGGCTCCCAGACCACCAACCTGCCCTACGAGATCTACCTGACCATGTTCCGCAAATACGAGTACGGCGAGGCAGCCGCCGCCGGTGTCGTCGTCGTCCTCGGCGCGTTCGTCATCGCGACCTTCGCGCTGCGCACCATCGCGTCGCTGTTCCGCGAGGAGGTTTCCCGATGACCCATGCAGCAGTCGCCGCGCCCGGGACGAGGTTCAAGAAGCTCCTTCGCCGTAAGGACGACCGTGGCGGTGCGCCCAAGCTGTCGCCGCTGTGGACGTTCGTCGCCTGGCTCGCCACCCTGGCCTTCTTCGCGCCAGTGGCCTGGATGGTCCTCACCTCCTTTCACCAGGAGGCCGACGCGGCGACCAACCCGCCGACCCCGTTCGCGCCGCTCACCTTCGACCAGTACGAGCTGCTGTTCAGCCGGGACATCACCCCGTTCCTTCTCAACTCGGTCATGGCCAGTGTTCTTTCGACGCTGCTGGTCCTCGCCCTGGCGGTGCCGGCGGCCTACGCGCTGTCCATCAAGCCGGTCGAGAAGTGGACCGACGTGATGTTCTTCTTCCTGTCCACCAAGTTCCTCCCGGCCATCGCGGCCCTGCTGCCGGTGTACCTGATCGTCAAGGACGCCGGGATGCTGGACAACGTGTGGACGCTGGTCGTCCTCTACACCGCCATGAACCTGCCGATCGCGGTATGGATGATGCGCTCCTTCCTCGCCGAGGTCCCCAAGGAGATCCTGGAGGCGGCCGAGGTCGACGGCGCGGGCCTGCTCACCGTGCTGTGGCGGGTGGTCGCGCCGGTCGCCATGCCCGGACTCGCCGCCACCTCGCTGATCTGCTTCATCTTCAGCTGGAACGAGTTCATGTTCGCCGTGAACCTCACCGCCACGCAGGCGTCCACCGCGCCGGTGTTCCTGGTCGGCTTCATCACCAACGAGGGCCTGTTCCTGGCCCGGCTGTGCGCGGCGGCCACCCTGGTCTCGCTGCCCGTCCTCATCGCCGGTTTCGCCGCCCAGGACAAGCTCGTCCGCGGCCTGTCGCTGGGAGCGGTGAAGTGAGGGCGGCCGTCATCACCCAGCCCAGCAGTATCGAGATCGCCACGGTCGACGACCCCGCTCCCGGCCCGCGCGAGGTCGTCGTCGAGGTCGCGGCCACCGGGCTGTGCGGCACAGATCTGCACATCCTCCAGGGGGAGTTCGCCCCGAAGCTGCCCATCATCCCCGGCCACGAGTTCGCCGGGCAGGTCGTGGCCCTCGGTAGCGAGGTCACCGAACTCGCGCTCGGCGACCAGGTCGCCGTGGACCCGTCGCTGTACTGCTTCGAGTGCCGCTACTGCCGCCTCGGCCACAACAACCTCTGCGAACGCTGGGCCGCCATCGGAGTCACCCACCCGGGCGCCGCCGCCGAGTACGCCGTGGCGCCCGTCGCCAACTGCGTACGACTGCCCGACCACGTGGACGCCCAGGACGCGGCCCTGATCGAGCCGCTGTCCTGCGCGGTGCGCGGCCACGACGTCCTGCGCAGCCGCCTCGCCTCCCGCGTGCTCGTCTACGGCGCCGGAACCATGGGCCTGATGATGCTCCAGCTCGCCAAGGCCACCGGCGCCGCGAGCGTCGACATCGTCGACATCAACGCCGAACGCCTGGCCACGGCATGGCAATTGGGCTGCTCCGCCGGTGCCGCGTCCGCCGACGAGCTCGACCGGCCGCCCTACGGATGGGATCTGGTCGTCGACGCCACCGGAAACGCGAAAGCCATTCAGGATGCCCTCGGCCGGGTGGGCAAAGGGGGCACGTACCTGCAGTTCGGGGTCGCCGACTACGCCGCACGGGCCACCATCGAGCCGTACAGGATCTACAACCAGGAGATCACGATCACCGGCTCCATGGCGGTCCTGCACAGCTTCGAACGCGCGGCGGACCTCTTCGCCACCGGTGTCATCGACCCCCGCGTCTTCATCAGTGACCGCCTTCCCCTGGCGGCGTTCCCGGACGCCGTCGCCCGCTTCCAGGCAGGCATCGGCCGCAAGATCCAGATCCAGCTCGGCCTCGCCACCGCGTGAACGCCCGAACCGAACGGAACCCCCACATGACCGAGCAGATCCGCCGCGTTCTCGTCCGCTCCCTCGACGACATCACCCTCGAGGAGGTGCCCGCCCCCGTACCCGGCGACGACGAACTCCTGCTGCGCACCACCGTCGTCGGCGTGTGCGGCTCCGACACCCATGCGGTGGCCGGCCACCACCCCTTCATCGACCTGCCCTACCGCCCCGGCCATGAGGCAGTCGGTGTCGTCGCCGCGGCAGGCAAGGGCGCCGAGGACTTCGCGCCCGGAGACCGGGTGATCATCGAGCCCAACCTGTACTGCGGTCGGTGCCCCCAGTGCCGCTCCGGCCGCTACAACATCTGCCAGGAGCTGAAGGTCTTCGGCTGTCAGACACCCGGCGCCATGGCCGACTTGTTCACCATCCCGGCCGACCGCGTCCACCGCGTCCCCGACGGCATGACCGACATCGAGGCCGCCCTCGTCGAACCCCTGGCCACCCCGGTGCACGCCGTGGCGAAGGCCGGGGACCTCACCGGACGCACGGTCGTCGTGCTCGGCGCCGGGCCCATCGGTCTGCTCGTCCTCGCCGCCGCCCGGCACGCCGGCGCCGCGAAGATCGCCGTCACCGACCTGCTGCCGGGCAAGCGGGACCGCGCCCTGCGTCTCGGAGCCGATACGGCCCTGCCTGCCGACGCCACCGACCTGGCCGACCAGGCCCACGCGGCGCTCGGCGGACCGGCCGACGTGGTCTTCGACTGCGTGGCGCGCGAACAGTCCATCGCCCAGGCCACCGACCTGGTCACCAAGGGCGGCACGATCATCGTCGTCGGCGTAGGCGCCGCCGGCACCACCCCGGTCCGCCTCGACCTGATCCAGGACCGGGAGATCCGCATGGAGGGCACCCTGATGTACACCGGCGACGACTACCGCACCGCGATGTCCCTGATCTCTTCCGGCGCCATCGACACCGCCGAGATCGTCACCGCCACCTACCCGCTGGAGGATGCCGCCAAGGCGTTCGCCGCATCCGTCGACCCCGAGCAGGTCAAGGTACTGGTCACGGTGGACGGACCGTAGCCCACGGCAATGCAGGTGTGGATGCCGATATGGACACAGATGTGCACGTCGTACGCAGTAGCCGCCGCCACACGAGCGGCCCGGCGCCCGCGAGCCGGACGGGCCCCGACCCGCACCGGTCCGTGTGGGAAACTGCGAGACCGGAGCAACCGGGAAGGAGGGGCGCCGTGACCGCCCGTACGCGACTGTCACAGGCGGCCGTCGAGGAACGGCGCCAGGCCGTGCTGCGGTACGTCGCCGAACACGGCGAGACCCGCATCGACGACCTCGCCCGGCACTTCGACGTCAGTCTGATGACGATGCACCGGGACCTCGACGACCTCACCGGGCGTCATCTGCTGCGCAAGGAACGCGGCCGGGCCGTCGCCTTCCCCGCCCTCACCATGGAGACGGCCACCCGCTTCCGCGAGAACAGCGCCCTCGCGGCCAAGAACGCGCTGTGCGCGGCCGTCGCCGACCGGATCAGGCCGGGCAGCACGGTGCTCATGGAGGACTCGACCACCCTGTTCCCCCTGGTCCCGGCGCTGGCGGAGATGGATCAGCTGCACGTCGTCACCAACTCGGTCGGCCTCGCCCAGCGCCTCGGGTCCGCCGCCCCCGCGGTGAACGTCACCCTGCTGGGCGGCCACTACCGCGGCGACTTCAACTCCTGCACCGGCCCCACCGTCACCCGGTCCCTGTCCCGGATCCGGGCCGACCTCGCCCTGATGTCCGCCACCGCCGTCCTGGAAGGACGCCTCTTCCACCCCCTGAACGACTACGTCGAGGTCAAGCTGGCCATGCTCGCCTCCGCCGAACAGGCGCTGCTCCTGGTGGACCACTCGAAGTTCGGCAAGACCGCCACGTACGAGTACGGGTCCGTGGCCGACTACCACACCGTCATCACCGACACCGGCACCCCCGACGCGGAGCTCGCGGCCATACGCGGCCTCGAAGTCCCCGTCGAGACGGTCGAACCCGAAGAGCCCTCCCCATGATCCACACCCTGTTCGAAACGCCCAGCGCCTACCGTCCCAGCGACGTCGAGAGGGCCGCACCCGTACCCGCGGTCCAGGCCGTCCTGTTCGACTTCAGCAACACCCTCTTCCAGATGATCGACCTGGAGACGTGGCTGCGGCGGGTCGGCTCCGCAGCCGGCCGCCTGGCCGTGCTGGACGAGCCCGACGCAGTGGCCAAAATCTCCGACCAGTTGCGCGCCGCCTTCCGGCTGCCCTCCGTCGTCACCCTCCAGGAAGGCCGTGATCTCTCTTCCGCACAGCACCGCCGCGCCATGTGGGGATGGTGGGGACAGGTGGACTTTCTGCGCGGCGCGGAGGAGGCGGCCTACCGGGAACTCACCGCCCCGGACGCCTGGGTTCCCTATCCCGACACCGAACCGGTCCTGCGTGCCCTGCACCAGCGCGGACTGCGCATCGCCGTCGTCAGCGACTTCGCCTGGGACCTGCGCACCCACCTCGCCCACCACGGGCTGGACGCCTTGATCGACACCTGCGTGATCTCCTACGAGCAGGGTCGGGAAAAGCCCGACCCACAGCTGTTCCTCAAAGCCTGTGCCGACCTCGGTGCGGACCCCCGCGCCACCCTCATGGTCGGCGACAACCCGGTCCGCGACGGCGGCGCGGCCGTCTGCGGTCTGCGTACCTACATCCTGCCGGCGGAACACCGCATCGGAGAGCGCGGCTTGATGGACGTGCAGCGGCTCGTGGTCTGAGCGTGGTGGTCCACGGGCGTGTGGGGAACCGCCCCGACGGATCAGGGCGTCGGCGCGATCCGTCGGCCGCCTCCATGGCGGCGGCCGGCGCGGTCAGCCGACGGGGTAGGAGGCCGGCAGGTCCTGGTCGGCGGCCCAGGAGGCGAGGATGCGGAGCCGTTCGTGGGTGGGGGAGCCGGGTGCGGCGGTCCAGACGGTGAGGTGCTGGTCGGGGTCGGTGTTGGCGGTGAGGGTGTCCCAGTCCAGGACGAGTTCGCCGACTACGGGATGGTTGAGTGTCTTCGTGCCCACGGTGCGGGCGGCGACGTGGTGATCGCCCCACCATCTGGCGAACTGCTTGTCCCGCAGGGACAGTTCACCCACCAGCTCGATCAGGCGGGGGTCCTCGGGATACTTCGCGGCCTCCATGCGCAGTTGGGCGACGGCGATGTGCGCGGAGCTCTCCCAGTCGGCGTACAGGGTGCGCATGGCCGGGTCCGTGAAGATGATCCGCGGGTAGTTGCGGTGCCTTTCCGGGATGCGGGAGAAGTCGGTGACCAGGGCGGCGGCCAGCGCGTTCCAGGCCAGGATGTCCCCGCGCCGGCCCTGCACGACGGCGGGAGTGGCGGTGAGGTCGTCCAGGACCCGCTGCAACTGTGGCTGGACCTTCTGCCGGCCGCGGCGCCGGGTGCGGGTGGTGGTCTTGCCCGCGAGCTGGAAGAGGTAGCCGCGCTCGTCGTCATCCAGACGGAGGACGCGGGCGAGGACGTCCAGCACGGGTGCTGATGCCTGCATACGGCCCTGTTCGAGGCGGGTGTAGTAGTCGGTGCTGATGCTGGCGAGCTGGGCGACCTCCTCGCGGCGCAGCCCCTCCACCCGGCGGGGCCTGTCGGTCTCGGGCAGTCCGACCGTGCGCGGGCTCAGCTCGGAGCGGCGCTTCTTGAGGAATTCTCCCAGCTCATTGAGGGGGACGTTGGCGGTCATGCTTCCCAGCATGACATCGATCCCACCCGGTGAAGGGGGGAGAATCTACTCCCAGGATGTTCCCTTCCCGGGATGATTTTCGCCGCTTTTCGCCCCTGCCCTCGCCTGTGAGGCTCGATATCGAGCAGCCGAGCCCGACCCCGTCTGCGGCTCACCGATCCCCGCACCGAAGGAAGCACCCCCATGCGCGGAGCAGTCATCTACGCCCCCGGCGACGTGCGCTTCGAGAACCTCGACGACCCGAAGATCCTCCAGCCGACCGATGCGGTGATCCGCACGGTCGCCACCTGCGTGTGCGGCTCGGACCTGTGGCCGTATCGCGGTGCGGAACCCATCGGCGACCCGCACCCGATGGGGCACGAGTACGTCGGCGTCGTCGAGGAGGTGGGCGGCGAGGTCACCCACGTCGAGCCGGGTCAGTTCGTGGTCGGCTCCTTCGCCACCTCGGACAACACCTGTGCGAACTGCCTGAACGGCTGGCAGTCCTCCTGTCTGCACCGCGAGTTCATGAGCACCTGCCAGGCCGACTACGTGCGTATCCCCAACGCCCACGGCACCCTCGTCGCCACCGACGGGCACCCGGACGCCGCGTTCGTGCCCGGCCTGCTGGCCGTCTCGGACGTGATGGGCACCGGTTGGTACGCGGCCCTCGCGGCGGAGGTGAAGCCCGGCTCAACCGCCGTCGTCGGCGACGGAGCGGTCGGTCTCTGCGGCGTCATCGCCGCCGAAGAACTGGGGGCCGAGCGAATCATCGCCATGAGCCGCCACGAGAGCCGGCAGAAGCTCGCCCTCGAATTCGGCGCCACCGACATCATCAGCGAACGCGGCGACGAAGGCATCGCCCGCGTCAAGGACCTCACCGGCGGCATCGGCGCCGACTCCGTGCTGGAGTGCGTCGGCACCGCCGAGTCGATGCGTCAGGCCCTGCACTCCGCCCGGCCCGGCGGCAACGTCGGCTTCGTCGGCGTCCCGCACGAGGTGCAGGTCGACGGGGAGGAGCTGTTCTTCTCCCAGGTCGGCCTGCGCGGCGGCCCCGCACCCGTGCGCCGCTACCTGCCCGACCTGATCGACCGCGTCCTGACCGGTCGCATCAACCCGGGCAAGGTCTTCGACCTCACCCTGCCCCTGGACCAGGTCGCCGAGGGCTACAAGACGATGGACGAGCGCCGCGCCGTCAAGGCCCTCCTCAAGCCCTGACCCCGATCACGTCCACACCCGGGGGCGCACCCGGGCGGTGCGGCCACAGGACCGGCAACCACCCCGCTCACACAAAGGACTGACCATGACGACCTTCGCCCTCGTCGGCGCCGGCCCCGGTCTCGGGCTCGCCACCGCCCGCCGTTTCGGAGCGACCGGCCACGCCGTCGCCCTCATCGCCCGCAGTGCGGAGAAGCTGGATGGCCTGAACGCCGACCTCGCCCGCGACGACATCCAGGCTCGCGGCTTCACCGCCGACGTCCTCGACATCGAGTCGCTGACCGCGGCCCTGTACGCGGCTGCGGCCGACCTGGGCCCCATCGAGATCCTCCAGTACAGCCCCGTGCCGCGCGCCGACTTCATGAAGCCGGTCCTCGACACCGGCGTCGACGACCTCGACGCCCCGCTCGCCTTCTCCGTCAAGGGCCCCGTCACCGCCGTGAACGCAGTCCTGCCCGGCATGCGGCAACTGGGCCGCGGCACCTTGCTGTTCGTCAACGGCTCCAGCGCCGTACGCCCCAACCCGAACGTGGCCGGCACCTCGATCGCGTTCGCCGCCGAGAGCGCCTACGCCCGCATGCTGCACGACACGCTCGCCGCGGAGAACATCCATGCCGCCCAGTTGATCATCCCCGGAGCCATCCGGCCCGACGCCGAGCACAGCAGCCCCGAGGTGCTGGCACAGCGGCTGTACGACATCCACCAGCAGCGGGACGGCTTCCGCCACTACTCCGAGCCCCTGCCCGACCAGCCATAGGAAGACCTCGTGAACCCGGCACCCCTTCGCGCTTTCGCCCGCGTGGTCCCGGCCGCCGCCCTGCTGCTGGTCGTGACCGCCTGCACCAACGATTCCCCGGCCGCCGCCCCCTCCCGTCCCGCATCGCCTCAGGCTTCGACAGCACCGGCCGCCACCACATCACCCGGCAGGACAACCGCCATGAACATCCGGCTCACCCTCAACGGCCACCGCATCGCCGCCACCCTGAACGACAGCGCCACCGCCCGCGACCTCGCCGCCCAGCTCCCCCTCACCCTGTCGCTGCGCGACTTCCACCAGGCCGAGAAGATCGCCGACCTGCCGCGAGAACTGTCCACCTCCGGCGCCCCGGAGGGCGCCGACCCCGAGGTCGGTGACCTGGCGTACTACGCGCCCTGGAACCAGCTCGCCACCTACTACCGCGACGCCCCGTACGCGGCCGGCCTGGTCCCCCTCGGGCACATGGCCGACGGCGGTGCCGAGCAGCTCGCCACCGCCGACGAGATCACCATCGAAGCCGCGCCCTGACCTGCCCCACCGCTCGCCCTGCACGCCCACCCCTGACATCAGCGGTGCTGCCATATCTCCGCGCCTGAAGGGACAACACGACGTGAATCCCACGTACGACTTCACCGGCCGGGTCGCGCTCGTCACCGGGGCCGGCTCCGGTATGGGCCTGGCGACCGCCCGCGCGTTCGCCGCGTCCGGGGCCGCCGTCGCCCTCACCGACATCGACGAAACGGCCCTGAACGCGGCCGAGAAGGAACTCACCGGAGCCGGCCACCAGGTCCTCGCCCTGACCTGCGACGTCAGCGACGAGGACCAGGTCGCCGCCGCGGTCGACCGGACCGTGGAGACCTTCGGCCGCCTCGACATGGCTTACAACAACGCCGGCATCCAGATCCCGCCCAGCGACGCCGCCGACGAACCCGCCGAACGGTTCGACCGCGTCAACGCCATCAACCTCCGCGGCGTCTGGGCCTGCATGAAACACGAGCTGCGGCACATGCGCGCCCAGGGCAGTGGCGCCATCGTCAACTGCTCCTCCCTCGGCGGCCTCGTCGGCCTCCCCGGCCGCGCCTCGTACCACGCCTCCAAGCACGGAGTCATCGGCCTGACCACCAGCGCCGCCCTCGAATACGCCCCGCGCGGCATCCGCATCAACGCCGTCTGCCCCGGCACCATCGACACCCCGATGGTCAGCGACATGATCGCCAAGGGGGAGCTCGACCGGGCGGAGGCCGAGGCGAACCAGCCCATCAACCGCCTCGGCACCGCCGAGGACATCGCTCAGGCGGTCCTGTGGCTGTGCAGCCCCGGAGCGGGCTTCGTCGTGGGTGTCGCCCTCCCCGTGGACGGCGGCTACGTCGCCCGCTGAAGACAGCCCACGCACGAAGGGAGAGCTGCACGAAGGAGAGTTGAGAGACACCATGGAATTCATCAAGCAGCAGCCCAGCAGCAAGGCCCCGGCGGACTGGTTCACCGGCGACGTGTGGTGGGACGTCATCGTGGCAGGGCGGGATCCGTCCCGGATGCGCGCCAACCTGGTCCGCTTCTCGCCGGGCGCCCGCACCCACTGGCACTCCCACGCAGTGGGCCAGACCCTGCACGTCGCTTCCGGGATCGCCCTGATCGGCACCCGGGACGGCACCGTCTTCGAGGCCCACCCCGGGGAGACCGTGGCCTGCCCGCCGAACGAGGAACACTGGCACGGTGCCGCCACCGACCGGTTCATGGAACACATCGCTCTGTGGGAGGTCACAGGCGACGGCACCCCCGAGACCACCTGGGCCGAGCCGGTCACCGACCAGCAGTACAACGGCCCCCGCACCCGCAACCAGTAGCCCCCGGCCCATCGATCACGCAGCCCCTGATGATGTCGGCCGGTCGCTCCTGATGGAGCGACAAGGGGGGAGGAAAGTCTCCCTGCCACGAGCGTTGCCGACGGTGCAAGACTCCCCAGGTGACCAGTCGCTGCTGCCAGAGCGCGGTTGCCCGGTTCTCCCGGTGACGACGATCCACTCTCTCGTCCCGCTGTTGTGTACGGCCGATCCGTCCGCGATACGAAGGCGTACGTATGTCCACTGAACTCCCTGAGTCTGCCGCTCCACCCCCCACCGGATCCGGCGAGCCCTTCTCCTCGGTGCCCACTCGGCGCACCTTCATCGCCACCAGCGCCGCGGTCGGCGGTGCCGTCGTGGCCGGAGGGGCCTTCATCGCCCTCCCGGAGGAGGCGACCGCCGCGGGGGCGTCGCCCTCCAGCCGGGTCTCTCTGACGGTCAACGGCACCCGCCGGACCGTGACGGTCGACAACCGCACCTCGCTCCTTGACCTGCTGCGCGAGCACCTCGGGCTGACCGGCTCGAAGAAGGGCTGCAACGCCGGGGCCTGCGGAGCCTGCACCGTGCTGGTCGACGGCCACCGGGTCAACGCCTGTCTGACGCTCGCCGTCCGGCTGGAGGGCACCGAGGTCACCACGATCGAGGGCCTGGCCGACGGCGGCGAACTCCACCCGTTGCAGCAGGCGTTCATCGACCAGGACGCCTTCCAGTGCGGATACTGCACCCCGGGTCAGATCGTCTCCGGGGTGGGTTGCGTCCAGGAGGGGCACACCGGTTCCCCGGAGGAGATCCGGGAGTGGATGAGCGGAAACATCTGCCGCTGCGGCTGTTACGTCAAGATCGTGCGCGCGGTGGAGCAGACCGCGGGCCGGAAGTGAGGATCGGCCGCCATGTATCCCTTTGCCTACACGCGCGTCTCCGACACTCGTGAAGCTCTCAACGCCGGTCGTCGCGGCGGGCGTTACATAGCCGGGGGCACCACCCTGGTCGACCTCATGCGCGAGGCCGTCGAACGCCCCGAGACCCTCGTCGACATCACCGGCCTCCCGCTGGGTGAGATCACTGTCACCGAGCGGGGGGGACTGCGGATCGGCGCCCTGGTGACCATGTCCGAGGCCGCCGCCCACGCCAAGGTGCGCACCCTGTATCCCGTCGTCTCCGAGGCGCTGGAGCTGAGCGCTTCGGCCCAGCTGCGGAACATGGCGACCATCGGCGGCAACATCATGCAGCGCACCCGGTGCACGTACTTCCGGGACGTGACCGCCGACTGCAACAAGCGTGAGCCGGGCTCGGGTTGTGCCGCCCTGCACGGCCACAACCGCACGCACGCCATCCTCGGGACCTCCGACGCCTGCGTGGCCACCCACCCCTCCGACGCGGCCGTGGCGTTCGCCGCTCTGGAGGCCCGGGTGCACCTGCTGGGCCCGGACGGTGCACGCCAAGTCCCCTTCGTCGACTTCCTGTTGCGTCCCGGCAGCACCCCACAGCGCGAACAGGCCCTGCGCCAAGGTGAGTTGATCGCCGCAGTAGAGATCCCCGCTCTTCCCCGCCCGCTCAGGTCCGGCTATCTGAAGGTGCGTGACCGGCAGTCGTACGAGTTCGCCCTGACGTCGGCGGCCGTCGCGCTGCATGTACGTGGTGGAGTGATACGGCAGGCCAAGATCGCCGCGGGGGGCGTGGGCACCGTGCCCTGGAAGCTGCCCGCCGTCGAGCAGCACCTCGTCGGTGAACGCCCCTCGCAGGCCCTCTGGTCGGCCGCTGCCGCGAAGGCGGCGGACGGCGCCCGTCCCCTTCAGCACAACCGGTTCAAGGTCGAGCTGCTCAAGCGCACTGTCGAACGCCAGCTGCGCGTCGTAGGAGGTACCAAGTGAGCCCCCAGCCGCAGGCAGCCGTGGGCGCGCCGCTGTCCCGGGTGGACGGCAGGCTCAAGGTCACCGGACAGGCGTTGTACGCCGCCGAGCACGACGCCGACGGGGCGGTGCACGCCGTCATCGTCGACGCGGCCATCGGCCGCGGCCGTATCACCGGCGTCGACACGGCTGACGCCGAAAAACACCGGGGCGTGCTGCGGGTGATCCATCACGGCAACGCGCCGACGCTGCCGTACCGCGACAACTCCGGCTCCAACAACCCGCCCGGGCGCAGGCTTCGGGTTTTCCAGGACGACCGGGTGCTCTTCCACGGTCAGCCGGTCGCCGTCGTCGTGGCCACGACCCTGGAGGCCGCGCAGCACGGGGCGAGTCTGGTCAAGGTCGGCTACGACGCGCAGGAGCCCTCGACGGACCTCGCCGAGGCCGAGCCGGGCAAGCCGACGGACTACGCGCGCGGT
The DNA here is from genome assembly GCF_001514305.1 of Streptomyces dysideae. Lineage (GTDB taxonomy): Bacteria > Actinomycetota > Actinomycetes > Streptomycetales > Streptomycetaceae > Streptomyces > Streptomyces dysideae. Next base: position 22,400 of record NZ_KQ949125.1, read on the forward strand.
GACGCGGAGGCCGGCCTGCGCTCCTCGGCCGTACGGCTGGACGTGACCTACCAGTTGGCGCGCAATCACCACAATCCGATGGAGCCGCACGCCACGATCGCCCGCTGGGACGGCAACAGGCTGACCGTGTGGGACAAGACGCAGTGGGTGATGGGCACGCATGACGAGCTCGCCGCCGTGTTCGATCTGCCCGCGGATGCGGTGCGCGTCATCAACCCGTTCGTCGGCGGAGGCTTCGGCAGCGGACTGCGCTGCTGGCCGCACACCACCGTCGCCGCCCTGGCCGCGCGGGAGACGGGCCGCCCGGTCAAGCTGGTGCTCAGCCGCAGGCAGATGTACTTCGGCACCGGTTTCCGGCCGTCGTACGAGTACCGTCTGCGCCTCGGCAGCGACCGGCGCGGTCGGCTGTCCGCCGCCATCCACGACATCGACGCCGAGACCTCCTCGTACGAGACGTTCACCGAGGCCGTCATGGGCGCCGGGCAGATGCTCTACAGCATGCCCCACGTCAGCCAGGCGTACCGGACGGTGCCGCTGGATGTGAACACGCCGATCTGGATGCGCGGCCCCGGCTTCGCCTCGGCGTCGTTCGTGATCGAGTCGGCCATGGACGAACTCGCGCACGAACTCGGCATCGACCCGATCGAGCTGCGCCGGCGCAACGAGCCCAGCGAGGACGAATCGAGCAATCTGCCGTTCTCCACCCGACGGCTGCGCGAGTGCTGCACGGTGGGCGCCCGTGAGTTCGGCTGGCACCGTCGCAGTCCCAAGCCCCGCTCGACGCGTGATGGCGACTGGCTGATCGGCCTGGGCATGGCCGCCGGTGTCTATGACCCCGGGCGGTATCCCGGGGATGCCCGGGCCCGCCTGGACGCCGACGGCACCGCGGTGGTCGAGGCGGCCACCAGTGACATGGGCCCGGGCACCTACACCTCCCAGACCCAGGTCGCCGCGGACGCACTCGGGCTGAACATGCGCACGGTCACCTTCCGGCTCGGCGACTCCCTGTATCCGCGGACCTCGCCGCACGGCGGCTCGTCGACCATGGCCAGCGTTGGTACCGCTGTCGTGGATGCCTGCAACCAGGTACGGCAGCAGGCGATCAGGCTGGCTGTCGAGGACCGCGAGTCGCCGCTGTACGGGGTGGACACGGACGAGGTGGTGGTGCGCAGCGGCCGGCTGCATGTGCAGGGCAACCCGGCGCGCGGTGAGACGTATCGCAGCCTGCTGGCCCGCAACAACCGCTCCCACCTGGAAGCAAACGGCTCCTACACCGGGCCTCCCAGTCCCGCACGGCACTCCTACCACGCCTACAACGCGACCTTCGCCGAGGTCGCCGTGGATGCGACGCTGGGTCTGGTGCGGGTGCGGCGGATGCTCGGGGTGTACGACGCGGGCCGGATCATCAGCCCCAAGCTCGCCGACAGCCAGGCCATCGGCGGCATCGTGGGCGGCATCGGCACGGCCCTGCTGGAGCACACCGTCACCGACCACCGCGACGGGCGGATCGTCAACGCCAACCTGGCCGACTACCTCGTCCCCGTCAACGCCGACGTCCCCGAGGTCAGGGCGATCTACCTGGACGGTGAGGACAACGACGGCAACGCGCTCGGCGTCAAGGGGCTTGGCGAGGTCGTCCAGGTGGGTGTGGCGGCCGCGATCGGCAACGCGGTCTTCAACGCCACCGGCCGCCGCGTCCGCCAACTGCCCATTACGGCCGAGGCGTTGCTCTGACGCCGGCACCCCACCGGCCTGTCCGGCTGGGGGTCCCCACGCCTTTAAGGCAGTGGGGGACGGTCCCCCGTCCGGCTGCCGGACCTACCAGGGTCGCCGCCGTGTATGCGCTCCCCGGCGGCGCGGCGGCGGCCCACCCCACCCCCCACCGCGAACCACGGAGAACAACGGCCATGCTGAACATCGCGGAGACACTGCACCGCTGGTGCCGCGAGGCACGCCCTTTCGCCCTGGCTACCGTCGTCGGCGTGCACGGCAGCGCCCCTCTGCCGGTCGGTACGTCGGTCGCGGTGGACGAGGACGGCGACGCCGTCGGCAGCATCTCCGGCGGCTGCGTCGAGGGCGCGGTCTACGAGCTGTGCCGGCAGGTGCTCCGTGACCGGGGCACTCCGCAGCGGGCCTGGTTCGGCTACTCCGACGACGACGCCTTCGCCGTCGGCCTGACCTGCGGCGGCGAACTCGACGTCCTCGTCCAGCGCATCGATCCCGCAGCCCAGCCGCACCTGTCCACAGCCCTCTCCGAGATCGATCGAGGGCGACCGGTCGCCGTGGCACAGGTCGTGGACGGCCCGGAGCGCCTCCTCGGCTCCACGCTGAGCGTGCTTGGCGGCGGCCATGCCGCCTACGGGCGCGTGGACGGCGGCCCGGCGGACCGGGCGGTGGCCGACCGGGCCAGGGCCCTGCTGCGGGCCGGCCGCACCGCCCGCATCGACATCGGCGGGCAGGCAGACGAATGCCCCGAACGCCTGTCCGTCCTCGTCCACGTCCATGCGTCCCGGCCGCGCCTGCTGGTCTTCGGTGCCGTCGACTTCGCCGCGGCCCTCAGCCAGGCCGGCCGCTTCCTGGGCCACCACGTCACCGTCTGCGACGCACGCCCCGTCTTCGCCACTCCCGCCCGCTTCCCGCACGCGGACAAAGTGGTGGCCGACTGGCCCCACCGCTACCTGGAACGCACCGAGGTGGACGAGCGCACCGCCGTATGCGTCCTCACGCACGACGCCAAGTTCGACATCCCCCTGCTTCGCCTGGCACTCGACCTGCCCGTCGCCTACGTCGGTGCCATGGGCTCCCGGCGCACCCACGACGAGCGCATGCGCCGCCTGCGCGAGCAGGGCGTCACGGAGAGCCAGTTGGCCCGGCTGCGTTCCCCCATAGGCCTCGATCTCGGAGCCTCCACACCCGAGGAGACAGCCGTCTCCATCACCGCGGAGATCATCGCCCAGGCCCACCACGGCACGGGCCGGCCACTGACCCAGATCACCGGCCCGATCCACCGGCCGTCGGCGTTGACGAGCTACCGGTAGGCCGACCTCACGAACCGATACTGGCTCACCGTCCCTCTGGCCTGTTCGGTCCGAAGAGGAGGGATGTGCTGTACGTCATGATGCTCGTTTGACGCTCCGGGCTCCCGCAGACGCGACAGCGAGCCGACAAATGGCCTTTGACCTGGTATTTTTCGGGACCCGCTCAGACCGGCATCTTTCCGATGACGTCGCACGTGGAGTGCGTGGCTATTCTTGAACGTGCCGAGAAGGGAACCTGACCTGCTGCTTTGTATTTCCAGGTGGTCGATTCGACTTGTTTTCGCTCGCGGAATGCGTCGGCTGAGGTTCGCTTGTGCAGAACGGTCTGAGCTGCAGCTTCAAGGGCTGGCGCGGGTCTCGCGGGCGACGTGGCGATGCGGAAAGTAAAATTTTGACGCTCGGATGACGCTCGTCTCCATTGCCGGCCCGTTCGTCGAGGAAGTCGCGCAGGACGACATCGATATGACCAACATTCGCCCCTGTTTTCCCAGCGGTCACGGAACGCGCCGTCTGTGCCCCTCACGCGCCCCCTGTGCGCACTGAGCCGGTCCCTCCGCCTCCAACAAGCTGTGTCTGCGGTGATCCACCGTCCGCGTCCACAGCTTGGAGGGGGACAAGATGCCGGAGGAGTGGATACGGGCTCTCGTGGCGGACTTTGGATCCGAGTGCAGGGAGCGTCTGCGGGTCAGCGACACGGAGGCGTCCATCAGCCTGCCGGTGGCGAAGCTGGTGGAGACATTCGGGGCGCGCTGGAGGCTGAGTCCTCGCCTTCATCCTGAGTATCCCTTGCCCGAGGCCCGTGTGCGTCCGGACTACGCGGTGGAGACATCGGGGCGCATCACCGGCTTCCTGGAACTGAAGGCGCCTGGGCACGACGTCACGCCCGACGGCTTCACGAAGCGGGACCGGGAGCAGTGGGAGCTGATGCGCCGGCTGCCCAACGTGCTGTACAGCAATGGTCACACCTGGTGCCTGTACCGAGGCGGTTTGCGGCCTCTCCGCACGGTTCGGCTCGAAGGTGATCTGTACCGGTCCGGCAGTCGGTTGCGTACCAGCGAAGCCGACGGAGCGGCGTTTCGGGATCTGCTGCGGGAATTTCTCGGGTGGCAGCCCCAACGCATCACCACCGTCGGCCAGTTGGTGTCGTCTATCGCTCCGCTGTGCCAGTACCTGCGAGAGGAGGTGCTGGAGCAGCTCGCCCTCGAACGCAGAACGCCAGACGGTCCTCGCAGCCGACGGCGGGCCCCCAAGCCTTTCACCGCCTTGGCGCACCACTGGAGCAAGGTGCTCTTCCCCTCAACCGATGGACAAGACCCCGACCACCTCTTCGCCGACCGCTACACCCAGACGATCGCCTTCGCCCTGCTGCTGGCCCGTATCGAGAACGTACCGCTCGCCGGCCGTAACTTCGTTGACGTTGCACGTGAGTTGAAGGCCGAGAACACGGTGATGGGGCGAGCCCTGCAGTTGCTGACGGAGACGGTGGACGCCGAGTTCGCCCGCCGCATCGACACGCTCGTGCAGGTCATCGACGCCGTCGACTGGGAGGCGATCCGAGCCCGGACGCCCGACGCCCACGTTCATCTTTACGAGGATTTCCTCCAGGAATACGACCGCGAGCTGCGTAAACGCTCCGGCACGTACTACACCCCGCCCCGTCTGGTGAAGGAGATGGTCCGCTTCACCGACGCCGTCCTGCGCACCCGCCTGGGCTGCGTGGAGGGCTTCGCGGACGAGCAGGTGACGATTGTAGACCCCGCCATGGGCACCGGCACGTTCCTCAGCGAGATTATCGACAGGGTCGCCGAAGAACGCTCCCGCCGCGGGGAAGGCTTCCGCGGCGAAGCGGTGGAACAGCTGGCGGGCCGGCTGATCGGCTTCGAGCGTCAGATGGCCGCCTATGCGGTCGCCCAGATGAGGATCACCCAGACCCTCCGCAAGCAAGTCACCGACACTCAACTCGGCGATCTGCGACTCCATCTCGCCGACACCCTCGCAGACCCTTATGAGAGGGCAACGCTCTTCACGTTCCTGCCCGATGGCGATCCTCTGGTCGAGAACACTCGCAAGGCGGACTGGATCAAGCGTGAGCAGAAGGTCACCGTCATGATCAGCAACCCGCCGGACAGGGAGAGAGCCGAGGGGGAGGGCGGGTGGGTGGAGAAAGGCCGAGAGGGGGATGACAAGGCACCTCTGCTCGATGCCTTCCGCCTCGGTGGCAGAAACGGAGTGCACGAGAACAAGCTCAAGAACTTGTACGTCTACTTCTGGCGCTGGGCCACCTTCAAGGTCTTCGAACAGCATCGTTCCGAGTCGGACCGCGGAATCGTCGCCTTCATCAGTACCGCAGGCTTCCTCAGCGGGCCTGGTTTCCGAGGAATGAGGAAATACCTGCGTGAGACTTGTTCGGAGGGCTGGATCATCGACCTCAGCCCGGAGGGTATCCAGCCACCGTTGCGAACACGCCTCTTCGAGGGCGTTCAGCAGCAACTGACGATCGCCGTGTTCGTCCGCAGCAGGGCCGACACTGAACCTGCCCACATCAGGTACGTCGCCCTGGACGGCAGCACTCGTGAGGAGAAGTACGCGCAGCTCGAGGCTCTCGGGCCGGACAGCGACCAGTGGCGTCCGGTGCGTCAGGACGCCCACGCCCCGTTCACGCCCGCTGCACTCGGAGCATGGGATACGTATCCCGCATTGGATGATCTGCTGCCATGGACAGTACCCGGCATCTTGCCCAAGCGGACGTGGGTCTACTCCTCGGACCCCGACACGCTGCGCTCCCGGTGGCGGAGGTTGACCGCCGAGACGGACATTGCCGAGAAGCGCGCCCTGTTCAGGGAGACCAAGGGCGGCCGTACCGTCGATCGGCCGGTCAAGCCGCTCCCGGGCTCGGCACAGCGAAGGCGGTCGATGCTGGAGGCAGGTCCCGAGTGTCCGGAACCGGTGCCTGTGGCCTTCCGCCCGTTCGATCGGCAGTGGATCATTCCGGACAACAGGGTCCTCGACAGATGCTCGCCGGAGCTGTGGGAGAACCGGGCCGAGGGCCAGATACACATGGTGGAACTGCACTCCGAACGGTTCGGTGACGGCCCCGCCACTCTGTTCACCGCGCTGATGCCGGATATGCATCACTTCGCCGGCTGGGGTGGTGGCAGGGTGATCCCCTTCCTGCAGAAGGACGGCACCCCCAATGCGACCCCTGGCCTTCTCCAGCACCTTCGTAACTCCTTCGGCGGTCTGGCTGTCTCCGCCGAGGACTTGATCGCGTACATCGCCGCGATCACGGCCCACCCCGGTTTCCGCTCCCGCTTCGACGACGAACTCACCACCATCGGCGTCCGCGTACCCCTCACCGGTGACGCCGCCCTGTGGTCGGAGGCGCTGCACATCGGGCGGAAGGTGATCTGGGCCTCCACCTTCGGAGAGAGGCTCGTGGACCCGGTGGCAGGGAGGCCCGGCGGGCCCCAGGAAGTCTGGGCGACCGCACAGCCGGCGATCACGTACCGGAGACAGGTCGGCAGGGACGAATTGCCCGAGAGCTTCGTCTACGATCCCGACCGTCTCGAACTCCACTTCGGCCAAGGTGTTTTCGTGTCGGTGACTCAACAAATGCGGGATTACCAGGTCAGCGGACAGAACGTTCTCGACGGCTGGTTGAAACGCAGGACGGGACCGCCGTCTCGCAGGGCCGTCAGTCAGCTGGACCACATCCGGCCCGACCGGTGGCAGCCTGCCTGGAGCGAGGAACTCCAGCACGTGCTGGCCGTCCTGTGGCATCTGGTCGAGCTGCAGTCGGCTCAGAATGAGCTGCTCGACCGTGTTCTCACGTCACCGCTGGTCAGCGTCGCCGAGTTGCAGCGTCGGAACGTCCTACCCGTCCCGGAAACCGCCCGTCGTTCTGCTCCCGCACCGATACAGACCGACCCCATCCCTGGTACCGAGGGAATCGAGGCGCGCGAGCCGCACGCCGTAAGGCCACTCACCGCAGAGAAGAGCTCGTCGGCCACCGCTCCGATGGCGCGGTCACGGAGGAGCAGGAATTCTGGCGCTGCGCAGTCGCCTCGCAGGAAGCGACAAGACCCGTAGAGTTGCTGCCTGACTCGGTGCCATGGGTGGGTCGTCGCAACGCCGTCTGCGGGTGGGACTGTCTCGACATCATCTTGTGTGCATCTCCGGGCTCTTGCTCTGATCGCCTTCAGATGTGCTCTCCTCCGGACGCGCTCAGTCGATGTCCGGATCATGGGCCTCTTCGAGGAGACGGGCCGCGAGGTCGTCGGCCCAATCTACGGCCCAGGTGCGCAGAGCGGTGATGGTGGCGTCATCGAGTCCATAGGCGGCGAAGGCTTCGTCGTCGGTCCACTCGGCGCCCGTGAGGTTCGACTGCAGATCCTCGCGCTCGAAGCGGCCGCGGGCGTGGCGGCGGCCGAACTCCTCGAGCTCGGCGTTGGTCCTGCGGCGGGAGGCTGCGAAAACGTCGATCAGGTCGCGGGGCGCTCCGCGGTCGGCGAGGGCGCGGACCTTGGTTCCGATCACGTCCTCCTCCGCGAGGACGGGCCCGTACGGGCTCTGGGCGACCGGCCGCCAGAAGATCTCCTTGAGGATGTCGACTTCGCACTCCTGCCCGGTGGCTGGGTCAGCCACGGTGAAGCGGGCGGACAGCGGAGCGGTCTCCAGCGCGTGCACCTTCCAGCCACGGGCTTCCAGGCCGGCCCGGAGCGTGGCGGCGATATCGGTCATGGGCGCCGGGTTCTCGGTGGCGACATCAAGGTCCTGGCTGGGGCGGTTCACGAGGCGGTGCGCCCGTACGGCATATCCACCGGTGAGGACCAGGGGATATGGCGAGCCGAGCGCGATCACATCCGCCAGGAGCCGCGCGTGCAGCTCCGGCATGTCCGTCACGCGGCTGCCCGGGTGCGGGAGGCGAGCTGGGGGAAGGCGTCTTCCCATACGGCGCGCACGGTGCGACCGACGAGCGTGCGCAGCACCGGCCACAGCTGGAGGAGCAAGTCCTGGTTGAGGTAGCGGGGAAGGTCGTCGCGCAGGCCCTCGTGCAGGACGGTGCGGTACAGGCCCATGCGCTGGCGAGGCTTGCTCATGTCGTACGAGGTCATTCCCGACCAGGCCATGTGCAGCGGCAGATCCACGATCCCCTGGGTCGGGCCGTGCAACTCGTCCAGCGACTCCGGCAGACGTCGCCGGAACTTCTCCCGGTACAGCGCGAGGTCCTCGGCGACCGCGCCCGAGAGGTCGCTCGGTGTGGGTGCGGTGTGCTGTGAGCTGGAGGGCATGAGTCCATTATGGCGGCCAGAGAAGTGGCGCGGGTCATGATGAGCCAGCTGGCGTCTGGAGTGAGCGGGACGGAGCCTGCTGGGGAACTGGTCGTAGCAGCTCGGTCTGTCCCGAGTAGGCGGGACGGGCTGTCGGCCGTGACGCTCGTTTGACGCTCTGGGCGCCCTCACGCTGGGCGGCGAGCCGAGAAAGGTGCTCTGACCTGGTCTTTTCCACTACCTGATCAGGCCGACATCTTTCCGATGACCCACCACGTGGAGTGCGTGGCGATCCTTGAACCGGCCACGAAGGGCTCCTGACCTGCGGTTTTGTGCGGTGCGCATTATGTGTGCGGTGTGGGTTGACGCTGAAATGACGCTCATTTGACGATCTGCTGCCTGAGCTGCGGTTGCCGGTGCTCAGGTGGCGGTTTGCGCGCCAGAGCCGCCGGACCCCTGCTCCGCACCCGACGCCGTGACGACGCCCGTCGTTTCGGGTCAGTACTCTGATCGTTCGTCATCGTGCGCCATCACCTGTGATGATGTGGATCAGGGGAGCGACCGGTGAGGTCATGAGGTCCGGGGGGATCGATGAGCAGTACGACGTCCGCGCTGATACGGCTGAAGTCCGCGCAGAAGAGCGCGAAGGGGGTATCGCTGTACTCGCGGTTCGTGAACCGGCCTGCTGGCCGGTATCTCGCCGCCGGGGCGTACCGGCTCGGACTGACGCCCAATCACGTCACCATGATCAGTGCGGCGTTCAGCTTCGCGGCGGTCGTGGTGGCGGCGCTCGCCGCGCCCACCTGGGCTGCGGGCTTCGTGGTGTGGCTCGGGCTCGCGGTCGGTTTCGCCTTCGACTCCGCCGACGGGCAGCTCGCCCGGCTGCGCGGCGGCGGCAGCGCGGTGGGCGAATGGCTCGACCATGTGGTCGACTGCGCCAAGATCACCGCACTGCACACCGCCGTGCTGATCTCCTTCTACCGCCACCCCGCTCACTTCGGGACCACGGCCGACGGTTGGCTGCTGGTGCCGCTCGGCTTCCAACTCGCCGCCGTCGTCACGTTCTTCGGCGGACTGCTCACCGAGCAGCTCAAGCCCAAGGCGGCCCCGGGCGACCGTGCCGCACCCTCCACGGCACGCGCGATGGCCCTGCTCCCGGTAGACCACGGGGTGTTCTGCCTGGTCTTCCTGCTGCTCGGCGGCGGTGGCACATTTCGGTGGGCCTACACCGTCCTTGCCGTCGCCGCCGCGCTCTTCCTCGTCGCCTTCCTCACCAAGTGGTTCCGGGAGCTGTCCGCAGTTCGTCGGTGAACCGGCTCCCGTCGAGGGCATCGATGGCACGTCGCAGCTGGGTGCTCGACGTGTGCACGGTGTACGGGAAGTAGACGACGTCTACGCCCACGGTGGCGAAGTCCCGCTCCAGCTGCTCCCCCTTCGGCGTGTCCCGCCAGTCGTCGCCCTTGAACAGCACGTCGAAGCGCACCTGCTGCCACGTCTCCAGTTTGTCCGGCACGGTCTCGACGAACGCGGCGTCCACGTGGCGGATGCTGCGGACGATCTCCAGCCGCTCGACCAGCGGGATCATCGGCCGTCGGCCCTTGGCCCGTTCGGCCATCTCGTCCGAGACCACGCCTGCCACCAGGTAGTCGCACTGGGCGCGTGCGTGGCGCAGGATGTTCAAGTGCCCGATGTGGAAAAGGTCGTAGGCGCCCGGCGCGTAGCCCACGCGATACGGCTTGCTCGATGGCAACAGATGCCCCCCTCGATCGATGGTGTCCCCCCAACGCACACACCTTTGCGGGGATGTGCGGACTTTGACGATAGCGTTCATGCTCGGTGCCCGGAGGGTGAACAATTAGGGTGCGTCCAGGTTCACTTCCGACCAGGGGCGGGGGCCCGTGGGACGCGGACACACAGGGGAGGCCGCAGTGGCGGCCGGGGGGAAGGTTTCGTCGCGTGACACATACCCACGACGAGCGTCGTGATCGGGGCGGAAGCGGGGCTGCTCGCACCGCGGGCTCCGTTCCGACGCAGCGCACCACCGAGCCGGACGTCACCGCGGCCATCGGCGGGGAGGGCGAAGTCGCCCCGTCCGGACGCCGGTTGCTCCTGGTGTCCACCAACTACTCTCCCGAGCACACCGGTATCGGCCCGTACGCCACCGGCATCGCCGAGCACTGGGCGAGCCGCGGGCACGACACCCACGTCCTCGCCGGGCTCCCGCACTACCCTTCCTGGAGCCTCGACCCCGCCTACCGCAGGGTGTGGCGGGCCACCGAGCGGCGTTCCGGGGTCACCGTGCACCGCCGCCGGCACAGCGTCCCCTCGCGCCAAAGCGCCCTGCGCAGAGCCCTGTTCGAGAGTTCGATCCTCGTCCACGGTCTCGTCGCACCACCCGGCACCGGCCACGTCGACGCCGTGCTCGCCCAACTGCCCAGCCTCGCCGGAGGAGTGCTCGGCGCCCGTATCGCCGCCCGGCACCACGCCCCGTACGTGCCGGTCGTGCAGGACCTCATGGGCGCCGCCGCCGCGCAGTCCGGCATCCAGGGCGGCGGCCGCGCCGCCGAGCTGGCCGAGCGTGCGGAGTCGTGGGTGCTGCGGCGCGCCACCCTCGTCGGCGTCATTCACGAGACGTTCGTCGAGCGGGTGCGGGCCATGGGCGTGGATCCCGGACGCATCCGCCTGGTGCCCAACTGGTCGCACATACAGGCGCCTTCGGCACCCCGTGCCCGCACCCGTGAGCGCCTCGGCTGGCGGCCGGAGCAGACCGTGGTCCTGCACTCCGGCAACATGGGCCTCAAGCAGGGGCTGGACGTGCTGGTGGAGGCGGCCCGCCGAGATCCGGCCACCCGGATCGTGCTGATGGGCGACGGCAACCAGCGCGAGCACCTCGCCCGTCGCGCCGAGGGACTGCCCAACCTGGAGTTCCTGCCTCCGGTGGCCGACGCCGACTTCCCCGACGTGCTGGCCGCAGCCGACGTGCTCGCCGTGACCCAGCGCGCCTCCGTCCTCGACATGAGCGTCCCGTCCAAGCTCACCTCCTATTTCGCGGCCGGCCGTCCGGTGGTCGCCTCCGTCGCCGCCGAAGGAGGGACGGCCCGCGAGGTGTTGCGCTCCGGTGCCGGAATGCTCGTGGAACCGGAGAATCCTGATCATTTCCTGTCAGCAGTGCGTAGACTCGCCGAAGATCCGGCGATGGCGGACGGGTTGGGGGCGGCGGGGCCCCGCCATGTGGCTGCTCATCTGTCACGGGAGGCGGGTCTTGCGCGGATCGACGCGCTGATCGACGAGGCGTTGGGGGGCTAGGCAGGTGAGCGACACACACGTTTCCGTCCGGGCGGAGGACGAGCCGGAGCAGTTGCGCGAGCAGTTCCGTCAACTGTTGCGCTACCGCTGGCTGATCGGCGTCGGCGTCTGCGTCGGACTGCTGGCCGGTGCCTGGCTCGGCATCACCGGCGCCAACAGCTACGCCGCCACCACCGACATCGTGCTGCGTGCCCCTACCAGCGACCCCTTCGCGCCGACCCTCTCCAGCGACAAGGCGATCAACATGGGGTCCGAGCGGCAGACGGCGCTCAGCCGCGCGGTCGCCGAAGGCGCCGCGAAGCGACTCGGGATGGAAGCGGACGAGGTCGACCGGCTCCAGGACGGGCTCCAGGTCACCAACCCGCCGCAGACCCTCGTGCTGCACTTCACGTACAACGCCTCCGATCCCAAGGAGGCGGCGCGCCGCGCCGACGCCCTCACGCGGTCCTACATCGACCTGCGCAAGGAGCAGTGGGAGTCCGTCCGGGGGGCGATGCTCAAGAGCCTGCAGGACCAGCTCAATCCCGTCGCCAAGCAGAACGACGAACTCTCCCAGCGGATCAAGCAACTGCCCGACGGGTCTGCCGCGGACTCCGCCTACGCGGTGCAGGCCAACCTGCTCAACCGCATCACCGACCTCCGCGGCAAGATCACCAGTCTGAAGGCGCTCGACATGACGCCCGGCAACGTGATCCGCAACGCCACCGTCCCCACCTCGTCCGACGGGCCGGGCCTGCCCCTCTCGCTCGGCCTGGGCGGCCTCGTCGGTATCGGCCTCGGTCTGCTCGGCGCCTGGGTGCGCCTGGTCTTCGATCCCGCGCCGCGCTCGGCCGGGGACGTGGCCCGTGCGGTGCGCGGTCCCGTCCTCGGCGCGCTGCCGCGCGACTCGGCGGGGGCCCTGGTGGTCGGCCGCGCCGACTCCCGGGCGGCCGAGGAGTACCGCTCGATCGCCTTCCGGCTCGCCTACGACGAGAGGTTCGCCGACCGGCGCCGCCTGCTCGTCGTCGCTCCGCGCGGCTCCATGGAATCGAGCGTGGCCGTCGCGGTCAACCTCGCCGCCTCTTTCGCGGAGACCGGCAAGAACGCGCTGCTCGTGGAGGCCGATCTGCGCACCCCGTCCCTCTCCGAACGGCTCGACGTGTCCGCCACCTCCCGGCCCCGCTGGAGCCGCACCGCTGAGCACGCCGAGGGAGAGTGGCCCGGTCACGGCCAACTCGTGGTCGACGCGGGCGAGTCCGGGACCTTCGGCCTCGTCCCCGGCGAGCGGGTGCGCAACGTCCCGCGCGCGCTGACCTCCGCGCGGACCACCCGGCTGATCGCCGAGGCCGACGATCCCGATGCCACCGTCGTGGTCGTCGCCCCGCCCGTCCTTGCCTACGCCGACGCCCTCGCGCTCGTCGACCGTGTCGACGGGGTGCTCATCGTCTGCGACCCGCGCACCGTGCACCGCGCCGACCTCGTTCGTATCCGTGAGCTGATCGCCGGCGCGGGCGGCACCGTGCTCGGTGCGGTGACGCACACCGAGTCGCGCCGGGGCGGAGCGCGGAGCGCCGCCCGCAGTGACAACCGGCGCCGTGGAACCGGGAGTCCGGCAGCCCGCCCCGCTCCGCCCAACACCCGCGCCGAGCACGAGCGGCACCGGGACGACGACGGCAGCACCACGATCACGCTGCGCACCGTCGGCTCGGGGGACCGGTGACCGCGCCGGGGGAGAAGCCGCCGACGTCCGACCCGCCGCGCGTACCGCGGGGTTCGACGGCCGCGTTCGCCTCTGTGCTCGACCAGGCGGCGTCCAGCCTCACCAACATCGCCGTGCTGGTGATCGCCGCCCGCGTCTCCACCGCGTACGGGTTCGCCACCTTCTCGATGGTCTACCTGACCTTCACGGTGCTGCTGGGCCTCAACATGGCGTACGTGGGCCAGGCCGTCGTCCTCACCCGGGGCGACACCGCGGTCACCGGGGCCGCCTGCCGGTCCGCGGTCTTCTTCACCGCGCTGGCCGCCACCGCCGTCGGCGCCCTGCTCGCCGCCGTCGGCGCGGTCACCGCCGTTGTCACCGGGGGCTGGACCGGGCCGGGCGGGGCCTTCCTCGCCCTGGGGCTCGTCCTGCCGCTGGTGCTGGTGCAGGACGGGTTGCGGTACGCGTTCTCCACCCTGCGGCGCCCCGGCCTGGCGCTGGCCGCGGACAGCCTGCGCCTGGTGTGCGTGGTGCCCGCGCTGCTGCTCCAGCCCCGGCATGCGGCGCCGGGGCTGCTCGTGGCCGTCTGGGGACTGTCGGCCGTGCCGGCGCTGCTGCTCGGCCTGCGCCTGCTGTGGCCCCACGTGCGCGGCGCCCGAGCCGACCTGCTGTCCTATGTACGCCGGGGTCACCTCGGACAGCGCTTCGCGGTGGAGTTCGCCGCGGGCAACGCCTCCAGCCAGCTCGCCGTACTGGGCCTCGGGCTGTTCGCCGCCCCGCTGGCGGTCGGAGCGCTGCGCGGGGCCACCACGCTCTTCGGCCCGCTCAACGTCCTGTTCAACTCGGTCAACGCGTTCGGGCCGCCGCTGCTGGGCCGTCTCCGAGGTCGCCGGGCCACCGTCCGCGCCGCCGCCGTGCTCGGCCTTGTGCTCTGCGCCGTCGGCCTCGCCTGGGGGCTGGTGCTCTACGCCTTGCCCGACGGCGTGGGACGCCAACTTCTCGGCGCCACCTGGCAGTCGGCTTCCGCGCTGCTGCCCGCCTCGGGTGCTCAGTACGCGGTGATGGGCCTGGGCACCTGTGCCCTGGTGACCCTGCGCGTGCTCAGCCCGCGCGCCACCCTGTCGGTGCAGGTGGTGTTCTCGCTGCTCTCGGTCGTCCTCATGCTCGGCGGATACCTGCTGAGCGGCTCGGCGCTGGGCGCGGCCTGGGGACTGGCCGCGGGTTCCGCGCTGAAGGCGATGGCGGCCTGGGCACGCGTCGCCCGCCTGCGCGCGGAGGAGCGGCCCACGGCCGCGACCGTTCCGGCAGTCCCCACGGGCTGAGAGCATGCCGGGGCACTGACCCGGCAGTCCCTGTTCAGCGCAGCCCCGTCGCCCGATCCTGCCGGAAAGTGGTGATCAGCGCGATGCAGCACGCCGCGATCGCCACGCGCCCCGACGCCTGCAGCAGGGGTCCCCGCAACAGGATGAAGGAGTACCCGGCGACCAGGGGCACGGTCAGCGCGATCAGGCTGCCCGGCGGGGCCCGGCGCACCGCCCGGCGCGCATAACGGCGGTCGACCCGCGCTGCCGCGTACCCCAGGGCCACGAACCCCGCCGTCATGCCGACCGGGCCGAAGTCGATCCACAGTTCGGCCCACACCGGCGACGAGAGATTGGTGTTGGTCGCCCCCATCCACTGGCCGACCGCCACCCCGGTGTCCATCGGCTTGCCCGGCCACACCGACCGGGGTACCGCGAACAGCACCGAGCCCGCCAGCTGGCGACCGTAGGTGTGGCCGCGCCCCGACTGCACGTAGGTGATGGTGTTGGCGAACATGCCGACCTGGTCGTAGTCCTTGAGTGCCAGCGGCTCCAGGGGCGAGGTGGTCTGGATCGGACGGTAGTTGGCGTCGTCGTAGCGGAACCGGTCCGCGATCGGGAAGACGATCAGCGCCACCACCACGCCCAGGCTCAGCGCGATCCGGTACAGCGCGGCGCTTACCGGGAAGACGGTGAACAGCAGTGAGAAGAGGACGGTGAGGAACCAGAAACGCGGGTTGGAGATCGGGTTGTTGACTACCAGGTTCAGCGCGGCCAGCGCCAGCCACACGGCGATGATCACCACGGAGCGGCGGGCCCGCCGCGAGGTCACCAGCCACCGGGTGTACACCAGCCAGGCGATGAGGGCGGGCACGGTGCCGAAGCCGCGCACGATGGCCTGGCCCGCCTGCGAGTCGGCCTGGGCGAGCCCCGCTTCCTCGACGCTGCTGATGATCTCCTGGCGGCTCGTGAAGAAGACCGCGGGGCCGCCCAGTTTGACCACAAGGAGCGCCGAGCCGACGAAGGCGACCAGTGTCAGCAGGTACAGGCGGCGGCGGTGCACCAGCGCCGGGCGCAGTCTGTCGTTCCGCTCCCGGCCCGGCCGCTGACGGGCCAGCAGCGAGCCGATGTCGAAGGCCACACAGCCGATCAGGACGAGCGAGACGGCTTCGGTCAGATCGGTGCGCGCCCCCACCACCGGGGTCGGCGTGCGTCCGAGCACTGACTGGGCGAACGGCGCCACCCCCATCGCCATGTAGACGAACAGCCAGAACGAACCGGCGAGCAGCTTGCGGCGGCTGGTGAGGATCATCGCCGACAGCCGGGTGCCCGCGTACATCGTCAGTGCCAACTGCATCCACAACGCCGAGTCGCGCTGGCCCGCGCCCGGCTGGACCAGCACCAGCAGCGGCAGGAACACCGAGAAGCCGAGCACGAGCGGGACCGACAGCGCGCGCGAGAGCAGCGTCCGCGGTGAGAAGAGCGGCAGCGCGGTGGGCTCCTGCGCACTAGGCTCCGGCGTCCCGGGCGTTGTCACGCTCCGGTCCGTTTGCTGCGTCATGCCGCCCCCGCCCCACAAAAGATCCCCGCCGTAGTCTACTGACGCCGCGCCTGCGGTGAACGGGTGGCTACTAGAGTGTGGCGAAGTGGCGTCAGGGGAGGCGCCGTTGGGGGGATGGATCGATGCGTGATCTGCCGGCCTTCACACTGGCCGGATACGACAAGGGGCGCGGCATACTCGTGCAGGCGCTCTGGTTCGCGGTGATGAACACGGTCTTCATGGCGTGGTTCACCCCGGCCCGCGTCAGGACCGCGCTGCTGCGGGCCTTCGGCGCCGAGATCGGAGCCGGCGTGCTCATCCGGCACCGGGTGCGGGTGCTGTGGCCGTGGAAGCTGACGGTGGGCGACCACACGTGGATCGGCGAGGGGGCGTGGATCCTCAACCTGGAGCCGGTCACCCTCGGCGCCCATGTGTGCGTGTCGCAGGAAGCCCTGCTGTGCACCGGCAGCCACGACCACCGCGCCGCCGACTTCCGGTACCGCAACGCGCCGATCAGCGTGGACGACGGCGCGTGGATCGCCGCCCGCGCCACCGTCCTGGCCGGAGTGAAGGTCGGCCGCTGCGCGGTCGTCGGCGCCGGGGCGGTCCTCCACAAGGACCTGCCCGAACTGACCCTGCACACCGCCGACAACCGGCGCCGACCCGTCGAGGAGCCGGCGTGAGAGTGCTGCACGCGGTCACTTTGCACAGCACCACCCACGCCTTCGGCGGCCCGGTCCGGGTCGCCCTCAACCTCTGCCAGGGCCTGCGCGAACGCGGACACGACGCCCGCCTGACCGCCCTGGCCGACGGCTTCCCACGGCCCCTGCCCGAAGAGGTGGAGGGCGTGCCCGCCCGGCTCCACCAGGCGCGCAGGGTCCTGCCGTTGGGGTTCAGCGGTCTGACCTCCCCGTCACTCCTCGCCGGCGCCCACCGCCTCGTACGGAGGGCCGACGTCGTCCATGTGCATCTCGCGCGTGACCTGGTGACGCTGCCGGTGGCGCTCGCCGCTCTGCGTGCCGGGCGGCCCCTGGTCCTGCAGACCCACGGCATGGTCGACCCGAGTGAGCGGCTGTCGGCCCGGCTCCTCGACGCGGTCGCGGTGCGCCGGGTGCTGCGCGGCGCCGCCGCCGTACTCCACCTCACCACGCACGAACTCAGGGATCTGCACGCCGTGGTGGGCGGAGCGGGCCTCGACCGTGCCGTCCGCCTGGTCAACGGCGTACCCGCGCAGCCCGAGGGCCCGGCCCCCCAGGGCCCGCCGCGCATCCTCTACGCGGCCCGGCTGCAGGCCCGGAAGCGCCCCGTCGACCTGGTGGACGCGGCGCCGGCGATCCTGGCCCGGCACCCGGAGGCGACCTTCGTCGTGGCCGGGCCGGATGAGGGTGAACTCGCCGCTGTACGGCGCCGGATCGACGAGCTCGGGCTCGCGGAGAAGATCAGCTGCCCGGGGCCGCTCTCCGGGACACGCATGCTCGAGGAGCTGCTCCGGGCGCACGTCTACGTGCTGCCGTCGGTGGACGAGCCGTTCCCGATGTCGGTCCTGGAGGCGATGGCCGTGGGCACCCCGGTCGTGGTGACCGACTCCAACGGCCTGGCCCGCGACGTGGAGCGGGCCGGAGCCGGGCGCGTGGTGAGCGGTCCCGACGGTATCGCCCCGGCGGTGCTCGACCTGCTGGAGCCGTCCGTGCGGCGGACCGCGTCGGCGGCGGCCCGCAAGCTCACCGCCGAGACGTTCTCCATGGACGCGGTCCTCGGCACGCTGGTCGACGTCTACGAACGGGCCTACGCGGGAAACCAGGCGTAGCAGCCCGACGAGACGAACGTACGGGTCCCGGCCGGGATCTTGGCGGTCACCTTTTTGGTGTTGCCCGGGCCGGGGCCGGAAGCCAGAACCTTGTCGCCTGCGCCCGTCGCCTTCCAGGTGCAGCCCTCGGCGGTGGTCAGCGCCCGGTACGTGCCCGGCTCCGGATTCTTGCGTGTGCCGTCGGCGAAGCCGGTCGCGGCGGCGTCCAGCAAGGGCTTCTGCTTCGGGCACAGCTGCGTGATGGCGTCGTCGGCGGACGGCACGTCCCCGGCGATGAGCGCGCCGATCGCGGCGTCCTTGTCGTGGGCGGCGGTGCGCTCGATGCGCTGGCAGGCCTCCTGGCCGATCTGGAGCACGGCGGCCGGATCCATGTTCTCGGGCACGCGGCCGTGCAGGTACTTCTTTTCCTTGGCGGTGAAGGAACCGGTCACCGGGGTGATCTTCGAGTCGGGCAGAACCGGGCCCTTGGAGGGGGTCGACGAACCCTTGGCCGAGGGGCTCGTCTGGTCGTCGGGCACGGCGGCGGCCTGGTCGTCGGAGATGCGCTGTGTGGTCTTCGGCTTTGCCTCCGTGTCGCTTCCCGAACCGCATCCCGAGAGCGTGAGGAGCGCGGCGAGAGCGACGACGCCGGCGGCAGAGCGGCGAGGAGTGCGAGTGTGCATGGTGGCTCCTGCGGGCCCGAAGGGCCTGTAACTAGGGCGGGCCCACACAGCAGTGCGGACCCGGGTAGGGCGTGCGGGGCGCCGGTCCGGCGCCCCGCACGCGTGGACGCGGTGAGGGTTACGGCGCCCCGAAGGTCAGCACCAGCTGCGGGGTGTTCTCCGCGGCCGACGCCTCACTGGACCACAGCCACAGCGCGTCCGTCCCGGTGCTGGTGAGCGCCAGGTCGTAGCTGCCGCCCAGGGCCGGGGAGAGCGCCGTGGTGTCGAGCGTCGCCGAGTAGACCGTCGAGAGGTCGGTGGCCCCGCTCAGGGTGCCGACCACGGTCGAGGACACGGCGGGCCTGGAGACGTAGGTGGTCCCCGTCTCCGTCCAGCTTCCGGTGACCGGCCGCACGGAGATGTCGTCCGTGCTGCCCGCGCTGCTCAGCGTGGTGGTCTTCACCGCGAGCCGCGCGCTCTTGAGTACCGTTCCGGCCGGCGCCGACGGCAGGTCGAAGCGCAGATAGGACTCGTACGCCGAGCTGCCGCGCACCGCCAGCGAAGTGGAGGTGCCGTAATTGGAGCCGGTGGCACCGGCGTTGACATACGTGTCGTCCGATGCCCGGACGGTCTGCACGCTGTCCGCCGGGGCCGAGGCCAGGGTGTGGTGGCTCTGCACCTGGGCCGCGCTCAGCACCGACGGGTAGATCGCGGTCTCGTCGATCTGCCCGGCGAAGTGACTGCTGGAGGGCTGGTTCGGCCAGCCGTTGAGGTTGTCGCCGCCGACGTGCCAGTATCCGCTGTAGCTCTGGTTGTTGGTCTCGGCGAGCGTGCCGACCTGGTTGCCGTCCACGTACAGCGCCATCCCGGAGGAACCCTGGGTGGCTACGACGTGGTGCCAGGAGCCGTCGTTGTATCCGTTGGCCGAGGTGATGGTACGGGCGGTGCCCGTCCACACGCCGAAGACCAGTCGGCCGTCGTTGCGCATGTAGACGTGCTTGTCGTAATTGCCGCTGGCCCGCGTGGTGTTGTTGCCGAAGCCGACCAGCTTGCCGCCCCGGCCGGTGGTCGTCTTGAACCAGGTCTCGATCGAGTACTGGCTCGGCACCGTGGTGCGCTTCTCGCTGTAGACGATCTGGTCACTGCCGTCGAAGCCGATGGCGGTGGACGGACCGGTCACGGCGGCCGGAGTCTGGCGCAGCGACGGCCCGTTGAGGTGGATGCCGCTCTGGTCGGCGGGCGAGGTGTCGCCGACGAACGGAGTGACGGAGTCGTCGTAGCGCCAGTACAGGCCCGCGCCGTCGTCGAGCACCTTGGCCGGGTACTTCTGGGCGGAGGTCGGCACCGTCACCGTGGCCGCGGCGGACAGCGCGGAGGCGTTGCCCGCGCCGTCGGTGGCCGTCACCCGGTAGCTGTAGGTGGAGCCGGGGGTGACGTCGGTGTCGGTGAACGACAGCTGAGGACGCGACCACTCCACCGAGTCGCCGTCCACGGTGGACACCGGCGTGGAGCCACCGTTGCGGTAGACCCTGTACGTCAGCTTGGTGTCGTCCGTGTCGAGGCTCGCGCGCCAGCGGACGTGCGTCTCGGTCGGCTTGAGGGACTCGGCGCTGACCGACGGCACCGTCGGCGCACCGGTGTCCGGGGAGGCCGCGAAGCGCGTCAGGCCCTGGGCCGCCGAGCCGTTGACGGTGGTGAACTCGCCGCCCACCCACATGTACTTGTTGTCGGAGGTCTCGGAGACGACCATGGTGCGCGGTCCGATGCCCTCGCCCAGACCGTCGTTGGTGTCCGGGAACCAGCCCAGCTTGTTGGTGCCGGTCGTCGGCTCCGCGAGCAGGTGGTAGCGGCGCCCGTCGGGGAACTCTCCGACGCTGGAGCAGTCGTGCGCGTGCGAGGCGCTGTACAGCACGTCCTGGTACGACTCGACGGCCTGGGTGGCGCCGAGGCAGGTGTCGCGCCAGCGCTGGTTGAACGTGGACAGGTCGAGCGCGATGCGGCCGTCGAAGACACCGCCGCCGGTGCCCTCGTTGCCGGTGTAGAAGCCCGTGGCGTCGGTGTCGAGTGCCTTGACCACCGAGTTGGTCGGGATGAACCCCGGGTAGGTGCGGACGTTGTCGCCCGTGGTCGCGTCGACGACGGCCAGGGCGTGCGAGTTCGCGCCGTTGACGGTGAAGAAGTCACCGCCGAGGATCACGTTCTCGCCGTCCGGGGTGACCGCGACGGCCCGGCCGGGCTCGTCGACGTCGGCCTGGAACGGCTTGACCGCGCCGCTGGTGGCGTCCACCGCCGCGTACCGCGCGTGCGCGCTGCCGCCGACGGAGGAGAAGTCGCCGCCCAGGTACACGGTGTCGTCGGCGACCGCGAGCGCTCGCACGGTGGCGGGGACGCTCGGGTGGAAGTCCGCCTTCGGCGTGCAGGTGGCGATGTCGATGGCGGCGAGGCTGCTGACCTGCGTCCCGTTGACCGCGCCGAAGTAACCGCCCGCGTACAGCGTCTTCTTGTCCGGAGAGACGGCGAGCGCCCGCACGGTCGCGGTGCCGCTGCCGACGGTGAAGGACAGCTCGCAGGATGTGGGATTGCCGGTCGCCGCGTCCAGCGCGACGAAGTTCACCGCGCTCTGCGCGGTGCCGCTTCCCCCCTCGGGCGGGCGCACCTGCGAGAAGGTGCCGCCCGCGAAGACTGTGCCGACTGCCTCCGCCAGCGCCCACACGATGCCGTTGGTCTGCCAGGTCGGCAGGTCGTCGGCGGTGAAGGCGACAGGCGCGGTCAGCGCGACGGCCGGTTGCGGCAGGGCCACCAGGCCCAGGCCCGCCGCAGTGGACAGGACGAGGGCGGCGCTGAGCCCTCTGGATCTATGCATGTACCCCCCGGCTTCCGGGCCCGGAAGCGGGCCCTCTGCCTTGACGAGCCCGCCGGTGTTCCCCTGAACCGAACGGGCCGCTTGAACTTGTTTGCTCGCGAACCATACGAGGACATGACACGTGATGGAACGCACTTGACTCATCTGGTAGGAAATTTGGATGTGTTCACGGTGGCCCCGCGACACCCCGGTGTTCGCATCCGGTACGCGCGGCCGGCTTTCCGCACGCGACCGGCGTCAGCGGTCGATGCGCACGACGGCGCCCGTGAGCTCCTTCTCCACCTGCCGCACGTCGGCGTCGACCATGATCCGCGCCAGCTCCTCCACCAGGACGGTGGGCTGCCAGCCCAGCGTCTCGCGCGCCTTGGACGCGTCACCGATGAGCGCGTCGACCTCGCTGGGACGCTCGTACTTGGGGTCGTAGCGTACGTGCTCGTTCCAGTCGAGGTCGGCGTGGGCGAACGCGGTCTCCAGGAACTGCCGTACGGTGGCCGGGACTCCGGTGGCGACCACGTAGTCCGTCGGCTCGTCGTGCTGGAGCATCCGCCACATCGCCTCGACGTACTCGGGCGCGTATCCCCAGTCGCGGACCGCGTCGAGGTTGCCGAGGTAGAGACGGTCCTGGAGGCCGGCCTTGATCCGGGCGACGGCGCGGGTGATCTTGCGGGTCACGAAGGTCTCGCCGCGACGCGGGGACTCGTGGTTGAACAGGATGCCGTTGACCGCGAACATGCCGTACGCCTCACGGTAGTTGACGGTGGTCCAGTACCCGAAGACCTTCGCGGCGCCGTACGGGCTGCGCGGGTGGAAGGGGGTGTCCTCGTTCTGCGGGGGCGGTGTGGAACCGAACATCTCCGAGGACGACGCCTGGTAGATGCGGGTCTCCACCCCGCTCGCCCGGATGGCTTCCAGCAGTCGCAGCGTGCTCAGGCCGGTCACGTCGCCGGTGTAGAGCGGCGCGTCGAAGGAGACCCGCACATGCGACTGGGCGCCCAGGTTGTACACCTCGTCCGGCTGTATGTCGCGCATCAGGTTCACCAGCGCCACCCCGTCGGATAGATCGGCGTGATGCAGCACGAAGCGGCGCTCGGCCTCCTGGGGGCCCTGGTAGATGTGGTCGATCCGCTCGGTGTTGAAGCTGGACGACCGCCGCACCAGGCCGTGCACCCGGTATCCCTTCGACAGCAGCAGTTCCGCCAGGTACGAGCCGTCCTGCCCGGTCACGCCGGTGATCAGCGCGGTCTTGGTCATGCGGTGTTCCCCTCCCCGCCGGACCCGTCCCTGGGACGGATCCGGTCCGTACGTCCGCCGTGTGCGGGTCTTATGTCATGAACTACGAGAAATTTCAGCAGAGTTGGCGATGTGGGCGTATCGATCACGCGGCTCCTGGCATGATCCAGCCCATGACCGCATCGCTGCTGCCCGAACGTGCCCGTGTCTTCGTCGCCGGCCACCGGGGCCTGGTGGGCTCCGCCGTGGCCCGCCGGCTCACCGCCGACGGGCACGAGGTGCTCACCCGTACCCGCGCCGAACTGGACCTGCGCGACGCCGCGCGCACCGCTGCCGAACTGGCCGCCCTGCGCCCCGACGCGGTGGTGCTCGCCGCCGCGAAGGTCGGCGGGATCATGGCCAACAGCACCCAGCCGGTGCAGTTTCTGGAGGAGAACCTCCAGATCCAGCTCAGCGTGATAGCCGGGGCGCACGCCGCGGACGTGGACCGGCTGCTCTTCCTGGGGTCGTCGTGCATCTATCCCAAGCACGCGCCCCAGCCGATCACCGAGGACGCACTGCTGACCGGCCCCCTTGAACCCACCAACGAGGCATACGCCCTCGCGAAGATCGCGGGCATCGTCCAGGTGCAGTCCTACCGGCGCCAGTACGGGGCGTCGTACATCAGCGCCATGCCGACCAATCTCTACGGTCCCGGCGACAACTTCGACCTGGAGACCTCGCACGTCCTGCCCGCCCTGATCCGCCGCTTCCACGAGGCCGCGGCCGAGGGGCGCGAGGAGGTCGTGTTGTGGGGCAGCGGCACCCCGCGCCGGGAGTTCCTGCACGTGGACGACCTCGCCGCCGCCTGCGCCGTGCTGCTGCGCTCCTACGACGGCGACGCGCCGGTCAACGTCGGCTGCGGCAGCGACCTCACCATCCGCGAACTGGCCGCCACGGTCGCCGAGGTCACCGGGTTCACCGGCCGGATCGCCTGGGACACGACCCGGCCCGACGGCACCCCGCGCAAGCTGCTCGACATCTCCCGGCTCGCGGAGCTCGGCTGGAAGCCGGCGATCCCGCTGCGCGACGGCATCGCCGCCACCTATGCCCACTGGCGCAGCGGCCTCGAGGGCTGACGGACCCGGCTGGTTCACGGACCCGGGCGCGCGGCGCGCGCCCGGGCACTGTCTGGCCACGATCGGCGCTCTCAGTACGCCCCGCGGCCGTCGATGACGGCGCGGAACGTGCGGGCCATGACGTCCACATCACTGGTGAACGACCAGTTGTCGACGTAGCTGAGATCGAGCTGGACGGTCTCGTCCCAGGACAGGTCGGAGCGTCCGCTGATCTGCCACAGTCCGGTCATACCCGGCCGTACGGCCAGCCGCCGCCACTCGACGGGCGTGTAGTGCGCCACCTCGTCGGCCAGCGGCGGCCGCGGACCAACCAGGGACATGTCACCCTTGAGGACGTTGACGAGCTGGGGCAGTTCGTCGAGCGACGTGCGGCGCAGCCAGTGGCCGACCCGGGTGACCCGGGGATCGCGCCGCATCTTGAACATCAGGCCGTCGTGCTCGTTCTCCTGGGCCAGTGCGGCCTTCTGGCCGTTGGCGCCCACCTGCATGGTGCGGAACTTCCACATCACGAAGGGGCGCCCGGCCTGGCCGATGCGCTGGTGGAGATAGAGCACCGGACCCGGCGAGGACAGTTTCACCGCGGCCGCGATCACCAGCAGCACCGGTGCCAGCACGAGCAGGCCCAGCAGGGCGGCGCTGCGGTCCAGGACCTCCTTGAGCACCGGCTGCATGCCCTCCCGCACCGGCGGGGCCACGCGCAGCAGCGACATCCCGCCGGCGGATCCGGTCTCCAGGCGCTTGACGGACACCTCCATCAGGCCGGGCGCGACGAACAGCTCTATGCCGGCGTCGTGCAGACCCCAGGAGAGGCGGCGCAGCCGCTCCCCGGAGAGCGCGGTGCCTGGTACGACCAGCACCAGATCGGCACCGAGTCGGTGCACCGCGCCGACGACCAGGTCGGCATCCTCCGTGGGGGACTCAGGCACGGTGGCGGCAAGCCGCTTCCCGGTCCGGATTCCTGAGGCGAACGGGCCGCCACCCACGGAGACGGCGCCCACCGTCACGTACGGGTGGTCGGTGCGTGCGGCCAGGTGCTCGGTGACACCGTCCACCGCCGTGGGCTCGCCCACCGCCAGGACCTTGATCACGGCCTGTGCGCTGCGGCGCACCGCCGCGAGGTGGCGGTGCACCACTTTGCGGCACGTCAGCGTCAGCACCAGGGCGGGCACCAGCGCCGCCAGGCACAGTGGGGCGCTCAGCCGCACACCCGCCGCGGTGTGTCCGACCGCCAGTACCCCCAGCAGGATGCACCAGTCATGGAGCACCGGCAGCGTGCCGCGGCTCTCACCGATGGTCCGGGCCGCGTAGCGCGAGCGAAACAGTTGAACTCCCGCCCAGGCAAGCCCTGCGACGATGCCGCTCGGTACTGCCCACGGCTGGTGGGCGGCGAAGAACACCAGCGTCACCGGCACCCCGGCGCCGACGAGGTCGGTGATCAGCGAAGCGGGCAGATACCAGCGGGATTTGCGACCCATCCAGAGTGAGGAGCGCACCCGCGAGCGCCCCTTGCGTGATCTGTCGGATTCAGTGGCCTGAACATCCCACATGTACCCCCCCAGGCACGTTCTGCTGTACGAGTCACCGGACATGACGAACACTCATTCGTCGAACGTGCGGCGCAATGGTGAACAGTACGTCAAACTTGTGCACGCGTGGGAGCGTTTACGTGAACGTCACGCAGATGCGTCGAGTCGTACAAATCCCGCGCCGGGTGAACTGGTTGATCTCGCGGGGCGATGGCCTGGCAGAAGTTTGTACGAATGCCGAACGTGCTGGCTACAGTGTGCGCCTGGTGCGGAAGGGGCCGCATCGCGTCGACGTGGGGGTGCGTGGTGGGCGACAAGAACACGGCCGAGGCCCAAGAGGCGGGTCGGGGCGAAGCGGCAGACCGGGACGAAGGGGCGGACAGAGCCGGTCGGGTCGTGTCCGACCGGGACGCCGACGTACGCGATCCATCAACCGATCTTTCACAAAAGGAAGTTGACGCTTCCGGTTCCACGCGGGTGCAGCCCGGTCGCCGCAAGAGCCGCGCGCGTCGGGTGCTCCTTGGGGCACTCGTACTGCTCGCCGTGGGACTGCTCATGGTGGCGGGGGGCGCCTGGTGGGTCGTCGACCACTACACCGGGAAGGTCGACCGCATCTCCAGTGTCTTCCCGACGAAGGTTCCCGAGGCGGCGCAGCCGGCGCCCTCCAAAGGCGGGCAGACCTTCCTCCTCGTCGGCGTCGACAGCCGCTCCGTCCTGCCGACCACGGGCCGTGACGCCAAGGCCCCCGAGTGGAAGTACGGGGCCCAGCGCAGTGACACGATGATGCTGGTCCACCTCCCGGCCGACCATTCCGGCGCGTACGTCGTCTCGCTGCCCCGTGACGCGTGGGTGGACATCCCCGGGCACGGCAGGGCCAAGCTCAACGCCGCCTTCTCCTGGGGCGGACCGCCGCTGCTCATCGACACCGTGCAGCGGCTGACCAAGGTCCGCGTCGACCATCTCGCCGTCATCGACTGGGACGGCTTCAAGAAACTCACCGACTCCGTGGGCGGGGTGGACCTCGTCGTGGACGGCGCCAGCCGCCACATGAACGGCACGCAGGCCCTGACCTACGTGCGTGAGCGTCACGACCTCCCCCGCGGCGACTTCGACCGTACGCACCGTCAGCAGTACTTCCTGCGGACGCTGCTGGCGAAGGTCATGCGTCCATCGACCTTCTCCAATCCCGTCAAGGCCACCAAGGTGTTGGACGACCTCACCGCCGCCGTGAGCGTCGACGATCGGCTCGACGACGGCGACCTGCGTGCCCTGCTGTGGGACCACAAGAAGGTGCGCCCCGGGGACATGGTGTTCATGAACGCTCCCGTCAAGGGAACCGGCACGATCTCCGGTCAGTCCGTGGTGCTCCTGGATTCCGACGCCGGCGCTCAGCTGTGGCGGGCCATGCGCGAGGACACCGTCGACATCTACCTGCAGTCGCACGACGCCGACCGGCTCGGCGCCACGACTCCCTGACGGGACAACGGTGATCGTCGGAGATGCCCGTCTGGTGGCGCTTCGTCTGACAACGGGCCGTACGTGCACTAGAGTTCGCACCGGCGGCCCACCAGCGTCCGCGGAGGACACCCATGACGGATCACGCCGTTCGTCCAACGCGCCGGCATCGAAGGCCGTCAGGCCGACGGCGGCGCACCGCACTCGGTGCCCTGTTCGGCCTGCTACTGGTCGGACTGTTCGTCGGCACTGGGCTGGCCCGCGACGGGGAGGACGCCACGCCCCGCGCCGAGCGAACGAGCTCCGCGGCGCTTCCTTTCGACCTGCCGACCGCCGATGTGCTGCGCGACAGCCCGCATCTGGTCTTCGCACACTACTTTCCGCCGTATCCGCTCTCTCTCGACAACCAGCCCGCAGAGCACGACTACTACGCCCGCAACTACCTCACGCCGCAAGGCGAGCAGGGCAAGCACGCGGCCTACGGCGGACTGCTGCGTGACCGGCCGCTGCCCGTGCGGCCGTCCAGCGGCGACTGGCAACTCGCCAACCTGGAAAGGGAGGTGAGGACCGCCAGAGATGCCGGACTCGACGGATTCACCGTCGACATCCTTTCCCTCACCGGCACCAACCGGCAGCGAGTCGACATGCTGCTGCGCGCGGCACAGCACGTCGACCCGGGTTTCCGGATCGTGCTGATGCCGGACATGACCTCCCTGCGCACCGACCCGCGCACCCTCGCCGACCAGTTGGCCCGGCTTGCCGCGTCCCCGTCCGCATACCGGCTTGCCGACGGACGCCTCGTGGTCTCCCCGTTCAAGGCCGAGGCCCAGGACCCCGACTGGTGGGGTCAAGTCATCGCGCGGCTGCGCGACCACGGCATCGGCACCGCGCTCGTCCCGGTCTTCCTGGACTTCCGCGCCAACGCCGAGAGGTTCGCGCCGATCAGCCACGCCTTCTCGTCCTGGGGCAACCGCAGTTACACACGCCAGGACAACGTTCCCGGCGACATCCAGCTCGCCCACTCCCTGGGAAAGAAGTGGATGCAGGCCGTGTCCGTGCAGGACGCCCGACCCAACCAGGGCATCTACGACGAGGCGGGCAACACCGCCACCCTGCGGTCGACCTGGAACCACGCGATCTCCGACGGTGCGGACTGGGTGCAGCTCACCACCTGGAACGACTACTCGGAAGGCAGCCAGTTCGCCCCCTCACTGCACAACGGCCACACATACCTGGACATCTCCTCGTACTACCTCACCCGTTTCAAGACCGGGGCTTGGCCGCAGATCGTCCGCGACACCGTGTACGTCACCTCCCGCGTCCAGTTCACGGACGCCGGCAGTGCCTCGCTCCAGCCCCGGCTGATGCGGCCGCGTCCGGGCACCGCGCCCCCGCGCGACCAGGTGGAGCTGCTCACCTTCCTGACCGCGCCCGCCACGGTCTCCGCGCGTGTGGGCACCGTGCCCCACACCTACCGTGCTCCCGCCGGCGCGTACGCCCAGCACCTGCCGCTGAGCCCCGGCCGCACCGAGGCCGTCGTCCGACGCGCGGGGGATACCGTCGCCGCCGTCACGACCCGCATTCCGGCGCGGCGTACGGTCATCGTGCAGGATCTTCAGTACTACGCGGTCTCCAGCGGCCGGTGACCCCCGCCGAACCCGCGGCAGCGGTGCGGCCGGATCCCCCGCGCGGCCGCAGACGATGTACAGAGCGGATCCGCAGGGACGGCCTCGTACGACGCCTCGCCCGCACACCGGAAGCGGCCGGCCCCTTGGTGGAGGCTGCGTGAAGGTCTCGCCGGTGGTGCCGGCGGAGTGCTGACGGACCGTCGCGGAGCGCTGGTCGACGGCGGTGAGGTGGTGGATGCGGGCGTAGTTGTTGACGCCCTGGCGGGACCGCCAGTACAGGGCGGCGAACAGCAGTTCCTTGCCGTTCTTGACGGCGAGGCAGCCGTTCTCCTCGTCGGCGAAGACGAAGTCGGGCTGGTCCCGGGCAGTCGGGATCCGGGCCGGGCGGGAGGCGAGGGACTGGAATGCGTCCCAGTCGCGGGAGACGAGGCGGAGCCCGGCGAGACCGACGCGGGTCCAGCTGTTCTTCACGAGCAGGTCCAGCTGCCGGTAGAACTGCCCGTCGGCCACCATCTCCTGGGTCCAGCCGACGATGTCGGGGTCCCTGAAGACCGCCGCCGCCATCAGCGGGTGGAAGTCCCAGGCGGTGCGGGAGGCGCAGGGCGACCTCGCCGGGGTAGACCTCGTTGCGCCAGCCGATGACGGTCTCGATGCGCGAGACCTTGCCACCGGTCTCGTCGACGTCCACGACCCGGAACCGGCCGCGCGCCTTGGTGATCCGGATCATCTGCTCGCGCAGCTCGGGCGCTTCCCGGGTGTCGCGGCCGCGCGTGACGGACTCGTACATCATGACCAGCCAGTCGATGACCTCACCGTAGCTGCCCACATAGCCCAACTCGCGGGTCAGGCCGGCCTTGGTGACCTGGTGGTAGGTCTCGCCGAGCGGCCTGGTCGGGTTGCCGTCCGCGTCCTCCCTGCCGAGGTAGGGCTTCATGCCGAGCGACTGGTACATGTAGTCGCGGGCCTTCTCCTCCGGCAGCGCGAGGTCGGGGTCGAGGAGTCTGAGGCCGCGGTTGGCCTGGTAGATGCCGATGGCGCAGATCTGGGACTGGTTGGTGTAGTGCGGGAAGTGCTGCCGCCAGTAGTCGCGGCTGGACTTGAGCATGTCGACGTAGGCGGCGCGGCGCACCGGCTGCTCGG
Source organism: Streptomyces dysideae (assembly GCF_001514305.1). Classification (GTDB taxonomy): domain Bacteria; phylum Actinomycetota; class Actinomycetes; order Streptomycetales; family Streptomycetaceae; genus Streptomyces; species Streptomyces dysideae. Next base: position 51,941 of record NZ_KQ949125.1, read on the forward strand.
CGGTGTCGGCGCTCTTCGGCGGGGTGACGGTCAGGTCGTCGAACCAGGCGGTGCCGGGGCCGGACAGCCGCAGGTGCAACTCCACCTGGGTGGCGCCGGCGGGGGTGGGGAGGTCGAGGGAGACCTGTTCCCAGTCGTGGGTGCCGGTGGCGGCGAACTTGCGGTGGTCGCTGCCGACGAGTCTGGCGTCCGCGTCGAAGAACAGCGGGTCGATGTGGGCGCCGGTCCCGGTGACCCCGTCCGTCCTGATCCACGCCCCGTAGGTGTACGTGCCCTTCCCGACCCGCGTCTTGGGGTTCGAGTAGGTGAACATGTTGCCGCCGGACGCGGGCACCTGGAGCTTCAGCGAGGCGGAGCTGGTGCGCGAGACGGTGGTGTCCCGGGACCAGGTCGCGCCGGCGGTGTGACCCCAGCTGGGCGCCGGCCAGCCCATGGGGGTGTCGCCGCCCTCCTCGAAGTCCGCGTTGGAGATCTCGAACAGTGAGCCGGTGACCTTCTGGTCGAGGCGGTCGCCGAGGTGCTCCCACTGCTGATCCTGGTCCCGATGGCCGTGGCCGCCGTCGGCCTGCGTACCTGGAAACTCCGGACCGACGAGGGCCGCACCCGGCTCTCCGCCCTGGAACGCGAACAGGTCGAGGCGCTGCGCCGGGCCGTCGAGCACGAGCGGGCCAGGATCGCCCGCGAACTGCACGACGTCGTCACGCACAACGTCAGCGTGATGATCATCCAGGCGGGCGCCGCCCGCAAGATCATGAAAGCCTCCCCCGAGGAGGCTGGCGAGGCGCTGCTCGCCGTCGAGGCGGGCGGGCGGCCATGACCGAGCTGCGCCACGTGATGGGACTGCTCACCATGGCCGACGAGGGCGAGGGGACGGACGGAGGTGCGGACCTGGCCGACACGGCGGCGGAGCTGGCCCCGCAACCCGGCCTGGACCAGCTGGAAACGCTGGTCGGACGGGTCCGGGACACCGGACTGCCCGTCGACCTGACCGTGACCGGCCCGCCCCGTCCCCTCCCGCCCGGCCTCGAACTCGCCGCCTACCGCGTGGTCCAGGAAGCCCTGACCAACACCGTGAAGCACGCGTCCGGCGCCACCGCCGCCGTGACCGTGGAATACGCCCCGGAACGGCTCCGGGTGGAAGTCACCGACACCGGTGGACACCCGGGCGCGGGCGTGGCCGCCGGAAGCGGCCGGGGCCTGATCGGCCTGCGCGAGCGCCTCGCCGTCTACGACGGAACTCTGAACACCGGCCGGCGTCTGACCGGCGGCTACCGTGTGGAAGCCCTGATCCCCTTGGAGACACCGTGACCGAGCCGCTGCGGGTGCTCCTCGCCGACGACCCTGGTCCGTACCGGATTCCGGTTGATCCTCGGCGCCGACGGCATCGACGTCGTCGCCGAGGCGACCAACGGGACCGGCGCACGCGAGGCCGCCGGGCAGTCCACCGAGCAGACGTAGACCGAAGCCGACACTTGGAATCAGCAGACCTGCGCCTGTCCGGTAGTTCACGCCTCCGAACTGCAGTCGGCAGCGCGCCGGCGCAGGTCGGCGACCCGTACCCGCCGTACCACCCCCGCAGCCACCTCCCCAGCCCCACGGCTCCCAACCCCGCAACCCCCAGCGCTGCGCCCGTGGTCTGATGCCTCCATGCGTCTTGAGCACTGCGTGACCAGAAACCACATCGACGTGTGGCATGAACGTGTGCTGCCGCCAGGGTCCGTGCGGCTCACGTTCTGGACGGTTCTACGTGGCTCGCTCTTGCCGATCCTGGTCTGGGTCGGCGTCACGTGCTTCGCGTACTTCGTCTACAAGCCGGTGCTAGCGATGGTCATAGGCGGGCTCTTCGCGATTTCCTTCCTTGTGGGGTTCGCCCTCCGCCGCAAGGCAAGGCACTCGGTCCGGTGCAGCCTGTACGGAGCGGTGGGAGGAGTATTCGACAAGTCGATGGCAGGGTTCTGAGGCGTCGCGGCTGAGGCGGCCCGTCGTTGTTTCGGGCGTGTTGACCGACGCTCAACGGGCCAGGATCGAGCCGCCGCAGCACGCGGCCGGAGCCCGCAAAAAGAGGCCACTGTCCGTCAGCACCACCGTCCCTGTTAGGGGCGCGGGGAACTGCGCGACCAGCCCCCACCGGGCCCGCACTCAAATCACCGCGGCCCCCAGCGGAGCGCTCAGCGCTCCTCCGCAAGCCCCGGCAGCAGCCCACACAGCGCCGCCCTCTGATCCGGCCCCATGAACCGGACCAGCGACTCCTTGACCGTCTCCGCGAGGGCGTCGGACGCCTCCGTCAGCAGGCGGCGGGCCTTGTCGGTGAGGGCGACCTCGATGCCCCGCTTGTCGCCGCACGCCGACTTGCGGGTGACCAGGCCGGCGTGCTGGAGGCAGGCGATCTGGTAGGTGAGGCGGGTCTTGGGGCGGCCCAGGAGCTCGGCGATCCGGGACATGCGCAGGCTGCCCGTCCCGCCGGGCTGCTCGGCGAGCAGGCACAGGACCAGGAACTCGTCGTGGGAGACGTCCAGCCGCTCCTTCACGACCGCACGCAGTCGCTGCTCCGCGGCCCCCGTCGCGGCCAGCAGGAGCATCCAGCCGCGCAGCTCGGGCGGCAGCAGTCCGCCGCCCTGCGCGGAGGGGCATTCGGGCTGGTCGGTGAGGGGTTCGTCGTCGGCGGCCATGGGGCCGAGTCTACCCGTTGTCCAATTTTGGACGGAAGGGTTGTTCAGATTTGGATTATGGGCTAGCGTTCGGTCATCCCCAAGGGTCATCCAAATTTGAAGCACATGTATGGCAGGAGAAGGATCATGACCGTCGCCGTGGAAACCGGACAGTGGCAGCTCGACACCACCACCACCTCCACCGTCGCCGTCCGGCACAAGACGATGTGGGGCCTGGTCACGGTGAAGGGCACCTTCGCCGCCGTCACCGGCCGGGGCGAGGTGCGCCCCGACGGGTCCGCCGTCGGCACCATCACCCTGGACGTCGCCTCGTTCGACACCGGCCACGCCAAGCGGGACGTGCACCTGCGCTCCGCCGACTTCTTCGACGCCGACAACCACCCCGAGATCACCTTCGCGGTCCGCAGCGCCGAACTCCGTGACGGCGACGCCGTCCACGTCGTCGGCCAGCTCACCGCCCGCGGCGTCAGCAGGCCCCTGTCCTTCACCGGCCGCCTGGTCGGCGCGGACGCCGACGCGATCACGCTGGACGCCGAATTCTCCGTGGACCGCGAGCAGTTCGGCATGGGCTGGAACCAGCTCGGCATGATGCGCGGCCTCGCCACGGTGGCCACCACGCTCCGCTTCACACGGGCGGCGGCAGCCTGACGTCGGCGCGCGACAGCGTCTGCGGTACGGCTGTGAAGGCGCGCAGCCGGATCCGTACGCCCGGCCGGGGGAGTCCGAACCTCCCGGAGGGCGGCCGGAGTTCACAGCGCGCCGACGTGTGCGCGGGGAGCGTCGCCGCGCCCCGCACGATCGTCCAGTACGGGTTCATGCCCTGTCCCGTGGTGAGCGTGAAGTGCGGAGCGACGGCGGCGCTGTCCGTGTTGGTGCGAGGCCGGTAGGAAGCGCTCACGGCAGGGCAGTTGCTACGTCAGTACACATCCCGTACGTAACGCTTCGCCGCCGCCAGCTGCTTCACCCACGCCGACGCCGATGCCTCCGCCAGCCCGCCGTGCGCGACCGCGATGTCCCGCAGGGCCCGGTCCACGTCCTTGGCCATACGGGAGGCGTCGCCGCAGACGTAGAAGTGGGCGCCGTCCTGCAGCCAGCGCCACAGCTCGGGGCCGTGCTCGCGCATCCGGTCCTGGACGTACACCTTGTTGCGCTGGTCCCGGGAGAAGGCGGTGTCGAGGCGGTCGAGCGTGCCCTCGCCGAGCAGCGCGGTCAGTTCGTCCTCGTAGTAGAAGTCGGTGGCGCGGTGCTGCTCCCCGAAGAACAGCCAGTTGGGCGCCTCGTGGCCGAGAGCGCGCCGCTCCTCCAGGAACCCGACGAAGGGCGCGACCCCCGTTCCCGGCCCGACCATCACCATCGGCGTCGAGGCGTCGGCGGGCGGGCGGAAGTGCGGCGACCGCTGCACGAAGACCGGCACCTCGGTGTCCGGCTCGGCGTCGGCCAGGAAGGGCGAGCAGACACCGCCGCGCGGACGGCCGTGCAGGTTCTCGTAGCGCACGACGGACACGGTCAGCGAGACGCGGTGCGGGTCGACGAGCGGGCTGGACGATATGGAGTACAGGCGCGGTTGCAGCCGCTTGAGCACCTCGGCCCACTCGCCGGCCGAGGCCCGCACCGGATGCTCCGCGAGCACGTCCACCGCCTGCCGTCCCCAACTCCACTGAGCCAGCCCGTCCTTGTTGTCGGGCCGCAGCAGTCGGCGCAACTCCCGGTCGTCGCGGACGCGTTCGCCGACGAAGCGGAGCAGATCCGGGGTGATCTTCGTGATGTCGAGATGCCGGTGCAGCGCCTCGGCGAAGGAGACATCACCAACTCCCTCGACCTGAACGGCGGTTGAGCCGTCGACGCCGGTCGCGGACAGCCACTCCTGCACCAGCGCGGGCGAGTTGACCGGCCGTACGCCGAGTGCGTCGCCCGCCTCGTAGGTCAGCGGGGTCCCGGTCGTGTCGAAGGTGAAGCGCCGGACCTCCTTGTCCGCGCCGGGCAGGCTGAGCAGCCGGTTGCCGACCAGGCGGGCGGCGGTGGGGGCGGGCTTGGCGGCGCGGGCGGGCTTCTTCGGCGCCGCCTCCGTCCTGCTGCCCAGCGCGCCGAGCACCTGGTCCAGCCAGGCGTCGGCCGACGGCTCGTAGTCCGGCTCGCAGTCGGTACGCGGCGCGAGCCGCACCGCGCCCAGCTCGTCGAGGCGTGTGTCGAGCCGCCGCCCGTGCCCGCAGAAGTCGTCGTACGAGGAGTCGCCGAACGCGAGGACGGCGTACCGCACCCCGTCCAGGCGTGGCGCCTCCTCCCCGGCGAGCGTCTCCCAGAACCCGGTGCCGTTGTCGGGCGCGTCCCCGTCGCCGAAGGTGCTGGTGATCAGCAGCAGGTCGGCGCCGGTCGGCAGGGTGCCCGGGTCGGCGTTGTCCATGCCGACGAGCGTGGCACGGTGCCCGCCGGCCGACAGCCGGTCGGCGACGGCGCCCGCGAACTCCTCGGCGTTCCCGGTCTGCGAGGCCCACAGGACGACCACCTCACGGCCGTGCTGCGGACGGGGTTCGGCCGCCGTCCGCGAGTACATGCCGGCCAGGACGCCGTTGACCCACATCGCGTGCTCGGGGCTGAAGGGCGCGTCCGGCGGGAGGACCGGGACGCCCGGGGCGCCGGAGTCGAGGCCGGCGAGGAAGCCGGTCAGATAGAGGCGTTCCTGCGAGGTCAGGACGGGCGGCGGGGTGGGGTCGAGCCCGAAGGGGTTGGCGCCGCCGGGGGTGACGGTGGTCGGGACGAGCACCTCCGGCGCGGCCGTCACCGGCTCCGCGACCTTGGTCAGGGCCACCGCGCACACCTTGAACTCCGGCTGGAAGGACACTGGATCCACCGCGTCGCTCGTCACGGCGTTGACACTCAGATACTCACCGAACAGGTCGTTCCAGTGGAACGGCGCGAAACAGCCCCCCGGCCGCACCCGGTCCGTCACCACCGCCGGCAGCACCGCCCGCCCCCGCCGCGAGGCGACCTCCACCCGATCCCCGTCGGCGATCCCCAGCTCACGCGCGTCGTCCGGATGCACCTCCACGAACGGCCCGGAGTTCAGCTTGTTGAGCTTGGCGACCCTGCCCGTCTTCGTCAGCGTGTGCCACTGGTGCTGCACCCGGCCGGTGTTCAGTACGAAGGGATAGTCGTCGTCCGGCATCTCGGCGGCGGGCATGTGCGGCCGCGCGTGGAAGACGGCACGCCCACCGGCGGTCGGGAACCGCAGCCCGTCGCCGCTGACGTACCGGATCGGATTGCGCTCTGGCCCGTCCACGTCGGCGGCCGGCCACTGCACGGGCGTGGACCGCAGCCGCTCGTAGGTCACGCCGCGCAGATCCCACTCCGTGACGGGGTTCCAGGCCCGCCGAATCTCCTCGAAGATCTCCTCGGCGCTGTCGTACGAGAACCCCTTCTCGTACCCCATCGCACACGCGACGGCCGCGATGATCCGCCAGTCCGCCATCGCCTCGCCGGGCGGGTCGGCCACCGGCCGGGTCAGCGTGAGGCTGCGCTCGCTGTTGACGAAGACGCCCTCGCCCTCGGTCCACAGGGCGCCGGGCAGCACGACGTCGGCGTACGCGTTGGTCTCGGTCTCGCCGAAGACGTCCTGCGTGACAACGAACTCCGCCGCCTCCAGCCCCTCGATGACGGTACGGCGGTTGGCGACCGAGGCGACGGGGTTGGTGCAGATGATCCAGCAGGCCTTGATGTCGCCGTCGGCCATCTTCTGGAACATCTCGACGGTGCCCTTGCCGACGCCGTCGGCGCGGATGGTCCCCGGCGCCAGTTCCCACAGCTCCTCGACGAAGGCCCGCTCGGCGTCCACGAGCACGGACCGCTGCCCCGGCAGCCCCGGCCCCATGTACCCCATCTCGCGCCCGCCCATGGCGTTGGGCTGCCCGGTGAGGGAGAAGGGCCCGCTACCGGGACGGCAGATCGCACCCGTCGCCAGATGCAGGTTGACCAGGGCGTTCGTGTTCCAGGTGCCGTGCGTGGACTGGTTGAGCCCCATGGTCCAGCAGCTCATCCACTCGCCGGCCTCGCCGATCAGCCGGGCGGCACGCCGGATGTCGTCCTCGGCCAGACCGGTGATCTCCGCGACAGCCGACGGGGCATAGTCCGCGAGGAACTCCGGCATCGCCTCCCAGCCCTCGGTGTGGGCGGCGACGAAGTCGGGGTCGGTGTGGCCGTTCTCGACGAGAAGATGCAGCAGCCCGTTCAGCAGGGCGAGGTCGGTACCCGGCTTGACCTGCAGAAACAGATCGGCCTTGGCGGCGGTGGCGGTCCGTCGCGGATCGACGACGATCAGCTTCGCGCCCGCCTTGACCCGCTCCATCATCCGCAGATAGAGGATCGGATGGCAGTCGGCCATGTTCGACCCGATGACGAGGAAGACGTCGGCGAGGTCGAAGTCCTCGTAGGACCCCGGCGGCCCGTCGGCCCCCAGCGACAGCTTGTAACCCGCCCCCGCGCTGGCCATGCACAACCGCGAATTGGATTCGATCTGATTCGTCCGCACGAACCCCTTGGCGAGCTTGTTCGCCAGGTACTGGGCCTCAAGACTCATCTGCCCGGAGACATAGAAGGCGATGGCGTCCGGCCCGTGCTCGTCGACGATCTCACGCAGCCGCCGCGCGGTCTCGGCGATCGCGTCGCCCATGGGTGCGGGCACGGGCTCTTCACCCCGGTCGTCCCGCACGAGCGCGCTGGTCAGTCGGCCCGGCGCGGCGAGCATCTCGGCGGTGGTGGCGCCCTTGGTGCACAGCCGGCCCGCGTTCGCGGGGTGCGCCTTGTCGCCGGAGGCCCTCAGGACCGTACGCCGTCCGTCCGGGCCCATCCCGACGTCGAGCACGATGCCGCAGCCCACCCCGCAGTACGAGCAGACCGTCCGTACCTGTGTCGTCGAGGTGGTCGAGGTCACACGCTGCCCTTCTCCGGCCTACTGCTGTCGCGAGAAGCGTACGAATTGCCCGTTACGCCGATGTCACATGACTTGATCAACGGGAGTTACGTCGGACACACAGCCGCGTCCGGCGCGATGTGAGGGGTTCGTGTTGGTCGCGGACCGTGTCGCTGTTGGGCCGAACGGGTGACATGGCGTAAGAATTGGCTGGTGCAGGCATTGAAGGCGAGTCAGGGCGGGGTGAGCCGGTGAACAGCCACGACGTCACCGATGAACAGTGGGAAGGGCTCGCCCAGGTCGTGCCGCTGCGCGGCCGTGACGCCTGGCCGTCCGCGGTGGACCATCGCGCGCTCCCGGACGCGGAGACGGAGACCCGCCGCCGTTTCGTGGTGCTGCGGGTCAACATCTTCGCGGACGCCCGCGAGGTCGCCGAGACGCTGATGGCGGGCATCCCGGTCCTGCTCGACCTGACCGGCGCGGAGACCGAGGTCGCCAAGCGGGTCCTCGACTTCAGCACGGGCGTGGTCTTCGGCCTGGCGAGCGGCATGCACCGCGTCGACCGGAACGTGTTCCTCCTCACCCCGCCCGGCACGGAGGTCAGCGGGCTGATGGAGGGGGCCGCGGGGGCGCCCGGGGCGTGACGCGCGTGGGCGGTCCGGCTCCGCGGCCGTAGGAATGTCATCGGGGCGGGGCCCGTCCCCCGTTCGTAGGAAGGTCGCCGAGGCGGAACGGTTCGCCGGGTGAGCGGAGCCGTACGGTCCGGACATGGCCGTGTCATATACATCGTCCGAGCCTCCGAATGCCTGTCGATTGTCCGGGCGGGACGCGGATGCGCCCCGCGCGGGGGGCGAGCGGGGGGCGTCTGTGCCGGACGCCCGCATGCCGTCCGGGTCCGGCAGTGGTGGGCCGTCCGCGTCCGGCAGTGGTGGGCCGCCGTCGGTGCCTGGCGCCCGTGGGCCGTCCGGGTCCGACCGCCGTGAGTCGTCCATGCCCGGCGCCGGGGGACCGTCTGTGTCCGGCAGTGGTGGGTCGTCCGTGCTGGGTGCCCGTATGCCGTCCGCGTCCAACAGTGGTGGGCCGTCTGCGTCGGGCAGTGGTGGGTTGTCCGGGGCCGACAGTCGTGGGCTGTCCGTGCCGGGCGCCCCCGTGCCGTCTGCGTCCGACAGCCGTGGGTCGTCCGCCTCTGGCAGCGGTGGGCCCTCCGCGTCCGACAGCCCTGGGCCGTCCGTGCCTGGCGCCCGTGGGGTGGCCAAGTGGTCCGTCCGTCAGCCGGCCGAGCGGGCCGGCCGTGATCCGGTTGGCCCGGATGGCGTCGAACTGCCGTCTCCGGCAGCTCCCGGCGCCGGCTGGGGGCACCCCGGCCGCCCTCGCATCACCGAGCTGCGGCTGTCGGCGTTTGCCGGGCATCGGCGGGCCGCGTTTCCGCTGGGGGCGTTCACGTTGTTCGCCGGGCCGAGCGGGTGTGGGAAGACGAGTGCGCTGCGGGCGTACGACGCGTTGGCGCGGCTCGGGGGCGGGGCCGCCGTCGGGGACGTGTTTCCCGACGCGGTCGGGTGTGTGCCCGAGCGGGCCCGGCCCGACGCGCAACGGCGGCGCGGATTTCGCATCGGGTGTACGGCGGACGGTCCCGAGGGGCCGGTCCGGCTCGACGTCGCCGTTCAGGCAGAGCCCGAACTGCGCATCGTCGGGGAGCGGTTGAGCGCGGGCGGCCTGGTGCTGCTGGAGACCGCGCTGCGCGATCCGAGCCGCCCCTACGTCCAGGCCGCCTGGCACACGGCCGGACAGGCGCCGGTGACCAGGGCCCCGCTCCCCGACGACCGGCTCGGCACGACACTGCTGCCCCTGCGCGTGGCCGGCAAGACGGACGGCCAGCGCCGGGTCCTCGCCGCCGCCGAGCAGATGGTCGTCGCCCTGCGGTCCGTCTTCGCCTGCGATCCCCGGCCCGCCCGGATGCGCGGCCCCGTACCGACCGGCTCCGGACGGCTGCTCGGCGGCTGCGAAAACCTCGCCGACGTCCTGTGGCGCACCCGCTCGGAATGCGGACGCCGGCACCAGCAGCTCGTCGCCGCGGTACGGGCGGGATGCGCCGGGCCGGTCGTGGACGTCGTCGCCGAGCCGCTGTCCGACGGCACGGTACGGGCCGTACTCGACCGGGGTGACGGCGTCCGGACCGGCCTCGGGCGGCTCGGGTACGGCGAGTTGAGATACCTCGCGCTCGCCCTGGTGCTGCTCACCGGGCCCGGCGTGCTGGACCTCGACACGGCCGGGGAGGTACCGGCCGCCCTGCAGACGCTCACCGTGCTGGCCGACGGGTTCGACCGGGGCCTGGACCCGGGCCAGCGGGCGGAGTTGCTGCGGCTGGCGGCGCGGATGTGTGAGCGCGGGCACATCAGACTGGTCGGGGCGGTCAGCGACGCATCGTGCGCCACGGGAGTGGACGGAGCGACGGTGGTACACCTGAAGCCGTGACAGAACCTCTCGACGTGGCGAAACTGCAGTGCAGGCTGGCCGAGTTCGCCGCCGCGCGCAACTGGCAGCCGTACCACACCCCCAAGAACCTCGTCGCCGCGCTCAGCGTGGAGGCGTCCGAACTGGTCGAGATCTTCCAGTGGTTGACGCCGGAGGAGTCGATGCGGGTGATGGACGACCCCGACACCGCGCACCGCGTGACGGACGAGGTGGCCGACGTACTGGCCTATCTGCTGCAGCTGTGCGAGGTGCTGGAGATCGATCCGCTGGCGGCGCTGGACGCGAAGATCGACCGGAACGAGCGGAGATTTCCGGCGCCGTAGGACGTCGGGCGGCGGGGGACTGTTGGGGGAGCCGATCGGTCCGTTTTCACTCTCCGCAGTCATTCAGGCGCCAGAAGCCGATTTGTTGTCCGAAGATTTCCGCCTTCCTCTGGCTTTTCGTCTCACGCGCCTTCACTCTGGGTAGTGAGCGTACAAGGGAGTTCGGGCGGACGCGTGGGCAGCGCGTCGAGACGGACGGGGACAGCGCATGGACGCGGTGCGGCTCATCGTGACGAGCAGGCGTGCGCTCGCGGGGAGCGGCGGCGCGGCGGAGATCATGGCGGAGGTGTGGCAGGCGCAGGCCCTGGCACAGGCGATAGGCAGCCGCCTCGCGGTCTCGGGCCCGCCCGAACTGCGCGGCGAGGCACTGGGGTTGACCGAACTGGCGGGCAGAGGCTGCGGCGTCCTGATCGCCCCCGGCCTCGCCGTCGGAGACTTACGCGCGGCCCAGCTCACCGAACTGGGCGACCCCCGCCAGGCGTTGATGTATCTCGGCGGCCTCCTCGGCGAGGTCGGCATCGCGCTGGTGGCCGTCGCCAGCGCGGCGGACGACGAGACGACGTACTGGCAGTGCATGGAGGCCATCGACGCGGCGGACGAGTCCCGGGACCGGGTCATCGAGATGCTCCGGAGACTGGCGGACCGGGAACAGGATTTACCGGAGGCGGGCTGACCGGGCTGGCGATGTGCCTGGGGCGGGTTGACCGGGCTGGCGATGTGCCTGGGGCGGGTTGACCGGGCTGGCGATGTGCCTGGGGTGGCTGACCCGCCCGGCGGTGTGGCCGGAGGCGGCGTGAGCGCGCCAGGGTGTTACCTGCGGTCGCCAACGGCGCCGCACCCCCACAGGCGACGCCCACCCCTCAACCAACAGCAAGCGGGTGGTGCGTGGGTGGGCAATGCCTGCAAACGGACCGTCAGCCGACCTCCCCCTCCTCCACAACCCCCCGCCCGCCAGACCCAGCCGACTGCAGATCCGCATCCAGCGCCGACAGATTCGCGTTCAACGCCGCCATCAGCTCCTCCATCTGCTGCAGCAACCCCCTCGGCTGACCAGCGCCCTGCAGCGGCAAGAACTCCTCGGACATGACGGCCTCCTCGGCCTCCGGCCCCGTAGACGAAGAGGCCGACGCGGGTGTCGCCCCGGCGGCGATCCTCCGGCGCGGGCGCCGGGCGGTCCGGCTCCGCCCGAGCCAACGATCACCGCCGGGGCCAGTCACTGGTCCGGACAGCCTCCACCCACGGCGTTGACGGATTTTCACCCGACCGGGGACGCGTGGGGCCGGGGGGACCGGTGCGGTCGACCGGGGCCGCGGTGTGCAGGATGGAGGCATGGATCTTCGCATCTTCACCGAGCCCCAGCAGGGGGCTTCCTACGACACCTTGCTCACCGTGGCGAAGGCCACCGAAGACCTCGGATTCGACGCGTTCTTCCGCTCGGACCACTACCTCCGCATGGGCTCCGCGGACGGCCTCCCCGGCCCCACCGACGCCTGGATCACCCTCGCCGGCCTCGCCCGTGAGACCAGCCGCATCCGCCTCGGCACCCTCATGACCGCGGGTACGTTCCGGCTGCCCGGCGTGCTCGCCATCCAGGTCGCGCAGGTCGACCAGATGTCCCGCGGCCGCGTCGAACTCGGCCTGGGCGCAGGCTGGTTCGAGGAGGAGCACAAGGCGTACGGCATCCCGTTCCCGAAGGAGAAGTTCGGCCGCCTGGAGGAGCAGCTGGCGATCGTCACCGGCCTGTGGGAGACGAAGCCCGGCGAGACCTTCGACTTCCACGGCACCTACTACGACCTCACCGAGTCGCCCGCCCTGCCCAAGCCCGCCCAGGACAGGATCCCGGTCCTCATCGGCGGCCACGGCGCCACCCGCACCCCGCGGCTGGCAGGCCGCTACGCCGATGAGTTCAACATGCCGTTCGGCACCGTCGAGGACGCCGAGCGCCAGTTCGGCCGGGTGCGCGCCGCAGCCGAGGAGGCCGGCCGCAAGGCCCACGACCTCGTCTACTCCAACGCCCTCGTCGTCTGTGTCGGCAAGGACGACCAGGAGGTCGCCCGCCGCGCCGCCGCGATCGGCCGCGAGGTCGATGAACTGAAGCTCAACGGCCTGGCCGGCTCACCGGCCGAGGTCGTCGAGAAGATCGGCCGCTACGCCGAGATCGGCGCGAGCCGCTTCTACCTCCAGGTCCTCGACCTCTCCGACCTGGACCACCTGGAGCTGAT
>NZ_KQ949126.1 GCF_001514305.1 Streptomyces dysideae
ATACAACGACGCCGCACCCGGCTCCGGACGCGGGCTGCGCTCAGCCGGGGTCAGATCCCGCACCCGCTCGACGACCTGCCGCAGATGCTCCGGCGTGGTGCCGCAGCAGCCACCGATCAGCTGCAGCCCGTAGCCGCGGACGAAGTTCTCCTGCGCGTCGGCCAGGCCCTCGGGGTCGAGCGGGAAGTGGGCGCCGTCCTTGGTGAGGATGGGCAGGCCCGCGTTCGGCATGCACAGCAGCGGGGTGCGGGAGTGGCGGGACAGATAGCGCAGGTGTTCGCTCATCTCGGCCGGGCCGGTGGAGCAGTTGAGGCCGATCATGTCGATGCCCAGCGGCTCCAGCGCCGTCAGGGCGGCGCCGATCTCCGAGCCCAGCAGCATCGTGCCGGTCGTCTCGAACGCCATCGACACCAGCAGCGGCACCTCGACGCCGAGCTCCTCCATGGCGCGGCGGGCACCCAGGACGGAGGCCTTGGTCTGGAGGAGGTCCTGCGTGGTCTCGACGATCAGGGCGTCGGCGCCGCCGGTGAGCAGGCCCTCGGCGTTCGCCTGGTAGCCGTCGCGGATCGTGGCGTAGCCGATGTGGCCGAGGGTGGGCAGCTTGGTGCCGGGGCCGACCGAGCCGAGCACCCAGCGCCGGCGGCCGTCGCGGCCGGCGTACTCGTCGGCCACCTCTCTGGCGATACGGGCGCCCGCCTCGGACAGTTCGAAGACCCGGTCGGCGATGTCGTACTCGGCCGTGGCCGTGTGGTTGGCCCCGAAGGTGTTGGTCTCGACGCAGTCGACGCCCACCGCGAAGTACGCGTCGTGGACGGCGCGGACGATGTCGGGGCGGGTCAGGTTCAGGATCTCGTTGCAGCCCTCGAGGTTCTGGAAGTCCTCGAGGGTGGGGTCCTGGTCCTGGAGCATGGTGCCCATCGCCCCGTCGGCGACCACCACACGGCTGGCGAGCGCGTCTCGGAGCGCGGACACACGGGTCCGGCTGTCGGCGGAAGGGGTCAGCGGCGACGAGGCCATATAGGGGCTCCCTGGAGTGCGACGGCTGTCGGCTTTGCGCCACCCGTGGCCACGTACCACGAGGGCGCACGTCGCAAGACTAGGTCAGGTCGGGGCCCGGGTGGACAAGGCGTCCACGGGGCGGACAAGGATGACCTCCGGATCGTCGTCGGGATACGAGTGACGCGACAGGTCTGACCGACCATTGGCGGGAGGTCGGCATGGACCGGTAGTGTTCGACATTGCCGAACAGTGGCAGCGACGTCGCGGGGCGACGGTCGAAGGGGACGGAGGCAGGACGGCGATGGCACGGAACATCCAGTCGCTCGAACGGGCGGCCGCGATGCTGCGGCTCCTCGCGGGCGGCGAGCGTCGGCTCGGGCTGTCGGACATCGCCTCGTCACTGGGGCTCGCCAAGGGCACCGCCCACGGGATTCTGCGCACCCTCCAGCAGGAGGGCTTCGTCGAGCAGGACGACGCCTCCGGCCGCTACCAGCTGGGCGCCGAGCTGCTGCGCCTGGGAACCACCTATCTGGACATCCACGAGCTGCGGGCGCGCGCCCTGGTGTGGACGGACGATCTGGCCCGGTCCAGCGGCGAGAGCGTCTATCTGGGGGTCCTGCACCAGCAGGGCGTACTGATCGTGCACCACGTCTTCCGGCCCGACGACAGCCGGCAGGTGCTGGAGATCGGGGCCATGCAGCCCCTGCACTCCACGGCCCTGGGCAAGGTCCTGTCGGCGTACGACCCGGTCGCGCACAGCGAGGCGATCGAGGCCGACCGCAAGGCGTTCACGGACCGGACCGTGTGCGAGCTGGACTCCTTCGAGCAGCTCCTGGACTTCACGCGCGCGCGTGGGTACGCGGCGGACGTCGAGGAGACCTGGGAGGGCGTCGCCTCCGTCGCCGCGCCCATCCACGACCGGCGGCGGATGCCGGTCGGAGCGGTCGGTATCACCGGCGCCGTGGAGCGGCTGTGCCGGGACGGCGAGCTGCGCCCCGACCTGGTCGCGGCGGTGCGGGACTGCGGCCGCGCGGTGTCGCGGGATCTGGGCGCCGGGCGCTTCTGACGTACACGGTCGAGGGTCGGGACGCCACAGCGGCGCCCCGACCCTCGGCATACCCTTGTGCGGACATATCACATGATTCTGTCGACCGAGATCGATAACTCGCACCGATCAGTAACGATCGTGTTTTCGCCAACAGAACTCTTGACGCACCTGTAACGGCGAGGCAAGACTCCCGTCCATCGGTCGACATTGTCGAACACCTACCGGCAAACACGCGTTAGAGTGTGACGACGCCAAGGGCCGTATCGCACTTCCCCTGGACGAAGGACAAAGGAGTCGCGGGTGTCCAGCTCCGACATCTTCATCGGCGAGACCATCGGTACCGCCATACTCATCCTGCTCGGTGGCGGCGTCTGCGCCGCTGTCACGCTCAAGGCCTCCAAGGCACGTAACGCCGGCTGGCTCGCCATCACCTTCGGGTGGGGTTTTGCCGTTCTCACGGCCGTGTACACCTCGGCGCCGCTCTCCGGCGCCCACCTCAACCCGGCCGTGACGGTCGGTATCGCCATCAAGGACGGCGAGTGGAGCAACGTCCCGACCTACTGGGCCGGACAGCTGCTCGGCGCCATGATCGGCGCGGCCCTGGTCTGGGTCGCCTACTACGGCCAGTTCCACGCGCACCTCACCGACAAGGAGATCGTCGGCGGTCCGGGCGCGCAGGCCACGAAGGTCAAGGCCGTCGAGGCGCAGGAGAAGGGCGCGGGCCCGGTCCTGGGCATCTTCTCCACCGGCCCCGAGATCCGGAACGCCGTACAGAACCTGGCCACCGAGATCATCGGCACGATCGTGCTGGTCCTCGCGGTGCTCACACAGGGTCTGAACGACAACGGCAACGGCCTCGGCACCGTGGGCGCCCTGATCACCGCGCTCGTGGTCGTCTCGATCGGTCTGTCCCTCGGTGGCCCCACCGGCTACGCGATCAACCCGGCCCGTGACCTCGGTCCGCGCATCGTGCACGCCCTGCTGCCCCTGCCCAACAAGGGCGGTTCCGACTGGAGCTACGCCTGGGTGCCGGTCGCCGGTCCGCTGATCGGCGGCGCGGTCGCTGCGGGCATCTACAAGATCGCTTTTGCTTAACGGCATCCGGCTTTCACCGAGCCTCGCAGCACGCCCCGTACGTACAGCTCTTCAGCCACGGAACCTCAGGAGCACACAGTGACCGACGCGCACACCGCCGGCATCGCATCCCACGGCCATGGGCCGTTCATTGCAGCCATCGACCAGGGCACGACCTCCAGCCGCTGCATCGTCTTCGACCGGGACGGCCGTATCGTCTCCGTCGACCAGAAGGAGCACGAGCAGATCTTCCCGAAGCCGGGCTGGGTCGAGCACAACGCCACCGAGATCTGGACCAACGTCCAGGAGGTCGTCGCCGGAGCCATCGAGAAGGCCGGCATCACCCGTGACGACATCAAGGCCATCGGCATCACCAACCAGCGTGAGACCACACTGCTCTGGGACAAGAACACCGGTGAGCCCGTCCACAACGCCCTCGTCTGGCAGGACACCCGCACCGACGCCCTGTGCAAGGAGCTCGGCCGCAACGTCGGGCAGGACCGTTTCCGCCGTGAGACCGGTCTGCCCCTCGCCTCCTACTTCGCCGGCCCGAAGGCCCGCTGGCTGCTCGACAACGTCGAGGGTCTGCGGGAGCGCGCCGAGGCGGGCGACATCCTCTTCGGCACCATGGACAGCTGGGTCATCTGGAACCTGACCGGTGGTGTCGACGGCGGCCACCACGTCACCGACGTGACCAACGCCTCCCGCACCCTGCTGATGAACCTGCACACCCTGGAGTGGGACGACAAGATCGCCGAGTCCATCGGCGTCCCGCTGGCGATGCTCCCCGAGATCCGCTCCTCCGCCGAGGTCTACGGCGAGATCAAGGGCGGCAAGCTGGGCGAGCTGCTCGGCGGCATCCCGGTCGCGTCCGCGCTCGGCGACCAGCAGGCGGCCCTGTTCGGCCAGACCTGTTTCGCGGAGGGCGAGGCCAAGTCCACGTACGGCACCGGCACGTTCATGCTCATGAACACCGGCGAGAAGATCATCAACTCCTACAGCGGCCTGCTGACCACGGTCGGCTACCGGATCGGTGACGACAAGCCGGTCTACGCCCTGGAGGGCTCGATCGCCGTCACCGGTTCGCTGGTGCAGTGGATGCGCGACCAGATGGGCCTGATCTCCACCGCCGCCGAGATCGAGACCCTCGCGCTCTCGGTCGAGGACAACGGCGGCGCGTACTTCGTGCCGGCCTTCTCCGGTCTGTTCGCGCCGTACTGGCGCCCGGACGCCCGCGGTGTGATCGCCGGCCTCACCCGGTACGTCACCAAGGCGCACATCGCGCGCGCCGTCCTGGAGGCCACTGCCTGGCAGACCCGTGAGATCAGCGACGCCATGACCAAGGACTCCGGTGTCGAGCTCACCGCCCTCAAGGTCGACGGCGGCATGACCTCCAACAACCTGCTGATGCAGACCCTCTCGGACTTCCTGGACGCCCCCGTGGTGCGCCCGATGGTCGCCGAGACCACCTGCCTCGGCGCCGCCTACGCCGCCGGTCTCGCCGTCGGCTTCTGGACCAGCACCGACGACCTGCGCGCGAACTGGCGCCGGGCCGCCGAGTGGACCCCCCGCATGGACGCGGAGACCCGCGACCGTGAGTACAAGAGCTGGCTCAAGGCCGTCGAGCGGACCATGGGCTGGATCGCCGACGAAGACTGACGAGGAGTAAGAACCCGACATGACCACTCAGTCCACCCTGCAGTCCGTGACTGCCCTGGGTACGCGCCCGGCCTCCGGCTCCAACCCGAGCCGGGCCGAGACCCGGGAGCAACTCGCCAAGGCGTCGTACGACCTTCTCGTGATCGGCGGCGGCATCCTGGGCATCTCCACCGCCTGGCACGCCGCGCAGTCCGGCCTGCGGGTGGCTCTGGTCGACGCCGGTGACTTCGCCGGCGCCACCTCGTCCGCCTCCTCCAAGCTCCTCCACGGCGGTCTGCGATACCTGCAGACCGGCGCGGTGAAGCTGGTGGCGGAGAACCACTTCGAGCGCCGTGCGGTCTCCCGCCAGGTGGCTCCCCATCTGGCGAACCCGCTCACGTTCTACCTCCCCGTGTACAAGGGCGGGCCGCACGGCGCGGCGAAGCTCGGGGCGGGTGTCTTCGCGTACTCGATGCTGTCAGCGTTCGGTGACGGTGTCGGGCACCTGCTCTCCCCCGCCAAGGCCGCGCAGGACGTGCCCGAGCTGCGTACCGACAACCTCAAGGCCGTGGCCGTGTACGGCGACGACCAGATGAACGACGCGCGCATGGCGCTGATGACGGTCCGTGCGGCCGTCGAGGCGGGTGCGGTCGTGCTGAACCACGCCGAGGTGACCGGCCTGCGCTTCACCAAGGGCCGGGTGACCGGCGCGGACCTCAAGGACCGTACGTCGGGCGACGAGTTCGGCGTCAACGCCCGCCTCGTGCTCAACGCGACCGGTCCGTGGGTCGACCACCTGCGCAGGATGGAGGACCCGAACGCGGCGCCGTCCATCCGGCTGTCGAAGGGCGCGCACCTGGTCCTGAAGCGGACGTCGCCGTGGAAGGCCGCGCTGGCGACGCCGATCGACAAGTACCGGATCACCTTCGCCCTCCCCTGGGAGGACATGCTGCTGCTCGGCACCACCGACGAGGAGTTCGAGGGCGACCCGGCGGATGTCGCGGTCGACGACAAGGACATAGCGCAGATCCTCGACGAGGCCGCGTTCTCCATCCGCGACCAGCAGCTCAGCCGTGATCTGATCACGTACTCCTTCGCGGGTCTGCGGGTGCTGCCGGGCGGCCCCGGTGACACGGCGAAGGCCAAGCGCGAGACCGTCGTGACCGAGGGCAAGGGCGGCATGCTGTCCGTCGCGGGCGGCAAGTGGACGACCTTCCGGCACATCGGCCGTACGGTGATGAAGAAGCTGGAGGCGCTGCCGGGCCACCCGCTGGGCGAAGACTTCGAGCCGATCTCCTCGCTGCCGAAGAAGCTGCCGCTGCCGGGTGTCGCCAACCCGCGCGCGATCGCCCACCGCCTGCTGACCGACCACCCGGCGCCGGGCCCGCGCATGGCGGCCGACACCGCCAAGCACCTGGCCACGCACTACGGCTCCCTGGCCTTCGACATCGCCCGCCTGGCGAACGAGAACCCGGAGCTCGGCGAGCGCGTCCACCCCGACGCCCCGGAGGTCTGGGCGCAGGTCGTCTACGCCCGCGACAACGAGTGGGCCGAGACGCCGGACGACGTGCTGCGCCGCCGTACGACGCTGACGATCCGCGGCCTGGCCACGGACGACGTGCGGAGCAAGGTGCAGGACCTGCTCGACAAGAAGTAGGCGGTACGACGGGAGAGGGCGGCCCCACGCCGACGGGGCCGCCCCTTTCGCATGCCGTGATCGCGGACCCGGAGGCAATGGTCTGGCCTGAGCATTCGGCGTCCGTTCACGCCCCTGTACCCCATAATGGCATGAGACATCGGATGTCTGAACGACAGGGAGGCCGGCCATGGCAGTCACCGATGAGGCGATCGAGAAGATCAAGGGAATGATCGTCTCCGGCGCGCTGCGCCCCGGCGAGCGGCTCCCCAAGGAGAGCGAGCTCGCCGCCGAGCTCGGGCTGTCCCGCAACTCCCTGCGGGAGGCGGTGCGCGCCCTGTCCCTGATCCGGATCCTGGACGTGCGGCAGGGCGACGGCACGTACGTCACGAGCCTCGATCCGCAACTCCTGCTGGAGGCGCTGAGTTTCGTCGTCGACTTCCACCGTGACGACACGGTCCTGGAGTTCCTGGCCGTACGCCGCATCCTGGAACCGGCGGCCACGGCGATGGCGGCGCTGCGGATCAGCGAGCAACAGCTGGACGCGCTGTCCGCCCAGCTGGACAAGCTCGGCGACGAGCCGTCCGTGGAGGAACTCGTCGCCTCTGACCTGGAGTTCCACCGGGGCATCGTGCAGAGCTCCGGAAACTCCGTGCTCTGCTCACTCCTTGACGGCCTGTCGGGCCCCACCACCCGGGCCCGGATCTGGCGCGGCCTGACCCAGGAGGACGCGGTCAGCCGCACACTGCACGAGCACCGGGCGATCCTGACCGCTCTGCGGGACCGGGACGCGGAGGCGGCACGGTCGTGGGCGACCGTGCACATCGCGAGCGTGGAGCAGTGGCTGCGGGCCTCGCTGTGAGGCGACGGTCCGGTTCGACCGGTATTCGCCGGAGATCGGACCTCTGCTGAGGGGTGTTCTGGGGTGGGGATCGGGGCAGTGATCCGTTCACTCCCCCGTGCAAGGGGGCTGCGGTCGCCCCCGCCGGACGCCGTAAGGTTGGGGCGTACGCGAGGGCACGTCGGAAGGAGGCGCTGGGTGATCGAGCTCGAGGGGGTTCCCGAGCTGATCGACCCGGTCATGGTGGCCGCGTTCGAGGGCTGGAACGATGCCGGCGACGCCGCCTCCACCGCGGTCGCGCATCTGGACAGGGAATGGAAGGGCGAGGTGTTCGCGGCGCTGGACGCCGAGGACTACTACGACTTCCAGGTCAACCGGCCCACGGTGTGGATGGACGCCGGAGTACGGAAGATCACCTGGCCGACGACAAGGTTGTCGGTGGTCAGGGTCGGCGGCGAGAAGCCGCGCGATCTCGTACTCGTCCGAGGTATCGAACCGTCCATGCGCTGGCGCTCGTTCTGCAACGAGCTGCTGGGCTTCGCCCACGAACTGGGCGTGGAACTGGTGGTCATCCTGGGCGCCCTGCTGGGCGACACCCCGCACACGCGTCCGGTCCCGATCAGCGGGACGACATCCGACGCGGACCTGGCCCGGCGGATGAACCTGGAGGAGACCAAGTACGAGGGCCCCACGGGCATCGTCGGCGTCCTCCAGGAGGCGTGCACGCACGCGGGCGTGCCGGCCGTCAGCCTGTGGGCCGCCGTCCCGCACTATGTGTCGCAGCCGCCGAACCCGAAGGCGACGCTGGCTCTCCTGAACCGCCTGGAGGACCTGATCGACGTGCGCATCCCGCTGGGCGAGCTGCCCGAGGACGCGCGCGCCTGGCAGGTGGGCGTGGACCAGCTGGCCGCCGAGGACAGCGAGGTCGCGGAGTACGTGCAGACGCTGGAGGAGGCCCGGGACACCGCGGAGCTGCCGGAGGCGTCGGGCGAGGCGATCGCCCGCGAGTTCGAGCGGTATCTGCGGCGCCGCGACGGCGGCGGCCCGACTCCCGGCGGGCACGCCACGGCGGACGGCGGGGACGGCTCGTATCTGCGGGACAACCCGGGACTCACCCGGCCGCCGAAGCCACCCAGGCCGGGGCCGGGGCCGGGCCTGGGCCCGGACGACGAGGAGTCGTCAGAGGACTGAGGGATCCGAGGGATTCAAGGGGTCCGGTGAGGGCGGTGTGCGTCACGCGCACCGCCCTTGCCGCGTCCGTGGCCGGAGCCGCACCCGGAGCTACACCTGGTCGACCACGACCACGTCGTACTCGGTGTCCGGTGTCGGCTCCACGTCGAAGCGCGCGTTGGGCAGATAGAGACGGTCGCCGTACGCCGCGACCGTGGTCGGTATGCGGAACCGCGGGTCGGTGATGCGGGCGATCGCGGTGCCCTTGGTGCCGGCCGCGTTCAGCCGGAAGACGTCGACCGCGTTCTGTGCCTGCTGGACGACGTAGAGGGTGCGGCCGAGCAGCAACAGGCCGTCGCCGTTGGGGATCCTGGCCGTGCCGAGGTCCGCGGCGGCCGCGGTTCCGGTGCGTGGGTCGACCCGCATGAGGGTGCCGCCTTCGGCGAAGGCGTTCACCACCAGCAGGGCGCTGCCGTCGGGGGTGCGCTCGATGCCGTTGGCGGTGAAGTCGGCGCCCTGCTGCCAGTCACCGCTCAGCGGCACGGTCCTGACGTCGCCGGGGGCGCCGTGCCGGTCGAGGGCCAGCCGGTAGAGCTGCGCCTTGAAGGAGTCGGTGAACCAGGCGGCGTCCGGGGTGAGGATCACGTCGTTCACGAAGGTGCCGCCGGTGGCGTACACCTTCTCGATCCGGCCCGTGCGGATCTCGCCGCTGTCGCCGCCGGCTATGAAGATCCTGCCGCGCCGGTCGATCTTCAGGCCGATGGAGGGGTGCCCGGCGCCAAGTCCCTTGCTGATGACGGAGCCACGGCCGGTGGCGAGGTTCGCGCGATAGATGTCGCCGTTGGCGAGCGAGCCGAAGTAGGCGAACGGGGCGGTGCCGGTGGCGATGCCCTCGGGCCGGAAGCCGTTGGGCAGCGGGAACTGGGTGGGCCACGCCTTCCTCGGCGTTTCGGCCGCGTGGGCGGTGCCGCCCAGCAGCGCCGCTCCGGAGAGGGCGGCGGTCGCGGTGAGGAGTCTTCGACGTGCGAAGGAACGTTCTGCGGATACCACTGTGCGTCCTTCCGCGAAGGGGCCGGCGAAGGCCGGCCGTACAGGTCAACAGGCGCTCTCACCCCATCACATGACAGGCACCTCCGCAGCCTTTGGCCGGATTGTACCGTGACATCTGCTTCCGGACGGATTGCACACGTTACCCAATTCAACTTGTTTTCAAACCGAGTTGGTGAAGACGGTCTGGACGGACCGCCGCAGGCGTGCTTGGTCGGGGCCCGATGGCGCACCCGCACGGACCGAAGGGAGCGGTACCCGATGAGCGACCAGGTACAGCCGGCGCAGGGCCCGGGGGCATCCGGGCCGGGCCCCGACGGAGCGGGATACACCTATCGAGGAACCGAGCGGGAACTGATCGTCGTCGCCCGTCCCGAGGCCCGGCTGCGGGCCCAGGCCGAGGGCGTACGGTCGGCGGCGGGCGCCGACGTCTCGGCTCTCAACATGTTCCTCAGTGACGAACAGCTCGCCCTTGAACCGCTGTTCGGCAGCGAGGAGCGCCTCCAGCAGTCCGCGGCGCCCGGCACCGAGAACGTGCCCGACCTGGCGCTCTTCTACCGGGTGCGGGGCGGAGAGAGCCGCGCCGAGGAGCTGCGCTCACGGATCGCCGCGCTGCCGGGGATCGACACGGCGTACGTCAAGCCGGGCGCCGTACCGGCCTCCTTCGGGCAGATCGGGGAGGACACCGGGCGCCTCAAGGAAGGCGCGCCGGTCACACCCGACTTCAGCAGCCGGCAGGGCTATCTGCGGCCCGCGCCCGAGGGCATCGACGCCCGGTGGGCCTGGCAGCGGCGCGGCGGCACCGGTCAGGGCGTGACCGTGATCGACGTGGAGGGCTCCTGGCAGTTGGGCCACGAGGACCTGGCCGCCAAGCTGGCCGGCGTCGTGGTCGGCACCCCGCTGACCGACATCGCCTGGCGCAACCACGGCACCGCCGTGATCGGCGTGATCGGCGGCGACCGCAACGAGTACGGCGTCACCGGCATCGTGCCGGACGCGGTGACCGCGGCCGCGTCCTTCCAGGGCATCGGTACCGCGGCCGCGATCCACGCGGCGGCGGACCGGCTGGGCCCCGGCGACCTCGTGCTGGTCGAACTGCACCGGCCGGGGCCGCGGTTCGAGTTCGCCGAGCGCGACGACCAGCGCGGCTACATCGCGCTGGAGTGGTGGCCGGACGACTTCGCGGCCGTCCGTTACGCCACCGCCCGCGGCGTCCTCGTCGTGGCGGCCGCGGGCAATGGCGCCGAGTCGCTCGACGACGCGGTCTACGAGCGCCGCCCCGACGAGTTCCCGGAGTGGTGGCGCAACCCGTACAACCCCTCCAACCAGTCCTCCGGCGCCGTCCTGGTCGGCGCGGGCGCCCCGCCGCCCGGCACTCACGGCCGCGATCACGGCCCGGACCGGTCGAGGCTGGCGTTCTCCAACTACGGCGCCCGCGTGGACGCCCAGGGCTGGGGACGCGAGGTCACGACCACCGGCGGCTTCTGGGACCGGCCCGGGGATCTGCAGGGCGGGCCCGAGGAGATCGCCTGGTACACGGACACGTTCTCCGGGACCTCCTCCGCCTCCCCGGTGGTGGTCGGCGCGCTGGCCGCGCTGCACGGCATGCTCAGGGCGGCCGGCCAGCCGCCGATGTCCCCGGAACGTGCCCGTGAGGTGCTGCGGGCCACGGGGTCCCCGCAGCAGGACGCGCCGGGCCGGCCCGCCTCTCAACGGATCGGCAGCCGGCCCGACATCAAGGCGGCGGTCACGCGTCTGCTGCCGCAGGCGGTCGGCTCCGGCCGGGCCGAACGGTACTGGGACGAGCTCCTGCCATACCCCCGTGAACTTCCGCCCAGGCTCCGGCTGTTCGTGGCCGGCGACTGGCGGAACCTGAACCACCCGTCCCCCGACATCCGCCAGGCGGTCCACACCGCCTTCGCGGGGGGACGGCCCGATGTCCGAGTGTGGTTCTCGGACGACGAGATCGTCGGCCTGGTGATCACCGGCTGACGCAGCCCATCACATCAAGGGAAGGTGGCACCCGCATGAGCACCACCCCGCAGATGAGTCACATGGGACAGCAGCAAGGCCAGCAGTACCCGAGCACATCACCGTTCCAGCAGCAACAGCCGTTCGGGCAGCAGGGCTTCGGCCAGCAGGGCATGGGCCAGCAGCAGCCGTACGGCATGAGCGGCTCCCTGGAGCAGCTCCAGCAGCTCGGTCAGCAGCAGCCGTATCAGCAGCTGCTCCAGCAGCTCGGCCAGCAGCAACAGCCGTTCGGGCAGCAGCAGGACCAGCAGGCGCAGCAGGCCGAACAGCAGGCGCAGCAGCAGTTGCAGCAGGTCGCGCTCGCCGCGGTGCAGCAGGTCGTCCAGCAGATGCAGGCGCAGGCCCTCGCCTCCGGAGTGGCGAACGGCTTCGTCGACATCGTCCACCCGCTGCAGGGCCAGCCGCATCAGATCTTCCTGCGGATCAACAACCAGTTCCGGGTCCTGAACAACCCGAACCCGCAGATCCACCAGCAGATCCAGCAGGCCTTCGCGTTCGGCCACCAGATGATCGGTGTCTGGGACACCCAGTCGCCGAGCGTCCTGCGCAGCGTACGGATCCAGCGGATCTGACCGGCGGCTGAACCAACGGGTGAGGGCGCTTCCTCCGCGGGGAGGAAGCGCCCTCACTCATGCCATCGGGCGTTACAGGGCCACGCCCAGCAGCGCGTCGACGGCGCGGCTCGCCACGCCGGGGGCGCCGATGTCGGTGCCGCCCCGCTCCTCCTGTGCGGCCGCCCAGCGGTCGACCGCGGCGAGCGCGGCCGGGGCGTCCAGGTCGGCGGCGAGGGCGTCGCGGATCTCCTCGACGAGCGCGTCCGCGGACGGCCCGTCGGGCCGCGACACGGCCGCCCGCCACCGGCCGAGCCGGGTGACGGCGTCCTCGAGGACCTGGTCGGTCCACTCCCAGTCGGCCCGGTAGTGGTGGGCGAGCAGGGCGAGCCGGATGGCGGCGGGGTCGACGCCGTCGCGCCGCAGCGTGGACACGAAGACGAGGTTGCCCTTGGACTTGGACATCTTCTCGCCGTGCAGGGCGACCATGCCGGCGTGCACATATGCCTTGGCCATGGGGAACTCGCCGGTCAGCACCTGGGCATGGGAGGCGCCCATCTCGTGGTGCGGGAAGGCGAGGTCGGAGCCGCCGCCCTGGATGTCGAAGCCCATGCCGAGGTGGTCGAGGGCGATGGCGACACACTCGATGTGCCAGCCGGGCCGGCCGCGCCCGAGGGAACCGCCGTCCCAGCTGGGCTCGCCCTCGCGGGCTGCCATCCACAGCATCGGGTCGAGCGGGTTCTTCTTCCCGGGCCGGTCGGGGTCGCCGCCACGCTCGGCGGACAGCAGCCGCATGGCGGCCGCGTCCAGGCCCGACACCTTGCCGAAGTCCGGGTCGGACTCGACGGAGAAGTAGATGTCCCCCTCGAGTTCGTAGGCGGCGCCGGCGTCCCGCAGCCGTTCGACGAGCGGCACGATGCCGGGTATGGCCTCGACCGCGCCGATGTAGTGCCGCGGGGGCAGCATGCGCAGGGCGGTCATGTCCTCGCGGAAGAGGGCGGTCTCCTTCTCGGCGAGGGCGACCCAGTCGATGTCGTCGCGTGCGGCCCGCTCCAGGAGTGGATCGTCCACGTCGGTGACGTTCTGGACGTAGTGAACCTGCCGCTTGGTGTCGAGCCACACGCGCTGTACGAGGTCGAACGCGTTGTAGGTCGCCGCGTGTCCCAGGTGGGTGGCGTCGTACGGGGTGATGCCGCAGACGTAGATACGGGCGACGGGACCGGGGTCGAGGGTGACCAGACCGCCGGTCGCGGTGTCGTGGATCCGGAGGTCGCGGCCCTGACCGGGCAGGGCGGGGACCTCAGAAGCGGGCCAGGCATACATGTCATGAGCCTAACCGGACGGATGTTCCGTATACGAACCGGACCAGGCCGGATGGCCGAGAGGGCACTCTTGTGGGACCTCGCCCATTGTGCCGCTAGACCGGCGGCCAGGGAATGGCCGGCCACTCCCCGCTCGGCTCCGGATGCTTCCCGGACGCCAGCAGCGCCCCGACACGCGCGCGTGTGGCGTCGACCTCGGCGGCCGTGATCAGCGCGGACAGCCGTACGGCCAGCGCCCCGCCCTCCTTCAGTGCCTCCCGCATTGAGCCGAGCACCTCGACCGCCTCCCCCGTGAGCGGCTCGCCCGCCCATCCCCACAGCAGTGTCCGGAGTTTGTTGTCGGCGTTGAAGGTGACCCCGTGGTCGATGCCGTAGAGGCGGCCCTCGGCGTCGGGCAGCAGATGGCCGCCTTTGCGGTCCGCGTTGTTGATCACGGCGTCGAGCACCGCGAGCCTCCGCAGCCGCTCGTCGTCGGCGTGCACCAGCAGGGCCGTCTTCCCGTCGCCGACCTCGGCGAACGCGATCGCCTTCCAGCCCGGCTCGGGTTCCTCGGCGTCGACGAGGGCGAGCAGTTCGGCCTCCGGGGTCACGTCGATCCACAGCTGGACCATGCCCTCGCCGTACGGCCCGTCCCGCAGCACGGTGGGCGGTACGAGCCCCCAGCCGGTCGCTTCGGAGACCTCGTACGCGGCGACCTCGCGCTGCGCGAGCGTCCCGTCGGGAAAGTCCCAGAGGGGCCGCTCCCCGGCGACCGGCTTGTACACGCAGGACACCTCGCGCCCGTCGTGCGCGACCGTGCAGAACAGCGCGGCGTTGGACGCCTCACGAATCCGCCCGCGCACGGTCAGCTCGCCCTCGGCGAGCAGGTCGGCGGGGCTCGGGTCGGCCGTCACGCTCCGCGGCGGTATCCGTTCTGGCGCGGACATACATGTCCCTCCGGGTCGAGCGGGAGGCTGCACAGCGGACACGGCGGCCGCCCGGCGTTGACGACGTCCAGGGCGCGCTTGGCGAAGGCCCTCGCCTGCGCGCCGGTGAGCCGGACCCGCAGCATCGGGGGACCGTTCTCCTCGTCCTGGAGCAGCCGCTCCTCCGCCTCCGCGAGATCCTCCTCGGAGTCGGCGTCGAGCTCCACGAGGGCCTGCGCCTCGACGATCATGCGCTGCTCCTCGCCGTCCCAGGCAAGGGCCATGGTGCCGACGCGGAACTCCTCCTCGACGGGGGTGTCCAGCGGGGCGGTGTCGGCCACCTCGGTGGGCACCACGGCCGGGACGGCGGCACTTCCGCCGCTGCGCCGTACGACCTCGTCGAGCAGTTCGTCCATGCGCTCGGCGAGCGCGGCGACCTGGGTCTTCTCCAGCGCCACGCTGGTCACCCGGGAGCCGGCCGTGGCCTGGAGGAAGAACGTACGGCGTCCGGGCAGTCCGACCGTACCGGCCACGAAGCGGTCCGGAGGGTCGTAGAGGAACACCTGACGGGACACGTCCTGTCTCCATTGGAATCGTGAGTACGTGCGTGTGTGCGGGAACGCGC
The DNA here is from genome assembly GCF_001514305.1 of Streptomyces dysideae. Classification (GTDB taxonomy): domain Bacteria; phylum Actinomycetota; class Actinomycetes; order Streptomycetales; family Streptomycetaceae; genus Streptomyces; species Streptomyces dysideae. The sequence goes on from NZ_KQ949126.1 coordinate 14,888, forward strand.
TTGTGTGAACCGCTTCACCCTACTGCGCCCGACGATCACGGTGCGCCCGCACCGCCCCCTACCGGGGCGTCGCCGGCCGGCGGGTCCTCGCGCGGTATCAGGGACGCGAGATCACCGGTGTCCCCGAGCCGGACGAGAAACGGCCTCAGGCGTGTGTAGCGGATCGCCGTGATGGAACACGGTTCGACGGAAATCCTCTGGAAGAGGTCGAGATGAAGTCCGAGTGCGTCCGCGACCAACGACTTGATGATGTCGCCGTGCGAGCACATCAGGTACACGGCGTCGGCGCCGTGATCGCGCTCCACGCGCGCGTTCCACTCGCGTACGGCCTCGGCCGCCCGGGTCTGCATGGCCCGCATCGACTCGCCGCCGGGGAACGCGGCCGCCGACGGATGCGCCTGGACGACCTCCATCAGCGGCTCGTCCATGAGCTCGGCGAGCTTGCGGCCGGACCAGTCGCCGTAGTCGCACTCGCCGATGCGGTCGTCGGTGTGCGCGCGCAGTTCGGGACGGGCGTCGAGCAGCGGCCGGATCGTCTCCTGGCAGCGCTGCAGCGGGCTGGTGACGACCTCGGAGACCGGCAGCCCGGCGAGCCGACCGGGCAGCGCGGCGGCCTGCGCGGCCCCGCGTTCGTCGAGGGCGACGCCGGGCGTCCACCCGGCAAGCAGGCCTTCGGTGTTGGCGGTGGAACGTCCGTGCCGGACCAGGATCAACGTGGGCATGCGGCCCAGCGTAGGCGTACCACGGGCTGCGTTCGGCGCCGGATGGCGGGAGAATACGCTCCGTGATCGTCGACTGCGCCATCTACCGGGACGGGCGGCGGACGGAGGGTCCCGAGGACATCTCGGCCGCCCTGGACCTGTGCCGTCTGGAGTCTGGCGCGTTCGTGTGGATCGGTCTGTACGAGCCCACGGAGAAGGAGTTCGACCGGGTCACGGAGGACTTCGGGCTGCACCCGCTGGCCGTCGAGGACGCCCTGAAGGCACATCAGCGGCCCAAGCTGGAGGTGTACGACGACTCGCTGTTCATGGTGCTCAGGCCGGTCGGCTACGAGCCGAAGAGCGACGTCGTCTCCGCCGGCGAGGTCATGATCTTCATCGGGGACGGCTTCGTGATGACGGTCCGTCACGGCGCGGGTGCGGTGCGTGGCACATACGGTACGATGAGCTCGCCGTCAACGACCAACCCGTTGGCGGCACATGGCGGGTCGTCGACCTGCCCGGCGGTCGGGAGGATCGTCGTACGGACGGACGCACGCGCCGTCAAACCCTTCGGAGCGATCCAGAAGGGAGTCTCCCGGACTCCGGGAGAGAGCTCCAAACCTTCAAGCGGCAGATCACCGTTGCCGTAGCGCCGCCGCGCTGTACGTGTCCGCGCCCTCTAATTGGCGGACCCGTACAGCGCGGCGGCGCCGTTCGTGAACGACAAGGCACAGCCCTTCTTCCGGGACGTCAGCGACCACCTCACACGCGTGAACGAGTCCGCGGACGGCCTGGACCGGCTGGTCTCCGACATCCTCTCGGCGCATCTGGCGCAGATGAGCGTCCGGCAGAACGACGACATGCGGAAGATCTCCGCGTGGGCGGCCATGGCCGCGATCCCCACGATGATCGCGGGGGTCTACGGCATGAACTTCGACCACATGCCGGAGCTGCGCTGGGGATGGTCGTATCCGGCGCTGATCGCGGCCATGGCCGTCCTCGAGGTCCTGTTGTACCGGCTGTTCAAGAGCCGGGGCTGGCTGTAGCTTCAGGCGAACTCGGGGGCCGAGGTCGCCGGTCCGCCCAGCGCGTCGCGCCGCTCCGGCATCTTCAGGCTCACCATCCGCCGCCAGCCCGCGGCCCGCTCCCACGCGTACACGGCGTGGATGCCGGCCGCGAGGACCGCCGCCTTGGGCCGCGGCCAGCCGAGGATGCGGCCCATGTGGGTCATGACGGCGAGGCTGACGTCCCGGTAGATCCGGATCTCGGCGAGCGCGCACTCGCGCAGCGTGCGCTGGATGGCCCGGCCGTGTCCCTGGGCGGCGAAGCGCAGCAGTTCCTCGTGGCAGTAGGCCAGGTGGTTGTCCTCGTCGTTGGAGATCATCTTGACCGCGCGGCCGAGGTCGGGGTGGTCGGCGAAGTGCTTGCGCAGCAGCTCCATCTGCTCGAAGGCGCGCTGCTCGGTGACCCGGCTGTGCGACAGGTAGGCGACGATGTCCTGGACGGTGAGCGGTGCGTCGCTCTTGAGCTTCTCGTGGGCGAGTCCGATGCCGTGCCGCTCGAGGAGCATCGTGTAGTCGGTCTCGGGCGGGACGGGGACGGGTTCGAGGCCGCGCTTCTTCAGCAGGGCGTTGAAGATCCGCCCGTGCTTGTCCTCGTCCGCGCCGTGCCGGGTGATCTTGGGGGCGAGTCCACGCTCGCTGTCCGGGACGAGCGTGGCGATGCGGGCGTTCTCCCAGCCGCCCTGGGACTCCCCGCTGGCCGCGATGGAGCAGAACAGGCGGAAGGACTCGTCGTTGTCGAGGATCTCTTCGAACAGGCTCTTGGCCGAAAGCATCGTGGGCACCTCTCTGCAGGGCTCTGCAGGACTGCTCGGTCTCCGCGGGATTCCGCAAAGAACGAGTCAAATGCGGCGAGAGAGGTGCTGCAACAGTTGTATCGGACAACTCCGCCAAAAGGAGGACGGCCGGGGTCACGACGGGGGCGTAACCACGAGGGCTCCAGCGCGTTGTTCCGCGTGACGGCCGTGGCGGGGAAGACCCCCGAGCCCCCACCACGGCCGCGGAAATCTCCGCCTGGTGTACGCCGTGCTACGCGAGCCCGGCGCGTTCCATCGCCTCGGTGCCGGCCCGCAGCGAGGCGATCCGCTCGTCGAGCGTGAAGCCCGCGGGAGCCAGGGTCAGGGTGGTGACCCCGGCTGCGGCGTAGGCCTGCATCCGGTCCGCGATCCGGTCGACGGAACCGAGCAGTGTGGTCTTGTCGATCAGGTCGTGCGGAATGGCGGCCGCGGCGCCCTGCTTGTCGCCGGACAGGTACTTGTCCTGGATCTCGGCGGCCTCCTTCTCGTACCCCATGCGCTGGGCGAGCTGGTTGTAGAAGTTCTGCTTGCGGCTGCCCATGCCGCCGACGTACAGCGCCGTGTACGGGCGGAAGGTGTCGGCGAGCGCGGCCACGTCCTTGTCGTCGCCGACGGCCAGCGGCAGGGTCGGGCAGACGTCGAACCCGTCGAGCGTCTTGCCGGCCTTCTCGCGCCCGGCGCGCAGGTACTGGATCGCCGTGTCCTCGAGATGATCGGCGGAGGGGAAGATGAGAAGAGCCCCGTCGGCGATCTCGCCGGTCTGCTCGAGGTTCTTCGGGCCGATCGCGGCGATGTACAGCGGGATGTGCTCGCGCTCCGGGTGCACGGTCAGCTTGATCGGCTTGCCCGGGCCGCCGGGCAGCGGCAGCGTCCAGTGCTGTCCCTCGTAGGACAGCCGCTCGCGCGTCATGGCCTTGCGGACGATCTCGACGTACTCACGCGTGCGTGCCAGCGGCTTGTCGAACTTGACGCCGTACCAGCCCTCGGAGACCTGCGGCCCGGAGACGCCGAGGCCGAGCCGGAAGCGCCCGCCGGAGAGCGAGTCGAGAGTGGCGGCGGTCATCGCGGTCATCGCCGGCTGGCGGGCCGGGATCTGGAAGATGGCCGAGCCGACGTCGATGCGCTCGGTCTGGGCGGCGACCCAGGTGAGCACGGTGGCCGCGTCCGAGCCGTACGCCTCGGCGGCCCAGCACACGGCGTACCCCAGCCGGTCGGCCTCCTGCGCGACGGCGAGATTGTCCGCGTCCATTCCGGCACCCCAGTAGCCGAGGTTGATCCCGAGCTGCATGGCCGATCCCCTTACCGATCAGTAACGTCCCTGTTCCGGAGACACTAGCGGACGCGCCGGGCCCTGGGCAGTGACGCCGGACTCCCGCGCCAACGCCTGTTCCACTCGGGGAAACTGGTTGTCCACAGGCCCCCACACGACAGGTTCTGGCCAGTAATCTCGGCGTTCATGGAGCAGAGGCATCTCGGCCGCACCGGCCTGCGTGTGTCCCGTATCGGACTCGGCACCCTCACGTGGGGCAGGGACACCGACGAGCACGACGCCGCGGACCTCTTGAAGACGTTCTGGGAGGCGGGCGGCACGCTCGTCGACACGGCGGACGTGTACGGCGACGGTGAGGCCGAGTATCTGCTGGGCCAGCTCATAGAAGGGCTGGTCCCGCGCCGGGACCTGGTCATCTCGACGAAGGCGGGCTCGGTCCCCGACCCGGACCGCCGCTTCGACGGCTCCCGCGGCCACCTGCTCTCCGCGCTCGACGCCTCACTCGCCCGTCTCGGCACGGACTACGTCGACGTGTGGCACATCCACGCCTTCGACCCGGACACGCCGCTGGAGGAGACGCTCCACGCCCTCGACCTGGCGGTCGGCAGCGGGCGCGCGCGGTATGCCGGTGTCTCCAACTTCTGCGGCTGGCAGCTCGCCAAGGCGGCGACCTGGCAGCTGGCGGCGCCGGGGGTGCGGACGCGGCTGGCGAGCACGCAACTGGAGTACTCGCTGCTCCAGCGCGGCGTAGAACGCGAGGTGCTGCCGGCCGCCCTCGACCTGGGCATCGGCCTGCTGCCGTCGTCCCCGCTGGGCCGCGGCGTCCTGACGGGCAAGTACCGCAACGCGACACCGGCCGACTCGCGCGGCGCGTCGGAGCACTTGGCACCGTTCGTCGCGCCGTACCTCGACGACACGGCGAGCCGCATCGTGGACGCCGTGCAGACCGCGGCGGACGGGCTGGCGGTGACGCCGCTCCAGGTCGCCCTCGCCTGGGTCCGGGACCGGCCCGGGGTGGCCGCGCCCATCGTCGGCGCGCGCAACGCGCAGCAGCTCACGGCGGCATTGTCAGTGGAGGCGCTTAGTCTTCCTGACGAGATCTGCCGGGCGCTCGACGACGTGTCGGCGCCCGTGCACCGCTATCCCGATCACGACTGGAGCACGCTGTGAGCACGGAGCCCGAGACCACGCAGGACGGCCCGCCGGAGGACACCGGCGCCCTTCCTGCCACGGGAGGCGGTGACCTGGCCGGGGGCCGTGAGGTGGAGTCGGCGGCGGACGCCGGGGGCGCGGACGCGAGGGAGGCGCCGGGAGCTGAGGGCGGGGAGGCCGGGACCACGGGTCACGGGTCCGAGGTCGACGGCGGTGAAGGTGAGGCCGGGGCGGGGGACTCCGTGGCCGACGCCGGGGAAGACGGGACGCCGGGCCAGGAGCCGACGGGCGAGGACGGCGAACGGGCGGGTGCGGCCAGAGGGTCCGAGGCCCAGGACGATGAACGCGCGGGTGCGACCCGAAAGCCCGAAGCCCAGGACGATGAACGCGCGGGTGCGACCCGAAAGCCCGAAGCCCAGGACGATGAACGCGCGGGCGCGACCCGAGAATCCGAAGCCCAGGACGGCGAACACACCACCGCGACCCGAGAATCCGAAGCCCACGTCGCGGCGCAGGACTCCGCAGCCGACGCCGACGAGGGCAGGACCGCGGCCCAGCTCTCCGAGGCCGAGGCCGAGATCGCGGCGCAGCGGCTGGAGCGGGAGCGGATCGAGCGGCGGAAGGCCGAGAGGCAGGGGCCCATCGAGGCCGGGACCAAGCTCAGCGGGAAGGCCGCCGATCTGCTGGCCGCCGTACGGGCCGTGGAGAGCGGTGCGAAGCCCGTTGCCGCGGTGTTCAGCGAGCCGGAGCCCGCACCGCGCCGCCCCGCCCCCGAGCCGGTGCACCGGCCCCAGCCGGTCGCGGCCGAAGCCCCCGCGGCCACCGCGTCGCCGGAGACCGTCGATTCCGTACGGCGCGTACTGACCGACGGCGGTGCACCGGACGCGCTCGCACCGCAGGTCGCCACGGTCCTCGGTGAGGGCGCGGGCGAGCAGTTGCGGGAGGACCCCTGGCAGTTGCTGCGCGTCGCCGGTGTACGGCCCGAGCAGGCCGACGGGTTCGCGCGGGCGCTGCTCGGCGCGGAGTGCGGACCGGACGACGAGCGGCGGGGCCGTGCCGTCACCGTCTGGCTGCTGGAGCAGGCGGCCCTGGCCGGGCACACCGCGCTGGAGATGCCGACACTCACGGCTGCGCTGGCCCAGCGGGGTGTGCCGGACGCCGATACGGCCGTGCAGAACGCGATCGCGGAAGGCGACGCCCTGGTCTTCCAGGACGCCCTGGACGAACCCGGGGCGCCGGTCCGCCGGGACGACGAGGCGGAGGAGGGCAAGGACGAGGAACGCCCGGTCCGGATCCTCGTCGGTCTGGAGCGGTACGCCCTCGCGGAGGAGAGCCTCGCCGACGGACTGGCCCGGCTGATCGACTCCGTGCCGAAGCAAGACGGTTCGGCCGAGGACTGGGAGCGGGCCACCGCCGAGGGCTCCGCCGGTGAGCTGATCCGCGCGGTCGCGGCGAACGGCCTGGTCCTCCACACCGGCGGCGAGGCGTCCCTGACCGAGCCGGCCGCACTGCTGCGCACGGCGCAGGCCCTGGGGCTGCGTGCTTGGGCGGCCGCACACAGCCCGATCGGCCGGGACCGCTTCGCGGCGCTGATGAGCGCGTCCAGCCGACCGGGCAGTTCTTCACCGGGCGGAACCACACCCGACAGCTCCACGCCGGCCAGCCCCGCCCCGGGCCTTTCATCGCCAGGCGGACCCGCGCTGGGCAGCCGCACGCCCGACGGGCTCGCCGCGGTCGAGTTCGCGCCGGACAACCGGACGTCGGACGGCCGGACGCCGGACGCCCACGCTCCGGTCGGCCGCGCCGTTTCGGGACAGTCCGGTGTTGCCACCGTCGCCGGGCTGCTGGCCGGTGCCGAAGGCCCCGGCCGGGATGCCGACGGGGCCTTGGATCTTGACCTGCTGGTGGTGCTCGATGCGCCTCAGCTGGATGTCGAGGTGGCCGCGCTGATCGCCGAGTCGTTGCCGGACGGGGCCCGGCTGGTGCTGGCCGGGGATCCCGGGGTGCTGTGGTCGGCGGGGCCCGGGCGGGTGTTCGCCGATGTGCTGGCCGCACGGGTCTGCCCGCAGGTCACCTCGCGGCGGCCGGATCCCGGGCCGCTGGGCGAGCTGGTGTCCGGTATCGGCATCGGTGAGCTGAACCAGGTCGAAGCGCCCGGCAAGGAGGTCGTGATCGTGCCGGTGCGGGACGCGGGCGAGGCCGTGCACCGGACCGTGCAACTGGTCGCCGACTCGGTGCCGCGGGCGATCGGCGTCCCGGCCGAGGAGACCCAGGTGATCACGCCGGGCCATGGCGGCGCGGCCGGCACACGTGCGCTCAACACCGCCCTCAAGGAGCGGCTCAACCCGGGCCCCGGCCGGTTCGGCGGCTTCGACCCCGGCGACCGGATCGCCTACTCCCCCGCGCCGGGCCGTACGCTGCCGGGCCACGTGGTGAAGGCCGACGCCGACGGGCTGCACCTGTCCTGCGCCGGCGAGGCCGTCGTCGTACCGAAGGACCGGGTGGAGCAGTCCGTGCGGCACGGCTGGGCGCTGACCGCGCACCAGGCGGTGGGCTGCCGGTGGCCCGCGGTGGTCGTGGTGCTGCCCGGCGACGCCGCGCAGGCCCTCAGCCGTCCCTGGGTCTACACGGCGTTCGGGCGGGCGGACCGTCACCTCTCGGTGGTCCACGGCGTGGACCAGGCGCTCCCGCGCGCGGTGTCCGAGGTCCCACCGAAGCCCCGCACCACCCGCCTGCCCACCCTGCTCGCCCCTCAGGTCCCGACGGAGAGCTGACGGCAACGGCGGTGGTCACGGAGGGACGACCCTCCGTGACCACCGCCGTTGCGGCAGGAGTCGGCTCCGCTCAGCGATCCGCGTCCAGCGGCTCCAGGTCCTCGTCCTCGTCCAGGTCCGCGTCGAGCTCGTCCTCGACGTCCTCGACGTCCTCGACGTCCTCGTCGGTATCCGCGTCCGTGTCCACGTCCGCGTCGTCGATCTCGTCGTCCAGTTCGTCGTCGAAGACCGCGCTGACGTCGAAACGGCACACCACCCGCTGCGGGTCGGCCGACTCGAACGGTGCCTCCAGCCACTCGCCCGGCTCGGCCGGTTCGTCCGCGGCGGTCACCCAGAGCGTGGAGTCACCCTCCTCGAGACCGAACTCCTTGTGCCGGGAGGCGATCTCGTCCGGTTCGAACTCGCCGAACAGGATGCCCAGCGCCCCGTGCACCGTGCCGGCCGCCTCCGCGCCCGCCGCGCCGTCCTCGTAGTCCGCCGCCTCGATCCGCTGGGCGTGCGCCAGCAGCCGCTGCGGCTCCGCCACGGCGTAGTCGCGGCGGATCAGCACGCTCAGGGCGTTCGGCTCCTCGGGACCCGTGTACGGCGGCAGGGAGTCCTCGGTGCCGGGGATCTCGAAGGGGGTGACCTCGTCGTAACGGTCGTAGAGCAGCTCGTCGTACACCTCGGCGGCCGCGGCCAGCTCGTTGAACGCCTCGTAGACGGTGGGGTCGTCCTCACCCGACCGGCTTTCGACCGCGGCCAGGTGGCGGTCGAGCGCCGTCTTGACCGCCTCGGCGGCGGCGCGTACCTCGGCAGCGGTGGGCTGCGCAGCATCAGACATAGTGCAGACGCTATCCGTCCGGGGCCTCTGCTTGCACAATAGATGCGATGCCGGAATACGAATTTGTCGACGTGTACGTACCGCGCGGGGTCTCCCGCAAGGACGCCACACGCCTGCTGACGGACCATGCCGAGTACGGACACTGGGAGTTGGACCGCCTGAGCCTGCTGCGCGACGGCAGCCGCAGGGTGCGATTGCGCCGGCGGATCATCCGCCAGGTGCGCGCCACATGGTGAGATGAGCGGACGGAAACGGAGCGGGCCCCGCCAATGCGGGGCCCGCTCCGTTCGACGGCTGCGCCGGTGCCTACGCCGAGGCCCGCGCCTTGCGGTACAGCACCGCGCCCGCGAGCAGTGCCCCCGCGCCGGCCGGCAGGAGGAGGCCCATCGGCAGGTCACTGCCGGTCTGGGCGAGCTGGGCGGCGCCCTGTGGCTGGGTGACCGCCTGCGCGCCCAGCTGGTTGCCGCTCCGCGTCTCGCCGCCCGTGGTGGGCGATGTGCCCAGGGAGGCCGGCTGGGTCGGCTCGACCGGGTTCGCCGTGGTCTCCGGGGCCTCCGGGGCCTCCGGGGTCGCCGGGGTCTCCGGGGTCTCCGGGGTCTCCGGGGTCTCCGGGGTCGCCGGGGTCGCCGGGGTCGCCGGGGTCGCCGGGGTCGCCGGGGTCACGGGGTTCACGGGGTTCGCCGGGGTCGCCGAGTCGCCAGAGGTGCCGGGGGTGACTGGCTGCTCGGGGGTGCCGGAGTTGCCGGGCTGGTCCGGCGTCCCGGGCTGGGTGTCGCCCCCACCGGTGCTGCCGTTGCCGCAGCTGTTGCTCGTGCTGGAGTTGCCGACGCCGATGAGGTCGGCACTGTTGCCGCAGACGTTGACCGGCGCGTGGATGGGCGCCTGCACCGTGTTGCCCGACAGCACGCCGGGCGAGTCACTGGCGTATCCGCCGGCCGACGAACCGCCGCCGGAGTCGGCGTAGCCGCTGGACGAGCCGCTGCCGCCGCTCTGGTTGGCGCAGCTGTTGCCGATCGCCGGGTTGAGCAGCCCGAGGACGTTGACGGTGTTGCCGCAGACGTTCACCGGCACGTGCACCGGCGCCTGCACCGTGTTGCCCGACAGCACGCCGGGCGAGTTCGAACTGGAGCCGCTCGCACCCGAGCCGGTTGCGTAAGCGGCGCTGCCCGCGGCGGCGATCACGCCGGTCGCGGCCGCCACGGTCATCAGACCCTTGCGGGTGACCTGTCGCATTGCTGAATTACCTGCCTTCGACCTTGTCCCGAAATTCCTGTATTCCGAAAGGCCGGTCGGCCCCGGAGCGCATGGCGTGCGCTCCGGGGCCAACGGGCTCAGCCCCTTCAAGGGGCGCGGCACAACGTCAGTTGCTGATGCAGGTGTTGCCGAAGGCGGGGTTCAGCAGCCCGATCACGGAGACCGTGTTGCCGCAGGTGTTCACGGGGACGTGAACGGGAACCTGCAGGACGTTGCCCGACAGGACGCCCGGGGAGTGCGCGGCGGCACCCTGAGCACCCGAGTCGGCAACGGCAAGGCCCGCACCCGCGAGAACCAGGCCACCAGTGGCAGCCGCAGCGGCGACGACCTTCTTGATCATTCTTCCTCCTTGTTGGCAATGCGATCCCAAGTAGCGGATCGCATCACCTGTAACGAGGAGCGGGTAATGGAGCTACGAACTTATGAGTGCATTCACTCTTCTCAGTCAATTCCGCACGCGCGGGCGAATTCAGGACGCGTCGAGGAACCGGTCGAGCACCCGCACGCCGAACTTCAGCCCCGCCACGGGCACCCGCTCGTCGACGCCGTGGAACATGCCGGCGAAGTCCAGCTCCGGCGGCAGCTGCAGCGGCGCGAAGCCGAAGCAGCGGATGCCGAGGTCGTCGAAGGACTTGGCGTCGGTGCCGCCGGACAGCATGTAGGGCACGGCCCGGGCGATCGGGTCCTCGGCGCCGAGCGCCAGCTGCATGGCGTCGACGAGCTTGCCGTCGAAGTCGGTCTCCAGCGCCTTGTCCGCGTGCACGTCCTCACGCCGCACGCGCGGGCCGAGGATGCGGTCGAGGTCGGCGAGGAACTCCTCCTCGTAACCGGGCAGGAAGCGGCCGTCGACGTGCGCGGTGGCCTGGCCCGGGATGACGTTGACCTTGTAGCCGGCGCCGAGCATGGTGGGCGCCGCCGAGTTCCGGAGCGTGGCGCCCACCATCTTGGCGATGCCGCCGAGCTTGGCGAGGGTCTCATCCATGTTCTCGGGGTCGAGGTCGGTGCCGAGCGCGTCGGAGAGCTCGTCGAGGAAGGACCGCACGGTCTTGGTCACGCGCACCGGCCAGGTGTGCCGGCCGAGCCGTCCGACGGCCTCGCACAGTTCGGTGATGGCGTTGTCGTTGTTGGTCATCGAGCCGTGGCCCGCGGTGCCGTCCACGGTGAGCCGCATCCAGTGCATGCCCTTCTGGGCGGTCTCCACCAGGTACAGCCGCAGGTTCTCGTTGACGGTGAAGGAGAACCCGCCGACCTCGCCGATCGCCTCGGTGACGCCCTCGAAGAGGTCCGGGTGCTTGTCGACGAGGTGCCGGGCGCCGTAGGTCCCGCCGGCCTCCTCGTCGGCGAGGAACGCGAGCACGATGTCCCGCGGCGGCTTGCGGCCGCTGCGCAGCCGGTCGCGTACGACCGCCAGGGTCATCGCGTCCATGTCCTTCATGTCGACGGCCCCGCGCCCCCACACGCACCCGTCGGCGATCTCGCCGGAGAAGGGGTGGTGGGTCCAGTCGTCGGCGTTGGCCGGCACGACGTCGGTGTGGCCGTGGATCAGCAGCGCGGGCCGGGACGGGTCCTCGCCCTCGATGCGGGCGACCGTGGAGGCGCGCCCCTTGTGCGACTCGATGATCTTCGGGTCGAGCCCCACCTCGGCGAGCTTCTCGGCGACGTACTCGGCCGCCTTGCGCTCGCCCGGTCCCGAGTGGTCGCCGTAGTTGCTGGTGTCGATCTGGATCAGCTCGCGGCAGAGGTCCACGACCTCGTCCTCGCCGGTGACGCTCCTGGCTGTGTCCGTGTCGCTCACGCTGCTTCCTCCCGCTGTCACTGCTGCCGGTTCCCCTCATCCTCCTCCCCCGGCCGGTCCCGCCCCAAGACGGGCTCCGGGCCGTCACACGCCGTTCACGCCGGGACCGGCGGGTGATCGGCCACCTTCGAAAGCCTGGTAATGTTTTCTCTGTCGCCGCCGGGGGAAACCCCCGCACGACAGACACCTTGTCCGGGTGGCGGAATGGCAGACGCGCTAGCTTGAGGTGCTAGTGCCCTTTATCGGGCGTGGGGGTTCAAGTCCCCCCTCGGACACTTGACATGGCGAGGGCCGCGACCGTGAGGTCGCGGCCCTCGCCCGTTGTGTGGGGCAAGTCTCGCCCGGTCGAAGATCACCAGGTCAGCCCCCTTGCCGCCGCCCCCGCGCAGCCCCGGACGGCCGTTCCGAGTGGCGATCCGGGGGGCCCGAACCTAGCGTCGTACTAAAATTTCCGGCTTGTTACGGAGCTGGAGCCGGACAACCCCAGGCAGACCTGCGGGCCCGCCAGCGCCCCGGAGGCTTCCGGGATCGAGACGCGAGGACCCGATGGCAGCCATACACGAGAGCAGTGCTCTCGGTCTGCTCGACGAAGAGATCCGTGAGCGGTTCGGTGACCGGGCACGTTTCTCCGGGGGACCGGCGGCCTCCGCGCGCACGCTCGTCGACGTCTTCGACGCGTCCGTCCGGTCGTATCCGGACGAACTCGCCCTGGACGACGGCACGACGCGGCTCACCTACCGTGCGCTGGCCGTCGAGGTGGAGCGGCTCAGGCGGCACCTCGCAGAGGCTGGGGTCGGGCTCGGGGACCGGGTCGGGGTGCGGGTCCCGTCCGGCACCAATGATCTTTACGTGGCGATCCTCGCCGTGCTCGCCGCGGGTGCCGCCTATGTGCCGGTGGACGCGGAGGATCCGGACGAGCGGGCCGAGTTGGTGTTCGGGGAGGCGGACGTACGGGCCGTCGTCGGGGCCGGGCACGAGCTCACCGTCCATGGCCGCGGCGACGCCCCCGCCGCCCGTCCCGGTGCCGAGCACGATGCCTGGATCATCTTCACGTCCGGTTCCACCGGGAAGCCCAAGGGTGTCGCCGTCAGTCATCGCAGCGCCGCCGCGTTCGTGGACGCCGAGTCGGCGCTGTTCCTCGCCGAGGAGCCCATCGGGCCCGGGGACCGGGTCATGGCGGGGCTGTCCGTCGCCTTCGACGCGTCCTGCGAGGAGATGTGGCTGGCCTGGCGGTACGGGGCCTGTCTGGTGCCGGTGCCGCGGTCGCAGGTCAGGAGCGGTGCGGATCTCGGGCCGTGGCTGGTCGAGCAGGAGATCACCGTGGTGTCGACGGTGCCGACGCTGGCGGCGCTCTGGGAGCCGGAGGCCCTCAACGACGTACGGCTGCTGATCTTCGGCGGTGAGGCCTGTTCGCCCGAGCTGGCGCAGCGGCTGGTGACGGAGGGGCGCGAGGTCTGGAACACGTACGGGCCGACCGAGGCGACCGTCGTGGCCTGTGCGTCGCTGATGAGCGGTGCGGAGCCGATCCGGATCGGGCTGCCGCTGGACGGCTGGGAACTGGCCGTCGTCGACGAGGCCGGGGAGCCCGTGCCGATGGGCGGCAGCGGTCAGTTGGTGATCGGCGGGGTCGGGCTGGCGCGGTATCTGGATGCCAAGAAGGACGCGGAGAAGTACGCGCCTCTTGAGTCGCTGGGCTGGGAGCGGGCGTACCGCAGTGGTGACCTCGTCAAGGCGGAGCCCGAGGGGCTGGTCTTCCTCGGGCGGGCCGACGAGCAGATCAAACTGGGCGGGCGGCGCATCGAACTGGGGGAAGTCGACGCCGCGTTGCAGGCGCTGCCGGGTGTCGCGGGGGCCGCCGCCGCCGTACGGACCGCCCGCGGCGGCAACCAGCTCCTCGTGGGGTACGTCGTCACACAGGACGGCTGGGACCAGACGGCCGCCGTCGAGAAGCTGCGTGCCGAACTGCCCGCGGCGCTGGTGCCGTTGCTCGCGCCGGTCGGCGAACTGCCGACGCGCACCTCGGGCAAGGTGGACCGGAACGCGCTGCCGTGGCCGTTGGAGGGGCTCGAAACGGGTGGCCCGGCCGAGCAGTTGTACGGCACGGAGGCGTGGCTCGCCGAGCAGTGGACCGAGGTGCTCGGCATCCCCGTGTCGAGTGCGCGGGACGACTTCTTCGCCATCGGGGGTGGCAGTCTCGCCGCCGCCCAGCTGACGACCCGGCTGCGCACGCGTTACCCGAGCGCCGCCGTCCTCGACATCTACCAGCATGCGGTGCTGCGCAAGCTGGCCCGTCGGCTGGAGGAGTCCGCGCAGGGCGACGGCGCCCGGCGCACGATCGCTCCGGTGCCGATGCGCGCCCAGGTCATCCAACTTGTGCTGCTGGTCCCGCTGTTCACGCTGCTCGGGCTGCGCTGGACGGTGGCGCTGGCCGCGGCCGGGAACCTGCTGCCCACGTACTCCTGGCTGCCGACCGCGCCTTGGTGGCTCGTCGCGGCCGGTGCTCTGGTGCTGTTCAGTCCGCCCGGGCGGCTCGCGATCGGTGCGGGCGGGGCGCGGCTGCTGCTGCGCGGGGTGAAGCCCGGTCGGTACGCGCGCGGTGGGGGCGTACATCTGCGGCTGTGGGCCGCGGAGCGGCTGGCCGAGTTCAGCGGGGCGACCTCGCTGACCGGGGCCTGGCTGGAGCGGTACGCGCGGGCGCTGGGCGCCAAGGTCGGGCCGGACGTCGATCTGCACTCGCTGCCGCCGGTCACCGGCCTGCTCAAGCTGGGGCGGGGCGCGGCCGTCGAGTCCGAGGTGGACCTGTCCGGGTACTGGCTGGACGGCGACCGGCTGGAGATCGGCGCGGTCAAGGTCGGCGCGCATGCCGTCGTCGGCACGCGTAGTGTGCTCTTCCCGGGCGCCCGCGTCGGCAAGCGGGCCGAGGTGGCGCCCGGTTCGGCGGTCACCGGGCAGATCCCGACCGGTCAGCGGTGGGCGGGCGCGCCCGCGGTGAAGCTCGGCAAGGCCAAGCGCAACTGGCCCAAGGAACGGCCGCGCCGGGGCACGTACTGGCGTGTGATGTACGGCCTGAGCGGCTTCGCGCTGACCGCGCTGCCGGTGGTGGCGGGGGCGGTCGCGCTCCTCGTGGCGTGGATCTTCATCACCCCGGGCTCGGTGGTGCAGGGCGCCGCGTCGGCGCTCGTACCGGCGACGCTCGTCTTCGGGCTGACGTACGCGCTGCTGATCCTCCTCGCCGTACGGCTGCTGAGCCTCGGTCTGCGTGAGGGCACGCATCCGACGCACAGCAGGGTCGGGTGGCAGGCCTGGACGGTCACGCAGCTGATGGACCGGTCCCGGGAGACGCTGTTCCCGCTGTACGCCGGGCTGGTCACGCCGGTGTGGCTGCGGCTGCTCGGGATGCGCGTCGGCAAGGGCGCCGAGGTGTCGACCGTCCTCGCGCTGCCCAGCCTGACCACGGTCGGCGAGGGGGCGTTCCTGGCCGACGACACGCTGACCGCGCCGTACGAGCTCGGTGGTGGCTGGATGCGGATCGGGCGGGCGGAGATCGGGCGGCGGGCCTTCCTCGGGAATTCCGGGATGACCGCGCCGGGGCGGACCGTGCCGGACGGCGGGCTGGTCGGCGTACTGTCCGCGACGCCGAAGAAGGCCAAGAAGGGCACCTCGTATCTGGGGCTGCCGCCGGTCAGGCTGCCGCGGAGTGCGGCCGGCGGTGACCAGAGCCGGACGTACGATCCGCCGGCCCAGCTGCTGTGGGCGCGGGCGCTGGTGGAGCTGTGCCGGATCGTGCCGGTGTTCGGCTCGGCGGGGCTGGCGGTGCTGACCGTGGCGGCGCTGTGTGCGCTGGGCGTCTGGGCCCCGCTGCTGTCCGGGCTGGTGCTGCTCGGGGCGGGGGCGGTGGCCGGTGCCGTCTCGATCGTCGCCAAGTGGGCGCTTGTGGGGCGGCACCGTGGCGGGGAGCATCCGCTGTGGAGCGGGTTCGTGTGGCGCAACGAGCTGGCGGACACCTTTGTGGAGGTGCTGGCCGTGCCGTGGCTGGCCGGGGCGGTGCCGGGTACGCCGGTGCTGACGGCGTGGCTGCGGGGGCTGGGCGCGCGGATCGGCAAGGGCGTGTGGGTGGAGAGCTACTGGCTGCCGGAGACGGATCTGGTGACCCTGGAGGACGCCGCCACCGTGAACCGGGGCTGTGTGCTCCAGACGCACCTCTTCCACGACCGGATCTTGCGGACGGATACTGTGGTCCTCCGTGAGGGCGCGACGCTGGGTCCTGGCGGGATCGTGCTGCCGGGCAGCACGATCGGGGCCCGCACGACACTGGGTCCCGCATCGCTCGTCATGGCCGCGGAGTCCGTCCCCGACGACACCCGTTGGCTCGGCAACCCGATCGAGTCATGGCGCCCCTGAGCGGCGGTCACCCGGCGTCGGCGGGCGGGGCACCGGCACGGAGTGGCAGCACAGCGCAGGGAGCAGACGCGGCAGTGGCAGTTCAGCAGGCGGCGGGCACGGACCCGTACTTCCCGGACCACGGTGACCCCCGCTACCGGGTGCACCGTTACGAGCTCGCGCTGGACTACCGCCCGGGCCCGAACCGCCTGTCGGGGACGGCCCGCATCAACGCCATAGCGGGACGTTCCCCGCTCACCGAGTTCGTGCTGAACCTCGGCGACTTCAAGATCGGGCGGGTGCGGGTGGACGGCCGCCAGCCGCACTACACGCACCGCGGCGGCAGGCTGCGGATCCGCCCCGGGAAGCCGGTCCGGGCCGGGGCCGCCTTCACGGTCGAGGTGCACTGGTCGGGCAATCCCAAGCCGGTGAACAGCCCGTGGGGCGGGCTGGGCTGGGAGGAGCTGGAGGACGGGGCGCTGGTGGCGAGCCAGCCGATCGGGGCGCCGTCCTGGTACCCGTGCAACGACCGGCCCGCGGACAAGGCGTCGTACCAGATCTCGGTCACCACACCGTCGTCGTACGCGGTGGTGGCGGGCGGGCGGCTGCTGACCCGGACGACGAAGGCCTCGACGACCACCTGGGTGTACGAGCAGGCGGCGCCGACGTCCAGCTATCTGGTCGGGTTGTCGATCGGCAAGTACCAGACGGTGCTGCTGGGCGACCCGGGCCTGGGCGGCGTACCGCAGCACGGGCACATCCCGGCGGATCTGCTCCCCCGGTTCTCACGGGACTTCGCACGTCAGCCCGCCATGATGGACCTCTTCCAGGAGCTGTTCGGCCCGTACCCCTTCGACGAGTACGCGGTCGTCGTCACCGAGGAGGAGCTCGATGTGCCCGTCGAGGCTCAGGGGTTGTCGCTGTTCGGCGCCAACCACGTGGACGGCGCGCGGGGTTCGGAGCGGCTGGTGGCGCACGAGCTGGCGCACCAGTGGTTCGGCAACAGCGTGTCCATCGCGGACTGGCGGCACATCTGGCTGAACGAGGGGTTCGCGAAGTACGCGGAGTGGCTGTGGTCGGAGCGGTCGGGCGGGCGCAGCGCGCAGCAACTGGCGGCCGCCGCACACCGGTTGCTGTCGTCGCTGCCGCAGGATCTGCGGCTGGCCGACCCCGGGCGCAAGTCGATGTTCGACGACCGGCTCTACGAGCGCGGCGGCCTCACCCTGCACGCGGTGCGGTGCGCGCTGGGCGACATCGCGTTCTTCCGCATGCTGCGTGGCTGGGCGGGGCTGCACCGGGGCGGGGCGGTGACGACCACGTCGTTCACCGCGTACGTGGGCCGGTTCGCGCCCGAGCCGCTGGACGACCTGTTCGAGGCGTGGGTGTACGGAACGGCCTTGCCGCCGCTGCCCATGCCGGAGACGCGGGCGGCCGTCTAGCAGAATGGGCGCCATGACCACGCGTTCCTGCCCGTGCGGGCTGCCCGAGGCGTACGCCAAGTGCTGCGGCCGCTATCTCCCCCAGTCTCGAACAAGCTCGACCGGGGGGACCCCCATCGGTGCCGCCGCCGCGCCGACCGCCGAGGCGCTCATGCGGTCCCGCTACTGCGCCTTCGTGCAGCGGGACGAGGCGTATCTGCTGCGGACCTGGCATCCGCGGACGCGGCCGGCGCGGGTGGACTTCGATCCGGGGATGCGGTGGACCGGTCTTGAGATCCTCGGTACGAGCGACGGGTCCGCGTTCCACTCCACGGGGACCGTGACCTTCCGGGCGTCGTTCCGGGGCGGGTCGCTGCACGAGCGGAGCCGGTTCGAGCGCGTGGACGGGGCGTGGGTGTACGTGGACGGGGACTTCCTGAGCTAGCCGGTCCCTACGGCGCCAGGATGTCCAGCTCCTGGAGGGCGCCGACCGTGATCTCGCGGGTCAGGTGCTCCGCGCGCACCGCGTCGCCCGCGCGCACGGCCTCCGCGACCTGGACGTGCAGGGTGACCGCGGCCGGGTCGGGGTCCTCGAACATGACCTCGTGGTGGGTGCGGCCGGCGAGGACCTCGGCGACGACGTCACCGAGGCGGGCGAACATCTCGTTGCCGGAGGCGTTGAGGATCACGCGGTGGAAGGTGACGTCGTGCACGAGGTACCCCTCGAGCTGGTGGCCGCGGGAGTTGGCCACCATGCCCAGGGCGCACTCGGTGAGTTCGGCGCACTGGTCGGCCGTGGCGTGCTTGGCGGCCAGGCCCGCCGCGACCGGCTCGATCGCCGAGCGGAGCACGGTCAGCGAGCGCAGCTGCTGGGGGCGGTCGGCGCCGGCCAGGCGCCAGCGGATGACCTGCGGATCGTAGACGTTCCACTCGGACTTGGGACGGACCGTCACGCCCACCCGGCGGCGGGACTCGACCAGGTGCATGGACTCCAGGACCCGGACCGCCTCACGCATCACCGAGCGTGACACATCGAAGCGCTGCGCCAGCTCGTCCGTGCGCAGGACGCTGCCCGGCGGGTACTCGCCCGCGGTGATCGCGGGACCGAGGGATTCCAGTACATGGCCGTGCAGCCCCCGACCCGGTGTGCTCATGCACTCAGCGTACGCGGCACATCACGGGAACAAAAAGTCTGACTTATTTGCCACAGGGGCTTGAATTAGTCGTACCTAATCGGTTTCAGTTGCGTCGGCGCCCCACGGCGCCACGTTGTGTCGACGGAGACAGCAGACAGTGAGAGCACGATGCAGCAGCTGCGCACCCCCCATGTCGTCGTGGTCATGGGCGTCGCGGGCACCGGCAAGACCACCATCGGTCCCCTGCTCGCGGCCCGGCTCGGCGTTCCGTACGCCGAGGGCGACGACTTCCACCCGCAGGCCAACATCACCAAGATGTCGGCCGGCACCCCGCTCGGCGACGAGGACCGGTGGCCCTGGCTGGACGCCATCGGCAGCTGGGCCCACGGGCGGGCGGGGCTCGGCGGAGTGGTCAGCTGCTCGGCACTGAAGCGGTCGTACCGCGACCGGCTGCGGGCCGCCGCGCCCGGCGTGGTCTTCGTGCATCTCGCGGGCGACCGCGCGCTCATCGAGGACCGGATGGCGCACCGGCAGGGGCACTTCATGCCGACGGCGCTGCTCGACTCCCAGTTCGCCGCGCTCCAGCCGCTGGAGCCGGACGAGGCGGGCGTCGTCGTGGACGTCGCGGGCAGCCCCGAGGAGATCACCCATCGGGCCGTGACGGCCCTCCCCGAGCCGACCCCACAGAGCCCCCCGGGGCCACTTGGTGACCCCGGGCTCTCTGCCCGTACCTGCAAGGGAACCGTTCCGGGGCAGTGAGCGGGTGAGTTCGCCCACTGGCGCGCCCCGAACGGTCTTGGGCGCACTGGTCGTCCGCTTTCGCATCCCGGGCGGCGACACGGATCGCGTCCGTGGTCCGAGCCGGGCGGGCGGGCGGAGTCCCTCACGACCTGGCCTGTGGATGCGGCCAGAGGCGACGGGGAAGCCCTGAACCATCACGCTGACGCTACCCCGGCCCACCCAGAGCCCTGCAAGCCTGCGACCTCTCCGGCCCGCCGCACGGCGTGCAGGGCGACGGACCCGCGCCGACACCACCGTACAGGCCGGTGATCCGGACGACGCCGGGTGGCCGTCGGAGGTGGACGTGGCGGTCGAGGCGTCGGGAGTGGCCGCCGGGCTGGACACCTGTCTGCGGCTGGTACGGCGCGGGGGTGTGGTCGTGCAGCTCGGGATGCTGCCGCCGGGGCAGTCGCCCTTCGCCGGGAACCTCGTCGTCAGCCGGGAGATCGAGCTGCGGGGGGCGTTCCGGTTCGACGGGGAGTTCGACGACGCGCTGGAACTCCCGGCGGGCGAGGCGCTGTTCGGCGGGCTGGTGAGTGCGGTGGTGCCGGTGCGGCAGGCCGAGTCGGCCTTCGCGCTGGCCGCGGACCGGAGAAGCCGGGCCTGCAAGGTGCTGCTGGACTTCGCCTCTTGAGCAACCTTTGGCCACTGCCTCCGCAGCGTCTCTGATCAGCTAAGTGATCCCATGTGAGACATGGTGTCTGGTGTGGGTTCTGTCCACCGTGGAGGGGTGGCATGGGCGTGCAGGTGGAATCCTGCGCCCCGTGCCGCTCCTCGTGGCTTGTGCCGGTTGGTGGGTGTGCTGATCGTTGTCACGCCTGGTGCCGGTGGGCTGCGCGGGGCAGCCGTCTCCGGCCCGTGGGTGCGTGACCCTCCGGACGCTGGCCCGCAGGGGCCGGTAGAGCCGGTAGAGCCGGTAGAGCCGGTAGAGCCGGTAGAGCCGGTAGAGCCACCCTCGGCCGAGGCGACGGTCCAGCCCAGCCGGCGTAGGGCCATCCACGCGTTCGACGGCAGTGTCCGTCCCTCAGCGTCCACGCCGGAGGCGAGCGCGTCCACATCGGCGGCATTCCAGTGCACGGCCAGCAGATCGGCGGGCATGCCGGAGACCAGACGGGCAGCCCAGTCCACCCGCTGCGCCAGCGCAGCCGTCGACAGTGTCCGGCCTGTTTTCTCCACCACGCCCGTACGCAGCAGACCACGGGCACAGGCGGTGCGGGCCGTCTCGCCCCCACCCAGCGGCAGCTTCCGGCTCACCGCGAGGTTCCCCCGGGATGCGAAGGGAGCTGACAGCGGGTCAGATGGGACGCATGAGAGGACCTGTGACCATGGCTGGAAACACGTGAGCCTGGGCGACACCGCTTCCCGGACGGGCCGGACAGGCCCGTCATGAGGGGACTTGAGGCATCCGAGGAGTGCCCGTAGTCAGGTCAGGGACGCCACAGCGGATGCTCCCGTTCCGCCCACTCCCGGCTCACCGACCCCGTCCGCATGCCCCGCCGTGCCTCCGGGTCCCCCAGCGCCATCCCGATGTGACCGGCGAGGACGATGCCGATCGTCAGGGCCAGCCAGTCGTGGACGAAGGTGGCGCTGGTGCGCCACTGGAGAGGTGTGAGGTGGGTGAACCACATCAGCAGGCCGGTGCCGAGCATGACCAGCGTCGCGCCGGCGATCCAGGCGGCGTAGATCTTCTGCCCGGCGTTGAACTTGCCCGCCGGCCGGGACGCGGGGCGCTTGTCGCGGTGCAGGGCGGCGCGCAGCCAGCGGCGGTCGTGCGGGCCGAAGCGGTTGAGGAAGCGCAGGTCGGAGCGGAAGGCGCGGGAGACGAGGCCCGCCAGTACCGGTACGGGCAGGGCGAGTCCGGCCCATTCGTGGACGCGGACCACCAGTTCGCGGCGGCCGACTAGTTCGGCGAGCTGGGGGACGTAGAGGCAGGCGGCGGTCAGCACGCAGATGCCCATCAGCGCGGCCGTCGTGCGGTGCACCCAGCGTTCGGCGCGGCTGAAGCGGCGGATCCCGGTCGTCGCGGGCGCGGGGGTGTCAGCTCGTAGGCTCATCGTCGCGTCCGTTCGAGCGGCCCACCCAGGCGTCGACGTCGTAGCCGCGCTCCTCCCAGTAGCCCGGGCGGACGTCCTCGGTGACGGTGATGCCGGAGAGCCACTTGGCGGACTTGTAGAAGTACATGGGCGCCACATAGAGGCGGACGGGGCCGCCGTGGCTGTGGCCGATGTTCTTGTCCTGCATGCGCAGGGCGACCAGGACGTCGGAGCGGCGGGCCTGGTCGAGGGTGAGGCTCTCGGTGTAGGTGCCGTCGAAGCAGGTGAAGCGCACCGCCCCGGCCTCTTGGCGCACTCCCGCGGCGTCGAGGAGCCGGGACAGGCGCACCCCCTCGAACGGGGTGTCGGGGACCCGCCAGCCGGTGACGCACTGGACGTCGCGGACCATCCGGGTCTGCGGCAGGGCGCGGAGGTCCGCCAGGGTGTAGGTCCGGGGGCGGTCGACCAGGCCGTCGATCTTGAGGCGGTAGCTGGTGGCGTTCTTGTGGGGTACGGACGACGCGACCGAGTAGTAGCGGAAGCCGCCGCCGTTGGGCAGCAGTTCGGTCAGGCCGGTGGGGTCCGTGTCGGCGGCGCTCGCGAGGAAGGACTCCAGGCCGCGCTGCAGGGTGGGCGCGGTGACCACGCCGAGGGCGCCCAGGCCGAGGGTGCCGAGGAGGACGCGGCGGCCGATGGGCTTGCCGCGTTCCTCTGCCGATTCGTCGTTCACCTGTTCATTCGAGCACCCTCGACCCGTGCGGGACCAGGGGTCGAGGGTGCTCGTCAGGGTTCCGTAACCACTTCTTACGCGGTTCTCATGGGGTTTTCGGTCCGGCCGCCGCCTTCTCCAGCTGGAACGCCTCGTTGCCGAGGCCGATGCGGGCGTGCACGTGGGGGGCGCGGGAGCGCAGGACCAGGCCCTGGAGCAGGCCTACGACCAGGGCGAGTCCGATGATGCCGGGCAGGATCCAGCTGAGGGACGAGCCGGGGCCCGCGCCGACGAGGACGTCGAAGTCCTTCACCGTGTAGCCGATGATGAACAGCAGGGCGAGGGTGGCAAGCCCGGCGGCGGCCAGCCGCCAGAACTGGGCGCCGGCGGCTCCGCGGCGGACGAAGAAAGCGATGACGGAGACCGAGGCGACGGCCATCAGCAGGGTGACGCCGAGGGCGCCGATGTTGCCCATCCAGGTGAACAGGTGCAGGACGGGCGCGGTCGGGTCGCCGGCCGGCTTGTCGTCGGTGAGCGCGAACGCGGCGACGACCAGCAGGGAGATCCCGGTCTGGAGCAGGGAGCCGGTGCCGGGGGCGCCGCTGGCGCTGCTGGTGCGGCCGAAGGCGGCGGGCAGCAGGCCCTCGCGGCCCATGGCGAAGGCGTAGCGGGCGACGACGTTGTGGAAGCTGAGCATGGCCGCGAACATGCCGGTCACGAACAGGATGTGCAGGACGTCCGTGAAGGTGCCGCCGAGCAGGTCGCCGGTGAGGAAGAAGAGCAGCCCGGCGCTCTGCTCCTGCGAGGTGCCGATGACGGCCGAGGGCCCGGTGGCGACGGTGATCGCCCAGCAGGTGAGCGTGTAGAAGACGGCGATGCCGCCGATGGCCAGGAACATCACCCGGGGTACGAGGACGTGCGGGCGGCTGGTCTCCTCGGCGTAGACGGGGGCCTGCTCGAAGCCGAGGAAGGCGGCGACGCAGAAGCACAGGGCGGTGCCGATGCCCGCGCCGGAAAGGGTGTCCGGGTTGAAGGCGTGCAGCGAGAGGCCCTCAGGGCCGGGGTCGGACACGGCGGCCACGTCGAAGATGACCACCAGGGCGACCTCGATGAGCAGCAGTACGCCGAGCACGCGCGCGTTGAGGTCGATCTTCAGCCAGCCGAGCAGCCCGACGGCGAGCACGGCCACGAGCGCCGGAACCCACCAGGCGATCTCGACCTCGAGATAGGTGGCGAACAGACCGGACACCTCGAAGCCGAAGATGCCGTAGATGCCGACCTGGAGCGCGTTGTAGGCGACGAGCGCGACCAGGGCGGCACCGGCGCCGGCGGTGCCGCCGAGGCCGCGGGAGATGTACGCGTAGAAGGCGCCGGCGTTGTGGACGTGCCGGCTCATCTCGGCGTAGCCGACGCTGAACAGGGCGAGGACGATGCCGAGGACCACGAAGAGGAGGGGCTGTCCGACGATGCCCATCACCGCGAATGTGGTGGGCATGACACCCGCGACGACCATGAGGGGGGCGGTCGCGGCGAGAACGGAGAGCAGCAGCCCCCCGGTGCCGAGGCGATCGGCGCGCAGAGCCCGTTCCTGCCCCTTGAACGTACTGATGCCGCCGCCGTCGGCGGTGACTCTGCTCGTGCTGGAACTGCCCGTCGTCATCGCAAGACCGTCCTTCGTAGGGTTTCCGGGGGGCGTTCAGGCCGTGCCGAGTGCTCCGGCGCGGGCGGTACGGAAGGCGGGGTAGGGGTCGCGGTCCGGGTACGACCAGGGCACCGGCGTGACATGTCCGCCGATGCGGTGGAACAGGGCGGCGGCCTCGGCTCCGCGGCCCTCGCAGACCTTGGCGTGGGCGAGGAAGTTGAGGTCGACCAGGCGGCGCGGGTGTCCTTCGTGCTCCCATTCCAGCCACCAGTCGAAGGCGGCCTTCATCACCTGCCGGGCCCGGCGCCCGGTCCAGTGTCCGGAGACGGCGGGGTCGGCGGGTTCGTGCCCGGTGGCGGCGAGGACGCGGTAGCGCTCGGCGTGCGCGACGACCGGCAGGATGGCGAGCGGGGAGTCGGCGGGGGCGCGGTCGGCGGCGCCGTTGGCGAAGTCGTACACCTCGTGCAGCGGGTCCGGGCCGGCGTCGGCGTGACGCTCGGCGAGCCGGGCGACCATCAGGTGGTGGGCGTGATGGTGGTCGGCGTAGCGGCCGCGGACCTCTCCGAAGAGCCGGAAGACCTCCTCCTCGGCGCCCAGGGCACGCTCCAGCATGAGCAGCCCGAGCCATGGTGTGGGGTCGGCGGGCGCGAGGGCGGCTGCGGCGTGACAGGCCTCGCGGGCCCGGACCGGTTTCTCCTTGCCGCGTAAGGCGCGCTGCACCTGGGCGAGGGCGAGCAGGGCGGCGGCGTCGCCGGAGTCGGGTTCGGCGAGCAGCCAGTCCCGGGCCCAGGCGGCGGCGTGCGGCTCCAGGGCGAGGACGGTGACCCGATGCCCCCGCCGGTCCCATTCGTCGCCGGTGCGGGCGAGTAACGAGCGGGTGGTCTGCCACCGTCCCTGGGCCAACGCGGTGCGGGCGGCGGCGAGTTCGCCGTCGTCGAGTGCTGCGTCCAGAGTGTGGGCCGCGCGTCTGCGGCCACGGCCCAAGGGTGGCGGAGGTGGGGACACCGCGGAGACTTCCTCACGCGACGCGGTTCGTCGTCGGTACGGGGGCGGAAAGGGGGTCGCAAGGGGGCGGCAAGGGGGGCGGGTGTTCGGGCTGCATTCGCGCTGCCATCAGTTGATCACGCACAGCAAACCCGCAGCCAACGCTTTCCGTCAAGGGCCGCAGATGCGTTACACGCGTCAACTTCCGTTACGAAAGGGACAGTTGTGGCTCCTGGGACCTTCGCCCACGAGGGAATATATGGCTTATGTGGCGTACGCCATGGCGCAGCCGGCGTGGGCAGCGGACCATTACGGGACAGCCACGCCGGGCCCGGACACGCTAGAGTCGGCCCTCACGCACCCCGTGGCCCGCCGATGATCATCGAGGTACGCAGCGTGTCGGTTCAGGTTCTGATACTCGCCGTGAGCGCTGCCTGCTGCCTGGGCTTCGGCTTCGTACTCCAGCAGAACGCAGCCCAGCGGGCCCCGCTGAACGACTTCCTCTCGCCCCGGATCCTCCTCGACCTGGTGAAGGTGCCGCGCTGGCTGGGCGGCATCGGGCTGATGGCGGTCGGCATGGCGCTGGGCGCGATGGCACTGGGCCAGGGTGAGATCTCCCTGGTGGAGCCGCTGCTCGCAACGAACCTGCTCTTCGCGCTGGCCCTCTCCCGCCGCCAGACCAAACAACCTCTGGGCCGCCAGGGCTGGGCGGGCCTCGCGCTGCTCGCGGGCGGGGTGACGGCGTTCATCGTGGCGGGCGAGCCGCGCGGCGGCACCCCGGTCGCCGACCCACTCCGCCCCTGGCTGATCATCGGCGCCATGCTCGGCCTGGCCCTGCTGCTGACGACGTACGCGAAACGCTCGCGCCTCAGCTCCGGCCCGGTCCTGCTGGCGCTTGCCGCCGGTCTTCTCTACGGCGTGCAGGACGCGCTGACGCGGGTGAGCGGCCAGCGGTTCGCCGAGGGCGGCCTCATGGAGGTCCTGACCGGCTGGCAGCCGTACGCCGTGCTGGTACTCGGCGTCACCGGTCTGATCCTGGTACAGAGCGCGTTCGAAACAGCGTCCCTGCGCATGTCCCTGCCCGCCCTGACCGCGGCCCAGCCGCTGGCCGGCATCGCCTGCGGAGTGGGCTTCCTCGGCGACCGGCTGCGCACCGACCCCGGAGCACTGGCCTGGGAGGCGGCCGGGCTCGCGGCGGTCGTGATCGGCATCATCCTGCTCGGCCTGCATCCGGCGATGCCGTGCGGGACGACGGAGGCGCGGCGGACGCCGGCCCTGCAGTCACGCTGACGGCCCGCGCCGGCGCGGGTGAGCGGCCGGCGGTTCGCCGAGGGCGGCCTCATGGAGGTCCTGACCGGCCGGCAGCCGGCCGCGGACTATTCGGTGGCCCGCGTGTCCCGATGCGGTCGGCGCCGGCGGTCGCTTTTCGGGCCTGTCTCCGGTGTGGTGATCCCCGATTCGCCAGCCGCCGTGCTTGAACTTGCCCGGGTCCTCGCGCCCGTGCACCGCGACCTGCTTCGGGACGCGGCCGCGCCGACGGGACCGCCCGCGTCCCTGCTTGGATGGCCCCATGAGCGCTGCTGACGAAATCCTCGACATCGTCGACGAGAACGACCAGGTCATCGGGCAGTCCCCACGCGGCCGGGCGTACGCCGAGGGCCTGTGCCATCGCTGCGTCTTCATCCAGGCCCGGGACGCCGAGGGCCACGTCTTCGTCCATCGCCGCACCCCGACCAAGCTGGTCTTCCCCTCCCTCTATGACATGTTCGTCGGTGGTGTCGTCGGCGCGGGTGAGTCCTACGACGACGCGGCGCTGCGCGAGGCGTCGGAGGAACTGGGTGTCACCGGTCTGCCCCGCCCCGAGTTCCTCTTCAAGTTCCTGTACGACGACGGCGCCGGGCAGACCTGGTGGTCGGCGGTGTACGAGGTGCGCTGCGAGCTGCCGGTGAATCCGCAGGTGGAGGAGGTCGCGTGGCACGACTTCCTGCCGGAGGGCGAGGTGGAGCGGCGGCTGGCGCAGTGGGCGTGGGTGCCGGACGGGCTGGCGGCCTGGGAGCGGCTCAGGGCGTATCGGACGGCGGGCTGAACACGGACGCCCGGACCGGGCCGGGGTCGCCGCTGCCACCACTGAGCGGACTGGCGCCCTGCGCATCCCAGAAGGGGCTCGCCCGGAAGGGTTGCCCAGCAGGCGCTCGGCCGCCTCGGGGGCCGCTGCGGCGGCGAGCAGGTCGGGCCAGGACAGCCCCGGCCCGGTGTGGTGTCCGTCGATCGAGGCGAGGTGGGTCTCCCGGGGGCGGTCGGGGTGGGTCAGCAGGTAGTCCGTCGCCGCGTCGTCCGGGAAGTTCCGGTGGACCACCCACAGGATCTGCCCGTCCCACAGCGGTATCCGGTACACCGGCCAGAACCCGGGCAGGTCGAGCTGGTGCTCGGCCGGGGCGAGGCCGTGTCCGGGCATCGCATACGCGGCCAGTGACGTGGGAACATCCACGCCCCGAAGGTAGCGGGCGGCACTGGCAGCGCCCCCGGATCGCCTGCCGGATAGGGTCGTACGCGTGATCGGATTCGTACGGAACGTCCGGCTGTGGTTCGTGCCCGAGCAGGTCCGGAAAGACGGCAGTACCCCCGACTACCGGTTCTCACTGGCCAACGAGCGCACCTTTCTCGCCTGGCTGCGCACCGCCCTCGCCCTGATCGGCGGCGGCTTCGCCGTGGACCAGTTCCTGCCGGACCTGCGCTGGGGCTGGCGCGTCGGGCTGGCGCTCGCGCTGCTCGCGGCCGGTGTGCTGTGCTCCCTGCGGGCCGTCAATCACTGGGTGCGCTGCGAGCGGGCGATGCGCCGCGGCGAGGATCTGCCGGTGTCCCGGTTCCCGGCGCTGCTGAGCGTCGTGGTCGCGGTCGTGGCCCTCGCCATGGTGGTCGTCGTGCTCGTCGGGTGGGAGGGGTGAGCGCCGAGACCGCCCCGGTACCGGCCCGGGATCCGGGGCTGCAGCCCGAGCGGACGCGGCTCGCCTGGCGGCGTACGACACTGTCGAGCACCGTGGCCGCCGTACTCGCCGTGAAGACCACGCTGAACGGCGGCGCCGAACCGGCCGGCATCATCGCCTGCGCCCTGTGCATCGCCGTGTGGCTGGGCTTCCTCCGCATCGCCCACCACCGCATCCGTACCCTCGCCGCGTCCCCCGAGCCCCCGGCACTCGCGCCCCGGCACGCCACGGCGACGGTCCTGAGCATCGTGGCCCTGGCGGTGTGCGCGGCGGCGCTCGTGTTCTAGTGCGGTGCGGTGCGGTCGGTCGGTCGGTCGGTCGGTCGGTCGGCCACGGCGACGTCCTGCGGTACACCGCCGGTTGCCTTCGGGGTCGGCCGGCACGTCAACGCCCCTGGCCGCCCCCGCCCCCGCCCTCCGTCTCCCAGTCCACCGTCACCACGATCTTCCCCCGCGTCCGCCCCTGCTCACTCAGCCGGTGCGCGTCCGCCGCCCGCTCCAGCGGGAACGTCTCCGACACGTGCACGGACACCGCGCCCTGCTCCGCGAGCTCGGACACCCGCAGCAGATCCTCCGCGTCGGGCCGCACGAAGTAGTACCGCCCGCCGTAGTCGAAGACGTCCGCGTCGGCGATCGACACCAGCCGGCCCTCCGGCGCCAGCAGGTTCGCCGAGACCCTGAGCGACTCGCCGCCGACGGTGTCGAACGCCGCGTCCACGCCTTCGGGCGCCAGCCCGCGCACCCGTTCGCCCAGACCCTCGCCGTATTCGACGGGCTCACCGCCCAGGCCGCGCACGAAGTCGTGGTTGGCCCGGCTCGCCGTACCGATGACCCGGGCGCCGAGGTGACGGGCGAGCTGGACGGCGATGGACCCGACCCCGCCTGCCGCCGCGTGGACGAGGACGGTCTCGCCGCGTCTGATCTGGAGGACCTTGACGAGCACCTGGTAGGCGGTCAGTCCCACCAGCGGCAGCCCGGCCGCCTCCTCGAAGGACAGGTTGCGCGGCTTGCGGGCGAGGGTGCGCAGGGGAGCGGCGACGTACTCGGCGAAGGTGCCGCGAGAGAGGAGGTCCTCGCGGACGTACCCGATGACCTCGTCACCGACGCCGAACTCCGTGACGGACACCCCCGGCCGGATCACGACCCCGGAGACGTCCCAGCCCGGGACCACCGGGAACACCGGCTCGAGGATCCCGTCCAGATACCCCTCGCGGCACTTCCAGTCGACGGGGTTCACGGCCGCCGCCCGCACCTTCACCAGCACCGAGTCGGGGCCGACCTTCGGGTCGCGCACCTCCCCGTATGCGAGCACCTCGGGACCGCCGTAGCTTGAGTAGCTGATGCCCTTCATGGCTCCGACCCTCCGGGGTACCCGGACGCCACGCAAGCCGAATGACCGGATATGCGCCGTTCGCGTGGCACCCTGTCCGACGTCATTCACCCGCACCTCCGAAGGTGAGCACCATGACCACCCTCCACGTGGAACACCCCGCCCACAGGCACGCGCACGGCCCGGACTGCGGGCACATCGAGGTGCCGCACGAGGACCACGTCGACTACGCGCACGACGGGCATCTGCACCGCGAGCACGGCGGCCACTGGGACGAGTGCGAGCAGGACGACCACGTCGCCCACGAGGGCCACGAGCACCGGCACGGCGCCGACTGCGGGCACCAGAGCGTGCTGCACGGCGACCACGTCGACTACCTGCACGACGGTCACCGCCACGCCGCGCACGAAGGCCACTGGGACGACCACTGACGCCGGTCCGCCCGTACGGCACCGGCCATCCCTGGCCGAGAGTCACCCCCGACAGCTCCCCGCCGCCCGGCGCGGGGAGCTGTCGGCCTATCGTGGCTCAGATCACGTTCACCCCGCACACTGGACGGCATACCGACTGGTCGGCATCATAAGTCGAGTCCCGTTCACCTGCCCGTAGGAGCGATGATGAGCCCCGACCATCCGCCCGGCCTCGATCTCGACCGGCTGCGCGGACTGCTCGACCGCGAGCGGCCCGGCCTCGTCCACGGCCCCCTCACCGGCCGGCTGATCGAGGGTGGACGGTCGAACCTCACCTACGCGGTCTCCGACGGCGCCTCGAAGTGGGTCGTACGGCGTCCCCCGCTCGGCCATGTCCTGGCCACCGCGCACGACATGAAGCGCGAGCACCGGGTGATCAGCGCGCTGCACCCGACGGACGTGCCGGTGCCGCGGCCGGTGCTGCTGTGCGAGAACGAGGAGGTGCTCGGGTCGCCGTTCTACGTCATGGAGTTCGTCGAGGGCATCCCGTACCGCACGGCCGACCAGCTCGCCCCGCTCGGCGCCGAGCGCACCCGGGGCGCGGTCCTGTCGCTGGTGGACACCCTCGTCGACCTGCACGCGGTGGACCCCGCCGAGGTGGGCCTCGCGGACTTCGGCCGCCCCGAGGGCTTCCTGGACCGCCAACTGCGCCGCTGGGGCAAGCAGTTGGACGCCTCCCGCAACCGCGAGCTGGACGGCGTCGACGAGCTGCACGCGGCGCTGGGTCGACAGCTGCCCCAGTCTCCCGCGCCCGCCGTCGTGCACGGTGACTACCGCCTCGACAACGTCCTGATCGGGGACGATGACCGGATCAAGGCGATCCTCGACTGGGAGATGTCGACGCTCGGCGATCCGCTCACCGACCTGGGTCTGCTGGTGATGTACAGCATGCCGCTGGACATGCCCGACTCCCCCGTCTCCACGACCGCCGAGGCCCCGGGACACCCTGATCCGGCCGACCTGGTCGAGCGGTACGCCGCACGCTCGGGGCGGGACGTCTCCGCGGTCTCCTGGTACACGGCGTTCGCCTGGTTCAAGCTCGCCGTGATCCTGGAGGGCATCCACTACCGCTACACGCTGGGCCAGACGGTCGGCCGCGGCTTCGACCGCATCGGCGACCTGGTCCCCGTCTTCATCGAGCACGGCCTGACCACTCTCAAAGCAGGACTCCAGGAAGGCTGACCGGCATGGACTTCGCGTTCGACGCACACACCGAGGAACTGCGCGCCAAGCTGCTCGCCTTCATGGACGAGTACGTCTGTCCGGCCGAAGCCGTGGCGGAGGAGCAACGCGCCCAGCTGGCCTCCCCGTGGGACACACCGGCCGTCGTCGAGGAGCTCAAGGCGGAGGCGCGCAGGCAGGGCCTGTGGAACCTCTTCCTCCCGGACTCCGAGTACGGCGCCGGACTCACCAACCTCCAGTACGCGCCGCTCGCCGAGATCACCGGCCGCTCCCCGCAGCTGGCGCCCACGGCGCTGAACTGCGCGGCACCGGACACCGGCAACATGGAGGTGCTGTCCCAGTTCGGCGACGAGCAGCAGAAGAAGCAGTGGCTGGAGCCCTTGCTCGCGGGCGAGATCCGCTCGGCGTTCGCCATGACGGAGCCCGAGGTGGCCTCGTCCGACGCCACCAACATCACCACCCTCATCGAGCGGGACGAGGGGGGCACCTCCCGCTCGAGCGGAGCCGAGAGTGGGGGAGAGTACGTCATCACCGGCCGCAAGTGGTACATCTCCGGGGCGATGAACCCGGACTGCGGGATCTTCATCGTGATGGGCAAGACGGACCCGGACGGCCCGGACATCCGCCGTCAGCAGTCGATGATCCTGGTCCCCCGCGACACCCCGGGCGTGACGGTCAAGCGCGCGATGCAGGTCTTCGGCTACGAGGACCACTACCACGGCGGCCACGCCGAGGTGATCTTCGACCACGCGCGCGTACCGGCGTCGAACCTGATCGGCGAGGAGGGCGACGGCTTCGCCATCGCCCAGGCCCGCCTCGGTCCGGGCCGGATCCACCACTGCATGCGGCTGATCGGCATGGCCGAGCGGGCGATCGAGCTGATGTGCCGGCGGGCGGTCTCCCGCGACGCCTTCGGCAAGGCGCTGGCCCAGCAGGGCGTGGTCCACAACTGGATCGCCGACGCGCGCGTGGCCGTCGAGCAGCTGCGGCTGCTGGTCCTGAAGACGGCCTGGATGATGGACACCGTCGGCAACAGGGGCGCTCACACGGAGATCCAGGCCATCAAGATCGCCACGCCCCGCACCGTCGTCGGCATCATCGACCGCGCGATCCAGCTGCACGGCGCGGGCGGTGTCAGCCAGGACTTCCCGCTGGCCGAGCTGTACGCCGGAGCGCGGACGCTGATGATCGCCGACGGGCCGGACGAGGTGCACCAGCGGTCGCTGGCGCGGCGGGAGTTGAAGAAGTACCTGTAGGCAGCGTGCGGGGCCGGTGCGGGCGTCCCCCACGCCCGCACCGGCCCCGTTCCCCGAGGTGCCGCTGCCGAGCTTTCGTTGGTCACCGCGAGGCGGCACTGGGCCCGCGCGGGCTTCTCCGCCGCCCGGGACCGACCGACTACGGGCGCAGCGCCCGCAGCAGCAGGTCCGCCAGATGGTCGGCGACCTCCTGAGGGCTGAGCGGGCCGTCGGGGCGGTACCAGGTGGACAGGTGGTGCACGGAGCCGAAGTGGTAGTCGACCACCAGGTCGGCCGGGGTCGCCTTGGAGAAGACGCCGGCCTCCTGGCCCTCCTCGATCAGCGCGCGGAAGCGCTCGTGGTAGCGGCGGCGCTCGGCGCGCACCTGTTTGTTCTTCTCCGGGCTCAGGTGGTGCATGGAGCGGAAGAAGATCATCGCGTCGTCGAGGTTCTCGATCGTGGTGACGACGACGTCGGCGGCGGCGCCTCTGAGCCGCTTCTCGATCGGCTCGTCGGCGTTCGCGAAGGCGTCCAGGCGCTCCTGCTGGACGCGCAGCACGCGCGCGTACACCTCGTGCAGGAGGTCGTCCTTGGAGCCGAAGTAGTGGTACAGCGCCCCCTTGGTGACGCCCGCCGCCTCGACGATCTCCTGCACGGAGGTGCGGTCGTAGCCCTGCTCGGCGAAGAGCCGGGTGGCGGCGGCCAGCAGCCGCTGCGGGACGGGCGCACCGTCTCCGTCGGTCGTCCTGGGCACTGTGCCGCCACCTGCCTTTCAGCTTCACTTCTGCTTGTCGTGCGCGTGCGTACGAAGTTCCCGACGGAGGATCTTCCCACTCGCCGTCTTCGGCAAGTCGGGCAGGATCTCCACCTGCCGCGGATATTTGTAGGCGGCCAGTCTCTCCCTGCAGTACGCGGCGAGCGCATCGGGGTCCTCTTCGGCACCCGGACGGAGGCTGATGTACGCCTTGACGGTCTCCCCGCGGTACCCGTCGGGCACCCCGACGACGGCCGCCTCGCGCACCGCCGGGTGCGTGTAGAGCACGTCCTCGACCTCGCGCGGCCAGACCTTGAAACCGGACGCGTTGATCATGTCCTTCTTGCGGTCGACGACGTACAGCCAGCCCTCGGTGTCCATGAACCCGATGTCGCCGGTGCGCAGCTCGCCGTCCGGGAAGGTCTCGGCGGTGGCGTCGGGACGGCGCCAGTAGCCGGGGACGACCTGCGGTCCGCGGACGACGATCTCGCCCTGCTCGCCGAAGGGCACCTCCGCACCCAGGTCGTCGACGATCCGTACGACCGTGTCGGGGCCGGGCAGCCCCACGGCCAGCGTCCCGGAGGCCGGGTCCACGGGCGCCTCCAGGCCGGGCGGGACGGAGGCGCAGGGGGCGGTGCACTCGGTCAGTCCGTAGCCGTTGCGGATGTACGGCCCGAAGCCGGCCCGGAACTTCTCCACCAGGGCGGGCGGCACCGGGGCGCCGCCGGAGGAGATCATCCGGAAGGAGGCGAAGTGGTCGCGGGTGACGGCCGGGTGGGCGGCCAGCGCCATGAAGGCGGTCGACGGGCCGACGGTGTAGTGCGGGCCGTGCTCGGCGAACGCGTCGAGGACGACACCCGCCTCGAACCGGTACGCCAGCACCAGTGTGCCCGCGCTGTCGAGACAGGCGCCGAGCTGGCACACCATCCCGGTGATGTGGAACAGCGGCGCCAGCGCGAAGTAGACGGGCGCCTCGGGCAGCCCCAGGCCGGTCCGCTGCCGCTCGGCGTTGTACATGATGTTGCCGTGCGTGTTGGTGGCACCCTTGGGGGCGCCACTGGTGCCCGAGGTGTAGCTGATCAGGGCGATGTCGGACGGGCCCGGATCCCGCCCCTCGGGCGCCTTGTGACCGGCGCGGGCCACGGCCGTGAGGTCATCGGCGTCGGCGGCCTGCGGCAGCCGCTCGAAGGTGAGCACGCGCGCGTCGTTACGAGTCTGGAAATCCAACTCACACCCGGTGAGCACGATCCGCACGCGCGAGTCGGCGGCCGTCTCGCGCAGATACGACTCCCAGGCCCGGTCGGCGCAGATCAGCGCGGCCACCTCGCCGTCCCGCAGGACGTGGGTGACCTCGCCGGCCTTGTACATGGGGTTGACGGGCACGACCGTCGCCCCCGCCTTCCAGGCCCCCAGAAGGGCGAGCACGAAGTGCGGGGAGTTCTGCAGCAGGATGGCCACCCGGTCGCCGCGCTCCAGGCCGCGGGCGGCCAGATGCCCGGCGACGGAGTCGCTGAGCTCGTCCACCTCGCGGTAGGTGAGCCGCCCGTCGAAGTAGGCGAGGAAGGTGCGGTCCGGAGTCTCGGCGACGGCCCGGCGCAGGGCGTGCACCAGGGAGTCTACGGGGTCGATCGGAGCCCGCTGCGCGTCACTGAGGAGCGCCACCCAGGGCTTGGCCGCGTACCGGGAGTCGGTCACCGGCTCGCCTCCCACTTCTGCTGGATGTGGTTCATGTTGCTGAGCCAGCGGTCGGGTTCGGCGGCCCGCACCCGGTAGTACTCGGCGACCTCGGGGTGCGGCAGGATCAGGAACCGATCCTCCTCGATGCCCTTGAACAGAGCCTCCGCGACGTCGTCCGGCTCGATCGCGGTCGGCTGGAGCACCAGGTCGCCGGCACTGCCGGTGTTGGCCAGCATGTCGGTGCGGACACCCTGCGGACAGATGGCGTGCACCTTGACACCGCGGTGGCGGTACGTCAGCGACAACCACTCGGCGAAGGCGTACGCACCGTGCTTGGTGACGCTGTAGGGCGCCGCGCCGATCATGGTCAGCAGCCCGGCGGCGGACACGGTGGACACGAACCGGCCGCTGCCCCGCTCCAGCCAGCCGGGAAGCAGTTCATGGGCGGCACGCACGTGTGCCATGACATTGACGTCCCAGGACAGCTCCCAGGCCTTGGGGTCAGCCAGCTCGACGGGGTCCGGGCCGCCGAAGGCGACGCCGGCGTTGGCGCAGAAGACGTCGACGGTGCCGCCGAGCGCCTCGCGGGCGTCGCCGACGATGGCGGAGGCGTCACCGGGAATCGCGATCCCACCGATCTCCCCGGCAACGGCCTCGGCCCTCTGGGCGTCCAGGTCGTTGACGACGACCCGGGCCCCTTCGGCGGCAAAGCGACGAGCCAGAGCGGCACCGATGCCACCCCCGGCCCCCGTGACGACCACACCGGCACCTTGAACGGCTTCCACCATCGGTCTCCTTCGACTGCGGCTCACCTGCGAGGCCCAGACTAACCGGTCGGTATGTAACAGGAAAGGGATGAGATGGCGCCCCAAGGGGCGCGGGGCTGTATCAATCTGCGGCTCCGCCGCGTGAGCGCGACCAGCCACAGACAACCCGCGGCCTCCACACCACCTGCGGGAGCGCATACCGTGCACGCCATGCGCCTATCCAGACGAGCCCTACTCGCAGCGACAACGGCAGCAGCATCACTCTCCGCAGCACCCCCCGCGGCCACGGCCGAACGCCACCGAAAACCCCGTACCGGATTCGAGCGGCTGGCAGCCGAAGGCTACGCACTCCTCAACGGCCGGCGCGTCGGTATCGTCACCAACCCCACCGGCATCACCCGCGACGCTCACCACATCGTCGACGCCATGCACGCAGACGACCGAGTAGACCTACGAGCCGTCTTCGGTCCCGAACACGGCTTCCGCGGCACGGCCCAGGCAGGCGGCTCGGAGGGCCGCTACGACGACCCGGCGACCGGCCTCCCGGTCTACGACACGTACCTCAAGAGCGGCCGCCCCCTCGCCGACATCTTCACCGCGTCCGGCGTGGACACGGTCGTCTTCGACATCCAGGACGTCGGCGCCCGCTTCTACACGTACATCTGGACCCTCTACGACTGCATGGAGGCCGCCCAGCTGGCCGGCAAACGCTTCGTCGTGCTGGACCGCCCGAACCCGGTGACCGGACGCGCGGCCCAGGGCCCGGTCCTGCACAAGGAGTTCGCGACCTTCGTCGGACGGCAGCCCATCTCGCAGGTGCACGGCATGACGGTCGCGGAGCTGGCGCGGCTGTTCAACGGGGAGTTCCTGACCACGCCGGTGCCGCTGGAGACCGTACTGATGTCGGGGTGGAAGCGGTCGGAGTTCTACGACGCCTCAGGGCTGCCCTGGGTGCCGCCGAGCCCCAACATGCCGACGCCGGACACCGCGTTGGTGTACTCGGGGACGTGTCTCTTCGAGGGCACGAACCTGTCGGAGGGGCGCGGCACGACACGGCCGTTCGAACTGCTCGGCGCCGAGGGCATCGACGGGCGCTGGGCCGCCGAGGCCAACCAACTCGGGCTGCCCGGCGTGCACTTCAGGGAGGCCTACTTCGCGCCCACGTTCTCGAAGTTCCAGGGGAGGACCATCGGGGGCGTACAGATCCATGTGCACGACCGGGCCGCGTACGACCCCGTGCGCACGGGGATCGCGCTGCTGGTGACCGCCAGGAAGGTGTGGAGCGGCTTCACTTGGCGCTCCGACCACTGGATCGACAAGCTCACCGGCTCCACCCGGGTGCGCACGATGATCGACGCCGGTGCGAGTGCCGACGAGGTGGTGGCGGGCTGGCAGGAGGAGCTGGCGGCGTTCCGGCGGGTACGGAGGGAGTACCTCCTCTACAAGTGACGCGCCAAGTGACTGCTCCCAGTGACTCCTCCGGATGAGTGACGACGTATGGCCAATCTCGCCCGGTAGCAGGACGATGCGCCCGTATCGCACCTCTACGGGGACGAGGGGGCCTGTCATGGCGGATCCGGCAGTGAGCGTGACTCCTTACTGGGAGCTGACCTTCGACGCCGACGGAGACCCGGACCGCGGGAGACGGGACCGGCTGCTGACCGAGGTCACCGAACGCGGCATCCATGACCTGGTGGTCTTCGCGCACGGCTGGAACAACGACCGCTCGGGGGCGACGCGGCTCTACGACCGCTTCTTCGCGCCGGTCCCGGAACTCGCTCCGGACGCCAGGATCGGGTACGTGGGCGTGGTCTGGCCGTCGATGCGTTTCTCCGACGAGCCGATCCCGGACTTCCCGCGGGCCGTGGCGGCGGAGACGCCCCGACGGCCGGCGCTCGACAAGGACACGCGGCACGCGCTGCTGGAGACGTTCCCCGGGCGGGCGACCGTCATCGACCAGATCGCGCGGCTGCTGGACCAGCAGCCGCGCGAGGAGTCGGAGCTGGAGGAGTTCAGGCGGCTGGTACGGATGCTGGTGGACGTCGTACCGCCGGGGCCGCAGGCGCTGTTCACCGCGGACACCCTGGTGGAGGGCGTGCCGCAGGACGAGCCGGACATGTTCTCGGGGTCCGCGGCGGCGCTGTGCGAGGAGTTCGCGCAGGCGCTGGCGCATTTCGAAGCCCCGGCCGGGGCGGCCTCGTTCAGCCTGCCCAACCCGTGGGACGGCGCGCACGAGCTGCTGCGGCAGGCGACGTACTACGCGATGAAGCGGCGCGCCGGAACGGTCGGCGAGCGCGGGCTCGGCCGGGTGGTCGGGCAACTCGCCACGCGGGCACCGAAGGTGCGGGTGCACCTCGTCGGGCACAGCTTCGGCGGGCGACTGGTGTCGTTCGCGCTGCGCGGGCTGCCCGAGGGGGTGCGCACGGTGAAGTCGGTGACGTTGCTCCAAGGGGCCTTCTCGCACTACGCGTTCGCGGCCCGGCTGCCGCACGACCCGCGCGCGGGCGGTGTGCTGCAGGGCCAGCAGAACCGCATCGACGGCCCCTTGGTGTGCTGCTACTCCCGCCACGACTCGGCGCTGAGCACCATGTATCCGCTGGCCTCGCGCATGGCGGGCGACGCGCGCGGGGTCATGGCCCTGGACATCGGGCGGACGCTGGGCGCCAAGTGGGGGGCGATGGGGCACGACGGGGTGCAGGCGGTGCCGGGGACGCGGGCGTTCACCCTGGCCGAGGCGCTGACGGCGAAGCTGCCCGCGTCGGGGTGCGTGAACATCGACGCGGCGGCGGTGGTGAAGCGCGGTGGGCCGCCGGCCGGGGCGCACAGCGACATCGTGCACAGGGAGCTGGCACGGGTGGTGCTGGCGGCGGGCCGCATCCGCTGACCCGCCGCCAGCCGTACGTCACCTGTGCGACGTGAACTCCACCACCTGCTGGTACGTCGGCCGGTTCTGCCAGCTGATCTTGCCGTGCTTGATGCCGCCCAGCTCGCGCTGGACGATCGAGTCGGCACACCACTGGTCGCCGGCCGAGCACTGCTCGTCACCGGGGTAGACCTGCGCCGCGGTCTTGCCGGCGGCCTCCTTCAGGGTGCTGATCAGGAGGTCCCGGCAGGCGCTCAGGCTGCCGCCGCCGCAGTACTTCTGGGCGAGCGGTCCCTGCACCGACTCACCGAGCACCGCCCGGATGTCCTTGTCGACATAGCTCCACCAGCCGTACTGGAAGGAGCTTCCGGCATGGGAGCCGGTCGGGCCGTGTGCGGCCGACGGGGACTCGTCGATGGGCAGGTTGTCGGTCATGGCCGTGTACAGGTCGCTGCCGAGGCCGGGTTCGAACTCGGCCTTCACCAGCAGCGGCCACCACGCGTCCAGGATCCGGATCGCGTCGGCGTCGGCGTACCTCTTCGAACCCGCCGACGTCTCCGTGCGCTTGGCGCCCGCCGTCAGCCAGGTCTGCAGTCTGCTCACCGCCGCCGCGGCCGTGGAGTCCGTGACCGGCGTGCTGTTGACGACCTTGAGGAGGTCCGGCAGTACGTCCTCCGCCCGCAGATCGGCGAGACCCGCATCGGCCATCGCCTTCACCAGCGAGGCCCGGGTCACGCCGCCCGCATCGACCAGCTTCTTCACCCGGTCCTCGAGCAGGTTGCCGCGGTGCACGGACCCGTCGCCCCAGGGCGCGGTCGTGTAGTCCTTGGCCTGCTTGTTGTTCCAGGAGATGTAGTAGTCCTGGTCGATGGAGTTGGGGTGGGCCGACGCCGGGGTGTACTGCGCGGTGTTCGTCGTCGGGTTCCAGTTCCGCCACTCGTACGCCGGCCGCGCCCACACCGGGAACTCGGCGTCGACGCCGGTCGCCCGCACCGGGTTGTCGCCGCTGTTGTAGTACGCGGTGTGCTCGGAGTCGGCGTAGAACCAGTTGAAGGTGTAGTTGATGTGCTGCACCGCGTTCTGGAAGTCCTGCGGTCCCTTCACATAATCCGGGTCGTTGAGCATCTGGAAGCCGATGATCGAGTCGGCCTCGTGCAGGAAGGACGAGCGCAAGGTGGTGTAGGCGACCTTCTTGCCGTCGACGGTCGCGCGGTGCGAGACGGGGCCGTACTCCGTGCGCCAGACCCGCATCGTGTACGAGCCCGCCGCGGTGCCGTCGGCCGTGGTCGGCTTCCAGGCGTTCTTCTGCTCGACCTTCTCCATCGCCGTGCAGGTGCCGCGGTACAGGTAGTGGTAGTCGTCCTGGCACAGCTCGACGGCGTAGGTGTCGATGATGTCCTGGCCGGAGGTCGTCGCGCTCCACGAGTAGTCCTGGCCGCGGCCGAGCTCGACGTACATGCTCAGACCGGCGAAGGAGGCGCCGCGGGCGCTGAGGCCCGGTCCCTGGATCTCCTGGAGCATCAGCAGCTGCGGCGCGAAGTAGCCGGTCTGCGGGCCGAAGACGGCGACCGGGTGGCCGCTGGCGGTGTGCTCGCCGCTCACCACGAGGGCGTTGGACATACCGCGCCGCGCGGAGGACATGGCCGTCTTCGTCGCCGTCGTCGAGGCGGTCGCGGCGGCGGAACCGGCCGCGCTGCCCGTACGGTCGTGGACGAGCTGTTCCTCGGCCACCGAACCGGCGTCCGGCAGGGCCTCGCCCTGCGGGTCGTCGGGCTTCGAGGCATACGGGAAGCTCTTGTCGTGGACGGTGACGACCGCCTCGGGGTCGTTGCGCTCGCGGAACGACTCCCAGACCTTGGTGCCCTCGGCCACGCCGTACTTCTCCTGGGCCTCCAGCAGCGAGATCGCGTTGTTGACCTCGCCCCCGCCGCCGGAGCCGAACAGCGCGCCGATCACCGAGGCCAGCGCTACCAGGTCGGTGGGCTTGAAGCGCTCGATCGTGCCTGCGTTGGTGACGGAGTCCTTGTGGCCGGTCAGGACGTACTCGCCGGGGAAGTAGCGGCCGCTGTCGGAGGCGTCGATGTAGGCGTTGATGCCGTCGATGTAGGCGTTGACGTCGGCGAGTGCCTGCCGGCCGCGTTCGCCGTTGGTGGCGACGGCGTTGTCGATCTGCGCCTGGAGATCGGCCTCGGTGTACGGGGCGTGGCGCCAGAACTCCTGTTCCAGGCCCTGGTTGGAGGGGTCGCCGCCGGCGAAGGGGGTCAACTGACCGCGGCCGACGTGCCGGAAGACGTCCATCAGCCACAGCCGGTCCTCAGCCGCCGCATACCCGGCACCGAACTCCGTGCCGTATCTGGTGGTGCCGGTGATGTGCGGCACGCCTGTCTTCTTGTCCCGGACGATCGTCACGTCGCCGCGGCCGGCCGGCTTCACGGTGGAGGCGACCTGATCGGACGGGACGCCGAACGAGGCGTCGTTGAAGAAGGTGTTGATCGTGGCGTTGGTGAGCGTCGGGTAGCCCTTGGCCAGGTTGGCGTACGGGCCGAGCTGGTCCCCGGCGTGGTCGGGCTGGGTGCCGAAAGCCTGGTTGAGGAGGATCTGGGCGAGTGTGGCGTTGCCGTTCTGGCCCGGCGGCAGGATGTCGGAGCACTGGTTACCGCAGTAGTCGTTCGCGGCTGTGACCTCGGCCGCGGCCGCCACTTGGGAAACAGGAGTCAAAAGACCGGCCATGAGTGCGCATACGGATGCGGTCTTCAGGAACCCGGGGATTGCGCGGGGAGTTCTCAGTCTGTCAAGGACGGTGCGTGAGGGACGCCGTGGCATGGCAGCTCCTACCGACGGGGGTGGGCCGGACGTTACCGCCGGTATCCCCGAGATTGAAGATGAACATGCGTCACTTTTTGAAGTCACCGCGACCGGCTTATGGAGGTCATCGGAAATCGGATGGAGCCAAATCGCTTGTCGATACGTCTATTCGGCGACGTCCGTTCGACGACGCCGAAGTGACCGAAGTGCAGGTGCAGGTGTGACGGAGGTGCAGGGCGATGGCCGGTTTCCGGAGTCTGGCGAGACAGGTGCGAGATCCGCGGTGCGACCTGGCGCTGCGGCGCTACTCACTGCGCAAGTGCCTTGAGCGGTTCGCTCCTTACGGGCACAGGGCGACCTGGGACCATCTGTGTTCCCGGGCAGGGTTCGGTCCGGAGGACCGGTCCCCCGATCCTGCGCGGCTCGTGGCCGCGTTGGACGAGCTGGAAGAGGCGCGTTCGGTCTGGCTGGCCTACGAGGTCGAGTTCGCCGAGCGGCGCCGGAAGGAAAAGCACGACGGGCTGCGCAGGCCGGGCAGCGTGGACGACTGGCACCGCCTGACCTGGGGCGGTTTCGGTGTCGCCTGGTGCGACGACCCGCGTGTCCACCCCCATGAACCACTGGCCGAGGTGCTGCGCCGGCTGATCTCCGCTTTGGAACGCGAACCGGGTGCGGAGTGCCCGGTGTGCGGCAGGGAGCGCCTGATCTGGAAGTACGACCTGGCCCATGAACCGTCGTCGGGCCCGGTCTGCACGGACTGCGGAATCGTGGTACCGCGTCCGGTGCTCACGCCCGAGGCCCTGGCCGAGTCCAGGCGCGGACGGCGACTGCTGGTGTCCGCCTAGGTACGACGGGGGTGCGCCGGGGATGCCGCACCCCCCTTTGTCGGCGCTGCCGTTGCGAGCAGTCGGTGATCAGGTCGTAGAGCCAGGTGTCGGCGCAGCTCACGAGATGCGTGTCCGTCACCGGATGCGCGTCGAAGCGGTCGAGCAGCGGGGTCATGTCTCCCAGGATCGTGGCGCACGTCTCGAACACGTCGTGGACTGGGTACGGCGGCTCGGGTGTCGTGAGGACGTCCTGCCACCAGGCGAGGACGAACGTCTCGACGGCGGCCGCCTGGTCTGCGGGCCGCGCCCGCCAGTCCACGCGGCTCAGGCCGTTGGTGCCCGAGCCGACGCCTTCCATGCTGCCGTCCGCCATCGCCCGTGCGGTCTGCGGCAGCAGGCGGCGCATCACGGCGGCGTGGTCCTCGAAGTGGGTGGGGACCCGGTGACTGGGGGGAGGGCTGTCGCCAAGGCCGTGCGTCCGGCGTATCTGACGCGGAAGGGTGGGACGGAGTTCGAGTGAGGCCGGGTTTGTCAGTACCCGGTGGTGGTGCGGGGGGCACGCAGCCCGGCGCTGACGGGGTGCCGCCTCTCCTTGGGACGGGCGCCACCCCAAACGGCACAACCGCCCGCAGGCAGACGGATCCGGCTGTCCGCGGGCTACCTCCTCCCCGCGCTCCCCTTCCGTTCCACCATCAGGCGTGAGCCCGCGAGGCGTTCGCCGAAGACGTCGTCGGGGTTGGAGAGGACGCAGGTGTCCAGGGAAAGGCAGCCGCAGCCGATGCAGTCGGTCAGGTGGTCGCGGAGGCGGTTCAGCTGTTTGATGCGTTCGTCCAGTTCGGAGCGCCAGGTCTCGGAGAGGTTGGCCCAGTCCTCGCGGGTGGGGGTGCGTTCCTCGGGGAGTTGAGCCAGGGCGTCACGGATCGTCGCCAGGGGGATGCCCACGCGTTGGGCGGCGCGGACGAAGGCGACGCGGCGCAGGGTGTCCCGGCTGTAGCGGCGTTGGTTGCCCGAAGTGCGGCGGCTGGCGATCAGGCCCTTGGACTCGTAGAAGTGCAGGGCGGAGACGGCGGCGCCGCTCCGGGCGGCGAGCTGGCCGACCGTGAGCTCGTGGATCTTCTCGGGGATCTGGGGCACCCCTCAGACCCTACCTACCGCCTCACTCCCCCGGTCCGTTGACAGGGACTCCACCCCCTAGCATGCTAAGCAGTTGCTTAGCATTGATGCCCGACATGACGAGTGTGCGACCGGGAGGCCAGCGACATGGCAGAGCCGAGGATCTTCACCTCCGCCGACGACCTGAAGGCGGCGGTGGGCGAGCAACTGGGATACAGCGACTGGGTGGAGATCGACCAGAAGCGGATCGATCTCTTCGCGGACGCCACCGGCGATCACCAGTGGATCCACGTCGATCCGGAGAAGGCGGCCGTGGGGCCGTTCGGCACCACGATCGCGCACGGGTATCTGACCCTGTCACTGCTGCCGCTCTTCGGCCCGCAGCTGATCAAGGTCGAGGGTGTGAGGATGGGCGTCAACTACGGCACCAACAAGGTCCGCTTCCCCGCTCCCGTCCCGGTGGGCTCCCGACTCCGCGCCACCGCCACCATCACTGGCGTCGACGACGTCGCGGGCGGCGTCCAGGTCACCGT
Organism: Streptomyces dysideae; assembly: GCF_001514305.1. Classification (GTDB taxonomy): domain Bacteria; phylum Actinomycetota; class Actinomycetes; order Streptomycetales; family Streptomycetaceae; genus Streptomyces; species Streptomyces dysideae. The sequence goes on from NZ_KQ949126.1 coordinate 58,136, forward strand.
CGCGTTCACCGTGGAGCGCGAGGGCGGCGACAAGCCGGTGTGCGTCGCGGAGTCCGTCTCGCGGTACTACCT
>NZ_KQ949127.1:0-4980 GCF_001514305.1 Streptomyces dysideae
AAGGGGGAGAGCGTCAAGCTCGACTCGATCCCGTACCACCACTTCACCAACCGGCACTTCGGCCGGTACATCCATCACGTTCCGGTGCTTCCGGGCTCGGCGGCCGGTGTCCAGTGCGTCAGCGATGACGAGGCGACGCGGGATGGGCACGACCCCAAGACCGGCGGCCCGCTCGTTCTGGAACAGACGATCAAGGCCATCAAGGCGGCCGGGTTCGAGATCGACCCCGACCTGTGGGGCATGGAGGACGCGGCCGACTGCAACCAGTGCCACGCCGGGTGCCACGACTCGCCCAAGTAGTAATGAGCAGCACGTGAGTTGGGGTCCATCCCCGTACGTTGAGGGGTGGGCCCCTCTTGCCGGAAAGGATCACCGCATGTCATTGGCTGAGTCCTGGGACAGGTACGCGGTGGGGAGCAAGCCACGCAGGACCATGAACGCCAAGGGTGATACGACCTGGCTGAACTGGACCCAGTACGCCGATCACGGGCCGAACGAGAGCCTTCTAGGTCCCGTTGCCGGACGCCGGGTGCTGGAACTCGGCTCGGGGAGCGGTAGTAACCTCGCGCACCTCGTGACGCTTGGCGCGACAGGTCAAGGGGTGGACATTGCCCCCGCCCGCGAGACGGTCGCGAGGGAGCGCTGGGGCAATCTGCCGGGCCTTGACTTCCGTACGGCGGAGGCGACGGCGTTCCTGAACGAGACGGACGAGACATTCGATGTCGTGCTCTCGATCTTTGGTGCCGTGTGGTTCGTCGATCCGGACATCCTGCTCCCGCTGATCCGCTCGCGTATGGCGCCGGGCGGCATCCTGGCCTTCTCGCATTTGCCTCCAGGCGGCCAAGGGCCCAAGCCCGCCAAAGCCGGACTGCGGCACGACCGCACCCTGGATGAGTGGAGTCGCATTCTGACGGGGCACGGCTTCTCTGACGTGCGTGTGTCCCTGATCGACCCGCCAGAGGGCAGGGCCGTGGGCACGATGCTTGTCCGCGCCTTGGCGGCCTGACCGCATGGCTGTGCGCCTGTCTCAGGCGCTCTCTTCGAGGTGGCGGTTACAAGGTGGCACGGGAGGGGCCATGGCCCGATCCTAACGAATGATGTCTTTCGGGCCACTCGTTCGGGTGGGCCGGAGATCGGAAGCTCGATGGCGTGCCCCAGACAACCGAAGCCAGCACCGCTCAGGAGCCCCGTTCGGGTCGGCGTACGCGCCCGTGGCGGAGCCGCAAAATGTCACTGCACCGCGCTTGGTTCGTCGCCGCCGTCACCTTCGTGACGATCATTGGGGCCGCCGCCTTCCGCTCCCTGCCGGGCCTGCTCATCGACCCGTTGAACGAGGATTTCGGCTGGACACGCGGCACGATCGGCGCCGCCGTCTCCGTCAACCTCGCCCTCTACGGGCTGACCGCGCCCTTCGCGGCGGCGCTGATGGACCGGTTCGGCATCCGGCGGGTGGTCGCGGTCGCGCTGACCGTGATCGCGCTCGGCTCCGGCCTGACGGTGTGGATGACGGCGGCCTGGCAGCTGCTGCTGTGCTGGGGCCTGCTGGTCGGCCTGGGCAGCGGCTCGATGGCGCTGGCCTTCGCCGCGACGGTCACCAACCGCTGGTTCACCGAGCGGCGCGGCCTGGTCACCGGCATCCTCACCGCCGCCTCGGCCTCCGGCCAGCTGATCTTCCTGCCCGTGTTGTCCTGGATCGTCGAGACCCACCACTGGCGCCCCGCCGCCGTCACGGTCGCCCTCGCGGCCCTCGCGGTCGTCCCCTTCGTCTGGCTGCTGCTGCGTGACCACCCGGCCGACGTGGGCCTGAAGCCGTACGGGGCAAAGGAGTTCGTGCCCAAGCCCGCCCCCGTGCCGGGCGCCGCGCGCAGGGCGGTCACGGTCCTCTTCTCGGCGGCCCGCACCGGCCCCTTCTGGCTGCTCGCCGGCACCTTCGCGATCTGCGGCGCGTCCACGAACGGCCTGATCCAGACCCACTTCGTGCCCGCCGCCCACGACCACCACATGCCCATCACGACGGCGGCCTCGCTGCTCGCGGTCATCGGCGTGTTCGACGTGGTCGGCACGATCGCCTCCGGCTGGTTCACCGACCGCCACGACCCGCGCCGGCTGCTCGCGGTGTACTACGCCCTGCGCGGCATCTCGCTGCTGTTCCTGCCCCTGCTGCTGTACCCGTCGGTCCGCCCGCCGATGGTCTTCTTCATCGTCTTCTACGGCCTCGACTGGGTCGCCACCGTCCCGCCCACCGTCGCCCTGTGCCGGGAGCACTACGGCGACGACAGCGCGATCGTCTTCGGCTGGGTTCTCGCCTCCCACCAGGTCGGCGCCGCGCTGGTCGCCTTCCTCGGCGGGGTCGCGCGGGACGTCTTCGGGACGTACGACATGGTCTGGTACGCGTCCGGGGCGCTGTGCGCGGCGGCGGCGTTGATGTCGCTGGTGATCCGGCGGCGGCCGAGTGAACTCGCGACGGCGGCCTGAGGGCTGCTACGGCGACGGGGGCGCCCCGGGCCTCGATCGCCGGCCCGGGGTGCGATGGCCGTAGGGCGGTCAGGAGGTCTTGGCGCCCGCGCGGCGGCGTCGTACGGCCAGGACCAGGAGGCCGCCCAGCGCCGCGGCGGCAGCGGCGGCACCGGCGAGGAGCGGGGTGCCGTCGGAGCCGGTGCTGGCCAGGTTGCCGCCGGTGGTGTCGCCGGTCGAGCCGTTGGTGGAGCTGCCGGTCGTGCCACCGGTCGACGTGCCGCCCGTCGAGCCCGAGCCGCCGGTGGACTGGCCCTCCGGGTCGTTGCCGCTGCCGCTGCCGCCCGTGCTGGTTTCGCCCGATCCGCCGCCGGTGGAGGAGCCGCCCGAGGTGCCGGGGCCCGGCTTGTCGTCGCCGGTGACGTCGATGCTGAGGTACGCCGTGTTGTTGGCGAGGTTCTTGTCGTACTTCGGGGTGATGTTGTAGACGGAGCTCGCCTTCACCTCGCCCTTGGTGTCCTTCGCGGTGTCCTTCACCTTCAGCTTGAAGGCGTAGGTGTGCGACTCGTCGACGTCGAGGGTGGCGTCCTTGGGCCAGCAGACGTACTCGGGCCTGCCCGGCTGGGACGGGCCGCTCGGGCCGTCGATGTTGAACGGGGAGCACTCCGCGGGGACTTCGACCGCGGTGGTGCCCGGCGGGATCTGCACCTTGAGGCCCGGGAGGTCGTCGCTGACGTTGTTCTGGATCCAGCCGGGGCCGTCGTTGCGCAGCGTGGCGTTGACGGTCACGGTGTCGCCGGGGGACACCGTGGCCTTGTCGCCGGTCGCGACGAGGTCGGCCGAGCTGTCCGAGGTCAGGGTCAGGCGCTTGTAGGCGTCGGTGAAGCCCTCGTCCGGGGCCGCGCCGGTGGGGGTGGTGCCGTACTCGACGGCCTCCATCAGCGCGTGGGGGAGCGCCTTGAACCGCACGGGCGTGGTGACCGAGGCGCCCGGCTCGACGACTGTGCCGAGCTCGCACACCGCCTGCCTGACCTGGTCCTGCACGGTCGAGTAGGTGCAGCCCTCGGCCTGCTCGGTGAAGTCGAGGCCACGGGTCAGCCGGACCCGGAAGACCACGCTCTCCGAGGGTGCCGTGCCGTAGTTGGTGATGGTGACGGACTTGTCGTAGACGTCGCCGGGCTTGGGGGCGAGATTCGGCAGCGTCGAGATCGCCAGCGCGGGTGCGGCCTCCTCCGCGTACGCCGCGGGGGCGACGACTGCGGGAACGGCGGCGGCGATCGCGGCGGCGGCCACGACGGCCGACGAGGTGCGGAGGTGCTGGCGCACGGTGGGTCTCCCAGGTGGGGCAGGAAGGACATGACCGGGGGGCCGTTGGCCAACCGGTCATGTCCTGGACACCTGGGAGGTACCTGGGGTTGTACGGCCGTCGGCTCCCATCTCCCATCTCCCATCTCCCCTCTCCCATCGCGCTCGAGCATGGCGGTAGGACACACGTCGCGGCTTGTCATACTTCCCGCATGGAGACGCAAGCCACGGAGGACGCCCGGCGTTGGCTCGCCGAGCGGGGCGTTGTCGAGGCCGGTGACGGTTGGATCGACGCCGAGAATCCGGAGCGGCCGCTCACTGCCAATGAGATCGCGCACTCCTGGGCCGGCGAGGTGTTCACCGACGAGCGCATGGACGTGGCCGAGCAGGTGCGGCTGGCCTTCGGGCTGCTGGATCTCCTCGACGAGTACTGGGTGACGTGCGAGATCGGGTTCGCGGACCGAGGTCCGCAGGGGCCCCTGCCCGCCGATGTGCTCTGGGACGGTTATCGCCGACGGCTGGAGGCGGACCGGGACGCCGAGCCCGTCACCTATTCGCTGTGGGTCGACTGGTTCGAGGACCGCGACACCGCCGCGACGGCCTTCGCAGAGGTGCTCGGGAACGACATCGCCCACATCGTGGCGGAGGGATCGGACGCCCCGCTCCGACGTGCGGACCGGGTCCTGGCCTGCTCAGGTCCCGTGCCCTGGCTCGTGAAGCAGAAGGCGTACGACAGCGCCGTGCGGCTCCCCGCACTGCATGTGCCGCTGTTCAAGGGCCTGCTGGCCGGCTACCACGATGTCTACGGCGACCTGGAGCCGACAGCCGCACTGGCTCTCCTCGCGCGACTGCAACTCCCGGCGGACACCCCGCATCTCGCGGAACTCCGGTCCGTGCTCGCCGCGGGGCACGGGAACCACTACCGCAGCCCCGACGCCTGGGACGACGCGGTGCGAGCCTCGATGGACTGAACATGACCGCGCCCAGCCGCAGGCACGGGAATGACAACTGCGACGACCGAGACGGCGCCCACGCGTTGAACGTGGCAGGCGCGGCGGCGATGACGTCCGCCTTCGGCCTACGTCTTGTTGGCCGGGCGTCTTGTACTCGCTTTGTGCTCGCTGCTGACCGGGTGACCGGTCAGGCCCCGGGTGCCACGTAACAGATGGCGTCGATGTGCTGCCCGTTGCCGTAGCGGTGAGCGGTCTGGCCGGCCCTGAG
>NZ_KQ949127.1:5711-52320 GCF_001514305.1 Streptomyces dysideae
TCGTCGTTCACGCCGGGGAGGAATCGCATCCCGTGACAGCGACGCGGAGCGTCGCCGTATCCGGCTTCCCGGGCGCGGAGCGCCACTGCGCCTGTCCGGTGGAGGCGGGTGAAGGCGAACGTGTGTGCCCGTGTTCGCCGATTGGGGTGATCGCGGCGGGAGAGGGGCGCGAGTGTACGGATCTCGCTCGTATGGTCGTGTGGTGGCAGGGGCGGGTGACCGGAACGTGGGTGGGGGGTGTTGGCATGGCGGCAGCGGCGGGGACCGGCGGCGTGGGGCATGCCCGGTACACGTTCCGGCTGCGTGTGTCGTCCATCGCCCGAACGGCCTTGCTGGCGGAGTGGGACCGGTGCCGGTGGGTGTGGAACGAGTGCGTGGCCAAGTCCCAGGCCACCCACCAGCACAACAAGGCCCATCCGCAGGACAAGCGGACGTGCGGCCCGGCGCAGCTCGACAAGATGCTGACCGAAGCCCGCACCCGCACGCCGTGGCTGCGTGAGGGCTCGTCGGTTCCCCAGCAGCAGATCATCCGCGACTTCGGCCGCTCCCGCGCCAAGGCGCACAAGGACATCCAGGACCGCCTGCCGATGCGGCAGCGGGCCGGGATGCCGAAGTGGAAGACCAAGCGTGAGGCACTGCCGACCCTCAACTACACCCGGCGCGGGTTCCGGTTGACGGACGGCCGTCTGCACCTGGCGGGCGGCATCGTCTTGACCGTGGTGTGGTCGCGGGAACTGCCCGCCGCACCGACGAGCGTGCGCGTTTACCAAGACAGCGTCGGGCACTGGTACTGCTCGTTCGTCGTCCCCGTCGAGGCACAGCCGCTCCCCGGGACCGGCGCGGTGATCGGCATGGACTGGGGCGTGCGGGAGACCGCGACCACCACGTCCGACGCGCACGACCTGCCGCACGCCGAGCACGGCAAGAAGGCCCAGACGAAGCTGACCCGGTACGACCGGATGATGGCCCGCCGCAAGCCGAAGAAGGGCCAGCCTGGATCGAAGGGCTACCGCGAGGCGAAGAAGCTACGGGCGAAGGCGCATAAAAAGGTCGCAAGGCAGCGTGAGGACACCGGTCGCAAGTGGGCCAAGAAGGTTGTCCGCGACCACGACGCCATCGCTGTCGAGGACTTCCGTCCGAAGTTTCTCGCCAAGACCACCATGGCCCGCAAGGCCGCTGACGCCGCCATCGGCGCCACCAAGGCCGCTCTGATCGAGATGGGCCGCAAGCACGGGCGGGACATCCGCCTCGTACACCCCGCGCACACCACGATGGACTGCGCGCACTGCGGAGCGAGAGCCAAGCACGCACTGCCGCTGGGTGAGCGCACCTATACCTGCACCGCGTGCGAAGCCGTCTCCCCCAGAGACAAGAACTCCGCACGCGTCATGCTCGTCCGGGCTGGTCTCAACCCGGCTGGTGCTGATGGCGGAAGACCTCCTGGAGCGCTGCTCCAGGAGGCGGCCTGAGCCAGGAATCCCCTCCCCTTCAGGGAGGGGAGGATTCAATGCTGGGGTCCGAGCTGGTTCACGGCGGCGTCCACGGTCTGTGCGAGCAGGACGGCGATGGTCATCGGCCCGACGCCGCCGGGTACCGGAGTGATCAGACGGGCGCGGGTGAGGGCGGTGTCGAAGTCCACGTCGCCGACGTTGCCCGGGTTGTATCCGGCGTCGATCACCACCGCTCCGGGCTTGATGTCCTCACCGTGGATCAGCCGGGGCCGTCCCACGGCCGCTACCACGACGTCCGCTTCCCGGACGATCGCCGGTAGGTCTGCCGTGCGGGAGTGGCAGTAGGTCACCGTTGCGTCCTTGGCGAGCAGGAGCATCCCCACCGGTTTGCCGAGAATCGCGCTGCGCCCCACCACGACTGCGTGCTTGCCGACGAGGTCGACGCCGTACGCCTCCAGCAGCCGCTGGATTCCGCCCGGAGTGCAGGATACGAATCCCGGCAGGCCAAAGCTCATTGCGGCGAAGGAATACATCGTGACCCCGTCGACATCCTTCTCCGGGGCAATGGCCTCGAACGCCGCGCGCTCGTCGATGTGCGGGCCGCAAGGATGCTGGAGCAGGATGCCGTGCACCTCCGGATCGCCGGACAGGCCAGCGAGGGTGTCGATCAGCTCAGCGGTCGTGGTGGTGGCAGGCAGAGCGATGTGCCGAGACTGGATACCGGCCTTTGCGCACCGCGCCCGCTTCATGCGGACGTACGTGACCGAAGCAGGATCATCTCCCACCAGCACCGTCGCCAGACAGGGGACCGTACCCGTGCGTTGTGAGATCTCGGCCGCCTTGGCAGCAGCCTCTTCGAGGATGCGCTTGGCAAGGCCGGTGCCGTCCATGAGCTGGGCCGTCTGAGTCGCGGACATGTCGTCCTCCAGGCGTTGCTGACCACTCGCCCAGGCGCACGGCAACGACGTCTCGTCAGACCGCTCCCCGGTGGTGCTCCACCTCAGCGCCAGTCACGGCCCACACCGCACTGTAGTAGACGCAGCATGCTTACTCCGATCAGCGCTCTCGACTGCAAAGCGACTTGCCTGGGCCGGCCACACCCTCTGCGCGGACGTCAATTCCTGGGCTTGGCTGTTTCGGCTGGGTCCTCGCCTCCCACCAGGCCGGCGCCGCGGTCGTCGGCTTCCTCGGGGGCGTCGCCCGTGACGCCTTCGGTATGTACGGCATGGTCTGGTATGCCTCGGGCGCGCTGTGCGCGGGAGCGGCGCTGATGGCGCGGGTGATCCGGCGGCGGCCGGTGGCGGTCTTACGGTCCCGGCGTCTGCTCAGCTCGCGCGGTCGAGCGGTTCGAAGCCGACATGCAGGCGCATGCCGAGTGCCACGGCGAGGCGTTCAAGCAGAGGAAGCGTCGGCATGGTGCCCCCCGCCTCGAACCTGGCAACCGCGGGCTGCAGCAGCCCGGCCGCCTGCCCCAGCTGCGCCTGCGTCATCCCCATGGCCTCGCGGCGCTCCCGCACGGCCGCACCCAGCTCGAAGCGGATCCGTGCGGCGTCGTAGGCCGCCCGGGCCTCCGGCGAGGCAAGGGTTTCGTCCCGCAGGGCGTTCCAGTTGCTGCGCTCGCTCATGGCCTCACTCCTCATCCGCCGTGTGCTGCTCGCCGATGCAGCGGGCGAGGGCCCGCCGGGCGCGACTCACCTCGCCGGTCTCCCGCATCCGCTGTTTGCGGAACACTGTCAGCAGGGCGATCCGGCGTCCTGACGCGATCCAGTAGGTGATCCGGACCGAGTCCGTGTCCAGGTGGAATCGCAGCTCTCGAAGCTTGCCGTCCAATTGCCGCGAATACGGCTCGCCGAGCAGCGGCCCGCGCGCGGCCAGCAGGTCGACATAGAACGCGACCGTACCGCGATGGCTGTTCGTCAGCCCGAGGAACCATTGCTCCACCTCCGGCTCGAGCTCTACCTCACCCCATGACATAACAGGGACGTTATGAACAGCGTATCCTGCGCACTCGAAGATCACCCGATGTGCACTCGATGGTGTGACGGGCGCGCCTCGGCGTCAGGCCTTGAACCGACCGAACCGCCCCCGATGGAACAGCAGCGGAGCGATGTCGCTGCCGCCTGTGTCGAGTGCCTCCACCCGCCCCACCACGATCAGGTGATCGCCGCCCGTGTGCACCGCGTGGATCGTGCAGTCGATCCACGCGAGTGTGCCCGCGAGGCGCGGGGCGCCGGAGGCAGGGGCCGCGTCGTAGGGCACGCCCGCGAACTTGTCCGCGCCGCTCACCGCGAACCCGCGGCACAGATCGCCCTGGTGGGCGCCCAGGACGTTCACACAGAAGGCGCCCGCGCGGGCGATGCGCGGCCACGTCGTCGACGTACGGCCGACCATGAAGGCGACGAGGGGCGGGTCGAGGGAGAGGGCGGAGAAGGACTGGCAGGCGAAGCCGGCGGGGGTGCTCTCGCCGGCGGTGGCGGGCGCCGTGATCACGGTGACGCCGGTCGCGAAGTTGCCCAGGACGCGCCGGAACTCGGCCTGTCCGACCGGCGCCCGCTCGTCCTCGCCGACGCAGCGGAGTTCGGGGCGGGGCAGTGCTTCGACGGGGGCCGGGGCCCCGGCGGACCTGAGGTAGCGGACGGCTGCTGCGGCCATTCCTGCGTGTCCCATCACGGTATCCATTGAAGCTGACGGTGCGTCAGATCGGAAGGGCTGGGTCACCGCCCCTTGTACTCGGGGCTCCTGCGCTCCACGAAGCTCGCCACGCCCTCCTTCGCGTCCTCCGTCGTCATGTTGATCTCCTGTGCCGCCGCCTCCGCCGCGAACGCGGTGGCGCGGTCGGTGTCGAGGGAGGCGTTGACGAGCTGCTTGGTGAGGGCGAGGGCGCGGGTGGGGCCGTGGGCGAGGCGTGCCGCCCACTCCCTGGCCGTCTTGTCCAACTCCCCGTCCGGGACGACCCGGTTGACGACGCCGAGCCGCTCCGCGTCAGGCGCCGTCAGCGCGTCGCCGAAGAACATCAGCTCCTTCGCCCGCTGCGGGCCGATCAGGCGGGGGAGGAGATAGGCGCCGCCCGCGTCCGGCACGAGGCCGCGTCGCACGAACACCTCGATGAATCGTGCCGACTCCGCGGCCAGTACGAGGTCGCAGGCGAACGCGAGATGCGCGCCCAGACCCGCCGCCGTGCCGTTCACCGCGGCGATCACCGGCTTCTCGCAGTCCAGGACGGCGGCGATCAGGCGCTGGGCGCCGAGGCGGAGGGTGCGGGCGACGTCACCGGCGATGCGGTCGCCGGCCACGGCAGCTCCGCGCAGGTCGGCTCCCGCGCAGAAGCCGCGGCCGGTGCCGGTCAGGACGACGGCCCGTACGTCCGGGTCCGCGGAGGCGGCCGACAGTAGGCGTATGAGGTGTTCGCGGTGGTCGGGGGTGAGGGCGTTGAGGGTCTCCGGCCGGTTGAGGGTGATACGGCAGACCTGGGCGTCGGTGGTGTGCAGGATCTCGTCCATCTCAGCGGCACACCACCAACGCGTCCAACGCCACGGCCCCCTGCCCCCTGGGCAGCACCACCAGCGGATTGATGTCCAGCTCGGCGAGCTCGTCCCCGAGTTCCAGGGCCATCCGCTGCACCCGCAGGACGACCTCGACGAGCGCGTCCAGATCCGCAGGGGGCCGCCCCCGGACCCCGTCGAGCAGCGCACGCCCGCGCAGGTCGCCGAGCATGTCCCGCGCCTGCTCCTCACCGAAGGGCGGCACGCGTACGGCGGTGTCGTGCAGCACCTCCACCAGGACCCCGCCGAGCCCGACGGTCACCGTCGGCCCGAAGAGGTCGTCGTGCGTGACACCGACGACCATCTCCACGCCCCGCTCGACCATCTGGCACACCAGCACGCCGTCCAGGGAGACGCCTTCGTAGCGGGCGATGTCGGTCAACTCGCGGTAGGCATCGCGGACCTGGCTGGCCGAAGTCAGCTCGATCTTCACCAACCCCAGCTCGGTCTTGTGGGCGATCCGCGCGCCGGACGCCTTCATCACCACCGGGTAGCCCACCTGCGCTGCCGCCCGTACGGCCGCCGCCGCGCTGGTCACCAACTGCTCGCGCGGGACCCGGATGCCGTACGCCCGTAGAAGCTGTTTCGCCGCGTGTTCGCTCAGCTGCTGGCCGGGGCGCATCAGCGCCTGGGCCTTGCGGAAGGACGGGGACGGGGTGCGGGGTGCGGAGTCGAAGGGGGAGCGGTAGCCGGTGACGAAGCGGTGGTGGTCGAGGTGGGCGCGGACGGCCGTGATGCAGTTGGCGACCGTGCGGAAGGTGGCCACCCGGGAGGAGCCGAGCAGGACTTCGCGGTACGCCGGCTCCGTGCCGACCGGGGAGCCCCAGACGACGCAGATCAGCTTGTCCGTGTGCTCGGCCGCGTCCACCAGGTCCTGGACGAGCCGGTCGCTGAGGGGTGGGAAGGGGCCGGTGATCGGGCAGATGAGGACCCCTACCTCCGGGTCGTCGAGGATCGCGTCGATGATTTTGCGGCCGCGCCAGTCGCCGACCGGGTGGCCGCCGTTGTCGATGGGGTTGGCCACGCTCAGGTAGTCGGGTATCCACTGGTGCAGCTCTGCCTGCTTGGCCGCCGACAGTGCCGGCAGTCGTAGTCCCGCCTCCGTCGCCAGGTCGGCGACGTGTGCGCCCGTGCCGCCCGATATCGAGTAGACGGCGACGCCGTCCGCTCGGGGCGGGCGGGCTCGGGCCAACAGGGTTGCGGTGTCCTGGAGTTCGTCCAGGCCGTCGACGCGGATCACGCCGTACTGCCGCATCGCCGCGTCCACCACCGTGTCCGCGCCGGTCAGTTTGCCGGTGTGGGAGGCGGCCGTGCGGGCGCCGGTCTCGGTGCGGCCGACCTTGACGGCGACGACCGGGACCTGGCGGCGGGCGGCGCGGTCGGCGGCGAGGAGGAAGGAGCGGCCGTCCTTGAGGCCCTCGACGTAGCAGGCGATGGCGCCGACCTCGGGGCGCTCGGCGAAGTAGGAGAGGAAGTCGGCGGTCTCCAGGTCGGCCTCGTTGCCGGTGGGCGCCCAGTGGGAGAGGCGGGTGCCGAGTTCCTGGAGGGCGAAGACGGGGCGGCCCTGGTGGCCGGACTGGGTGACGAGGGCGATGGCCGGGCCGTCGAGGTCGGTGCGGAACTCCTCGAACGCGTTGAGGTTGGTGTTGGGGCCCAGCAGCCGCATCCCGGAGCGTGCAACGGCGGCGGCCAGGCGGGCCTGCGCGGCGGCGCCCTCCTCGCCGGTCTCCGCGAACCCGGAGGCGAAGACGACCGCGAACTTCACCTTGGCCTCGGCGAGTTCCTCGATCACCGGGAGTGGGTCTGCGACCAGCAGTACGGCGAGGTCGACCTGTTCGGGCAGGTCGGCGACGGAAGGGGCGCAGGGGATGCCGAAGACGGACGGGCGGGTCGGGTGCACCGGGTGCAGGCGTGCGCCGACCCGCTCGGACCACGCCATCAGCTGGCGGGTGACACCGGTGTTCGGCCGGCCCTCGGCGTCCGAGGCGCCGATCACGGCGACCGACTCGGGCCGGAAGAAGCGGTCCAGATCGGGGACGTCCGTATACAACGGCCGGCCGCTGACGTCGAGATCGTCGGCCTCGGCCGGGCGGCCGTGGACGGCGGGTCCGGGCTGCTCGCCACAGGCGATGACCCGGGCCCGGCGGGAGTCGGTGGTGAGGGTGCCGTGGGTTGATCCAAGCATCGGTCCGCCCGCTCCTGTGTGACAGCGATTAACTGACGCACTGTCAGATTACTGAACTGATGCGACGTCAGGAACGGCTGTGCAGGCAAAGTTGAGCAGGAGAAGTCGGGCGGGCGATGGCTGTGGCTAAGTCAGCGGCAGCCGGGACGCCTCCCGGTCGCTGTCCCCGGCGATGGCCTTCGCGATCTTCAGGGCGTCGATGGCCAGTTCGCGGAGCATGCCGCTGATGGGGTTGGTGTAGCCGGTGAAATAGAGGCCGGGGGCGTTGCGCGGGGTGCGGGCGCCGTGGACGACCGGCTTGCCGCGTGCGTCGAGTACGTCGAGGTGGCCGACCATGCCCTCCAGGGCGCGGGCGTAGCCGGTGGCGGCGATGACGGCGTCCGGCTCGACTCGGGTGCCGTCGGCCAGGACGACCTTGCCGTCCTCGAAGGCCTCCACGGCGGCCACGATCTCGACCTGCCCCTTGCGCACGGCGTCGATCAGGCCGACGTCCTGCACCGGGACGGCGCCTTCGGTCACCCGGGAGTAGAGGCCGGTGTCGGGGCGGGGCAGGCCATGCGCCGACAGGTCGGGCACGCTCAGCTTGGCCATCGGCCGGGCGATGCGGTCGACGAGGCGGACGGGCAGGCGGCGTACCAGCACGCCGGAGTACTGGGCCGCCCAGCCCGCGGTCGACCGGCGGACGATGTGCGGGGCGGTGCGCACCGACAGACGTACGCGCGAGGCGCCGCCCTCCATCAGGTCCACGGCGATCTCGGCGCCCGTGTTGCCGACGCCGACGACCAGGACGTCGCGGCCGGCGTAGGGCGCGGCGTTGCGGTAGTCGCCGGCGTGCAGGAGCTCGCCGGTGTAGGTGTCGCGGCCGGGCCACTCCGGGAGGTGCGGGGTGTGGTTGTAGCCGGTGGCGACGACCACCGCGGCGCCGGTCAGTTCGCGGCCGCCGGTGGCGTGCAGCAGCCAGCCGGTGCCGTCGGGCGCGCGCTCGACACGGGAGACCTCGACGCCGGTGACGATCTCCAGCTCGTGGACCTCGGCATACTTCTCCAGATAGCGCACCACGTCGTCCCGGGACACCCAGCGCCCGAACCGGCGCGGCATCGGCAGCCCGGGCAGCCCCGACAGACGCCGGGTCGTGTGCAGGTGCAGCCGGTCGTAGTGGCGCCGCCAGGACGCGCCGACGCGGTCGGACCTCTCCAGGACGACGGCACGTATGCCCCGGGCGCGCAGCGCGTACGCGGCGGAGAGCCCGCCCGGCCCGCCGCCGATGACGTACACGGGGCGGTCTGCGGAGTGCGTCGGATCCGCGGGGGGCGCGGACGCTGTGGAGTCGGTCATGGCCGCGAGCGTAATCACGCCTGCGGTTGATGGGTCTCGGTCAAGACCGGAATTGGTTTCGGATTGATCACGGCTGTAGGAGGTGTGGGTGGGACTGGTGACGTAGGTCACCTGGTTGTGTGGGTGCCGTGTGCACACAGCACGACGCCGAGCCCCGGAGGTTCGCCATGCGCGCGTTCATCATGAGCGCACAGACGATTGTCAGGCCCCGCTGATCTGACGTACCGTCAGATTCATGGACTCGATCTGGCTCACCGGTGCGCAATGGCTGGCCGTCCTGCGTATCGGCCTCGGGTTGTGGTGGCTGGAGAGCTGGCGGCACAAGGACAAGAAGGCCTGGTTCGAGCGGGGCAGCGGCATCGCGTGGGCGGCGGACATCGCGGCCAAGCACCGCTGGAACGCCGTACGTTCCGGCTTCGAGGTGGTCGTGGCCCCCCGCCCCCGCACGATGGCGTACGTCGTGGCCTACGCGGAGCTGGCCCTCGGGCTCGGGCTGATCGCCGGGTTCCTCACGCCGGTCGCCCTGGTCGGCGGGCTGCTGCTCAACGTCCTCTACTTCGTCCTCATGATCCACGACTGGGCCGAGCAGGGGCAGAACTCGATGATGGCGCTGATCTCGTTGGTCGCGCTGTTCGGGATGTCCTGGCAGTCGTGGTCGGTCGACGCGGCGCTCGGGTGGTTCTGATGGGCGGTGCGCGGTACGACGTTCCGGAGGCGGACGCCTTCACGCGCACGTACTGGGACGCGGCGGCCGAGGGCCGGCTGCTCGTACGCCGCTGCGGGGCGTGCGGGCGGGCCCACCACTACCCCCGGGAGTTCTGCCCGCACTGCTGGAGCGAGGACGTCACCTGGGAGCCCGCGAGCGGCCGGGCCACCCTCTACACCTGGTCCGTGGTCCACCGCAACGACCTGCCGCCCTTCGGGGAGCGGACGCCGTACGTCGCCGCCGTCGTCGATCTCGCGGAGGGGCCGCGCATGATGACGGAGATCGTGGAGTGCGGGGCCGGGGGCCTGCGGGCCGGGATGGAGCTGGAGGTCGGCTTCCGGGACGGGATACCGGTGTTCCGGCCGCCGGACTGACCGAGGCCGGTTCAATGGCCTCATGGCCCACGTCGACGAGCGCTCCTTCGCCCACCCCTTCCCCGACCTGCACGGTCACGGTCTGCGGCTGCGTCCCTGGGACGCCGGGTCGGAGGCGGACGCGGAGATCTGGCTGCGCGGGCTGTCCGACCCGGAGTTCCGGCGCTGGAACACGCCGCTGCGGTTCGTGACCGACCTCGACAGCGCGCGGGAGTCGCTGCGCTCCAAGGCGGACGGCATGGCGGAGGGCACCTCGGTGCCGTACTGCGTCATGGACGCGGCGACCGGTACGCCCCTCGGCCACATCGGCGTCAACCTCATCAACCGCGTCATGCGCACCGGCCGCGTCGGCTACTGGGTTCTGCCCGAGGCCCGTGGCCAGGGCGTCGCCACCCGCGCCCTCGCCGTCGCCGCCCGCTGGGCCCTCACTGACCTCGGCCTGCACCGCCTCGAACTCGACCACGCCGTCGGCCACGACTCCTCGTGCCATATCGCCGAGCGGTGCGGCTTCCGCTACGAGGGGACGCTGCGGGACGCGATGTGGCAGGCGGGGCGGCACGACGCGTACCGGGACATGCATCTGCACGCACGGCTGGCGACGGATCCGGAGCCGTCGTGGGAGCCGTCGGGCCGGTAGGAACGCCGGCAAGGACACTGTCCGACGGCGTTCTTGTGACGGGTTGGTGTCCACGGCGGAAAAGACGCACCAAGCGCCCCTCCGCGCGCGGGATCATGAGGCATGCGTCCCGACGACTGGTACGTCACCGAACACCTCGACGGGTTCCTCTCCCGCGCGGGCGGTTTCCTGCGCTCGCGGCCCGATCTGCACACCGTCCACCTGTCGGTGACCGAGATGCTGCGCACGCGCGGACCGCGGACCTATGGCGACGAGCCGCCCCTCTTCGGGGTCCTGGAGCAGGACGGCGAGGTGCGCGCGACCTACTTCCGCACCCCGCCCTACCGCCTGAACGTCACCCCGCTCACCCCCGCCGAGGCCGACTCACTCGCCGCCCACCTGGCCGCCCTCGGCCACCCCCAGCCCGGCATCATCGGCACCCGCGACACCGCCGACGCCTTCATCGCCGCCTGGCACCGCCACACCGGCGCCAAGGCCACCCTCCGCCAGCGGCAACGGCTGTACCGGCTGGGCATGCTGACGGCCCCGAGCCCGGCTCCGGAGGGCCGGCCGAGGGTCGCGGACACGGGCGACCGGGAGCAACTGATCCGCTGGTACGGCGAGTTTCTCGGCGCCATCGGCGACCACGCCGCCGCCGACGCCGCGACCTGGGCCGACGCGCGCATCTCCTACGGAGGCCTCACCTTCTGGGAGACCCCCGACGGCACCCCCGTCTCCATGGCCGGCGTCACCCCGGCCGTCGCCGGCCAGGTCCGTGTCGCCCCCGTCTACACCCCGGCCCACCTGCGCGGACGCGGATACGCGGGCGCGGTCACGGCGGAGGTCAGCCGCTCCGTCCTGACCTCCGGCATCCGCGAGGTCCTCATCTTCACGGACCTGTCCAACCCGACGAGCAACGGCCTGTACCGGCGGATCGGGTACCGGGCTGTGGCGGACTTCGCGGTGTACGACCTCTCGACGTGACGGCCGGCCGTGGTCGCACTGCCGTTGGCGGTGGGAAAGCCGCTTGGCCGGTCAGGGCCAGAGCAGCTCCTTGGCCCAACCCTCCTCCGTACGCCGATAGTTCAGCCGCACGTGCTGCCGTCGGGCGTCCCCCTGGAAGAACTCCACCTCGTCCGGCCGGATCCGGTAGAGCGTCCAGGTCGGGACCGGGGCGTCCGGCTCCCGCCCGGCCCGCTGCCATGCCGCTTCGGATTCCCGCGCCAACTCCTCCAGGGAGCCCAGCACCTGGCTCTGGCGGCCGGTCAGCGCGGCTGCCAAAGCCCCGGTCGAGCGGGCGTGCAGGTCGGCCGCGGACTCCTCGGACGGGGCGAGGGTGACCGGGCCGCGGACGCGTACCTGACGGCCCTGGGCCGGCCAGTAGAAGCCGAGGGCGGCGTACGGGCGGGCGGCGAGCTGGCGGCCCTTGCGGCTCGTCGCGTGCGTGGCGAAGGCCCAGCCGTCCGCGTCGGCGCCGTGCAGCATCACCGTACGGACGTCCGGCCGGCCCTCCTCGTCCGACGTCGCCAGCGACATGGTGTGCGGCTCGGTCTGGCCCGCCGCCACCGCCTCCGCGAACCACGCCGTGAAGAGGGGCAGCGGGTCGGCGGGTGCCGTCGTCGGGTCGAAGGAGGGCAGCGCGACGTCCCACACCCGCAGCGACCTCAGCAGCTCATGAAGATCCGTTCCCATCCCTCGATTGTCACGCGCGGCCGACCCGGGATCACACCGACCCGAGGTCGGACGACACCCAGCGCTCGGGCCGCATCCGGACGACGACCTGCTCGCCGTGGTTCTTCCAGGCGAAGTCGACGTACTCGTCGACCTTCCCGGCCGGCAGATAGCGGGCCGAGATCTCCCGGAGCTGCTCGATGGTGGCCCTGGTGGTGTCGATGACCGGCCCCTCGACCGACACGTACCTGATGGTGGGTTCGAGCCGGTCCACCATCAGGGAGAACCGCCCCGCAGCGCCGATCAGCCGGTTCTTGCGGGAGTCGAGCCCGGTCATGATCCACACGGTGCCGTCGGACTCGTACTGGTACCAGATCGGCACGGTGAGCGGCGCCCGCCCCGCTCCCGCGTCCACCGCCAGCGCGGCGACATGCGGCTCGGCCAGAAACTGTTCACGCTCTTCGCGGCTCAGCGCCATGCCTGTTCTCCTTCAGCGGCTCGGCATCGGGAACATCCGATCCAGTACAACGCCGGCTCGGGGAGTCCGTGTTCCCGCCGGGCGGTCGCTCACCCCCGCCCCAGCACCACCGTCCCCGACGAGCAGAACCACCCGCCCGTGCCGGAGGCGACCGCCAGCCGAGGCAACTCCCCTCCCCGCACCAGGACTTGACGGCCCGCTCCCTCCCCCCGCAACTGCCGCACCGCCTCCACCAGCAGAAACAGCCCCCGCATCCCGGGATGCTGGCCCGACAACCCACCCCCGTCCGTGTTCACCGGCAGCTCCCCACCCCCCACCCGCAACCGCCCCTTCTCCACGAACGCCCCGCCCTCCCCCTTCCCGCAGAACCCCAGGTCCTCCAGCGTCACCAGGGTCATGTAGGTGAAGGCGTCGTAGATCTCGGCGAAGTCCATCTCCTCGGGCCCGACTCCCGCCCGTTCGAAGGCCAGGCGCCCGCTCACCGCCGCCGGGGACACCGTGAAGTCGGGCCACTCCGACATCGCCGCGTGCGAGACGTGCTCCCCGGTGCCGTGGATCCACACCGGTGCCGTACGGCAGTCCCGTACGTACTCCTCGGCCGCCAGCAGTACCGCCGCGCCACCGTCCGACCTCAGACAGCAGTGCAGCTTGGTGAAAGGGTCCGCGATCACCGGGCCCGACAGGACGTCGTCCACAGTGATCGGGTCGCGGAACATCGCCTCGGGGTTCAGGGAGGCGTTCGCCCTTGCCTGGACCGCCACCTCCGCCAACTGCTCGATCGTCGTGCCGTGTTCGAGCATGTGGCGGCGGGCGGCCATCGCGTACTTGGCGATCAGCGTGTGGCCGTACGGGACCTCGAACTGGAGAGGGCCGCGGGATCCGAAGGAGAGGTTTCCGGTCCGCCGGCCCGCCCTGATGTCCGCGCGGGCTGTCGAACCGTAGGCCAGCAGGACCGCGTTCGCGTGGCCCGCCGCTATCGCGTCCGCCGCGTGCGCCGCCATGACCTCCCAGGTCGAGCCGCCGACCGAGGTGGAGTCGACCCAGGTGGGGCGCAGGCCCAGGTACTCGGCCACCTCCACGGGGGCGAGGGTGCCCGTCCCCGCCGACGCGAAGCCGTCGACGACCTCCCGGCCGAGTCCCGCGTCCGCGAGGGCCCGGCGGGCGGCCTGGGCGTGCAGTGCGTAGGGGGTCGCGTCGTCCACGCGTCCGCAGTCGGAGAGGGCGACGCCGACGACGGCCACCTTGCGGGTCCCTGATCTCCCTGCTCTCCCTGATCCCATGAATCTGACGGTATATCAGATCCAGTCCGCATGGCAGGTGTCGTAGCCCTGGGCATCCCACCCCTCCCGCTCTAATATGACGCGCCGTCAGATCCCGAGAGGGGCCATCGTCATGGACGCGAGCTTCACCCCTGAGCAGGACGAGATCCGCCGTACCCTCCGCGAACTGCTCCACAAGCGCTGCGGCCCGGCGGACCTGCGCACCGCCCTCGGCACCCCCGCCGGCCACGACCCCGCCCTCTGGGCCACCCTCGCCGAACAGCTCGGCCTCCCCGGACTCGCCCTCCCCGAGGAGTACGGGGGTGTCGGCTGCTCGGCTACCGAACTCGCCCTTGCCTGCGAGGAGTTGGGGAGGCTTCTGGCCCCCTCGCCGCTCTTCGCCACCGCAGTCCTCGCCGGGCCGCTCATCGCCGCCCTCGGGACCGACGCCCAGCGTGCCGAACTGCTGCCCCGCATGGCCTCCGGCGACCTCACCGCCGCCCTCGCCGTCCCGGGTACCGCCCTCACCACGGCCCTCGCGCTCACCGGTGACAACGGCGGTGACTGGGCGGGCGGCGGGCGGGCGGGGGGCGTGCAGGCCCGGCGGGGGGCCGGGGGTGCGGGGTGGCGGTTGTACGGGCAGGTCGATCAGGTGCTGGGCGGGCACAGTGCGGGGCTGCTCGTGGTGGCCGCGCATGCGGGTGGGTTCGCTCGGTCGCGGACGTTGCTCTTCCTGGTGCTCGGGGAGGCGGCCGGGCTGGTGCGCGTACGGCAGACCGCCCTCGACGCCACCCGGTCGCAGGCCGGCCTCCAGCTCCGGGACGTCGACGCCGAGTTGCTGGGCGATGAGCAGGGCGACGTCCTGCGTGCCCTCGCCTCCGTCGGTGACACCGCCGCCGCCGTCCTCGCCTGCGAGGCCGTGGGGGCCGCCGACCGGGCGCTGGAGCGGACTGTCGAGTACGTCCGGCAGCGGGAGCAGTTCGGTCGGGCGATCGGGTCGTTCCAGGCGGTGAAGCACCGGCTCGCGGACGTGTACGTTCAGGTCCAGGCGGCCCGGTCCGCCGCCTACTACGCCGCCTGGGCCGTCACGCACGGCGAGAACGTCGGCGGTCTCGCCCTCGCACAGGCCCTGGAAGCCCTGCGTACCGCGGCCGCCGAGGGCATCCAGCTGCACGGCGGCATCGGGTTCACCTGGGAGCACGAGGCCCATCTGTACTTCAAGCGCGCCGCCGGCGACGAGCTGCTCTTCGGGCCGGTGCACCGGCTGCGGGCGCACGCCGCCGACGCGGCGCACCTCTTCGAGACGCCGGAGGTGACGGTGTGATCGGCGTGCGAGTGGTCCAGAAGGTGTCGTCGACGCGGGGCTTCGCCAAGGTCGCCCCGCATGTCATCCCCGCGCTCGACCGTGCCGTACACCGGCTCACGCGGGGCAAAGTGCTGCTCAGCGCGCAGATGCTGCCCGGCGTCATCCTGACCTCCACCGGGGCCCGCAGCGGAGAGCCCCGGCGTACGCCACTCGCCTGTATGCCTGAGGACGACGGCCGCAGCTGGATCCTGATCGGCTCCAACTTCGGGCGCACCGGCCACCCCGCCTGGACCCACAACCTGCTCGCCCATCCCGACGCCGAGGTCAGCTGGAAGGGACGGGACATCCCCGTCACGGCCCGGCTGCTGGAGGGCGAGGAAAGGGCGGCCGTCTGGAAGACGGCGCTGGCCTTCTGGCCGCCGTACGCCACGTATCAGGCCCGGGTGGAGCGGGAGATCCGGCTCTTCCGGATCGTAAGGAGATGACCCCTACAGCGTCGCCAGCCGCTGGACCAGCAGAAACGCGCCGATCCCCAGCATCGCAGCCCCCGACGTCCGGGTGACCGCCCGGGCCGCCGCCGGGCGGGCGCCCAGCACCGTACGGGCCGCCACCCCGACCGTCAGGTACACGGCGGCGCAGCACACCATATGGAGCAGACCGAGGACGCCGGTCTGGACGGGCACCGGCAGTTGCCCGCCCCCGGTCACCAGGAACTGCGGCAGTACGGAGAGGTAGAGCAGCAGGCCCTTGGGGTTGAGGCCGCTGATCGTGGCGCCCCGGACGAAGACACGGGCGGTACCGGTGGTCACCGTCTCGTCAGCCGCCCCCGGTGTGCCCGGCCGGCGCAGCACCCCCCACCCCAGCCACGCCAGATACCCGGCTCCGAGCACCGTCAGCACGGTCAGCAGGCCCGGCTCGCTCGCCACCAGGACCGCGAGCCCGGCCGTCGCCAGCACCGTGTGCAGCGCGTACCCGGAGACCAGGCCCGCCACGGCCGCCACCGGCGAGCGGTCGCGCAGCCCGGCCGAGATCGCGTACGCCCAGTCGGCGCCCGGCACGCAGACCAGCAGCAGGTCGATGGCGAGGAAGGAGAGCAGCAGTCCGGAGTCCATGCAGGGGACATTAGGCGGGAATGCCCGCAAAGTGTTGTCGATGTTTGCCTGAAATCGGCGATCGACGAGGAGGATTTCCCTTCGAATGGACGACTGCCCGAATTTCTTTCCCTCAATGCGACAGGCGGTGGTCCACGCGTGTGAACCACCGCCCGCTAGACAGGACTTGGGGCCTGGAAAACTGAAAATGTGCTGCTGGGGCGCTATTTGGTGGGCTTCTTGCCCGTCACGCCCAGGTGTACCAGCAGCGCCAGGTTCGGCTTCAGTTCAGCCTGTTTGACGCCCCACGTCTGGAAGCCCTTCTGGTGCGAGGCGACCGCCGCGAGCATCGCGACGAGCGAACCGGCGACCGCCGCCGGGTTCACGTCCTTGTCGACCCGGCCCTTGGACTGCAACTCCGCGACGGCGTCCGAGAGGGAGTTGTTCACGGAGTTGAGGATCTTCATGCGGATCTTGTAAAAGCGTTTGTCGCCCTCGGCGGCACCGAGGTCGACGACGCGCAGGATGGCGTCGTTCCGGCGCCAGAACTCCAGGAAACCGTCCACGAGTTCCTGCGCAGTCTGCCAGCCGGCCTTGCCGACCCAGGAGCGGCCGGCGACGAGTTCCGTCAACCCCGCGCCCTCGGCGGCCATTTGCTCGGCGATCTCCAGGACGGCGCCTTCGACGTCCGGGAAGTACTGGTAGAAGGTGGCGGGCGAAGTACCCGCTTTCCGGGCGACATCGATGACTTTGACGTCCCGGTAAGGGGAGGAGCTGAGCATCTCGCTGAGGCAGTCGAGCAGCTTCTGCCGGGTCGCCTGCCCACGCCGGCCGGCCACGCGGCCGTCGACGGTACGCACTTGTCCTGTCATGCCGTCAGCTTACCGAGGGGTGATCGGAGCGCGATTCGGCCGACTGCAAATGGGGTGCACGGGTGCCGGGAGGCTGGTGTGCCTGGTCTGCGGGGTGCGTGTGTGCCCGTTACGTTTGCCGCATGGCCGAAAACAGGGCATCCGCGTACGGAGAGGGCGTCCCGTGCTGGGTGGACGCGCAGCTTCCCGACGTAGCGGCGGGCAGGCGGTTCTACGGTGAGCTCTTCGGGTGGACCTTCGAGGCGGCGCCGTACGGCTCGTCCTCGTGGGCGCTGAAGGACGGGGAGCCCGTCGCCGAGCTCACGAACAAGACGGACGGGCGTATGCCCACCGTGTGGACGTTGTACTTCGCGACCCATGACATCGAGGCGCTCGGGCGCCGGATCCGCTCCGCGGGCGGGCAGGTGGTGACCGCGCCCGTGCGGGTCGGCGCAGGTCACGGGGCTGCCGCGCTGGTGACCGATGCCGAGGGTGCGGTCTTCGGGCTGTGGCAGGCGGGCCGGCACGTCGGGTTCGGGCGGCGGCACGAGCCGGGCGCCTTCGCCTGGGCCGAGCTGTACGCCCGGGACACCGACGCCGCCGACGCCTTCTACGGCGAGCTCTTCCGCGACGCCCTGTTCGGGCCGGACGCCCGGCCGGACTTCGGTCGCGCGTCCGTCTCCGACGTGTTCCCGGCGGAGATGCCGCCGCACTTCCTCGTCCACTTCGGGGTGGAGGACTGCGCGGCCGCGCTCGGGACGGTGAACCGGCTCGGGGGCCGGGTCCAGGCGGGCCCCTTCGGCGCTTCGTACGGCACTGTGGCCGTCGTCACGGACAATCAAGGGGCTTCGTTCGCGGTGCTGGAGCGGTGATCTGCCCTGTTTGTCCTGGTAAACAGTGAGACACCCCACTCGCCCCCGGGTTCGCAACCGCGCGTCCGTACAGGAAGAATCGGGGTGCGTGCCGCCATGGCGGTGCGGTGGTGAGACGCTGCACGGGGTCGCGTACATATGTGGATGGCGTGGCTCGTACGGGGAGGTGGCAGGCAAGTGGTGGATCAGCTGACGCAGCACGATCCGCGGCGGATCGGGCCGTTCGAGGTGCTGGGACGGCTGGGTGCCGGCGGCATGGGGCTGGTCTATCTCGCGCGCTCGGCGTCCGGCCGGCGCGTGGCGATCAAGACGGTCCGTACGGAGCTCGCCGAGGACCAGCTCTTCCGCGTGCGCTTCACGCGCGAGGTGGAGGCGGCCCGGGCGGTCTCCGGCTTCTACACGGCCGCCGTCGTCGACGCCGACCCGC
Organism: Streptomyces dysideae; assembly: GCF_001514305.1. GTDB lineage: Bacteria > Actinomycetota > Actinomycetes > Streptomycetales > Streptomycetaceae > Streptomyces > Streptomyces dysideae. The sequence goes on from NZ_KQ949127.1 coordinate 23,876, forward strand.
GCGCCGCCGTGCCCTGGCTGGCCACCGCGTACGTGCCGGCGCCCTCGCTCGAGGAGATAGTGAACGAGTGCGGGCCGATGCCGGCCCAGGCGGTGCGCTGGCTGGCGGCGGGTGTGGCGGAGGCGCTGCAGTCCATTCACGGTGCCGGTCTCGTGCACCGCGACCTCAAGCCGTCCAACGTCCTCGTGGTGGAGGACGGCCCCAGAGTCATCGACTTCGGTATCGCGTCCGGCGTATCGAACACCCGTTTGACGATGACGAACGTCGCGGTCGGTACGCCCGCCTACATGTCGCCGGAGCAGGCGAAGGACTCCAGGAGCGTGACCGGCGCGAGCGATGTCTTCTCGCTCGGCTCGATGCTCGTCTTCGCCGCCACCGGACACCCGCCCTTCCACGGCGCCAACCCGGTCGAGACCGTCTTCATGCTGCTCCGGGAGGGCCCGGACCTCGAGGGTCTCCCGGACGAGCTGCGCCCGCTGATCGAGTCCTGTATGCAGATGGAGGCGACGGCCCGCCCCAACCCGGCCGACCTCCAGGCCCAGCTGGCACCCCACCTCTTCGGCTCCGGCTCCGACGACTCCGGTACGGCGTCGGCGTGGCTGCCCGAGCGGGCGGTGAGCCTGATCGAGGGGCGCCGCAACGGCCGCCCGCCGACCGCGCCCGGCGCCTCCCCGGGCCGCAGCGCCGGACGCAACGCCCCGGCGCCCGTCCCGCCCCCGCCGGCCCACGACCCCGTCGTCCCGGTACCCGTGGGCGCCCCCGACACCGGCCCCCTACGCCTCGCGGGCGCCCAGGTGCCCATCGGCCCCGGCCCTCGGGTCGCCGACGCCCGTGCCGCCGCCGTCAAGGCGCCCCCGCCGGAGGCCGGCCTGGTCGCCAGCTGGTCCAAGCCCCGCCCCGGCGTCAACGGCGCAGACCCCGCCGTGGGCCCTGCCGTACCGGCACCGCCGCCCCCGGAGACCGCGGCCGGCTGGCGCCCCTGGCGCTTCCGCATGTCGAACGACGTCTGGGGCACCCCCGCCGTCTCCGACGACCTCGTCTACGTCACCTCCTTCGAGGTGCACTCCCTGGACGTGGCCACCGGCCGCCGCCGCTTCAAGACCCGGGACGTCGCCTGGTCGATGGCGGTCGCGGACGGCCGTATCCACGCCTCCGACGGCCCGACCCTCTTCGCCCTGGACGCCCGCGAGGGCGCCGACCTGTGGCGCCTGTCCACGGAGGCCTGGGTGTACTCCCTCAAGGCCGACCGGGGCACTGTCGTCACCGGCACCCGCGGCGGCGGCGTCCAGGCCTGGGAGGCCTCGAACGGCCAGAAGCTCTGGGAGATCACCGGCGCCCAGACCGACTTCGAGTCCCCGGAGGCCGGACCCGCCCTGCACGACGGCACGGTCTACGTCTGGCAGGACGCCCGCCTGCGCGCCCTGGACGCCCGGACCGGCGACGAGCGCTGGTCGTACCCCATCGGCGACGCGGCCTCCTGCGGCGGAGTCCCGGTGCGGGTCGCCCAGGCCCACGACGGCTACGTGTACGTCTCGGCCGGGACGCGCGTCCTGGCCCTGGACGTCGTGACCGGCCTGGTCCGCTGGCACTTCGAAGCCCCCGCCGCCTTCCTCTGCCCGCCGACCTTCGTGCCGGGCCCCGCGGTCACGGGCGGCGGCGTGTACCTCGCCGACTACCTCGGCACCGTCTACGCCCTGGACGCCACCGACGGCCGCGACCGCTGGCGGATCGCCACCGAGTCCCGTGCGTCGATCGAACCGGTACTGGTCGCCGCGGGCCACGTCCACGTGGGCAGCGGCAAGGGCCTCTACACCCTGGACGCCGTCACCGGCACTCCCAAGTGGCGCTTCCAGGCCGGCGGCGACATCGTGGGCGCGCCCGCGGTGGCCGAGGGCCGCATCCACTTCGGCTCCACCGACCACCTCCTGTACACCCTCAAGGCCGACGACGGGCGCCTGCGCTGGAAGCTGGCCACCGGCGGCGAGATCACCGGGTCCCCGGTGGTCAAGGACGGCGTCGTGTACGCGTGCAGCAAGGACCGCTGCGTGTACGCGCTGGACGCGGAGAAGGGGACCGGGACCGCCAGGACGTCCTAGCAGGCCCGTGACGGCCGTCGTACCGGCACGGAAGGGGTTCCGGACGGCGGCCGTCGATGCGGGGAGCGGGGTGCGGATGCGTGCGTTCGCCGCTCTCACCGCAGACGCTACGCCCAGTACGCGGCGGTCGCCACGCGGTGACATGGCCGTGACAGCTGATCAGTAGAGTCACGGCCATGGATCTTCGGGGGCGCAGGCTCAAGTTCACAGTGGTCACGGCATTGGTGGTCCTCGCACTGACGGGGTTCTCGACGGGGCGTGGCCACGGCAGCAGTAGTAGTAGCGGCGGCAGTGGAAGCGACGGCGGGGGCGGCTGCAGCAGCTCCAGCCGGGATCACGACAGTTCGTCGTCTACGTCGGGCGGCGGTACGCACCGCGACTACGACGACGACGATGACGACGACTACGGCAGCTCCTCCGGGAGCGCCTCCACGGCCGTGAAGGACGCCCAGGTCAAGCTGGTGAGCTGCGTGACGGAGGCCGAGGCGTACGCCACGGTCGCGGTCACCAACCCCAACTCCGCGGGCCGCACCTTCACCGTCACCGTCCGATTCCTCGACGCCGATTCCAACCAGGTCGACCTGCGGACTGTGGACGAGTTCGTCGCCGCGAACGAGACGACGGAGGTGCAGGTGCCCCTGGACCACCCGGGCCTGGCGGCCGAAGTCGACCACTGCGACCCGGAGTTGTACGCAGCGGTCGGCTGACGAAGGCTCAACGCAACCGGAACCTCCCCCGCCGCCCGGCGAACAGCTCCGTCTGCCGCTCGGCGGGGAGGTTGCCCAGCGAGATGAGATGCGGCGCCTGCGCGAACGCCTGGGCAAGGACGGCCTCCTTCGCCGCCCACAGGGCGCGTACCGTCCCCTGCACCGCCTCCGCCGGATACCCGGCGACGACGACGGCACAGGCGAGGGCGGCCTCCAGTGCCCCGCCGGGTTCGGTGAGTTCGGAGACCAGCCCGATGTCGAAGGCCCGCCGCGCGGACATCCGCTCGGCGCTCCCCATGAGCGCCATCCGCGCGGCCTCCCCGTACGGCATCCGCAGCGCCATGTGCATGGACTCGTACGCGCTGACCATGCCGTAGGTGGTGTGCGGGTCGAAGAAGGTCGCGGCCGGGTCGGCGACGACGAACTCGCACTCGCCGATCAGGTAGAAGGCACCGCCGCAGGCCATCCCCGACACGGCGGCGATGACGGGCTTCCAGAGGTCGTTCGCCTTGGGGCCGACGCGGAGCAGCGGATCGTCCGTCATATACGGCGAGTTGGGCTGCGGAACGTCGGCGCCCCGGTCCAGCCCCGTACAGAAGGCACGCTCCCCGGCGCCGGCGAGAACGACGGCACGAACGGAGTCGTCGAACCGCAACACACCCCACACGTCCACCAGTTCGTCCCTCATCGCCAGGTCGATGGCGTTGAGACGATCGGGCCGGTCGAGGGTGACGACGGCGACGCCGGTGTCCTTGTCGATGGTGAGGCGCAGGGGGGCGGTCGTCATGGGCGCTCCAGGACCCATTGGGGGAGCCCGGTCGCCTCGTCGTACGTGAAGCGCACCTTGGCGCCGATGCGGATGCGGTGCGGATCAAGGGAGTTGACCGGCGCGCCGGGCTCGCTGACCAGATTGCCGACGAGCCGTATGCGGGACGCCTCGGCGAGCTCGACGATCACGACGTTGTACGGCGCCAGCGCCGCGTAGTCCGGCAGGAGGGGCGGATGCGGCACGACGTACGACCAGATGCGCCCCTGTCCGGACAGTGCCCGCCACTCGGTCTCGAAGGACTGGCAGTGGGGACAGCACGGGCGCGGCGGAAAGCGCGGCTCACCGCAGTCGGCGCAGGCCTGGACGCGGAGCTCGCCCTGGGCGGCGTACTGCCAGAAGGGGGCGCCGTCGGGGTCGGTGACGGGGGTCAGCATGGGTCAGCTCCTCAGCAGCAGGGCGGACGTCGGGACTCCCTCGCCGGCGGTGACGAGGCATGTGGCGGCACCCGGGACCTGTGCCGTACTGGTCCCCCGCAGCTGCTTGACGCCCTCGTTGATGAGGTTGAAGCCATGGACGTAGGCCTCGGAGAGCCCGCCCCCGCCGGTGTTGAGCGGCAGCCGTCCGCCGATCTCCAGTGCGCCGCCCTCGGTGAAGGCGCCACCTTCCCCTCGCCCGCAGAAGCCGTAGCCCTCGAGGGAGAGCGGTATGAGGGGGGTGAACGCGTCGTAGATCTGGGCGACGTCGACGTCCTGGGGCGTGAGGTCGGCGTGTTTCCAGAGGTGCCGGGCGGCGGTCCAGGCGGGGCCGGTGAGGGGGTCGTCGGTCCAGTAGTTGACCATGCCGTGGTGCTGGGCCGGGAGACCCTGGGCGGCGGAGTGGACGTAGGCGGGAGTGTGCCGGCAGTCCCGTGCCCGCTCCCTGCTGACGATCACGCAGGCCAACGCCCCGTCCGTCTCGAGGCAGTTGTCGAAGAGGCAGAGGGGCTCGCTGATCCAGCGGGAGGTCATGTACATCTCGCGGGTGAGGGGACGGTCGTACATGATCGCGGAGGGGTTCTGGTTGGCCCGGTTCCGGCAGGCGAGGGCGACGTTGAACAGGTGGTCCCGGGTGGCGCCGTACTCGTGCATGTAGCGGCGGGCCAGCATGGCGATCTCGTCGACGGGCCGGAGGAGACCGTACGGGCGCGTCCACTGGGCGGGGGTGGGGAGTTGGGCGTCGGTGTTCTTCCAGGGGCGAGGTCCTGAGCCTCTCTTCCTCGACCGCCAGGCGACCCCGACCGTCGCCTGCCCGCTCGCGATGGCGGCGGCGAGATGGGCGACGGTGGCGCAGGAACCGCCTCCGCCGTACCCGACCTTGCTGAAGAAGGTGAGGTCACCGAGGCCGACCGCCTTGGCCAGCTCGACCTCGTCGGTCTCCTCCATGGTGTACGAGGCGAGGGCGTCGACCTCACCGGGGGCGATTCCGGCGTCGTCGAGGGCGGCGAGCACGGCACGGCAGGCGAGGGTCCGCTCGTCCTCCGGGAGGTGCTTGGCGAACGGTGTCTGCCCGATCCCGACGATCGCGGTGGCGTCCTTGAAAGTCACGCTGCACGCACCTCCGCACACTGTGAGGCCTGCTGACAGTGCGTCAGGCTACCGCTAATCTGACGGGTAGTCAGCTAGTGTGCTCTTGGAGGCTGGTCGTGCGCGGAGACGTGGAGTGGGACAGCATCCCGGGCCTGGTCCGGTCGGCGGCCGAACGGTACGCGGACGCCGAAGCGGTCGTGGAGGGCCGTACGCGCGTCTCGTACGCCGAACTGGGCGCCCGGGTGGAACGCGCTGCGGCGGCCTGCGTGGCGAACGGCGTGCGGGTGGGCGACCGGGTCGGGATCTGGGCGCCGAACTCGCTCGACTGGATCGTCTCGGCGCTCGGGGCGGTGTCGGCCGGGGCGGTGCTGGTGCCGCTGAACACAAGGTTCAAGGGGAGTGAGGCGGCCGACGTACTCCGCCGCAGCGGGGCGCGGCTGCTGTTCGTGACGGGAACGTTCCTGGGGACGTCGTACGTGGCGTCACTGCGGCGGGCGGCGGGGGAGGGGCCGGGCGCCGGACCGCTCCCCGGCCTGCCGTCGCTGGAGCAGGTGGTGGTGCTGTCGGACGACGCACCGGCGGACTTCCGCACGTGGAAGGACTTCCTGGCGAGCGGGGAGGGGGTGTCCGGCCGGGAGGTACGGTCGCGGTCGTCCCTGATCGACGGCTCGTCGCCGTCGGACATCATCTTCACGTCGGGCACGACGGGCCGCCCCAAGGGTGCGGTGATCACCCACGCGCAGACGCTCCGGGCGTACGAGATCTGGAGCGACCTGGCGGGCCTGACGCAGGGCGACCGCTACCTCATCGTGAACCCCTTCTTCCACACCTTCGGCTACAAGGCCGGCGTGATCGCCTGCCTCACGCGGGGCGCGACGATGATCCCGCAGCCGGTGTTCAACGTCGACACGGTGCTGGCGAACGTGGCGGCGGAGCGGGTGTCGGTCCTCCCCGGCCCGCCGACCCTCCTCCAGTCCCTCCTGGACCACCCGGCGAGAGACGCCCACGACCTCTCGGCCCTCCGCCTGATGGTGACCGGCGCGGCGGTGGTACCGCTCCGCCTGGTGGAACGCCTGCGGGAGGAACTGCACGTCGACACCGTCCTCACGGCATACGGCCTCTCGGAGGCCACCGGCATCGTCACGATGTGCCGCCACGGCGACGAGCCGACGGTGATCGCGTCGACGTCCGGGAGGGCCATACCCGGCACGGAGGTGAGGGTGGCCGCACCGTCGGGGAAGCCGCTTGCCCCCGGCCGCGCGGGCGAGGTCCTGGTCCGTGGCTTCAACGTCATGCGGGGCTACTACGAGGACGAGACGGCCACGGCGGAGACGGTGACACCGGACGGCTGGCTGCGGACGGGGGACGTCGGCGTGCTGGACTCCGCCGGGAACCTCCGCATCACCGACCGCATCAAGGACATGTTCATCGTCGGCGGCTTCAACGCGTACCCGGCGGAGATAGAGCAGCTGCTGGGCCTGCATCCGGATGTCGCGGACGTCGCGGTGATCGGCGTACCGGACGCGCGGCTGGGGGAGGTCGGGAAGGCGTACGTGGTGCGGCGGGCGGGGGCCGTGGTGACGGGCGACGACCTGATCGCCTGGGCTCGGCGGGAGATGGCGAACTACAAGGTGCCGCGGGTGGTGGAGTTCGTGGGGGAGCTGCCGCGGAACGCGAGCGGGAAGGTGGTGAAGGGGGCGCTGCGGGGGTGGGGGGGAGTCACCCATGAGGGTGAAGGGCTGGAAGCAGGACCTCACCCAGCGTGACATCGCTGACTCCATGGGCGTCTCCACGCCCCGTCTCTCGGCCGTCGAACACGGAGAGATCGACCGCACGGAGGTCGCCACGCTGCGCTCCCTGGTCCGGGCTCTGGACGGGGAACTCCGCGTGGCGGCGGACTTCGGGACACGCAGGCACACGGTCACCTGAGCAGCACTCGGCACGGCACTGCGGACGGCATGAACCCCACCCACGACCCTGATCTGTCCACCCGCTGCACCACGCCCCCCCATCCCAAGGGGCAATTGGAGGATTTGTGCCACCATCGGGCCGTCCCATGTGGTCTTTTACGGCTCGAGGTGGCACAGATCCTCCAATTGCGGGGCTGGGACGAGGGAGGGAGGGAGGGAGGGAGGGGCTAGGCAGCCAGGGTGGCTTGGATCTCCTGGAGTATTTGAGCAGGGTGATGGAAGACGACCTCCGCGGTGTAGCGCAGCAGAGTGCGTACCTCCGGGCACTGCAGGATCTGGTTGAAGCGGGTGACGTCCCGACGGTGGGCCTCGCGGGTGCCGTGGTAGGCGTACCCCTCGATCTCGACCGCCAGCCCCTCCTTCCGGAACAGGAAGTCGAGGAAGCGGCGGCCACCGCCGGGGACCTGGAGTTCGACCTGGGTTTCCGGGCGCAGGCCGGCGTCGAGCATGTGCAGGCGGGCGACCGTCTCCGCGGGGGAACCGGTGTGACGGTCGGCGAGTCCCAGCCAGCGCCTGGCACGGGCGGCTCCCCGGAACGGGGCTTCGAGTGCGACGGAGAGCGCTGCCGGGGCGGTGAGCGGGGCGCGACGTACGCCACCGACGTTGCGGTAGCCGAGCGCGGACTCGACGGCCACGAGTGCGTCGTCCCGGGGCCCGGCACGCAGGAGGTCGGCGAGGGTGCGGGGGACGTCTGTGACTCGTAGCCCTGATCGCTGAACGACCTCGGTTTCGGCGAGGGGGATCCGGCGGACTCGCACGCCCGCGACAGCTTGTCGGAAGCTGAGCTCGGGGTCGATGAACTCGAGCTCCGGCAGCTGCTGGGCCCTGGTATCCGTGTTCAGGATCTCGATACGCCAGAGTCTGGCCGCCGAACGGTGACTCACGACGAGCTGCGGATTGACGAGCTGGGTGGCCTTGAGCTGCATGGCCAGGTCGACATTCCGCCCCGGTTCGGCCCAGGCGCCGCTCCGGACCTGCGTCCACCCCTCCGACCGCAGCCTCCGAAAGAGGAGGACCCGAGCCCACCCGGCCCCCAGGGCCCGCGAGGTGAGCAACACGCCCCCCTCGATCAACTCCCCCAACTTCGCTCGCTCCACGCCACCACTGTCCCGGAGGAGCTGTCTTCCTGCTCGCCCCTGTGGATAACCAGTCGGCGGGTTTCGTGGTGGGGGAGTGCGGGTTCAGGCCTTCACGGAGGCGAGGAAAGCGGCCCAGGTGGAGGGCCGGAAGCGGAGTACGGGGCCTGCGCCGGCCTGCTTCGAGTCGCGGACCGGGACGGTGGCGGGGAGGTCGGGGGCGACCTCGACGCACTCGCCGCCGGTGCCGTTGCTGTAGCTGCTCTTGCGCCACTGGGCGGCGCCGAAGTCAATCTCGTGGCTTGCCATTTCGATAGTCCTCTGCCGCAGCCTCGATCATCGACAGGGACGCCTCAGGCGGCATTGCGACGGCCCTGAGCAGATCGTACGACTCCCGGTACTGCTTCACGAGCGCCGGATAGTCGATGAGTTGGCCGCTGTGCAGGCTCTCGGTGTACACCACGGGAGGAGCGTCCGCGAAGGTCATGATCCTCGTCATCCCCATCATGAACGGGTGAGCGGCGGAGGTTTCCGGGACGATCTGCAGAAGGGAGTGCGTGGTCCGGATCACCCCCGCGATGTGCTCCAGCAGTTCCGCCATCTCCTCGGGGGGAAGGGCGGCGCGGCGGATCAGGGACTCGTCGAGGATCGCCCAGAACTTGGGCGGGTTCTCCGAGGTGAAGAGCTCGGCCCGTCCCATCCGGGCGCCCACCTTCTCCTCGACCTCCCTGTCCGAGGCTCGGGGCATGGCCGCTCGTACGATCGCCCGCGTGTAGGGCGCCGTCTGCAGCAGGCCGGGCACGATCATCGGTGCCCAGTCCTCGATCGTCTCCGCGTGCTGTTCCATCTCCGCCGCGTCCGCGAAGTACTCCGCGTGTCCCGACTGCCGTGCCTTCCGCGCGTCTTCACAGCGCCGTTCGAAAAACCCGTCCGTCCCCAGCACCTGGTCCACATGCCGAGCCAGGTCCAGCGGCATGCGCCGCTCACCGCGCTCGATCTGGCTCAGAAAGGGGATGCCACGGAAGCTGCCGTCCGCCAGTTGCTCCAGCGTCAGACCCGCCAGCTCCCTCTTGTAGCGCAACTCGGCGCCGTAGAAGGAGGGGACGTTCGCCGATGCGTCGGGGTCCTTACGTGGGGGCACAACTCATCACCGCCGTTTGCCAGTTGCGCTTGCGCAGTCGAATCTCCTTTTACGGTACGCAACATCACGCCACTGTGTGAGTGATTCGTCACAGAGCGCACAGGAAGGCGCCGCCTCATGCACGACCCCCAGCCTCACACCGCCGTTTCCCACGCGGCTGACGTGGACCACTGCGTGACCGACCTCCGCACGGCCCTCGCCGCCCACGGCATCACGCTCCCCTCCCTCCGCGCCGATCTGCCGAGCTTCGCGGGCACGTACGCACCCCCGGTCGGCCTCGTCGCGCTCGGCAACTGCAACACCGTGACGGCGCGCAAGCTCACGGCGGTGCTGCGGGGAGGCCTCGACCTCGGCCTCCTGGCCGTCCCCGAGGCGGTCCCCGATCTCCGCCGTGCGGTACGTCTGCATCTGGGGGCACCCTGCGCCGACGTCCAGCTGTGCGTCACCGAGCTCGTCGCCAACGTGATCCGGCATGTGGGGGAAGGGACGCCGGTCCGTGTGCGGGTGGCTCGCGTGGGCGGCGGCAGGGTCCGTGTCGAGGTCGGCGATCCGGATGCGCGAGCCCTGCCCGTGCTCCGGCACGCCACGGGTGACGACGAGGCCGGGCGGGGTATCGCCCTGCTCGACGCGGTGGCGCTGCGATGGGGTGTGGAGCAGGCGGTGGTGGGCAAGACGGTGTGGTGCGAGCTGGCGGAGGCGGAGTGAGCGGTGACAGCAGCGGCTCGCGCAGATCGGCGGGGAGTGCGCATCCGAGCTGTTCCTCGGCTCGCCCGACGTACTTCGGCCGCGGCGGCTCCCCCTCCGCGCCGCCGCGGCCGATCCCCGTGCGAGAAGGCTTACTTCGTCGGCTTGAAGGGCTCCGACGTGGCGTGCATGTCCTTCGTCGTGATGGGCTCCGACGTGGCGTGCATGTCCTCCGTGGTCGCCTCGCCGTCGGCGGCCGCGGCCTCGGTGTCCGTCGTGCCGGTGGCGTGCATGTCCTGCGGCTTGATGACCGTCTCGTCGCTCATGTCCTTGCTCCCCTTGGTGTCCGTCAGTGGATCGGCGAGGCCCGCCCGGTCATTCCCCCGAGGATGGCCGGGCGGGCCTCCTGGGCCGCTCACATTAGTTCGTCAGTGCGAGGGCCTTTTCCAGTGACCCGTCTGCCCCCCGACGCGACGGATCGACTGAGATAAGAGTGGCGTGAGGCGATAAACGAATGATGAACGGCTCGGCAGAGCCCTCGCCCCCCCGCCCGCCGTCAGGCCGCTTGTACCGGACTCAGCAACGCGCGTACGGCCGTGGCCTCCGGAGAGCCCAGCTCCTCGTAGATGCGGAGCGCCTCGTGCCAGCACACCTGGGCGCGATCGGTCTGCCCGATGCCGGTGAGGGCGTGCCCCAGGACCGTGAGGACGTTGCCGCGTCGCCACTCGCCTCCGATGCCGCGCAGCACGGTGAGGGCCATCTCGGCGTTGGTGGCCGCGTTGGCGGAGCGCCGTGCGGCGAGGTCGACCTCGGCCAGGCGGAACAGGGTCATGCCCTCCCACAGTCGCTGGCGGCTGTCGCGGAAGACCTCCAGCGCTTCGTGCAGCCGGTCCGCGGCGGAATCGCGCTGGTTGCTCTGGGTGAGCGCCATGCCCAGTGCGTAGCGTCCGTTCGCGCCGCGCATGGAGTTCCCCATGGCGTCGTAGATGTCTATGCCCTGCCGGGCCAGGGCGACCGCGCTCTGGGTCCGTCCGGTGGCCAGATGGATACGGGACAGGTTGCACAACGCGCTGGCCTCGCCCGGGCGGTCGCCCAGCGTGCGGAAGTGCTGGATGGCCTGGGAGAGGTGCTCCTCACCGTCCGCGTTGCGGCTCTGGTACAGCGCGATGATGCCGCGCGCGTTACGGGCCCAGCAGACGGGCAGCAGGTCGTCGGCCTCCTCGGCGAGGCGGATGACCTGTTCGGCCTCCTGGTCGGCCATGTCGAAGCGCCCGCCGTCGACGTGCGCATGGGCCAGCGTCATCAGGGCGCGGGCTTCGACCCGCGGTACGTCGACCTGTCGTGCGGCCTCCAGCAGGGCCCTCGCCGTGGCCTCGTACTCCCTGGAGTTGGCGCCCGACTCCGAGATGTCGAGCGCGGCCCACAGCAGGTCGATGGCCCGCCGCAGGGTGCCCGGCCGGCCGGCGGACTGGCGGGCCAGCGCCAGCAGGCAGTTCGCCTCGGTGTAGAGCCAGTCCCGCGCGGCGCTGCGGTGGGCGAACACCAGGCCCGGGTGTTCCGTGGCGGTCAGATGATCCACCAGCCGGTCCCCCGGCCGCTCGATCGCGTAGACCCCGGCCGCCGTCGCCAGACAGAAGTCCAGCAGCCGCGACATCGCCGCCTCCCGCTCACCCGGCGGATGCTCGTCCCGTTCGGCGCACGCACGCGCGTAGAGCCGGACCAGATCGTGGTAGCGGTAGCGGCCGGGCGCCGCCGACTCCAGGAGGGACGTGTCGACGAGGGACTCCAGCAGGTCCTCCGCGTCCTCCACCGGCAGATCCAGCACGGCCGCGGCCGCGGCCAGGGAGATGTCCGGGCCGTCCGCCAGGCCCAGCAGCCGGAACGCCCGTGCCTGGGCCGGCTCCAGGGCGCCGTAGCCGAGTTCGAAGGTCGCCTTCACCGCCAGGTCGCCGGCCTGGAGTTCGTCCAGGCGGCGGCGTTCGTCGGCGAGCTTCGCCGCCAGGACCGAGACCGTCCAGGTGCGCCGGGCCGCCAGGCGGGACGCCGCGATACGGATCGCGAGGGGCAGGAAGCCGCACGCCGCGACCACGTCCAGGGCCGCCTCCCGCTCCGAGGCCACCCGTTCCCGGCCCACGATCTTCGTGAACAGCGACAGCGCCTCGTCCGGTGACATCACGTCCAGGTCGACCAGATGCGCCCCGGCGAGGTCCACCATGCGCACCCGCGAGGTGACGAGGGCCGCGCAGCCCTCCATGCCCGGCAGCAGCGGGCGTACCTGTGCCGCGTCCTTCGCGTTGTCCAGCAGGACCAGCACCCGGCGGCCGTCCAGGACCGAGCGGTACAGCGCCGAGCGTTCCTCCAGGGAGTCCGGGATCGCCGAGTCCGCGGTGCCCAGGGCGCGGAGGAAGGAGCCGAGCACCGTCTCCGGTTCCGCCGCCCGCGGGCCCGCGCCCTGGAGGTCGACGTACAACTGGCCGTCGGGGAAGGCCGTCCGGGTCTGGTGGGCGATGTGGACCGCGAGGGTGGTCTTGCCGACGCCTCCGATGCCCGCCAGCGCCGAGACCGCCATCACGCGGCCCTCCGCGGAGGCCAGGACCGCGCTCAGTTCCGCCACGAAGGATGCGCGGCCGGTGAAGTCCGGGACCGTCGCCGGGAGTTGGGCGGGCCGGACCGGGGCCGGGGCCGGTTCGGACCTGGGGGACGACGGTTCGGCCAGGCCGGGATCCGCCTGGAGGATGCGCTGCTGGAGCTCGCGGAGTCCCGGACGCGGGTCCACACCCAGCTCGTCTGCCAGGAGGCGGCGGGTGTCGGCGTAGACCGCCAGGGCCTCCGCCTGCCGTCCGCTGCGGTACAGCGCCAGCATCAGCAGCTCGCGCAGGCGTTCACGCAGGGGGTGGGCCGCCGTCAGCGCCGTCAGTTCCGACACCGCCTCTGCGTGGCAGCCCTGCTCCAGGTCCATGTGGAGGCGGGATTCCAGGAGTTGGAGCCGCCACTCCTCCAGGCGGACGCGCTGCGCCTCCGCGTACGGGCCCGGTACGCCGGCCAGCACCTCCCCGTCCCACAGGGACAGGGCGCGGGCCAGGGCGTCGCGCGCCTGGCACAGTTTCCCGGCGTTCCGCGCCTTCTCCGCCTCGGCCGCCAGGTCCTGCGCCACCGCCACGTCCAGCGCACCGTCGGCCAGTCCGCGCACCGCGTACCCGCCGGACTCGCTGACCAGGACGCCGGCGTCCAGGATCTTGCGCAGCCGGGACGCGTACGTGCGGACCGCCGCCAGCGCCTGGGACGGCGGTTCGTCGCCCCACAGGGCGTCGATCAGCTCGTGCGCGGTCGCCGTCCGGCCCTCGCGCAGCAGCAGGGCCGCGAGCAGGGCGCGCTGCTGGGGGGAGCCGGTGCTGAGCGGCTCCGCACCCCGCCAGGCACGCACCGGACCGAGCACGCCGAAGCGCAACGCCGCCGGCTCCTGCGAGCCGGGACGCCTCTGCGCCGGCACACGCCCGGCGGCGGAGCCGCTGTCGGCCGAGGCCTCCGGCACCTGCGCTCCACCGTTCATCGCCGTCCCCCTAGGTTCCCTGAACAACCCTGCCAGTTTGCCTTGTTCACGGCAGATGCGTCAGCCGTGGGAGACACCGCTCACAGGTGGACGCGCGGGAAATCACAGTGCCCTCACTCCCTCTCCCCATCCAGAAGCCCCGACCCACATAGCTGACGGACCGTCAGATCGGCGCTACCGTGGCCCACATGGACACCCAAGCGACGTTTCCGCTGATCATCTCGGTCGACGACCACACCGTGGAGCCCGCTCATGTGTGGCAGGACCGGCTTCCGAAGAAGTACCTCGACACCGGGCCGCGCATCGTCCGCGCCCCACTGAAGGAGATGACCTTCCTCGGCGGCCGCTTCAAGCCCGTGATGGGCCGGGAAGGGGATGACGGGCCTGTGGGTGACTGGTGGGTCTACGAGGATCTGCACCGGCCGATCACCCGGCTCGACACCGCCGTCGGCTACAGCAGGGACGAGATCAAGCTCGAGGTCATCACGTACGAGCAGATGCGGCCGGGGTCGTACGACGTCCCGCAGCGCCTCGCCGACATGGACGTCAACCACGTCCAGTCCGCCCTCTGCTTCCCGACCTTCCCGCGCTTCTGCGGCCAGACCTTCACCGAGGCCGAGGACCACGAGCTGGGCCTCCTGTGCGTCCAGGCCTACAACGACTGGATGGTGGAGGAGTGGTGCGGGCCCGACGCGCGCGGGCGGCTCATACCGCTCACCCTCATCCCCCTCTGGGACGCCGAGCTCGCCGCAGCCGAGGTCCGGCGCAACGCCGCCCGCGGCGTCCGTGCCGTCGCCTTCTCCGAGATACCCCCGCACCTCGGGCTGCCCTCCGTCCACACCGACGACTGGGACCCCTTCCTCGCCGCCTGCGACGAGACCGGCACCGTCATCGCCATGCACATCGGCTCCAGCAGCCGTATGCCCTCCACCTCCGCCGACGCCCCGCCCGCCGTCGGCTCCACCATCACCTTCGCCAACTGCTGCTTCTCGATGGTCGACTGGCTGATGAGCGGGAAGCTGGAGCGCTTCCCGAACCTCAGAATCATGTACGCGGAGGGGCAGATCGGCTGGATCCCCTACATCCTCGAACGCGCCGACGTGGTGTGGGAGGAGAACCGCGGCTGGGGCGGTGTCGCCGACAAGGTCCACCGGCCGCCGTCCGAGGTCTTCGCCGAGCATGTCTACGGCTGCTTCTTCGACGACGCCTTCGGGCTGCGGAGTCTGGATTCCATCGGGGTCGGCAACGTGCTGTACGAGACCGACTACCCGCACTCCGACTCCACCTGGCCGAAGTCCCGGGAGGTCGGCGAGGCGCAGATGGGGCATCTGGACGCCGACGTGGTGGAGCGGATCGTACGGGGGAACGCGATCGAGCTGCTGGGCCTCACGCCTGACGGTCTCTGGGACGGCCCGAGGTGATCGAGTACGGCATCCAACTCCCCGTGCAGTCCCAGAGCACGATCTACGCCGAGGGCTGGGAAGCCGGTGCCGGGGCCGACGACCTGCTCGACATCGCCCGTACCGCCGACCGCGCCGGCTTCGCCTACCTCGCCTGCTGTGACCACGTCGGCATCCCGCGCCGGCTCGCGGCCGCGATGAGCACGGTCTGGTACGACCCCGTCGCGACCCTCGCCTTCCTCGCCGCCGCCACCGAACGCGTCCGGCTGCTCAGCCATGTCGCCGTCGTCGGGCTACGGCATCCCCTGCTCACCGCCAAGCAGTACGCCACCCTCGATCACCTGTCGGGCGGTCGCCTGATCCTCGGGGTCGGGGCCGGACATGTGCGGGAGGAGTTCGAGGCGTTGGAGGTGGACTTCGAGCGGCGGGGGTCCGTGCTCGACGAGAGCATCGACGCCCTGCGCGCCGCCCTCGGGCCCGACGAGTTCCCCGAACACCACGGCAAGCTCTATGACTTCGAGGGCCTCGGGCAGTGCCCCCGGCCCGCACAGCCGCACCTGCCCCTCTGGGTCGGCGGCTCCTCGCCCGCCGCCGTACGGCGGGCCGCGCTCAAGGGCGACGGGTGGCTGCCGCAGGGGGACCCGCGGGACCGGCTGCCGGGGCAGATCGCCCGGCTGCGGCGGCTGCGGGAGGAGGCGGGGGTGGACCGGCCCTTCGTGGTGGGCGCGATCACCGAGCCGCTGTACGTGGGTGAGCCGGGCTGGGACGTCGGGCGCCGCACGCTCAGTGGCGCCCCCGAGATGCTCGCCGAGTCGCTGCGGGTGTACCGGGCGATGGGCGTGCACCAGATCCAGGTGCGGTTCCGGAGCCGGGAGCGCGCTGAACTCACCGACCAGATGGCCGCGTTCGGCGCGGAGGTGGGGCCGCACCTCTCGGAACGGTAACGAAGGGCCGCCGTGCGCCGTTGCCGTCTCCGGCCCCGGACATGTGATCCCGTGATGACGGGCCGTTATTCACGCCGGTCAGGGTCAGGAATGTGCGGCAAAAACCGGGGAGGCCGTATGTCTGTTTCCGTTCGATTGGTGATATTCGACCTGGGAGTTTGACACTTCGGGGGCGGAACTCGATATTTCTTACTGGCGGGTAATGAGGCAGTACACCGCTTGAGAGCAGCCTCGGCTGCGGCGAAAGGGAAAGATCGAGTGACGCAGAACACATTATGGTCGCGGATTCGTGCCCGCAGGGTGACGGCGGTGGGCGCAGCCCTGGTGAGCGCGGTCGCGAGCCTCGCGCTGGCGCAGCCCGCCCAGGCCGGCCCCGGCGGTGCCGTCAACATCCGTGGTCAGGAGTCCTGGGACACCGACCGGATGATGTCGCGTGTCTGCGGCACCGACGGCGACACCGGCTACCAGGACTGGTACGTCAACATCGCGACCGGCGAACTCCGTGACCACGCGTCCTGGCGCAAGGCGCCGGTGTGGCACAAGGACGACGGCAAGTGGACGCTGCAGCCGGGGTGGGAGCGCTTCGAGGGCCGCTGCGAGTACCCCGTGGCCGCCAGCTGGACCTACCGCGACGACTGGCGGCGCATCAGTGAGACCCGCACCAACTGCACCGACAGCGGCTACCAGCTGATGCTGGCCCGCGACTACTCGACCTCGACGTCGTACACCCACACCGTGGGCGGTTCCACCAGCGCCACGGCCTCCATCGGCAGCTGGTTCGGCGTATCGGCCGAGGCGAACTACAGCTATTCCTGGGCCATCGCGGATTCGGTGGGCGTCTCCCACACTGATTTGATCGACATCGGCCCCCGGAAGACCGCCTGGATCGAGGCAAGCCCCACGAAACGCGTGGTGCGTGTGAATCCGGTCTTCAAGGTCGAGTCCTATACCTGGAACCCGACCGGAAAGCGTGCGGACGTGGTGGACGTCAATACCTGGCGAGGCCGCGGTTATGACCGGATTTACTCGTACGGCAACTACATCGACGGCGTTGCCGATGAACTCAAGAAGGACGGAACGCCGAAAATGACGTTCCGGAAGAAGGACCGGTCCGCCGGGAGCGAGTGCGACTGACCCTCCCTGAGGTTCCTGCCCCTCTTTGAAGTTTTGAACATGTCCACGCCGGTTCCCGTATGTACGGACGTACGGACGTCATGGCTCCGGCGGAAGGACACGTGCTGTGCGATCCTCCCAGCGAATCTCCGTCGCCCTCGCTTGTACGGAGGGCGAGTGGCCGCACGACGACTGGCCGGCCCCGGACGACCGGTACGTGGGCCGGGTCGTGCGCCTGGACCCGCCTTTCCGGGTGCCCGAGGACGTGGATGTCGTCGTGCTGCGGTGCGAGGAACCGGCGGAGGGGCTAAGTGAGTTGGGGGCGACCGGCGGGATTCCGGTGATCGTGATCAGCCCTGGCCGGGACACCAGGACCATCGTCGAGGTGTTCCGCGGCGGGGCCGGATATCTGGTCGAGGGGGACTACTGCACCTGCATGCTCTCCTCGGCCGTCGTCGGCGCCACCGTCGGGCACACCTATCTGTCCCCGGCGGCGTGCGCGGCCCTGCGGGAGGGGGCCCGGCAACTGTCCACGGCGGAGGCGGCCATGGAGCGGCTGCGGGCGCTGCTCTCGCCCCGCGAGCGGCAGATCATGGAGCTGCTGTCGACCGGTCTCGGCGCACAGGAGATCGGCCTGCGCTTACGGCTGAGCGAGAAGACCGTCCGCAACAACCTCAGCAACATCTACGCCAAGCTCGATGCCCGGGGGAGCACGGACGCGGTCCTGAGGTGGCTGGGAGCCGCGCCCGTGCTTCGCACCTGAGAACAGACTGCTCTGTCTACTGCGCCTGAATCTCCGACAGCGGGATTTCCACGTCGGTGACGTTCTCACCGCCCTCGCCGAATCCAGGTTCCGTCCTGAGGGCGCGTGTGGAGTTCTGGAGCCCGGCGGCCTGGGGAGTTCCGCACTTCACATTGCGCAGCCAGAGGCGGCCGTCGGGAGTGCCGTTCGTCAGGATCTGCGGATAGAAGACGTGAACGGTGGCGGCTCCCTCGCTGGGGGAGAAGAACACGGTCTGGCCGTCCTGCGCCTCCTTGTAGGTGGCGCGCAGGAATCCGCTCACGTCGGTGCGCTTGTGGGACCACATGAAGAAGGCGATGTGGTCCGCCTTCACCGTGTCGCTTCTGCTGAAGGAGAACGAGGACGTGGTGTCGTCACGCTTGATGTTGAATTCCTGCGTGGCGAATTTGACGCCGATCTCGAAGACCGAGTTCCCCAGCTTCGTGCTGCCGTCCGTGTTGAAGCCGTCCTCCAGCTGAATGACGCGTGTCACGGACGCCGTGCCGCTGAAGGTCTTCGTCGCCGCGGAGCTGATTCCGCAGTTGTCGGTCACCGTGGTGACCCGTTCGTTGGGGCCGAGGCTGTTGGCCTTGTGCTGGACGGGGACGAACTCGCAGTTCTCCAACGTGTCCGAGTCCGTACGGCAGTCGGTGGCCACCTCGTCGGGGGTTGCGGCGCCCGCGCTGTACATCAGCGGGACGGCCAGTCCGAGGGCGGCGACCGGCGCCAGGGCGAGGGTGATGCGCTTCTTCTTGCTCCGGTGGCTTCCGCTGCGGCCGGCGCGTGTCATGGAGTGTCTCCTGTACAGGGGTTGTGGGGGCGAAGTGCCAGGTCATCCGGTTCGAGCGGGTCAGCAGTCCTCGAGTACGGCCTTGGTGGTGCCGTCCACGAGCCCGGGCGCGCCCGCGGCTCCCGGCCGGATGACCGGACCCTCGACGACGTCCGGCGCCACGAAGTTCTGCTCGGGGGAGGGGTTCACGGCGAAGCTCCCGGGATTGGCGTCGATACGCACCCGCCATTCGCCGGTCATGCGCTGCATCTTCGGCGTGAACGTCACGTGCAGGACCTTGCCGACGGGGACTTCCCGCTGTTCGGACTCGCTGGCGGTGGCCGTCTTGATGGTCATGTCCAGCGTGCCTTTGTGCTTCACCCAGCCGCCGCTCAGGGCTCCGAAGAGACCGCCGAGGGCGCCCTGCTGGGTCGCGGTGTACTTGCCCTGGCCCTGGCCCACCGCCTTCGAGAACTCGGTGGTCACCTTCGACGGTTCGGTGGCGTTCGGCTCGCAGTTCGGGAAGTCGATGGTGACCTTCTCCGTGGGGCCGTCGAAGGTCTCGAACTTCGTCTCGACGAAATCACAGTTGTCGGACTCGAAACTGGGGCCGGCAATCGGATGGCCACCGAAATCGAAGATGTCCTGCTCTTTACCGTTGAGTACCTTCGCCCTTTCGCACAACCTCATGATCTGCTCCGGCGTCTTCTCCTCGGCGGCGTTGGCCGACGGCAGCAGCACGGTGACGACGGCCGCGCCGGTCGCGAGCGATGCCCCGATCGCGACGTATCGGACCTTCCTGTTCCTGAAGCTCCTCTTGCCCATGCCCTGCTCTCTCCTTGAGATTGCCTTTACCTTCCGACTGAGGAGTATTGGGGTCCCGCACAGGGCGTCGACAGGGTCAAATATCCCTACTCGTCGGTCACTTGAGATTGCAGACGCAAGCATCCTTCCTTTATCTGACGCTTCGTCAGGTACGGAGGTACGCTGACCTCGGTCAACACACCGCGAAGGGAGTCCCCATGGGCAAGCTCGACGGACGTGTCATCCTCGTCACAGGCGCCGCGCGCGGTCAGGGCGAGCAGGAGGCCCGGCTGTTCAGGGCGGAGGGTGCCGAGGTCGTCGTCGCCGACGTCCTCGACGACCAGGGCGAGGACCTCGCGAAGGAGATCGGCGCGCGGTACGTCCACCTCGACGTGGGCCGGGAGAGTGACTGGCAGGCCGCCGTGTCCGCGGCCATGGACACGTACGGCCGTATCGACGGGCTGGTCAACAACGCCGGCATCCTGCGCTTCAACTCCCTCGTCGACACGCCCCTCGACGAGTTCATGCAGGTCGTCCAGGTCAACCAGGTCGGCTGCTTCCTCGGCGTCAGGACGGTCGCGCCCCGGATGGCGGACGGCGGCACGATCGTCAACACCGCCTCGTACACCGCGGTGACCGGCATGGCGGCCGTCGGGGCGTACGCCGCCACCAAGCACGCCATCCTCGGCCTCACCCGCGTCGCCGCCCTGGAACTCGCCCAGCGGCACATCCGCGTCAACGCCATGTGTCCCGGCGCCATCGACACCGCCATGTCCAACCCGGCCCAGCTGGACCCGGCCGCGGACGCCGAGGCGATGTCGCAGGCTCTCGACGGGCTGTACCGCAAGCTCGTGCCGCTCGGACGGATCGGGAAACCGGAGGAGGTGGCGAAGCTTGCACTCTTCCTCACCTCCGACGACTCCTCGTACATCACCGGGCAGCCGTTCGTGATCGACGGGGGGTGGCTGGCGGGGGTCGCCGTGGTCTGACTGCCCGTCAGCTATTGACGGTGCCTGCGGCCGGTGCCACAGTCGGCGGCAGATGAATCTGACGGTACGTCAGGAAACCGACTGGGGACGGTGAACCTCCTTGGAATTCGGGCTCTTTGTACAGGGATACGTGGGCAAACGCGCCGAGACCGACCCGCTGGCCGAACACAAGGCGCTGATGGAGGAGACCGAGTACGTCATCCAGGCGGACAAGTCCGGCTTCAAGTACGCCTGGGCGTCCGAGCACCACTTCCTGGAGGAGTACTCGCACCTCTCCGCGAACGACGTCTTCCTCGGCTACCTGGCACACGCGACGGAGCGGATCCACCTGGGATCGGGCATCTTCAACCCGCTCGCCCAGGTCAACCACCCCGTGAAGGTCGCCGAGAAGGTCGCCATGCTCGACCATCTCACCGAGAACCGCTTCGAGTTCGGGAGCGGGCGGGGGGCGGGCTCGCACGAGATCCTCGGCTTCCTCCCCGGCATCACCGACATGAACCACACCAAGGAGATCTGGGAAGAGACCATCGCCGAGTTCCCCAAGATGTGGCTCCAGGACGAGTACGCCGGCTTCCAGGGCAAGCACTGGTCGCTGCCGCCGCGGAAGATCCTGCCCAAGCCGTACGGCAGGTCGCACCCCGCGATGTGGTACGCCGCCGGGTCGCCGCCGTCGTACGCCATGGCCGCGCGCAAGGGACTGGGCGTGCTCGGGTTCAGTGTGCAGAAGGTCGCCGACATGGAGTGGGTGCTCGAGCAGTACAAGACCGCTGTCGTCGAGGCCGAGCCCATCGGGGACTTCGTCAACGACAACGTCATGGTGACGACGACGGCGATCTGTGCGCCGACACACGACGAGGCGATCCGGATCGCTGTCAGCGGGGGGCTGCACTATCTGCCCTCGCTTGTCTTCCGGTACCACGACACGTTCCCGCGGCCCGAGGGGTTTCCGGTGTGGCCGGAGACGCTGCCGGAGTACACCGCCGAGTTCGTCGAGCTCCTCATCGAGGAGGAGCTGTTGATCTGCGGGGATCCGGACGAAGTGTTCCAGCAGTGCAAGCGGTGGGAGCAGGCCGGGGCGGATCAGTTGAGCTTCGGGTTGCCGGTGGGAGTGCCGAAGGAGGAGACGCTGCAGACGATTCGGTTGATCGGGGAGCACGTGATTCCGAAGATCGATACGGATCCTGTGCATCGGACTACGCGGTTCCGGAGGGCTGGCTGAGGGGTGTTGGCGGGTGGGGGTTGTGTGTGGCTGGTCGCGCCCACGCGGCGGAGCCGCATATCGGCACAGCCCCGCGCCCCCAAGAACACCACGCAACCGGGACTTGAGGAGGCAACGGCATGCTTGATCACGTCATCAAAGGCGCGACCGTCGTTGACGGGACGGGCGCGCCCGGGTACGTCGCCGACGTCGGAATCCGGGACGGACGTATCGCCGCTATCGGGATCATCACTGAAGAAGCCCGGACCAGCGAGGATGCGACCGGGCTCGTCCTCGCCCCCGGGTTCGTCGATCCGCACACCCACTACGACGCCCAGCTCTTCTGGGACCCGTACGCCACCCCCTCCCTCAACCACGGCGTGACCACCGTCGCCGCCGGCAACTGTGGGTTCACCCTCGCACCGCTGAACCCGGCCCGGCCCGACGACGCCGACTACACCCGCCGCATGATGTCCAAGGTCGAGGGCATGTCGCTGGTCGCGTTGGAGGAGGGGGCGCCCTGGAGCTGGCACGGCTTCGGGGAGTATCTGGACGCCCTTGAGGGGCGGATCGCCGTCAACGCGGGGTTCATGGTGGGGCACTGTGCGCTGCGGCGGTATGTGATGGGGGCGGATGCCATCGGCGGGCAGCCGAGCGACGCGCAGTTGTGGGAGATGCTTCGCCTGTTCCACGACGCCATGGACGCCGGCGCCTGGGGTTTCTCCACCACCCAGTCGTCCACGCACTCCGACGGCGACGGGCAGCCGGTTGCCTCCCGGCATGCCGGGCCCGCCGAGTTGCTGGCCCTCTCCAAGGCCGTCGGGGAGCACGAGGGGACGCAGATCGAGGCGATCGTCGCGGGGTGTCTCGATCAGTTCAGTGATGACGAGATCGAGCTGTTCGTGGAGATGAGCGCGGCGGCCGGACGGCCGCTCAACTGGAACGTCCTGACCATCGACTCGGCCGTTCCCGAGCGGGTGCCCCGGCAGTTGTTCGCCAGTGAGCAGGCCCGCAAGGCGGGCGGGCGGGTCGTCGCCCTCACCATGCCGATCCTCACGCCCATGAACATGTCGCTCGGCACGTTCTGCGCGCTCAACCTCATCCCCGGGTGGGGTCCGATCCTCGGCCTGCCCGTGCCGGAGCGGATCGCCGAGCTGCGGGACGCGGACGTACGGGCCGAGATGCTGCGGCGCGCCGGGTCCAGGGAGGCCGGTGTCTTCCGGCGGCTGACGAACTTCGGGCGGTACGTCATCGGCGACACGTACAGCGAGGCGAACCGGGGGCTGACCGGGCGGGTCGTGGAGGACATCGCCGCGGAGCGCGGGCAGGAGCCCTTCCAGTGCCTGGTCGAGATCTGCGCCGCTGACGAGCTGCGTACGGTGCTGTGGCCCATGCCCACCGACAACGACCCGGCGTCCTGGGCGCTGCGCGCCGAGACCTGGCAGCACGAGGACGTCCTGCTCGGCGGGTCGGACGCGGGGGCGCATCTGGACCGCATGTGCGGGGCGCCGTACACGACCCGGTTCATCGGTGACTGTCTGCGGGGGCGGAAGCTCGTCGGTCTCGAGCAGGCCGTGAAGATGCTGACCGACGATCCCGCTCAGCTCTTCGGGCTGCGGGAGCGGGGGCGTGTGCAGGAGGGCTTCCGTGCCGACCTGGTGCTCTTCGACCCGGAGCGGATCGAGGCGGGTACCGCCACCCTGGTGCACGACCTGCCGGGTGACAGCCCGCGGCTGGACTCCAGGGCGATCGGGGTGCGGGCCGTGTGGGTCAACGGGGTCGAGGCGATCCGGGACGACGTGGTGACGGGCGCCGTACCGGGGAAGGTGCTGCGGTCCGGGCGGGACACGAGGACGGTGAGCACACGGTGACGGACGGCGGGCAGCGGCTGTTCGTCGGCGGTGCCTGGGTCGAGCCGGACGGCGGGCACTACGCCGTCGTCGATCCGGCGACCGAGGAGACCGTCGGGTGGGCACCGGAGGCCTCGCGGGATCAGGTGCACGCGGCCTGTGCCGCGGCCCGCGAGGCCTTCGGGCGGTGGTCGCGTACGACGCCGGAGGAGCGGGCGGCGGTGCTGGCGCGGGCAGCGGACATCGTGCGGGAGCGGCTCGTGCCGTACGCCGAACTCGCCCAGGCCGAGACCGGGGCGACCACCGGGACCGCGCGCGGGATGCAGGTCGGCGTGGGCGCCGCACGTTTCCGGCGGTACGCGCGCGTGGAGCCCGCTGAGTGGCCCATCGCGCCGCAGATCAACGAGGCCGGGCCGATGGGGAGGGCGGGGGTCATGGGCGCCCTTGCCGTACGGCAGCCCGCCGGGGTCGTCACCTGCATCACTTCATACAACAACCCCTGGGCCAACCCGGCCGGCAAGATCGCGCCCGCGCTGGCCATGGGAAACACCGTGGTCGTGAAGCCGGCTCCGCAGGACCCCCTGTCCGTCTACCAGATGGCGGAGGCCTTGGAGGCCGCGGGCGCGCCGGCCGGGGTCGTGAACGTCGTCTCCGGCACCTCGGTCGAGGTCGGCGAGGCGGCCGTGGCGTCCCCCGACGTCGACATGGTGAGCTTCACCGGCTCCACCGCGGTCGGGCAGCGCATCGCCGAGGTGTGCGGGCGCGGGATGAAACGGCAGCTGATGGAGCTGGGCGGGAAGGGCGCGGCGGTCGTCTTCGACGACGCGGACCTCGGGGCGGCGGTCGCCGGGATCGGGAGCACGTTCTCCTTCTACAGCGGGCAGATCTGTACGGCGCCGACGCGGGTGCTGGCGCAGAGGGGGGTCTACGACCGGATCGTGGAGCAACTGGCCGCGTACGCGGGCCGGTTGAAGGTGGGGGACCCGAGGGAGCAGGACACGGTGGTGGGGCCGGTGATCTCGGCGGCGCACCGGGACCGGGTGGAGTCGTACGTCGAACTCGGGCGGAAGGAGGGGGCGGTGGTCGTAGCGGGCGGCGAACGGCCGTCGTCCGACCGGGGTTTCTATGTGGCGCCCACCCTCCTTGCCGACTGCACCAACGACATGCGGGTGGCCCGGGAGGAGATCTTCGGGCCGGTGGTGACGGTCACCCCCTTCTCCGACGAGGACGAGGGCATCACCCTCGCCAACGACACCGACTACGGCCTCATCGACTACGTCTGGTCGGCGGACGTCGCCCGCGCCTTCCGGGTGGCGCGGCGGCTGCGGGCCGGCGGGGTCGGGATCAACACCGTGGGACGGAACATGGAGGCCCCGTTCGGTGGGTTCCGCAGGAGCGGGGTGGGCCGGGACTGCGGTTCGTATGCCCTGCACGCGTACGGCGAGGTGCAGTCGATCGTGTGGCCGGGGTGACCCCGTTCCCGTTCCCGACCACCGGCTGACAGGGACTCGTCGTCGGGGTGGGCGAAGACGGCGAGCAGGCTGGGCGTGGACGTGGGCACGGACACCTTCGCCGGTGGAAATTGGCGTGCGCGGGTCATGGTGCCAGCGCGGTGGCCACCCGGGCCAGGCGATCGGCTGACAGTGCGAATCGGTTGGCCGGGTTACGGAAGGAGTACTCGCCGTCGTTGACAGAGAAACCGCGCCCAGAAGTCGTCCAGCGCGTGGGGCCTGGAGCCCCTTGATCCTCCAGGAGCGCAGAGGCGAGGGACTCGGGTTCTTCCACGCCGGTTCGGGCTTGTAGCGCAACCGTCAGGCGACCCACAGCATCGTCGGGTACCTCGTCGTCGCCAAACGCAGGCAGCAGGAGCAGCAGGCGGGCGTGGGGATCGTTGGTGCTGCCGCCGGGCAGCGCGTTGTCCGCGGCCGTCACGAGCTCGGGCCATGAAAGGCCCGGTCCCATGAAGTGCCCGTCGTCCCGGGCAAGGAGCTCAGCCTGGTCCCAGTCGGGGTGATGGAGGAGGTAGTCGGTGCCGGTGTCGTCCGCGACGGTCCGGTAGATCACGTGAAGACGGTGATCAGCGGCGAGCGGAACAGTGAATGCCGGCCACTCGGCCCGCTCCCACAGCCGCCGCTGAAAGTCGCCGGCCGCGTCGTGGTCCGCGCCGAACAGCAGTTCTTCGGCCTCCTCGCTCTGGGCGCACGAGTAGAGGTGCCCCAGCCAGAACAGGGGCTCGTCCAAGAGCCCGGCCTGGTGCGTGAGGGGACCACCGTCGTAACCCGGTATCCGGGCAGGATGCAGGTCTGCACTGTTCATCACGGAGCACATCATGCCGCCGAGGCTCCGTGCCCTTGATGCCGGGCACACCAGCCGATCTTTGCGGGACAGCCCTTCGGTATCGGACCGGACGATCTGACGCGGGGGACGTTTACAGAGCGATCAGCCCCGCCGTCGTCTTCTTGAACCCACAGGCGTCGAAGTAGAACGGGGTCAAGTCCTCCTCGAAGTCGACGTGCAGCCATTCGCAATAGGCCGCGCGGGCCTCTTCGGCCGCCGTGGCGATCAGCGCGGCGCCGACTCCTTTCCCCCGGTACTGCTGAGCCACCACCGTGTCGAGGATGAAGGCATGCCAGCCGAGACTGTGCCGCTCCAGTCGTGCTCGCCAGTTCGTCTGGTCAGGCGGATGGCCGAAGCCTTGGGCATGTAGGGCGTTGAGGGCCGCGTTGTCGAAGTCGCTTCGCCACTCGTATGTGATCGGCACGTCGTGATCGTAGGGGGTGAGTGCGCCCAGAGCTCCTGAGGCCGGGCTGAACGACCTTGAGAGTGGCGAGTCATGGCCTCTCGGGTGAATTCAGCGTGTCGAGCAGGGCGCCGAAGGTGGTGGGGCTGGTGGTGAGGACGGCTTGGGTCGGGTCGGCGCTTTCGGTGAGGTGGATGGTGGTGGTGGAGGCGGCGGATATGTGGACGCAGGCGTCGCCTTCCTGGCAGTAGGACGACTTCTGCCATCAGCGCGGGGACATCTCGGCTCCCTTAGAGGGAACTGGTCCAGTTGCGCGGTGTCGAGCTGCGGCATGGGCCGTGCAGGTAGTTGATGGACTGGCCGGACCCGGGGAACGCGCCGACGCCGAACGGGAGTACGCGGATGGTGATGTGCTCCGGTTCGCTCATGTCGAGCAGATGCTGCAACTGAGCGCGAGCCACGCTGCGGCCGCCGACGCGCATGTGCAGGGCCGCCTCATGCACGACGGTTCGGTACGGAGTCGGGTTGGCCCCGTACAGCACTCCCTGCCGTTTGATGGGTCTTCGAAGTTGAGCGGTGCGCGGACGCCGGGCGCCGACTGGTAAGCCGCGAGGACGTGACAGTTTCCGCGGGAGTGTCACATCCCCGGCTTACGAGGGCCCTGGGGGCGGACGCCGACCAACAGGGGCGCACCGCTCAAGTTCGAAGACCCCGTTTGATCCGATGCGAGACGCGATGCTCGACTTCGGGCGGCGTGGAAGCGGGGATGACGTGCTGGAAGATCTCGCGCGCGTGGTCGGCGGTCTGGAGCAGCCCCGGCATGTGCGAGGTGTACGCGGTGCGTACGGCGGTGGCGTGGTGCTCCAGTTCAGCGAGGTCGAGGAGTCCTGACGGCAGCACCTCGCGGTACGACTCCCACCAGCCGAACGTCTTGTCGGTGGCCACGCCGACCAGGGCTTCGACGAACGCATGGTCCGCACCCAGTGCGCAGAGACCGGCGAACAAGTACCTGCGGATGGATGCGCTGAACCAGGCCTCGGGCAACGCATAGTCGTGAAGGCCCTTGTAGGCGACGAGTGCCGCTGTGAACGGGCCCAGGGAGACGAGGGCACTCTTGAGCCGTGATGTGCCGGGCCCGTCCTGAGAAGCCGAGGGGGGCGCTGCGGGCCCCATCGCTCAGAATAGCCGTTCAATGTCTGCGCGGTCACCGTCCGAGAGCGGCTCGAATGGTGCTCTTCCCCTGGACGGCGGGGATGCTCATGAGCGGATCGCGAGCACGCAGCCTCCGATGACTGCGCCTGTGCCGGCGGCGGTGAATACCACGCCCAAGAGGCGCGACAGGATCCGTGTCTTTTTTTCCCCGCGAGGAGAGGCCCCCGACATCGAGCGCATCGCGTTCAGCACCTGGGGTTTCGTCGCGTTGGCCAGGAACCAGACACCAACCGCCAGGAAGAAGGCTCCCATGCCGAACAGCAGGAGTAGCTGGCCACCTACCGAGAGTTCCCCTTCAGCGAGATTTTTTCATGTTCCCTCCCGAGAGATGTGTATCACCACTCGCCATCCGTGTATTGACCGGTTCGCCCGACACGTTGGCCACGAAGACGGGTCTTCGAAGTTAGGCGGTACGGCTCTGTGCCGGTGCCTGCCTCTGTGGTCTTCGCTCGCGAGGATGTGACACTTCAGCGCCGGGTGTCACATTCTCGCGAGTCACCGCACCGGCGCCACCGCTTCTCGCGCACCGCTTAACTTCGAAGACCCACGAAGACATCACCGCCGACACCGAGTTCCGACTCTCCGACCAGTGCGCCGTTGGCACGCGCGCAGTTGAAGGACTGGTGCGGCATCGCCACACGTTTCGACAAGACGCCCGAGAGCTACCTGGCCGGCCTCGAACTCCGTGCCTCAATGATCTGGCTCGAAGATCTCTTACAAACAGGCGATTGATCACGACATCACACAGGCCCTAATCGAGCTTCAAGCTCTGGGTCGGCACAGCGCAGGCCTTGGTCTTGGGGGCGATCGAGGCCCTGCGCTGAACTGGGTGACCGGTCTGCCGAGTTACAGGGCGATCAGCCCCGCCGTTGTCTTCTTGAAGCCGCAGGCGTCGAAGTAGAACGGGCTCAAGTCCTCCTCGAAGTCGACGTGCAGCCATTTGCAATAGGCCGCGCGGGCCTCTTCGGCCGCCGTGGCGATCAGCGCGGCGCCGACCTCTTTCCCCCGGTACTGCTGAGCAACCACCGTGTCGAGGATGAAGGCATGAACTCCGCCGTCCCACTCGCCAGTCCGCGGGCATGCAGCG
>NZ_KQ949128.1 GCF_001514305.1 Streptomyces dysideae
TCCTCATCGGGGTCGGTCAGATGGCGCCTTCCCGTCGGCACCACTGACCACCCGCAGCAACAGCACACACCGCGCCGCCACAGTCACCACCGCCCCCGCCCGATGCACCACCCCCGGCGCCTCCCCCTGCTCCTCCCGCGACGTGTCGACGACCACCTCGTACCCCTCCGCCCACGGCGGCCCCGGCAGCACAAAGCTCGCCGGCCGGTCCCCGGCATGCAGTACGGCGAGGAAGCTGTCGTCGACGATCGGCGCCCCCCACCCGTCCCGCCCCGGAATGTCCCGCCCGGACAGATACATACCGAGCGTCGCCGCCGGCGCGTACCAGTCCTGCTCCGTCATCTCCGTACCCCGCGCCGTGAACCACGCCAGATCCCGCAGCCCGTCCACCGAGTGCGCCCGCCCGGAGAAGAACGCCCGCCGCCGCAGCACCGGGTGTTGGTGGCGCAGGGCGATCAGGCGGGAGGTCAGGTCGAACAGCGCCTTCCAGCCCGGATCCTCCAGCAGTCCCCAGTCCACCCAGCTGATCTCGTTGTCCTGGCAGTACGCGTTGTTGTTGCCCCGCTGTGTCCGCCCCAGCTCGTCCCCGGCCACGAGCATCGGCACGCCCGTCGACAGCAACAGCGTCGTCAGCAGGTTCCTCAACTGCCGCCGCCGGAGCGCCCGTACCCGCTCCTCGTCGGTCTCCCCTTCGACCCCGCAGTTCCACGACCGGTTGTCGTCGGTGCCGTCCCGGTTGCCCTCGCCGTTCGCCTCGTTGTGCTTGCGCTCGTACGACACGAGGTCCCGCAGCGTGAAACCGTCGTGCGCCGTGACGAAGTTGACGGAGGCGTACGGGCGCCGCCCACCCCACGCATAGAGATCGCTGGACCCGGACAACCGGTACCCCAGATCCCGTACGTCCGGCAGCGCACCCCGCCAGAAGTCCCGTACGGCGTTCCGGTACCGGTCGTTCCACTCCGTCCACAGCGGCGGAAACGCCCCGACCTGATAGCCACCCGACCCGACGTCCCACGGCTCGGCGATCAGCTTCACCCGCCGCAGCACCGGATCCTGCGCGATCACCGCCAGGAACGGGGACAGCATGTCGACGTCGTGCATGGAGCGCGCCAGCGCCGCCGCCAGGTCGAAGCGGAAGCCGTCCACCCCCATCTCCGTCACCCAGTACCGCAAGGAGTCCGTGATCAGCCGCAGCACATGCGGCTGGACGACGTGCAGCGTGTTGCCGCAGCCCGTGTAGTCGGCGTAGCGGCGCGCGTCCGACTGCAACCGGTAGTACCCCCGGTTGTCGATGCCCTTCAGCGACAGCGTCGGGCCCAGCTCGCCCGCCTCCGCCGTGTGGTTGTAGACCACGTCGAGGATGACCTCGATCCCGGCCGCGTGCAGCGCCCGCACCATGCGCCTGAACTCGCCGACCTGCTGCCCCGTCGTACCGGAGGCGGCGTACGCGGCGTGCGGGGCGAAGTAGCCGATGGAGTTGTAGCCCCAGTAGTTGCGCAGGCCCTTGCGGAGGAGATGGTCCTCGTGCGCGAACTGCTGCACCGGCAGCAGCTCCACCGCCGTGACACCCAGCTTCACCAGGTGCTCGACGGCGGCCGGGTGCGCCAGCCCGGCGTAGGTCCCCCGCAGCTCCTCCGGAATCCCGGGGTGCAGCTGCGTGAAGCCGCGCACATGCACCTCGTAGATCACCGAGTCCGCCCACGGCGTCTTCGGGCGGCGGTCGTCCATCCATTCGTCGTCGATGGCGTCATCGTGGACCACGACGCCCTTCGGGACGTACGGAGCCGAGTCCCGGTCGTCGCGCACGGTGTCCGCGACCTGCTGCTGCGGCCAGTCGCGGACATGCCCGTACAACTCGGGTGGCAATCCAAAGGAGGCGTAGTCGCCGTCCACGGCGCGCGCGTACGGGTCGAGGAGCAGCTTCGCCGGGTTCCAGCGGCCGCCGGTCCACGGATCCCAGCGGCCGTGCACCCGGTAGCCGTAGCGCTGGCCCGGCATCACGCCCGGCACGAACCCGTGCCAGATCTCGTGCGTCAGCTCGGACAGCCGGGCCCTCGTCTCTTTCCCCTGTTCGTCGAAGAGGCACAGCTCGACCGCCTCCGCCCCGCCCGCCCACAGCGCGAAGTTGGTGCCCGCGACCCCGTCGGGCCCGACCCGGAACCGGGCACCCAGCGGCATCGGCGCACCCGGCCACACGGGCACGGCCGGTGGCTTGCGCGGTGCGCCGTTCACCGCGGCGGCGGGGCGCTCCTCTGCGGCGGCGACCGCCTCCTGCTCGGCTGCGCTGGACACCCTCAGCCTCCTACGGCTCGGTGACACGACCGCTAGAAGGGCGCACGATGTCCCGATCGCGGCTCCCCATCTCGTCGTCCTCCCCACTGTTCTGCCCAGAGCTTGGGTCGCACTCACGTTTCCCGGGGGCATGCCCGGTCGTTGGGAACCTCGTGAGGCATGCACAAGGGCGCGCACGGCGCGCGGGGGCCGCACTGGCCGCCGTACTGACATGGGCAGGACTGCTGGCCGGCTGTACTTCAGAGCCCGGCGGCGTCGGCGGACTCGGCAAACCCCCGGCGCCCGAGGACGCCATCCGGATCGTTCCCGACGACGGCGACAAGGCCGTACGGCCCGACGACAAGCTGCTGGTACGGGTGCCCAGTGGACGCTTGGAGTCGGTGAAGGTGGTCAAGTCCCAGGATGCGCAGGAGACCCCGGTGCGCGGGCACATCTCCGCCGACGGCCTGCGCTGGGAGCCCGACGACCACCGGCTCGCACTGGCCGCCCGGTACACGGTCGACGCCGTCGCCCTGGACGGGTACGGCAGGCGCTCCGCACGGCACACGACCTTCACCACGTACGTCCCCGAGGAACGGTTCATCGGCTACGTCAGCCCCGAGAACCGCTCCACCGTCGGCACCGGCATGATCGTCTCCCTGGAGTTCAACCGCGAGATCGAGAACCGCGCCGCCGTGGAACGCGCCGTCCACGTCACCGCCAGGCCGGCCGTGGAGATCCGCCCCCACTGGTTCGGCAAGGGCCGCCTCGACTTCCGCCCCGAGCACTACTGGAAGCCCGGCACCGAGGTGACGGTGACGCTGAGACTCCGCGATGTGGAAGGGGCGCCCGGCGTCTACGGCCTCCAGTACAAGACGTTCTCCTTCACCGTCGGCCGCCACCAGGTCTCCCTGGTCGACGCCGCCAGGCACACCATGGAGGTGCGGCGGGACGACCAGCTGCTCGCCACCGTGCCGATCACGGCGGGCGCCCCGAAGACGACGACGTACAACGGGAAGATGGTCGTCACCGAGATGCTGGAGATGACCCGCATGAACAGCCGCACGGTCGGCTTCGGCGGCGAGTACGACATCCCGGACGTCCCGCACGCCATGCGCCTCACCGACTCCGGCACCTTCCTGCACGGCAACTACTGGGCGCCGCACGCCTTCGGGAAGGCCAATGTCAGCCACGGGTGCGTGGGACTGAGGGATGTGAAGGGCGGCAGCTCGGACACCCCGGCGGGCTGGTTCTTCGACCGCAGCCTCATCGGCGACATCGTCGAGGTCGTCCACAGCAATGACAAAAAGATCGCTCCTGACAATGGCCTCGGAGGGTGGAATATGGGCTGGAAGGCATGGAAGACGGGTAGTGCAGTGAAGTAACGGGACAGGCCGGCGGGTTGACTCATCTGTCCGCCGAGGTCAGTCGGTACGGAACGGTGACAATCCGACGGCGCCGACGGCCCTGACCTTGTGGTTAATATGCGCCGGTGCGCGTGGAGACGCGCGGGGGTGCGGGTCCGACGAGGCCCGGCGAGGGGAGAGAACTTGAACGTGCGACCGATATCGGGGGCGTCGGTTGACGCACGCGGGCGGGGCCGCAAGGGACTGCCGGCGCTACTGCTCGGGGTGCTGCTGGTCGTCACCGCCTGTGGCGGAGGCGGCGGTTCGGACCCGGGGTCCGGCAACGCGAAGGGCAAGGAGGCCGGAGAATCCGCCGCCGCGGAGACCAGGCAGTCGCAGGCGGTCGTGACCATAGCCCCGAAGGACGGCGCCAAGTCCGTCGACACCAGCGGTGCCCTCAAGGTCAGTGCCGCGAAGGGCAAGCTGACCACCGTCGAGGTCAAGGACGCCAAGGGCGCGAAGATCGACGGGAAGATATCCGGGGACGGCGCCACCTGGACGCCGTCCACCCATCTGGCCGCGGCCACCAAGTACACGGTGCACGCGGTCGCGAAGGACTCCGAGGGCCGTGAGGCCGCCGAGGACTCCGGCTTCACCACCCTCACACCGCAGAACACCTTCATCGGCACCTTCACGCCCGAGGACGGCTCCAAGGTCGGCGTCGGGATGCCGTTCTCGATCCGCTTCACCCGGGGTATCACCAACCCCGAGGACGTCGAGAAGGCGATCACCATCAAGACCGAGCCGGCCGTCGAGGTCGCGGGCCACTGGTTCGGCAACGACCGCCTCGACTTCCGCCCCGAGAAGTACTGGAAGGCCGGCACCAAGGTGACGGTCGACCTCAACCTCGACGGCGTCGAAGGCCGCGACGGCGTCTACGGCAAGCAGGACAAGACCGTCGCCTTCACCATCGGCCGCAACCAGGTCTCCGTGGTCGACGTCAAGAAGCTCACGATGAAGGTCATGCAGGAGGGCAAGGTCGTCAAGACCATCCCGGTCACCACCGGCAAGCCCGGTATGGAGACCTGGAACGGCCAGATGGTCATCAGCGAGCGGCTCACCGTGACCCGTATGAACGGCGCGACGGTCGGCTACACCGACGCCGACGGCAAGGGCGAGTACGACATCAAGGACGTACCCCACGCCATGCGCCTGACCACCTCCGGCACCTTCATCCACGGCAACTACTGGGGCGGCGGCGCCTTCGGCAACTACAACGCCAGCCACGGCTGCATCGGCCTGCGCGACGTGCGCGGTGGCTACGACAGCGGCGTGCCGGCCGCGTGGTTCTTCAACCACTCGATGATCGGTGACGTGGTGGTCGTGAAGAACTCCAACGACGCGACGGTGGCGCCCGACAACGGGTTCAACGGCTGGAACATGCCGTGGGAGAAGTGGAAGGCGTGAGCGTTCGCCTTTGACGCACGGCACCGGGGCCGTGGTCGTTGATGCCCGTGTTGTGTCTGTCTGGGGGGCAACCCCCAGACCTCCGGCCGAGTGTGATCGACCGCACCCGACCTGTGGCCGTTAGTCCCCGTGTTGTGTCTGTCTGGGGGGCAACCCCCAGACCTCCGGCCGAGTGTGATCGACCGCACCCGACCCGTGGCCGTTAGTCCCCGTGCTGTGTCTGTCTGGGGGCAACCCCCAGACCCCCGGCCGAGTGTGATCGACCGCACCCGACCCGTGGCCGTTAGTCCCCGTTAACCTGCCTGCATGACCGTGAATCTCGAAGTCGCCGAGGGCGTCGGTACGATCCGCCTCGACCGCCCGCCCATGAACGCGCTGGACATCGCCACGCAGGACAGGCTCAAGGAGCTCGCCGAGGAGGCGGGCCGACGGGACGACGTGCGGGCGGTGGTGCTGTACGGCGGGGAGAAGGTGTTCGCGGCCGGCGCGGACATCAAGGAGATGCAGGCCATGGACCACGCCGCGATGGTCCTGCGGGCCCGCGCCCTCCAGGAGTCGTTCACGGCGGTGGCCCGCATCCCCAAGCCGGTGGTGGCGGCGGTGACGGGCTACGCCCTGGGGGGCGGATGCGAGTTGGCGCTGTGCGCGGACTACCGGATCGCCGGGGCCAACGCCAAACTGGGCCAGCCGGAGATCCTGCTCGGCCTGATCCCCGGCGCGGGCGGCACCCAGCGCCTGGCCCGCCTCATCGGCCCGTCGAAGGCGAAGGACCTGATCTTCACGGGCCGGATGGTCAAGGCGGACGAGGCGCAGACGCTCGGCCTGGTGGACCGTGTGGTGGCCCCCGAGGAGGTGTACGCGGAGGCGCACGCCTGGGCCGCGAAGCTGGCGCAGGGCCCGGCGATCGCGCTGCGCGCGGCGAAGGAGTCCGTCGACACCGGCCTGGAGACGGACATCGAGACGGGCCTGGCGGTGGAACGCGGATGGTTCGCGGGCCTGTTCGCGACGGAGGACCGGGAGCGGGGCATGCGAAGCTTCGTGGAGGAGGGCCCGGGCAAGGCGAAGTTCCTCTAAGTCGTCGGTGAAACTCCCCCGAACCACTTGCAATTGACACGGTGTCTGATCCGGGTCCCTCGATGGGGCGCTTTATGGGAGCCTTAAGGCAACCTTAAGCGTGTCTTGTCGAGGGAGCCTGTCGATTGCCCGCAGCTGAGCCTTCGTCGCAGGTTAGATGGGTTGTCGACGACCCTGAAATGCCACTGGCATATGTCAACCGGATTGCGCGGAATGAGAGCTTCAGGGGGGCGTATTCCGCAGGAACGGCCCCGGAGGGCGCCCCGGGCGGCCATGATGGGGGCATGGCGGGGCTGGAGGGTATCGAACAGCCGCGGGGACACAGCCGTGCGACCGCGGCGCGCTGGTCGCCGGCGGTCGAGGACGAACACGCGTTGAAGGCGCTGGAGTTGTTCGGTAACCCGACGGAGTCAGAGGTTCCGCTTCCGTCCCGCCCCGAGTCCGCCGCCACGGCCCGCCGACTGGCCCAGGTGGTCGTCCTCCGCCAGTGGGGCCTGACCCCCAAGATGACGGAAGACGCTGTCTTACTGGTCTCGGAGTTGGTCGGCAACGCCGTCCGCCATACCGGCGCCCGGGTCTTCGGCCTGCGCATGCGCCGCCGCCGCGGCTGGATCCGGGTGGAGGTCCGCGACCCGTCCCGCGGCCTGCCCTGTCTGCTGCCGGTCCAGGCGATGGACGTCAGCGGGAGGGGCCTGTTCCTGGTGGACAAGCTGTCCGACAGGTGGGGCGTCGACCTGCTGCCGCGCGGCAAGACGACATGGTTCGAGATGCGGGTGGCGGACCGCTGAACCCTTTTTCCCGACCGAGTCGGGTGGTGGG
The DNA here is from genome assembly GCF_001514305.1 of Streptomyces dysideae. GTDB lineage: Bacteria > Actinomycetota > Actinomycetes > Streptomycetales > Streptomycetaceae > Streptomyces > Streptomyces dysideae. Next base: position 6,978 of record NZ_KQ949128.1, read on the forward strand.
TGGACATAGGCCGGGGGTCCAGGGGGCGGATCCCCCTGGGACAGGACAAGCCGCAGATCGGTCCAATCGCCCTTTTTTACCCAACCGCCCCTTAAATGGGGCGCGTGACCCCGACCGACCGACGCAGGGCGCTACGCGCAGGAGCCGCACGTACCGCCGCGGCCACGCTCCCCACCGGCTGCGCCACGAACAGTGCCGTGGCACATCCCGAGGCCGGCCTCCACCCCCGCATCGCCCTCACCTTCCACGGCCAGGGCGACCCGGCCACCGCCCAAGCCCTCCTCACCGAGGCCGAACGCCACGGCGCCCACGTCACCGTCCTGGCCGTAGGCATCTGGCTGGACGCCCACCCGGCCCTGGCACACCGCATCCGCGACGCCGGCCACGACCTCGGCAACCACACCCACCGCCACCTCGACATCAACGCGATGCCCGAGGCGGACCCTCGCCGACGTACGCCACGGATCCATCGTGAGCCTGCACTTCGGCTACGCGGACACCGTCGCCGCCCTCCCCGCCGTACAGGAAGAACCGACCGTCGCGGACTGCGCGCGGTGACCACCACGGAGCTGTTCAGCTGATGCACCGCAACGCCCTCAAGAGCGCCCTCCTCGCCGGCGCCGTCCTCACCGCCCTCGCCGCCTGCGGTACGCAGACCAGGGACGAGGCCGCTGAATCACGCTCCACCCAGGCGCCCGTACCGTCGCCGCCCAGGAAGAAACCGGTCCAGGGCCTGCCCGGGATGCCACCGGTCCTCGACCCCAAGGACGTCTACGCCGCCGACCGCCCCAACCAACTCTCCCCGGTCGTCAAGGACTTCCCCTCCCGGGTCTACGTGCCCAACACCGAGTCCGACACGGTCTCCGTCATCGACCCGAAGACCTACGAGATCATCGAGACGATCGCGGTCGGCCGCCAGCCCCAGCATGTCGTCCCCTCCTGGGACATGAAGACCCTGTGGGTCAACAACAACCGCGGCCACACCCTCACGCCCATCAACCCGAAGACGGGCAAGGCGGGTAAGCCGGTCGAGGTGCATGACCCGTACAACCTCTACTTCACGCCCAACGGCAAGTACGCCGTCGTCATGGCCTCTCTCGACCGCGAACTCGTCTTCCGCGACCCGCACACCATGAAGCAGATCAAGACCGAGCCGGTCACCTGCTACGGCGTCAACCACGCCGACTTCTCCCTGGACGGCAGGTACTTCATCGTCTCCTGCGAGTTCAGCGGCGAGCTGCTCAAGGTCGACACCGAGAAGATGAAGGTCGTCGGGCAGCAGAAGCTCCCGTTCGACGGCGCGATGCCGCAGGACGTGAAGCTCTCCCCGGACGGCAAGAAGTTCTACATCGCGGACATGATGGCCAACGGCATGTGGGTCCTGGACGGTGACAAGTTCACCGAGCCGAAGCTCCTGCCCACCGGCAAGGGCTGCCACGGCCTCTACGTCAGCCGCGACTCCCGCGAGATGTACGTGTCCAACCGCGGCGAAGGCACCGTCTCGGTCTTCGACTTCACCCGGAACAAGCTCACCAAGAAGTGGCACCTCCCCGACGGCGCCAGCCCCGACATGGGCGGCGTCTCCGCGGACGGCAAGGTGCTGTGGCTGTCCGGGCGCTACGACGCCGAGGTGTACGCCATCGACACCCGCACCGGCAACCAGCTCGCCCGCATCCCCGTCGGCAGCGGCCCGCACGGCCTGGCCGTCTACCCGCAGCCGGGCCGCTACTCCCTCGGCCACACCGGCATCTTCCGCTGACGGACGGGAAGTTGGACACGCCGCCGATCGAGTGATGATCCCCAACCCGCCGCCGCGGAACCGGAAGTGTGCTCCCCATGATCACAACTCGTCTGCGGCGGCGGGCCGCTGCCACCGTCCTGTCCCTGGCCGCCGTCCTCACCACCTCGGCCGCCACGGCGCCCGCGAGCCCCGCGCCCGCCAAGGCCGCCGCCGCTCCCGACTGTCCCCGGTTCGACGACCCCGTCGAGGCCGCCGCCGACCCGCGCGTCGACGTCGACCGCATCACCCCCGAGCCGGCCTGGCGCACCACCTGCGGCACGCTCTACCGCAGTGACGGCCGCGGCCCGGAGACCGTCTTCGAACAGGGCTTCCATCCCAGGGACGTGATCAACGGCCAGTACGACATCGAGAAGTACGTCCTGGTCAACCAGCCTTCCCCGTACGTGTCCACGTCGTACGACCACGACCTGTACAAGACGTGGTGGAAGGCCGGCTACAACTACTACGTCGACGCCCCCGGCGGCGTCGACGTCAACAAGACCATCGGCGACACCCACAAGTGGGCCGACCAGGTCGAGGTCGCCTTCCCCGGCGGTATCGCGCGGCAGTACATCATCGGCGTCTGCCCGGTCGACAAGAAGACCAAGGTCGAGATCATGAGCGACTGCGAGAGCAACCCGTACTACGAGCCCTGGCACTGACGCCGGTCCCTACCGGGCCAGGAACAACGCCTCCGACCCCACCGGCGCATATCCGGCCGCCTGGAACGCCCGCAGACTGCGGGCGTTCCCCGCGGAAACCTGGGCCCACACCGCCTCGCCCCCGCCCAACTGCCGGGCCGCCGACGCGAGGGCCCGCCCCAGTCCCCGGTGCCGTACGCCGTCGTCCACCTCGACCGCGACCTCCAGCCGCCCGGCGACACCACGCCCCAGCACCAGCACACCGCCGTCCGCGGCCCACACCCGCACCTCGTCACGCCGCCTGCGGGAACTGACCACCCGGGGATGCCCGGGATCCTCGATCTCCCGCAGCGCCGGCGTCGGCCGGCCCGGCAGCGGGGAACCCACCGTCATCACGTCGATGGTGTCCGTCCCGCGCCCTGTACGGTCCGCGAAGGCCGCCAGGAACCGGGCGTTCATCGTCGCGGCGAGCGCGTCGCAGTCGATGGCGGCGAGCGTGTCGTACACCCTCCCCCAACTCTCGGCTTCGCTCGAGCCGGGGGGACCCCCATCGGATCCTCGTCCGTGAAGACGACCGAGTGCGCGGTGAACGCGAGGACGCCCGAGTCCCGGTGGGAGGGCTGGGGCACGACGGTCGTACGCCCGTCCGCCGGCGGGAAGACACCCTGCGCGGCCGCGTCCAGAATGTCCCGCAAGGTCCCCGTCACCGCGCTCCTTGAGTCTCCACCCACTGGAAGGCCCACACTCGCAGACATGATCGACGACGGCACCGGACTCTTCACCATCGGCGAGCTCGCCCGGGCCACCGGCCTGACCGTACGCACCATCCGCTACTGGTCGGACGAGGGCGTCCTGCACCCCGTGACGCGCTCCTCCGGCGGCTACCGGCTCTACGACGCCGAGTCCGTCGCCCGCCTGGAGCTGATCCGCACCCTGCGCGAACTGGGCCTCGGCCTGGACGACGTACGCAAGGTGCTGGCCGGTGAGGCGACGGTCGCGCAGGTCGCTGCCGCGCACGTGGCGGCGCTGGACGCGCAGATCCGGTCGCTGAAGGTGACCCGCGCGGTGCTGTCGACCGTGGCGCGACGCGGTTCGACCGCAGAGGAGATGACGTTGATGAACAAACTGGCACGGCTGTCGGCGGCCGAGCGGAGGCGGATCGTCGAGGATTTCATGGCGGAGATCTTCGAGGGGCTCGACACTGCGGATCCTGACATCCGCACCCGGCTGAGGTTCGCGGCCGCCAACCTGCCGGACGATCCCACCCCCGAGCAGGTGGACGCGTGGGTCGAACTCGCCGAGCTGATCCAGAACCCGGACTTCCGCGTGCTGATGCGCAGGGCGATCGAGTTCAACGCGGCAGACCGGGGTCCGGACGTCCCGGCGGGTACGTCCCTGTGGTTCATGAGCCGGCTGATCCAGCTTTCCGGCGAGGCGCTGCGGCAGGGCATCGCACCCGAGGCACCGGAGGCCGAGGAGGTGCTGGCCGGGCTGCTCGGCGACGCCGACCGGTCCGCCGTGCTCGAGCGCCTCGAGGCGGGCTCGAACCTGCAACTCGCCCGGTACCGCGAACTGTCGGCCATCCTGAACGGCCTCGAGCCCCAGCCGTCGTACGAGGGGGAGTTCGCCTGGGTGGTCGCCGCACTGCGCGCTCGGCTCGCCGGTTAATCTGACCTGCGTCAACACGACAGTACGTACGACGAAGGGGCGGACCGGTGCCGGACATCGAGGAAGCGCGCAAGCAGTTCGAGCGGATCGACACGGACGGGGACGGCGTCATCACCGCCGCCGAGTTCAAGACCGCCCTGGCCCAGGAGGGCGACTGGAACGTCACCGAGGCGGTCGCCGAGGTCATCATCAAGACCCGCGACCTCAACGGCGACAAGGTGCTGTCGTTCGACGAGTTCTGGACGTACCTGAGCAAGTGACGCGAGCGGAAGGGGTGCCCGGCCGACTGCGGACGGGCACCCCTTCGTCATGCGGGGCGCGCGGTGCGCAGGAAGGCCGCGAGCATGCCGGTCCTTCGAGGCGCACCCGAATGGCGGCGGGGCCGGAATAGCCAGCCGGCCCCCGGGGTTGGTGCTGCCCGGCAGGATCGGCAAAACCGAAGGGCAAGGCGAGTCAGGCATGAAGATCGGAATCATCGGCGCGGGCAACATCGGCGGCAACCTCACCCGGCGGCTCACCGCCCTCGGCCACGACGTCTCCGTCGCCAACTCCCGCGGCCCGCAGACGCTCACGGAACTGGCGGCGGAGACCGGCGCCACCCCCGTCAGGGTCGAGGAGGCCGCGCGCGGCGCCGAGGTCGTCGTGATCACCATCCCCCTGAAGGCGGTCCCGGACCTCCCGTCCGGCATCCTCGACGAGGCGGCGCCCGGCGTCGCGGTCATCGACACCGGCAACTACTACCCGCAGCAGCGGGACGGCAGGATCGCCGGCATCGAGGACGAGGGCCTCACCGAGAGCCGCTGGACGGAACGGCAGCTCGGGCACCCCGTGATCAAGGCCTTCAACGGCACGTACGCCATCGACATCCTGGACCGCCCGCGCCCCGCCGGCGCCCTCGACCGCATGGCCCTCCCGGTGGCCGGCGACGACGAGGCGGCGAAGCGGAAGGTACGGGACCTGATCGACGAGCTCGGCTTCGACACGGTCGACGCGGGTGGCCTCGACGACTCCTGGCGCCAGCAGCCGGACACGCCGGTGTACGGCCTGCGGGCGGGCGTGGCCGACGTGGCGAAGGCACTGGCCGAGGCGTCGCCGGAACGCAAGCCGGAGTTCCGGGGCTAGCGCCGGTCCGTCCCGCCCCACGCCTGTGGAGTGATCCGCGTCACCCGCTGTCACAGCGATCCGTCACGTGGTGTCTTGAGGGCGAACCCCTCGAAACGAAGGAGACACCATGACTGAGCACACCGATGTGGTCGTGATCGGCGGCGGATACTCCGGCGTCATGGCGGCCAACCGCCTGACGCAGCGCGACGACGTGACCGTGACGCTGATCAACCCGCGCCCCACCTTCGTCGAGCGGCTCCGCCTGCACCAGGTGGTGGGCGGGTCCCACGAAGCGGTCGTCGACTACCGGGAGGTCCTGGGCGAGCGCGTCCGGCTGGTGGTCGGCACCGTGACCCGGATCGACGCGGCCGGGCGCGGCGTGACGCTGGCGTCGGGGGGCAGGGTCGGCTACGACTACCTGATCTACGCGGTGGGCAGCGGCAGCACCGACGCGAGTGTGCCCGGAGCGGCCGAGTTCGCCTACCCGATCGCCACCTTCGAGGAGGCACAGCGGCTGCGGCCGGTCCTCGACGCCGCGCCCGCGTCGGCCGCGGTGACGGTGGTCGGAGCCGGTCCGGCCGGCATCGAGACCGCCGCCGAGCTGGCGGAGACGGGCCGCACCGTGACCCTGGTCTGCGGCGGGGTGCTCGGCCCGTACCTGCACCCTCGGGGCCGGCGCTCGGTCGCCGGGCGGCTCGCCGAACTCGGTGTGACCGTGCTCGAAGGCCCCGACACGAAGGTGACGGCGGTGACCCGCGATGCCGTGCGGCTCAGCGGCGGCCGCGAACTGCCGAGCCGGGTGACCATCTGGACCACCGGATTCAGCGTGCCCGACCTGGCCGTCCGCAGCGGGCTGAGCACCGACGCCCTCGGCCGCCTGCTCACCGACGAGACGCTGACCAGCGTGGACGACGTACGCATCGTCGCGGCCGGCGACTCGGCGGCACCCTCGGACCTGCCGTACCGGATGGGCTGCCAGTCCGCGATCCAGCTGGGCCCGCAGGCCGCCGAGACCGTGCTCAGCCGGATCGCGGGCAAGGAGCCAGCGACCGTCAGTGTGGGGTTCGCCGGCCAGTGCATCAGCCTCGGACGGCGCGCCGGCATCTTCCAGTTCGCCCACCGGAACGACACCGCGATACGCCTCTACCTCGGCGGCCGCCCGGGCGCGAAGCTCAAGGAGTTCGTGTGCAAGCACACCGTCAAGCAACTGGCGGACGAGGCGCGCAAGCCCGGTGCGCGCGCCTGGTGGATCAAGGACGACAAGCGCCGGCACCTGCTGGAGGCCAAGCGCGGCGAGGCACCGGCCACCGCCACCGCTGAACGGGCGGCCTAGCCGGCCATTCGTCCCCTGACACCCTGACACCCCGACAGCCCTCGCAGGGACAAGCGACCGAAGCGTTCCCCGGACCGGAGGACCCCGCCATGAACGACGGCAGCCCCGTCAGCGACCACAGCACTGACCAGGCGACCGACACCTTCGTCGCCCACCGCAACCTGCTCTTCACCGTCGCGTACGAGATGCTCGGCTCGGCGGCGGACGCCGAGGACGTCCTTCAGGAAACCTGGCTGCGCTGGATCAAGGTCGACCTGGCGCAGGTGCGCGACCACCGCGCCTACCTCGTCCGGATCACCACCCGGCAGGCGCTCAACCGGCTGCGCACCATGAAACGCCGCAAGGAGGCGTACGTCGGCTCCTGGCTGCCCGAGCCGATGCTCACCGCGCCGGACGTGGCCCAGGACGTCGAGCTCGCCGAGAGCGTGTCGATGGCGCTCATGCTGGTCCTCGAGACGCTGTCGCCGACCGAGCGCGCCGTCTTCGTGCTGCGCGAGGCCTTCGACGTCAGCTACGACGAGATCGCGGCCGCCGTCGACAAGACCCCCGCGGCCGTCCGCCAGATCGCCCACCGCGCCCGTCGGCACGTCGACGCCCGCCGCCCTCGCCAGGCGGTCTCACCGAGCGAGACCCGGGCGGCTCTGGAGTCGTTCCGGCGCGTCATCGAGACCGGGGACCTGCAGGGCCTGATCGACGTGCTCGCCCCCGACGTCGTCCTGGTCGGCGACGGCGGCGGCATCAAGCAGGCCGCACCGCGACCGGTCACCGGCGCCCAGAAGGTGGCCCGCTTCATGATCGGCGGCCTCGCCAAGAACGAACGCCCGCTCACCGTCACGCCCACCGTGGTCAACGGCAGCCCGGCACTCCTCGTACACCTGGACGGCGAACTCGACGGCGTCATGGCGATCAGCGTCGAGAACGCCCGCATCACCGGCCTCTACTACGTCCGCAACCCGGAGAAACTGACACGCGTCGAATCGGAGACCCCGCTGACCCTGCGATGAATACCGGCGGGACAGCGCGATTCACGCGTTCTCGGCCCACGCACGCAGCGCGGCCTTGCTGGGGAAGTCCGCGACGTTCTTGTCCAGCGGGTCGTCGGTGTACTGGTGGAAGCGCCACTTCGCCTTGATGCGGGGCTTGCCCGCGGTGACGTAGTCGGCGATCCAGAGGGCGTCGCCGGCGTACGACGTCGTGTCGATATTGAGCCAGTAATGCCTATTTGAGTAGAGAATGACCGGATTGTTCGGCCGCAGCTCCTTCAGCTTCCGGATGAACAGATCCTTCTGCGCGTTGCTCGCATGCGTCCCGTCACTCGTCGTCTCCCAGTCGACGGCGAGGATGTCACCCGCCTTCTCCGGGGCCTTCCCCACGAAGTACTTGGCCTGGGCGTCGAGGTTGCCCGGCCACAGGAAGTGGTAGAAGCCGACGACCAGACCGGCGTCGCGGGCGCGCTTCGTCTGGGCCGTGAGTCTGGGGTTGACGTACGAGCGGCCCTCCGTCGCCTTGATGAAGACGAAGGAGATGCCTTCCGTGTTGTAGGAGGAGGACTGGTACGCGCTTACGTCTATGCCGCGCAGCATGGGGGGACTCCCTGAAGTGCCGGTGGGGGGGAAGGAGTTGGGATTGGTTTTATACCCCACCTTGGCAGCTGCGATCCGTTCCTGACGTGGAACGACCCTGTCGCGGTCAGGACCCGAGTCGGCCCTGAGGCGGACGGCGGGTTTACTCGCCGGGGCCGGGCTGCTTGCCGACTTTCGGCCTGCAGCGCCGCGCCGCCTGGCCGGTGACGGACGCGACGCGCTCAGCCCTTCGCGGCCTCGCGCCGCGCCAGGATGGCGGTCCGGCGCTCGTCGAACCGGGTCGCCTGCGCGTCCAGTGAGCCGAGGAACTCGCCCAGCTCCTGCTGGGCCTTGAGGCCCTCGGGCCCGAGGCCGGAGATCTCCAGGACCTTGAGATGGCGCAGCACAGGCTGGAGAACGTCGTCGTGGTGGATACGCAGGTTGTAGACGCCGCCGAGGGCGATCTGCACGGCGGCGCGCTCGAAGCCCGGCATGCCGTGGCCGGGCATCCTGAAGCCGCTCAGCACGTCGGCGACGGCGCGCAACGCCTGGTCGGGGGCGAGTTCCAGGGCGGCCTTGAGCAGGTTGCGGTAGAAGACCATGTGCAGGTTCTCGTCGGTGGCGATCCTTGCCAGCAGGCGGTCGCAGACCGGGTCGCCCGAACTACGGCCGGTGTTGCGGTGCGAGATGCGGGTGGCCAGCTCCTGGAAGGCGACGTACGCCACGGTGTGGAGCGGCGAGTGCCGGTTGTCGGACACGAAGCCGGCGGACATGTGGGTCATGCGGACCCGCTCCAGTGCCGCCGGGTCCACCGCCCGGGACGCCACCAAATAGTCCCGCATCACCATGGAGTGCCGGGCCTCCTCCGCAGTCCACCGGTGCACCCAGGTGCCCCACGCACCGTCGCGCCCGAACAGGGTGGCTATCTCGTGGTGGTAACTCGGCAGGTTGTCCTCGGTGAGCAGGTTCACCACCATCGCGACCTTGCCCACCTCGGTCAGCGGAGACTGCTCCGGCGCCCAGGACTCACCGCCCAGGACCCCGTCGAAGTCCCGTCCTCGGCTCCACGGAACGTACTCGTGGGGCATCCACTCCTTGAACACGCCCAGGTGGCGGTTGAGTTCACGCTCGACCACCTCTTCCAGCGCGTGGAGGAGCTGTGTGTCCGTCCAGGTGGTGCGTCGGGCGGAGTGGGACGGGGGAATGGTGGCCACGGAGAAACCGGCCTCTCGCTGCGGGGACTGAACCTACGGTTCCGTAAGTTATGGGACCGTGCGGTGATTCCGCTGGGGCCGTCCGACCCTACTGGCGCGTACCGGATGCTCCGGCCCCGCTCCCGTCCGGGGAGATCGGGAGCCCGCAGAGGGCGGAGGCACCTGGCCGCCGCGCCAGGAAACCACCAGGCAGGACCGAGGCGACAGGGGCGAACGGCCCTGTCGGCCGGGGCCGGACGGCGACGGGGCCGCGGTGCAATACTGACGCGCCTTCCGGCTGCCGCTTCGGCGCTGCCGCTGTCGCGGCGGCCGGTCCGCCCTGCCGTCCGTGCCCGCCGCGCGTCATCGTCGGGCCTGCGCTCGGCCGACGGGGAAGGCATGTTCAGGTCTGTCCGACAGGAGCCGCACCCATGCGTCGACAGGAGCCGCCCCTCATGCCTCGTCCGCCGTATCCGCCTCGCCTTGCCGTGTACGCCGGCTGCGTCTGCGCCCTGGCCGCGGTCGCCGCGGTGGTGTCCTTCATCCGGGGCGGGTGGGTGGGGACCATCTGGGTCCTGCTGGCCGGGCTTGCCTCCAACATGGCCTGGTACTACGCGCGCCGGGGCGGGGGCACGGCCGGGAACGGAACCGGCACCCGGGCCGGGGACGGCCGCCGGAATGCCGGTGTGGGGCGCGGTGCCGCGCCCGTCGGCTGTGAGAGCGGCGGCGCGTGCGGCGTATGCGTGAAGACGACATCTAAGGATCCCCGCTGACGACCGCCGGGGACAGAAGGGCGATGCGGACGATGCGACAGGGGGAGACCCGGTTCTTGAACACCACCGGAAGCGACGCGTACGACGAGTACCACGCGCTCCTCGCGCGGCAGGACGCGATGCGGCTGCGCCGGCAGATGCTCTTCCCGGCGCGGCCGCCGTCCCCGACCGCCGTGCCCGCGCAGGTGGCCGGGTGCTCCTACGACGGGGGCGCCGACCAGCAGACGATCACCCGGTACCTGCCGCTGGTAACCCCCTTCAGCGACCTCATCGCGCACCTCTACGAGGCCATGTTCGAGGGGCATCCGTATCTGCGCGGTCTGTTCCCCGACTCGATGGAGTTTCAGCGGGTTCATCTGGAGCGGGCCTTCTGGTATCTGATCGAGCACCTGGACCGGCCGGACGAGGTGGCCGTCTTCTGCGCCCGGCTGGGCCGCGACCACCGCAAGCTGGGAGTGCGGCCCGTGCACTACGAGGTGTTCGAGGCGGCGCTCGCCGAGGCGCTGCGCCGGAGCGCGGGCGAGCGGTGGACCGAGGCGCTGGAGCAGGCGTGGCTGCGGATGCTGCGGTTCGCCGTCGCGGCCATGGTGGACGGCGCGGACGAAGCCCTGGCCGAGCCCGCGTACTGGAACGGGACGGTGACGGATCATCAGCTGCGCCGTCCGGATCTCGCCGTCCTCCGCGTTCGCACCGCCGAGCCGTATCCCTACCGGGCCGGGCAGTACGCGAGACTCCAGTCCCCGTTGCTGCCGCACACGTGGCGGCCGTACTCCCTCGCCTGCGCGCCCCGCCCGGATGGGGAGCTGGAGTTCCACATCCGCTGCACCGGTTCCGGCGGGGTGAGCGAGGCGCTGGTGGCGCACACCCGCGTCGGCGACCCGCTGCGCCTGGGACCCGCGCAGGGGTCCATGACACTGGACGACGGCCTGACGCGGGACGTGCTGATCGTGGCGGGCGGCACCGGATGGGCCACCGCCAAAGCACTGCTGGAGGAGCTGGCCCTGCGTCGTCCGCCCGGCGGCAGCACGCACCTGTTCCTCGCCGCTCGCACGCTGGACGACCTGTACGACACGGCCGCCCTGGCCGAGTCGGAGAGGGGCCGCCCGTGGCTGCGCGTCGTCCCGGTGATCGGCGAGGGCCCCGGAGCCGCCGAGGACGGCACGGTGGCCGACGCGGTGGCCCGGCACGGCGACTGGTCCCGGCACCACGCCTACGTGAGCGGCCCGCCCGCCATGGTCACCGCCATGGTGCGGCGGCTGACCGCCATGAACCTGCCCGCCGACCGGATCCGCCACGACCCGGTCGACGGCACCGTACTTCCTCCCTCACCCGGGTCTGTACGGTCAACGGTGGATCTTCGAACAGGAAGTAACACCTGATGGCAGACGTGACCGTCGCGGCGGTGCGGCAGGTGGGTCTCGTCCAGTGCGTCGCTGTCGATGACTTGCCGCCCCTCGAACCTGCCGTTGCCGAGCTACGGGCTGGTGCAGGTCCCCGGCGTGGTCGGGCAGCCCGCTGCGGTGCGAGAACAGGTCGGCGAGGGTGACCTGGCGGGTGACCCGGCGGTCCTTGAGGGCGAAGCCGGGACTGTGCTCGACGACAGGGTCGTCCCAGGCGACGGTCTTCTCACCCACGGCCGCGGCGACCACGGTCGATGTGACCGGCCTGGAGACCGAGACGAGCTGGAAGACGGTGTCGGGTCCGACCTGGCCCTCCGCGCCGGCCTTCCGTTCGCCGAAGCCCTTCAGATACAGCACCTCGTCGTCATGGACCACGCCGACGGCGACACCAGGCACACCGGTCCTGCGCATGGCGTCCCGCACGACTCCGTCGAGCCGGTCCACCCGCGGCGTCGGCCTTGGCCCGCGTGAGTCGCGGCGGCGGCTGGGCCGGCGGGACGATGGGCAGCTGCGGCGTCTGGGCGGCCGCCCTGTGGACGGCGGCGGAGGTGTCGGGACCCGTGCAGCCGCCGCCGGCCAGGGCCGCCACCAGGCCCAGGGCCGCAGCGGAGCGGAGACGCTGGGCGGGCGCCTAGTCAAGGCGAGACATGTCTTCCAGTGAAGGCCCTGCCCCGACGCCTGTCGCATTGGCGAGCCATTCGGGGGACCCGCCGCCTCGCGATCACGTGAGAGTGCCGCTCGCTCCCAGCAGGGCCCGAATCACCCCGACGGTCACGCCCGGCCAGGGCACGAGATCTGAGAGAGGCTCCGCCCTGGTAGTCGGGGCGGAGCCTCTATAGGTCATCGCTGTTCGCCAGGGGCGGGCCACTGTGGCTTTGGCGTGCTACTCGATGCCGATCTCGGCCAGCTGCAGGCGGAACTTGGCGGTCTCGTCGGAGGCCGGGGTGCCGAGTTTGGTTGCCGTCAGGCGGAGGTAGCGGCCGGTGGTGGAGGGGAGGGTGTAGGTCTGGGCGTCTCCGTTCGGGTTGGACTGACCGGTGACGGTGCGGGCGGTGGTGTAGGTGGTGGATCCCTCGGGGCGGGTCTGGAAGGTGAAGTCGACGGGGAAGCCCGCGGTGCCGCCCCCTGCTCCGCCGATGTCGGTGCGCGGATGGAGGGTGACGGAGCCGATGGGCCGGTCGGCGCCGAGGTCGATCTCGACCCATACGGGTGTGCCGCTGATGTTGGCGGAGGAGAAGTCGAGGCTGGTGAAGCCCTTGGCTCCGGCCACGCTGGTGAGGGTGCCGTCCAGGACCCGGGTCTTGCCCCAGTCGCCGTTCTCCAGCGCGTTGTTACTGGTGACGGTGGTCCCGGCGGGCGGGACGGTGACTTCGGCGAGCTGGAGGCGGTACTTGGTGGTCTCGTCGGAGGCGGGGGTGCCGAGCTTGGTGGCCTGGAGACGGATGTACCGGGCGGTGGTGGTCTTGAAGCCGTATGTCTGGACCTTGCCGTCGGGGTTGGCCTGCCCGGTGACCGAACGGACGGTGGTGTAGGTGCTCGATCCGTCGGAGCGGGTCTGGATGGTGAAGTCGACGGGGAAGCCCGCGGTGCCGCCCCCGGCGGCTGGTGTGTCGGTGCGGGGGAAGAGGTGTACAGCGTCGAGGGTGGTGTCGGCTCCGAGGTCGATCTCCACCCAGACGGGGTTCGCGCCGATGTCGGCGGAGGTGAACTCGTTACTGGTGTAGCCCTTCGCCCCGCTCACGCTCGTCAGCTTGCCGTCGGTGAGCCGGTCCTTGCCCCAGTTGCTGTTCTCCAGGCTGTTGTTGCTGGTGACACGGTGACCCAGGGCCAGGTTGTCGAGGCGGCCGGTGCCTGTCGCCGTGAACGTCCACGTGCCCGGCTGGACCTTGAAGTAGACGTACGAGGAATCCTTGCCGTCATAGCTCAGACCGCTGACGCTGCCGGTGGAGGAGCCGCCGGTGAAGACCGTGGTGCCGTTGGCCTTGATGACGGGCTGGGAGCCGCCGTAGGTGGGCACGCCCACCCGAGCGGTCGTTCCGCCCGGCGAGGTGAGCGTCAGGGTCACCTGGCTGCCGTCGCGTGTGATGCCGAAGCGGATCTCACCCCTGTTGGTCGGCGTCACCGTGTTGATCTTCGCCAGGCTGCCGGACTGCGGGATGACCTCGTACGTCTCCCAGCCGGGCTTGGTCGGGCGTACACCGGCGGCGTAGGCGGACAGCACGTACAGCGGGCCGCCGTTCCAGGCGTGGTTGTCAGTGCCGGCTGCCTTGTCCCAGAGCTCCCACAGGGTGTAGCAGGCGGGGTCGGCGACCTGGGCGGCGTAGCGGTTGCGCATCCGCTCCTCGGCGACGCCGGCCGCGCCCATCAGATACAGCGCCTCCAGGACGTAGAACTCCATGTAGGGGCTGGCGTTGAGGTGGGTGCGCAGCACCTCGGTGATCGCCGGGTAGTGGTTGGACGTGGCCAGGCCCGCGACCACCGCGAGAGCGTTGCCCCGGTCGTCGGTGTCGCCGTTGTAGCCGGGTGAGCGGTACTCGTTCTTCGTGGAGTTCCACAGCACGGCGTCGAAGTTGACCTTGATGCTGTTGCGCTTGGACTGCCATCCGGCGACGTCGCCGGTGTTGCCGCTGAGGGCCGCCAGTTTGGCGGCGGTGTCCAGGGCCAGGTAGTACCAGCAGTTGTCCAGGACCCGGGCGTCGATGTTGGTGCCCCAGTCCTCCCAGTCCCAGTCGCCCTGGCGGTGGGCCACCAGGCCGTTGCTGTCCAGGGTCCACAGGTCCAGGTACTTCTTCACCGCCGGGTAGGCGCCGGTGACGGCGGCCGCGTCGCCCGTGTAGAGGTAGTACGTCCAGAACGACCACACCGAGGCCAGCATCTGCACGGGCAGTTCGGCGGTCCAGGTGGTCGAGGGGATCGGGGAGTACAGCACCCCTCCGGACTCCTGCCAGGACGTCAGCTGGGCGATGGCCTTCTTGCCGAGTGCGTAGGACTTGGTGTCGAAGGTGTAGAAACCTTCCTTCAGCTGGTTGACCACGTCGCCCCACCACTGGGCGCGCTCGCGGGTGGGGCAGTCCATGTAGTTGTCCCGCATGTTGACGTACATCGTGCGGGCAGCCTTGGTCCACAGGGTGTCGAAGAAGGCGTCGTTGCTGGTGAACGACCCGTCGAAGTCGGTGTCGTAACCGCTCTCCCGGTACTTGAGATCCACGATCGTCACGTCGGCGGGGATGGTGTACCGCACGGCGGTCCCGCTCATCCAGCCCAACGACTCGAACTCCTGGACACCGCCGGTGCAGATGTAGGTGGAGCGGACGTTGTAGCCGCTGGCCGCGCCGACCAGGGCCAGGCCGTCGTCGTGGTGGTCGGTCTGGATACCGATGACGGCGCCGGCGGGGGCGTCCACCTTCAGGTACGGGGTGACCTGGATGTTGGACGGCAGTTTGGCCCAGATCGCCGTGGACCCCTGGCCGGTGGCCGGGAGTGAGGAAGCGTTGGTGTAGGACTTCAGGCCGGAGTACCGGAACTGCGGGATCGGCCGCTCGACGAGGCCGTTCCAGGGGGCGGCGCCGGCGGCGCCAAAGTCGGTGGGCGCGCTCCAGGAGCTGTCGTCGAAGCCGGCGGACTGCCAGTCGGCCACGGCGGTGGCGTCGCGGGCGTCGTAGTAGACGTTCGATTCCGGCAGCCGGAAGTTGGCCTGGGTGCCGCTGGTGTTGTGGGAGTAGCCCGGGTGGACCTTGTGCTTCCATCCGGTGTTGCTGACCACCCGGGTGGTGGTGGAGCCGGTCTCGATGTCCGACTGGAACAGCAGGCCGCCCTTGCCGCTGCTGCTGTGCGAGAAGCCCTCCTTGCCGAAGTACCACACCAGCAGCGCCACCGTGTTGGACCCGCTCTTCAGGTACGGGGCCAGGTCGATCTCGTCGTAGTACGTGTCCGTACGGTTCGGGCCGCGCTTGAGCTGGCCCTCGAAGACCACGAGGGTGCCGTTCACATACAGCCAGTACTTCGAGTCGGCCGCGATCTGCGTCACGGCCTTCGAGGGCGCGGAGTTCAGGGTGAACGATCTGCGGAATGCCACCCACTGGTTCGTCGTGCTGGACGGCGCCCAGATCCACTTCGCGGTCCACGAGACCGCCGCGGACGCCGTCGGCGCCAGCCCGGACAGCGTCAGGGAACCCAGAGTGGGGGTCAGGGCCACGGCTATGGCCGAGCGAAGGGCGGACCGGCGCGTTACATCGTGCATCGCGGGCTCCTAGGAGATGTGCGGGGACGACAGCAACGTCGGCAGCCCGGAGTCGAGAGGGATCGGAATTACAGACTCCGGGATGTTGAAACGTTTCAAGTAGATGTTTGCGGGCGTGATTTTCGTCCTGTTCGCAGAGCCATGTCAATGGTTGCGCAGTCGGCATTCTCCCGAGCGGCCCGAGCACGCAGGCTCCGCTGCCTTCGTCACCCGGCCCGCCACTGCGGGGTCTGCGGTCGCTGTCATGCTCACGCGGAAACCGCGACTCGTCGGCCGCTGACCGGCATGACGCGACGTCGCGCGGGAGCCGGTCCTGCCCCAACGGTACGGAGGCCGGGCCTCACCCCAGACCTCACTTGCACCTGATCATGGCACTCCAGAAAGACAGGAACGCATATGCCCGCGGTTCTTTCCCGGCTGGGTGGCACAGCTTCCAGCCGGGGCCTCGGTCTGTTCCTGGCTTGTGGCCGAATGCCGAATACGCCTGCCGCTACGACCCCTACGCGAACGTCCGGTGAGTCGGGCAGGAGTGCGAGTGGAGCGGGACGTAGGGCGCCGTGACACCACCGTCCAGCACCCGCCCCCGAGCGCTTGGTCCACCCCTCTACCAGAACATGCGCGTATGGAAAGCGAATCGGCGTCAGTCGGTCGGGTGCGGCTCCGTGAGTTCATGGCGCGAGCCCGAACCGGAGAAGGCACCGGTGTGACCGGATGTGAGGTGGCGCCGGTGTGGGGGCATGGCCCGCCGCCACCCGGTCGGTGCGTGGGAGGGGGAGACCGGATGGCGGCGGGGGCGACGGGAGCGCGAGGTCACTCGTCGATCGCTCGTATCGGGTCATCGGACAGACTGGTGGCCAGCCACTGCTCCACGGCCGTGATGTGGACGGTCGCCGCAGCGGCGGCGAGCAGGGCGTCGCGTGACTGAAGCGCGCTGAGGATCTGCTCGTGGTCCTCGTGGGCGCTCTTCAAGGCGTGACTGGTCTGGCTGCCGCGGACGATGCGGACACGCTGGGTGCGGGTGGAGAGCACTTGCAGCAGCATCGACAGCACGGGGTTGCCGACCGCTTCGACGATCCTGAGATGGAAGGCGATGTCGTGGGCGACGAACTCCTCCACGGTGGCGACGGTCCGGGACCGCTCGAGGATGTTGCGCAGTTCCTGGAGGTCCTCCGGCTTGAGCAGCGCGGCGGCCAGCCCCGTCGCCTGCGGCTCAAGCAGTCGTCGTACCTGGAGCAACTGCAGAGCCGTGTGGCCCTGGGAGACGTCGGCGGCGAAGGAGAGGCTCTCCAGTAGCAGATGGGGCTCCAGACTGGAGACGTACGTGCCGTCGCCCTGCCGGGTGATCAGGATGCGCATGGCCGTCAGCGCCCGGACTGCCTCCCGCAGGGAGTTCCGGGACAGGCCGAGCTGTCCGGCGAGGATCTCCTCCTTGGGCAGCCGGGAGCCGGGCGCGAGTTCACCGGCGACGATCATCGCCTTGATCTTGTCGATCGCCTCGTCCGTCAGTGCCACGAGCGTGCCTCTCTGAGTTGGGGATGGGCCGGGCGGTGGCTCCGCCGGGCCCGCTCGGGTCGGCGGAGCCGCTTGCGGTACGCGGTTATTCCTGCTTCTCGCCGGAGGCGAAGCGGGAGATGATCAGGGCGACGATGATGATGGCTCCGTTGAGGAACTGGTTCCACAGCGGAGGTACGCCCGCCAGCGTCATGACGTTCACGACCAGCTGGAGGGTGAGGACACCGGTCAGGGCACCGAACACGGAGCCCTTGCCGCCGTTGAGGCTGACCCCGCCGATGACGGTCGCCGCGAAGACTTGGAAGATCCAGCCGCTGCCCTGGGTGGCGGAGATGGAGCCGTAGTGGCCGCTGTAGAGGATGCCTGCGAACGCGGCGAGGACGCTGCCGAGGATGAGGACGATCCACACGATGCGGTCGACACGGATGCCGGCGGTGCGGGCCGCCTCCGGGTTGCCGCCGATCGCGTACAGCGCCCGGCCGTGCCGAAGCCAGGCCAGTGCACTGCCTCCGATGGCGAAGAGCAGCGCGCACACCCAGATGGCGGCGGGAACGCCCAGCCAGGACGCCTTGCCCAGGTAGGTGAAGGAGGAGGGCAACTCAACGATGGACTGGCCCTCGGAGAGGGCGACTTGCAGGCCGCGCAGCATGGTCAGGGCGCCGAGGGTGACGATGAATCCGTTGAGGCGCAGCTTGAGGATGAGGAAGCCGTTGACGGCGCCGATCAGCGCGCCGACCAGCAGACAGAGGGGGAACGCCATCCACTCGGGAAAGAGGCCGAGCCCGCTGAACCGGGCGCCGCTGGTCGGCAGGACGAGCCACACGGCGATGACGGGAGCCACGCCGATGGTGGACTCGAGCGACAGGTCCATCCGTCCGGCGATCAGGATGAAGGTCGTGGCGAGCACCAGCAGGCTGAGCTCGGTGGACTGCTGGGCCACGCCGATGAGGTTGTCGGCGGTCAGGAAGGCCGGCGAGACGATGAACCCGATCAGGCCGAGGACGAGGATCGCCGGGACCAGGGACAGTTCACGGAAGCGCCCGAGGTCGACCCGGCGACGCGTGGCGTCCGCGGCGGCCGGCTCAGCCGTGCTCACTGTGGGCTCGGTGAGATCTGTGGTGGCGGACATGACTACCTTCCGTGCTCGTCTGCGCCGGTTGAGGCGGGTACGGCGGATGCGGGGGACGCGGTGGCGGGGGCCGTGTCGCCGGTGACGCCCTCGATGGCGGCGACGACGGCTTCGTCCTTCCAGCCGTGGTCGAACTCGGCGACCACGCGCCCGTGGAACATGACGACGACCCGGTCACAGGCCTTCAGATCGTCCAGTTCGTCGGAGACGATCAGCGCGGCCTTGCCGCTGTCCGCGACCTGCCGGATGCGGCCAAGGAGGAACTCCTTGGACTTGACGTCCACCCCGTTGGTGGGGCGGATGGCCACCAGGACGTGGGGGTCGGTGGCCAGGGCGCGGGCGACGACGACCTTCTGCTGGTTGCCGCCGGAGAGGGCGGAGACCGGGGTGGCCGCTCCCGGGGTCTTGATGTCGAGGTCCCGGATCATGCGCCCCGCGAACGCCTTGGTACGGGCGGGCAGCACCGTGCCGAACGGACCGAGCTGGTCGGTCACGGTCAGCGTCGCGTTCTCCGCCACACTGCGGTTGTTCACCAGCCCCTGGAGGTGGCGGTCCTCGGGGACCAGACCGACTCCGACGGTGAGCGCGGACGGCACACTGCCGGTGCGGACGCTCCGGCCGCCGACCGTGATCCGGCCGTCCATGGCCCGGTGCAGACCGGCGACCGCCTCACCCACCTGCACATTGCCGCTGGCAGTGGCGCCGGCGAGCCCGACGACCTCGCCGGTGCGGACCGAGAGGGAGATGTCCTCGCAGACGCCGGGCAGTGTCAGGCCGTCGATCGCCAGCAGTTCCGTGGAAGGGGAACGCGAGGCCGAAGGACTATCGACGGCGGCGGTGACCGTGGAGGCCGACTCGCCGGTCATGGCTTCCACCAGCGCCTGGTGGCCGAGTTCGGCGACGGGCGCGGTCAGGATGTGGGCCGCGTCGCGGTAGACGGTGACGGTGGTGCAGAGGTCGTACACCTCTTGCAGATGGTGGGAGATGAAGAGGAAGGCGACGCCCTGCCGCTGGAGATCGTGAAGCTTGTCGTAGAGCCGGTTGATGCCGCGGGCGTCGAGCTTCGCGGTCGGCTCGTCGAGGATGATGAAGCGCGCGCCGAACGACAGCGCCCGCGCGATCTCTACGAACTGCCGCTGCTCGACGGTGAGGTCCTTGGCCCGCGCGGTCGGGTCGACGGCCACGCCGTACTCGCCGAGCAGTTCCTCGGCCCGTCGGCGCAGTTGCTTCCAGCGGATGGGCTGCACCACCCCGGCGCTCTGCCGGTTCAGAAAGAGGTTCTCGGCGACGGTGAGATCGCCGAGGATGGTGGACCGCTGGTAGACACAGGCGACGCGGGAGCGCCAGGCGTCGATGTCGCCGACGGCGGGTGCCCGTTCGCCGGAGAAGCGCAGGGTTCCGGTATCGGGTTGCTGGAGGCCGGTGAGGATGGACACGAGTGTCGACTTGCCGGCGCCGTTGCGGCCGACCAGGGCGTGCGCCTCGGCCGCGGCGATGGTGATACGGGCGTCGCGCAGCGCGACGGTCGCGCCGAATCGTTTGCTGATGCCGGTGGCCTCGGCCACAGGGGCCGGAGTGCCGGGGCCGGTCGCCGGGGCGGTCGCGGTGTCCGCCATGGTGGATACCGTCCTTCGTGTACGGAGGCTGGAGCCGAGGGGGGGGCGGGCGGGTACCCGCGTCGGCGGGGCGGGTGTCGGGGGACGGAGCCGTCCGTCCCCCGACGCGGCGGGCAGGAACGCCGGTCATCAGCCGATGTTGTTGCCCCACAGGGTCTTGTCGTCCACGTTGTCCTTGGTCACCAGGGGAGCCGGGAGCTGGTCCTCCAGGCCGTTGGGCAGCTTGATGATGGTGGAGTCGTGGTCGGTCGGGCCCGGCTTGAACGTCTTGCCCTCGGCTGCGGCCTGCGCGTAGTACAGCGCGTACTTGGCGTACAGGTCGGCGGGCTGGGAGATCGTGGCGTCGATCTGGCCCTTGCGGATGGCCTCGAACTCCTGCGGGATGCCGTCGTTGGAGACGATCGTGATGTGGCCCTTCTCACCCGCGGGCTTGAGCAGGCCCTTCTGTTCCAGCAGCGCCAGGGTCGGCTGCAGGAAGACACCGCCGGCCTGCATGTAGATGCCGTTCAGGTCGGGGTGCTGGGCGAGCAGGCTCTGCAGCTTGGCGGAGGCGACATCGCCCTTCCAGTCGGTGGGCAGCTCGAAGACCTTGATCTTCGGGAACTTCTCCTTCATGCAGGCGGCGAACGCCTCGGAGCGGTCACGTCCGTTGATGGAGTCCAGCGCTCCCTGGAACTCGGCGACCTTGCCCTTGCCGCCGAGCTGCTCGCCGAGGAACTCGCAGGCCTTGGTGCCGTACGCCCGGTTGTCGGCGCGCACGACCATGTAGACGTCGCCCTTGTCGGGTCGGGTGTCGACGCTGACCACCGGGATCTTCTTCGACGCGAGGGTGTCGAGGGTGGAGGCGATGGCGCCGGTGTCCTGGGGCGCCATGACGACGGACTTGGCCCCCGTGTTCTGGAACACCTGGACGTTGGCGACCAGTTTGGTGACGTCGTTCTGCGAGTTGCTGATCGGCAGAGCGTTGATGCCGTCGGTCTTGATGTCCTTCTCGATGTACTGCGCGTAGGAGTTCCAGAAGTCGGAGTCCGAACGAGGCAGGTCGATCCCGATGGCGGGCTTGTCACCGCCCGAGGCGACCGAGTCGGTGCTTTCGCGGTTGCACGCGGTGGCGAGGGCCAGTACCGCGAGGACGGCGGTGGCGGCTGCGGCGGTGGAGCGGGTGCGAGCGAACTTCATGGCCGTGTTCTCTCCTTAGCAAGGGCACAGGGGCGCAGGGCAACAATGGGAGGGCGTACCTGCCTGCGGGGAGGGGCGAGGTCGCCGGACGGGCAGCTGCCGATCCGGCGCGGAAAATGTGCGGATCGTGCCCTACGGGTCGGACGTGAGGGTCAGCCGGGGACCGAGGATGCGGAGGCGACGCGACCGCACGGATGCGAGCCGAACGGACGCCAATGAATGCTGCAAGCATTCCTCCGATGTATCTCGGACGTGAGGACGTTACGGCGACGTTGCCGACGTTGACAAGAGTTCGTCGCCAGAGATTTGTCGGACATCACGCCGTAGGGCGCCGAGGCGCCGTTCCGACCTCGGCGATCCGCGCTGCCACCCGCGCGACCTGCAGAGTCTCGGCCTTCGTGCACGACGGGTGATGCGCCGCGGCAGCTCACAATTCGGCAACGGGGCCGCCTGGCCCGATGGGGACGGAGACAGAAGCGGGCCCCGAGGGCCGTATCCCCCTCGGGGTGGCCGGTGGATGCCCTGCCGACCTTGCTCTCACCGGGGGAGGTGGTCCTGCAGCTCACATTTGATTCATCGGATGGCGGCTCGCGTGTTGACCTCGAGGCCATGCGTGGCCATGGTGAATCTGCCTCTCTGGGCGCTTGACTGGCAACGCCGACGAAATACATCCGAGGAATCCATTGTCAGGCACGGTCCTCGCATCTAAGGTCACTGTGCCGCCATACATCCGATGACTGCGATGCGCATGAGCAAAGCCCGCTGACAGGTCCGGCCCGGCGCACCGCAGGCGGCCCAGCCCTACGGCCGACCACCTCTCAGACGAAACCCGCATGGCAAGGGAGCCCCCAGTGAAACTGCTACGAGTCGGCGCCCCCGGTGAGGAGCGGCCCGCTGTCCTTACCGACGACGGCCGGCTGCTGGACCTGTCCTCCTTGACCCCGGACATCGACGGCGTCTTCCTCGCCTCCGGGGCAGTGGACCGGGCCCGCGTGGCTGTCACGGCGGGAGACCTGCCCGAGCTCGACCCGGACGGCCTGCGGGTCGGCGCACCCGTCACGCGCCCCGGCAAGGTCATCTGCGTCGGGCTGAACTACCGCGACCACGCCGCCGAGACGGGCGCGGCGATTCCCGCGCGCCCGGTGGTGTTCATGAAGGACCCGGCCACGGTCGTCGGCCCGTACGACGAGGTGCTGATCCCGCGGGGGTCGGTGAAGACCGACTGGGAGGTCGAACTCGCGGTCGTCATCGGACAGCGGGCCCGCTACCTCGACGGACCTCAGGCCGCACAGGCCGTGATCGCGGGCTACGCGATCAGCCATGACGTCTCGGAGCGCGAGTTCCAGCTGGAGTACTCCCCGCAGTGGGACCTGGGCAAGTCCTGCGAGACCTTCAACCCGCTCGGCCCCTGGCTGGTCACCGCCGACGAGGCCGGTGACCCGCATAACCTCGGCCTGCACCTGAGCGTGAACGGAGTGAAGCGGCAGGACGGCCACACCGGCGACATGATCTTCCCGGTCGACCACATCGTGTCGTATTTGAGCCAGTACATGGTCCTGGAACCGGGGGACGTGATCAACACCGGTACACCAGCGGGCGTGGCTCTGGGTCTTCCCGGCACTCCTTTCCTGCGCCCCGGCGACACCGTCGAGCTTTCTGTCGACGGCCTCGGCAGCCAGCGCCAGACCTTCGCCCAAGCGTGAAAGGCAGCACCACCTTGACTACAACCTCCGCCCGGATCACCGCCGTCGACACCTACGACGTCCGCTTCCCCACCTCGCGGGAACTTGACGGCTCCGACGCGATGAACCCGGATCCCGACTACTCCGCCGCCTATGTCGTGCTGCGCACCGACGCCGGCGACGGGCACGAGGGCCACGGCTTCACCTTCACCATCGGCCGCGGCAACGATGTCCAGGTCGCCGCCATCGACGCCCTGCGGCCTCACCTCGTGGGCCGCTCGGTTCAGGAGCTGTGCGCCGACCCCGGCTCGGTCAACCGCGACCTGATCGGGGACAGCCAGCTGCGCTGGCTCGGCCCCGAGAAGGGGGTGATGCACATGGCCATCGGCGCCGTGGTCAACGCCGTGTGGGATCTGGCCGCCAAGCGCGCGGGACAGCCGCTGTGGCGCCTGCTCGCCCACGCCGAACCCGAGTGGCTGGTCTCCCAGGTCGACTTCCGCTACATCGCCGACGCCCTCACCCCCGAGGACGCCCTCCACCTCCTGCGCGAGGGCCGGACGGGTCTCGCCGAGCGCGAGGCGATGCTGCTGGAACGCGGCTACCCCGGCTACACCACCTCACCGGGCTGGCTCGGCTACTCCGACGAGAAGCTCACCCGGCTGGCCAAGCAGGCCGTCGCCGACGGCTTCACCCAGATCAAGCTGAAGGTCGGCGCCGACCTCGCCGACGACCTCCGCCGTATGCGCACCGCCCGCGCCGCCGTAGGCGACGGCGTGCGCATCGCCATCGACGCCAACCAGCGCTGGAACATCGACGAGGCGATCGAGTGGACCCGGGCCCTCGCCGACTTCGACCCGTACTGGATCGAGGAACCCACCAGCCCCGACGACATCCTCGGCCACGCCGCCGTCCGCCGGGGCGTCGCCCCCGTGAAGGTCGCCACCGGCGAGCACGTGCAGAACCGTATCGTCTTCAAACAGCTCCTCCAGGCCGGCGCCATCGACGTCCTCCAGATCGACGCGGCCCGCGTCGGCGGCGTCAACGAGAACCTCGCGATCCTGCTGCTCGCCGCGAAGTTCGGCGTCCCGGTCTGCCCGCACGCCGGCGGCGTGGGCCTGTGCGAGCTGGTGCAGCACCTGTCGATGTTCGACTACCTGGCGCTGTCCGGTACCACCGAGAACCGCGTCATCGAGTTCGTCGACCACCTCCACGAGCACTTCACCGCGCCCGTGGTGATGCGCGACGGCCACTACACCGCGCCGCTGACCCCGGGCTTCTCCGCCACCATGCACCCCGAGTCCCTCACCGAATACCGTTACCCGGACGGCACCTTCTGGGCGGCCGACCTCGCTGGACGGGAGGAGGTGGCATGACCGGTCTGTCAGGGCTCAAGGCCGTCGTCACCGGGGGTGCGTCCGGCATCGGGCTGGCCACGGCCCGCGCACTGGCGGCGCAGGGCGCGGCGGTCGCCGTGCTCGACCTCGATCCGGGCGGCGTCAGCGAACCGCTGCTCGGCCTCCAGGCCGACGTCAGCGACGACGCCTCCGTGCGCGCCGCCGTGGAACAGGCCGCCGAGCGGCTCGGCGGCCTGGACATCCTCGTGAACAACGCGGGCATCGGCGCGGTGGGCACCATCGAGGACAACCCGGACGAGCAGTGGCACCGGGTGATGGACGTCAATGTCCTCGGCATCGTCCGCACTACGCGTGCCGCCCTGCCCCACCTGCGCCGCTCCGCGCACGCGGCGGTCGTCAACACGTGCTCGATCGGCGCCACCGCGGGCCTGCCTCAGCGCGCCGTGTACTGCGCCAGTAAGGGTGCGGTCCTCTCGCTGACTCTCGCCATGGCCGCCGACCACGTCCGCGAGGGCATCCGCGTCAACTGCGTCAACCCCGGGACCGCCGACACACCATGGGTCTCCCGGCTGCTGGACGCGGCCGACGATCCCGAGGCCGAGCGCGCGGCCCTCAAGGCCCGCCAGCCCCTGGGACGCCTGGTGACCGCCGACGAGGTGGCGGCCGCCATCGTCTACCTGGCGAGCCCGGCCGCGGCGTCCGTCACCGGCACCGCGCTCGCGGTGGACGGTGGCATGCAGGGATTGCGGCTGCGCCCGGTGGACCGGTCGTGAGGACCACCATGCTGGGCGGCAGCACGGTACCGGTCTCGGAACTGGCGCTGGGCTGTGCCGCCCTCGGCAACCTCTTCCACGCGGTCAGCGACGAGGCTGCCCACGCCACGGTGGAGGCGGCCTGGGACGCCGGCATCCGCACCTTCGACACCGCGCCCCACTACGGTCTCGGCCTGTCGGAACGGCGGCTCGGCGCCGCGCTGCGCGACCGCCCCCGGGAGACGTACACCCTCTCCACCAAGGTGGGCCGGCTTCTCGTGCCGGACCCGGAGGGCGGCGCCGACGACGACCTCGCCCACGGCTTCGCCGTCCCGGCCACCCACCGCCGCGTCTGGGACTTCAGCGCCGACGGAGTACTGCGCTCCCTGGAGGCCAGCCTGGAGCGTCTCGGCCTCGACCGCATCGACGTGGCCCTGCTGCACGACCCTGACGACCACGCCCACCAGGCGTTGCGCGAGGCGTATCCGGCGCTGGAGCGGCTGCGTGCCGAAGGTGTAATCGGAGCGATCGGCATCGGGATGAACCAGTCCGCCCTGCCCGCCCGGTTCCTGCGTGAGACAGACATCGACGTGGTACTGCTGGCCGGCCGCTACACCCTGCTGGAACAGGACTCGCTCGCCGAACTGCTCCCGGAGGCAGCCGCTCGTGGCCGGAGTGTCGTCATCGGCGGGGTGTTCAACTCCGGGCTGCTGACCGCCCCCCGGCCCGGCGCCACGTACGACTACGCACCCGCTCCGCAGCCGGTCCTCGACCGGGCGCTACGGCTCCTCGCGGTCTGCGAACGCCATGGTGTGCCGCTTCGTGCCGCCGCGCTGCGCTTCCCGTTCGGCCATTCCGCGGTCGCGAGCGTCCTGACCGGCGCGCGCTCCCCCCAGGAGGTGCGCGACACGGTGGAGCAGCTGCGGCGCCCGATTCCGGACACCCTGTGGGACGAGCTGCGCGCCGAGGGCCTGCTGGACCCGGACACCCCCGTCCCCGCAGCCACGCCGATCGGGGGAGCCATGCCGTCGAAGGAGCCGTCATGAAGGTCGCCCTGCACACCAAGGTCCGCGCCGACCGTATCAAGGAGTACGAGGCCGCGCACCGGGAGGTGCCCGAGGAACTCACCGCAGCCATCCGCGCCGCGGGCGTGAGCGAGTGGACGATCTGGCGCAGTGGTACGGACCTGTTCCATGTGCTGGAGGTCGAGGACTACCAGGCGATGATCGCCGAACTCGACAAGCTGCCCGTCAACATCGCCTGGCAGGCCCGGATGGCCGACCTGCTCGCCGTCGTCCACGACTACTCCGCGCAGGGCGCGGACGCCTCGCTGCCGGTGGTGTGGGAACTGTGACCGCAGCGGAGACCGAGCCCGGCATCGTGGACGCCCACCACCATGTGTGGGACCTGTCCGTCCGCGACCAGGACTGGATCAGCGGAGCCGAGCTCGCCCCGCTGCGACGCGACTTCACCCTCGCCGACCTGGCGCCGGAGGCCCGCGCGGCCGGTGTCACCGCCACCGTGCTGGTGCAGACGATCACCGTGCCGGACGAGACCCCGGAGTTCCTGGCCCTGGCCGCCGACAGCGACCTGGTCGCCGGGGTCGTCGGCTGGACCGACCTGACCGCCCCCGATGTCGCCGAGACCCTCGCGGAACTGCGCGCGGGCCCCGGCGGGGAGCACCTGGTGGGCATCCGTCACCAGGTGCAGGGCGAGCCGGACCCGCGCTGGCTCGTACGCCCCGAGGTGCTGCGCGGCCTTTCCGCGGTCGCCGAGGCGGGACTCGTCTACGACCTCGTGGTGAAGCCCCACCAACTCGCGGCGGCCGTCGAGGCCGCGGAGCGCCTGCCCGGCCTCACCTTCGTCCTCGACCACCTCGGCAAGCCGCCCATCGCGTCCGGCGAACTCGACCCCTGGGCCCAGCAGATCCGGCGCCTCGCCGCCCTCCGCAACACCGTCTGCAAACTTTCCGGCATGGTCACCGAAGCCGACTGGGGCTCCTGGACCGTCGCGGCCCTCGCGCCGTACGCCGACACCGTGCTCGACGCCTTCGGACCCGAACGGCTGATGTTCGGCTCCGACTGGCCCGTCTGCCGGCTCGCCGCCACGTACGCCGAAGTGATCGCCACCGAACGCGAGTTGACGGCCGGGCTCGGGCCGGCCGAGCGCCATGACGTCTTCACCGGCACGGCCGCGCGGACCTACGACCTGTCCGTCCCCGCACGGCCGGCCCCGCCTCAGGAAACCCCATGCGCATAGCCCTCTTCATCACCTGCTTCAACGACACGATGTTCCCCCGCACTGGTCGCGCGGTGACCGAACTGCTGGAGCGCCTCGGCCACACCGTGGAGTTCCCGCAGGCCCAGACCTGCTGCGGCCAGATGCACTTCAACACCGGGTACCGCCCCGAGACCCTGCCCATGGTCCGCCGCTTCGCCGAGGTCTTCGCAGGCTACGACGCCGTCGTCGCCCCCTCCGGGTCCTGCGCGGGCATGGTGCGCGACCACCACCGCGTGGTGGCAGCCCAGTACGGCGACGCCGCCCTCGCCGAGGCGGTCGAGCAGGTGGTGCCGACGGTGTACGAGCTGTCGGAGCTCCTGGTCGACGTCCTAGGCGTCACCGACGTCGGCGCCTATTTCCCCCACCGTGTCACCTACCACCCGACCTGCCACTCGCTGCGCATGCTGCGTGTCGGCGACCGGCCGCTCAGGCTGCTGCGCGCCGTGAAGGGCATCGACCTCGTCGAACTGCCCGACGCCGAGTCCTGCTGCGGCTTCGGCGGAACCTTCGCCCTGAAGAACGCAGAGGTCTCCAACGCGATGCTGGCCGACAAGATGCGCCATGTGCAGGACACCGGCGCCGAGATCCTGTGCGCGGGTGACAACTCATGCCTCACCCACATCGGCGGCGGCCTGTCCCGACTGCGTACCGGCGTCGGCACGATGCACCTGGCCGAGATCCTGGCCTCCACGGAAGGGGACGTGCGGTGAGCGGTGCCGACAACGTCGTATGGCTGGGCACCCCGGCCTTCCCCGAGGCTGCGAAGACCGCGCTCGCCGACACCCGGCTGCGGGCGAACCTGCGCCGCGCGACCGGCACCATCCGCGACAAGCGGCTGGCGGTCGCCGCCGAACTGGAGGACTGGGAAGAACTGCGGGAGGCAGCCGCGACGATCAAGCGTCGCACCCTCCGCCATCTCGACCACCATCTCCTGCGCCTGGAGAAGGCTGTGACCGCCGCGGGGGGAGTGGTCCACTGGGCGTCGGACGCCGCCGACGCCAACCGCATCGTGACTGCCCTGGTGAAGGCGACCGGCGAGGACGAGGTCGTCAAGGTCAAGTCGATGGCGACCCAGGAGATCGGCCTCAACGAGGCGCTCGCGGACGCGGGCATCCGTGCCTACGAGACCGATCTCGCGGAACTCATCGTGCAGTTGGGCGGCGACCGTCCCTCGCACATCCTCGTGCCCGCCATCCACCGGGGCCGCTCCGAGATCCGGGAGATCTTCCGCCGGGAGATGGGGGAGTGGGGCAGACCCGCCCCCGAGGACCTCACCGACGAGCCCCGCGACCTCGCCGAGGCGGCCCGGCTCCACCTGCGGGAGAAGTTCCTGCGGGCCAAGGTCGCCGTCTCCGGCGCCAACTTCGCTGCCGCCGACACCGGAACGGTGGCGGTGGTGGAGTCGGAGGGCAACGGGCGGATGTGCCTGACCCTGCCGGAGACCGTGATCACCGTCATGGGCATCGAGAAGGTCCTGCCGTCCTTCGCCGACCTGGACGTGTTCCTCCAGCTCCTGCCCCGCTCGTCGACCGGCGAGCGGATGAACCCCTACACCTCGCTGTGGACCGGCGTCACCGAGGGCGACGGCCCCCGGAACTTCCACCTGGTGCTGCTCGACAACGGCCGGACCGCGACCCTGGCCGACGAGGTGGGCCGCCAGGCCCTCGCCTGCATCCGCTGCTCGGCGTGCCTCAACGTCTGCCCGGTGTACGAGCGCACGGGGGGCCATGCCTACGGTTCGGTCTACCCCGGGCCGATCGGCGCCGTCCTGACTCCGCAGCTCGTCGGCATCGGGAACGCGGCCTCGCTGCCCTTCGCCTCGACCCTGTGCGGCGCCTGTTACGACGCCTGCCCCGTGAAGATCAACATCCCCGAGGTGCTGGTCCATCTGCGGGCCGAGGCCGTGGAGGCCAAACGCCGGGACCGACTGCTCCCCACAACCGAGGCACTCGCCATGAAGGCCGCGGGCGCCGTCCTGGGCTCACCGCGGCGACTGGCCGCCGTACAGCGGCTGTCCGCCGGGGGAGCCCGGCTGGTGGCCCGTGACGGCCGCATCGGTGCCCTGCCCGGTCCGTTCGCCCGCTGGTCCGGCACCCGGGACACCCCGGCGCCGGCCCGCGAGTCCCTGCGCGCCTGGTGGCGCCGTACGCGACCACCCACGAGCGAAGACAGCCGTACGACGGCGCAGGGGAAGGAACGACGATGAACGGCCGCGAGAGCGTCCTGAGCGCGATTCGGGGAGCGCTGTCCGGCGTTCCCGGTTTCGAGAGCCCCGACGACGTACCCCACTCGCACGGTCGCCGCGCCGACCATGCCGGACCGGACGTCGTCGGGCTGTTCGCCGAGCGGGCCGCCGAGTACCGCGCCACGGTGGTCCGTGTTCCGCCGGCCGATGCCGCGGCGGCGGTCGGTCACGCGCTGGCCCGCACCGGAGCACGGTCCCTGGTGGTCCCGCCCGGGCTTCCCGAGGACCTGGTCCCGGCGGGACCCTGGTCCCTGCTGACAGACGTCCCGCCGCTGACCGTCGGACAACTAGACGCGGCGGACGCCGTAGTCACCACCGTCGCCACCGCCATCGCCGTCACCGGCACCGTGACCCTCGACCACGGTCCGGGCCAGGGACGGCGGGTCCTGACCCTGCTCCCGGACCAGCACATCTGCGTGGTCCGGGCGGACCAGATCGCTCCCGACGTACCCGAGGCACTGCGCCTGCTCGATCCCTACCGCCCGCTGACGCTGATCTCCGGCCCCTCGGCCACCAGCGACATCGAACTGGACCGTGTCGAAGGCGTGCACGGGCCCAGGACTCTCGACATCGTCGTGGTGGGGGACGCGTAGCCGACGGCGCCCGGGACCGTACGGCTTCGCAGCGCGGCAGGGTGGCCGCGCCGCGAAGCGGTGCCCGTTTTCGACCCCCGGCCAAACCTCGATATACCTCCGATGTATTCGTTCCTTGGGTTTGGTAGCGGGGTGATGAACAGGACTTTCTTGATTCTCCGTCTCCGCTCTGGACAAGGGGCGGGGCGGTGCCTGTTAATACATCCGATGTCTATGGGAGCTGTCGGAGCCCCGCCGGACATGAGTCGCCGTACTCCGCCGTCTGTGCGGTGCTGCGGACGAGCAGTCACCGACACCCTGTGTCCTTCACCCTCCAGGAGCCGCACGATGTCTTCCGTACCCCTCAGCAGACGCTCCCTCATCAAGGCCGCGGCCCTCGCCGGCGGTACCGTGGCGTTCGGTCTGCCGCAGGCCCTGTGGCCCGCCACGGCCGAGGCCTACACCGTCGCCTCGAAGATGGACTGGTGGTACCAGGCCCGGTTCGGGATGTTCATCCACTTCGGGTCCTACTCCTATCTCGGCCGCGGCGAGTGGGCGTTCAGCGTCGAGAACTGGACCAAGGCCAACTACCAGGCCCAGGTGACCACCCCGTTCAACCCGTCCGCCTTCAACGCGAACACCATCGCCCAGCTGGCCCAGGACGCCGGCATGAAGTACCTCGTGTTCACCGCCAAGCACCACGAGGGCTACGCGATGTGGGACTCCGACGTCCCGGGCTTCACCGACGTCACCGGCACCAAGCTGTACAACCTGCGCGACTACAACAACTTCCAGCCCGACCTGCTCCTCCAGCTGAAGACCGCGTGCGAGAGCCGGGGCATCAAGTTCGGGCTCTACTACTCGATCCTCGACTGGACCCACTCCTCCCAGACCTGTGACAGCGGCAGGGGTTTCTCCGACATGTCGTCGCTGTCGGCCCGCACCGGCTACATCAACGACATGAAGGCCCAGCTGCAGGAACTGCTGAACCGCTACGACCCGGCCATCCTGTGGTTCGACGGCGACTGGTGCGCCGACCCCTCTTCCCCCACGCTCGAAGACTGGTGGGTCAAGGCCGACGGCGAGGACCTGTACAGCTGGCTGATGGCCCGCAAGCCCGGCCTCATCGTCAACGAACGCGTCAAGCGTGACGTCGGTCTCGGCGACTACGCAGTCGCGGAGTTCGGTATCCCCGACGCGCCGATGGACCGGCCGTGGGAGGCCTGCGCCACCATGAACCACGCCTGGGGCTACCACCAGGACAGGGAGAACGCCTACCGCTCGGTCCAGACCATCATCCAGGAGATGGTCACCGTCGTCTCCCGGGACGGCAACTACCTGCTCAACATCGGCCCCAAGGCCGATGGCACCGTGACCGCTGGATCCGTGACCGTCCTGAACGGCATGGCCTCCTGGATGGCCACCCACGGCGACAGCATCCACGGCACCAGCGGCAGCCCCTTCGCCACCGAGCCGTCCTGGGGCAGGATCACGAAGAAGGACGGCAAGCTCTTCGCCCACGTCTTCAACTGGCCCACGGGCGGCACCCTGCAGATCCCGGCGGTCCACAACACCATCAACCGCGTCTACCTGATGAACAACCCCGGCACCAACCTCAACTACTGGGTCAGCGGCGGGCAGATCAACGTCCAGGTGCCGACCACCGCGCCCAACGCGAACGACTCCGTGGTCTGCGTGGAGGTCAACGGCATGCCGGCCGTCCTGGCAGGCGGCGTCTACCGGCTGGTCTGCGCCCAGAGCGGCAAGGCTCTCGACAACGCCAACGTCGGCAGCGACGGCACCCCGATCATCCAGTGGACCGTCAACGGTGGCACGCCGCAGCAGTGGACGGTCACCGACCAGGGCCACGGCTACTACAAGCTGGTCTGCGTCCGCAGCGGCAAGGCCCTCGACGACAACAACAGCACCTCCAACAGCGCAGTGATGGTGCAGAAGACCGACAACGGCAGCCACCAGCAGCAGTGGGCCATCACCGCGCTGGGCGGCGGCGCGTACAGGCTCATCAACCGGCACAGCGGAAAGGCGCTGGACAACTCCAACAACGCCGCGGACAACACCCAGGTCATCCAGTGGACCCCCAACGGCGGCCCCCCGCAGCAGTGGAACATGACCAAGGTCGGCTGAGCGGCCCGGGGGTGGCGCGCCCTGGGCACGCCACCCCGGCTCCCACGGCACCAACGCGATTGTCGTCCCACCCGTCCCAGCCGACCCCGCGGGTGATCGCCACCCCGCAGAAGCGGTGACCTGCGCCCGAAGCAGGCCGTGTCCTCGTCGTCGACCGCCCGGGATGGATCCGGGCGAACGTCGCCGGGTTCCGGGAGATCCTCAAGCCGCTGCTCGACAAGATGCAGGAGCGGCGCGGCAGCACCCCCGGCGGAGCGGTCCTCGGCGCCGTCGGCGGCAAGGTCACCGGCGTGGAACTCGGCATGCTGCTGTCGTTCCTGGCCTCCCGGGTCCTCGGCCAGTACGAGACGTTCGCCCCGGCCACCTGCCGGACGAAGTCCATGACGTCGAAGGTCCAGCTGCTGATCGCCGACGGAGCGACGAACGACAGCACGTCGTTCATGCCGTTGCTGCCGGACCACACCTGCCACTCGCGCCCGCCCACGCCGGCGTTGCCGGCCGGAGAGCCGATGGGCTGGATCGATCCGACCTTCAGTTGGTACGCGTAGTGGCGGATGTAGTGGGTGGGGTAGTTGTACGACTGGAAGGAGGACCATGCCGGGTCGGCGAGTCCGGCGACCTGTCGGAAGGTGGCGTCCTGGGCGAACTGGGTGGTGCCGTCGTTGTAGGCCAGCTGGAAGCCGAAGTCGGCGTGCCTCAGGAAGTAGCCGGGGAAGTTCACCGACTCGAAGGAGACGGTGCCGGAGCCGACCAGGCCGGGGCGCGGCCGGAACTGGGCGTCCGGGCCGGTGATGTTCTGGTCGATGCGCACGTCGAAGTTGGCGTGCCGCACGTAGCGGTCCTGGAAGTTGAAGGACTGCAGCCGCTTGCCCGGGACGTTGGCCCAGCGCGCCTGGATCCGGGCGTCCTCGGCGGCCGTCAGGTTCAGGATCGAGCATGCCGCGATCACGCGCTGGTTCCCGTCCGGGTGCGGACATTGCCGTCCGCACCCGGACATCGTCACGCGGCGCGCCGCTGGAACTGCTGGTTGGTGCCGGTCCCGCAGGGCCACTGGATGAGGCGGGCGCCGTTGGTGGTGGACGCGTCCTTCACGTCGAGGCACTTGCCACTGTGCCGGGCTACGAGCCGGTAGTAGCCGCCTCCCTGGTCCTGGAACTGCCACTGCTGGTTGGTGCCGGTGGTGCAGCGGTACTGGTTGACGAAGGCGCCGTCGGTGGTGGAGTTGCCCGCGACGTCGAGGCACTTGCCGCTGTGCTGGGCGAGGATCTGGACGTACCCGTTGCCGGTGTCCTTGAGCCGCCACTGCTGGTTGATGCCGCTGGTGCAGGTGTACTGGAGGGCGACCGCGCCGTCGGCGGCGGAGTTGTCGGAGATGTCGAGGCACTTGCCGCTGTGCCGGGCCGCCAGGTTGTAGTAGGGGCCGCCGCCCGCGCCGGTGACCGTGCCGGACTCGGTGTCGATGGAGATCTGCGGGTACCACGGCAGGTTCATGGTGGTCCGGGTGGGGAAGGTCAGCGGGAGCCAGACGTACTGCGAGTCGTTGACCGCGCCGCCCATGGAGTTGCCCCAGCGGTCGCCCATGTAGAGGTACGAGGTGCCCGTGGTGCCCTGGACGGGCAGCACGAACGTGGTCTGGGATCCGTAGCCGGTGTCGTCACCGATCTCGGTCATGGCCGTCCAGGGGCCGGCGATGCTGGTGGCGGTGGCGTACTTCTGCTGGTTGGGCTTCCAGCCGCTGTTGCCGGAGGTGAGCATGAAGTAGACGCCGTTGCGCTTGAACAGTGCCGGAGCCTCACGGAAGGCTCCGGCCCACGGGTTCGCGGTCAGGCTCGCGTAGGCCGTGTAGTCGGCGGTGAGTCTCCAGATCTGCAGGTCGGCGTTGCCGGCGGCGGAGGTGATCTGGTAGGCGGTGCCGTCGTCGTCCTTGAACAGGGCCATGTCGCGGGACGTGGTGCCGGTCGGGGGCCGGAAGCTGCCCTTCCAGGTGTAGTCGCCGTCGATGGTGTCGGAGACGGCGACGGCGGCGCGGGCCTGGTTGTAGTCGGTGCCGTTCTCCTTGTGCATCCACATCACGAACTTGCCGGTGGTGGAGTTGAGGACGACCTTGGGCCGCTCGATGTTGGCGACCGCCAGCTCGGGGTCGCTGGCCTGGGTCAGGACGTTGTTCCTGAACTCCCAGGTCTTCAGGTCGGTCGAGCGGTAGGCGGAGACGGCCTTGAAGGTGTTGTCGGCGTTGCGGTTCTCGCCGAACCAGTAGTAATACGAGCCGACCTTGATCACCCCGCCACCGTGGGCGTGGACGACGGCGCCGGCGGAGTCGGTGAACTGCGTGGCGTTGGTGATGAGGACCGTGGCCGCCTGGGCGGGGGGGCCGGTGACAAGGAAGGCGGTCACGCCCAGGAGGGCGGCCGACACATAGGTGAGGGCGCGTCGGAGCATCTGGATTCACCTCAATGAGGCTTGTGATTTGTTTGGTTGTGTGCGACTCCGTTTGAGGACGGTAGGGGGGAAATGAGGCTTCGTCAACGCCCTGAACCAGTACACATCCGATGTCTTCAGAGGTCTCGCCCCTTCTCTCCGATCCGAAGCCCTCCGATTTGCACGAGCTTCGACGAACCTCTAGACACAACACGGTCTGTTGCTGATTAATACATCCGATGTCACCTGGGTGAAACACACGCCTCCGTGCGACTCCCCTGTGTCTCGCCGTCTCCGAGGTGACCCATCCGATCTGTTCGGCCCCGACGCTGAGCCGCAGCACCTGCGTGCTGTCTTGTGGACAGTCAGGAGAACGACCTTGTCACAGCCGATCACTCGACGAAGAGTGCTGGCCGGTATGGCGGCCATGACGGTCGCCGCGGCTATCACCCCGACACTGGCGGTACCCGCCCATGCCGCTGCCGCCGGTGAGCCGTTGCCGCTCCCCCCGCTGCGGATCCCCAAGATCGACATGGGCGTGGAGCAACAGTCCAACGAGAAGATCCAGTGGTTGCGGGATGCCAAGCTCGGCATGTTCATCCACTGGGGTGTCTACTCCGGCCCGGCCAAGGGCGAGTGGTACATGGAGAACGCCGCCATCACCCCGGAGAACTACAAGAAGTACGTCACCGACGCCACCAGCGAGCAGTTCACCGCCAGCGCCTACAACCCGGCCGACTGGGCCCAACTGGCCAAGGACATGGGCGCGAAGTACACGGTGCTCACGGCCCGCCACCACGACGGCTTCGCGCTGTGGCCGTCCACCCACCCGAACGCCTGGCACGCCGGGCAGGCCCCGCTCCAGAAGGACTTCATCGGCCAGTACGTCACCGCGGTGCGCGACGCCGGGCTGAAGGTGGGCCTGTACATCTCGCCGCTGAGCTGGCGCTACCCGGGCTACTACGACGTCCGCGGCACCAACTGCCTGCCCAACAAGTGGGGTTACACCACGGATCCCGCGCACAAGGAGAACGCGCGGATCATGAAGAACGAGCTGTACCAACAGGTCAGGGAGATGGTCACCCAGTACGGCAAGATCGACGACCTGTGGTGGGACGGCGGCTGGCTCGGCCAGCAGGGCTCGGATGCGTCCGCCGCCTTCTTCTGGGAGCCCGGCAAGTTCCGCGACCCGGCGAACGAATGGCCGGTGGACTCCGCCTACAGCGAGACCGACCCCGACACCGGCAAACCGCTGGGCCTGACCGGGCTGGTGCGCAAGCACCAGCCGGACATCGTCACCACCCTGCGTTCGGGCTGGATCGGCGACTACACCAGTGAGGAGGGCCCCTCCGTGCCCTCCGGCGCGATCCGCACCGGACGGGTCGCGGAGAAGTGCTTCACCATCGGCGGTGCCTGGGGCTACCGGGCCGGCACGAGTGTGATGGGCTTCGGCACGGCCATGAACATCCTGGTCAATGCCTGGGTGCGGAACATGACCTGCCTGGTCAACGTCGGCCCCGACCGCACCGGTGTGGTCCCCACAGCCCAGGCCGACCTGGTGCGCCGGATCGGTTCCTTCATGACCACCTGCGGCGAGGCCGTCTACGGCACCACCGGCGGCCCCTGGCAGCCTCTCGACGGCAAGTACGGCTACACCTACAAGGGCAGCACCTTCTACCTCCACCTGCTGCCCGGCTACAGCGGCACCTCCTTCACCACCCCCGCGATCGGAGACGCTCAGGTCACTCGGGTCTACGACGTGGCCTCGGGCACCGACCTGCCGTACTCGGTCAGCGCGGAGGGCAAGGTGACGGTCACCGGGATCAACCGGACCCGCATCCCCGAGGACAGCGTGGTCGGCGTGACCCTGGACCGGACCGTGCAGCCGGCCGACATCGCCGCGGGCAGGACCGCCACCGCCAGCAGCCAGGAGACGTCCAAGGGCAACACCGCGGCCATGGCCGTCGACGGCTCCACCGCCACCCGCTGGTGCGCCAACAACGCCAACACCGGCAACTGGCTCAAAGTCGACCTGGGAGCGGCCAAGTCGCTCACCGGCGCCCGTATCGCCTGGGAAATGGACGCCACCAACTACCGCTACCGCATCGAGGGTTCCACCGACAACGCCACCTGGACCACGCTCGCCGACCGCACCGACACCACCAGCACGAGCCAGGTGCAGACCGTCGCGCTCAGTGCCCAGGCCCGTTACGTACGGGTCACGGTCACCGGACTGCCCTCCGGGGTCTGGGCGTCCATCCGCAACCTGGAGATCTACGATCGGCCCTTCACCGCGGACCTGGGCACCTTCCGGCTGGTGAACCGCAAGAGCGGCAAGGTCATGGACGTCAGCGACGCCTCCAGCGCCGACGGAGCCTCCATCATCCAGTGGCCTTCGACAGGCGGCACCAACCAGCAGTGGAAACTGCTGCCGAACGCCGACGGCTCCTACCGGCTGGTCAACGTCCGCAGCGGCAAACTCCTGGAGAGCCCGGACAACTCCCTCAAGGGCGCGCCCCTGGACCAGTCGACCGACGACGGCGGCGACAACCAGTGGTGGAAACTGGTCCCCTCCCAGACCAGCGGCTACTACCGGCTCGTCAACGTCCGCAACGGATGGTGCGCCGACGTCAAGGACGCCGCCATCACGGACGGTGTCCAGGTCATCCAATGGCCCATCACCGACGGATCGAACCAGGACTGGCAGCTCATCGCCCTGTGACGGCGTGCCGGCCAGGGGGCCGTGCCACTACGGCGCAGCCCCCTGGCCCTCGGCCGCTCTCCCCACCCCAGTGCGTTCTCGCCTCGACACGGGTCGACCGGGCCGTCCGTCCACAGCGGCCCGTCCGCGGTGTGTGGGGGGCTTCCCAGGCTGTTTGTTCGTGCCCGGGCTGGTAGAGGGTGCGGTGCTTGGGCATCGCGTGCAGGACGTCGACGCGGCGGCGGGCTCGGCCGGAAGGGCGGCGCTGTGGCGTGACGGCGCGGCCGCGGCAGTCCGTCCCGGTGGACGTGACCGCGGCCGGAGCGGTCGCGGCCTTCGGCCGGTGACCGCCGGCGCCCGGACGACGGCGGTCACCGCGAAGCCGGCCGCCACCAGCATGCCCGCGGTGGCCACGGCGGCGAGTGTGGCCCTCGGCCAGGCCCCGACGGTGGTCGTCTCCCGGGGGGGTAAGCGGTGACCGCGTTCGCTCGGCTTCCTGGTCGCGGGCATAGCGACCCTGCTGACCACCGCGGCGGCTGCGCTGTTCCTGCCACGACAGTAACCACAGCCCACGCCCGCTGCGCCGCCGACGCCCGAGCACGCGTTCGGGCAGCGCTCCACCACGTTGAGCCGGGAGCCCCCAAGCTGCCCC
The DNA here is from genome assembly GCF_001514305.1 of Streptomyces dysideae. GTDB lineage: Bacteria > Actinomycetota > Actinomycetes > Streptomycetales > Streptomycetaceae > Streptomyces > Streptomyces dysideae. The sequence continues at coordinate 44,910 of NZ_KQ949128.1, forward strand.
GGTCAGGATTCCCCCGCGTGGGCAGGGTCTGTTCTTGCCCGCGGCGTCGTCCCGCTTCGCACCGTGTCAGATCTTGATGACGTGGACGCCGGGGCCGCACAGCATGTGGAGGTCCTCGGGGTCTGACGTCAGGACGGTCACGGGGGCGGGTGAGGAGAGTGCGGTGGCAGCCACGATGGCGTCGAGGGCGTATGTGTGGCCGTGCAGGCCGGCTGCGGCAAGGAGCTTGCTTGCGTGGCGGGCGATGGCTTCGGTGGGCGGGACGATGTTCACGCGGGAGACGGCGTAGTCGAAGCGGGCCTGGTTGGTCTTGGGGTCGCGGGCTTCGACGAGGGTGACAGAGCTGGTGACGACGCGGATGTCCTCCGCCTCGGCCGCAGCCAGCCACTCGGTGAGCTCGGGTGTACGTCGTACGAGCTTGGACAGGCCCTCGCAGTCCAGGACAAGGGTGCCACTCACGCGGCGTCCGCCGAGTCGGCAGCGTCGCCGCGCAGGAGCGCCCGCTTGGCCTCGACCGCTGCCTGGTCCACCGGCCCGTGCTCGGTCTCCGCGTCTTCAATGAGTTCGCGCAACCGGTCACGTTCGAGTTGGCGCTGGATGAGGGCTTCGACGTAGGCGGACATACCGCGCTTGCCGGTACGTGCCTTGAGGGCGGCGATGGTGCCTTCGTGGAGGGAGACGGAGACCGGGCGGACGGGACCTTCGCCCGGAGCGGGGTCGGGAGTGGTAGCCATGGAGCCATATTAACAAAACTCTTGTTATTTGGTGGGGCGATCCTGCCGCGTGCGGCTTGCCCGGAGGCTGATGGTGGATTGCCTCGTGGGGTACAGATCCTTTGTGATCACCAAGCGCGACGATGCGTCCCGCGGGCTGACACGCGAGGAACTGCTTGCGCTGTCTACGGCCGTGGATCTGGAGACGGCGAACCGTGCTCTGTCCCTGAGTCGGACCACTGGCTACGACCTAGGGGGTGTTTCGAAAGTCCCGCACAGCACCCACGGCGCCCGGCACGCTCCCCCACTGCCTTAAGGGCGTGGGAGGTGCCCCCACTCGCCGCACCGACCAAAAGCCCAAGTACGTCCAGTACGAGGGCTTTCGTCCGGCACGCCGAGAGCACGCACCGGACGCCGCTCCTTAACGGGCGAACGTTGCCTGCCGGGGCACCAGCAGCAGGCCGCCCTTGAGGACGAAGTGGTCGCGGCCAAGGGGTGATGCGGCCATGCGGTAGAGGAACCGTTCGAGGACGTACTCGACCATGACCTCGTCCGTGGACCGGCTGTTGCGGCAGGCCAGGGTGCGAAGGTCGTTGTAGACGCGGCCGGCGGTGGTGTCGCGTGTGGGGTTGGCCATCAGGCGAGCATCGCCTCTACGGCGGGGCGGATGACCGAGAGAGCGCCCAACTCGCGTGCGATGTCCTGGAGTTCGCTGACCCCGTCACGGCCGCTCCGGCGCAGATAGCGGCCGAGCGCGGACAGGGCGAGGGTCTCGCCGATGCGGCTGCGGTGGCGCATCGCGTCGACGACGCTGCGGGCTGCGTTGTACACGGGGACGGTCTCTCCTGGAGCTGCTTCGAACCGTTCGATGCCGAGGACGAAGGTCTTCGAGGCGTACTGCGCCACCACGGTCGGCGGGTAGGAAATCGTGGGGCGGCGAGTGCCGCGCGGCACGGCGATGTGCACTGCTGCGGGGATGTCGTCGATCAGTTCATGCAGGGCCAGGGCGGACTCGCCGCACACGACGGCGCGTGGAGCCCGCGTGCACACGGCCAGCAGATCTGCGTGCGCGGTCTCCGGTGCGTCTGCCCGTCGGTGCACCCCACGGGACAGTTCGACTATGTCCCCCTCCGCGACCAAGGACGCCAGATCACGGGGGGAGAGCAGGGCCTGACGTGCCTGCGCCGTCGTGAACGTGAGGGAGAGGCCGGTCAGCCGCTGCTCCAGGCGCGAGTTTTCCGCAGCACTCATGTATCCAATGGTACCCCTCAAGTGAGCTTAGGGGATCGATTTGATACATCCTGGCCGTGGTCGGCGGTCAGGGCGGATCAGAACAGTGGTCGAGGGTGCCACGAACCCCCAGGTCAGGTGCCCATCCCGTGGGATTTCCCGGGGACTTTCCGCCGGGTAGGCAGAGAAGGCCCCGACAGCGCTGAAAGAAACGGACGCGCTGGTCAGGGCCCATCCCCTCAGCACTCGATGATGTTGACCGCCAGCCCGCCGCGCGCGGTTTCCTTGTACTTCACGCTCATGTCCGCCCCGGTGTCCTTCATCGTCTTGATGACCTTGTCCAGGGACACCTTGTGCGAGCCGTCCCCCCGCATCGCCATCTTCGCCGCGGTCACCGCCTTCACCGCGGCCATGCCGTTGCGTTCGATGCACGGGATCTGGACCAGGCCGCCGACCGGGTCGCAGGTGAGGCCGAGGTTGTGTTCCATGCCGATCTCGGCGGCGTTCTCGACCTGTTCCGGGGAGCCGCCGAGGACCTCGGCGAGCGCGCCCGCGGCCATCGAGCAGGCGGAGCCGACCTCGCCCTGGCAGCCGACCTCGGCGCCGGAGATGGAGGCGTTCTCCTTGAAGAGCATGCCGATGGCGCCGGCGGCCAGCAGGAAGCGGACCACCCCGTCCTCCTTCTCTCCTTCGGAGGCCGCGCCCGCCCCGAAGTTGATGTAGTAGTGCAGGACCGAAGGGATGATGCCGGCCGCGCCGTTCGTCGGGGCCGTCACTACTCGGCCCCCGGCCGCGTTCTCCTCGTTGACCGCCATCGCGTAGAGCGTGATCCACTCCATCGCGTGCGCCAACGGGTCGCCCTCCGCCCGGAGTTGGCGTGCCGACATGGCGGCCCGGCGGCGTACCTTCAGCCCGCCCGGCAGGATGCCCTCGCGGGACATGCCGCGTGACACGCACGCCTGCATCACCCGCCAGATCTCCAGCAGACCGGTCCGGATCTCCGCCTCGGTGCGCCAGGCCCGCTCGTTCTCCAGCATCAGCGACGAGATCGACAGGCCCGTCTCCTTCGTCAGGCGCAGCAGCTCGTCGCCCGTGCGGAAGGGGTACTTCAGGACCGTGTCGTCGAGCTTGATGCGGTTCGCGCCGACCAGGTCTTGATCAAGCACAGCCTCGTCGACGACGAAGCCGCCGCCCACCGAGTAGTACGTCTTCGACAGGAGTTCGGCGCCCGAGGCGTCGTACGCCCACAGCGTCATGCCGTTCGCGTGGTACGGGAGTGCCTTGCGGCGGTGCAGCACCAGATCGTCGTCGAAGGAGAACGGGATCTCGTGTTCGCCGAGGAGCCGGATCCGCCCGGCCGACCTGATCGACGCCACCCGCTCGTCCGCCGTCTCGACGTCCACCGTCCGCGGCGACTCGCCCTCCAGGCCCAGCAGCACCGCCTTGGGGGTGCCGTGGCCGTGGCCGGTCGCGCCCAGGGAGCCGTAGAGCTCGGACCGTACGGACGCGACGGAGGGCAGCAGGTCCTCGTTGCGTAGCCGGCGCGCGAACATGCGGGCCGCGCGCATCGGGCCGACCGTGTGGGAGCTGGACGGGCCGATGCCGATCGAGAACAGGTCGAAGACCGAGATGGCCACGGGGACTCCTCAATACGGGTGGTGCCAGGGGTTTCGTGGGAGGTCCCGCACACCTGTGAGTGTGCGGGACCTCCCACGAAAAGGAACTACAACGGACTACAAGGAACTACTTGTTCAGA
>NZ_KQ949129.1:0-28346 GCF_001514305.1 Streptomyces dysideae
CATACGTGGGACGGAAGAGCCGCAAGGCGGATACCTCACTGAGGAACACTCGCCTTGACCTGCACTTTTGCCGATAAGGACTGCTCGAAAGCACACGGAGAAACAGGCCGTTTCACTTTCTCCTGGAGATGCCGTCCGGCGTACGCGCCGCTCCCCTGCGGCGACGGAGGGTCGCAGGCAGAGCATCGGATGGGCATACTTGCAGGCATGGAGACTCGGGTGCGCTACGCGGAGATCCGCCCGTACACGGTCCCGGATTCGCTCTCCGAGCTGACCGGGCCGACGGACGGTTTTGTAGAGCTGCCCATTGACCTGGACTGGTCCCAGCAGCGCCGCTACGACCTTGCGGTCGACAAGGACCGCCGCCGCCTGTACGAGACCGTCATCCGGGAGGCCATGAGCCCGGCAGAGCTGACGCGTTTCCTGCACGCCGGGCTCCTGCTCCAGCTGTGGCCCTCCCTCTGGCTGCCGCCCCGGGCAAGGTCCCTGTGGCAGGAGAAATTTCCCGAACTCCGGTGGATCGCCGCATAGTCTGATCCGCATGGATCCCCTCCACACCCGCTTGGCCCGGCTGGGACTGGAAGCCGCCGCAGCCACGGATTCGTCCTGGCGGGCGGCTACGCCGTCCAGGCCCACGGCTTCCTCCAGCGCATGTCGGACGACGTCGATCTATTCACCACCCAAGCCGACCCGGCCGCATTCGACACCGCAGTACTGGCCGTACGCGACGCGTATGCGGCGGACGGCCTGACCGTCGAGGTCAAGAAGATGGGCCAGATCTTCGCCCGGTTCCTCGTCGCCGACGAAGCCGGCCGCAGTACGAAGGTCGAGATGGGCTACGACTGGCGCGCGGAGCCACCGACCGTCCTGGAGGTCGGGCCCGTCCTTCACCCCGACGACGCCGTCGCCAACAAGGTCTCCACCGTCTTCACCCGGGCCGAGGCGCGAGACTACGTCGACGTGGCCGCGGCACTCGCCTCCGGCCGGTACACCGGCGAGCAGCTTCTGCGCCTGGCGGAAGAACGCGACCCGGGCTTCGACCGCAACCTATTCGCTCAAGCTCTGCGCGCCGCCAACCGCTGGGACGACGAGGACTACATGACATACGGACTCGACGCCCCCGCCGTCACCGCCCTGCGGGCATCTCTGCGATCATGGGCAGACCACATCGAGCACGGTTCCGCGGAAGCGAACAGCCCCGCACCCGTTGGCAATTCACAGCACACATCCTCAACAGGCGCCCCTGATATCCGCAAGAGCGCGAGTCGTACTACTCCGCCTCCACTCGCCCCAGGCGACAAGTCGGGGCACGTCCGCAGGAGCTGACCTCACAAGGCGCGTGGGCGTGAAACGCGTCATTTCGGCGACGTCCGCTCCCGATCGAAGCAAGCCCGCGGGCGACGCAGTCGCACGGTGTCCGGGTGTTCACTGCGCGCACCCCCAACCCACCGCCCACGTAGGCATCTTGAGTGTCGTTGAACAGCCGCTGACGCAGCAGAACCCACGCAGCACAGACAACCGGTCAGGGCAGCTTCGCGGGAGCGGCTCACTGCCGGGACGGCAAGGACCGGGACCGGGGCAGTGGGTCCTTCGCCTGCCTGGGACGGACCCCGCTTCACCGGACCCCGGCGTCGACGTCTGCGCGGACGAGGCGTACGTAGGTGCGGTCGTCGACGCTCCTGGCTCCCGGTGCCATCCCCTTGGTCGAGGGGTGGGTGCCGATGCGCAGCGGGTCGGCGGCGAGTGACGCGGCAAGGTCCGCTTCTGCCTGCTCCAGGCAGGGTGCTGGGGAGAGGTAGCCGTCGGAGGCCAGGACGACTTCCTCGGCGTTGTCGTCCAGGTCGATCGTCTCGATGAACCGCTCGGGGACGGGGGTGCCGTTCAGCACGCCGTATCCGTACGGCAGGTCGGCGCGGTTGGCGAGCAGGGTCTGGTACCGCAGAAGCGGCAGGATGAGCTGCCGCCCGGGGCCCTGCGGCGGGAGTTCCCTCCTCGGCGCGGCGGCCAGCAGGCAGTGCAGATACGCCGCGCGTACGGCGGAGGCGGCCTCGTCGATGGACTTGTCGGCGGGATACTGCTCCCATCGGCCAGCCCGGCTGACCGCCACGTGCACATCGCCGACCCGCCACACCTGCCGCAGGCCGGGTACCACGACCGCTGCCACGGCGCTGGGCGGGGCCAGGTCGTCGTCCTCGATGTGACACTGCCGACGCAGGCGCATCCGACTTCGGCGACGGCGGTGGCCGCGTCGAATCCGGGGGCATGGGTGGCGAGGGTCCGGGCAACGCATTCGGCCGCCCGCCGGCCCCCGCTCATCCCGCCATAGGAACGCCCCGACTTGTCGGTGGCCCCGTCGACCACCGCCGCGCAGACGACATCGGGGCCGTCCTCGACGATGACCAGGCGGTCCTCGCCATCCGTGTTCTTGGGGACCTCGGCGCGCTCCGCCACTGCCCATCCGACCATGGCCGTTTGCTCCTTTTCCTGCCCTCCCCCGGTGTCGAGTCCGTCGTCAGTCCGCGGCGGGTTCCAGGGTCCAGCTACGGACGTGCTCCCACGTGAGAGTGGTCCACCAGTGCCCCTTCCAGTCCTGGCTGTGGAAGCGGAAGAGCGAGACGGTCTCAGCGGTGAAGGAGGCGGGGGGCCGCCAGCCGAGCCGTTCGACGAACTCGGTGACCTCCGGAAGGAGGTCGGGGCGCAGCAGCATCTGGTACGCCGACCGCGCCATCCGATCGAGGTCATCGGGCTCCAGCCGACCCTGCCGGTCGGCGGCCCGCATCTGCTCGTACGCGTCCCGCCACGCCAGCCGCCGGTACGACTCACGTCCCTGCGTACGTGGATCGACGGTGGCTATGAGCACTCCCGCGCGAGACGAGTCCCTGTGGGCAGCGTACGTGGCGCCCGCGGGCTGCGCCCGAGTCCGACGGTGAACCGCGGGAACCGGGTCCGGGTTGTCCCGACGCCCGGCAGGCGGTTGCTTTTCCTCCGGGCCGGCCTTCTGGCGCTCTACCGGGTGCCCGTGTGGACTTGCTGGGGCAGGACCACTGGCGAGCCTGACGGAAAGACAATGGCCCGGGGGCATCGACGACCACGGCTTCGCCCGCTTCGCCGCCCAAACCGTCGGCATCCGGCTCCTTCACGTGCGCGCCCACGGCACCGGCACCGACCCCACGGAGCTGGGTGCAGCCGGTGACCGTGAGGCACAAGCACTCATCGCCCAGCTCCTGCACGAGCACCGTCCAGGTGACGCCGTACTGTCGGAGGAGGCGCCCGACGACCCGGCCCGCCTCGACGCCGACCGCGTCTGGATCATCGATCCCCTGGGCGGGACCCGTGAGTTCGCCGAACCTCCCCACGGAGACTGGGCGGTACAGGTCGCCCTGTGGGAGAAGGACCGACTGACAGGAGGCGCGGTCGCCCTGCCCGCCCGTGCGGTGATCAACAAGCGGGCCGGCGGCACCGGTCTGATCACCGGCCGCAAAGCCTTCCAGCGGCCCACCGACGAGGGCATCGAACTCCTCCACGCTGTCCAGGACGTCTACCTCGACGACAGCATCACCATGGCCTGCCCGGGGCGCCCCGGGCAGCGCTGTCGATGTTGTCAGGCAACAGGAGCAGCTTGGTGATTATTGGTTGCTCGCTGCGCCCGGCCCCAGGAGCCCACCGAGCGGTGGCGAGAGCTGTCCAGGGAGCGCTCACTACCCCTGCCGAGTCCTCCCTCAGCCGTCAACTCAGGTATCCACAACCTATGGAGAACCCGCATCGACGCACCGCCGTCATATCCCGCCGAGTGAGGGCTGGTCGCGGAGCGCATCACGCCGTCGGGGACGTCGCAATGTGAACGGGCAACTGCCGGGCGAGACCTGGCTGCGTACGGAGATCGGCGCGTCGGCTGTCCGTGGTGGTGCTCGGGACAGCGAGCAACCTTCAGGGTCTTGCTGTCGCCGGTCGCGGGCCCGATCCTCTGACCGCTGAGACGGTGTGAACCTGCGGTAATGCAGGCCATAGCCAGGTCAGGGGGCGCGTGTCAGAACGGTGGGCGGGCCGGCGGTGACACCGCCGTCCAGAACGAACTCCACGCCGGTCGAGAAGGTGGCCTCGGTTGCGATGAAGAGCACCATACGGGCGACCTCCTCGGGCTCCCCGAACCGCGGGAAGGGCTGTCCGGCGGTGAAGGAGTCGTCGAAGTCGGCCGTCATCGGAGTGCGCACCGCGCCTGGGTGGACCGAACAGACACGGATCCCGTCCGGGGCCAGTTCCAGAGCCGCGGCCTTGGTCAGCCCGCGCAGTGCCCACTTGCTGGCCACGTACCCTCCGATGCCGGCATAGCCGGTGAGGCCGGCGATAGAGGAGACGTTCACGATCACGCCTCCGCCGGCCCGGCGAAAAGACGGTGCCGCCGTACGCATACCGAGCCAGGCACCCTGAAGGTTGACGTCGATGACCCGCCGGAAGGATTCGAGGCTCTGCTCCTCGATGGTCCCCCACTCAAGAATCCCGGCGTTGTTGACCAGCACCGAGACCGGGCCCAGTTCCCGCTCCGTCTCCGCCACCACCGTCTGCCAGCCGTCCTCGGTACTGACGTCCAGGTGCGCGTAGCGGGCCGGCCCGCCGAGTTCCGCCGCCAGCTTCTCCCCCTCGGCGTCGAGTACATCAGCGACCACAACGCCAGCACCCTCGGACGCGAACAGACGTGCCACAGCGGCGCCGATCCCCCTGGCTCCACCGGTGACGATCGCCACCCGCTCGTTGAGACGTCCCATCACGGCCTCCTGAACCCATGCCTCGACGAAGATCCGTAAGAGCGGCTCGGCCGCGCCGGACTCGGCATGACACGTCCGGTCACAGGGTGGCGGGCGGGCGGCCGACGAGTCGGTCAGGGGGCCGCGCAGATGACCTCGACGAAATGCCCCACTTGGTCCTCGGGCAGATGGCGTGCAAGGTCGGCCTCACTGATCATGCCGACGAGGCGATGATCGTCGATGACCGGCAGCCGGCGGATCTTGTGCTCTTCCATGGCCTGAAGGACCTGGCCGGCATCGGCCTCGGCGTCGATCGTGACCGGCTTGCCCTGCTCGAGCTGGCCCGCCGTCACGGTCCTGGGGTCCTTGCCCTTGGCGAGGCACTTCACCACGATGTCGCGGTCGGTGATGATCCCGTGGAGCCGGTCGTCCTCCCCGCAGATCGGGAGGGCTCCGACGTCCAGCTCCTTCATCCTGCGGGCCGCGGCCTCCAGCGTCTCGTTCTCCTGGACGCAGGTGGCACCGGAGTGCATGATCTCCCGGGCAGTGGTCATGGTCGTCTCCTTCAAGCGTCGCTGCCGCGCGGGGAGAGCCCATGGAGCCTGGCCCACCCCGGCCGGTACTCCTCCAGACCAGTGTGAGTTCCTCTCCTCCCGTGCGCATGCCGGAGCAGGGGCTACCACGTCACCGATTTTCTTCATCGCCTTCCCAGGGCGGCAGGGCCCGGTTCACGGGGGCCTGTACTCCCCCTCACCCGTCATGCCTGCGGAACGACCGCGATCGGGCAGGGCGCGTGATGCAGCACGGCATGGTTGACCGGACCCAACTGCAGACCGATGTGCCCATGCCGCCTGCGCGCGCCGACGACGAGCAGATCAGTCGCCCGCCGCGGCTTTCAGGAGCGCTCGTCGCGCCGGGCCCTCGACCACCTCGCTGCTCACCGGCACATCCTCATACCGCTCCGCGCGGTCGTGCAGCGCATCGGCGAGCACTTGCGCCGGCGGGCGCGCCAGGGCCCGGCCGTCCGAGGTGAAGCCCACCTGCCCGGGCGAACTGCTGAACAAACGGCACCTTGGCGTTGTCCGGGCCGAGGGAGCGGTGCGAGCCGTCGAGCGGCTTCAGGCCCCTGGTGGCGATCTTGAAGCCCTGGATGCCGCCATCGCCACCCGCGTTCATGACGTAGACGAGATTGCCGTACACCACGATGGAGGACGAGAAGTTCCCGCCGCAGTCCCACACCTGGCGGCGCGTCAGCTTGTGTACGTGGACCTGGAAGGAGGTCAGTGCCGCTGCGCGCGTTGACCGCCGGCAGCAGCCCCGAGGTGTCGTCGCGGAGGCAAGGAGTCGACAGGCGCATCGACCTGGTCATCCCCTACCGCCGGTGGCGTAGCAGCCGCCGGCGCTCAGCGAGCCGCCCTTGCCGCGCCCGAAGACATGGACAGTGCTGTCGTCGAGCTCGTTGCCCTGTACGAACACCGCGTGATCCGCTCCGACCTTGACCGGCCCGCGGAGTAGCTGCCGGTCTCGTGGCCGAGGCGATGGTCACCGTCGCGACCGCCGCCGCCATGGGCCGGCGAACGGCGGTCCCGGGATTGACCATGTCCGCACCGCTCAGCAGCCCTCACGTGCTCGCGATGGCACAGGACGTGGCCGCCGGCGCGCTCCGGGAGGAACGCGAGAAGCGCCAGGCGAAACCGATACGACGGCGCTGACGGTCGACCTGAGCGGTAACGACCTGCCGGCAGGCGAAGGCGCCGGGCTCATGCCACTCCACAGTCACCCTGCACCAGCGACTGGACGGCCCTCGCCGACACGAGCCGCTGACGTTCTTCGCCGACACGACCTGTTGGCCGAGGTTGCCTTCAGCTCCTCCTCAGAAACCCCTCAGAGTTCCACCAAGCGGTGGCCTGGCGGCAGGCCCGACCATCGGAACACACGCCCTGCGACGGTCCTGGCAGACCGTTTCGCGCGGGCCGGCGCCCCGCCGGTCCGACAGGACACCGATGACGCCACGTCGACTTCCGGAGCGTCGGCGGCGGGCAGATCTCCGACGGTCGAGGAGGGCGTCTCGAGGAGAGGGGAAGGAGTTCGCGCTCACGACCGGGATCACCGTCGGCGTCACTGCGGGCGTGGAGGCATCGGCCAGGCCCTTCGGGGTGGGTGCGAGCGTCTCCGTCCGCGGTGACGGCACCCTGGTCACCAACGCGAACCTGAGGCTGAACGCCGGCGACTCCGGTTCCTACGTGGACTGCGGAGGAACCGGGTTTCGCCCCCAAGATCCTGGCCAACCTCACCGAGATCGCGCAGTAACCCCGCCCGGCGGCATCAGGGGCACACCGGCCGACGCCCTGCCGGTGTGCCCCCTCAGACGCCGCGTGGCGGAGGATCCGATCGCGGGCGGGCAGTGGCGCGGGGCCACGCGGGCATCCTGATCGTCTTCGGCGCCGGTATCCGTCCCCGGCTCGCCAGCTGTTCGGCCTGGATCGGGCTGCCACGGCCAACTCCCTGCCATCGAGGGCAGGTTGATCCAGCACGCGAACCCCGGCAGCAGGGTCCCTGGATTCCCGGCCGCCGGCCGAGTCGACCGCACAGGCACACTGATCTGCGGACGGTGCCTGATCAACTCGGCCGAGCAACCATCGGGATCGGACGTTCGACGCCCGCAGAATCGAACAAACGCTATACAGTCATGGTTGTGGGCGGTGCGGTTTACTCTTTCGGGCAGTACGAGTTGGACACGGATCGCCGTCGGCTCAGCCACGACGGACAGCCGGTCCACGTCGAACCTCCAACCGTGGATCTGCTCTGCCACCTCGTCGAGCACCGCGACCGCGTCGTGCCCAAGGAGGAGCTCCTCGACACGGTGGGGCGCGGACGCACGGTCGGCGAGGCCGCGCTCGCCACCTGGCTACGCACCGCCCGCCTCGCGATCGGTGACAGCGGCACGCGACAGCAGTTCATTCGCACGGTGCGCCGGCTCGGCTATCAGTTCGTCGCGCGCGTGACGGTGGCCTCCACCACTCCGCCCACCGCCCCCACCGTTACGGCAGCGGCAGAGGCGGACCACGAGGTCATCCGGTTCTGCCGGTCCGCGGACGGCACCCGCATCGCCTACGCCACCACCGGCGACGGCCCGCCGCTGGTGAAGACCGCCAACTGGCTGACCCACCTCGACCTCGACCGGACCACCCCGATGTGGGCACACTGGTTCGATGGTCTCACCCGCGGCCGGCAGCTCATCCGTTACGACGAGCGGGGCTGCGGCCTCTCCGAATGGACCGTGCCCAGCTTCACCCTCGACGACCTGGTCGACGATCTCGACTCCGTGGTCGATGCCGCCGGCCTCGACCGCTTCCCCCTGATCGGGGTGTCACAGGGCGGCGCGGTGGCGGTCGCCTACGCCGCGCGCCGTCCCGAGCGGGTCAGCCGGCTGATCCTCACCGCGGCCTACGCCCGGGGACGGCAGGTCCGAGCCGCCGACGACGCCGAGCGCGATGCCGCGGACGTCGACCTGAACATCGCCCGCGCCGGATGGCGCTCCCAGGACAGCAGTTTCCTGCGCTTCTTCGCCTCCCAGTTCCTCGCCGACGCCACACCCGCGGAATGGGACGCGTTCGCCGCCTACCAGCGCCAGACGACCTCGCCTGCCAACGGTCTCCGCTTCCTGGAAGAGTTCACCCGCATCGACGTCTCCGGCATCGCCCACCAGGTGACCTGCCCCACGCTGATCATCCACTCCCGCGACGACGCGCGAGTCCCCGTCGCACAGGCCCTGGAACTGGCCACTCTCATCCCCGACAGCCGGCTGATCCTCCTCGAAAGCCGCAACCACCTGTTCACCGCCGCCGACCCGGCCTGGCCCACCTTCCTCTCCCACCTCGACAACTTCCTCTCCGAGTAGCCGGCAGACAGGACGCGTCCGACGACGGGAGGGTGCGCACCGGTCCCCGAACCCGTTGCGAGTGCATGTGCGCCAACAACCCATCCACGGGCGGGTGCACCGACCGTCTGCGGCTGTCGGGGGCACCCATCGCGCCGCCTGCGGTAACGCCCTTGCCCGTGTGGAAGACTGGCGCGTCCTTGAGATCGCGCGCTGACGGATGGCGCGAAGGGCCGCCCGGCTTCCGGACGGCCCTTCAACAAGACCTTCAGCAGTCTTCCGGCAGGGCTCCCTCACGTCGGAAGGCCGTTCCGTCATGGTTGTCGACGGACTTGCCGGGTCCGTGGGCTCGTGGACCTGCGCGAACGGTTCGGGAAGAGCGCGTGTGACGCGGTCATCGTTCGCGCAGGTCACGGTTTGACGGAGCTCGGTCCGGCTAGCCGATGACGATGTCGCAGTCGGCCGTCCCGCGGGCGACGATGGTGGCGAAGTCCGCCTGGATGAAGGGGTCGTACGCCTCCGCGGTAAGGGTGCGGGTCGACTTGCGGGGCACCCACTTCGTCCCGGTCGAGTGCCTGACGTCCGACGCGTCCCACGACAGGTCGCAGATCCAGTGGACGTTGCGGCCCGCGGGGCGCGGGTTGGTCGCCTTCGCGTCGATCTTCCAGTTGCCGTCCGCGTTCACGGTGAACGTGATGTCGCCGCGCACGCGCTTGCTGCTGTCGCTCGTCTTGAATTCGACCGACTGGCCGTCCGACGCGACGTGCTTGGTGGTGGCGTTGGCGTGTGCGGGAATCGTTCCCAGCAGCAGGGAGCCCAGCCCGGCTCCCGTCGCGATCAGCAGCGCCAGCCCCCGCCGAGTCCGGATCTGGCCGGACGTCCTGGTGTCGTCGAGTCGCATGGTGTGTCCTTCTCTCGTTGGTGTCTCGCGTCTGAGGTGAAGGCCGGGCTGGGGGCGATGTCCGTACGACTGCTCCTCGGCCCGGCACCGTTCAAGCATCGGGCCCGCCACCAGGCCAGGACTTGGTGGAGGTCTGAGGCTTCCCTGAGGGGGCTCTGAGGGCGCCGCCCTCAGAGCCGGCGGGCCGGAGCGGCGAAGCGATTCCCGTCCGAGGCGTTCAGGTGGTCGCCCCAGGTCGGCTCGGGCCGGTCGTCGCGGCCGGCGGAGCTGGTGGCGTGCTCGGGCCCGGCCTGGTGGTGTGTGGGCTGCCGTTGGTGAATGAACCGGGCCACGCCGACGGCTGTACGGCTGCGCACGTCGATGCCGGTGCACGCCCACACACCGTCGTCTGTCGGCGTACATGCGAACGTCGCCGACATCGCCTCCCGTTCACTCCGGCCGCACGCCGGACGCGCTGACCACTCCCGAGCTCGGCCTCGTGATCGCTTCACGATGGCTTTCGGGCCCGCCACGGGCCGACTTCCGGCCGCCCTCAGCTCCCCCTCAGGAAAGCCTCAGATTTCCACCAAGTCCTGGCCTGGTGACGGGCCCGATGATCGAACGGGCCCGGGGCCACCTTGGCCCGGGTTCGAGCCAGAGGGGTGAGAGATGAGGGAGCGCAACGGCGCCACCGCCATAGTCATCGGAGCGGGCATGGCGGGTCTGGTGACCGCACGGGTCCTGAGTGACCATGTCGACCGGGTGACGGTACTGGAACGGGACCGCCTGCCGCAGGACGCGGTCACGCGCAGGAGCGTTCCCCAGGGACGTCACGCCCACGTACTGCTGGCCCGCGGCCAGCGACTGCTGGACGGCTGGTTCCCGGGTCTCTTCGACGACCTGGTGCAGGCAGGCGCGGTCCCTCTCGACGCCAAGGACCTGGTGTGGCACCAGGCGGGCGCCTACCGGGTACGGTCCGACCTCGGCTTCCTCGCGATGTCGATGAGCCGGCCCCTGCTCGAGCGCACGGTCCGCGAGCGGCTCCTGCGGCAACGGTCCAATGTGTCCATCACCGACGAGGCGGCGGTGGACCGCTTGATCCTGGAGGGCGGCCGAGTGGCCGGTGTCCGGGTCGACGGAGCCGAGCACCGGGCCGACCTCGTGGCCGACTGCTCCGGCCGCAACACCCGTTTCCTCGACCAGCTGGCCAAAGAGGGATTCCCGGCACCCGAGGTCTCGGCCGTCCGCGTCGACACGGCCTACGGGACCCGGATCGTGCGGCGGCGACCGGACGATCTCGACGGCACGCTCGCCCTCGTGGTCGACGACCCGACCCGCGGCCACCGCATGGGCACGATGGTGCCGGTGGAGGGCGACCGGTGGATCATCACCGTGGGCTCGTTCCACGGTGATGTGCCCCCGACCGAGCCGGACGAGTACGAGGACTTCGCCCGCTCCCTGCCGTCGCCCGTGATCGCCGACGTCCTCGCCCGGGCCGATGCCTTCACGCCGGTCCTGAGCCATCGGATGCCCACCAGCCGGCGCCGCCGCGTGGAGCGGCTGGAGCGGACCCCGCCGGGGTTCGTGGTGCTGGGGGATGCCGTCTGCAGCCTCAACCCCGTCCACTGGCAGGGAATGTCGTCGGCGGCCCTGCAGGCCAGGGCCCTGGGCCAGGCCGTCGAACGCCACGGCCCCGCCTCACCCGCCCTGGCGGGTGACTTCTACCGGCGGGCCGCCAAGGTGGTCGACGTGCCGTGGAAGATCGCAGCGGGGGCCGACTTCGCCGACCCGCGCACCAGCGGGCCCGAGCCGACCGGCACCGACCTCGTCAACCGCTACCTCGACAAGGTGCTCCGGGCCTGTCACACCTCCATCCCGGTGGCCCGCCAGACTCTACGGGTGCAGAACCTGCTGGCTCGACCGGAGTCACTGATGACCCCGGCCATGGTCCTCCGGGTGCTGCTGGCCGCCCGCCGCTCCCCGGCGGGAGTCGAAATGCCCGCCGCGCCCTCGGCCCGCAGGCGGCCTGCGGCCTGACCCGGACCCGGACCCGGCAGCCCGCCGGTTGTCGGCCGCTGAGGTCACTCGGCCAGGAAGGCGTCGATGTGGGACAGGAACTCGTCCCAGGCCGGCTCGAACGCGGTGAGCAGGTGATTACGGCTCTTGAGCAGGACCAGCCGGCTGTCGGGAATGAGAGCGGCCAGCTCACTGGCCTGCGAGGCCGGCACCCGCCCGTCGTCACGCGAATGAATGATCAACGTCGGACACTCCACCCGGTGAGCGATGTCGGACACGTCGATCCGGGCGAACTCCTCCAGGAAGCGAACCCCGTTGGCCGGCGAGGTCGTCCGCCGCTGGAAGGCGCTGAACTCCTCCCAGTCCCCCGGCGTGCCCTCGGGCAGGAACTGGGAGGCGAAGACCCGCAGGAAACTGGGGTCCTGGTGGATCCACCCCACCCGGGCCAGATCCAGGTCGAGGTCCGCCTCCTCGCGCTCGGTCTCGTCCTGCGCCCGCACCTGCCGTCCTCGGGCGTACGCCCCGGCGAGGATCAGCCGGCTGACCCGCTCGGGACGGCGCGCGGCATAGGCCACGGCCACCGCACCCCCCTGAGACACCCCGAGCAGAGGGAAGCGGTCGAGCCCCGCGGCCTCGACCACGCTCTCGAGGTCGTCGACCCAGTCGTCGAACGTGAAGCTGGGCACCGCCCAGTCCGAGAGGCCGCAACCCCGCTCGTCGTAGCGGATCAGTTGGCGGTTGCGGGCGAGACCGCCCAGCCAGTGCGACCACACCGGGCTCATCCACTCAAGGTCGAGATGGGTCAGCCAGTTGGCCGCCTTGAGTAACTGCGGGCCCGAGCCGACGGTCGCATAGGCGATGCGGGTGCCGTCGTCGGCCCGGCAGAACCGGATGGTCTGACGTCCCACGCCATCCGGCCCATCCGCTGTTGTCGCATCAGTGCCGGGCCCCAGGTCGGACCCGGCGGGCGGACCGGCCTCGACCACCGTCACCGGGGCCACGAACTGATATCCCCGCCGGTGCACCGTGCGGATCAGTCGCTGCTGACTGCCGGTGTCGCCCACGGCCAACCGCACGGTCCGCAGCGCCGTGGTGAGGGCCGCCTCGCTGACAAAGCGGTCACCCCACACCTCGTCCAGCAACTCGTTCTTCGACACCACCCGGTCCCGGCGCTCGACCAGGTGGCACAGCAGATCCAGAGCCCGGGGCTCGACGTGGACCGGCTCGCCGGCCCGGCGGAGCTGATGACGAGCCGTGTCCAGCTCGTACTCCCCAAATCGATAATTGTCCCCCACCACCTTTGCAGCGTACAACTCCCTTCTACCGGCGTACACATGAGCGATCCGCAGGCGTGTCGACACCCGGCCGGCAGGCTCTTCAGCCAGCTCCGCATCGCCCACAGGCGTGCTTCGCGAGACGCGCAAGAAGCACCAAGCGAAGCTGAAGCCGACGGTACTGATCGTCGACCTGAGCGGTAACGACCTGCCAGATCTCCGGTCCTGGCCAGAGGCGCTCAACGCAGTGTGCAAACCCCGGCGAGGGCCGGCCCCAGCCGCATCACGGCAGGTCTCACAAACCAGCGAGGCCGACGCGCCGACTGACGGTTCAGGACCGCGAGACCGGCGTCGAAGAACCCGCAGCACCGGGTGTGGCTCTGCTGCTCAGCGACCTGCTGGGGCGGCCTGGCCGTCCTGCGCGCCCGAGAGCTGGACGCGGGCAAAGCAGAAACGCGTGCCGGCGCACGGACGCCAGGCCGATCCCCGGCAGGAACCAGGCCCGGCAGCAGCAGACACAAGGCGGGGCCGACGCCGCGTGACCCGCTCTCCCGCCCTTCCCGGCGGCACCCTGGTCCTGGACAGTGCGGGGTTGGCCAAGGCCGTGCTGCGTGACCGGTCCGTCACGGGATGGCTCACCCTGGCCCGAGCCGACGACCTGCGAGTCATCACGTCTGCAGCCACCCTGGTGGAGGTGGCCCACCCTCGGATCAACCGTCCGGCCCTGGAGTGGACGCTGTCCCGTCTGGTCGTCGAGCCGGTGAGCGAGCCGATCGCCCGCCACGCTGCCGCTCTCCTCGCCGACGGCTTGCACGGCCACAAGTACGCCATCGACGCCATGCTCAGCGCCACCGCCCTCGCCGCCCCCGGCCCCGTCACGATCCTCACTTCGGACCCCGAGGACCTGACCGCGCTGTGCGGCGGACGGGCCACCGTGATCAAGGTCTGACCGGCCCCTGGTCGATGGGGCAGCGCTGTTCGGCCCAGCCGCTACTGATCCGGCTCGGGCGGCCGGTAGTTGGCGCTCGGGAGCCCTTCGATGCGCTGGTTGTTGATGGACTGCCGGCCGTAC
Organism: Streptomyces dysideae; assembly: GCF_001514305.1. Lineage (GTDB taxonomy): Bacteria > Actinomycetota > Actinomycetes > Streptomycetales > Streptomycetaceae > Streptomyces > Streptomyces dysideae. Next base: position 13,865 of record NZ_KQ949129.1, read on the forward strand.
AGGCACTTCGCGTACCGGCCCGTGGGTGACGACGCCCCTCAGACGCCCTCCGGGCCGTGACCTCACACCAACCCAGCCGTCCTCGCCCTGGAGCGGCAACGCTGAAAAGGCTCCGGAGCCGTGTGCGCAGGTTCGGTTCTCTGCATCCATGCGCTGATCGGCATCACGCGCTGAGTGCCGCGCGCAGGGCGTTGGCCATCAGCTCTATGGCCTCCTTCCCGGCCGGCACCGGGCCGGTGTGGGTGAAGTAGTGGTCGACGCCCTCGAAGACGCGGTGGGTGACCGGAACGCCCGCGGCGTCCAGGGCCTTGGCGTAGGCGTCGCCCTCGTCGCGCAGGCGGTCGTTCTCCGCGGTGATGACCAGGGCGGGCGGCAGTCCGGCAAGGTCGTCAGCCAGCGCGGGCGAGACGAGGGGATCGGCCCGGTCGGCCGGATCCAGGACGTAGGCGGCGGTGAAGACCCGCATGAGGTGGGGGGTGAGCAGCGGCTTGGCGATGGGGGAAAGCTTGGTGGCGGGGTCGGCGAGCTGGTCGAGCGGTGCGGAGTCGAGGATCTGGAGCCGAGGAAGGAAGGTGCCGCGGTCTCGGGCCGTGCGGCAGACCGCGGCGGTCAGGTTGGCCCCGGCACTGTGTCCGCCCACGGCGAGTCGCGAGCCGTCCCAGTTGTTGGCGGGGCCGTTCTCGGCGACCCACGCGGTGACGTCGTACGCCTGGGTGACGGGTGCGGGGTACGGCCGCTGCGGGGCGACGGCGTAGTCCACGTTGATCACGACGCAGCCGGCCGTGGCGGCTATGTAGCGGCAGATGTGGTCGTCCTGCTCGGGGCGGCCGACGACGAAGCCGCCACCGTGGAAGTTGACGTACACCGGGGCGAGGGATCCAGTGGTGGTGGCCGGCGGGCGGTAGACGGTGCAGGCCACCGGTCCGGCACCCGTCTCCACCTGGAGGGACTCGGTGTGCTTCGGGATGTCGGTGAAGCGCAGGTCCTTGTGCACGCGGGCCATCATGCCGCCGAGCAGCAACTGGATGCCTCTGGCCTGGATTCTGGGACTGATGGGCATGGGCGGGTCCGCCTATCGCTACAACTTTAAACTGACAGGATTCCTGATGATGGACGCTAATCGCGCGTCGCGCAACGGTGAGCGCGCTGTCTCCCGAACGGGAGTACTGGTTAACGGGCAAGTCGCCGGCTCGCGCTGGAGGCCCGTGCCGGTGAGGCAACCCGTCGAGGACGTCGGGGCGGCACTGCGCACCGCGGCACGGACCAGATGCCCGGCCGGCTGCCGCTCAGCCGTGTCGTGGACGCCGTGCGGCTGGCCGAGTCCGGCACCGTCACCGGGAAGGTCGTGCTGACGCCGTGACCCTGCAACGACCGGCTCCGACCGCCACCATGAGGAAAAGCGGTGACGGCGGTGAGGACCCGAGAGACAGCGGGCGGCTGCGTAGTCGGCTGTCGGTGGCTGGCGACCTCAGAGGAGACGTTCACCGATTCCGGCCTGGCGGAGAAGGTCGCCGAACTCGGCCGCAAGGCCCCGCGCTACGCCGTACGCCGATCCGGGCCCCTCACACGCGGAACTCCTCACCGCGGTCGCCTGAGTCGCTGAGGGCGCCGGGTGAGCGGCGGGATTCCCGGGCCCGCCGGAGGCGGACGAGTGCCGTGGCCGTGATGAGCAGGGTGGCGAAGAGCAGGGTGACTGCCGTGGGACCGTTGGCGTCCACGGCGTCGGCGAGGGCGCGCTGGACGGCTCCGGCCGCGTCGATGACCGGGTCCTGGGTGGCTGGGTCGCGCTGGACGCGGATCTCGTACCAGCCGTAGTACGCGACGTACGCGCCCACGCAGAGGAGGAGTGCGCCGCCGAGCCGGGGGGCGACGGCGCCGAGGCGGCGCAGGCGGGTGACGGCGGTGGTGCGGGTGAGGGCGACGGTCAGTGAGGCGGCGCCTACGACGAGGCCCATGCCGGCGGCGTACGCGGCGAACAGGGTGACGCCTTCGCCCGTCGAGCCGCTGCGGAAGGCGGAGACGACGATGGCGAGGAACGGGGCGATGGTGCAGCCGAGGGAGGCGGTCGCGTACGCCATGCCGAAGAGCGCCATCGAGGGGAGCGAGCGGGTGACGGCGGGGGCGCGGCGCAGTCTCGGGGCCAGGGTGGGCAGTTGGCGTCCGGCGAGGAGCCAGGTGCCGGCCAGTGCCATGAGGAGTCCGAAGGCGATGGTGAACCAGGGCAGTTGCTCCTGCACCTGACCCGCGACGGGCTGGACGGCGAGGCCGAAGACGCCGAAGAGCGTCGCGAATCCGATGGTCATCGCCGCGGTGGCGGTCAGGGCCCGGCCGACGGCAACGGTACGGCTGGGGCTGTCGTCGCCGAGGACGAGCAGCGACAGATAGGCGGGGAGCAGGGCGAAGCCGCACGGATTGACGGCGGCGAGCATGCCCGCGCTCAGGGCGAGGGCCAGGGGCAGGTCGGCCATGGCGGGGTCAGCCGGTGAGGGCGGCGACCTTCTCGGCCAGCCCCTCGCCACCGGGCAGCATGCCCTCGTAGACGGTCTTGCCGTCCTGGTCGAGGATGACGTAGCGACTCTGCTCGGTGACCTTGAACCGCTTCCACACGTCGCCGGCCTCGTCGGAGAGGTGCGGGAAGTCGGCGGTGCCGGTCTCGGAGACGAAGTCCTTCATGGCGGCGTTCTTGTCGAGTCCGGCGACACCGAGGACGTTGGCCCTGCCCTGGTAGTCGGTGGCGACCTTGGCGGTCTCGGCCGCCTGGGCGCGGCACGTGGGGCACCACGGGGCCCAGAACCACAGCACGGTGGGCTTGCCCGCGAGGGTCTTCGCGTCGAACGGCTTGCCGTCCACCGTGGTGCCGGTGAAGTCCAGCGCCGAGGAGGCGGCGGCCGGGGTCTCGGCGGCCGCGCCCGCGCCCGCGCCCGGGTCACCGGCCTTTTGGGAACCGTTGTCCGTTCCGCACCCGGTGACGGTGAGCAGAGCGGCGGCCAGGGCAGCCGGGAAGAGGGTGCGGGCACGCATGGCGGACTCCAGGGGTTGGGATCGGCTGTGACTCTAGAGCCGCCGGGCGTGGTGGGCACGGGGTGGCGGGCTTACGGATCGGTGACGTCAGCCCGCGGCGTCCTCGAGGCGGTCGATGTCGAGGACGGTGACCCGGCCGCGGGCGAGGCGGATCAGACCGCGGTCGGCGTAGTCGCGCAGCACCTTGGTGCAGGTCTCGCGGGAGGTGCCGGCAAGGGCGGCGAGCTGTTCGTGGGTGAGCGCGATCTGCGGGTGCCGTCCGCCGGGCCGCAGCGGGCCGGCCGGGGGCTGGGAGGCGGCCAGCGTGTCCAGGGTGGTCGCGATGCGCTGGGCGACGGTCTTGAAGACGCTGTCGGACAGCCGCTGTTCGAGATCGGCGAGGCGGCGGCCGAGGATCGCGGTGATACGGGCGGCGATCCGGGAGTCGGTCAGGAGCAGCCGGTTGACGTCGGCGCGGCTCATGACGCACACGACGGCGTCGTCGAGGGCCTCGGCGTAGTTGTCGTACATGTGCTGTCCGAGCAGGACCATCTCGCCGAAGATGGTGCCCGGGGTGATGATCGCGGTGGTCAGGGCGCGGCCGTCGGCGGAGATGATGGCGGTGTCCGTCATCGGCCGGGACATCGACATCCAGATGCCCATCCCGACGCCGCCGACCAGACCGGCCGCGGCGCCCCACACGGCGTGTACCGGGATGGCGGCGATGTGCGGGGACGCGGGCACGGTGGTGGCCATGGTGATCGTCCTCCTCTTGCCGTGCTGTCGTGACGTTCTGCCTCTGGTTCCGACGCTAGGACTCCTGGCATGTACAGGTATGTGAGGGCGCTTACGTACGGGCCGGGTGATGGATGTCCGGTGCGGGCCCCTGGGCCGCCGTGCGGGGCTTCCGCGCGATGAGGCGCAGACCATATGGCACAGTGCAAAATTTACCCACTGCAATGATGATCGGGCCTACGATCGGGACCGTCTTCGCGAGCGGTGCCCTGGTCGTCACCCTCTCCGCTCTCGCCTACCCCGCCATGCTCGGCGTACAGAACACGGCGACGAACAAGTCCCGCATCATCACCAACACCCCGTACGCCCCGCTGACCGCGACTTCGTCGTCAAGGTCCGCTCCGCCGGTAGATCTTCCCGACCATCGCCAAGATCCGGGCCACCACCGAGAACACCCTGGTCCGTCAGCTGGCCGACCTGGCCAATGACACCGCGCTCGACCACATCACGGTCCTGGAGAAGACCGACCTGGTCAACTACGACCAGGTCAACCTCCAGCAGACCTCACCACCGAAGCTCCCCGAGGAGCAGCTCACCCCGCCCGCTCCCCAGCCCGGGTCACCCGTCGTCGTCCTCACCCCGCGCCCTGACCCGGGCGTCAACACCAGCTCCCCGACACCCGCACCGAGCCCGAGCACCGGATGACCGGTGCGGAGACGCGCTGCCGTCGCCTCAGGGTCATGTCCCGGAAGGCGGGCGGGAAGCGGCGCCCGATGTGGCGCCCGATGCGGTGTGGGAGAGCCGGTAGGAGCGCACGACCGCGACCATGGACACCGCGACGAGCGCGGCGGTCCAGCCGCCCAGATCCCGCAGGGGACCCGCCCCGGCCCCCCCGGCTGCCACACCCCGCGGCGGTACCAGCCCATTCGAGTCGTGGACGACGGTGAGCGCGTCGCCGGGTCGGGTGGTTCGCCCGCAGCCGCGCCAGATGCGGACCTTGAGTTGTACGCCGTCACTGTCGGCCACCGAGCAGAGGTAGCGGCCCTGGCCGGAGACGGCGCCCGGTCCACCCTCGACCGAGGTCACCACCACGGACTCCACGCGCCCCCGCTCCGCCAGCACCACACTCACGGCCGCCTGGGGTGCCAGCAGCGCGAGGCAGACCCCGAGCACGGCGACGGCACCGACCAGTGCCCGTCCGGCCCGCACCACGCAGAGGTAGACGGTGAGCGCGACGGCACACACCAGACCGCCCTCGCCGTCCGCCAGCCCCGGAATCCCGTACCAGGCACCGGCGACCGCGCTACCGACGATCGCCCCCGCTCCCACGATCCCGGCCACCAGCCCCTCTGCGGCCAGCCACCACGGTGGCAGACCGACGAACTCGGCGGGCCCCCACACCGTGCTCCGCAGATGCGCCATCAGGTGCTGATCCGGCGCGGGCAGGGGTCGGCGTCGTCGGCGCATGTGCGGCTCCCCTCCCTGCGTACTTCCGTGTCCGGCCACGGCCCACATCCTGGTACGGCAGGCGGACGGCCCGCACTGCCCTCGGCCGGACACGACGCGCGGCCTGCATTGCCGGGATCAGGCAACGGGACCGCACCTGCACGATTCCCTTGCATTATGCAAAACCTGGAGAGGCGGGGAGAAGGACATCCCGAATCTGACGATGCCTCGGGCGGCCGGGGCGGGTGTCGGGACGCCGGGGCAGGCGTCGCGGAACGCCAGGCCAAGCGCCACAAACCACCAGCTCACGCATCACGGCCCACTGGCAGGTCCCCCGCCCAGCCCAGCGGATGCGGCCCCGCGTCGTCCAGCGCCGGTGCGAGAGGTTCTCCCCCGGCCTCGTTGAACGCGGTGAGCGCCTCGATGAGTGACGCCCGCTGGTCGGGCGCGAGGCGTGCCACGATCTGGGCGATCTCGGCGCGGCGGCGGGTGGTGACGTCCTCGACCGTGCGCCGGCCCTCGTCCGTGAGCTGCAGCAGGGTCTCGCGGCGGTTGTCGGGGTTGAGGTGCCGGTCGGCGAGCCCGGCCGCGATCAACCGGTCGACCATCCGCATCGCCGTCGACGGCGCCACCTGCAGGAGCTCGGCGAGCGCGACCAGCTTGGTGGCGCCGCGCGTGGACAGCACCACCAGCATTCGGAACTGCGGCAGCGTCACCCGTTCCTCGACCTCGGCGAGCGAGCGGGCGGAGACCGCCACCAGCAGCCGGGACGCGGTCAGCACCGCACGGGTCACCGCGTCCACATCGTCCATGGCCCCCGACGGGGTCTCGCGCTCCGGCATGTGTCCTTTCTACCGCGCCGAAGTCACCCCTCATTCACCCCATGGGAACGGCTTTGCCTTCCCCATGACCTTTCCCATGTCCGTGATACCGGAGCAGGAGCATCGCCGCGTCGTCGTGCGGCGGCCCGCCGACGTGCTGGGCGAGGTCCGCGCGCAGGGCCTCCAGGGCGCGGTGCGCGTCGGGATCCTTGAGCAGATGGGCACGCTCTCCGACGGGATAGAAGCGGCCGTCCTCGTCGCGGGCCTCGGTGACACCGTCGGTGTACAGCAGGAGCTGCTCGCCGGGGGCGAAGTCCACCCGATAGGGCTTCGGGCCCTCGCTGCCGTGGGCTCCCAGGCCCAGCGGAAGGGCGTAGACGAGCGGCTGCGGGAAGTCGACGGCGCCGTCCGGGCGTACGACCATCGGGGCCGGATGGCCGTAGTTGAGGAAGAGTGCCTCGTTGTGGGCGCCGATCTCGGCGAGGATCGCGGTGACGAACTTCTCGCCCTCCAGCTCCCGGGCCACGCTCCGTTCCAGGCGCTCACCGAGCCCCACGAGGTCCGGCTCGTCGTACGCCGCCTCCCGGAAGGCACCGAGGACGACGGCCGCCGTCTCCACCGCCGCCAGCCCCTTGCCCTGCACGTCCCCCACGATCACCCGGATACCGTGCGGAGTGGCCACCACCTCGTACAGGTCACCGCCGATGCGCGCCTCCGCGACGGCCGAGGTGTACGACACCGCCGCCTGCAGCGGTCCGGCAGTCAACGGCACCGGCCGCAGCAGCACCCGCTGGGCGACCTCCGCGATCGACCGCACGCTGGCCAGCTCCGCCTCCCGGCGCGAGCGCATCACGGCGGCCGCGATGCCGACCCCGGTCACGCCTGCCACCGACGCCATCGCGATGAACCCGCGTCGGTCCTCGAACAGCCCGTCGTACAGTCCGAGTCCCACGCACAGCACCAGCGCCACGAGTCCGATCAAGGCCGTACGACGCCACCCGCCGACCAGCCCCGAGAACGCGGGCCCGAGCGACACGAGCGGGAGGAACCCCACCCCCGGCCCGGCCACCACGTCCATGACCGCCACCACCGCCATCACCACGACCGGCATACAGGACAGCACCGTCCAGCTCTGCGGCGGCTTGACGTAGGTCATGACGTACTCCAGCGGTATCGAGGCAGCCGGGAGCCACCCCCACCCTCTGCAGGTGTACCTCCCCAACCTTTAGGCTATGCAAAGGTCGTCGCCGCGAGGTGGCTCTCAGTACCGGTCCTTTACCCAATCGAGTCCGAGAGCCGGCCGTCCCGACGTCCGTACGGGGCTGGGCCCGTCGGCGCCCAGGAGTGAGACACCGGCAAGAGGGGAGGAAGGAACCGTGACCAGGCATGGAACGGGCGGCGAGGGAACGCCGGAAGAGCAGGACGGTACGCCGTTCGGCTCCGACGAGATCTGGCTGAGGTTCCTCACGGACAGCGAGCGGGCCATACGCAGGTCCGCCCCCAGGGAACCCTCGGCCCGGGAACGGGCACCGCAGGGGCGGCTTCGGCCTCTCGAAGCGGACCACGTCGGCGACCTGTGGCAGCCGGAGGCCGTGGGGACCGGCCCGGCCTGGCGGGACCTGGACGGCAGGGCCCGACTCCGCCGCGCCGGCCGCGTGACCGCCACGGCCGCCGCGATAGCTCTGGCCCTGGGGGCCTGGTCCCTGCTGTCCACCAACGGGGGCACACCGAGCGACAGCCCGGACGCCGGCACCGTGCAGCAACTGGAGGAAGCACCGGAGGAGTTGCCCATGGCGACGGACCTCCCGCCTGACGCCGCCGGCTGAGCCGCCTCCCGCGCGAGCGGGCGGTCACGGGCAAGGCGGGCCGCTCATCTCGAGGGCAGACCGCCGGTGCACGGGGCGGCTGCCCACCACCGCGCCCGCGAGCGCGCCGAGCAGCTGAGCACCCAATCCGCCCTCACCCACACCACCGGCACACGGGACGTGGGAATCCAGCTCACCGAACAGGACGCGGTCCGCCAAGGATGGGCCGCGCTGAGCGAGAACGATGGGCTCCACGGCCGTCATGACCCGAGCCATCGTCGACCACCCAGGGGAATCACCGACCTCATGGGCAGCTTCACTGCGCTGCCGCTTCCGGTTCGTCCGCCGCAGACGGGTGGACGTATCTGCCCTCGCTGAACGGGGTGAACCACGCACTGAATGCCACGGGCGCGACTCCGAGCGCGGCACCCACGGAGGCTTCGTCGATCCCGTCCATCGAGCCGTCGTAGAGCCACTCGTGGTCCATGTCCTCGTACACGTTGGCGGCGAACGCGTCGAGAGCGGCCGACACGTCGCCGTCGAGAAGCTCATACAGCTCCAGGGTCATGGTCGCCCGGCTCAGGAGAAACCTCAGGGCGAGTTCCTCGGCGACGCAGCTGAGCCGCTGGAAGCTCCCGTCGGTGAAGCGGGTGGTCATGGCGATCACCGTCACCAGGAAGCGGCGGGCGAAGCGGGCGTCGTACTGGAGCGCGTACCGGTCGGGAAGGCGCTCCAAGTGCCACAAGGGACCGTCGCATTCCGCGACGGTGGCGTCCTCCTGCGTCAGGACCTGCGCGTCTTCGAACAGCTCGTCCACCAGGATGTCGGTCGCGTGGACCAAGGCTCCGGCGGCGAGTCTGGCGCTTTCCGGCGGGACGGCGAACCCGGCATCGCCGTCGTCCCTTTCGTCGTCTTCCCTTTCGTCGTCCTCGTCGTCGAGCACGCCGAACATGACCGGGGGGAAGGAGCGCAGTTCATCCGCCAACCCCAGCATCCGGCTTCGCACGGCCGCTGCTTTCGCCTCGGCCTCGTAGCCCTCTTCGGTGCCTTCGAGCATTGGGCTCTCGGTGTGCCGGGCCTTCCGGGCAGCAGGATCATCGGGCGGGGCATCCGGACCTTCGGCCGCATCGAGGCTCTCCCTGGCCAGATCCTGGTGCAGCTCGACCTCGCACCGCTCGATCGTCCAGTCGGCCAACAGTTCGGAGCGTTCCAGCAGTTCGTCCACAAGGGCCTGCACCGAGTCCTCGGCGAACTCCAGTCCCGGAGCGTCCACGATGACCTTCAGAAGGGCTCCGCCGGGATAGACGGCCACGATGGTGTCGAGAAGATCTACTTTCACACCGTCGGGCCCTTCGATGGCCCGGACAGAGTCGAATCCGTTCTCGATGAGCGCCACGGCGCCGGCACGCTGAAGGGGGTCCATCTCCGGAGTGTCCTCCGGGATGCAGGTGTCCACGGTCACTACGTATGTCACGTGTCCGAGCCTGACAGGAGGGAGCCACCCCGCGCGAGGGAATGCGCCCGTCCGCAGGGCCGGGTTTGGCCTACAGCACGGTTCGCCCGATACGGGCCAGGGCAGAACGACGCACACCCAACGCGTAGGAGCCGCGCCGCCTACTCCTGGCCCCCACCACGCACCGCCAACCCTCGCCGCAAGCACTCGACGAGGCGGCCCGCGATGCTCCCGTCCGGATCCAGGCGCGGGTTGAAGATCGTGACGTCGAGGCCGAGGGCCCGTGCGTCAGCCAGTGCCGTGCGCAGCACCAACTCCAGCTCCGGCCAGGTCAGTCCACCGGGCCGGCGGTAGTCGACGGCCGGCATCACCGCGTCGTCCAGCACGTCGACGTCGACATGGACCCAGTACCCGGCGAGGCGATCGGTGCCGAGCACGTCGAGGGCGCGGTGGGCTGCCGCGCCTGCGCCCAACTCCCGTACGCCGTAGAGGTCGATCGCGTGCAGACCGGGCGGCAGCGGCTGCATCCCCGCCTCCGCGGACTCGTCGGCGTCCCGGAAGCCGAGGGCGACGACATCCTCGTCGTACAGCAGGGGCCCACGGCCTTCGAGGTCGGTGAGCGGGCGGGGGCCACGGCCGGTCGCCAGGGCGAGTTCCATCGAGGCCGCCTCACCGTTCGGCTCGGCCGAGGGCTGGTAGAAATCGGTGTGGCCGTCGAGGAACAGCAGGCCGTGGCGGCCGTGGCGGCGCAGGGCGAGGAGGGTGCCGAGCAGAATGGTGCAGTCGCCGCCGAGGACGACCGGGAACAGGCCGCGGTCGAGGATGTCACCGACGGCGTCGGCCAGCTCTACGGAGTACCGCGCGATGCCGCCCGGGTTGAGGACCCCCGTCTCCTCGTCGCGCCGGGCGTCGTACGCGGGCGGTTCGACCCGGCCCGACCTCACCACGCCGATCCCGTCCGCCAGCCCGGCCCCGAGCAGCGCCGCCGGCAGCTCCTCGACACCGGAGGGCCGCAGCCCCAGCACGGACGGCGCCTCGATGATCGCCAGGTCCCGCATGCCCGCCACCTCCCTCCGAGGGCCGCTCTCGTTCCCGTACCCGCTCCCGTCCCCGTCCCCGTCCCCGTCCCCGTCCCTGCTCCTGCTCCTGCTCCTGCTCCTGCTCCTGCTTCCCTCAGGATCCGCCGGAATCGGGGACATCGCACCCTCGACGGCTGGCCCCCTCGCAAGGGCACGTCACCCCCACACCCCACCCCTCACGTGACGCACACCACACAGCGGATCGCAAGTTTTTCCCGCAGCGGTGATTGTTTCGCCCGGCGCGTCCGTACCTTCTGGCGTAGAAGCCGCTCGTGTCTGGAGGCAGCATGCGCATGTCGCGCCGCGTGGCAGGAACCGCCCTGGTGGGTGGTGCCCTCGTCCTCACCCTCTCCGCTCTCGCGTACCCGGCGATGCTCGGAGTGGAGAACACGGCGACGAACACGTCACGGATCATCGCGAACACCCAGTACGGCCCGTTGACCGAGGCCGACCGGGACTTCGTCGTGAAGGTGCGCGCGGCCGGGCTGTGGGAGCATCCGCTCGGTCTGATGGCGATGGAGCGGGGCACGACCGCCGCGATGAAGGAGGCCGGCGAGCATCTGGTCGTCGGGCACGCCCGGCTCGATGCCACCTGTCGCAAGATCGCGCCCGAACTGGGCGTCATTCTGCCCAACCAGGCGAGCCCTCAGCAGCAGCAGTTCGTGGCGACCGTGGATTCCAAGACGGGTAAGGAGTTCGACTCCACCAGTGTGGCCATCATGCGGGTGACGCACGGCCAGATCTTCCCGACCATCGCCAAGATCCGGGCCAGTACCCAGAACACCCTGGTCCGTCAGCTGGCCGACCAGGCGAACGACACCGTGCTCGACCACATCACGGTTCTGGAGAAGACCGGCCTGGTCAACTACGACCAGGTCAACTTCCAGCAGACCTCGCCGCCGAAGATGCCCCAGGACCAACTCACCCCGCCCCCGGCGCAGCCGGGATCACCGGTCCTCACGCTGAACATCCCGAAGGGCCTGGAGGATCTCCAGACCACGGCGCCACAGCCGGCGCCGAGTCCGACGGCCGGCTGATCAACTCCCCCTGATGGTACGGGAGATGTCGTACCGGGCACGGATTGGTTGCGGCACGGTCGTCCCACGGCGCGCTCGCGATCGCTGGGCCAGCATGAGGCCGTATGAGCAGAGACCGCTACGTCGACTTCCTGCGCGCGTGGTCCATCGGCCTCGTGGTGCTGGGCCACTGGCTGATCACCGCCCTGGTCCGGGATCCCGGCGGTGCCATCAGGGCCCCGGAGTTGCTGGCGGTCGTTCCCTGGACCCAGTGGCTGACCCTGGGCTTCCAGATCATGCCGCTGTTCTTCTTCGCCGGCGGCCATGCGGCGGGCGGCTCCTGGTCGCGGGCGCGGGGTGCGGGCGGTACGGCGTCCGGGTGGGTGGGGAGGCGGGCGCTGCGGCTGCTGCTGCCGGCGGGAGCCTACAGCGGGCTGGTGCTGTTCGCCGTCGCGGTGTGCGCGGCGGTCGGGGTGGCCCCGGACACGCTCGCGCTGGTCGGGTGGGCCATGGCGATGCAGTTCTGGTTCCTGCCGGTGTATCTGATCGTCAGCGCGCTTACGCCGGTGCTGTATGCGGCGCATCTCCGGTGGGGGGTGTACGTCCCGCTGGTCATGGGTGCGGTCGCGCTGGTCGCGGGGTACGCGCCGTACACCGGGTCCCTCAACTACGTGCTCGTGTGGGGCGTGGCCTATCAGCTGGGCTTCTGCTGGCGGGACGGGCTGCTGAGCAGAGGGGTGGTGGTGCCTGGTGCGATGGCGGTGGGTGGGGTGGTGGCCTTTGCGGTGCTGGTCGGGGTCGGGGCGTATCCCGTCAGTCTGATCCATGTGACCGGGCAGACGCTCAGCAACACCGATCCGCCGTCGGCGGCGATGTTGGCGTGGACGGTGGGGCAGGTGGGGGTGTGTCTGCTGGTCGCACCCGGTGTACGGCGGCTGCTGGAGCGGAAGTTGGTGTGGCGGGTGGTGCGGCCGGTGGGCGGCGCCAGCATGACGTTGTATCTGTGGCACATGCTGCCGGTGCTGGTCGTCGCCGCGGCGTTCTATCTGACGGGGCTGGCTCCCGATCCCGAGCTCGGGTCCGTGGCGTGGTGGGTGCTGCGGGTGCCTTGGCTGGTGGTGCTGGGGGTTGTCATGGGCGGGGTCGTGGTGGGGCTTCGGCCGTTGGAGCGGGGGCTGGGGGTGGTGTACGAGCGGGCGCGGGCCCCGGAGACCGCCGACCCTCGCCGTTCGTGGGCGTTGTGGCTCGGGGTGGCCGTGAGTGTGGGGGCGTTGGCTCGGTTCGCGGGGGTGGGGTTCGCGGAGGGTGGGCGGTTTCCGGTGCTGCCTGCGGTGGGGCTGGTCTTGGGAGTTGCGCTGGTGATGGTGCCGGGGTGGCGGCGGGCGCGGGCGGCGGGGCGTGAGGTTGAGCGGGCCGAGGGGGACAAGGGGGCCAAGGGGACCAAGGGGGCGTTGGAGGAGGCTGCTTGACGCCGGGGCCGGTCCGGGACTGGTTCTCGTTCCGGGACCGGTTTTTCCGGGACCGGTTCTCGTTCCGGGACCGGTTCTCAGCGGTCTGGGCCGTGTGGCTTCGGGACCGCGCAGAGACTCATCCCACATCCCGTTTGTGGAGCGTACGGAGCCGGGCAGTTTTTCCTTTCAACCAAAAGCGGTTCCGGTCACGGGAGGCGCACACAGACATGTCCTCTTCATCCGAGACCTCGGAGGTTCCCATACGCCCTCGACGCGTCGTCGTCACCGGGCTCGGCGCCTTAACCCCGCTGGGGGTCGGCGTCGGCGAGCTGTGGCAGGGACTGCTCGAAGGGCGGCACGGGATACGGGAGTTGGAAGGGGACGAGTTCCGCGAACTGCCCGTGCGGCTTGCGGGGACCGTGCCCGTGGATCCGGCGACGCTGCTCCCGCGCCCCCTCGCCCGGCGGATGAACCGGGCCGCCCAGTTCGGTGTGCTGGCGGCTCGGGAGGCCTGGCGGGATGCCGGGTTCGTGAGCGGCGGGACCCTGGAGAGCGGGCTTGATCCCGCGCGGGTGGGGGTGAGCCTCGGGGCCATCCTGGGGGACGCGTCCGTACTCGTCGGTGGGGACCGGAAGTTGCGGGAGAAGGGGGCGCGGGCCGTGTCGCCGCTCACCACTCCCATGACCGTGCCCTCGCAGGCCGCCTCCCAGGTCTCCCTCGACCTGCACATCACCGGTGAGGCCCGGACCGTGACCAGTGCCTGTGCCTCGGGGACGGAGGCGATCGGGCAGGCCATCGACCGAATACGGTACGGCCGGGTCGACGTCGCCCTCGCGGGTGGCGCCGAAGCGGTCGTCACGCCGGCGATCATGGCTTCCTTCGCCGCGATGCGGGCGTTGGCCACGGGCGGGGTCGAAGAGGGGTCGCCGTCAAGGCCGTTCGCCAAGGATCGCGACGGGTTCGTGAACGGCGAGGGCGCGGGGATCCTCGTACTCGAAGCCGAGGAGCACGCCCTGGCCCGCGGGGCCCGGATCTACTGCGAGGCCGCGGGGTGGGGACTGTCCGCCGACGCGCATCACATGGCCGCGCCCGATCCGTCGGGGAAAGGGGTCGCGCTGGCATTGCGGCGGGCCCTGCGGGATGCCGGGGGGCGTGTCGGGGACGTCGTCCATGTGAACGCCCATGCCACGGCCACCGTCGAGGGTGATCTGGCCGAGGCCGGGGCCCTGCGGGAGGTGCTCGGGCAGCGGTCCGTGCCCGTCACCGCGCTCAAGGGGCATCTCGGGCATCTGCAGGGGGCCGCGGGGGGCGTGGAGGCCGTTGCTGCGGTGCTGACCCTGCATCACGGGGTGGTGCCGCCGACGGTGGGGTGCGTGGAGATGGACGATGCCGTCGGGCTGGATGTGGTGACGGGGGTGCCACGGGAGTTGCCGGGGGACGGCGATCTCGTGCTGAGCAACTCGTTCGGGTTCGGGGGGCACAACGCGGTGCTGGCGTTGCGGCGGGTGCGGTGAGTTCGGGGCGGGTGGGGTGCGTCGGTGGTGGTGGAGTGCCTCGGTGGTGGTGGGGTGCGCCGGTGGGGTGAGCGCCGTTGCGGTGGGGGAGGGGCGGGGCGACGAATGGGGCGGCGCCCGTCTGCTAGTGCCCCGGCAGGCGACATTCGCCCCGTCGCGACG
>NZ_KQ949129.1:28692-48348 GCF_001514305.1 Streptomyces dysideae
CGTCGGCCGAGCCCGGCCTTGCGCTTGGAGCGGGGCGGGCGCGGCGCGGCGCGGCGATGGATGCGCCCCCCGTCGGCCGCCCGTGCCGGTCACGACTGGCCAACCGTGCGACCGTGGTGCGCTCAGCGAAGCGGCGCGGCACGGGTAGTGAGGCCGCCGTCCGGCACCCGGCCTGCCGAACCCGCCAACCCCGCCAAAACCGTGCGCTCAGCGAAGGGACGCGGCCCGGTCTGGCGCGGCGCAGAGCGGCCCGACCCAGCACCCCCGCCGAAGAGCAGGCCAGCCTCCTCCGCCTCCCCACTCCCACCCCCACCCACCAAGCCCCTCAAGCCGTACGCTTCCGCGCCGCCGACTTCTTCCCCGCCGCCGACTTCTTCGCAGCCGTCGTCGTCTTCTTGGCCGTCGTTGACGTCTTCTTCGCCGACGCCGTCTTCTTCGTCCCCTGCGTCGACTTCGCCGTCGACTTCTTCGCCGACGCCGTGGTCTTCTTCGCGGCCGTCGTCTTCTTCGCCGTGGACGTCGACTTCTTCCCCGGCGTCTTCTTCGGCGTCGCCCGTGCCGTCTTCCGCTGTGGCAGGCGTCTGACCTCGCCCTTCTCCGGTTCCTCCGCTTCCTCCGCTTCCTCTGCTTCCTCCGCTTCCTCTGCTTCCTCCGCTTCCTCTGCTTCCTCGCCCCGCGACTCCTTCGCCTCGCGCACGCTCTTCTCCAGCGCCGCCATCAGGTCGAGGACCTTGCCGCCCTTCGCCGGCTCAGGAGCCTCCGGTGGCGTCTCGCCGGCGGCCTTCGCGGCGACAACCTCCTCCAGGGCCTCGCGGTACTCGTCGTGCAGGTCCTCCAGCTCGACCTCGCCGAGGGTGTCCATCAGGGCGTCCGCGAGGTCGAGTTCCTTGTCACGGACCGTGACGCTGGCGTCGGGGGCCACGCCCTCGGGGGCGCGGACCTCGTCCGGCCAGAGCAGCCCGTGCATGGCGATGGCGTCGCCGACCACTCGCAGCATGCCCAGGCGTTCCCGCCCGCGCAGGGCGTACTTGGCGATGGCTACCCGGTTGCTGCGCTTCAGCGCCTCCCGCAGCAGGGTGTACGGCTTCGCCGCCGGCGCGCCCCCCGCCGCCAGGTAGTACGCCGCGTCCATCTGGAGCGGATCGATCGCGTCCGACGGGACGAAGGCCACGATGTCGATGGTCTTCGCCGTCGGGAGCGGCAGATGGGCCAGATCCTCGTCGGTGATCGGGACGATCGTGCCGTCCGCGTCCTCGTAACCCTTGCCGATCTCCGACTGGGCGACCTCGCGGTCCTCCAGTTCGCAGACCTTGCGATAGCGGATGCGGCCGCCGTCCTCCGTGTGGATCTGGCGGAACGCGATCGAGTGGCTCTCCGTGGCGTTCACCAGCTTGATCGGGATGCTGACCAGGCCGAACGAGATCGCACCGTTCCATATGGATCGCACGTGAGGAACCCTTTCGATCGGTTAAGTAGTGATTCACAACATTTAGACCGCATTCTCTGGAATTCTCATCGTATGACGCCGATCACAGAGGTGGAGGGGCGACGGCTCGCGCTGAGCAATCTGGAGAAGGTGCTGTACCCGGCGACCGGCTTCACCAAGGGCGAGGTGCTGCACTACTACGCCACCACCGCCGATGCCCTCCTGCCCCATCTGCGGGATCGGCCGCTGTCCTTCCTGCGCTATCCGGACGGGCCCGACGGTCAGGTGTTCTTCGCCAAGAACGTGCCGCCGGGTACGCCCGACTGGGTCACCACCGCCGAGGTGCCCCGCGTCGAAGGGCCCGCGAGGATGGTGCTGGTGCAGAACCTGGCGACACTGATGTGGGCCGCCAACCTCGTCACCGAGTTCCATACGCCCCAGTGGCTCATCGGCGATCCCGGGCAGGCCGACCGGCTGGTCTTCGACCTCGATCCCGGCTCGCCCGCCACCGCCGTCCAGTGCTGCGAGGTCGCCCTGTGGCTGCGGGACCGGCTCGCCGAGGACGGGATCGAGGCGTTCGCCAAGACCTCCGGGTCCAAGGGGCTGCATCTGCTGGCGGCCGTGCGGCCGACGTCCTCCGAACGGACCAGCGAGTACGCCAAGGAGCTCGCCGTCGGGGCCGAGCGGGCCATGCCCCGGCTGGTCGTCCACCGGATGACGCGGAGCCTGCGGCCCGGGAAGGTCTTCGTCGACTGGAGTCAGAACGCGGCGAGGAAGACGACGGCCACCCCCTACACCCTGCGCGCCCGCCCCGAGCCGACCGTCTCCGCCCCCGTGACCTGGGAGGAGGTCGAGGACTGCCAGTCGCCCGGCCGGCTGTCCTTCGTCGCCCCGGACATCGCCCCACGCCTCCAGGACTACGGCGACCTGCTGGCCCCGCTCCTCGACCCGGCCCGCGCGGGCCCACTGCCCTGACCACCAGAGCCCCCAGACGAACGAGCCGCAGGGAAACACGACCTCCCCTGCACACCGCCCGCCGCGCCCTCACCGTCGGCCTGACCGCCCTCGCCCTCGGAGCCGTGTCCTGGGGGCCTACGACCTCCGCGACCGCCCCGGAACGGCCCTCGGCGAAGTCCGCGAGCGCCGAGGTGATCGCCGACTGGAACGAGACGGCCGTCGCTCGACCACTCTTCCGAGCCCCTGAAGAAGATCCGTGAAGTAGATCTATACCCGCGTCCACGTATGCCGGTCCCGCGCCATCGCGTGCAGCGCCGCCACGTCCGCCGGCTTGAGCACCCCGCCCAGACGGGCCAGGTCCGCCATCTCCGTGTCCCTGAGGACGCGGACCTCGCGGAGCGGTGCGGTGATCGTCACGTTTGCCGGTTCACACAGGGCGAGGACCGGGTGGACCTCGGCGGTCAGGGCGTAGGAGGCGCGGTCGGCGTCGGCGCGGACGCGGCGGAGCAGCGCGGTGGGTTCGCGGCGGCCGAGGGTGACCATGGGGTCGGCGACCGTGACCCGCTGTTTGCGGGCGTACACGGTGTGGACGGCGAACAGGCCCCCGGGCCCGATCGCCAGGTGATGGACGCGGTCGCCGCCGGGCAGCGGGACGGAGTGCAGGGCGTGCCAGCCCGCTCCGTCCAGCCGGTCCAGGGTCTCCCCCACGGTCTGCTCGGCGTGCAGCGCGCGCCGCCGTGGATCGGGGCGCAGGCGGTGCGGCGGGCCCGGGGCGCGGTCCAGGTCGATCAGGAGGGCCTCGCCGGGGCGGTTGGGGGCCAGGTCGTCGTCCGGGTGGAGGGACAGCCGGGCCAGCTCCGCCGGGGTCGGCACCGGGGGCGGGCCGACCGTGACCGGGCCGGTGACGAAGGGGCCCAGGGCTTCGAGTACGTCGTCTCTGCGGTCGTCGCTGAGCAGGTTGACCCTGGCTGCCTCCCTGTCGTACCAGGCGACGTTCCTGCCGTCCGTGAGACAGACGTACAGCCGTTCCTGGCCGTGTCGCCAGGTCGGTATGACGCGCAGTCCACTCATGCATCATCACCCCATGACCATGGGAACAGGCCCAGTACTCCAGGGGCAAGAACCCGGTTACCTTGGGGTGAGTGGCAGGGGCTTGTGAGGTGATTTGCAAGGGGCTTGGGAGGCGCCATTGCGCACGCGCAGGAACCAACCCGACGTACCGGCTCCGGACAGTCCGTGGAGCCGGATCGCGCCCGGTCTGTGGATGGGCGGCCACGAGTTCAAGGGCCGCTCGGGACAGCTGGAGTTCGCCGTCGTACGGGGCGAGTTCGATCTCGTCCAGACACTTCTGCGGCTGCCGGGGCACGGGCCCGATGCCGGAGTCGAACACCATGTGTGGCCGATTCCGGACGGTCCGTTGGACGGGACCCAGCTCGCCGGGGTCATCCGGCTGGCGGAGGCCGTATGCGAGGCGCTGAACGCGGGCCACGAGGTACTCGTCCGCTGTTATCACGGGTACAACCGCTCGGGGCTGGTCGTCGCGCACGCCCTGGTCCGGCAGGGGCACACCGTCGACGAGGCGATACGGCTGATCCGGGACCGGCGCTCGCCGTGGGCCCTGCACAATGAGCTGTTCGTCGAGTACCTGCGGGCGGGGCTGTCGACCGCGCGGCTGCTGGAGGAGCTCGCCGAGTAGCACGAGCGATAAATAGGATTTGCCTACGAATAAGGTGTAAGGGCCGGCGGCCGAAGAGAATCGTCCGCAGCACCCCTCGTCGCACTCTCACTGTCCGAACCGCTGGAGCACCGTGCCGCCGCCCCTCCGCCGTGTCCGTACGATCGCCGCGGCCGCCCTTCTCATGGCGGCCGCGGCGGCCTGCGGTGACGCCGGCGGGCTGCAGGGCGCGGGCGCGACGCCGACCGCGGTCAGCCCGGACCGGCTCTGGCCGAGTCTGACCCCGGCGTCCAGCCCGGCCTTCGAGATCGGCGAGGTGGACACCGAGGTGGTGAAGGGCATCACGGTGCCCGGCGGCGACATCCGCAACGTGGACCCGGTCGCGCTGGTCCGCGCCGAGATCGCCGGGGAGCCCGGCACCTACAGCGAGGGCGGGTACGACGAGACGGCCCGCCGGATGACCGACTGCGGCGCCGGCGGCAGCCTGGCCGGGAGCAGGTGTCCGGTGCTCCAGCCCTACTACCGCGACCTCACCGGCGACGGACACGACGACCTGACGCTGGGCGTGCGGCTGCTGCCCGGCAACCTGACCGGCGTACGCGTCTACACCGTCGAGAAGGACAAGACCGGGAAGAACAGGCTCCTGCAGGTCATGTCCTACGACGACGCGGTGAGCGGGGTCGAGCTGGCCCGGCGGTCGGTGATCATCCGGTCTCCTTCCGAGGTCGCCGGGTACGAGTACCGCCTGCAGTGGACGTGGGACCAGCAGCAGCGCGCGATGCTCCTCACGCACGACGAGATGCTCCGCACCGGCGCCCGGAAGCACGTTCCGCATCCCTCGCCCACCCCGTCCCCGTCCCGTTCCGCGAGCGGCCGATGAGGCTCGCGCTCCCCCAGTGGGCCGGCACGCTCGCCGTGAAGGCCGCCGTGTTCATCACCGTGATGTGCTGCGCCCTCGCCGCGCTGCTCGGCGTCCTGGTGCACGTCTCGGTGACGAACCAGACCGTCGGCCAGGCCCGCGACCTCGCGCTGAGCCGGCTGGAGGAGGCGACGGCGGCCTTCGAGACCGGCGACACCCTCGGCCGGCACGCCAGCGTCGATCCGCCGGGGCTGCCCGAGTCGCTGCGGGAGCTGGCCCTGGCAGGCGACCGCGGCACGATGGTCGCCGAGCACCGGGGGCGCCCCACGATGTGGGCGGCCGGCCCCGCCGACGGCGACCGGGCCCTCGCGGTCGAGGTCGACTACTCGCAGAGCGCCCGCACCATCGAGGGCCTGGACCAGGCGATCCTGTGGTCGTCGGGCCTGGCGATCGGGGCGACGCTGCTGGTCGGCGCGGTCGCGGTGACCCGGGTGACACGGCGGCTGCACGCCACCGCGCAGGTCGCCCGGCGGATCAGCGGCGGCGACCTGGACGCCCGCGTCGACGACCCCCGTACGAAGGAACCGGCCCGGCCGCAGGACGAGGTGGCCGCGGTGGCTTCCGCGCTGGACTCGATGGCGGCCTCGCTGCAGGGGAAGCTGCTCGCCGAGCAGCGGTTCACGGCGGATGTCGCCCATGAGCTGCGTACGCCGCTGACGGGGCTGCATGCGGCGGCGGAGCTGCTTCCCGCGGGGCGGCCGACCGAGCTGGTGCGGGACCGGGTGGCGGCGCTGCGGACGCTGACCGAGGACCTGTTGGAGATCTCCCGGCTGGACACCGGGCGGGAGCGGGTGGAGCTGGACACCGAGCCGTTGGGGGCGTTGACGGAGCGGGTGGTGCGGGGGTCCGGGACGGACACGGAGGTTGTCGTCGTACGGGATGCGCGGGTCGAGACGGATCGGCGGCGGCTGGAGCGGGTGCTGGGGAATCTTGTGGCCAACGCGCACTCCCATGGGCGGGGGCCGGTGTCTCTGACCGTGGATGGGCCTGTGGTCACCGTGCGGGATCACGGGGGCGGGTTTCCGGAGTATCTGGTAGCGCATGGGCCGCAGCGGTTTCGGACCGAGGGCGGGTCCAAGGGGCATGGACTCGGCCTGACCATTGCGGTGGGGCAGGCTGAGGTTTTGGGGGCTCGGCTGGTGTTTTCGAATGCGGCTGATGGTGGGGCCGTTGCGACGCTGACGTTGCGGTAGGTGGGTGACTGCGGGCCCGGTGGGGGCTGGTCGCGCCCACGCGGCGGAGCCGCGTATCGATACAGCCCCGCGCCCCTGAGAGCCAAAAGCCAAAGGCAAAAGGCCTCCTAGTGGACCAGCGTGACGAGCGGGCGCCCGACATCACTCCTAACGTGGCGGTTAGTCAGGTTTCGCACTCTCCATGGAGGTACCGTCCATGTCTCTGCGCTCCCGCCTCGCCATATCCCTCGCCATAGGCATCCTCGCCGCCGCAGCCACCGCCTCCCCCGCCGCCGCCGATGAGGACTGGGGGCATCACCACGATCACGACCAGCGCCCCTCCAAGGGCGTCGTCACCGCTGACACCCTGCTGTTGCGCAGTGCGCCGAACCGGGGGAGCCAGGTGATCCGGACCGCCCACCGGGGCGACACCGTGAAGATCTTCTGCCAGGCCGCCGGTGAGAGCGTCCAGGGCAATCCCCTCTGGTATCTGCTCCCGGACGGCACCTGGGCCTGGGGGTCGGCCCGCTACATCAAGAGCATCGGGGCCGCGCCACGCTGGTGCTGAACCGCGGGGCACACAAGACAGATTATTTGGGTAGGTTCCGGACATGATCAAGGCCGGATCCACCGTGGCCCCAGCGGACGCCCCCGCTCCCGCCGTACGCCTGCCCCGGCGCCGTGGCATCGAACTGGCCCTCATCGTCCTGGCCGTCCTGCTCTCCGTGTACGGCTACTGCGACGTCGGCCTCGCCAAGAACGGCACCGTCCCACCCGGCGCCGCCGGTTACGGCGCCGGGCTCGGTGTGCTCGCGCTGGTCGCGCATCTGGCGGTGCGGTTCCGTGCCCCGTGCGCCGATCCGCTGCTGCTGCCGATCGGCGTGCTGCTCAACGGCCTCGGCCTGGTCCTGATCTACCGGCTCGACCTGGAGACACCGGGCGACCGGGCGGCGCCCACCCAACTCGTGTGGTCCACGCTGGGGGTGGCCCTGTTCATCGTGACCGTGCTCCTGCTCCGCGACCATCGCCTCCTCCAGCGCTACGCCTACGTCTGCGTGGTCGCCGCCCTGGTGCTGCTCACCCTGCCGATCCTCTTCCCGGCCGTGAACGGCGCCCGAATCTGGATCCGGATCGCCGGATTCTCCATCCAGCCGGGCGAGTTCGCGAAGGTGCTGCTGGCGGTGTTCTTCGCCGCGTACCTGGCCGCGAACCGCAACGCCCTGGCGTACACGGGCCGGCGCGTCTGGCGACTCCAGTTCCCCACCGGGCGCGTCCTCGGTCCGATCGTCACCATCTGGCTGCTGAGCGTCGGTGTCCTGGTCCTCGAACGGGACCTCGGGACCTCGCTGTTGTTCTTCGGGCTGTTCGTCGTACTGCTGTACGTCGCCACCGGCCGCGTCGGCTGGCTCGCGGTCGGCCTGCTGCTCGCGGCGCTCGGCGCGGTGGCCGTGGGCTGGCTGGAGCCGCATGTGCACAACAGGGTCGAGGACTGGCTGCATCCGTTCGCGTCGATCGAGGCGGGGCAGGGCCCGAACCAGCTCGCCCAGTCGCTGTTCGCCTTCGCGGCGGGCGGCATGCTCGGCACGGGGCTCGGCCTCGGCCACTCGATCCTCATCGGGTTCGCCGTCAAGTCCGACTTCATCCTGGCGACGGCGGGCGAGGAGCTGGGGTTGGCCGGTCTGTCCGCGATCTTCCTGCTGTACGGGCTGCTGGTGGAGCGCGGGTACCGGGCGGGCCTCGCCCTGCGCGATCCGTTCGGCCGGCTGCTCGCGGTCGGGCTCGCCTCGATCGTGGCGCTCCAGGTGTTCGTGATCGCGGGCGGGGTGACCGGTCTGATCCCGCTGACCGGCATGGCGATGCCGTTCCTGGCGCAGGGCGGCTCGTCGGTGGTGACCAACTGGGCGATCGTGGCGCTGCTCATCCGGGTGAGCGACCAGGCGAGAGGCCAGTATCAGAATCAGGACCAGTACGAGGCGGAGGGCCGCGTATGACACGACACCTCCGGCACGCCGTGGTCTTCTGCGCCCTGCTGCTCGTGGCGCTGCTGGTGAACGCCACCCGCATCCAGGTCTTCCAGGCCCAGGCGTACGACGACAACCCCGCCAACCGCCGCCAGTCGATCGCGCGTTACGGCCAGCCCCGCGGCGACATCCTGGTCGGCGGCGAACCGGTCACCGGGTCCCGGGACTCGGGCGACCGGCTCCGCTACGAACGGACGTACCGGGACGGGCCGTTGTACGCCCCGGTGACCGGCTTCGCCTCGCAGGAGTACGGCACGACGTTCCTGGAGGAGGCCGAGGACGGTGTCCTGTCGGGCACGGACCCGATGCTCTCCGGCTTCCCGCTGTGGAACGACTTCATCCGTGCCCAGAGCCCCGGCGGCGACGTCGTCACCACCCTCGACCGGGCCGCGCAGGAGGCGGCGTACGAGGGGCTCGCGGGGCGCAAGGGCGCGGTCGCGGCCGTCGAGCCGTCGACGGGACGGATCCTGGCGCTGGTGTCGGCACCCTCCTACGACCCGGCCGCGCTGTCCGGGAACGGTCCGGCGGTGGCCCGGTCCTGGGCGCGGCTGAACGGTGACGCGGACAAGCCGATGCTCAACCGGGCGGTGCGGCAGACGTATCCGCCGGGTTCGACCTTCAAGGTGGTGACGGCGGCGGCCGCGCTGGACTCGGGTGTGGTCACGGATCTGGACGCGCCGACCGACTCCCCCGCGCCGTACACCCTGCCCGGCACCAGGACCTCGCTGACGAACGACGCGGACGGGTGCGAGGACGTGTCGATGCGGACGGCGTTCGAGTGGTCGTGCAACACGGTGTTCGCCAAGCTGGGCGTGGCGGTGGGGGTGGAGGACATGGTGGCGACGGCGCAGGCGTTCGGCTTCAACGACGCGGGCCTGCGGATCCCGTTCTCGGTCGCCGAGTCCACCTTCGACACGTCGGTCGACAAGGCGCAGCTGGCGCTGTCGTCGATCGGGCAGTACAACACGCGGGCGACGCCGCTGCAGATGGCGATGGTGTCTGCGGCGGTGGCGAACGGCGGCCAGGTCCGGTTGCCGCACCTGGTGGAGCGTAGGACCCGGGCGGGCGGCACGACGATCGCCACGACCGGCTCGCGCCCGCTGCGCCAGGCGATGCATCCCTCGACTGCGGTGCGGCTGAAGGAACTCATGAGGGACGTGGTGACGGAGGGCACCGGTATGAACGCCGCCATCCCCGGCGCGACGGTCGGCGGCAAGACCGGCACCGCCCAGCACGGCATCGGCAACTCCGGGACGCCGTACGCCTGGTTCGTGTCGTGGGCGCAGGGCGGCCGGGACATGACGCCGAAGGTGGCGGTCGCGGTGGTGGTGGAGGACGCGGACGCGGACCGCGGGGAGATCAGCGGGGGCGGGGACGCGGCGCCGATCGCGCGGGCGGTGATGGCGGCGGTGCTCGGCTCACCTGCTGGCGGCGGCCGTTGACGTCTCCTCGATGAGTACGCCCGGCAGCGCGACGTACGCCGTGACGCCCGCGCCCGGAGTGGGGCGCAGTTCGACATGGGCGCCGAGGCGGGCGGCGAGGGCGCCGACGACATGGTGGCCAAGAAACCTTGTCGGGGCGGCCGGGGCGGTGAGCAGAGTGTCGCCCGTACCGGAGAGCAAGGCGTTGGCCTCCGCCATGCGTTCGGCGGTCATGCCGATGCCCTGGTCGACGACGGCGAGGCAGTACTCGCCGCCGTCCCGCCAGCCGTAGACCTGGACGGGCTGCCTGGGCGGGCTGAACATGAGCGCGTTCTCCACCAACTCGGCCAGCAGATGGGAGAGTTCGGCAACGCAGTGGCCGCGGACTTGGCACGGCCGGACGTCGGTGACGGCGACACGCCGGTACTGCTCGACCTCGGCGACGGCCGACTGCACCACCTCGTGCACGGCGACCGTGCCGCGCCAGGTACGGGCGGGCGCCTCCTCGCCGGCCAGCACCAGCAGGGACTCGGCGTTGCGGCGCATCCGGGTGGCCAGATGGTCGAGTTCGAAGAGTTCGGCGAGGGCGTCCGGGTCGAGTTCCTGGCTCTCCAGGGTGGTGATCAGACCGAGCTGACGGTTGAGGAGCGTCTGGTTGCGGCGGCCGAGGTTGGCCAGGGACTCGGTGCTGGTGCGGCGCAGGACGGCCTGTTCGGCGGCGAGGCCGACGGCGGTGTGCTCGACGTTGCGCAGGGCGGCGGCGAGGCGGGTGATCTCCCGTGCGCTGCCGGGCAGTTGGGGCTGTTCGGGCTCGGCGGGAAGGGGCGTGTCGGGGTCGGCCTCCTGGATGCGGCGGACGGCCTCGGGCAGCCGGGTGCCGGCCACGGCGTCGGCCTGGTCGGCGAGGGCGCCGAGGGGGCGGGTGATGGAGCGGGCGGAGAAGAGGGCGAGTGCGGTGGCGACGGCGAGGATCAGGGCGCCGAGGGCCAGATAGCCGCCGAGCTGGCGGGTGGCGGCGGCACCGGTGTCCGCGGCCCGGGCCCGCACCGCGTCGCCGACCAGCTTCTGCACGCCGTGCAGATCGTCGACGACGACCGTCATGTCGGCCCACCAGCGGGCGGGGGCGACGGAGAGGGCCGCGCCGTCGGCGCCGCGCTCGGCCCGCGTCTCGTAGCCGGTGACACGGCGGGCGGCGGCGGTGGCGAAGGCGTCGTCGAGCGCGGACTCCTCTCCCTTTGAGGCAAGCTGACGGAACTGGTCCAGGGCGGCCACCCGGGTGGCGCGGATCTCGGTGAAGTCGAGGTACTCGCCGGACCGGAACCGCCCGGCCGCGAACACCCCGTTGAGGGAGCCGCGTTCGAGCGCGACGGCCTCGGTGGCGCGGGCGAGCGCCTGGAGCGCCTGGGCTCCCTGGGCGATCCGGCGGTCACCGTCGGGGGCACCGGCGGACTCGGCGTCGATGAGGCCGGTGACGACCTTGGTGTAGGTGTTCAGCGTGCCGGCGCGGTCGGCGGTGCCGGCGTCGACGTCGGTACGGGTGGAGGTGAGGGCGGCGACGGGGATCTCGGCGGCGGTGAGGGCGGAGACGGCGGCGCCGGGCAGGTCGCCGCGCTCCTCTCCGAGGGCCGTGCGCAGCGCCTCCCTTGCCTTGTCGGTGCGCTCCCGCTGGGCGCGCACATCGTCACCGTACTCCTCGGCGCCCCCCAACAGCCCGCTCGTGAGCCCTCGTTCACGCTGCACCTCGCGCACGAGGTCCTGCACTCGCAGGAGGACGCCCACATGCGCCTCGGTCCCCCGGGCGGCGGACCAGTCGGAGGCGCGGTCGGCGACGCCCAGTCCGATCAGGGTGAGCAGCAGGCAGGTCGGGACGGCCAGGACGATGGCCATACGGCCGCGGATGGAGTTCCAGCCGGGCAGAGCGGGCGGTCGGAGGCTGGTCAATGCGTTCCCCGTCATGCCCGAGGAGGCTACGGGCGTCCTGGTCAGAGCTCGGTTTCTCCGCCGTAAGACGGCTGTGCACAGGTACTCACCCGGGCGCCGGGCCGCCTGTGAAAGGGGGACATGTGCTCACGTAGTGAGACGGGGTCTGGGACTGCGAGCCCGCCCGACCTATCGTTCGGTCCATGACGACAGCCGCCGCGTACGAACTCGCCCAGGTCAACATCGGCCGCCTCAAAGCCCCGTTGGACTCACCGCAGTTGAAGGACTTCGTCGACAACCTCGACCCCGTGAACGCCGACGCCGACGCCGCCGACGGTTTCGTCTGGCGGCTGGAGGGCGCATCCGGCGACGCGACGGACGTGCCCGTCTTCGGCGACGAGTGGTTGATCATCAACATGTCGGTGTGGCGCGACGCCAACGCGCTGACGGCGTACATGTACCAGGGCCGGCACCGCGAAATGCTGGCCCGCCGCCGCGAGTTCTTCGAGCGCGTCCAAGAGGTGATGTCGACCCTGTGGTGGGTCCCGGCGGGCCACCGTCCCACGGTCGCGGAGGCGGAGTCCCGCCTCCTCCACCTCCGCGCGAACGGACCCACGCCGTACGCCTTCACACTGCGGACGTCGTTCCCGGCGCAGGGGGCGGAGCCTGTCGCGCTGGAGGTGCCGGACGATCTGGGGTGTTCGGTCTAGCGGCGGCGGTTGATCGCGGTGAGGTCGATGTCGATGGGGAAGGGGACAGCCAGCGTGAGCTTGTCGTGGTAGATGCCCGTGGGCACGTACGCCCTGGTCGCAGGGTCGAGCTCGTAGACGTAGACCACAGGGAGGCCGTTTGCCTCCTCGACCCGCCAGAAGTACGGGATGCCCACGGCGGCGTACTTGCGGGGTTTGACCTCGCGGTCGCGCACCTCGGAGTCCTCGGAGACGACTTCAACGGCAAGGATGACATCCTGGGGAAGGAGCCGTGTCCGCTTGGGCCCCGTGTCCGCACCGACGCGGGCCACCAGCACATCGGGCTCGGGGCGGTTGTGCTTGTCGAGCGTGACCGTGAATTCCCGGTAGGCGTCGAACTCGTCCGGTGCCTGATTGAACAGCGCCGTGTCCAACAGGCGAATCGTGCACATATGGAACGTGGTCTGCGGACTCACGAAGACAAGACTCCCGTCGATCAGCTCCGTGTGCGGAGGAAGGTTGGGAAGCTCGTCGAGGTCGTCCGCCGTCCAGCCGCCCACCGGCGGACGGGGCCACTCGTAGTCGTCGTCCAGCCCGTACTCGCGTGCGGCGCTCATGATTGCTCCCATGTGCCGGAGTCTGCCTGGCTCGGTCAGCGTACCCAGGGCGAACGCCGATTCGGTGATCCGTCGAGTGATCGTCAGGCGCGTCATTGACGCCTTGACCAGCCCTCCGCCCCCGCCTCGATCACTCCCGTCGCCCATCTCGAAGACGCCCATGTCGACGTAGGCCCTGCTGGAGGCGTTTGCCCCACAGGCCGATGTCCTTGACACAGGGGACGATGCGGCTGAACAGCAGCTGGCGCTCAGACGTGGTAGACGCGGGGTCAACAAGTCCGGCGCGAGGGATTGACGAGCTTGCTGACACGCAGTCTCATAAGGCCATGACAACGCTGACGGAAGCCGACGCGCTCGCGGGGCTGCGCGACGCGCTCGGCCTGCTCAAGGACAGGGAGCAGGTGGCCCAGCGGCTGCTCGACTCCTCCGCCAAGCACTCCTTCGACCCCGACAAGGAGCTCGACTGGGACGCGCCCTTCGAGGAGGGCAAGTGGTTCTGGCCGCCGGAGCTGGTGTCCCTGTACGACACGCCCCTGTGGAAGCGGATGGGTGAGGAGCAGCGGATCCTGCTGTCCCAGCACGAGGCGGCGGCGCTGGCTTCGCTGGGGATCTGGTTCGAGATCATCCTGATCCAGCTGCTGGTGCGGCACATCTACGACAAGGCGGCGACCAGTGCGCATGTGCGGTACGCCCTCACCGAGATCGAGGACGAGTGCCGGCACTCGAAGATGTTCGCGCGGCTGATAGCGCGGGGCGGGACGCCCTGGTACCCGGTGAGCCGGACCCACCAGCGCCTCGGGCGCCTGTTCAAGACCATCTCCACCACGCCGGGCTCCTTCACCGCGACGCTGCTCGGCGAGGAGGTGCTCGACTGGATGCAGCGGCTGACGTTCCCGGACGAGCGGGTGCAGACCCTCATCCGCGGGGTGACCCGGATCCATGTGGTGGAGGAGGCCCGGCATGTGCGGTACGCCCGCGAGGAGCTGCGGCGGCAGATGGTGACGGCCCCGAAGTGGTCTCAGGAGTTCACGCGGGTCACGTCGGGTGAGTTCGCGCGGGTGTTCTCGGAGGCGTTCGTGAATCCCGAGGTGTACACGAACGTGGGGTTGGACCAGCGGGAGGCGCTGGCGCAGGTGCAGGCCAGCGGGCATCGGCGGGAGGTCATGCAGACCGGGGCCAAGCGGCTGACCGACTTCCTGGATGACATCGGGGTGCTGCGGGGCGTCGGGCGGCGGTTGTGGCGGTCATCGGGCCTGTTGGCATAGCCCATGCGGTGGGCGGGGGCGGATACGCTGCTGGTCATGGCCCCCTCCGCCCCCACCCCCGCCTACCGCCGGCTCGGCGTCGAGGAACGTCGTCGTCAGTTGCTCGAGGCCGCGTTGTCCCTCTTCGCGCACCGCGTTCCCGAGGACGTGTCCCTGGACCACGTGGCGGAGGCGGCCGGGGTGTCGCGCCCGCTCGTGTACCGGTACTTCCCGGGCGGCAAGCAGCAGCTGTACGAGGCCGCGCTGCGGTCCGCCGCCGAAGAGCTCCAGCACTGCTTCGACGAACCCTGCGAGGGCCCGCTCCTCCGCCGTCTCGCCCACGCCCTGGACCGGTACCTGGCCTTCGTCGACCAGCACGACGCCGGTTTCCAGGCCCTCCTCCAGGGCGGCAGCGTCGTCGAGACGTCCCGTACGACCGCCATCGTGGACGGCGTGCGCCGGACCGCCGCCGAGCACATTCTCAGCCACCTCGAGGTCACCGAGCCCGGCCTGCGGCTCCGGATGACCGTACGGATGTGGATCACCGCGGTGGAGGCCGCCTCCCTGATCTGGCTCGACGAGGGCAAGCAGCCACCCCACGACGAGCTGCGGGACTGGCTGGTCGAGCAGTTCACGGCCGTACTGTCGGTGACCGCCGGCCGCGATCCGCAGACGGCCGCGCTGGTGCGGGCCCTCGCTGACGATGCCTGACACTGGTGCCGTGAAGAGCGAAGACACTCCCTTCGAGGGCGGGCCCATGGACGGCAGGGTGCTGCCGGTGCTGCTGGGCCCGACCGGGCATCCGCCCAAGACGTACCGCATCCCCGTCCCGGATCCCGACGGAGGCCCGCCGACCGTGCTCGTGTACCGGCGTGTACCGCGCGGCCACAGCAAGCGGCTCGGACTCACCCAGGGCTGGAAGTACGAGTACGCCGCCGAAGGTGAGAGGGGGGCGGGCAAGCGGGGCGGCAAGCTCAAGTGGCCGTGGTCCAAGCCCGACGCCACGCCGGGCGGCAAGCCGGACGACACCGACGGGTGACGGCGTTGCGCCGAACCGCGCACACCGGCGCGCGGACCCGGCACGCATGCCTGATGCTCGCGGTGCGGAGCGGAAGTCCTGCCCCGCACCGGAGGTGATGACGTGTCAGGAAGGCTTCTGCGTCTGGTGTGTACGGCAACGGTGGCGGCCGGGACCGTCCTCGCACCCCTGCCCGCCGCGGCCGTCCCCGAGCCCGGCGAGCGCCCCGTCTCCGAACTGCTGACGGACCTTCAGCGCCTGTACCAGGAGGCCGAGGAGGCCACCGAAACCTACAACGCCACCGAGGAGAGGCTCAGGGAACAGCGCGCCGAGGTCCGCCGCCTCGACGCCGACCTGGCCCGCGCCCGCCTCTCCCTGCACGACAGCCGGGGCGCCGCGGGCCGCCTGGCCCGCCAGCAGTACCAGAGCACCACCGACCTCTCCCCCTACGTCCGCCTCCTCCTCGCCCGCGATCCACAGCACGCCCTCGACCAGGGGCACGTCATCGGCCAGATGGCACGCGAGCGGGCGGAGACGGTGGGCCGCCTGACCGGCGCGGAGAAGAAGGCCGACGACCTCGCCCGCAAGGCCCGCAAGGCCCTCGACGCCCAACTCGCCCTCGCCGAACGCCAGAAGAAGGACCGCGACGGCGTACAGAAACGCCTCAGGGAAGTAGAGGAGCTCCTCGCCTCCCTCACCCCCGAACAGCTCATCGCCCTGGCCGAGTTGGAGAAGAACGGCATCGAGAAGACGCAGCGGAAATTCGTCGCCTCGGGTGCGCTGAGCAGCGAGCGGAAGCCGTCCCGGGAGGGCGACCGGGCGGTGCGGTACGCCCTACGGCAACTCGGGAAGCCGTACGAATGGGGCGCCGAGGGCCCGAAGGCGTACGACTGCTCCGGCCTGACCTCCGAGGCCTGGGGCCACGCCGGGACACCGATCCCGAGGACCAGCCAGGAACAGTGGGCGCAGCTCCCGAGGATCCCCCTGACCGAGCTGCGCCCCGGTGACCTGGTGGTCTACTCCCCCGAGGCCACCCACGTGGCGATGTACCTGGGGAAGGGTGAGGTGGTCGAGGCACCCCGCACAGGAGAGAAGATCAAGACCACCCCGATCGCATCCCGCCCGATCCTTGGAGCCGTACGCCCGCGACCAGCCACAACCAACCCGCAGCCACAGAACCCCCGCACCCCCTACGGCGATTAGGCCCCCGCAACTTCCCCGAGGTACGCCTCAGTCTTGCCGGGCTCATAGAAGAAGTTCTCAAAATCGCCGGGGTCGTTGAACGCATTGGCGAACCGATCCGCCACCGGCTGAAGCTGCCCCGCCGCCCCGATAAGGTTCAGCACATGCTCCGGCGGCGGAGCCAACATCGCATTCGTCCACTTGGTGACATGCTGCGCAGTCTCCCAGTACCGCTCAAAAGCGCTTCGCATCCACGCCTCGTCGAACTCCTTGTCCCCGTGCTCAAGGATCGCCGCGAGATAGGCCGCCGCACACTTGGACGCCGAGTTGGACCCCTGCCCGGTGATCGGATCGTTGGCGACCACCACATCCGCGACACCGAGGACCAGGCCGCCGCCGGGCAGTCGGCCGACGGGGTTGCGGACAGTCGGAGCGTACCGACCGCTCAACACGCCACCCGCATCCGTGAGTTCGACCTTCGTGGCCCGCGCGTACTCCCACGGCGTGAACTTCTCCATGAGTTCCAGGGTCAGGGAGAGGTGTTCCGCCGGGTCCCTCACGCCGTCGAAGGCGTCGAGCGGGCCGCCGGGTATGCCCTCCCAGAACAGGATGTCCGCGCGGCCGGAGGTGGTCAGGCACGGCATGACGAACAGCTCGCCGACGCCGGGGACGAGGTTGCAGCGGACGGCCTCCATGTCCGGGTGCTCCGGGCGCGGGCCCAGACCGTGGACATAGGAGACGGCGAGGGCACGCTGCGGCTCGCTGTAGGGGGAGCGCGACGCGTCGCGGCCGAACATCTGAACCAGCTCGCCCTTGCCCGCCGACACCAGCACCAGGTCGTACGTACGGGAGAAGTAGTCGAGGTCGCCGACCGCGGCGCCGTGGATGACCAGCTGGCCGCCGCGCTGTGCGAAGGTCTCCATCCAGCCGGCCATCTTCACCCGCTGGTCGACCGACTGCGCGAACCCGTCGAGGTGGCCCACCCAGTCGATCGCACGCTGCGTCGGGCCCGGGTCGTGGGAGCCGGGGGCCGCGACCGAGACACCGAGTCCTTCGATCTTCGGGGCCTGGGACTCCCAGAAGTTCAGCTGGAGATCGCGCTCGTGCTGCAGTGCCGTGTGGAACATGCACTGCGTCGACATGACCCGGCCGGAGCGGATCTCGTCCGCCGTCCGGTTGGACATCAGGGTGACCTCGTACCCGTGCGACTGGAGTCCGAGGGCGAGCTGGAGTCCGGACTGGCCGGCTCCGACGACGAGTATCTTCCGCATGCGGGTGGCGTCTCCTAAAGGGGGATCACTCGGGCGTGGCGTCCAGCGCGTGGCCGACGAGGGACAGCAGCGTCTCGATGACCGAGATCCGGCGCCGGGCGTCCATGATCATGACAGGTATGTGCTTCGGGATCGTCAACGCCTCCCGGACGTCCTCCGGCTCGAACCGCGCGCTGCCGTCGAAGTGGTTGACCGCGACGACGTACGGCAGTCCGCAGCTCTCGAAGTAGTCGAGCGCCGGGAAACAGTCCTTCAGACGGCGGGTGTCGGCCAGGACGACGGCGCCGATCGCGCCGCGCACCAGGTCGTCCCACATGAACCAGAACCGCTGCTGGCCCGGCGTGCCGAACAGGTAGAGCACCAGGTCGTCGTCGAGCGTGATGCGGCCGAAGTCCATGGCCACGGTGGTGGTGAGCTTGCCGGGCGTGGCGGTGAGGTCGTCGGTCTCCGCGCTCGCCTCGGTCATCAGCGCCTCGGTCTGCAGCGGCGTTATCTCCGAGACTGCGGTGACCAGCGTGGTCTTGCCGACGCCGAAGCCGCCGGCCACGACTATCTTCGTGGCGACGGGGGCCCGGGTGCGGTCCGTCTGCCAGGACCTGAGGTTCTCGTCGGGCTCGACGAACGGGGAGACACCGCGAGCGGCGTCAGAGACGACGGAGTCCACTCAGCACCCTTTCCAGCAGCGCCCGGTCCGGGCGGCCCGTGCCGTGACCGGTTCCGGTGCCGTACACACGGATCTTTCCCTGGTCCGCGAGGTCGCTCAGGAGCACCCGGACCACGCCGAGCGGCATCCTCAGCAGCGCGGCGATCTCGGCCACCGTGCGCATGCGGCGGCACAGTTCGACGATGGCCCGCATCTCCGGCATGACCCGGGTGGCGAGGGAACCTCCCCCGCTGCCAATAGCGCGGGCGGTGCCCCCAGTCAGCTCCTTGCGCTCCTCCGGGGCGTCCAGCGCGGCCACGAACGTCTCCACGAGGAGCACGTGGCCGAAGCGGGTGCGGCCGCCGGTCAGCGAGTACGGGCGTACCCGGGCGGGCTTGCGGCCGTCGCCACGGACGGGGAGCTGGGGCCGGTCACTCATCGCGTACTCCCCGCCGACTCGGCCTCCAGGGATTTTCGCAGCTCACTGCGGAGTTCGGGGGTGAGCACATGGCCGGCCCGGCCGACGAACAGCGCCATGTGGTACGCCACGACGCTCATGTCGCAGTCCGCGGAGCCGTGGACGCCGAGCAGGGAGCCGTCGCTGATCTGCATCACGAACAGGCTGCCCTCGTCCATGGCGACCATCGTGTGCTTCACGCCGCCGAAGTCCATCAGCTTGGCGGCGCCGACGCAGAGGCTGCCGATGCCGGACACGATGGTGGCGAGGTCGGCGGAGGAACCGCGTGGTCCGGTGCGCTTCTCTCCGAGGGTTTCTCTGGCTTCGGCGTTTCGGCCGGGGTCCGAGGAGAGCAGGAGGAGGCCGTCGGAGGAGACCACCGCGACTGATTGGATGCCCGGCACCTCCTCGACCAGATTCGTCAACAACCAGTGCAGGTTGCGGGCTTCACTGCTCAGTCCGAAGGTACTGGGCGCGGTCAACTGCTTGCCTCCTCGACTGTGCCCCCCGTGGCTGCTTCGGATTGTGCGGGTTCTGTGGCGGGTGCCTCGGCGGGCGCCTTGGTCTGACCCGTGTGTTCGGCGATCTCCACCTCTACGTCGCGGTAGCCGGCCTCCGCCCCCCGGCGGAAGCCGCCGAGGCGGCGGCGGAGTGCGTCGGCGTCCACGTTGCCGCTGCGCGGGCGCGGGACGGACGTGGGTTCGGTGAGCTTGGGTGTGCGCTTGGGGAGGCCCTTGTCGGTGAGCTGGTCGTCGGGGACGCGCTCGTGTTCCGCCTCGGCTTCGCCTTCGGCGGGGTTGCTGTTCCCACCCGCACCGCCCGTGCGGCTTTCGTCGCCGGGTGCGAGTGGCCCCTGTGGGGCGTCCTCGCCGTCGGCGACCGCGGGTGCGGTGTGCGCACGCTCGGCTGCCGCCGGCTCCGGGTCCGCCGCCGGACTCGGGATCAGGAGCTCCATTGTGGTCTCGGTGATCGCCACGGGCTCGGGCTCGGCGGGCGTCGTCCCGGTGGGCGTCATCGGGTCGGG
>NZ_KQ949130.1 GCF_001514305.1 Streptomyces dysideae
ATCAGAAGTTCTGAGTCGGAATTCCCGCCCCTTGCGGGGACTGGTTCCGGTGCACGAGGCGACCGGGTTCCCGTTCAGGCGGAGCCGTAAACGTACTGGAGCGGGGCGCCTCGATGCAAATCAAGGCGCCCCGCTCCAGGTTCAGGCCCATGGAGGTCCGACGGACCGTCAGACCTCCACCACCACAGGCAGGATCATCGGCCTGCGCCGATAGGTGTCCGAGACCCACTTGCCCAGGGTCCGCCGCACCAGCTGCTGCATCTGGTGGGGCTCGACCACGCCGTCCTGAGCCGAGCGCTCGAGGACCTCCGTGATCCTCGGGATGACCTCCCCGAAGGCGGAGTCCTCGATGCCGGAGCCGCGGGCCTGGACGTGCGGGCCGCCCGTGATCTTGCCGGTCGACGAGTCGATGACCACGAAGACCGAGATGATGCCCTCGTCGCCGAGGATCCTGCGGTCCTTGAGGGCCGGCTCGCCCACGTCGCCGACCGAGAGGCCGTCGACGTACACGTAACCCGCCTGGACCTTGCCGGAGATCTTGGCCTTGCCCTCGATGAGGTCGACGGCCACGCCGTCCTCGGCGATGACGATGCGGTCGTGCGGGACGCCGGTCAGGGCGCCCAGCTCGGCGTTGGCGCGCAGATGGCGCCATTCGCCGTGCACCGGCATCAGGTTCTTCGGCCGGCAGATGTTGTAGAAGTACAGGAGCTCGCCCGCGGACGCGTGGCCCGAGACGTGCACCTTGGCGTTGCCCTTGTGGATGACGTTCGCGCCCCAGCGGGTCAGGCCGTTGATCACGCGATAGACCGCGTTCTCGTTGCCGGGGATCAGCGACGACGCCAGGATCACCGTGTCGCCGTCGACGATGCGGATCTGGTGGTCGCGGTTGGCCATCCGGGACAGGGCGGCCATCGGTTCGCCCTGGGAGCCCGTGCAGACCAGGACCACCTCATCGTCCGGGAGGTCGTCGAGCGTCTTGACGTCCACGACCAGGCCCGGCGGGACCTTCAGGTAGCCCAGGTCCCGCGCGATGCCCATGTTCCGGACCATCGAACGGCCGACGAAGGCGACCCGGCGGCCGTACTCGTGGGCCGCGTCCAGGATCTGCTGGATGCGGTGGACGTGGCTGGCGAAGCTCGCCACGATGATCCGCTTCCGAGCACCGGCGAAGACCTGACGCAGGACGTTGGAGATGTCGCGCTCGGGCGGGACGAAGCCCGGGACCTCGGCGTTCGTGGAGTCGGCGAGGAGGAGGTCGATACCTTCCTCGCTCAGCCGTGCGAACGCGTGTAGATCCGTGAGGCGGTTGTCCAGCGGCAGCTGGTCCATCTTGAAGTCGCCCGTGTGGACCACCATGCCCGCGGGAGTGCGGATGGCGACGGCCAGGGCGTCGGGGATGGAGTGGTTGACCGCGACGAACTCGCAGTCGAACGGGCCGATGCGCTCGCGGTTCCCCTCCGCCACCTCCAGGGTGTACGGGCGGATGCGGTGCTCCTGGAGCTTCGCCTCGATCAGGGCGAGGGTCAGCTTGGAGCCGATCAGCGGGATGTCCGGCTTCTCCCGGAGGAGGAAGGGGACGCCACCGATGTGGTCCTCGTGGCCATGGGTGAGGACGATGCCCTCGATGTCGTCGAGGCGGTCCCGGACGGACGAGAAGTCCGGCAGGATCAGGTCGATTCCGGGCTGCTCCTCCTCGGGGAAGAGCACTCCGCAGTCGACGATCAGCAGGCGGCCGCCGTACTCGAAGACCGTCATGTTTCGGCCGATCTCGCCGAGGCCGCCGAGCGGGGTGACCCGCAGGCCGCCCTCGGGGAGCGGCGGCGGCGAGCCGAGTTCAGGATGCGGATGACTCAAAAGACTCTCCTCAACCACACACGCCACGTACCGGTGGGGCACGTGGCGCGCATGACGTTCGTGCAGAAGCAGTTGTCGTTGTGGACGCAGGCACCGGTGGCCTGCTTATTCAGTTGTGAAGTCTGGTTGCGCGCGGTGGGCGCGCGAAGTCTGGTGCTAGAGCTGTACCCCGCCGGCGGCAAGATCGATCTTGAGCTGCTCGATCTCCTCGGGTGAGCACTCGACCATGGGGGCGCGCAGAGGTCCTGCGGGCAGGCCCTGGAGGGTGAGCGCGGCCTTGGTGGTCATGACGCCCTGGGTGCGGAACATGCCGGTGTAGACCGGGAGCAGCTTCTGGTGGATCTCGGTGGCCTTCTGGACGTCGCCGGAGACGTACGCCTCGACCAGGGCGCGCAGGTCCGGGGTCACCACATGGCCGACGACCGAGACGAAGCCGACCGCGCCCACGGAGAGCAGGGGCAGGTTGAGCATGTCGTCGCCGGAGTACCAGGCGAGGCCGGAGCGGGCGATGGCCCAGCTGGCGCGGCCGAGGTCGCCCTTGGCGTCCTTGTTGGCGACGATCCGCGGGTGCTCGGCGAGGCGGACGAGGGTCTCGGTGTTGATCGGGACGCCGCTGCGGCCGGGGATGTCGTAGAGCATGACCGGCAGTTCGGCGGCGTCGGCGACGGCCTTGAAGTGCCGGTACAGGCCCTCCTGCGGGGGCTTGTTGTAGTACGGCGTGACGACCAGGAGGCCGTGTGCGCCCACCTTCTCGGCGGCGCGGGCCAGTTCGACGCTGTGGTGGGTGTCGTTGGTGCCGACGCCGGCGACGACGTGGGCGCGGTCGCCGACGGCCTCCAGAACCGCTCGTACGAGATCCGATTTCTCCGCGTCACCGGTGGTGGGCGACTCGCCGGTGGTGCCGTTGATGATCAGGCCGTCGTTGCCTGCGTCCACCAGATGGGTGGCGAGCCGCTGCGCGCCGTCGAGGTCGAGTGCGCCGTCCGCCGTGAAGGGCGTGACCATGGCGGTGAGGACCCGCCCGAAGGGGGTCTGCGGAGTGGAGGTCGGAGCCATGGGTAACACGCTACTCGCTGCTCAAGGCGGGGTCTGCCCTCGGGGCTGGCGACAAGTCGTGACAAAGGCGGAACCCGGCACTGCCTGCTCGGGGGTTCAAGCAGTGCCGGGTCCGTTTGTTCAGGCTAGATGAACTTCACTAAATGCCGCAATACGGACAGTTCACGAGGCTGGTCCGTACATCTGTGCCCGGCCGGGGAACGAGGGTCCGTTACGGCGCCACACGGCCGTTCGCATTGAAGGCCGCGTACGTGAGCGGCATGAGCCTGGCCCACTCGGCCTCCATCTTCTCGCCGACCATCTCGATCTCCCGCTGCGGGAAGGACGGGACCTTCGCCAGCTCGTGCTGGGTGCGCAGGCCGAGGAAGTGCATCAGCGAGCGGGCGTTGCAGGTGGCGTACATCGAGGAGAACAGGCCGACCGGGAGCACCGCGCGGGCGACCTCGCGGGCAACGCCGGCGGCGAGCATCTCCTGGTAGGCCTCGTACGCCTGGCGGTACGTGTCCGCCATGACGCGGCCGGTCAGCTCCTGCTGGGCCTGGGTGCCCTCCACGAAGACGTACTTGCCGGGGCGGCCCTCCTGGACGAGCTTGCGGGACTCTCCGGGGATGTAGAAGACCGGCTGGAGCTCCCGGTACCGGCCCGACTCCTCGTTGTACGACCAGCCCACGCGGTGCCGCATGAACTCGCGGAAGACGAAGATCGGGGCGCTGATGAAGAAGGTCATGGAGTTGTGCTCGAAGGGGCTGCCGTGCCGGTCCCGCATCAGGTAGTTGATCAGGCCCTTGGAGCGCTCCGGGTCCTTCTGCAGCTCCTCGAGGGACTGCTCGCCGGCGGTGGAGACGCGGGCGGCCCACAGGACGTCGGAGTCGGCCGCGGTGTGCTTGACCAACTCGACGGTGACGTCGCTGCGGAAGCTGGGCTTGAGGTCGTCGGCGGGGGTGTCGGTCACGGCTCGGAGGGTCCTTCCATCACTTCTCTGGGGCGGCGCCCACTCTACGCATCGTCGCGCTGCTCGTGACTGACTCCATCCGGACCCCCGAGGGTGGTGAGGTGGGACACGGGTCGATAGCCTCACCGGGCACAGCCCACGCATGGACGAGTGAGGACCAGCCGTGCCCCTGCCCTTCCTGACGGCCGACCGCGCCTTCGAGGCAGCCGACGATGTCGCGCTGCCCTTCGACGACCACGATCGCTGGCGGCGTCCCTACCGTCCCGGGCCCTGGCGGGTCGCCGTGGCGGCGCTGTCGCTGCTGCTCGCCTCGTATGTGCTGTTCGCTGCGGTGATCATCGCGCTGACCGGCACGGTGACGGAGGGCGGCGTTGTCTTCGGTACCGCGCTGCTGGTGATCACCTGCGCTCTGCGACTGCTGCGGGTGGGTGTGTGGGTGAGTGCGCGGGGGCTGCGCCATGTCGGCTTCTTCGTCACGCGTACGGCGCCCTGGGAGCAGATCGTCACGGTGCGGACGGTGCAGCAGCCGGTGCGCTGGCTCGGGCTGCCGCGCACGGTGCAGGGGCAAGCGCTGGTCCTCGTACGCCGGGACCGGGCGGCGGACGGCGTACCGCCGCTGCTGACCACGCACAACGCGGACTTCCTGGCGCGGGGTGAGGCCTTCGACCGGGCGGCGGACACGGTCGAGGCGTGGGCCGCGGAGAACGGCCGCGGCTGACCCGACGAGCACACGAAGGGGCCGATCCGCAGCGGTGCGGGTCGGCCCCTTCGGCGTACGGCTCAGGCCTCGACGGTCCTGCCGTCGTGCAGCGCGATGGCCCGCTGCATCGCCTTGCGGGCGCGCGGGGTGTCGCGGGCGTCGTGGTAGGCGACGGCCAGCCGGAACCAGCTGCGCCAGTCGTCGGGGGACGCCTCGGTCTCGGCCTTGCGCTTGGCGAAGACCTCGTCGGCCGAGTCGCGGTCGATACGGCCGCCCGGCGTGCGCCTCAGTTCGTCGACGGGCAGGCCGCCCTCGGCGTCGAGTTCCGCGGCGAGCTGGTTGGCCTTGCGGACGAACTGGGTGTTCTTCCACAGGAACCACAGGCCGATCACCGGCAGGATCAGCACCGCGACCCCGAAGGTGACGGTGACGAGCGTGCCGGTCTGGATGAGCATGATGCCCCGGCTGCCGACCAGGCCGAAGTAGAAGACCAGGACGGCAGCCGTTATGGCGTAGGAGAGTTTGGCGCGCATGGCCCGGGTCAGCCCAGGTCCAGGAAGTTCTCCAGGCCGAAGGTGAGGCCCGGAGTGGTCACCACCCTGCGGGCGCCGAGCAGGATGCCCGGCATGAAGCTGCTGTGGTGCAGGGAGTCGTGGCGGACGGTGAGGGTCTCGCCCTCGCCGCCGAGCAGGACCTCCTGGTGGGCCAGCAGGCCGCGCAGGCGGACCGCGTGCACCGGGACGCCGCCGACGTCCGCGCCGCGGGCGCCGTCCAGGGCGGTGACCGTGGCGTCCGGTGCCGGAGCGGTGCCGGCGGCGCGGCGGGCCTCGGCGATCAGCTGGGCGGTGCGGGTGGCGGTGCCGGAGGGGGCGTCGACCTTGTTCGGGTGGTGCAGCTCGACGACCTCGACGGACTCGAAGTAGGGCGCGGCGATCTGCGCGAACTTCATGGTCAGTACGGCGCCGATGGAGAAGTTCGGCGCGATGAGGACGCCCGTCTCCGGGGACTGGGCCAGCCAGCCGCGCAGCTGCGCGAGGCGCTCGTCGGTCCAGCCGGTCGTCCCGACGACGGCGTGGATGCCGTGCCGTACGCAGAAGTCGAGGTTGTCCATCACCGAGGCCGGCGTGGTCAGCTCGACGGCGACCTGGGCGCCGGTCTCGGTCAGCGTCTCCAGCTTGTCGCCCCGGCTCAGGGCGGCGACCAGCTCCATGTCCTCGGCGGCCTCGACCGCCCGTACCGCCTCGGAGCCGATGCGGCCCCTGGCACCGAGGACCGCCACGCGCAGCTTGCTCATCTTCTTGCTTCCTTACCGGGGTTCCGGAGTTGACCAGGCGACGGCCTCGTGCAGACGGGACGCCTGCTTGTCCTTCAGCGGGCCGATCACCGACAGCGAGGGCCGCTGTCCCAGGATGTCGCGGGCGACCGCGCGGACGTCGTCCGGGGTGACCGAGGCTATCCGGGCCAGCATGTCGTCGACGGACATCTGCTCGCCCCAGCAGAGCTCGCTCTTGCCGATACGGTTCATCAGCGCACCGGTGTCCTCGAGGCCGAGGACCGTGGAGCCCTGGAGCTGGCCGATGGCGCGGCCGATCTCGTCGTCGGACAGGCCGTGCTCGCCGACGTGGTCCAGCTCGTCGCGGCAGATCTTCAGCACGTCGTGCACCTGCGAGGGCCTGCAGCCCGCGTACACGCCGAACAGGCCGCAGTCGGCGAAGCCGGAGGTGTACGAGTACACGCTGTACGCCAGTCCGCGCTTCTCCCGGACCTCCTGGAAGAGGCGGGACGACATGCCGCCGCCGAGGGCGGTGTTGAGCACCCCCAGCGCCCAGCGGCGCTCGTCCGTGCGGGCCAGGCCGGGCATGCCGAGGACGACATGCGCCTGCTCGGTCTTGCGGCCGATCAGCTCGACGCGGCCCGCGGTGCGGAGGGCGCGCTTGCCGTCACGCGGGGCGATGGGCTGGGCGTCGGGGCTCTTGAACGCGCCGGCCTTCTCGAAGGCGGCGCGGACCTGGCGTACGACCTTGTTGTGGTCGATGTTGCCGGCCGCCGCGACCACCAGGTGGGTCGGGTCGTAGTGCTTCTTGTAGAAGCGGCGGATGCGGTCGGCGGTCAGGGCGTTGACCGTGTCGACCGTTCCGAGGACCGGGCGGCCGAGGGGGTTGTCGCCGAACATCGTGTGCGCGAACAGGTCGTGCACACCGTCGCCCGGGTCGTCCTCGGTCATGGCGATCTCTTCGAGGATCGCGCCCCGCTCGACGTTGACGTCCTCTTCGAGGATGAGCGAGCCCGTCAGCATGTCGCAGACGACGTCGATGGCGAGCGGCAGGTCGGTGTCGAGCACGCGCGCGTAGTAGCACGTGTACTCCTTCGCCGTGAACGCGTTCATCTCGCCGCCGACCGCCTCGAGGGCCGAGGAGATGTCCATGGCGGACCTGCGGGTGGTGCCCTTGAAGAGCAGGTGCTCCAGGTAGTGCGTGGCGCCGTTCAGAGACGGGGTCTCGTCGCGGGAGCCGACGTGCGCCCAGATACCGAAGGTCGCCGAGCGGACCGAGGGCAGGGTTTCGGTGACGATGCGCAGGCCGCCGGGGAGGGTGGTCTTGCGGACCGTGCCGATGCCGTTCGTGCCCTTGATGAGGGTTTGGGTACGGGCGACGGCCCGCGCCTCAGAAGAGGTGCGGGCCGTCGCCGTGGGGCTGCTTGATGTCACTGGTCGCCCGCAGCGGAGCTGCTGTCGGATGCAGCGTCCTTCTTCTCTTCGTCGCCTTCACCCTCGATGACCGGGATCAGGGACAGCTTGCCGCGGGAGTCGATCTCGGCGATCTCGACCTGGACCTTGGCGCCCACGCCGAGCACGTCCTCGACGTTCTCCACGCGCTTGCCGCCGGCGAGCTTGCGGATCTGCGAGATGTGCAGCAGACCGTCCTTGCCGGGGAGCAGCGAGACGAACGCGCCGAAGGTGGTCGTCTTGACGACCGTGCCCAGGTAGCGCTCGCCGACCTCCGGCATGGTCGGGTTGGCGATCGAGTTGATCGTGGTGCGGGCGGCCTCGGCGGACGGTCCGTCGACCGCGCCGATGTAGATCGTGCCGTCGTCCTCGATCGTGATGTCGGCGCCGGTGTCCTCCTGGATCTGGTTGATCATCTTGCCCTTGGGGCCGATGACCTCGCCGATCTTGTCCACGGGGATCTTGACGGTGATGATCCGCGGGGCGTTGGGGGACATCTCGTCCGGCGTGTCGATCGCTTCCATCATCACGTCGAGGATGTGGAGGCGGGCGTCACGGGCCTGCTTGAGGGCGGCGGCCAGGACGGAGGCCGGGATGCCGTCCAGCTTGGTGTCGAGCTGGAGGGCGGTCACGAACTCCTTGGTGCCGGCGACCTTGAAGTCCATGTCGCCGAAGGCGTCCTCCGCACCGAGGATGTCGGTGAGGGTGACGTAGTGCGTCTCGCCCTCGATCTCCTGGGAGATGAGGCCCATGGCGATACCGGCGACGGGGGCCTTGAGCGGCACACCGGCGTTCAGCAGCGACATCGTGGAGGCGCAGACCGAGCCCATGGAGGTCGAGCCGTTCGAGCTGAGCGCCTCGGACACCTGGCGGATC
Source organism: Streptomyces dysideae (assembly GCF_001514305.1). GTDB lineage: Bacteria > Actinomycetota > Actinomycetes > Streptomycetales > Streptomycetaceae > Streptomyces > Streptomyces dysideae. The sequence goes on from NZ_KQ949130.1 coordinate 8,164, forward strand.
GCGTAGGGGAACTCCTCGCGCGTCGGCAGCACCGGCACGAGGGCGCGCTCGGCGAGGGCGCCGTGGCCGATCTCGCGGCGCTTCGGGGAGCCGACGCGGCCGGTCTCACCGGTGGAGTACGGCGGGAAGTTGTAGTTGTGCATGTAGCGCTTGCGCGTCACCGGCGACAGCGTGTCCAGCTGCTGCTCCATGCGGAGCATGTTCAGTGTCGTGACGCCCAGGATCTGGGTCTCACCACGCTCGAACACGGCGGAGCCGTGCACGCGCGGGATGGCCTCGACCTCGGCGGCCAGCGTGCGGATGTCGGTGACACCGCGGCCGTCGATGCGCTTCTTCTCCTTGATCACGCGCTCGCGGACCAGCTGTTTGGTGAGCGAGCGGTACGCGGCGGAGATCTCCTTCTCGCGGCCCTCGAACTCCGGCAGGAGCTTCTCGGCGGCGAGCGCCTTGACGCGGTCCAGCTCGGCCTCGCGCTCCTGCTTGCCCGCGATGGTCAGCGCGGAGGCGAGCTCCGGGCGGACGGCGCCGGCGAGCGCCTCCAGGACGTCGTCCTGGTAGTCGAGGAAGATCGGGAACTCGCCGGTCGGCTTGGCGGCCTTCGACGCGAGGTCGGCCTGGGCCTTGCAGAGCACCTTGATGAAGGGCTTCGCGGCGTCCAGACCGGCGGCGACGACCTCCTCGGTGGGCGCCTCGGCGCCGCCCTTGACCAGCTGGATGGTCTTGTCGGTGGCCTCGGCCTCGACCATCATGATCGCGACGTCGCCGTCCTCCAGGGTGCGGCCCGCGACGACCATGTCGAAGACGGCGTCCTCGAGCTCGGTGTGCGTCGGGAACGCCACCCACTGGCCGCGGATCAGCGCGACGCGGACGCCGCCGATCGGGCCGGAGAAGGGCAGACCGGCCAGCTGCGTGGACGCGGAGGCGGCGTTGATCGCCACGACGTCGTACAGGTGGTCGGGGTTGAGCGCCATGATGGTGGCGACGACCTGGATCTCGTTGCGCAGGCCCTTCTTGAAGGACGGGCGCAGCGGGCGGTCGATGAGGCGGCAGGTGAGGATCGCGTCCTCGCTCGGCCGGCCCTCACGGCGGAAGAAGCTGCCGGGGATCTTGCCGGCGGCGTACATCCGCTCCTCGACGTCCACCGTCAGGGGGAAGAAGTCGAGCTGGTCCTTGGGGTTCTTGGAGGCGGTGGTGGCCGACAGCACCATGGTGTCGTCGTCCAGGTACGCCACGGCGGATCCGGCGGCCTGCTTGGCCAGGCGGCCCGTCTCGAAGCGGATGGTGCGGGTGCCGAAGGAACCGTTGTCGATAACGGCCTCGGCGTAGTGGGTCTCGTTCTCCACTAGCGTTTTCTCCGATACTTTTCGTCTTTCGTCCCGTCCTGCCCGTGTGGCAGGGGGACGTCGGCGGAGAAGCGCTCCATCTGGTGCGGGCCGGTCTTCGATCGAAGCACCCGGGGCTCGCAATCCCCCGGGGGCCACTACCGAGGACCGGCGGCGGCGAGGTGCACTTCTCCTCGTTCTCGTACGTATTGCGTTGTGCTACCACACTACAAAGGGGTGGTGACACTCCGCACGTTTCCGTACGTACAGCAAAGGGAGCGGCCCACTCGAAAGTGGGGACCGCTCCCTTCACGGCGTCTTACTTGGCGCCCGCCGCACCGCGGCGGATGCCGAGGCGGTCGACCAGCGTACGGAAGCGCTGGATGTCCTTCTTGGCGAGGTACTGCAGCAGGCGGCGGCGCTGACCGACCAGGATCAGCAGACCACGGCGGGAGTGGTGGTCGTGCTTGTGGGTCTTGAGGTGCTCGGTCAGGTCCGAGATACGGCGCGAGAGCATCGCGACCTGGACCTCGGGGGAGCCGGTGTCGCCCTCCTTGGTACCGAAGTCGGTGATGATCTGCTTCTTCGTAGCGGCGTCGAGCGACACGCGTACTCCTCGTAGTCTTTGTGTGGCCACCGAGTGCCCCCGGTCTGTGTCTCGGGGGAGCTTCCGTTACTCGGGAGGCGGGGATCCGCTGGGCGCGTCCTCCAGGGCCTGGGGCTCCGGGGGTGCGTACACAAACGGCCGTCACACAGCGTACCAGCACGCGAGCGCGCTCTTGACAGACGGCCCTTCGCGGGTCAGATGCCGCCGCGGACCTTGCCGTAGACGTCGAGGACGGCCAGGCAGATCGGGATCAGGGAGAGCAGCACCAGCGAGTCCGCGAGATCCAGCATGCGGCCCCAGAACGGGGAGAGCCCCTTCTGCGGCACGATGAGGGCGATCGCGATCAGCAGCAGCACACCGGCCCCGACCGAGGCGCCGAGCCACAGGGTGCGTACGTCGACGGGGCCGGAGTTGCCCTTGAGCAGTTCCATGACGATGTCGACCGGCGGCGAGATCGCGAGGCCGAGGACCAGCAGACCGAGGGTGACGACACCGGCCACGAACAGGCAGGTGACCTGGGCGGTGTACCGGAACAGTCGCGCCCGCAGCATCGCGGCGAGGCCGGTGGCGAGGGCCAGCAGCTGGGCCCAGCCGCTGTCGCTGAAGCCGAGCACCGCGCCGCCCGCGCCGACGATGACGACGGCACAGCCGCCCACCAGGCCGAGCAGCAGTTCGTGGCCGCGGCTCGTCTGGGCGACGATGCGCTGGACGTCGACGGCCTCGAGGTCGCCCTCCGCGCCGTCACGACGCGCCCTGGCCAGGTCCTCCGGGTTGCGGAAACCGATCGGCAGCTTGGCGAAGCGGGCCGACCAGCCGGGCAGGAAGCCGACGACCGCCAGGGCGACGACCGAGGTGCCCGCGGCGATCTCCCGCGGCGCCGCCTCGGTGAGCACACCGCAGAACACGGCGAGCGTACCGATCGCGGCGGCCAGCGCGGCGGCCACGAACGGGGCGTCTCCCTGGGGCAGCAGCATGATCAGCACGACGGAGAAGAGCAGCACGGCGACACAGCCGACGAGGAACTGGATCCTGCCGGGGCCTTCACCCGCGTCCTGCGCGATGACGCCGGAACCCGCGATGAGCGCGTGCGGCAGCGCCGAGATGCCGAGTGCGACGGCGGAGCCACGGTCCTCGTACACCCGGGCCCGGATACCGGCGAGTGCCGTCAGGGCGAGTGCGGTCACTCCGGCGAGGATGCCCTGGAGGCCGTGCATGTCGTGCCGCACCGGGTCCGCGAACCAGAAGACGAAGCCGAGCATGACCAGCAGCAGCGCACCGGAGACGAGACCGGCCACCCGCATCAGCTTGTCGTTCCAGCTGCGGACGTCCTGCTTGACCGCGGCGGCGATCGCGTCCACCACGTCGTCGTGCACGGCCGGCGGCAGCGAATCGGCAAAGGTCCGCAGCAGCAGCACCTCGCCGTCCCTGACCCGGTGTTCGACCAGCGAACGGCTCGCGTCGAGCACCTGGCCCTGGCGGGTCACGAGGTGGAAGCCGGCGGGACTGGTGTCCGACTGGACCAGGCCCGAGAGCCTGACGATCTCGGGAAAGAGGTCCTGGATCGGCAGATCCTCGGGCAGCGCGACATCGACTCGGCTGTCCGGCGCTGCGATGGTGATTCGGCAGAAACCTGTCGAAGTCCCCGTGCTCACCTGGTGTTCCCCCTGCTAGACAACGCTTCCTCGCGCCGCTCGTACGACGCGGAGCGCCACCATATCCGTTGCCGCACCCGGCGAAGGACCTCCCTCCCCCATTCCTCCCAGGACCTGCTCCGCATCTCCATCCTCCTGGTTCCCTGGGGCGCCGACCGTGTCAGTAGGATCGACGCCTACGCGAACGACGCCTACGCGAACGGGAAACCATCTCGGCACAGCGGTACACGGGGGCGTCGGTGCCAGGACGTATCAATCGCGAAGGATGAGTGCATTCGGTGAGCGTCGTCATCATCAAACGGCCACCGCGGATAGTGCCCCCGGTCGTCCCGGACGGCGAGGTCAAACTCGAGACGCCGCCCGAGATTCCCCGCGAGGGCGACGAGAGCGCGCTGATGAACCTGCTGCCCATGATGGGCATGCTGGGTTCCGTCGGCTTCTTCTTCATGCCCAACCTGCCCTCCTATATGAGGGTGGTCGGCGGGCTGATGCTCGCCTCGACCCTGGCCATGGCCATCGCCCAGTTCGCCAAGTCCCGGCAGGGCGGCGGCGCGGGGATGGCGCAGAACCGGCGTGACTACTTCCGCTACCTCGAACAGGTCCGCAAGGACGTACAGAAGACCGCTGAACTGCAGCGGCAGAGCCAGCTCTTCCAGCATCCCGACCCGGAGCAGCTGTGGGCGGTGGCGGCCGACGGCACGCGTCTGTGGGAGCGGCGCCCGGTCGACGCGGACTTCGCCTCCGTACGGATCGGTCGCGGTGTGCAGCAGCTGAACACCCCGCTCGTCGCACCGGAGACGGCCCCCAAGGAGGAGCTGGAGCCGCTGACCGCGGCGGCCATGAAGGCCTTCCTCGACGCGCACGGCAGTCTGACCGACCTGCCCGTCGCCGTCTCGCTGCGCGCCTTCTACCACATGACGATCTGTGGAGAGACCGACACGGTGTACGGCAACGCCCGTGCGGCTCTGTGTCAGTTGGCGACGCTGCATTCGCCCGAGGACCTGGTGATCGCCGTGGTGGCGCACCCCTCCGCGGCGGCGGACTGGGACTGGATCAAGTGGCTGCCGCACAGCCAGCACCCGAAGGCCAAGGACGGGGCGGGCTCGACCCGGCTGCTGTTCGACGACCTCGGCGAGCTGGAGGAGGCGCTGGCGGACCAGCTGGACGACCGGCCCCGCTGGAACCGGGAAGCGAACCCCGTCTACGACCAGCCGCATCTGATCGTGGTGCTCGACGGCGGCACCGTGCCGCCTGACTCCGAACTCGCCAGCTCCGAAGGGCTCCAGGGCGTCACCTTCCTCGAGATCGCCCCCGGCGAGCTGGAGGAGGAGCTGCGCGCGGGTCTGACGGCCTATGTGAAGCCGGACAGGATGCGGCTGTTCGTCGGCCACGAGTCGGCGTACACGGGCAAGCCCGACGTGCTGAACACGGCGCAGGCCGAGTCGCTGGCGCGGCAGCTCGCCCCCTTCCGGGTGGGCTCCGCGGAGGAGGGCGAACCCCTGCTGTCCAACCTGGACTTCACCGACCTCATGGGCATCGGCGACCCGGGCACCGTGGACGTCTCGCGCACCTGGCGTCCGCGCACGCTGCACGAGCGGCTGCGGGTGCCGATCGGTGTCGGCGAGTCCGGCGAGCCGGTCATGCTCGACCTCAAGGAGGCCTCGCAGGAGGGCATGGGCCCGCACGGCCTGTGCGTCGGCGCGACCGGCTCGGGCAAGTCCGAGGTACTGCGTACGCTGGTGCTCGGTCTCGCGGTGACGCACTCCTCGGAGACGCTGAACTTCATCCTCGCGGACTTCAAGGGCGGTGCGACCTTCGCCGGTATGGCGGACATGCCGCACACCGCGGCCGTGATCACCAACCTCGCTGACGACCTCACCCTCGTCGACCGTATGCGCGACTCGATCATGGGTGAGACGCAGCGCCGTCAGGAGCTGCTGCGCACGGCCGGCAACTACGCCAACCTGCACGACTACGAGAAGGCCCGGGCGGCGGGCGCCGCGCTCGAGCCGATGGCCTCGCTGGTGATCGTGCTCGACGAGTTCTCCGAACTCCTCACCGCCAAGCCGGACTTCATCGACATGTTCATCCAGATCGGCCGCATCGGCCGTTCGCTGGGTGTGCACCTGCTGCTGGCGTCGCAGCGCCTGGAGGAGGGCAAGCTGCGCGGTCTGGACACCTATCTGTCGTACCGGATCGGTCTGCGCACCTTCTCCGCCGCCGAGTCCCGTACGGCGATCGGCGTCCCGGACGCCTACCACCTGCCGTCGATCCCCGGTTCCGGTTATCTGCGGTACGACACCGACACCATGGTCCGTTTCAAGGCCGCGTACGTGTCGGGGCCGTACCACGGCGAAGGCCCGTCCAGGGTGCACCGCTCCACCCAGCTGCGGCCCGCGCTCTTCACCGCGGAGCACGTGGCGCTGCCCCCGCAGCCCGTGATCGAGGAGCCGGAGCCCGACAACCGGGTGGACGACGCGCTGGCCGACACCGTCCTGGACGTCATCGTCGGCAGGATGGTCAACCAGGGGCCGCCCGCCCACCAGGTGTGGCTGCCCCCGCTCGAGGAGGCGCCCTCGCTGGAGCAGCTCCTCCCCCAGCTCGCCGTCACTCCGGAGCGCGGCCTGACCGCGCCGGACTACACGGCGCTCGGGCGGCTCAACGTGCCGGTCGGCCTGGTGGACAAGCCGTTCGAGCAGCGGCGCGACGTGCTGTACCGGGACTTCTCGGGCGGCGCCGGTCACGGTCTGTTCGTCGGTGGCCCGCAGTCCGGCAAGTCGACGCTGCTGCGCTCGCTCATCTCGTCGTTCGCCCTCACCCACACGCCGTCCGAAGTGCAGTTCTACTGCCTGGACTTCGGCGGTGGCAGCCTGATCGCGATGGAGGAGCTGGCACACGTCGGCGGGGTCGCCAACCGTCTCGACGCCGAGCGGGTGCGCCGTACGGTCAGCGAGGTCGAGGGGATCCTCAACGCGCGCGAGGAGTACTTCCGTACCAACAACGTCGACTCGGTCCAGACCTACCGGCAGCGCAGGGCCGCCGGGCAGCTCCCCGACCAGCCGTGGGGGGACGTCTTCCTCGTCATCGACGGCTGGGCCACCTTCAAGACGGACTACGAGATGCTCGAGTCCACGGTCACCGAGATCGCGACGCGGGGCCTCGGCTTCGGTGTGCACGTGATCCTGACCGCGAGCCGCTACACCGAGGTGCGGCCCGCGCTCAAGGACATGCTGCAGAACCGCATCGAGCTGCGGCTCGGTGACCCGACCGAGTCGGAGATCGACCGCAAGGTCGCCCAGAACGTCCCCGCGAGCGTGCCCGGCCGCGGTCTGACCCAGGACAAGCTGCACTTCATGACCGCGCTGCCCCGGGTCGACGGCTCCTCGGAGACGGACGACCTGTCGGAGGCGACGTCGATCCTCATCCGCGGCATCAACGACAACTGGCAGGGCAACCACGCCCCGTCCGTACGGCTGCTGCCCAAGGTCCTGCAGTCGGACCGGCTGCCCAAGGGGTTCGAGCACCCGGACCGCGGCGTGGCCATCGGCATCGACGAGTCGTCGCTCGCGCCCGTCTTCGTCGACTTCGAGACGGACCCGCACTTCATCGTGTTCGGTGAGAGCGAGTCCGGTAAGTCCGCGATGCTGAGGCTGCTCATCAAGCAGATCACCGAGCGGTACACGCCGGACCAGGCGAAGATCGTCATGGGTGACTACCGGCGCGCCCACCTGCAGGGGGTGCCCGAGACGCATCTGTCGCGGTACTGCGCGTCGGCGCCCGCCCTGTCGGAGACACTGGAAGGCCTCGCCGGTTCGCTCAGCCGCCGGATGCCGGGCCCGGACGTCACGCCCGAGCAGCTGCGCAACCGCAGCTGGTACAGCAGCCCGGACGCGTTCGTCATCATCGACGACTACGACCTGGTGGCGACGGGCATGAACCCGCTGTCCCCGCTCCTCGAGTACCTTCCCTTCGCCCGTGACGTCGGCCTGCGCGTCATCATCGCGCGCTCCTCGGGCGGTGCGAGCCGGTCGCTGTACGAGCCGGTGATGCAGCGGATGCGCGAGCTCGGCGCCCAGGGCATCGTGCTCTCCGGAGACCGGTCGGAGGGCGCGCTGCTCGGCAACATCACTCCGTCGCAACTGCCGCCCGGGCGTGGGTACTTCCACACGCGGCGGCGTGGTGGGCAGCTGATCCAGACCGGATGGCTTCCCGCGCGGTTCTAGCGGTTCCAGCGATGGACGGAGGGGCGGCACCCGGGTGGGTGCCGCCCCTCTCCGTTGCCTGTGGGGGGTGGGTCTGGTACGGGTGCCACCGCTAAGGTGGGGTTGCGACAGAGAAGACGAGCCACGGGGGGGCAGTTGTGCCGTCGGACTACATGAACTCCGATCCCGAGGTCCTCAAGACCGAGGGCTTCCACATGTTCAACGTCGGCGTGGAGTTCTCCAAGGCCGTGACCAGCCTGACGGCCGGGCTCACCAGCCTCGAGGAGGGTGACACCCCGCCGTGGGGTGACGACGACATCGGCGAGAAGTTCGGAGTCGTCTACGAGGGCCTGCGCGACGGCATGTACGACTCGATGGGCAGCCTGGCGGAGCGGATCGCGGGCATGGGGGTCGCCTTCACCAAGATGGGTGTGGCGCACGAGCAGAACGAGGCCGACGAGCTGGCCATCTGGCAGGCGACGACCACCGAGTACGACGGCCAGGTGGAGCTGCCGCCCGGAGTCGCGCAGGGCACGTTGCGCACAGCGCAGCACCCCTGATCCGTAACGGATGTGCGGCGGCCACCCACGCAAGTAGGGTGAGACGCGTACTTCGTTCACATGTCAGGAAGAGGCCCCCGCAGCATGACCGAGGCACAGCACAACAAGGTCGAGACTCAGGCCGAGATCAAGGCCCGCAAGGAACGGGAGCGGGACGAGCTGTACGCCCTCGACATCTCGGGGGTCGAGTGGCACAGCGCGCCCGGCACCGAGGAGCACGAGGAGCGAGTCGAGATCGCGTACCTGCCCGAGGGCGCCGTGGCCATGCGGTCGTCCCTCGACCCCGATACCGTGCTGCGGTACACCGAAGCGGAGTGGCGGGCGTTCGTACTCGGGGCGCGGGACGGGGAGTTCGACCTGGAACCGGCGCCGCACAACGGGGGGTTGGTGGCCGACTAGGTCGACTGGCTCCGGGGCCCTCGGCGTTCACACTGGGGTCAATCGGCTTGCTCCGGGGTCGGCTCGGCGCCGGAGATCAGGGTCGTGGCGATCGTGATCCGGAGGCTTTCGTCTCGCTCACCGGCCGCCGCAGCAGCGGGCGGCGGCCGTTCTCGGCTGCCGACAGCTGATCGAGCTCATCGAGCATGCTCAGCTGATCAAGCTCCTTGAGCATGGTCAGCGCGGCGCGTTCCCCAGCGTCGCGCCCGCCACCCCCAACAGCATCAGCGTCATGGCCCAGCGGGTCCGTCCGCGCCGCGCCAACTCCACGCTGAGACCGGCGGCTCCGAGGCCCACGCCCTACGCCACGGTCCCAACGCCCGCCTCCGTACCACTGTTGAGACGCCCCACGATCCCGACAAGGCAGGCCAGTGCCACCGACGCCCCAGCAGCCATGGTGCCGCCGCGTGCGTTCCGCGCGAGCCGTGACCACTGTGTCGCGAATCCCGGATCCGATTGCCCTTGGAAACGCGCCCTGAGCTCGTCCACGCCGGGCAGGGCCGGTTCGCCCTCGCCGTCTCGCACCTGCATCTGTACCTGTTCCCCGCCGCGTTCCCGGTCGTGCGTCGTCATGACGAGGCAGCGTAGGTGAATTCGCTAGGGCCTGTCCGGCGGATCAGGTCGCAGGGAATCGGCGGCCCCTCATGGACGCCGGTGAGCGGGGCTTGGTGCGTCCAGCTGCAAGGCGGAGAAGGGCGTCGACGCGATGGGGGTCCCCCCGCTCGAGCGAAGTCGAGAGTGGGGGAGTCGGCAACCGACGACAACGCAGCAGATGGGCGTGCCGAGCCCCGCATCTGCGACATGATCCGCCGGACAGGCCCTAAGCTCACGCACCATGTCGCCATCGCACACGCCCTCCCCCGCGCCGGATGCCACAGTCATCCGGACCGGCCGCCGCGGTGCCGTGGTCGGACTCCCCTGTTCCGTCCTCCTCATCGCGATGGGCGCCGTCGGTGTCTTCGGTGCTGTCGTGATCGCCACCGGCAACCAGAAGGGCGAGTCCACCGTCACGGGGTTCGCGGGCCTCGTGTTCATGTTGGCGCTGGGTGTTGCCGGCGTGTTCCTCTTCATCGCCAACTGGGCGAACCGCAACACGAGGATCCTCGTCGACCACACCGGCCTGTGGGTCGACAGCGGGAGGCTTCGGAACGTCATCCCCCGGCAGAGCCTCGCCGGAGTCGGCCTCCACTGGAGCAAGTTCGGCCGAGGCCAGAAGCTCTACTCCCTGGAACTGTTCCCCACCGTCCCCATCGACCGGGACGACCCGGTCCTGTGGACCCTGGTCCGCGACGAGGAGCCGCTGCACCCCGACCTGCCCCGCCTGCGCTACCGCGTCCCTTTCCCCACCGGCTTCCAACAGCAGGTGGTCACGGCGGTCCAGCAGTACGTCCCGCACATCTGGCTCGGAGAGTCGGAGCGCGCGGAGGGGCACATCGGCCGACCCGACATCAAGGGGCACAAGGAGCGGACTCGGGGCCGTATGCACTGACGCAACGGCTGTACCGGGTCAGCTGCCCCTCGGCACAACAGTGCTGCCCTGCAACGAATTTGTGACAGCAACCCTCTGAAGTTGCCTGCCGGTGAGTCCGTAAGCTTTGGGCACGGCTGTACATCTGTGTGGTTTCCCTTGATGAGTGGGGGAGTTGTACGGCCACATTGGCTGACGGGGGTGCTTTCTGCTGTGGCGATGATGTTGCCGGACGAGCTCGAGTGGGTTCTCGAGATGCTGGGCTACCGCTGGCCGACGGCGAACGAGGACAAGCTCAGAGACTCGGCCGCCCTGTGGCGGCAGTTCGGCGAGAACGTCACCGAACTGCACACCGCGGCGAACACCAGTGCCCGCACGGTGACCGCCCACAACGCCGGCGAGGCGATCGACAAGTTCACCAAGGCCTACGAGAAGTTCGACGGCGGAGGCGGCTCCGACGGCTACCTCCGGAACGCCGCGCAGGCCGCCTTCCTCATCGCGAACGTGCTGGATGCCTGCGCCTTCCTCGTCGAGTTCGCCAAGTGGGCGGTGATCGCCCAGCTGATCGCGCTGGCCATCGAGATCGTCGCCGCCCACGCCGCAGCGCCGTTCACCTTCGGTCTGTCCGAGGTCGCCGGCCTCGGTGCCACCCAGGTCACCCGGCTGATCGTCCGACGCCTCCTGGACGAGCTCAAACAAGCCATGATCGACGCGCTCATCGAGACGATGAAGGAGCCCGCGATCTCGGCGGTCGAGGCGATGATCACCGACCTCATCCGGCAGACGGTGAACGTCGGTTTCGGCGCCCAGGAGGGCTACGACGTCGGCGCCACCATGAAGGCCGGCGGCACGGCAGGCCTTGATGCCCTGAGGCAGAGCCCGCAGACCTTCGCGGAAGGCGTCCGCGACAGCCTGGGCCAGAAGGCCGGTAGCCGGGCCCGTGACGCGATCGACAGCCGTATCGACGGGTACGACGGGCCGTCGGGGATATCGGGCAGCGGCAGCGACGGCCGAGACGGTGGCAGCGAGAGCGGCGGCCGAGGCGACAGCGGCGGCGACTCCGGGTCGGGAAGTTCCAACTCCAACTCCTCGTCCTCCAACTCCTCGTCCTCCAACTCCTCGTCCTCCGACTCGAGTTCGTCGGGGTCGGATTCCTCCACCTCGACGCGTACGAGCAACGGCACCGGCCCTGGCGTGAACATAGGCAGCGGGATATCCGCCGACACGGGCGGCGCCGGCATCGGCGCACCGGATGTGGGGGCGGGCCCCAACTCCGGGTCCGGGGCCGGGTCTGGGTCCGATTCCGGGAGTCCGTCCTCCTCGGACACCCCGTACTCAAGGCCGACGCCGTCTCAGTCAGGGCCGTCCCTGTCGGACTTCGACGACCCCTCGCCCGGCGGGCCTTCGTCCAGCGCCCCCGACTCCAACGGCTCCTCCGGCACTCCGAGCACCTCCGGCCCGTCCGGCACGAACGGCGGCTCCCCCGTATCCGGCCTGTCATCCCCGACCGCACAGTCCACGCCCACGCCCGCGTCGTCCGGCAGTACGTCGTCCTCGCCGGGGGGCGGCTCGATCGGCACCCAGATCGACGGCCTGGCCGCCGGCGTCCCCACACAGTCCAACGCAGCACCGACGTCGACGACGGCCGACCCGTCTCCCACCGGCACCGGCGGCCGTTCGGACGGCGGCTCAGCCACGCCGACATCACCCGTGGCACCTTCCACCGGGGGCGCGACTGTGGGCACGCACAACGCCCCGAGCGCCTCAGGAGGCACCCCGTCCGCGACGAGCCCCACCCCCAACTCGGGCCCAGCCAGGAATCCTTCCACCGGCACGCCCACCACGCCCTCCGCCACAGGGACCGGCCCTGCATCCACACCGAGCCCCACGTCGCCGACGACGCCCCGGACAACGCCGACGCCCACACCGGACCCCCGAATACCGGGTACCGACAGCCGAACGCCAGGTACGGCGGACAGCCGCGTCCCGAACCAGAACACTCCCGGCACCACGCCGGGTGACCGCACCCCGCCCCGGGACACTCCGCGCACCACGCCGGGCGACCGCACACCTCCCCGGGACACCCCCGGCACCACACCAGGTGACCGCACCCCGCCGCGCAACAACGCGGACCCGACCGGCACCCGCGCACCCGGCCAGAACCCGAGCCCTGCCACGAGCCAGAGCCCGAATCAGACCACCCCGAACCAGAACCCGGCCCAGTCGTCGCCCTCCAGGACCACGCCCCCGTCCAACAACACCCCGACGACCACGCCCTCCACCTCCCCGAACACCGGCTCTGACCGGACCTCGGCACCGAGCAACAACGCCCCGAGCCCGTCTACGCGGCCGGGCCGCGCTGACACCGCCGGCACACCCAGTACCCCTGGCACGCCCGGCACGCCGAACCAGCCGAGCGGCGGCCCCGGCCCCAACAGGCCACCCCACCAGCCCGCGGGCAACACACCCAACACCCCGCCGACCCCGAGCACTCCGCAGCAGCCGGCCGCGCAGCCTCACAAGCCGGAGAACACACCGCCCAACCCACAGCAACAACAACAGCAGCAGGTGACGGCGGTCCCGATCCACACCGTCGTCACGACACCGAGTTCCTCGACGCCCCCGTCGCACTCGCCCCCTGCCACGCCGCAACAGCCGGGCTCACCCCAGTCCAACCCGGGCGACCCCAACCACCAGCAGCAGCCCCAACAGGACAGCCTGGACGACATCCGCTCCGACCTGGACCACCACCCGGGAGGCCTGTCCGACCCCGACCCCGCCGATCAGCAGGCACTGGCCGACGCGGTACCGCACAACGAAGACGGCACCCCGCAACGCTTCCCCGACCCCTTCGGCCCCTACACGCAACTCCAGAACGACGGCGGCAACACCGTCCCCGGCCGAAGCAACAACTGCGCCGACTGCTCCCGCTCCTTCCTGGAAACCTGGTACGGCAACCCCCAGGTCTCAGCCCCCCGCACCCTCGACACCGACGAAAACGGCAAACCCAACCTCTGGTCCCCCGAGAACAACGCGAACGAGAACCAGATCCGCTGGACCGGCGCCGCCCACACCTACGCCGGCCCCGGCAACGACCCCAACACCGCCCAGAACATCGCCTCCGTCCTCCAGAACGCCGGACCCGGCTCAGCGGCCATCGTCCAGGTCAACTGGAACGGCGGAGGCGGCCACGCCTTCAACGTCGTCAACCACAACGGCAAGATCGTCTGGATCGACACCCAGAGCGGGCAGGTCAGCACCGAGCCCATCCATCTCGACAACGCGAAAGACGTCTTCCACATCCCGCTGGACGCCGACCGGAACCCCATCGACACCACCCAGTCCAACGACAAGGACGCCGAGGACTCGAAGGACTCCGAGAATTCCGAGCAGGGGACGGACACGTCCCAGCAGGGCAGTGACAGTGCCCAGCAGGAGACCGACAACGCATCGGACGGTCCCGAGAACCAGCAGGCCGACCAGCCGGATCACGCGGGCGAGGCTCCCGCACACGCTCCCGGCGAGAACCTCCCGCACTCGGAATCCGACCGGGTCACAACCCCTGGTCAGGACGAGACGTCGCCGCGCGACAACGGCACTCGCACCAACGAGGCAAGTACGCCCAGCCCGGACAGGGCCACCAATCCGGCACCTGAGCCGCAGTCAGACTCGCCGAGCGACCGTTCCGACACTTCCACGCGCCCAGGAGCGGATGCCCCGACCACCGATCGGTCCAGCAGCCAGGGGCACCCTGTCACGGACCCGCGCGCGGCCTCACAGCAGCACAGCCCCACTACGCGGTCGGCCGATCCACGCGGGCAGGACCCGTCCACCCGGAAACCCCACCGAGACGAACGGCCCGACGCCCCCCGCGACACCCCGGCACGTCCTGACCGTCCTGACCGTCCAGCAGACAACACCCGCGACGACGACACAGCCCGCCGAGGACCCGAGAACCCCGCCGGACAGGACGCTCACCCGCACGACGACCCCTCGGATCCGACGGGCGACAAGAACAGCACCAAGGATCCCGACGACCGCCCCTACGACGAGCCTCACGACCGGGGCACCAGTGACACGGCGGCCGAAAGCCGCCGTGTCACCGAAGGCGGCCCGGACAGTGATGTCTCGCGTACCCATGAGACACGGGAGCCCGACAAGGCCAAGGAATACGGCCTGGAGCCCGACGCGCTGCAGCAGCGGCTGCGCCGGGAACAGAGTGTCCACCGGGTCGAACTCGACCGGGTCCACGCCCGACTCAACGGCTGGACGGAGTCGGGCGCCCTCGCGAACGTCGTGCGGGCGACGGCCGGAGCCGGGAAGCATCCCCATCCTGACGGGCCTCGTAGCTTCACCAGGGATCAGCTCATCGACAGCCTGCCCGGTTTCGGTGACCTGTCGCGAGGAGAGCAGCAAGCCGTTGTGGCGTCCCTCGCCAGGCTCAGCCTGTCCTTCCACCAGGCACACGCTGTGGGCGCCAGCCCGGAACGGATCCCGTTTCCCTACCGGAACGAGGGCGAGGCTGCCCCTGCCAAGGACACCCCGGATCGAGGCGCGAAGCTCTCCAAGGAGTCGCTCGGTGTGCGGCTGCATCGTATGGCGATGAACGCGCTGTTCAAGCGGGCGGAATTCAAGGCCCTCGAGGAGGGAAAGCTCAAGGAAATCAGACGCCACGGACCTGATTTCAGCGGAAAAAACTACGCCGTCCTGGAGGTTCTGGGCCCTCCGCCGAAGAATGACGTCCAATACATCGTCGACTCGTCGGTACCGGCCAACAAGGAATTGAAGGGCGTGCAACCGCGTCACTCGGAGCGACACCTGCTCGACTGGCTGAAGCGCATGGACCCGGACGGATCGACCTACACACCTCTCGGGCTGTACACCGAGCGGGAACCGTGCGGTGAAGGTCAGGGCCACGCGAGATGCTCTGACACTCTCCGGGACGAGCGCTTGAAGGGCATACCCATCCACTACACCACGACTTACCGTGACGACCCGGCGGGTGTGGGCATTCGCGGAGATATGGCGGAGGACAAGAAGGAAATAGTCAAGCAGATGAAGGGCATGCCGGATCAGGATTCCAGGCAGCTCGCGGAAAAGGTGTGGGGCGAACACTACAAGAACGACCCAGAGGGCCTCGAAAAGGCACTGAAGAAGCTCGAAGGAAAGTCCGGAGACGCTCTCACTAAAGCCATCAAGGGTGAATTCGACGCGCAACGCAAGCGGACCGCTACTCATAAGGAGGATGCCATCGATGCCGAATTTGATCGGCACATCAGCTCCCTCCAAGAAACATGGAAGAAGCTCAAGACGAACATGATCGGCTAAGCCTGCACGAGTAATAGGCCGTTCACCGGCGCCCTGATCCACTCTCCACACACCACAACTAGGCTGTGCACCATGCCAGATAGCTTCAACGCGCTTGTACGGGACCTCTGCGACGATGATCGGAGCGTGTGGGAGGCCGCGGAGGACCGTTTGGTCGCCCTCGGCGTACAGGTGGTCGACACTCTGCTGCCCTACGCCGGAGAAGCCGGCCCGTCCCGGCTGAAGTGGGGTGCCGAGTCCGTCCTTCGGAAGCTCGGCGACCAGGCAGTGCCACGTCTGCGGGAGATCCGGCGACAGGGGCCGGGGCGACTGCGCGGCAACGCCCTGAAAGTCCTGGTCGATCTGGGGGGCGCCGAGTGCCTGGACGAGGGTGACCTCGGCGCCGTGGAGCGTCTCGTGCGGATCAAGCTCCTGGACGAGCGCCCGGTGAGAGTCCCGTCGGAGGCCGGTCGCTGGCTGGCCTTTCCGGCGGACCGGCTCGACGACGCCGTAGCCGCTCTCGGCCTTCACGACGTTCGGGCGGCCACCACGGTCATGGGGGTGGCCGCCGCCACCCAGGCCACCGACTCCCTTGAGTTCCAGGACGCCCAGGGGACGACACGGACCGCCTACCGTGTGTTCATCACGCCGGCGTTCGAGACGTGGCTCTCGGAGGTTCCGATCCAGAACTGGTGCATGCTGTGGGGAAACTCCTTCATCGACCAGCTCGACGGCTTCGCGCTGGCCGACAAGCTCAGCGAGCGATGCGGTGAGGCTCACCTCTACATTCTCGACCCGTACAACCGCGCCGAGAACTGGTACGTCTCCCGCGATGGCCACGGAGTGCGAAGCTTCGGCAGTTACGACGAGCCGCAGTTTCAGGGAGAACCACTGCCTTTCGAGGTGGAGTACCGAGAAGACGCGGACGAGGACGAGGCTGAGGAATACGCCGAAGGTGTCCCCTACGCCGTCACGGCGGCCGACTACCTGTCCGTAGAACCCGGCCGCATGCCCGCTTCCGGCACCCACGGCCACGGCTGGCTCGCCACCACCCACCCCGACGTACCCAACTCCCGCTTCAAGGGCGCCCTGCCCATCTGAAGCCCGCACCGGCCCATGGCCTGAAGTGCCCGACAGTCGAAAGCCTTCGCACACGTCCGCACCAGCGGAGGACGGGAATCCATGACCGATTCAACGGACGGCTACGCTCCGCACCCCCACATAGGTGGGCGCACGAACGCTCTGCGTGCGCTCGCCGCCTGGCGCATGGCGCGGCCGGGGGCGCCTCGTGTGGTGGCCCTGACGGGAAGCTCCGGCAGTGGCCGCTCGCGGTTGCTCACCGGGTTTCTGATGCTCTGCGATCCGGAGTCCCGCAGGCAACTGGATCTGGATCGGCTCGATCCGTCAAGCGTGCCTCCTGAACTGCCCGCACCCGCCGCGGCGAATGCGCGCGGACTGACAGCCCAGCAATTCCTCTGGGCTATCGCCGATCACTACGAGCTACCGGTGGACCGCACCGAAGACATCTACTCGGAGCTGGCGGCAATCGGCGACCCCGTGTCCCTCGTGGTTCTGGATGTGGATCAGGCGGGCCCGGTCCGGCACACGGACGAACCCTCCGTACTCGTACGCCAAGTACTCAAGCCGCTCGCCGCCCTTGACTCGGTTCGGCTGGTGGCGGAGCTGCCACGCCATCT
This sequence comes from Streptomyces dysideae, assembly GCF_001514305.1. Taxonomy (GTDB): domain Bacteria; phylum Actinomycetota; class Actinomycetes; order Streptomycetales; family Streptomycetaceae; genus Streptomyces; species Streptomyces dysideae. The sequence continues at coordinate 25,417 of NZ_KQ949130.1, forward strand.
CGTGACCGAACTGGCCGACGGGCTTCCGGCGGACGCACTACAGATCATCGATCTCGACGAGCCACCGTGGGCCGACCCCGTTGGGCTGGTACGGCACGCAGAGGCGGCGTTGGCACCTTCGTTCGCCGGAGCGGACCTGCCGTTCACCGTGGATCCGGAGGCCCGGCACGCCGTCGCCGCGGCCATCGGGCGCCGGGCGGGCACCAGCCCACTGGTCGTACAACTTGCCATCCAGAGCATTCTCCTCGTCCCCGAGGGCTTCGACCCAGCCGACGAAGGCCAGTTGCCGACCACTGTCGGCGAGGCACTCGACCTGCATGCCGGACGGCTCGGCACCGACCCGCAGACGCTGCGGCTGATGCTGGCCCCGCTCGCCCTGACCGAGGCCGACGGCATGCCCGTCCACCTGTGGCCGCGGCTGGCGAGCGCGGTCGCCGGACAGGACATGAGCCAGGCCGTCGCAAACGGGATGCGGCTCGTCGCCCCCTTCATACAGCCCGTGGACCAGAAAGCGGACGGCGACGACGAGAGCAGCGGATGGACGCGACTGCGCCTATTTCACCCCGCCGTAGGCGACGCCATCCGAGCCGGTCTGCCGAACGTGCCCGCCGCTCAGACGCAGATCGCGATGGCGCTGCTGGAGGCCGTGCCGGAGCAGGACTGGGGCAGGGCCGACCCGTACGTACGCGACCGCATCGCCGGCCACACACTGGCGGCGGGACTGCTTCCGCAACTCCTCACGGACCCAGGGCTGTTCGTCCACGCCGACCCGGTGCCGCTGCGGGCCGCGATTGAGGCCGTCCCGGTCGAGGAGCTGGGCGCAGCGGCCCGTACGTATCTGCGTGCCGCGCCCCTGCTGACCCGTAACGAGGTCTCCGAGCCCTGGCGTGCCGCTCTGCTGGAGACGGCATTCGTCGAGGACGGACTGCCCGAGTATGCCGAAGCCCTGCACCGGCTCGGCTTCGAACTGCCCTGGCAGACCTTGTGGAGCCTGCCCGTCGCCGGCATCAGTGAAGTGACGGTCGGCAGCATCCCCAACGCCGAAGGACCTGCGACCCGAGTGGCAGTGCTCGTCGTACCGCCCGGCACTCCCGGCGCACGGCCGACGGGCGAGGAGGGCGAGTCCGCGGTGCTCGTTCTTGGCCTCGTACCGCCGGACGGCCCTGGCGAGGCGGACCTTGAGCAGATCCTGCGCCCGTCCGAGGAGGAGCGTGCGGCCGCCCCGTTGGGGCTGAGCCGCGGCGCTGACTACCTTCGCGTCTGGGACCGGGCGAGCGAGGAGGTCATGGCCGCGCTGGTCTCCGACGTCCCGTTCACCTCCGCCGACCTGTCCCCCGACGGCATAGTCGTCGTCGCGACCGAGCGCGGGGCGAAGGCCCTCCGTATCCGCCCGGTGGACCCGGCGATAGCCTCGTAGCCGCATGCCGCACGATCTCCTCCACCCTTTGACCTCCTCACCCTCTCGACTTATCTCGAAGGAGCCTCCTCGTGACCAGCCAGGAGCAGGCGCTCGCCATCGCCGACCGTTGGCTCAACCCGGGAGGCTCGGCGGAGCCGCGCCGTGAGATCCGGATGCAGGAGTTCGACCTCGGCTGGGTCGTGTGGGCCGCATCGGCGGAGCCCGAGCGGGATCCTGTGACCGGGGAGCGTCGCCCCCCCGCCGAGATCGGCAACGCGTGCGGGGTCGTGGACCGTCGTACCGGCGAGCTGACGGTCTGGCCATCGGTGCCGGTCGAGGAGGTCGTGCAGATGTACCGGCAGAAGCACGGAGGTGCGGGACAGGACGCGGGCGCGTCCGAAGGAGGCGCCCGTCCGGTCACCGGCCCCGGCAACACCGCCGTCTTCACCTACGTCGACCCGGCGAACGGCGAGGAGACCACCCTCTTCCGCACCTCCGCTCCGGGGCTGCCCCCGGCCGAGTACCAGGCGTGGGCCGACCTGCAGCGGATGAACGTACCCGTCGGCGATGTCGTCGCCGTCCACACCGACCTGCGTCCCAGCCTGCTCCCCGGCGGTTACACGGCCGAGCTGCTCAACTCCTTCCCCAACGCCCAGCTCTCCTGCTCACAGACCTACGGAGCCCGTCCCGAAGCGCGTGCGGAGGGTGTCACCGCGCTGGTCGAGCAGGTCGAGACGATGCACCGGATCGCGGGCCGGCAGCCACCGCCCCGCCCGTACCGCGTCCCGGTTCCCGCCCAGGTGACGCCTGCTGAGCCGATGCGTGACGTGGCCCTGGGCCGCCATCTCGTCGAGGTGTTCGGCCAGGACGCCGTACGTCGTTTCGACGCCGACGACATCGCCGACAGTCCGCTGCCCGAGCCCGCCAAGTCGACGCTCACCTGGGCGGGGCTCCCCACAGACCTCCCGCTCTTCTTCACCGCCGACCGGCCCGACGCCCCTCCGGCCGGCGGCCTGTTCACCGACGTCGCCACGAATCTGCGCGAGCGGCGCAGCCCGGCCGGCGAGGAGAAGATCGGTGCCCTGGCGCACCTGGTCCGGATCGGCTTCGACGGGGTCGCGGTCGTCGCGGTGCAGTGCCTGCCGGGTACGGGGCAGCCGGACGGCCTCGGCGCGCTCTGGGCGGTGGATCCCGTCACCGCCGAGGCGCGCTACGTCAACGTCTCGGTCGCCGCCTTCACCCGCTCCCTGGCGCTGCTCGCCGCGGCACGGCAGCGGATGCAGGGCCTGGACCCGGTCGCGGCCGGTGGGGAAGTGGCCGCTCTGCAGGAGCAGTTGGCGGCCGTCGACGCGTCCGCGCTGTGGAACGCGGACACCTGGTGGTCACTGATCGTCGAGCAGATGTGGCACGGGTTGTTCTGACCGGCCTGCCCTCTGAACATCCCCACCGAGACAAGAATGGAGAGCAACTCGTGACGTCGGACAACCCGGCACCGCCCACCACCTCCGAGCAGGCCCTCGCCATCGTGCGCAGCAGGTACGCGCAGCCCAGACTGCCGGACGGCACCCCTGCCGAGCTGCGAGTCGAGGAGTTCGACATCGGCTACCTGGTGTACGCGGTGTTCCCTCCTGCCACGGACGCCGCCGGCCGGCCCCAGCCCGCTCCGCCCGGCGGCAGCAAGATCGTGGTCTCCAAGGAGAGCGGCGAGACCGTCACCGTCCCCAACTACCCCACCGAGTCTGCCATCGCGCTGTATCGCAGGCAGCGCCAGTGATCAGTGCCGTGATCAGTTGATCAGTACAGGGAGAATCCGCCGCTGTGGCGCCCCTGGTTCTTCTTCCCGGACTGCGAGGACTGGCCCTCCGAGCCCCTCGGCTCGGACGACCCCGAAGAGGGGCCACCGCTCGCCGGCGCCTCCCCGTGCCTGACCTGGTCGCGCTCCTCCTCCGACAGTGACTCCCACTGACCGCGCAGGGACGCCATGCCGCCGCCCAGAGCCCGTGCCACCGCAGGGTCGTCCAGGGCGTCGCGCAGGGCGATGCGGCCGGAGAGCAGCCCCTTCGCCGCCTCCTGCAGGTCCTTGCCGGCGCCGCCGGTCTCGGACAGCTTGCGCAGGGCGGAGTTCAGGGAACGTATCTGCTCCGGTTCGAGTGCCTCGTCCAGCACGCCGCGCTCGGGTGAAGAGCCGTCGGGGTTCGGTGAGTTCTCAGGGCTCCTGGTCATGTCGCTTCTCCTCGTTCGTCCTCGCCTCTCGGTACCCGAATTATCTCCCGTCGTATCTCCGGTCACATACGGATGCCATGCTGGCCCCGCCGGCCCAGGAGGCGCAGGACCGAGGAGAGGGACCGTATCGTCATGGCTCGTACGCAAGGCACGGGAAGCGGCACCGGAGCCGACCGTTCCCTCGCCGGCCTCGTCGGCAGAGCCTTCGGCCGCCTCGGGCGCGCGGGCGGACTGGTCTTCCTGCTCGCGGGGCTCGTGCTGAGCGGATGGGGCGCGTACGAGGGGGCGTACGCGGCGGGTTGGGCGGGCACGCGCGGCACCCTGACCGTGCAGCAGTGCGACGTGAGCTACCCGAACAACGCCTCCCGCAGCAGCCGTAAGAACCGCCGGCCCGTCCGCTGCGAGGGCACCTTCGTCTCCGAGGACGGCAAGAGCACGGACGCCAACGCCGCGGTACAGGTCAGGCAACGGTACGCGCAGGGCACCGAGTTGGCGGTGCAGCAGGCACAGGCGCCGACATCGGACGACGCGCCGGACGCCGACTACCTCCAGACCGGCATGGACCGGGCCTGGCGCTGGTTCGGCGCCTTCTTCGGTGGGTGGGTCCTCACGGGGCTTGGCGTCTTCTGCCTCGTCAGCGGTTTCGCTCCGTTCGGCCGGAGCCGTATCTCGTTCGACGCGGCGTGGGAGGCGGCGGGGCGGGGAGCGACGCGGGCGGCCGTGCTCGGGATGATCGGGGTGGGGCTTGTGGGGGCCGGGGTTTCGTTCCTGATCAGCTACTTCGTGTGACCCGGTGGCGGCCCGGCAGCTAAGTGCGGGTCGGAGTACGACTACGGCATTCAGCACCACAACAGCCGGGGCTTCGATCACACGTTGTGCTTCACCAAGGCCGAGGTCCCGCAAGTGCCGTCTGCTTCCGGGGTGTTCAAGCCCCTCGGGCAGGGTCCTCTCGGGTATGCGCAGCACATGCCGCTCCCGAAGGCGTCGTCGACCCGGGCCGCAGTGAGCTGGTGCCCCGACTGACTCCCGTGATCATTGCAAGGCAGCTGCCCGGTTGCGGCAGGCCCCTTCACGCACCCCGCTCCGGCTCCGACAGCCACCTCCTGATCTCACTGATAGCTTGCTGCTTCTGCCAGTTCACTCCGTGGGGAATCAATGAGCCAGCCGCCGTTCCAACCGCCACCGCCGCCGGCACAGCCACCGCAGAACCCCTACAACCCGTACGCCCAGCCCGCCCCACCGCAGCAGTCCCCGGGTTTCGGACCACCGCCCGCCCCTGGGCAACCCCCGCAGCAGGCCGCGTCGGCGCCCGTTCCCGGCCAGCCGTCGATGTACCCCGGACACTCTCCTGTCCCGGGGCAACCGATGTACCCGATGCAGCCCGGACCGCCGTTCCAGGCGCCGCCCTTCGGACAGCAGCCGAACACGGGCGGTCATCCCGTCGGCGCGGTCTTCCTCGGGTTCTTCGTCTCAGTCGTCGTCTCGCTGCTCTACAGCGGTCTCGTCCTGGCCACGTCCAGGGACATGTCGCTCACCGCGGCCAACACCCTCTACCTGGCCCATGCTTGCCTCAACGGAGCGATTGTCGGCGCTTTGGTCGGCTCGGTGGGGCACCGCAGCAACGGCGCCCGGATCGGTGGGGCCGTCGTCGCCGCGCTCGGCGCCTTCTTCGGCTACGCCAATGCCATCCCGCTCATGATCGCCGAGAGCCAAGCGCCCAGTGCCGTCTGGGACATGGTGGAGTACGACCCCTTCTTCCCGGCCAAGGCCTGGTGGACCGACGAAGTCAGCGACGGAGTCGACTGGTTCTCCCCGCTCGGCCTCGTGGTCGCCGCAGCCGCAGCTTGGGGCCTCGCCTACGTCGTCGGTAACAAGCGCCGTCAGGTGTGACTTCTCATCAGCTGGATGGGGCGCCTACGAACAGCTTCAGACGACTGCCTCCAGTCGACCCGGCTCAGCGCCGGCTCAGCGGAACATGGGGCTGTCGCCGAGACTCGCCACCGCCGCCGCGACACAAGTGACCGCCATCGCCCGACGGGTGCGGCCGTTCCGGGCCAGCACAGCACCGGAACCGCTGACCACCACGCCCACGGCGTACGTGGCGGTCCAGACGCCCACCGCGTCACCCTTGCCGAGGCGTACGACGATGAGGACCAGGCAGATGACGGCGACCAGCCCGGCGAACGCCACGTACATCCGACGTGCCTGCCGCGCATCACGCCGCCGGCTCTCCACGAGCCCCGGTCGGCCCTGAGCCTGGAACCGCGCCCGCAGTTCGTCCGCGCCCGCCCCGGACGACAGCGGCCGCTCGCCCATCCCGTCCGGCATGTCCGCCGCCTCGCCGCCATGCGTTGTCATGGCAGCGGAGCTCAGCGTTCAAGACCAGGACCCAGGACTGATCTGACGGGGGGCGCGAAGTCACCCGGCAAGGCCCGTCGGGCCGGCCAGCCGATCGCGCTACGCCCCCTCAAGAGACGCCAGTACGAACGTCAACGGCAGCGTCGCAACGGCGAGGGCGAGCCCCGTCGCCGCCAGCCCCGTACGGATCTCCCGCGCGCCCCGGACCCCCAGGTACGCGGCGATCAGCGGCAGGACGCAGCACAGGAGGAAGCTGTAGTGCCAGCCCTCTTCCTTGATGAAGAAGACCATGGCGGCCAAGCAGACCGGTACCGACCCGACGCTCATGATGCGGGACCGCGAGAGGAAGACGTCGAGGCCGTTGACCCCGCCGATGAAACCCATGACCGAACCGCCTTCTCCCCGTCTACCTTCTACCGCTCGTACCGCATGTGCCGCTCATACCGCTCATACCGCGGCGTGGTCGTAGCCGCCAGTGCCCACCTGGGGAAAACCGTCCGCCGCCGAGAAGCCGTTGATGGCCGCCGACATGACCACCCCGAGCGCGCTCAGCGCCGACGCGAACGCGTCGAACGTCTTGGCCGCCTCGGCCCACATCTGCATGAGCCGGATGGCCTGTGCCGCGGCCAGCGCGAACATGGCCACCGACGCGGCCTGCCCGCCGACGGGGATCGCGTTGACGGCCTGCGCCGCGAGCAGGTTGACCAACCAGATGACGAGCAGGTCGCAGAACATCACCAGGAACGACTTGACGAACTCCGCGAACTGGAACGCCATCTGCGCCGCCTGCGCATAACAGCTCTGCAGGGACTCGAAGGTCTCCTTGATCTCGTCGAGCTTCCTGCAGAGCTCGTCGAAGTACACGGTGGCGGCGTTCGCGGCGTTGCCGTCCCAGCCGAGACCGACGTTCTGGTTGCCCTTGCGCACATTGGCGGCCACGGCATCGCAGAAGGACGCGAGGTTGCCCCATACGTCGGAGCAGTCGTTGTACGAGTTCCAGTCCCCGAACACCCAGTTCGTGCAGACGGCGAAGGGGTCGAAGTCGAAGAGCAGCTTGGATGCCTCCACGGCCATCGCCGAGGGGCTGCCGATGTCGAGGACGCTGCCGAGCGTCTTCTGCACCGGGTTCATCTTGTACTCGTCCGCGTGCCCCGACGCGTACTTGACGAGGGGATTGTCACTGTCGCTCGACGGCTTCAGCATGTCCACGGCGTCACTGGCATCGGAGAAGTCCTGCGGATCGCCTCCGGAACCGCCGCCCGACACCTTGGAACCCGGATAGGTGGCGTCGAGTTTGGCCGCCTCGCCGCTGTCCGTCTCGCGGTAGTACTTGGCCGTCCCCGCGAGTTCCTTCTCGGACGCCTCCAGAAGGCCCTTGACCTTCTCCAGAGCCTTCTTGGCCTCGCTCACATAGCGGTCGTGGTCACCCGCGACGAGGTCCCAGGCGTCTCCGCCCGCCGACTTCTCGATCTGCGCATGAGTTCCTGTGTACGAGACGGCCTGCGCACTGCCGTCCGCGGCACGCCCCACCAGCTTCGAGAAGCCGTCGATCGCACCGGGTTCTACCCGAAAGTTCACATCTCCCCCATCGCCCGTATCAGCTGACCTCGCCGGTGGTACGGCCGCTCAGTACAGGGACCAGCCGCGCCCGTCGTGACGCGACTTCGTACCCGACCGGTTCTCGGACTCCGCACGCCGCTCGTCATCGAGCTGCCGCCGCTCCTCCTCGAGCCGGCGTTCCCCTTCCGCGGCGAGCGCGTCACGCTCGCTGTCGGACATGGAGGCCCACTTCTCGGCGAGCGGAGCCGCGTGCTCCACGGCCTGCTCGGCGTAGGCGGACACATTGGCCGCCTCGCGCAGCCCCATACGTCCGGAGAGGACCTCCTGAGCCATCTCCTTGAGGGCATCTCCCGCCAGCCCCGAGGAGAGATGCTCCAGGGACTGCCGAAGGATCCTGGCCTGGACGGCGTCCTGCTGGACCATCTCCAGGAACTCGGAGTCGTCCACGGGCTTGCCGGAACTACTGGGGGCGCTGTCCAAGGGGTACCTCATCGGGAGGGTCGGCGGGTCTCGACCGGCGTGAACCTACCAACGCACATGCGAACGCTTCAACTGGCAGTCGGTGCAGGAACCTCGCAGGTTGTGCCAACTCGACGGAGGCTGCTGCTCGTTGACCTTTCAGAAGTCGCTGACTTTGCGAACTTGATCGTTTGCTTCAGACCCCGGCCGATGGAGTGTGACCCTAATTCTCCGGATTCCCCCCGGAGAACTCCGGTGTGCTGCAGCCGTGCTCCTCGGCCGAACGCCGCGCGAACGTCCGCAGCGCGGACTGCTGCAGTTCGGGGTCCGCGGCCGTGTGGCGGTCGTCGCCCGGGACGTGGAGGGTCTCCGACGTGAAGAACGCGGTGCCGCCCTGCGCGGGGCAGGAGGCGCTGGCCCAGTACAGGCCGTCCGAACCTCCGGCGGGGCCACGGAACTTGTCGCTGTCACCGCGCTTGTACGTCGCCACGAACCCGCCCTGCACGAACGGGCCGTAGTACGCGGCCAACCGGAAGGCCGGATCGCCCGCCTCGTCGAGGAGGAGGCAGTCCTCGATGGGGGCCAGCGGGTCGGCCTCGGTTTCCCGTGTGTCCACCGTGATGCCCGCGCAGGTGCCGGTGGCCTCGCCCGGCGCGGTGACCCCGGACCTGTCGGAGCTGTCGTAGGGCACGGACACAGGGAAAGCGGCGGCCACCTCCCGGACGGCCTTGCCGTGCGGGGCCTCGCAGCCCGCCTGTTCGGCGGCGTTGACCGCGGTGCCCGTGGCCAGCCGGGCCAGTTGGACGCGCTGCTCCGATGTGATCTGGGGCGAGGTGTTGCCCCGATGGCGGGCCGTCAGGTTTACCACGACGCTGCCGTCGCTCTGCCCGCCGTCGCCGCAGAGCATCACGACCGCGGCATGGCCCTCTATGCCATTGGTGTTCAGCACCCCGCGCCAGCCGTTACCCAAGGGGGTCACCACATCCCTCCAGTCGTCGGAGATACTGCGCTCCAGGTACACGAGGAGCTGCCTGCTCCCGGCGTACCGGCTGACGGTGACGTTCAGTTCGTCGTAGTACGCCGGCAACGGGTCGCGCCTCGGCTGGACCGAGCACTCCTGAGGCTCTTGGTCCAGCCGGGCCGTGATCATGTCGTCGGTGGACAGCGCCTGCCCGCCGAGGAACTCCTCCAACGGGGCCTGCGGTACGAGGCCTTCGCAGAGTGCGGACGCGGCGCCGGACGGCGACGCCCCGTCCAGTACGCCGGTGAAGTAGAGCGTCCCGGCTGCCCCGGCCGCCACCGCCAGCAGCGCCGCCCCCGTTATGACTGTGGTGTTCGTCGTGCGCATCAGCTGCTGTGTCCCAGGATCGTGTGCGTGGAGTTGCGGGATGTCTTGTAGCTCTGCTCGGCCTCCTGCTTCACCTGGCGCATGGCGTTGTCGTCCTCGTCGTAATCGCGGTCCCTGGCCCATGCGTCGATGATGTCCCTGGTGCCGGCCATGCCCTTGGCCTGGTCCTCGGCGTTCTGCGAGTTGGCCTTCGCGTCCGCCTCGTTCTTGATGTCTTTGGACCAGTCGTAGGTCGCCTGGTCCAGGATGCGCTGGGCGGTGTCGCCGACCTGCGGGATCAAGGTGAGCGGCATGCCGCCCATGTGGTAGCGCTGCTTGGCGGCGTCGTCCGCCCACTGCTTGCGCTCGTCCCGGTCGTCGAGGATGACGTCGGAACCGATGGCGTTGTAGGCGCCCATCACTGTGCCTACGTCGCGTGCCGGGACCTCCCAGTTCTCGTTGGCGTTGCCGGGCTCCTCGGAGGCGCGGCCCATCACCTCGGCGGCGTAGACGCGCTCGGTCTCGTAGATCTGGTTGAAGTTCTCCGGGTCGTCCGAGACACCCCGCAGGACGCGGATGACGCTGCGTTCCTGTACGCCGATGTGTGATCTGCCGTTCTCGTCCGTCCAGGCGTCCTTGGTGCCGTCCTGCTCGTTGCCGTAGCCCTTGTGGTCACCGGCGATGATCGCGTGGGTGTCCTCGGTGTAGTCGGACAGGGCGCGGGCGAGCGGCTTCTGCATGTTCTCCGGGATGGTGGAGTCGCCGCCGCCCTTGCCGTAGTCGTCCAGGCGCTCGATGGTGGCCTGCATGACACGGGCCTCGGCCGCGGTGTGCCCGTTGAAGTCGATCCGCTCGTCGCCCGGCGTCGCCCCGGTGGTGGCCGCCTCCAGGGCCAGGCCGAAGCCGGTGCGGGAGTTGGTGGCGTCCTCCTCGTGCCGGTCCAGCTCCAGCTCGTCCTTGTGGCTGCGCTCGCTGACCTCGGTCGCGGGCCAGTCGCGGTCGTCCAGCAGGTACTTGAGGCGGTCGTTGCCGCCCTTGGGGTCGAGGTAGTCGGTGGCCGCCCTGGGGTGGTCGCTCATGATCCCCAGCATGTTGTCGACCGGGTCGACGACCGCCTTCTTCTCCGCGTCATCACCGGAGTACACACTGTCGGAGATGTTCCAGATGTCCGGGTTCTTCTTCTCGGCCGCGATCATGTCGTCGGTGAGGCCGTGCACCATGTGGGCCGGATAGCCCTCGGTGTCGCCCTCCTGGAGCAGCTTCGACAGGGTCTGGTAGCCGTAGGGGCCGGCGGGTTCGCCGTCGGGACGCTTGGTGCCGAGGGCGGCCATGTCCCTGCGCCACTGCTCGGAGAACTCCTTGTCCTTGTTGGCGGTGGCGATGTTGTTCGCGAGGGCGTTCTGGATGTTCCGGTACTTCTCGGTGTCGCCGCCGCCGGCGCTGGTCGAGGCCTCCAGGTCCTGGGCGAGGCGCAGGGTCGTCTCCGGGCCCAGGCTGTCGACGACCATCCGGCTGAACTCGGGGTCCTTCTCGTTGTGGCTCATCAGCCGCTCGAGCTCATTGAGCTCGGCGGGAGAGAGCTTCTCGCCCTTCTCGTACTTCTTCAGCAGCCTGGACGCGCGCTGCGACTCGTCCTGGTCGACGGACTTGACGGTCTTGTCGTTGAAGCCCTCGTCGCCGCCCTTGCCGGTGTTGCGCCGCAGGGCGTGCGACGCGGAGATGTCGGCGTTGTCGGCGGCCGCGAGGACGACCGCGATCTTCGCCGCCCAGAACTCGACCTTGAGCTGGTTGACGGAGGGCCCGTCCGGCATCAGCGGACCGGTCGGGATGAACGGCTTGTCGCCGTCCGGGTCCGGGTTGGTCAGCGACACCTCACCGGTGGCGCTGATGGTGATGTTGTCCTTCTTGGCATCTTCGGTGAGCTGGTGCAGGTCGTTCTTGTACTTCCTCAGCTCGTCGTAGGCATCCTGGAGGACGGTGCGGATGCCCTTGCCCTCGGTCACCGCGTCGGTGAACTCCTGGTTCGCCATGACGACTTGGGTACGTGCGTACAGGGCGGTGCCGTCGAGGCTGGTCCAGCCGGCCTGGTCGAAGTTCTTGACGACCTGCGCGTCGTAGGCCTCGTCCATGGCGTCGTAGCGGCGGATGTACTCGCTCCAGGAGTCGACGGCGCTCTTTATGCCGTCGACGTCGAGGTGGTAGAGCTGTTCGTAGGCGATCACTGGGCCGGTCCTGTCAGTTGAAGTCGGAGAGGGAGCTGTGGACGGCGTTCATCTCCTGCTCGTTCGCCGACTCCGTGCGCGTGTAGTTCCCCGCGGTCGTGGTGCACCGCGTGCCGATCTCCTGGCAGAGCTTCTTCAGCCGCGTGGCCTGCTTGTCCCAGCTCTCCATCGTCCTGCTGAGCTCCACGCCCAGCTGCCCGCCCCACAGGTCGCCGCTGAGGGCGCCCACCGCACCCCACATGCGCTCGTCGTCACCGACGTGTCCGTGGCTCTGCACGACGCCCGCCATTTCGTTGGCGGCCTGTCCCGCGCGGTTGAGCGCGGCGGGGTCCTCCACGCCGTGCAGGCTGTTCGTCCGTACGCCGCCGGAGTCGCCCCCGGCCGACATGGTCCGGATGCCTCCGCCGTCGTAGCCGCCGTCTTGGCCGCCGCCCGTGGTCGCGCGCGGCGCGGGGTCGAGGTCGCGCACATCGGTCTGTGCGGGCGGTTCCGGCATCTGGTACGCCGTGCGCGGGTCCGTGCCGGTGGCGGGCGCGGTCGGTGCGGATATGCGTGGATCCGGGCCGGTGTTCAGCGCGGATATCGGACGTATGTCGTCGAAGTCAGAGCTCACTGGCTACCCCCGTGCCCGACGCGATGCCCGCTGCGGGCATCACATCGCATCAAAAGCGATCTTCGATCGGAGCCTACCGATCGGTATGAGCCGCGTTCCAGTGGGGGCTGGTGAAGGTAACGTGACCGCAACCGTGACCGCGACCGCACTCAGGACGCGGTCGAGCCCGAGCCTCAGCGCTGAGCCGGCCGCGCTCCCCGGCCGGAGCCGTGCACCGGCGCGTCCCGTTCGGCACGTTCACGGTCCAGCTCCGCCTGCTGCCGCGCGTCCCACTCCGTGAACCGGGCCTTGGACTGCTGGCGTTCCGCGTACGTCTGGTCGTCGGCCGCCCGGCGGATCTCGTGCATCCGCTGGAATACGGCCTCGGTGTAGCACGGGTCCTGGAAGGCGTCCTTGGCGTCGACGCGCCCGCTCAGCACCGAACGCGCCATGTCGCGCAGGTCCGGGCCGAGCGTTGTCGCGTCGGCGATGGTGCGCAGAGAGCGGCGCAGCCGCAGGGCCTGCTCGGGGTCCTGGGCGATCCCCATGAGTTCCTCGTCCTGGATCTCGTCCTGGATCTCGTCCTGGATCTCCCGGTCCGCGGTCATGGGTGCGGTACGTCCTTCCTGTCGGCGGTGAAGGTGTTGAGGGTGTTGAGGGCGATGAAAAGGCGCGGCGGCGTCATCCGAACTCGTTCCGAGCCCACTCCTGCGCGCTCCCCGTGGTGCCCGAGGAGCCGGAACTCGCCGCGGAGGCGCTGGCGGTGGCGGTGGCGGCCGCAGCTCCGTCGGGCGCCGGCGTGGTGTGGGCACCGTGTCCGGTCAGCGCGTCGACACCCTGCTGTACGCGGTCCCCGGCCGCCCCGGTGACACGCTCCGTCGCGGTGTCCACGGCGTTGTTCACATGCGTGGCCGGGTCCGTGAAGTCGGCGAAGGCCGATCCCTCGCCCCCGGTGACCTCGTTCTTGAGGCCGTCCACGTACTCGCCGGCCGCCGTCCTGGCGACGTCCACCGTCTCTTTGAGGTCGATGCCGGACCGCGCGTCGAAGTAGGTCTCGATACCCTGCCGGCCGATGTTCTGCGCCATTCCGACGGCAGCCTCGGTGGCCTTGTCCTTGGCGGCGTCGACCACCCGCTCCTGGATGAACTGCTTGGCCTGGTCCTTGGCGTACTGCTGGAGCTTCTCCTTGGCGATCTTCTTCAGGGCGTCCATGGTGGCGTGCTCCATGGCCTGGGTGACCGCCTCCATGACCTCCTTCTTGAGCCTGTCCAGCAGCTCCCGGACGATCAGCCGCGTGGCCTGTGTCGCGCCCAGCGCACCGACCTCGGACAGCCCGAAGGTGAAGGGAGCCGCCGCCTGCGCCGCGATGATCTCGATGGCCAGAGCGACGAGTTGGGCGATCACGGCCAGCTTCGCCGTGAGGACCGCCACCGCGGCCGCGTCGAAGGCGAAGGCGATCACTTCGCACGCGGTCTTCGCGTCCGGCAGGTAGCTGTCCTCGCCGTTCGCGCCGGTGTAGGCGCCCCAGTCCTTGCTGAATCCGTCGACAGCCGTGCCGACGTTGTGGGAGACCACGGTGCGGGCGAGGCGTTCGCCCTCCACCTGGATCTCTTCGAGTTCCTCGCCGAAGGCCCGCCAGGCCTCGGCGACCTTGTGCAGTGCTTCTTCGTCGACCTCGGGCCAGGTGTAGCCGAGGAGGTCAAGCACCCAGACAAGTTCACTGGGCAGTGTGAGCGACATGCCAATAGCCCCGTATTTGATTAAAGTTGACCGGCAATCCCGTTCATCAGGCCGCTGTTCGACGCGTCCGAGGCGTCGTAGTTACCTGCCATGTCCTGCAGGTTGTAGCCGATCTTCTGGAGCCGTTCCGCGAGGCTGTCCATCGACGTGAAGATTCCGTCGCGAATCGGCGTGTAGACCTGGCCGAAGATCTCCCCGAAGTCCGCCTCGGCCCACGGCTCTCCCAACCCTTCGAGGGTGGTCTGAAGCCGCTTGGAGGCGTTCGAGAAATCGCCTCCGAGGTCGGCGAAGCTCCGCCCCTGCTGCCGGAGTACAGCCGTCTCCACGTCAAAGATGTCGTACGCCATTGTCCTCCCCCGAACTCCCCTTGCCACAGTTCATATTGCACGACGGACCGATACCTTAGACTCCTCGCGCACGACTCGGCGAACCCGCCAGTCAAGAGATCGTCAAGTGACTCAAGGGACAGTCAACTGTGCTGACAACACAGCCGAGTTACGGCAGTACACGGAGCCTGTGGATGGGAAGACTCGTCGGCCTGGGACTGCTTCTCGCGGCCGTGGTCGTCGCCGTGGTGACCATTCCGGAACTGCGCAGCGAACTCGCCGGCGAAGGCACCGAAGGAACCCTCACCGTTTCTTCATGTGATACGCACATGAAAACCCACTACGGCACGCACAGGCGTTCCACAGAACTCAAGTTCAGCTGCACCGGAAGCTGGTCCGCACAAGAAGGTGGGACCACCTACGAAGACGTAGCAGTGGCCACGACATCGCGTTTCGAAACGGGGGCGAAAATCCCCGTCGTGCAAGTGGACGACACCTTCGAACAGCCGCAGGACCGGGATCCCGGAGACGACGCCGCGATTCTCGCGTTCTGCCTCTCCTTGCTGGCATTCGGCGTCTACTGCCTCCTCACCGGCTTCGGCACCCGCAACGGCCCCGGCTTCACGGCTTCTTGGCAGCGCCTGCCGGCCCGAGCCGCCACCGGCCCCGTTCTGGGCGGCCTCTTCACCGTGGGCGCCCTGGCAGCGCTCGTCTGCGCGCTCGTCCTGTGATGTCTGGTCGAGTGATGTCTCGTCCCGTGAAGTCCGTACCCCCCACTCCGAGGAACCCTCAATGACAAAAGTGCACGGGAACGCCGCGCCGAACGCCGCCCCACCGGGAGACCGGACGCGCCTCGGCCGCCTCATCGGCGCCGGCCTGATCCTCGTAGGTCTCGTCCTCCTGGCCCTCGGCGCCTACCTCGGCCCCTACACCTACGCCACGGCCACCCCGGGCAAGCTCACCGTCGAGACCTGCACCGTCGACTACAAGTACCGCTCCAGCACGTCGAGCAGCTCACGGAAGAAGACCAAGACCAGGTACTGCTACGGCACCTTCACCGCCAGCGACGGCACCGCCAAGGACCTCAACGCCGAGCTCAAGAGCGACGCCCTGCACCAGCGCGGCTACGTCATCGAGGCCCTCAAGACCGGCGACACCTCCTACAAGCAGGACCACGGCTGGGTCGGCGCCATCGCGGTCGGGTGCGCATGGTTCTTCGGCGCCCTGATGCCGCTCACCATCGGCTTCTTCGGGGCCGTCACCGGCTTCTCCTCCGGGCGGGCGCCGAGCCGGCACCTGTTCCGTACATCCTTCGCCCTGATCGCGGTGGGCGTGATCGGCCTCGTCATCAGCCTGCTGGTGGCGTTCTTCGCGTGACGGCAGCCCCGACCCTCATGGGTGGGCCCATGGGACTTGCCTCACGAGCTCATGCAGGGGCGCCGGCGAAGCCCTTCCGAGAGGCGGAAGGACCCAGTAGGGGGCGCCAAGGCGGGCTCAGCAGACTTCAGTAGCCGACGCCTTGGGGCTGTGCCCGCAACGCGCCCAGGACCCACGGCACGTGATCGCGGCCGACTGCGATCAGCACTTCGCGGTCGCCGTCCCGGCATTCCACAAACAGCGGCCGGACGAGGCCGGTCGCCCGCGGGGCCAGCGCCACACTGGCGTGCAGACGGACGAAGGCCAGGGACGCGGGCAGGGGAATACGCCCCGCCAGGCCGCGCGGGTCGGGCGTGGCCGTCAGCCCGGCCGGGCCGACGACGAGGTGGTCACAGTCCTCGCGGCTGTAGGGGACCTCGCCGATGACCCGGGCGGGCAGCAGCATCTCGGTCACCGGGACGCCCACCCCGACGGAGGCCAGCAGCGCGGCAGCCCGCCGCTCCGCCTTGGCCTGCTCCCCCCGCCAGCGCAGGGCGGCGATCAGCACCGCGCCGACCGCGGCAACTCCCGCGGCGGCGGCCCCGACAGCGAGAGTCGGCGACGCCGCCACCGCGACCCCGGCGACGATGGCGTAGAGCATGGCTGTCACGAACGGGACCGAGGTGTGCCACCGCCCGGCGGACTCGATGCTGCGGCCAGCATGCCGCAGCCGGCGCACCCAGTAGGCCATCCACAACACCGATCCTCCCAGAGGTGTCATGGACACGGCCACCAGCATGAGGGGCAGATACGACCCTACGGGGTACGCGGTGGTGGTGAGCAGTTCGTCGTCGCGCGTGGCGATCTCGCGTATCTCGTGGCGCCAGGCGGTGACCGTGACCGGCTCCCCCTGCTCGACCTTCTTCTGGTTGGAGATCCCGGACTGCAGCCGCACCCGCTGTTGGGAACCGTCTGCAAAACCGAGAATGAGGTAGTACTTCCTGGTCTTGTCCACGCCGGTGATGTCCTTGCCGAGGACGGTGGCATTCCGCCGGCTGAGGCAGTCACCCGGTGCCTCCGGTGGCGTCCCCACGGGGCATTGTGGGGCGGCGGTGTACGCTCGCTCGTCCGCCAGCGCCGACGGCATCATGACGGCAGGCGCCCCCACACCGGCGATCATCAGCGGCAGCCCCAGCAGCACCAACTGCCAAGGCTTGATCACCTTCTTGCGGTACATCGGCATGACCGGTCCCCCGTTCCCCCCTGCTGGCCACCCCATCGGTGATCCACAGGCATTGTGCACCAGCCGACCTGCCGCGCATGCCGCGCCGGTGGCAATGGCGACGACGTCAACACGCGCCCAGGAGGAACCCCCTGGCGGTCCCGGCACGGGCGATGTCGACCCGCGGCCCGGCGCCGACAGGGGTGTCACCTCATGGTGCCGGACAGGGCGAGCACGCCGAGAGACCATCGGGCCGCTTACAGCTCGACCTTGGACATCGTGTCACCACACGTCCGCCGGTCCGCACAGCCTCCGGGTGCGTGTGCCGCGCAGGTCCGTGACAGTCAGGCCGGAGTGGCGACTCAGCCGAAGTCGCTCGTGCCGGGCGTGGGACGGGTGCCGATAATCTCGTCGTACGTCGGCATATTCGTGCCGTACGAGGCGCGCGGGTCCGGTGCTCCGGCGCCGGATGGCCGGCCGCCGGGGCCGAAGCCCGGGGCGCTGCCCGGGTGCCCGACGGGGTGGCGCCCGCCCCCGCTCGGACGCAGCACCGCGGGCATCTCACCGGGGGTGACCTGTGTCGCGGTGTCCGTGCCGGTCTTCTCGAAGTCCTGGGAGACCCGCTCGTCGTTCCACTCATGACCGTCTGCCGACGACCTGAGGTTGTCGCCGCCGGCTTGGATGCGGGCGTGCAGACCGTTGAGCGCGGGCTTCCAGCTGGTGGCGATCTCCGTCAGGGCGGGCCCGATCGACCAACCGGTGAGTGAACCGCCCGCGGTCCCGGCCTCCTTGACCGCCTTGTCGGCGGGGCCCTTCATGGTTCGGGCTATGTCGTCGCAGGCTCCGGCTGAGGCGCGTAGCTCGGCCGGGGCGACGTCGGTGCGCTGGGACACGTCCGGTTCCTCTCAGGCGTTCAGAACTGCTGCTGCTTGGCGCCGGGCGGGAGCATGCAGGGGGTGCGTATGGCGAAGGAGAGGGCTTGTGGCTCCGTCTTGCCGGAGCCGACGGTGTCGGCCGAGACCATATAGGAGTTCTTCTTGTTGCGAGCACTGAAGATCATCGACGTGTAGGCGTTCTTGAACTCCCGGTATGAGGTGACCTCGTACCCCTGCTGAGCTAGCTCCCGGCGGAGCGTCCGCGCGACGCGGGTGTGTTCCGTGACGAGGGCCGGGGAGTTGACGTAGTAGAAGAGGCTGTACCGACCGTCCTCGGCGACCTCGTCGTTCTCCCCGATGCATGCCTCGAAGTGCACCTTGGCCGTCGACGGGGTGAGCTCGACGTCGGTGAGCCGGGCCATGTACGCGGTGTAGTCCTTGGCCCATTTCAGCGCGGCGTCCTTTTCCATGCGGGGCAGCGGGGCGTTCGGGTCGTCACCTTGAGACATACAGCCTCCAGTCAAGAGCAGGGCCGCGAAAACAGCCAATACCGTGCGGAGAAGGGGATTACAGGCCGGGGACGATGTCGGCCCCCGGCGGCATGTCGCTGCCCTCCTTCGGCACCTCCGCAGGCTGCTTGCCCGCGATGACCGCTCCCTGGTGCCTGAGAGAATCGCTGCCCGTGTCCCAATAGCCACTGTGGCCGTGGGTGTCGACCCCGAAATTGTTGCCACCGAAGCCTCCAAGCATCGGGTTGCGGCCGAGGGTGAGGTCGGAGGCGTGGTTGATGACGGCATCGTCCTCCGCCCCGCCGATCCAGACGTGTTCCGGATCCATCTGCAGATCCTGCGCTCTGTCCACGGTCATCCCCGGACTACCGACCACCACGACGTCGTCCGCCCCCAGACCGGAGCCTCCTGAGGCGGCGGCACCGACCACCGTGGAGCCGTAACTGTGCCCCATGACGGTGGTGTGGCTCGGCGACCCGTCGTGCGAGGCGTGCGTGCCTGCCACGAACTGACGCAGGTCCGGCGCGGCATCCTCGGCCCGCCCGGTCCCGCCGACGCTGTTGAAGTCGGTCATGGAAGCCTCGGGGGCGTCGTAGCCGAGCCAGGTGATCATCGCCACGCTCTCGCCTTTGGACTGCTGCTCCGCCGCCGACTGCAGCTTGCCGATGCGCTCGATCTGACCGGGTACGGCGTCCATGTTCGTGTTGGTGCCCGGCACCAGGATCCCGGTATGCGCGGCGGTGTCCGGGTTGCCCATGGCGATGATCGCCCGCCCGTCGTCCTTGGAGTCGTAACCGAGGAGGTACAGCTCCTTGCCCTTCGGTGCGCTGTCCCGGGCTTCGAGCTTGTCGTTGAGCAACTGGAGGTTGTTCAGGCGCCTGTTGACCGTCTCAAGGCTCTCGCCCGGGAACCCTTCGTCGTAGTTGCCCTCCTGGAGCAGATTGAGCTCCTGGGCGAGGGCCGTCCGATTGGCATCGTCGCGTACGTCCGTCGGCAGACCGTCGGTCGCGCCGATCTCCTTCGGATAGAGCGTGGTGTAGGTCTGACGCTCCTCGGGACTGAGGGCCTTCCACCACTCGGCAGCGGCCTTGGGATCGTCCTCAGGGATCTGCGGGGGCTGCTCACCCAGAGCCTTCATGGCGTTCTTGACGTCCTGGGCGGATTCCGCTGCCGCGTCATGGCTGAACGGGTCGGTGAGGATGTCGCCGTTCAGCTCCGCCAGGGCCTTCGCGCCGTCGTTGCTCGCCTTGTGCGCGGCGGTCAGGGCCTCGTCGATGGCCGCGCGGTGCTCCGCGCGCAGGGCGCTGCGGTCCGCGATGATCACGCGCGCGTCGGGGTCCTGGCGTGGCAGGTCCGTGGTCGTCGGGTCGCTGACCCAGCCGTCGCCGTCGACCTCAAAGTGGTCCTGCTCCGCACGCCGCACCGCGTTGCGGAGGTCCGTCTGGGCCTGCTCCATCCAGAACCTGGTGGATTCCAGGACGGAGGCGATGGCCATGGCCTCCGTCTCGACCACACCGATCCGCGATTCGACGTCCTCCAGATAGAAGAGCGCCGCGTCGGCGTCGTCGCCCGTCCAGGATTGGTGCAGTGGCCCGGTGACCTGCCGACGGTGGCGGTCGGTGAGGGAATCCATGGTCGTCGACAGCTGACGCCATGCCTTGGCCGCGGCTTCCAGGTCGGAGAAGTCCTGCTTCATCAGCCGGGAGAAATCAGAAGCCATGCCGGCTCCTGCTCGACCAGCCCGAGCACCCTTCAGGGCACGAAAAGTCCACCCAAGTGGACATAAGGCAACCCCCGTTGCTCCTGCTCACTCATGAGTTCGAGGCGATCACCCTAGCTGACGCGCCCCTGTCACGGACAAGCCCCGTCTTCCGTGCATGAACAGAGGCCGGGAGTGGGGCGGCGGGAGACCCAGTCGATGCGCGCGCGGACCGTAACCGATCTGGGCCTGGGGTTTCCGCACCTGGTGCAGGCGGCGTGGATCCACCGGCGACGCCGCGACATCAAGACGGGCAAGGTCTCACGCCAGATCATCTACACGATCACGGACATGGTGGCGCGCGACGCATCAGCCCTGGGGCACCGGGCAACTGGCGTGCTCGGAACAGGACATCGAGGCCGTGACCGTGCACCACGTGCGGGATGTGACGTTCACCGAGGACGCGTCGAGAATCCGCGCCGGGCACGGGCCGACGAACATGGCGACGCGACGGTGGGGAGCCTGGCCATCAACAGGCTACGGGCCTTCGATGCGACCAGTGTCGGATTTGAGGGTGCTGATGAATGCCGTGAAGGTGTCGGCAGGGAAGGAGAGCGTGCCCTGGGCCGGGTCCTTCGAGTCGCGTATCGCGACTCGGGTGCGCAGGTTCGCTATCTCCACGCAGGCGTCGCCCTGGCCGCCGCCCGAGAAGGACGACTTCTGCCAGGTGTCGGGGGTGGTCATGTCCTTACAGCTCCTTCGCCAGCCGGTGGATGAAGTCACGCGACCGATCGAGGTCGAGCGACACCGCTTCTACCCTACGGAAGAGCGTTCGATAGCGGCTGAGTTGGGCTTCGGCATCGATGAACACAGGGCCGTTGAGCCCGTCTCGCACCACGGTGTCCAGTTTGGAGACGGGACCGCCCGCGTACACCATGGTGCTCCCAGCCCCTCCGAAGCCCTCCAGTTCGAAGGGGATAACGCGCACGGTGACGTGGTCGGCTTCGGAAAGCTCCAGGATGCGGGCAAGCTGAGCCCGTGTCGCGGCACGGTCGCCAGCCCTGATACGCAACGCCGCCTCATGAATCAGGGTTGCGTACGGGATCGGTTCAGGGCGCTCGATGATGACTTTGCGCTTCATGCGGTGTTCCACCCAGCGCTCCACCTCGCCCTCCGAGAACTCCGGGTTTACGTAAGAGAAGAGCGCTCGAGCGTAGTCCGCAGTCTGCAGAAGGCCCGGAATGTGCAGGAAGTCCACGTCCCACCGGTAACTGGCGTAGTGCTCCAGCTCGGACAGATCCAGAAACTGCGTTGGCAGGAGACCCCGGTAATCCTCCCACCAGCCACGCGTCCGGTCAGTCGCCATGGCTACCAGTGCTTCGATCAGCTCGGCATCCGAACAGGCATAATTGGCCGCAAGGCGGCGTAGCCGCTTCTCGCTTACACCTGCGAGGGCCGCCTCGATCTGGCTGATCTGCGGGGCGCTCACACCGAGCAGGGTTGCTGCCTCGCGAGTGGTGAGGCCTGCCGCGTCGCGGAGCCTGCGCAGTTCGACCGCCAGACGCATCTGACGTGCAGTCGCCTCGCTCCTCAACGCCATCTACCGCTCCTCTCAACGCGCCTGGAAGCGCTACTCGTTCGGGGCCAGATTACGCGACCGGCTTGCGAAACTTAAAAAGTTAAGTCTACCGTCGGTGACGCGACGCACACGCTGCGGAGTTCGGGACCTCCGGAAGCGCACCGCTCCGTCCTGCCATGACGGCTGCGGCACTGCCACCGCCCGCCCTGCCGCAGAGTTCGCCAACTTCCCTTCTTCCGACAGGAGTTTTGTCATGCCTGATAACGAACCCTGGGAGTACTCCCTGTACATCCCGAACGACCCGCGCGCCGTCACCGTCTGTCGCCGTACCGTTCGCCTGATCCTCACGATGCACGGCTTGATCAGCCTCGTCGACACCGCCGAGCTCCTCGCGACAGAGCTGGCCTCCAACGCCGTACGCCACACCAAAGGACCCGCCGCCCTGCGTCTGCGGTGGCGCGGCGGTGTGCTGCGCATCGGCGCCTGGGACGCTGACCCCGAGCCGCCCGAACCTCCATCGAAGCTGGGCGACTTGGTCGACGCGGAGGAGGGCCGCGGTCTCGCACTGGTCCGCGCCTGTGCCGACGTGTGGGGGTGGCAGCCGCTGACCAGGAACGGCAACCGGGGAAAATGCGTATGGTGCGAGCTCGTTGCCGCGTAGGTCGCACGGTCAGGATCGCAGCCAGGATGGCCATCCCCGCAGCGACTCCTACGATCTTGCCTATATGCGACTACGAGGCCGCTCAAAGGGCGTGAAGAGCGTTGTCAAGGACGTGATCGGCACCGAC
>NZ_KQ949131.1 GCF_001514305.1 Streptomyces dysideae
TCTCCACTGCCTATCAGCGGCGAGCGGCGGCGTGTCCGGGTACGGCGACACGAAGCTCGAGGAGCTGTCGCGTGTGCGCGGGTACGTGGTCCTCGGCGAGGCCGTCGACGAGGCCGGCCAGCGGAACCGGCTGGTCCAGTACGAGCGCGTCGTGGGACAGGAGGAGCGACGGCACCAGAACCGCGGCGGCCTGCTCGCTGAGCTGGTCGGCGATGTCGCACAGGATGGTGGCCTGGCCCCGGACATGGTCGATCAGCTCCGCCCGGTCCGAGTGCTCGGCGATGATCCGGCCGAGGTTCCAGGTGTCGAGGCAGATCCGGTTGTCGAAGGTGGGCCGCGAGCCGGCGACGACCCCCAGAGCGACCGCTGCGACCGAGGCGTCGACGCTGAGGATGTGCGCCAGGATCTGGTCGGCGTTCCATCCTCCGTCCGCCGCGTCGCCGAGGCCGGGGACGGCCGCCGCATCGAGCAACCTGTCGTAGGCGCTGTGCAGTTCGGTCGTGTCCATCGCGTGCTTCCCTTCAGTCGGGGGGTGCCGGATGCGCGTCCCGCTCCGCTGCCTCCGCCGCCTCGGCGACGCGTTTGATGTGCGCCAGCCGCCGGTCCCAGTCGGCCGCGAGCGAGGCCATCCACCGTGCCGTCGTGTCCAGCGCGGCGGGCCGCACCGCGTACCGCACCTCGCGTCCGACCCGGCCGCCGGACACCAGCCCGGCGGCGTCCAGGACGGCGAGGTGCTTGACGACCGCCTGCCGCGAGACGGGAAGCCGTTCGGCGAGCGTCGTGGCGGTGGCCTCACCCTGCGCGGCGAGCAGATCGAGCAGCCGGCGTCGCGTCGGGTCGGCCAGCGCGTCACCTCAGGACAATGCGCCGAACGGCGGGATAATGCGGGCATGGGTCACCGACTCGCCGACGCGAGCACACCGGCCCGGCTCGCCGCCCCCGACGAGGGCATCGGCCGGGACGAACTGGCGCTCGCCACCCGCAACCACGGCCTGCCCCTCGAGGCCCTGCGCTACGACCTCACCCCGCCCGGCCTGCACTACGTCCTGACGCACTACGACATCCCGTACGTCCCCGAGGACGAGCCCTGGCGCCTGTCCATCGTGGGCCGGGTTCGCCACCCGCTGCGCCTGGACCTGGCCGACCTGCGCACGTTCCCGCAGGTCACCACCCGGGTCACGCTGGAGTGCGCGGGCAACGGCCGGGCCCTGCTCACCCCAAGGCCGGTCAGCCAGCCGTGGCTGGTCGAGGCCGTCGGCACCGCCGAGTGGACCGGCGTACCGCTACGGCTGCTGCTCGCCGAGGCCGGCGTCGAGGCGGACGCCGTAGACGTGGTCTTCACCGGCGCCGACCACGGGGTGGAGCGCGGCGTCGAACAGGACTACCAGCGCGCCCTGCCCGCCGCCGTCGCCACGGGCAGCGAGCCCGAGGTGCTGGTGGCGTACGCGATGAACGGCGCCCCGCTGCCCCCGCAGCACGGTCACCCGCTGCGGCTCGTCGTGCCCGGCTGGTACGGCATGGCGCACGTGAAGTGGCTGCGCGACATCACCGTCACCGACGTACCGTTCACCGGCTTCCAGCAGGCCGTGGCCTACCGGCTCCGCCGGCACCCCGAGGACGAGGGCGAGCCGGTCACCCGGATCGCGCCGCGTGCCCTGCTGGTCCCGCCCGGATTCCCGGACTTCATGTCCCGCGCCCGGGTGGTCCGGCCCGGACCGGTGACTCTGGAAGGACGCGCCTGGTCGGGCCGGGCGCCGGTGACGCGGGCCGAGGTCAGCACGGACGCGGGGGACACCTGGCAGGAGGCCGAGCTGGCGCCGGACGACGGACACCGGTGGGCATGGCGCCGCTGGCGCTGCACCTGGACCGCGACGCCGGGCGAGTACGTGCTGAGCGCCCGGGCCACCGACGCCGAGGGGCACACCCAGCCACTGGAGCAGCCCTGGAACCGCGGCGGCTTCGCCAACAACCTCGTGCAGCGGGTGCCGGTGCTGTGCCTGGACGGCGACGCGGCGGAGTGAGGGGCCCGGCCGGCACCGGACCCGGAACGACTTGGGCCTGTCCGGCGGATCAGGCCGCGGGGAATCGGCGGTCCCCCATCGACGCGGGTGAGCCGGGGGCGATGGGGGAGGGCGTGCCAGGCCCCCCGGCCGGCGGGCTGCCGGTGAGGCTGGACAGAACACCTAGGGCAGCAGCTTGTCCAGGGCGGCGGGCCCCTCCGCCTCCAGCTTGCGCCTGGCCCATTCGAGGTTGCGCGGCGTGATGTCCTTGCCTGAGGCAAGCACCACATCCTCCGGTGACACATCGGTGCCGGTGCGGGCGTGGAGCAGGGCGTCCGGGGTGGTGCGCTCCTCGGACGGCCCGGACACGTCGGGCTGTGACGTCGGCATGATCTCTGCTCCTCGGATCCGGATCGCTTCTACGGACCCGGTGCGGTCATCGGGTCTGTTATCACCATTCAACGCGGGAGCCCACCCTGCATCCGGAAGCGCCGACCGCCGGTCCTCCGCGGCTCCGGGCCCGAGATGACGCGATGATCGTCCGGGCGTCTAATTGGGGCATATCGCACGTCTCGGCCGACAGGAGAGACCAGGCCTATGCCACCCAAACGAAGCAGCGCCGGGGGACGGGGACTGTCGCCCCAGGGGGACTGCGGCACCTCGGGGAATGGTGCACCCGGCACTTCGTGATCGTCATTGTGGCCTGGCTCGTCGCCCTGGTCGCCCTGCAGGCCCTCAACCGCTCCTCCGGCGGCGACTACTCGGACAACTTCACCCTGCCCGACGCACAGTCACAGCAGGGCCTGGACGTCCTGGAGCGGCACGATCCCGCCGCGGGCGGTTACAGCAGCCAGATCGTCCTGCACGACGGGCAGAAATCGCTGACGTCGCTGAGCTCGCAGATGTCCACCATGGTCGGCGACCTGCAGAAGCTGCCCCATGTCCTGTCCGTCCAGAACCCGTTGGCCGGCACCGGCTCGTCGGCCTCCCCGAGCGTCGGCCCGTTGTCCTCCGACGGAAAGACGGGCTACGTCACCGTCCGCTTCGACGAACAGCCGTCGACTCTCGGAGACGCCTACCTCGACGGAGTCGACGACGCCGTACAGCCGTTGCGGGCCGCCGGCGCCGACGTCGAGTACGGCGGACGGCTCGGCGAACTGGCCCGCCCGGCCGCCGACGACCGGGTGAGCGAAATGATCGGCTTCGGGGTCGCGATCGTCGTCCTGCTCATCGGCTTCGGCAGCGTGATCGCCGCCGGCATCCCCCTGCTGACCGCCCTGATCGGCGTGATCGGCGTGATCGGCGGACTCGCCTGCCTCGGTCTGCTCGCCGCCGCGTTCACCCTTCGCCACGGTCTCACCGACCCTGGCCACGATGATCGGCCTCGGCGTCGGCATCGACTACGCCCTGTTCCTGATCACCCGTCACCGGCAGAAGCTCATGGACGGCCTGGATCCGGTGCGCTCCGCGGGCCAGGCCGCCGCCACCAGCGGCCGCGCGGTGCTCGTCTCCGGCTGCACGGTGATCATCGCTCTCCTGGGTCTGTACGCGTCCGGAGTGAGCTTCATCGGCAAACTCGGGATCGCCGCCGCCGTGACGGTCGTCTCCGCCGTCGCGGGAGCGCTGACCCTGGTCCCGGCCCTGTTGGGCCTGATCGGCACCAGGATCGACCGCTACCGGCTGCGCCACCCCGTCGCCGAGACCGACGCCGCCCCGGGCGCCGAGATCCAGGGAACCTGGCACCGCTACGCACAGCGGGTGGCGCGGCGGCCGTGGCGCTACCTGGCCGCAGGCGTCACGACCGTCGTCGTCCTCGCCATCCCGGTCGTCTCCCTGCAACTCGGCCACATCGGCGACGGCGCCGATCCCACGTCGTTCACCGACCGGCGGGCCTACGACCTGATGACCGACGCCTTCGGTCCTGGCTCCAACGGCCCCTCACCGTCGTCATCGACCAGACCGCCGTACCGGACTCCGCACGCTCCTCCCTCGCCGCACAGACGCAGAAGACCCTCGACGCCGTGCCCGGCGCGTCCACCGTCACCCCGCTGACGCCCACGAAGGACGGCGACGTCCTGCTCGCCACGGTCTACTCGAAGGAGTCCCCGCAGAGCGCCGCCACCACGGACCTGACGAACCGTCTGGTCGACGACACGCTGCCCGACGCGGTCTCCGGCACGGACGCGAAGACCTACGTCACCGGGACGACGGCAGCCCAGGTCGACTTCCGCGACATCGTCGCGAGCCGGCTGCCGCTCATCATCGGCGTCGTGGTCGCCCTGGCCTTCCTGATCATCCTGGCCGTCTTCCGGGGTTTGCTCGTCGCCGTCAAGGCGGCGGTCCTCAACGTGCTGACGATCGTGGCCTCCTACGGCGTCGTCGCCGTCTTCCAATGGGGCTGGGGCGGACCCGCGCTGGGCGTCTCCGGCACGGTGCCCATCGAGAGCTACGTCCCGATGATGATGTTCGCGATCATCTTCGGGCTGAGCATGGACTACGAGATCTTCCTGCTCTCCCGTGTACACGAGGCCTGGCTGCGCACCGGAGACGCCAAGGCCTCCGTCGCCCACGCCCTGGAGATCACGGCGCGCGTCATCACCTGCGCGGCACTGATCATGGTGAGCGTCTTCGCCGCCTTCATCGTCAGCGACAACATCGTGGTCAAGATGCTCGGGCTGGGCCCGGCCGTCAGCGTGCTCATCGACGCCACCGTCGTACGCCTGCTCATGGTGCCCGCGGTGATGACCCTGCTGGGCCGGCACGCCTGGTGGACACCCCGTCTGCTCGACCGGATCCTCCCGCACATCGACGCCGAGGGGGAGGAGCAGAAGCCCACCGGCCGTCGGGAGCAGCGGGAGCGGGAACGAGCCCCCTGAGCCCGTCGCCGACAGCCGGTGCCGCGGCGGCGGCACCACGGCACACTGCGCCGGGTGCCGCCGCCGCGCCCGTCGGCGTCAGCCCGCGAAGGGCGTCAGCGTCAGCCGGATCCCCGTGGGCGCCGTGTCCTGGATGTACGAGGCGAAGTCGGCTACGTCGTCGAAGGCGAAGCCGTACGCCCTGCCGTCGGCGGTGGCCGTGTGCATCGCCCGGGCGTAGTGGTTGGTGAGGCCGGTCCGGTAGAAGGTCCCGGCGTCGGTCGTCGGCTGAGCGGGATGGCTGAGCAGCGTCGAGCGGTTGAACCCGGCGCCGAGCACCGCGGCGACGGGCCCGGTCGTCCCGTCGTTGGGCGCGGCCAGGTTGCCGTCGCAGAACAGCACGTCCCGCGTCGACGGCTTGGCGAAGGAGACCTGCGCGGGCCCGTCGAAGGCGAACCGGTCACCGCGCACCCGGCCGGTGAACGTACCGGCGTTGGTCGTGACGGTGAGATCGCGCCCGGTGTAGGTGCTCCACACCTCGTCGATGTACGGCGCGAAGTAGTCCTTGGCGAACAGACCGGCGTCCAGGCCGTGCCCCGGGGCGATGATGCGCGTGTCCGCCACCACCAGCGGCGCGAACTCCTCGACCTGCCGCACGGCGGCGAACGCGGCCGCCCGCCCGCCGGTCCGCAGCGTGCCCGTCGTCTGGTCCTTGGCGCCGGTCAGCCGGATGCTCAGCGGCACGCTGAACATGTCGACCATGGTCGTGTTGCAGAACATGCCCGCCGCGTTGTACGTGAACTCGGCGCAGTCGTGCAGCACTTGGTAGTTGGGGTCGGATGTCACCCAGCCGGCCGGGTACTGCAGCGCGGTGTTGCCGTTGCCGTCGGTCACGACCTTGAACTTCAGCTTCTGGCCGAGGGAGACGTAGATCCGGCCGGACATGTGGGGGAGCGAAAGCCGCGTCTCGCCGCTTCCGGCCAGACCGATCGCGTAGTCGGCGAACCCGTCGGCACCGTTGTCCGCCAGGGCGACCGGCGCGAGGGCGCCGTCCGGCGTGACACGCACCTGGCGGCCGTCCACGTTTCCCACGATGTAGACGTGCACGTTCGCGTTGTCGAAGGAGCCGCTCCCGTTGGCGATCGTCAACGGGAGGGGACCGGCTGCCGCGGTGGTGTCCGCGAGGGCGTACGGAGCGACGGCGGCGACGGCGGGCGCGGCCACCACCGCCCCGCCCAAGGTGATGAGAAGCGTGCGACGGCTGAGGCTGCTGCGCTGGTGACGGGGTGTCATGTGGGGGGCCTCCCGGAGTACTTGTGCGGGTACTGGGGCAGTGTCGGACAGGCGAGCGACATTGTGAGAGCGCTCTCAGACGCGTGGCGCCGCCACCGACGGGCCCCGATGCTACGCACGCTCCCCGGAGGTTCCAATAGGTCTGCACCTGACCCCAAGTCCCCCTGAACTGCGGTAACTTGAACAACCATCAAATAGGCACACCCCCTTAACCC
This sequence comes from Streptomyces dysideae, assembly GCF_001514305.1. Taxonomy (GTDB): domain Bacteria; phylum Actinomycetota; class Actinomycetes; order Streptomycetales; family Streptomycetaceae; genus Streptomyces; species Streptomyces dysideae. Next base: position 6,364 of record NZ_KQ949131.1, read on the forward strand.
TCACCTAAGGCGTCCTCAAGCCCCATCCCTTCGAAGAGAGCGCTCCCAGCCGGCCGGACGAGCCGGTGGCCGGAGCCTCGGAATTCCCGTGGACGCTCCCGCCGGAGACCACGTAGCGTGTGACCCCACGCCCCGAGACCGACGGAAGGAGGCGAGTGCCGTGCAGTTCACACCTTTCCCGCGCTCCCTCGCCGTTGCCCCGGCGTGCCACGTCTGACCGGGAGCGCTTCTCACAGCATGCATCCCGGAGGAATCTCCATGACCGATCTGGTCATCCGCGCGCTCGACGCGAGCGACGCACAGCTTTTCCACGCACACCCCGACCCGCTCGGCGCCCGCGAAACGCACCGGCGTACCCGCCACCGCACCGACTGGAAGCGGGTGGCCCTGCGCGACGGCGAGGTCGTCGCGCGCGGCGCCTGGTGGGGCGGCCCCGACGACACCGAGCCCGTCAACGTCAACTGGTTCGACGTCGCCGAGGGCGAGGAGGAGGCGGGCGCCGAACTCCTGCGCACCGCCCTGTGGCAGGTCGAACTCGAGATCAACCTGCCCGGTGGCTGGCGCGACCACGCCGGCCTGGTCACCGCCGCCGAAACCCGCTTCGCCGCCGCCCGGGCGGCCGGCTACGAACTCCTGGTGGAACGCTTCCTGTACCGCTGGACGCCGGAGCACGGACTGCCGGAGCGCCCCGGCCGCCTGCTGTTCAGCCCCGAACCGGACGACGCGGTGTTCTTCGACGCGCTGCGCCGCATCCACTCCGTCACCCTGGACGCCCACGCACTGCGGGACATCGAGGAGGGCGGCCTCGACCGGGCCGCCCAGGAAGAACTCGACTTCTTCCACTGGTGCCCCTCCCCACGGGAGTGGTGGCAGGTCGCGCACACCCGTGAGGGCGAGCCCGTGGGCATCCACATCCCGGCGCACAATCCGTCCGGCCCGTGCATCGGCTTCATCGGGGTCCTGCCCGAACAGCGCGGCCACGGCTACGCCTACGACCTGCTGACCGAGTGCACCCACTTCCTGGTCGAACAGGGCGCGGAGTTCATCGCGGCGGGCACGGACCAGGGCAACTTCCCCATGGCCGCGAACTTCGCCAAGGCCGGCTACCCGGTCGTCCACGAACGCGTCAACTTCCGTGCCCCCGGCAAGGAGAGCGAGGGCTAGGACACCCAGAGGCGGTCCGGCCCGGTATCGGGGCCGGGCCGCTTGTCAGTGCCGGGTGGCAAGCTGGTCGACGCGGTGATCGACAGCGGCGACGGAGGCGGAGCGTGGGGTTCGACGGCGGCATCTGGCACGTGGACAGCGGCGACGTACGGATCGGGGAGATCCTGATCGACGACGCCGACTTCCCCTGGCTGTCGGGCCACTTCACTCCCGGCCCCGGATACGACGGGGTCCGCGACCTCTTCGCCCGCGAACTGGCCCTGCTGGAGCTGGATCACGAGGAGCACTGGGAGGCATGGGAGGCGGCCTACGACGAGATCGGACGCCGCGTCTCGCTGACCTCGCCGGACGGCCCGGTGCCCGACTTCCTGCTGCACATCGAGGGCGACCGGGCGTGGTTCCGATGGCGTGTCCAGGCCTGTCCGGCGGATCAGGTCGCAGGGAATCGGCGGCTCCTCATCGACGCCGGTGAGCGGGGGAGGGCGAGGGCCACGTCGTCACCGGGCATGCGGTTCACCGCGACGAGCACCGCCTGCTCGACGTCCAGCCAGGGCAGTTCGACGGGAGCCCGCCGGCCGCTGCCCCGCACGGTGCGGAACAGCTCGGAGGAGCGCGGATCGTCGGCGAACATGTCCAGCGCCCGGGACCCTCGCCGCATCCCCTCCGTATGGGTCAGGAAGTCGAGCGGGTCTTCGAACCACGGGATCAGCCTGGCCAGTTCCGCATCACCGGGATGGCGCCACTGGCCCGCGTCGAGCAGCGCGGTCAGCCGCGCAGGGCAGGACCGGTCCACGGACCTCGGCGTCTGGCGTTGCCATGGCGGTCGGCATGTCGCGCCCGGCTCAGCCGGACCCCTCGTCCAACAGGGCTTCGGCATCGGCGAGGATCTCGGTGACCCGCAGCGCGAACGACGCGTCGCACGGATGCGGGCGTCCGGTGCGCGCGGCGGCCAGCAGGGCGTCCGCGGCCCGTACGAGGGCGGGCACCGCGCCGGCGGAGCTCTCGGGCAGGAGCGTCACCCCGGCCTCGCCGCGCAGTTCGACCGCCGCGCCCGCCGCCGCGGGCGGCGCGGTGAGGCTCAACGCCAGGGTGCTCGACGCGCCCCCGGCGTGATCGAGGACCAGATGGACGGTGTCCCCGGGACCGCGCACGGCCGCCGTCACCCGCCCGGCGTCCCCCAGCACGGGCAGCAGTATGGACAGGGCGTGCGGGCCCATGTCCCACAGCGCGCCCTTCTCCCGCCGCCACGGCGAGGCCGCGAACGGACTGTCGCTCCGGAACACCGACCCGAGCCACTGCGCCCGCCCCGTGAACCAGCCCGCCACGCCCGCCTGTTCGGCGATCCACGCCTCCGTCTCGGGCTGGAAACGCGTCGTGAAGAACACGACCGAGGCGACCCCGGCCGCCGCGACCGCCTCGACCACCGCCCGCCCCTGCCCGACCGTCGGTGCGAGCGGCTTGTCCAGCAGCAGATGACAACCCGCCCGCGCGGCCCGTACCGCCAGCTCCGCCTGCACGTCCGGCGGCAGCGCCACGGCGACCGCGTCCACGTCGGCGAACAGCGCGTCGGCGTCGTCGTAGACCTGCGTGCCGAACCGATCCGCCAGCTCCTTGGCGGCCTCCGGGCGACGGCCCCACACCCCGGCGAAGTCCAGCTCGCCGTGCCGGCTCAGGGCAGGGGCATGCGCCATCTGTGCCCAGGGTCCGGTGCCGAGCAGTCCGATGCGCATGCCGCCGCCTCTCCACGCCGCAGAACGGCCGGTTCCACGTGGCCCGGCCGCAGCAGAGCGTGTCACACCGACTGTGCAGGCGAACAGCCCGGTTGCCGGCCCGGCCGGACCGCCGGGATTCAGTTGCCGGGCTGCTGAATGCGTTCTCTTTCTTCTATTGGACCTTTGGCCACCGCACAACCACGCTGGAACGGGTCCGGCCCTCCACGATCCATCCCCCCCCAGGCCAGCCGAAAGAGGTCACAGACCATGCACACCCGCCGCATCGGTGACATCGAGGTCAGCGCGATCGGCCTGGGCGCGATGCCCATGTCCATCGAGGGACGCCCGGACGAGGCGCGTTCCCTAGCCACCATCTACGCCGCGCTCGACGCCGGCGTCACCCTCATCGACACCGCGGATGCCTACCACCGGGACGCCGACGAGGTCGGCCACAACGAGACCCTGATCGCCAAGGCCCTCGCCTCCCACGAGCGGGGCGCCGACGTCCTGGTCGCCACCAAGGGCGGCCACCTGCGCCCCGGTGACGGCAGCTGGACCCTCGACGGCAGCCCCGCCCACCTCAAGGCGGCCTGCGAGGCGTCCCTGCGCCGGCTCGGCGTGGAGGCCATCGGGCTCTACCAGTTCCACCGCCCCGACCCGAGGGTGCCGTACGCCGAGTCCGTCGGCGCCGTACGGGACCTGCTCGACGAGGGCAAGATCCGCATGGCGGGCATCTCCAACGCGAACCGCGACCAGATCCGGCAGGCCGGCGAGATCCTCGGCGGGCGACTGGTCTCCGTGCAGAACCAGTTCTCCCCGGCCTTCCGCTCCAGCGAGCCGGAACTGCGCCTGTGCGACGAGCTCGGCATCGCGTTCCTGCCGTGGAGCCCGCTCGGCGGGATCTCCCGGGCCCGTGAACTCGGCTCCGCCTACGCCCCGTTCGCGCGCGTCGCCGAGGCCCACGGCGTGAGCCCGCAGCGCGTGTGCCTGGCCTGGATGCTCGCCAAGTCACCGGTCGTCGTGCCGATCCCCGGCGCCAGCCGCCCCGAGACGATCCGCGACTCGGTCGCCGCGGCCGGCCTCGGCCTCACGGCCGGCGAACTCGCGGAACTGGACGCGGTCTGACCCGACGCACGCCGCAGGTGTAGTCCCCGCCGGCCTGGGGAGAAAGCGCTTGCTAGTCACCCAGAGACTGAAAAGGGACCACGCCGATGGCGTCCTCGTTGGAAAGACCGCTCGACCACCGCTACCGGGGCGAACACCCCGTCCGCACCCTCGCCTACCTGCTCCGCGCCGACCGCCGCCGCCTGGCCGTGGCGGTCGGCGTCTTCACCGTCAAGCACAGCCCCGTCTGGCTGCTGCCGCTGATCACCGCGGCCATCATCGACACCGTCGTCCAGCACCAGCCGATCTCCAGACTCTGGCTGAGCACCGGCGTGATCATGCTGATCCTGCTGGTCAACTACCCCCTGCACCTGCTCTACGTACGCCTCCTGTACGGCAGCGTGCGCCGCATGGGCACCACCCTGCGCTCCGCGCTGTGCACCCGCATGCAGCAGCTCTCCATCGGCTACCACTCCCGCGTCAGCGCGGGCGTCCTGCAGGCCAAGGTCGTACGGGACGTGGAGACCGTCGAGCAGATGGTGCAGCAGACCGCGGAGACCGGGCTCGGCGCGGGCACCGTCCTGGTCGGCGGCCTCGTCATCATCGGCATCCGCACACCGGAGTTCCTGCCCGTCTTCCTGATCGTCGTGCCCGCCGCCGCGCTCGTCGTCGCCCGACTCAGGGCCCGGCTGCGCACCCACAACGAACACTTCCGCCACGAGGTCGAGACCCTGTCCTCCCGGGTGACGGAGATGACCCGCCTCATCCCGGTCACCCGCGCCCACGGCCTGGAGGGCAAGGCGCTGCGCCGCATGGACGGCACCCTGCACCGCCTGCTCACCTCCGGTATGCGCCTCGACCTGGTCAACGGCCGCTTCGGCTCGCTGGCCTGGGTCGTCCTCAACGTGGTCGGCGTACTGGTCCTGGCCGGCGCGGCCCTGATCTCGTACTACGGCGTCTGGGGCGTCACCGCCGGCGACGTCGTGATGCTCAGCGCGTTCCTGACCACGCTCACCAACTCCACGACCACACTGGCGGGACTGGCCCCCGTCATCACCAAGGGCCTCGAGTCCGTCCGCTCCGTGGGCGAGGTCCTCCAGGCCCCCGAACTGGAGGACAACGAGGGCAAGACCGAACTCACCTCGCTGCGCGGCGCGGTCACCTTCCAGAACGTCGGCCACGCCTACGACAGCGGGCGCCCCGCCGTACGCGACTTCAGCCTGTCCGTCGCACCCGGCGAGACCATCGCCCTGGTCGGTGCGTCCGGCGCCGGCAAGTCCACCGTCCTCAACCTCGTCATCGGCTTCATCCGCCCCACCTCGGGTCGGCTGCTGCTCGACGGCACCGACATGAACAGCCTCGATCTGCGCACCTACCGGCGGTTCCTCTCGGTCGTGCCGCAGGAGTCGATCCTCTTCGACGGCACCATCCGCGAGAACGTCGCCTACGGCATGGACGACGCCGACGAGGAGACCGTGCGCGCCGCACTGCGCGACGCCAACGCGCTGGAGTTCGTCGACCGGCTGCCGCAGGGCCTCGACACCGTCGTCGGCGAACGCGGCGCCCGACTGTCCGGCGGCCAGCGCCAGCGCCTCGCCATCGCCCGCGCCCTGATCCGCGACCCGAGGGTGCTGGTCCTGGACGAGGCGACGTCGGCGCTGGACACCCAGTCGGAGGCCCTCGTCCAGCAGGCCCTCTCCCGGCTGCTGCACGGCCGCACCACGTTCGTGGTGGCCCACCGGCTGTCCACCGTGCGGGGCGCGGACCGGATCGTGGTGATGGGCGACGGCCGTATCCAGGAGATCGGCACCCACGAGGAACTGCTGCGCCGCGGCGGGGCATACACGGCTCTGAACAGCGGCCAGGCCGCCTGACGAAGTCAGTCAGGAACGGACCGCCGGGACCGCCGCCTTCCCCGGAACGTGGACCGGTGGGCATACGGCGTGGTGCCCAGCACCCGGCGGAACCGTTTCCGGAAGGCGGTCGGCGAGCCGAACCCCGCCTGCCGGGCGATCCGTTCGACCGTGTGGTCGCTGTGCTCCAGCAGATACTGGGTCCGCCGCGCCCGCGCCCGCAGCAGCCACCGCAACGGCGTGCTGCCCGTCTGCTCACGGAACCGGCGGGTGAGGGTCCGCTCGCTCATCCCCGCCCGCGCCGCCTTCGCCCCCAGGGTGATCTCACCGGCCAGATTGGCCTCGACCCACTCCGGCAGCGGCCCCAGTGCCGAGCCCCGCAGCACCGGCGGATGCTCGTGCACGATGAACTGGGCCTGCCCGCCCTACCGTTCCAGCGGTACGACGGCCATGCGGGCGGAGTGCGCGGCGACCGCCGAGCCCAGGTCCCGCAGGATCATGTGCAGCACATGTCCAGCCCGGCGGCGGCCCCGGCCGAGGTGAGGATCTGCTTACTGTCGACGTACAGCACGTCCGGCTCCACCCGGACCCGCGGAAACCGCTCGCGAGCTCATCGGTGGCCATCCAGTGCGTGTCGGCGTCCGCCACGGCGTCGAGCCCCCGGTCGATCCGCAGGCCGAAGCCGCCCGCCCGTACCTCCGGCGACTCGGCGCACATCCGGATGGCGAGAACCCGTTGGAACCTGTCGTTTCAGCCCCGGTGCGCTCACCTGAAAGATCCCTGACGTGAGCTGCGCGCCCCACCCCGGTGAGCACGGTCCAGCTCCTGCACCGCATCTGCCGTCGGCAGCGGCGGGCTCATCACGTCCATCGCCCTGACCGCCGCGGAGCCGGCATCCAGGTCGCCTTCGTCCTGCCCCGCCAGGACGAACCCCTCGGGGACCTGACCGCCCAGCGGCCCGTGGAGCGCTCCGCCACGGCTCAACTCGCCATGTTCACCGTCACCTTCAACCTCCTGTGGGCGACCGTCACCGTCCTGATGATCGTCCGGCCCGGCTCGATCACAGGCGCCCGAGCGCGGCATACGACGCCTCGCCGGGGCCGAACCCTTCACTCCGCCCCCGTCAAGCCCTCCGGGGTAATTCGCACCCCAGTGTGTGCGGGCGCCTAGACTCGACAGCTGGGCCCATGCGTATGGGCCACTACAGGAAAGGCGCGTTGACGGGTGTTCCAGGATTCCCCCATTTACGACCGACTCATCGCGGAACGCGGCGACATCCCCACCCAGGCGCGCAGGGAGGCCGAACGCATCAGGAGGGAACTGGAATTCGTCATGCAGCCCCTGCAGGGCATGGGCCACGCCCAGCCTCCCGGGCGACCGGGGCCGCCGCCCCCGGCCCCGCCCACCTGGCAGCAGCGCAATGCTCTACTGCCCGGCCCACCGCCACACTGACCCCGGCCGGTCAGGGAACCGCCGTGTTCGCGCCGTTGACACGCGCCTGCCGCCGCGCGGCGGGCTGGGCGAGCCACTCGGCGATGCCGCGGGCGATCGGCTGACCGGTCTCCACCTCCACGAAGCCGAACTGTCCCGACTGGTTGCACTCCAGGAACCACCACGTCCCGTCGGCGTCCTCCGCGAAGTCGAAAGCACCGTAGGCGAGGTCGGCCGTTCGGACGTACGAGCGGACCCTCTCGGCGGTGCGCGGCGGCATGTCGACGGGACGCCACGGCGCGTCGGACACCGCGAAGCGGACGTCCACCTCGCTCTCGGGGTCGCACTCCTTGCGGGCGGCGAGCATCCGGTCGCCCACGACGGTGAGGCGGATGTCGGCTCGCTTGGCTATGCGCCGTTGCAGCAGCGTGGGGCCGAACGCGACGGCGGAGAAGTCCGCGTCCGGCGCCACCCGGCTGGTCGGCACCGCTCGCGGCGGATCCTGCGGGTGCGCGCCGGACACCGGCTTGACCACCAGGTCCGGGTAGCGCTCCGCGAACTCCTGGGCGGCCTGCGGGAACGTCGTGATCAGCGTGGCCGGCACGGGCAGTCCGCAGCGCTGGGCGAGCCGCAGCTGCCACGGCTTGTGGCGGGCCCGGCGGGCCGCGTCGGGATGGTTCATCCAGCGGGCGCCGCAGCCGCGCAGCATGCCGTAGAGCGCCTGCGCGGACTCCTCGGTCAGCCAGGCGGACGGCATGGCCGCCCGCGCGGCCGGCGTGCCCGGCCTGCGCACCCACACGGACCGCAGCCCCTCGATGCTCACCAGTCGGCCCCCCGACGACAGGTGCCCGCGGAAGGAGCCGTGCACGTACTCGCCGGACAGGGCGACCCCACCGGGCAGATCGGCGGGATCCAGGCGCACCACCGGCACGCCGGAGGCGTTGAGATGCACGACCACCATGTCCGCCGTCACGTCCTCTTCGCCGGTCAGAATCAACACCGTCATCGTCGGCGGTCCGCGTTCAGTCGTCGAAGTGGGTCTTCGAGCCCGCCGTCGACGTCGTGGTCCCCAGCTCCCGTATCAGGGAGTGGTCGCAGGCGGCGATCCGCCCGTCGAGGAGCACGTTCAACTGCAGCCCGGAATCGTAGACGTACGCAGCGGTGGCCTCCGACTCCGCTGCCGGACGTGCGTAGTTGAGCGCGAACGGTTGCATCGTCTCTCCCTCGCCTGTGCTGCTCCGATCAAGCGATGGTCACCTGACGGCGTCGCTTGGTCCGCCGACATCGCTCGGCTTCCACTGACTTATACGAATCGAACGGGTGAATGGTTGCCTCACGCTCCGTAGTCAAGGGAGCTTTTGCTGCCCGCCGTCCGGTGTGCGGCGCAGAGTACGCAGCGCGAGCAGGAGGACACCGATGTCGTCGAGGTACACGGGATCGGGCACCAGGTCGGTCGGCAGCACGAAATACAGCAGGGCGCCCCAGAAGACCCAGCGCGGCCCCGTCGGCAGCCCGGCCCGCCGCAGCTCGCGCCGCGTCCGGACCAGCCGCACGAACACGCCCACGGCCATGGCGAGCACACCGGCCGCGATGACCGCGGCGCCGACGACGACCACGGTGGTCGAGTCCAAGGCCCTCGCCTCCTTCCCTGCGTCGGGCGACCCCGTCTCCTAAGAGATTCCCGGCCGAGCCGCCCGCATGGCGTGACGGAGGCAACAGGCGTAGCCGGCAGTCCTAGCCTTCGGACGTCTCCGGCCGCCCGTCGGTTGCCTTCTCCGTGTCACCCGTGGCGGAGGCGGTCCGGCGGGACTTGGCGGAGCCCTTGAGGCGTTCCAGGGTCCGGGTCAGCTGCTGGAGCGGCGACGACGGCTGGGCGCCGGACGGCTGCTGCTTCTCGGGGACCGTGCCGGCGGACTCGCGGTAGGCGGCCAGCGCCTCGTGGGCCTGCTCGGCGGCCTCCCGGTACAGGTCCCGGGACTTCGTCATCGCATCGAGCGCCTCGGAGTACATGGCCACCAGCTTGCGCTCGCGGTCGAGCTCCTCCTGGAGCGTCAGCAGCCCCCACCGCTCGCGCAGCGCTGTGACGGCGCCCTCCGCGCCGTCCGGCAGCGGCCGCGGCAGCGCGGCGAACCGGGTCACGGCGTCGATGAGTTCGGCCGGCTCCGAACCGTCAAGGAAGACGCTGCGTACGGCGAAGCCCTGCGCGTCATAGCCGTCGGGGACCGGCGTCCCGGGCAGTACGGCGGCCCCGCCGCGCGGCACCTGTACGTCGAAGTCCCGCAGGGCCCAGTTCACGACGCGCAGTTGGCTGGGCACGGCACGGTGCTCGACCACTCGGTGCCGCAGCCCCGGCGGCAGCAGGTCCGCCAGCGGCACCCGGCCGCGTTCGTCGGTGGTCATCGCCTCGTGGACGACGACATGGATGCTCCAGCCGTCCTGTGCGGAGTCCTTGAGCACCCGCCGTACGGCCTTGTCGTCCACGGGCAGGCTGTTGAGCTCCCGGAGCCTCAGCCCGGTGACGGCCGCGTGGTCCCAGCCTGCGTCCGGCTCCTGCGGCCAGAACATCGCGGCGGGCGACGGCCACCGCACGTCCCACGGAGCCTCCGCCTCCGCCGCCAGGACCCAGTCCTGACCGTCGCCCGCATGGTGCGCGACGGTCAGCCGGGCACGCACGGTCACCGTCTGGTCGACCCGCCAGCGGGCCTCGAAGATCTGTTCCGCGACGCCTTCGGTCCCGGGCGCTTCCTGCCAGTCGTCGATGGCGTGACGGTCCTTGAGCCGACGCAGACTGAGCCGGACGTCGACTTCCGCGGCGGGCCCGGCATGACGGCCGCGGGCGAGCCACACGGTGGGGGGAGTGGTGGTGGCGCAGACGGTGCGGGAGCTGAGCATGAGTCCATCTGAAGGGCGGGGATGTGTGCTCGTACCAGTATCGCCGCCCCGGTTCGCCGGGGATCGGGCGGGGTCCGCACACGGGGTGTGATCCGTCCGCGTCGGCCCACGCCCCTTCACCCGTGGCCCGCACCGCGCCCGGTCAAGAGAATGACTCGGTGAGCAGGACCCGCCCGCCATCCGCATTGGGGCGGGTCCTGCTCACGTCACTCACCCGTGGTAGGTGATGTAGCCGTTCCCGTCCGCGTCGTTGCGGCTCTTGGTGTACGCGTGCGAGTCGGCCCCGGCCCCGGAGGGCTTGTACAGGTAGATCGAGTCCTTGTCGTTGTTCCAGAGGAAGTTGCAGTTGTCGCGGTACACGACGTTGTATCTGTCGGAGTCGCTGCCGTTGCCGCCCCGGAGCTTCACATAGTCGCCGGGCTGCAGGTAGTGGTTCGCCGTGAAGGTGAACCGGTTGCCCGCGGCGTCCTTCACGACATAGCCCTTGAGGTTGACCGTGTAGCGGGACGAGTAGTTCTTGATCGTCAGGAACTCCTTGTAGGTGTTGCCGGTGGTGCAGTTGTTGGAGTCACGGCCGGGCGCGTCGTACTGGATCCCGCGGATCTTCAGCGCGGACGAGTACTCGGTGGCCTGGGCCGGTATCGCGGTCAGCACGGCCAGCGCCCCCGCCGCGGCGGCCGATGTGGTGACAAGGCGTATACGCATGGAAACGTCCCCCCAATGTGGATGTTCTGTGAAGGATCTGGAGCGTATACAACACATTCGGCCGCTGGGGCCGCTTCACCGAAATCACGGCGGGGGAGGTGTGTCCCGGTCAGTGCGGATACGCCCGCGGAGGCCGCTGGCGTGTCAGGTCGTCGCGGAACTCCGCGATGACGGAGCTGATCTGCCGGGTCAGCGAGGTGTTCTCGAGCCGGTCGAGGTAGAGGTTGCCGGGGTATCGGCAAGTAGCGCTCCGGTACGGCAGGTTGGCGCCCCTCGCAGCACTCTGCGGGGGCCGGGGAATCCCCGGCCCCCGCAGAGCAAGGCCCCGTTCGGGCCCTTGCGCCTTACGCGCCGCTCGCCTTGAGCATGTCCTCACGCTCGACGATCTTCACACGCTCACGGCCCTCCGGCTCGCCGAGCGCCTTCTCGGCGGCGTCCAGCTTGTACCAGCCGTCCCAGGTGGTGAACCGGATGTCGCGCTCCTCGAGGAACGCCTGCACGGCCTCCGGTTCGGGCGAAGCCGGCGTCTGCAGACGGCCGTTGGCGAAGTCGGCCAGCAGGTTGGACACCGTCTCGTTGGCGTCGCCCTTGGTGTGGCCGATCAGGCCCACCGGGCCGCGCCGGATCCAGCCGGTGACGTACGTCGACTGGAGGTGCTCGCCGGACTCCTGGACGACCCGGCCGCCCTCGTCCGGGACGGTGCCCGACTCGATGTCCCAGGGCAGCTTGGGGAGTTTGTCGGAGAGATAGCCGACGGCGCGGTAGATCGCGGTGACGTCCCAGTCCTTGAACTCGCCGGTGCCCTTGACGTTGCCGGTGCCGTCGAGGGTGGTGCGCTCGGTGCGCAGGCCGACGACCTTGCCGTCCTCGCCGAGGATCTCGGTCGGCGACTCGAAGAAGTGCAGGAACAGCTTGTGCTGTCGGTCGCCGACGTCGCGGATCGCCCAGTTCTCCAGGGTCTTGGCGACCATGTCGGCCTGCTTGTTGCCGCGCCGGGTCTCGATCGAGCCCTCGTCGTAGTCGATGTCCTCGGGGTCGACGATGACCTCGATGTTGGGGGAGTGATCCAGCTCGCGCAGCTCCATCGGGCTGAACTTCGCCTGCGCCGGGCCGCGCCGGCCGAACACGTGGATCTCCACGGCCTTGTTGGCCTTCAGGCCGTCGTGGACGTTCGGCGGGATCTCCGTCGGCAGCAGCTCGTCCGCCGTCTTGGCCAGGATGCGGGCCACGTCCAGCGCGACGTTGCCGACACCGAGGACGGCGACCTTCTCCGCCTCCAGCGGCCAGGTGCGCGGCACGTCCGGGTGACCGTCGTACCAGGAGACGAAGTCCGCCGCGCCGTACGAGCCGTCGAGCTCGATGCCGGGGATCGGCAGCGCCCGGTCGGCCGTGGCGCCTGTGGAGAAGATCACGCCGTCGTAGAACGCGCGCAGGTCGTCCAGGCTGAGGTCGGTCGGGTAGTCGACGTTGCCGAAGAGCCGGATCTGCGGCTTGTCGAGGACCTGGTGGAGGGCGGTGATGATGCCCTTGATGCGGGGGTGGTCGGGGGCGACGCCGTAACGGATCAGTCCGAACGGTGCCGGCATCCGCTCGAAGATGTCGATGGACACACCCGGGTCGGCGGCCACATCGGACTTGAGCAGTGCATCGGCGGCGTAGATCCCGGCAGGGCCGGCTCCGACAATGGCTACCCGCAGGGGGCGGGGCATGATCAGGTTCCCTTCGAGCGGTGATAGATCGACTCGACGGGAAGCCTAAGCTAAGGCAAGCCTAAGTCGGTACGCGGGTCCGGTCTATGAGCTCATAAGCGTGATTTATGAGTCGGGAGTGGCCCGTGCGTCCGGCGGCCCGGGTGGTCAACTCGCCTCAGGGCAGCTGCTGTTCGGCCCAGATGACCTTACCGGCCGACGTGTAGCGGGTGCCCCAGCGGTCGGCGACCTGCGCGACCAGGAACAGTCCGCGCCCGCCCTCGTCCGTCATCGCCGCGTAGCGCAGATGCGGCGAGGTGCTGCTGCTGTCGTAGACCTCGCAGATCAGGCTGCGGTCGTACAGCATGCGCACCCGGACGGGAGCACCGCCGTAGCGGATCGCGTTGGTGACCAGTTCGCTCAGGATCAGCTCGGTGGTGAAGGACAGTTCGTCCAGGTCCCACCGGGCCAGCTGCCGGGTCACCGAGGCGCGTACGCCCGCGACGGCCGACGGCTCGGAGGGTACCTGCCACTCGGCGATCCGGTCGGCGGCCAGTGCCCTGGTCCGGGCGACGAGCAGGGCGATGTCGTCGCTCGGCCGGTCCTGGAGCCGCGCGTCGAGCACGGCCCGGCAGGTGTCCTCGGGCGACTCGCCGGCCCGCGCCAGCGCGGTGCGCAGCAGTTCGAGGCCCACGTCGATGTCCCGCTCCCGGTCCTCGACCAGCCCGTCCGTGTACAGCACCAGCCGGCTGCCCTCGGCCAGCTCCAGCTCGGCCGTCTCGAACGGCAGTCCGCCGAGCCCCAGCGGGGGACCGGCGGGCACGTCGGGGAAGTCGACGCCGCCGTCGGGCCGGATCAGCGCGGGCGGCGGATGGCCGGCGCGGGCGATGGTGCACCGCCGGGAGACCGGGTCGTAGATCGCGTACAGACAGGTCGCGCCGGTGACCGGCGCGCTGCCGCCTTCCTGCGCCTCGTCCTGGTCGATGCGGGCGACCAGCTCGTCCAGCAGCGCGAGCAGCTCGTCGGGCGGCAGGTCCAGGGCGGAGAAGTTGTGCACGGCTGTCCGCAGCCGCCCCATGGTGGCCGCCGCGTGCAGCCCGTGTCCCACGACGTCCCCCACCACCAGCGCGACCCGGGCACCGGACAGTGGCAGTACGTCGAACCAGTCCCCGCCCACTCCCGCCTGAGCGGGCAGATACCGGTAGGCCATCTCCAGCGCGCTCTGCTCGGGCAGCGTGCGGGGCAGCAGACTGCGCTGCAGGGTCACCGCCATGCTGTGCTCGCGGGTGTAGCGGCGGGCGTTGTCGATGGACACCGCGGCCCGGGCGGCCAGCTCCTCGCCGAGGGCCAGTTCTTCCGCGTCGAACGGCTCGGCCTTCTCCGAACGCCAGAAGCTGACCACGCCCAGCACCAGGCTCCCGGCCCGCAGCGGCACGGCGATCAGCGAGTGGATGCCGTACTCCACGACCTGTGCGGACCGCTCCACATCCTGGGCGCGCCAGCCCGGCGCCTCGCTCAGCCGCGGCTCGACGACGCCCTGACCGCCACTCAGACTGCGCGCCTGCGGTGAGGAGTCGACGAACTTGATCCGCTCGCCCACCGGATACAGCGGCGCGTCCTTGCGGATCCCGCTGAAGGCCGTACGGCGCAGCGGGGTCACCGCCTCCGGCTGGCCGCCGCCCAGCACGGGGTCGAACAGGTCCACGGTGGCGAAGTCCGCGAACCGCGGGACCGCCAGCTCCGCGAGTTCCTCCGCGGTCCGGGTCACGTCCAGGCTCGTCCCGATGGCCGCCCCGGCGTCGTACAGCATGTTCAGCCGTTCCCGCGCTGCCTCCGCACGCCCGGACAGCGCCCGCAGCTCCGTCGAGTCGCGGAGCGTGGCCACACTGCCGGAGGGCCCGCCCTTGAGGTCGGTGGGCCGCTGGTTGACGGCCAGCAGTCGGTCCTGGACCCGGTGCACCTCGTCCGTGGCCACCCGTCCGGACGCCAGCAGCCCGGCGGTGTCGGGAGCCAGACCGAGGTCGAGGACCGGGCGCCCCTCGGCGTCGGCGGGCAGGTCGAGCAGACGGTGCGCCTCGTCGTTGGCGAGCAGCAACTGCCCCTCGCCGCCGACGATGATCACGCCTTCTCGTACGGCATGCAGGACCGCGTCGTGATGCTCGTACATCCGCGTCATCTCATGCGGTCCGAGCCCGTGCGTCTGCCGCAGCAGGCGCTTGCTGACCAGCGCCGTACCCGCGGTGGCCAGGGCCAGTGCCACGGCCGCGGCGATCAGCACGAGCGGCAGCTGCCGGTCCGCGGCGCCGCCCACGTTGGCCGTCGTCATCCCGGCCGAGACGAGGCCCACGACCTGTCCGTCGGGGTCCTTGATGGGCACCACCGCCTGCACCAACGGCCCGATGGTCCCCGTGATCTGTTCGGTCAGGACCTCCCCGGCCAGCGCGGGGCCGAGGGTTCCGACGAACTTCTTCCCGATGCGGTCCGGCTTGGGGTGGGTGTAGCGGATGCCGTCGGTGTTCATGACGACGATGAAGTCCACGCCCGTCGCCTCGCGGGCGGCCTCGGCCCGCGGCTGCAGCACGGCCGTGGGATCCGGGCTCGTCAGCGCCTCACGGGTGCCGGGCGCGTTGGCGAACGCCTCGGCGACCGCGACCGAACGGTTGGTGGCCTCCTTCGTGGTGTCGTGCCGCACCTGCAGCACCAGCGCCACCACCGCGGCCACGACCAGCAGCAGCACGATCACCACCTGCAGGACGAACACCTGCCCGGCGACGCTGCGTCCACGCAGCGCCGCCCCCCTGGCGCGGCCGGGCGCATGAAGGGCGCGTAGACCGCCGGGAGTTCGGGGTGGCCGGGCCTCGGATCGACCCGCTAGTCGGACCATGTGCCCATGTCTACACTGCCGGGCCCCCGGAGGCGAGAGAGGCCACCCACCGTGACAGGTGTGGTCTCTGTCGCAGGGACCGGCTGGTGGACGATCACGGCTCACCGCCCCCGCGGACGCGCGGTGCGCAGCGTGGCCAGCAGCAGCGCGATGTCGTCGGGCCGGTCCGCCGTGCGCCGGGCCGTGGCGGTGAGCCGGTCGGCCATCCCGGCCAGCGAACGGCCGCCCTGGCGTGCGGCGGGCGCGCCCGCCTTGGCCAGCGCGACCCGCAGCGCGCCGATGCCGTCGTCGATGTCCACCCCGGGCCGCTCGACCAGCCCGTCCGTGTACAGCGCCAGCACCGACCCGGGGTCGATCCGCAGCTCGGCCACCGGATAGTGGGCGTGCGGGTCCACGCCGAGCACGACCCCGCCGGGCAGCTCCACCACGTGTGTCCGGCCGTCCGGCCGGCGCAGCAGCGGCGGCGGATGCCCGGCGCGGGCGGCCTGGACCAGCCCGGTCGCCGGGTCGAGCCGCAGGTAGCAGCAGCTCGCGAACAGACCGGCGTCGAGGTCGATGAGCAGATGGTTCGTCCCGCTCATCACCTCGTCCGGCGGCCGGTCCCCGAGCGCGAACGCCCGCACCGCACTGCGCAGTTGTCCCATGGTGGCCGCGGCCTGCACGCCGTGCCCCTGTACGTCCCCGATGACCAGGGCCAGCCCGTCCCCGGCGGTGACCACGTCGTACCAGTCCCCGCCGACCTCCATGCCCTGAGTGCCGGGCAGATACCGCCCGGCGGTCTCCACCAGCGGATGCTCGGACAGCCGCCGGGGGAGCAGGGCCTGTTGCAGCCCGCGCGCCAGCGCCGCCTCGCTCTCGTAGCGCTGTGCTTTCTCCATGGCGTGCGCGATCAGCCCGGCCAGCGCGGTGAGCACCGTACGTTCCTCGGTGCTGAAGCTGCGGGGCCGGTCGAAGCCCAGGATGCAGGAGCCGACCGGCCGCCCCGAGGCGATCAGCGGCAGGAACGCCCGCGCCCCCTCCGTCGCGTCCAGCGCGATGTCCGGATAGGCGTCGGCCAGCTGCTGCATCGAGTCGAAGAACAGTGGACGGCCGCCGGTCAGCGTCTCCACCCCGGGCAGCCGCGCATCCAGCCCCACCCCCTCGAACGGCGCCAGGAACCCCTGCGGGAAACCGGTCTCCCAGGCCAGGTACAGATGCCGTTCCTGGAGCAGATAGATGGCCAGCCGGTTGCCCCCGAACGCGGGCAGCAGTTCCCGCATGACCACGGCGGACACCTGACGGGCGGTGACCGCCTCCGTCAGCGCGATCGCCAGCACGATGGGCCGGTACAAGGGGGCCATGGCGGACGCCGCGCCACCCGTCTCCGGAGCCGGACTGGACGAGGCGTCCACCACCCGGTGCCCCGGGCGGACCGTGCAGGTCAGCAGAGACCGTCCCGGATGCACGGACAGGGTGAGCCAGCCACCCTCGTACGCGCGTGCGCCGCGCTCCGCGCCGTCCGGCGGCGGCCGCCGGACATCGAAGTGCACCGGATCCGGCGACAGCAGCGCACCGCGCAGATGGTCCTCGCACGCGGGCTGGTTCAGCCACGGTACGCCCTCCCACAGGGCCCGGCCCAGCAGCTCGCCCCGCGGCCGGCCGAGCAGCCGCGCGGCCCGTGGATTCGCGTAGACGACCACGCCCAGTCGGTCCAGACAGAACACCCCGTCCGGAAGCAGATCGGCCGCCTCGTCCGCCACCGAGGCCGCCCCCGGATCGTGGACGGTGCCCAGCACCGGCACGCCGTCGTCGGCCCCGCGCAGCTCCACCCGCCGTAGCGCACCGTCCGCGCCGCGCAGGTACAGCGGCAGTCCGGGCGGCCGTCCGGCGGCCGTCTGCCGCAGCGCGGCCAGAAACGCGTCCGCCGCACCAGAAGCGACGGCATCGGTCAGCGCGTGCACGGTCGCGTCCGGTTCCACTCCCAGCCGCCCATCCACGGTCACGGCATCCGTCGCCGGATCCCAGGCGAACCGCCCGACGGGCCCCGGCGGCGGACGCCCGGCCGGCGGTCGGACGCACACCGGCTCACCGTCCCAGGCGACGAACGACGGATCATCGCCCTCCAGCTCCCGCAGCGCCGCCCCCAGCTCCTTCGCCAATCGCCCCAGGCGCTCCCGCACCGGCAGCAGCTCGGTGGCGTCCTCGGCGGGGGGCCGCAGCACGGTCAGCACACCGAACGCCGTCGACGCCCCCACGACCGGGACGTACAGGGACCCGAACGAGAACGGCAGACCGGCCGCGAACTGCGGATAACGGCGCATCGTCTCCAGCGCGTTCGGCAGCACCACCTCCACGCCGAGCCGATGGGCGTCGGCGACCGGGAACGGACTGTCCACGTGCAGCCGCCACCACGGACGGAACAGCGGCCCCGGCAGCCCCGCGAGCACACTCAGCCGCAGCAGTGCGGGCGTGCGGGACCGCAGATAGACCCCTCCCGCATGGCCGTCGGCCGTGCCGACCGCCTCCACCGAGGCATCGATCAGCAACGCCGCCAGCCGTCCGGGCGTGCGCTCTGCGCTCCCAGTCATCGGCCCTACCTCGTCCGTACGCCGTCACGCGGGCGACACAGCAAGAATGCGCCCGAACGCGTCCGGCCCGCACCTGGGAGGCGCGGGAACGGCCGCACCGCCGTCCACAGGACTGCGGCGCCGCACGGCCACCGGCCGGCCACCATGCCGTTACGGCAGGGGAGTTGCCGAGGGATATGTGACCATCCCCTCCACCGAACCTCCTCGATTGCGAATGTGAGGCGGTGATAACACTCCGGAGGCATCCCCCGTCACGCTCTTGGGCATGGATCGGCGCGTTTGACCGCTACCTGACAAGGAGTGATGCGCCCGATGAGCGCCCCCGTACCGTCGCCCACCCCGGCACCGACCGCTCCCGGCGGATGGCCGCTGATCGGACATGCCCATCGGCTCGCCCGTGACCCGCTGCCCTTCTTCACCTCGCTGCGCGCGTACGGCAGCGTCGTGCGCATAGGCATCGGCCCCACCCCCGCCTACGTGGTCACCGACCCCGCGCTGACCCGCCGCGTCCTGGTGACCGACGC
Source organism: Streptomyces dysideae (assembly GCF_001514305.1). Taxonomy (GTDB): domain Bacteria; phylum Actinomycetota; class Actinomycetes; order Streptomycetales; family Streptomycetaceae; genus Streptomyces; species Streptomyces dysideae. The sequence goes on from NZ_KQ949131.1 coordinate 24,888, forward strand.
CGCCCGGTTCACCAAGGGCGGGAAGATCATCGACGCGCTGCGGGTCTTCTTCGGTGACGGACTCGCCACGGTTGCCGACGGCGACACCCACCTGCGCAACCGCCGCCTGATGCAGCCCATGTTCAACAAGGCGCACATCGCCGGCCGTGGCGACGCCATGATCGACCAGGTGCGGTCCATGGTCGCCGCCTGGCCCGAGGGCCACTCGCGCGACGTGTACGCGGACATGAACGACATCACCCTCGCCGCGTTCCTGGTCGCCCTGTTCGGCACGGACCTGCCGGAACACATCGAGGGCGAGTTCACCGCGCTCATGCCCGCCATCATGGCAGGAACGATTCGCCAGACGATCCTCCCGGGCTGGATCACCCGCCTCCCGCTGCCCGCCAACCGCGCCCATGCGGACCGCGTGGCCCGCCTGCGCGCCCTCATCGACAGCGCGATCGATCACGCGAGCAACCCCGGGAGCCAAGAGACGCAGACCACCCAGTGCCCCCACGCGGCCGCGCGGACGCAGGAGCCGACCGGCCTGTTCCGGACGCTCGTCTCGGCCGGGGACCAGCTCTCCCGGCAACAGCTCCAGGACGAGGCCATCACACTTCTCACCGGCGCAATCGAGACCACCGGCACCACCCTCGCCTGGACCCTGTACGAGATCACCCGACACCCCCACATCGAACAGCGGCTGCGCGAGGAACTGCGCGAGGTGTGCGGGGACAGCCCTTTGCGTTACGCCGACGTGGACCGGCTTCCCTACGCGCGTCAGGTGCTGCAGGAGGCCATCCGCAAGTACGGCCCGGCCTGGATGGTCACCCGTACCGCCGAGCGCGACCTGGACCTCGGCGGTCACCACATCCCCGAAGGGGCGGACGTCGTCTGGAGCCCCTACCTGCACCAGCACGACCCCGCCTACTTCCCGAACCCCGACACCTTCGACCCGGACCGCTGGGAAGCCGGCCGCGCGGCGGCCGCCCGGGGCTCCTTCCTCGCGTTCGGCGACGGACGCCGCAAATGCATCGGCGAGAACTTCGCCTGGGCGGAACTCCAGATCATCCTGGCGACCGTCCTGCAGATCTGGCCGGCCTTCGAGCTCACCTCCCGCCCGCCCCGCCCCCAGGCTGTCGTCACCGTCAAACCCGACACGATGGCCATGGCCTACCACCGAAAGACGTGAGCCCGGCGCCGGGAAACCACCGCTCAGGGCGGCCACGGCAGTGACGGCACCCTCGGCGGCCGGTTACCGTACCGGTCAGTAACCGGACCGCACCGCAGGAGGCGCCCCATGCCGCAGCTCGAAGTCGACGGCGCAGCACTGACGTATGACGACGAGCGCCCCCGCGACGGCGACGGCACACCCCTGGTGTTCGTCCACGGCTGGACGGCCGACCGGCACCGCTGGGACCACCAGGTCGCCCACTTTGCCGGGAACCGCCGGGTGATCCGCCTCGACCTGCGCGGGCACGGTGAGAGCGGCGGGGCGGGTGTACGGACGATCGAGGAACTGGCGACGGACGTCCTCGCCCTCCTCGACCACCTGAAGATCGAACGATGCGTTCTGATCGGCCACTCGATGGGCGGCATGATCGCGCAGACCATCGCCCTCACCCACCCCGACCGCGTGGACCGGCTGGTCCTGGTCAACTCCATCGGCAAGATGGCCTACAGCCGGGGCCGCGGCCTGCTGATGGCCGTGTCGACGCTCGCCCCGTTCAAGCTGTTCGTCGCCGCGAACATCCAGCGGGCGTTCGCTCCCGGCTCTCCGCGCGAGGTGGTCCGGGAGTACATCCGCGCGTCCGCGGACACGCCCCGGGAGGTCGTGATGACGCTCTACGGCGCCATGCGGGCCTTCGACGTCCTCGACCGCGTCGGCGAGATCCGCGTCCCCACCCTCATGGTGCACGGCTACCACGACATCCAACTGCCGGTGGGGCAGATGCTGCGGATGGCGAAGGCCTACCCGGACGCGGTGGTCCGCATCATCGACGCCGGCCACGAACTGCCGGTGGAGAAGCCGGAGGAACTGACCGGGGCCATCGCCCACTTCCTCACCGGCCCCGCCTACTGACCACCCCCACTCCCGCCACACGGCCCTGCATCACAGGCCGGGCATGGTGGCTCTCCCTGTCGGAACAGCGGACGACGACGGGGGACACCACACATGCCCGGACCACGACAGGAACAGACGGAAAGGCACCGCAGGAGCGAACTCCGCCACCGGAGGGCCCGAGCGGCCTGCCGGGCCCGCGAACGGGCCGAACGCCGGCGCGCATCGGCGACGACGGCGGAAACCCGCCGCAGCGCCCACACCCGGCGCCGCCGAGCCTGGGGGACCGGCGCCGTCCTCCTGGGCCTGCTACTGGCACCCACGGGTGCCCTCGAACTGCTCGCGATCGACGAGGCCCGCGACACGGCACGGGCGTTCCACGCGGCACACCCGTGCCCCAAGCCTCGCACCACGCCCACCGAGGACTGCCTGCGCACCCTCCCCGCCACGGTGACCGAGGAGAAGCCCGGGCCGGACGGGACGTACACCCTGAAGCTCGACGGCGCACCACCCATCCCGCCCGCCCTGCACCTGAAGGACCCCGACCCGGCGCTGCGCACCTTGCGGCCATCGACCGTTCCACGACGGCGACGTCCCGAGCCGAACGCCGCAATGCCGCCGCGCTGCGGGACGGCAGGCCACGATCGCCACGGCGGCCTTCACCGAGCCCGCCCTGGCCTCGGCGGCCTGACCGACTGTCGCTTCGACAGGATCTTCGCGATCAACGTCAACCTGTTCTGGACCGGCCCCGCCCGCACCGAACTGGCGCTCGCGACAAGGCTCCTGGCACCCGCCGGGACCCTGTACGCGTTCTACGAGCCGCCGGTCGGGCGGCGTACCGAACTGGTCTCGAAGGTCACCACGACCTTCGAGGCAGGCGGCTTCACCACGGAGGTCCTGCGCACGGAGCCGATCGTGGCGATCGCGGGCCGCCGGGGCCCGCGGGAAGGACCGGGTCCCGGCCCTCAGGCCGTGGTACGGAGGGTGCGCTTGGCGAGTTCGTACGCCGGGAGCATCGCCTCGTGCTCCTCGCTGTCCAAGCCGCCCAGGTGCAGCACAACGGGGCCCCGCGCGGTGGTGACGGCGAGGGCCCGCTCCGTCTTCGTCTCCTCCAGGATCTTGCTGGTGGTGAGGTACTCCACCTCGACGCCCGCGAGTTCACCGGCCGTGAAGGTCCGGTACGTCTCCCCGCTCACGTTGCTCTCCGCGCCGACGAACGCCTTCAGAACGGCACGGGCGTCGTCGTCTCCGGGCTCGCCGGTCCAGACCCGGAGGAAGCCGATGTGCCCGGCGGGCTTGGCGTCGATCTCGCAGGCGGCGGTGACGGGCCCCTGCCGCAGGAGCGCATCGGCGACCTCGCGGGCCAGCTCGTCCGCGGCGTCCTGCCCGGCCTGTGCGTCAACGGCCTCCGCCGTCCAGCCCTCCGCGGTGTCGAAGGCGACGGGAAGCTCACACGCGGACCCGTCCCCGCCGAGTGTGCCGCCCTTGCCGACAGCCGCGCCCGCCGACGCAGTCCCGGACGCCTTGGCGTCCACCGCTTCCCCGTCCTCCGAACAACCCGCCAACACCACCGCCAGCAAGGCCGCACATACGACCCGCCGCCCCGGCACCCCCACCCCGACCTGCACGTCTGTCTCCCTACTCCCTCTCCGGCCGCACACAGTAACGCGCGCGGGACAACCATCCGACGGCACGGTCGGTCGTATGTCGTGTCGTACAACGACACAAGGGGAGACAGCGATGCGAAAGGCGAGGGTGGCCAGACTGCTGGTCACGTTATTCGCGGGGACGGCACTGGTGTTCGCGGGGCCGGCCGTGGCGCAGGCCGTGGGCCAGGGCAGCGACGCCGCGGAGGACGTGCCACGCGTCGAGATGGAAGTGAGGGAGTTCAACGCGATCGTCCCGCAGCCCTACACACCCGACCCCAACGCCTACTTCGGGCCGTACAAGTGCCAGTTGTACATCCGGGACTGCTGGCCCACCGCCGGCTGCGGCGGCTTCTCCATCTACACCAAGCTGAGCCATGTGCGCGAACAGCCCGGCTACACCGAGGGAGTGGAGGACAACTCCCACTTCCAGGCGACCGTCGAAACGTCCCGCACTTTCGGCTGCATGGACGAGAACGGCGTCTTCGACCGGAGCACCGCCTTCGAAGTGGAGGAACAGCGGCGCATGTCCTCCTACTACTGCACCCCATAACGTCGTACGTGCTGTACCAGTACCGCACCACCGAGACGAACGACTTCGGACCGGGCTTCTTCGTCAACTTCGCGCCGGTGCAGGTCGAATGCGCCGAGGGCATGACCCCGACGCAGGACGACCTCAAGGTCGACGACGTACGGATCAGCATCGCGGACTCGCCGGTCTTCGCGAACCGCACCTGGGAGTTCGGGCCGTTCACTGCGGGCAGCGGCGCGTGACCCGTGCTCTGTTGCGCAGCCTGCCGACCGGCGCCTGCCTGGCAGGCTGCGCGCAGAACGCCCCGACACACGACCGTAATTGCACTTTCAAGTGATCTGGGGATGCCGCCAGGATCGCGTTGCCCGAGCACGCCGCACCGTCCTCGAAAGGCACCCGCATGCGCAGCAGACCCCTTGTTCTCCTCGCCGGCGTCACAGCGCTCCTGTGCACGACGGCGTCACCGGCACACGCCCGCGTCCAGCCCGGCCTCACCTACTCGGGTGAGGGTACGTTCTACGGCGCGACCGGTGTCGGAAACTGTCTCTACGACGCCACCAGCGACATCGGCATCGCGGCCCTCAATCACACCGACTACGACAACTCCCGCATGTGCGGGGCCTATCTCAAGGTCAAGGGCCCACGAGGCGAGATCACGGTGAAGATCGTCGACCGCTGTCCGGAGTGCGCCCCCGGAGACATCGATCTCGGCGAACGCGCCTTCGCCCGCATCGCCGACCCCGTGGCAGGCCGGGTACCGATCACCTGGCAGCTGGTCAGCCCGGACATCGGCGGCCCCGTCGCCTACCGCTACAAGGAGGGCTCCTCGCAGTGGTGGTGCGGCATCCAGGTACGCAACCACCGCAATCCCGTCGCCACTCTGGAAGTCCGCACCGGCTCCACGTGGCGACAGTTGCCGCGCTACGAATACAACTACTTCGTCTCGGAGAACGGCACCGGCTGCGGCTCCGACATCCGGATCACGGACATCCACGGCCAGACCCTCACCGACACCGGCATCACCATCACCCCGAACGTCGACCAGCCCGGCCGGGCCCAGTTCGACAAACGATGACCTCGCGTGGTCCTGCGGGCAGGCCCAGTCCCGCAGGACCGCGGTCGTGGTCAGCCCGCCCGTACGACGAATCGCTGATCGGCCCGCGCCGGTGCACGGCTCCTCGATCGCTTCGACGCCTTCGGCGGTGTCCTCGTCGAGGATGCCGCCGCACCGGCCGCTGCCCAGTGGCCGTGGCGAGGCTGCAGCCGGTGAAGCCGCCGGGCGTCGTGGTGGAGGAGTCGGTTCGGGACATTTCCGGTCACCCGGCGATTTCCGGCCGTGGTGCAGGTCGGCGTGTCCTCCGCGTGTTGGCTTCTTTTCGACCCTCCAGACGCCTGAACTCCGGTTCTGAGTGACCTCTGGGGAGCGTGTGGAGAAGATGTGCTTAAAATCTGAAGCCTGTTCGAAGAGAGGTCATGGGTGAGCGAACCGACAGGCCCCGTCTGCCCGGAATGCGGCACGTCCCGGGCAGCGGATGGCACACCGGCCTGCACCTGCGGTCGCCGCGCGTCCGACGCTCACCGCGAGACGCGTATGGCGGAGGCGGCCGCCGCGGAGGACTTCGATCCGCTGCGTATACGCCCGTTCGTGGAAGTCGGAGACAACTCCGCGCCCCCGGACGCTTCTACGACCTCGTCCGAAGCCGAAAGCACCGGCACGGACGAACAGGTGGACGCCGCCAGGAAGTCCGGAGCCACGCAACAGCCAACTCTCTTGCAGGACTTGGGCAGCGCACCCACGAGCCCGCTTGAAGACGGGCCGAACCACACCCCCGCGCCGCGCGACGAGCACCCCTCGGCCGACAGCACCCAGGACCGTCGACGACGGCGGCGCCGAGCCGTGCTGGCAACCGGCGCGGGAGCCGCCGCGGCCGTCCTGGTGACGGGGGGATTCGTCGGCGGACTCTTCTCGTACACGGGCCCCGTGCGCGACGGCTCACAGCCCGACGGCATGCGGGCGAGCGTGCCGGAGAAATCGTCCGGGAGCGATACGTCGTCCGTGTCTCCGTCCTCGACGGTGTCCGCGCCGGAACCGTCCGAGACCTCACCGTCCTCCCCGGCCGCGAGCCCGGCCACTCCAACCGGCTCCACCACGCCGACCGAGTCGAAACCGAGCGCCGACGTCACCGCCACGGCCGCACCAGCACCGAGTACGTCGGACGGAGTGGCCCCCGTCCTCCGCTTCGGCGACTCGGGACCTGAGGTCACCGAACTCCAGCTCCGCCTACGGCAGATCGGCTTCTACAACGGTGACATCAACGGCAACTACGACCGTCAGGTCGAGAACGCGGTAAGCGGATACCAGCTCACCCGCGTCATCCTGCGGGACGAGTCGGGTGTCTACGGCAAAGAGACCCGGACCTCCCTCGAGTCCGAAACCTCGGAGCCATGACGTCGTTCGAGGCCTTGGCCGGGCGGGCCCCGGCCTTTTCGGCTGGAACCTCTTTGCTCGCCTGATCGTCCTCCACGGTGAGGACGGATGTTCATAGTGTGCGTGTCCTGTTCACGCGGGAAGAGGGCTGCCATGCAGGCGAGTGACCCGACCAAACTGGAGACCACCCTGCCCGACGGCCGACGCATGACACTGTCCCTCCCGGCGACGGACGCGGCGTGGGCGGCTGACGGCATCAAGGGCCTGCGTACGGTCGCGCCCACGCACACGGGCCGCGGCGAGGAACCTCCGGCTCTCCCCGCTCAGCCCGCCATGCCGCTTGAAGTGGCTCTTCTTGGCCTGGGTGCCTGACTGCGGTTCCTTACCCCTGAACCGGGCTGGGCCGGCGAAGGTCAGTGCGGCCGGCGTAGTCCTGCGATGAGGAGTTCGACCAGTCGACGTGCGTCGTAGCGGGGGTCGCTGTCCGCGCCGATGCAGAGGTTCCCGACGCCGCGCATGAGCTCGTAGGCCTCCAGATCGGATCGAATCTCGCCAGAATCGGCTGCGGCGTCGAGCAGTTGGTCGCACACGGGCACGAGCCGGTCGAGGAAGTAGGCGTGCAGCGTGTCGAAGCCGGCGTCGTCGGAGTGCAGCACGGCGGCGAGTCCGTGTTTGGTGACCAGGAAATCGACGAAGAGGTTGATCCACTGCCCGAGTGCGGCGTGCGGAGTCGCGTTGGTCGCCAGCAGGGTCGGCCCGGCCTCGGCGCAGGCGTCGACCTGGTGCCGGTAGACGGCGATGATGAGGTCCGCTCGCGTCGGGAAGTGGCGGTAGATCGTGCCCAGTCCGACGCCGGCCTCGGCTGCGATGTCGCGTACCGGCGCTTCCACGCCTGACCTGACGAAGACCGCGGCGGCCGCGTCGAGCAGAGTCTCCTTGTTGCGCCGGGCGTCCGCCCGTTTGGACCGGACTGCACGCCCTGCGCCCTCGTCGCCGTCGTTCACCGCGCCGCTCCTCCGCTACCGACCTTGCTAAACGGAACGGTGTTCCGTATCGTTCCGGAACGAGGTTCCGTTTGCTCATGATGTCAGAGCAGAGGGCCGACAACCAAGCCACACATTGCCACCACGCTTCATCCGCAATGGAGGAACACGGTCATGCAGTACCGCACCTTGGGCCGCACCGGTGTGCAGGTCAGCTCCCTCGCGCTCGGCGCGATGAACTTCGGTGCGATCGGACGCACCACCCAGGACGAGGCCACCGCCATCGTCGACGCCGCCCTCGAGGCCGGGATCAACCTCATCGACACCGCCGACATGTACAGCGACGGCGAGTCGGAAGAAATGGTCGGCAAGGCCATCGCCGGCCGTCGCGACGACATCGTGCTGGCCACAAAGGCGACCATGCCCATGGGCGACGAGCGCAACCATCAGGGCAGTTCCCGCCGCTGGTTGGCCACCGCGCTGGACAACAGTCTGCGCCGCCTTGGTGTCGACCACGTCGATCTCTACCAGATCCACCGGTGGGACCCGAGCACCAGCGACGAGGAGACCCTGTCGGCGTTGACCGACCTGCAGCGCGCGGGAAAGATCCGCTACTTCGGCTCCTCGACCTTCCCGGCCTACCGCATCGTGCACGCCCAGTGGGCCGCCCGCGAGTATCACCTGAGCCGTTACGTCACCGAACAGCCCAGCTACTCGATCCTGCAGCGCGGGATCGAGGCCCACGTACTGCCCGTGACCGAGCAGCACGGGCTCGGTGTGCTGGTGTGGAGCCCGCTGGCCTCGGGCTGGCTGTCGGGCGCGATCCGCGAGGGCCGGGACATCACCACCAGCCGCTCGACGTTCATGCCGGAACGCTTCGACACCACCATCCCCTCCAACCGGGCCAGGCTCGACGCCGTCGAGCAGCTGGCCGAGGTCGCCGACCAGTCGGGCCTGACCATGATCCAGCTCGCGCTCGGCTTCGTGACCGCGCACCCCGCCGTCACCAGCGCGCTCATGGGACCCCGCACGCCGGACCACCTGCACGCGCAACTCGCCGCCGCCGACACCGTGCTCTCCGACGACGTACTTGACGCGATCGACGCGATCGTCGCCCCCGGCACCGACCTCGCCGCGCACGAGAAGTACGACACTCCGCCCGCGCTGCTCGACCCGTCACTGCGGCGCCGCTGATCGCCCGAGGCGCGGCGTCCACATCCTGTCCCGCGGTTCCCGAGTCCGAGGGAACCGCGCAGGCGTCCGGCGAGAAGGTGCTCCTCCTGGAAAGGACCAACAGCTCCATGCCCCACACACCCCGGCCCCGTTTCGGAATCATGACCGCCCCCATGCAGGTCGACTACCACGACGTCCTGCGGGTCTGGCGCGAGGCGGACGCGATCCCGGAGATCGAGCACGCATGGTTGTTCGATCACCTCATGCCGATCGGTGGCGACCCGGACGGGCCGACCTTCGAGGGCTGGACGCTGCTCTCGGCCCTCGCCGCCCACACCCGACGACTGCGACTCGGCGTGCTGGTGACCAGTAACAGGTTCCGGCCGCCCGCGATGCTGGCCAAGATCGCCACGACCGTCGACATCGTCTCCGGCGGACGGCTCGACTTCGGCATCGGCGTCGGCTCACGCCCCAGCCCTCCCCTTGCCAGGCGTGAGTACGCAGCACACGGCCTGCCCTTCCACGACACCGCGCACGCCGTGGGGAGCCTCGCCGAAGCCTGCACGGTGATCCGGCGGTTGTGGACCGAGGAGAAACCGTTCGACCATCACGGCATCCACCACCACCTCACCGGCGCGTTCGGCAATCCCAAACCCGTCCAGCGCCCCCACCCGCCGATCCTCATCGGCGGACGCTCGTCCGCGACGCTGCGCGTGGCCGCCGAGCACGCCGACCTGTGGAACATCCCGGGCGGCGCCATCGACGACGCCGTCCGCCGCAGCGCACTCCTGGACCGCTACTGCGCCGAGATCGGCCGGGACCCCGCCTCGGTCACCCGCTCGATCCATCTGCCCGTCGTCTACGACCGGCCCAGCGCCACCCGGCACGCGATCGGCGAAGCGCTCGACGCCGGCTTCCGGCACATCGTCCTCGGACTGCCGGCGCCCTACCCCGCCGACGTCGCCCGGTGGGTCACCGACGAGCTGATCAGCGCGTCGGCCCGAAGTGCCGGTTTCTGAGCCCGGGTCAGCAGCGTGCGCCCTGTGCGCCGCCTTGACCCGAAGGCCGCTTCCAACTCTGCCTCACGAGGCGCTGTCCGGCTGGGGATCGGGGACCGACATGGCCCAGGTACCCATGGCGTCGAGGACGTCGCGCAGTCCCTGGCCGAGGGGGGTGAGACGGTATTCGACGCGTGGGGGGATCTCGGCGTAGGTGGTGCGGGTGACGATGCCGTGAGCTTCGAACTGGCGCAGCCGGCTGGTCAGGGTGTGCGGGCTGATGCCGGGCAGGGCGGCGCGGAGCTCGGTGAAGCGGTGGGGGCCGTGCAGGAGTTCGCGCACGATGAGGGTGGCCCAGGGGCCGTTGAGCAGGGTGAGGAAGCGGGCGACACCGCACTCAGGAAGGCAGGGGTTGGTCATTTTTTGAGCGTAGTCCATTAGTGCAGTTGATGTAACTGATGCATCGTGTGCACTAATGGCTTCCCTAACCTATGTGATTCACGGCGCCACCGGCGCCCAGGGTGGCCCCGTCGTCGCCGGGATGCGCGAGGCGTTGCGCTACGGCGTTTCAGCGACGCTGTTCCGTGACGCCTCCCGCCGACGGCAGGCCCACCGTCCACGACCGGCGCCGCAGGTCACCCGGCGCGACGGGAGCGGGCCAGGGCCAGCCCCCCGAGGGCCAGGGCGATCAGCCCCACCACCAGGGCCACGATGGCCCCGCCCAGCCCGTTGCCGGTGCCGATACCACCGTCGGAGGTGGCGACGACCAGCCCTCCGAGGCCCATGGCGATCGGCCCCGCCGCCAAGGGCACGATGGTGCCGAGTCGCCCGGAGCCGGAGCCGGTGCCGAAACGACCGGCGGGCCGCACCAGAGCCAGCACACCGACGACCACGCCGATCAGCCCCAGCACGGCGGCCAAGCTGGCCCCGAGCCGGCCGGCGCTCAGGGAGAACACACTCGCGGCGGCCGGCTGGAGCGAGGCGTGCGCGGCCGCCGGCGCGGCAAACGCAAGGTGGACCGACATCAAGGCTCCCGATGAGCTCATGTCCCTCTCCTCTTTCGTGCGTGTCTGTCGTGGTGTCGTTTCCGAGGTGTGGATGCCGTCCGATCATGTCGTCGGGCGCACCGCCGGTCGTCCCGCGGACGCATGCACTTCGCGCTGCCGCCGATGGCGCACCCGGATGCCGCGGATGCCGCAGACGCCGCGAAGGTACTGCGTGCGCGGTAGCCGGCCGCTCGTCCCCGAGCCGGACTCGCCCGTGGCGGCATCCGGCTAGGGTGCGCGCATGACCACAGGAGGGCCCGGAATCCCGGACGGTGTAAGAGACTGGGCGATCGCCGTCGGTGTGGCGGTGACGCTGCTGGTCACCGGGCTGTCCGGGCAGCACTCCGCCACGAACCTCGACCTGCTCGGCTACGTGCTCCTGGCGGTCGGCGGGCTGGCGCTGGTCGCGCGCCGCCGAGCGCCGGTTCCCGTCCTGGCCGTCACCGGGCTGTGCGCGGTGAGTTACCAGGCTGTCGGCTTCGACGTGCCTGCCGTTGCGTACCTGTTCGCGGTGTACGCGGCTGTACGGGAGGGACACCGCACCCTCACGATCGCGGCGAGCGTGACCATGCTGGCCGTCCTCCCTCTGGCGGCCCTGGCCTCCCTGCACGACGCGGGCGAGGCGTTCACGCAGGCCCGAGGCGCTCTCGAGATTGCCTGGCTGATCGCGGCCGGCGCCGCGGGGGAGGCGCTGCGGCAGGCCGAGCGGCGGGCGGACGAGGCCGAGCGCACCCGGGAGGAGACCGCACGGCGCCGCGCTGACGAGGAGCGGCTGCACATCGCGCGGGAACTGCACGATTCGCTCACCCACCAGATCTCGATCATCAAGGTGCAGGCCGAAGTCGCCGTCCATGTGGCCCGCAAGCGCGGCGAACAGGTACCGGCGGCCCTCCTGGCGATCCAGGAGGCCGGACGTGAGGCGACCCGGGAGCTGCGCGCCACCCTGGAGGCGCTGCGCGACGACGACACGGCCCCGCCGCGAGGGCTCGACCACGTCCCGGAACTGGTGGAACGGGCCCGCACCATCGGCCTGGACGCGACGCTGACGATCGAAGGGCAACGACACGACGTGCCGGCCGCGGTGGAACGTACCGCTTACCGGATCGTTCAGGAATCGCTCACCAACATCGTCCGGCACGCGGGCGCCGTCACGGCGTCGGTCCGGATCGACTGCCGTCCGGACGCCCTCGCGATACGCGTCGACGACGACGGCAAGGCCACACCGGACACCGCCCCGGTGCCCGGCGTCGGCCTGCTCGGTATGGGCGAACGAGTCACCGCACTCGGCGGTCGGCTGCGGGCGGAGCCGCGCGGCGAGGGCGGCTTCACCGTCCAGGCCGAACTCCCCGTGGACCGGGCGTCGTGATCCGTGTCCTGCTGGTCGACGACCAGCCGCTTCTGCGCAGCGGATTCCGTGCGCTCCTCGACCTCGAGGACGACATCGAGGTGGTGGCCGAGGCCGGCGACGGGAGGGAGGGCCTGGCCCTCGCCAGGGAACTGCTGCCCGACATCGTGCTCATCGACATCCGGATGCCCGTCGTCGACGGCATCGAGGCGACCCGGCAGATCGCCGCGGACCCGGCCCTGGCGGGGGTGCACGTCGTCATCCTCACCAACTACGGCTTCGACGAGTACGTCTTCGAAGCGCTGCGTGCCGGTGCGGCAGGATTCCTCGTCAAGGACATCGTGCCGGAGGATCTCCTTCATGCCGTACGGGTCGCCGCGCGCGGTGACGCCCTGCTCGCACCGTCGATCACCCGCAGGCTGATCAACCGGTACGTCACCCAGCCGTTGCCCACCCATGTGGGCCCGGAGCTGAAGGAGCTGACCAACCGCGAACGCGAGGCCGTCGCCCTGGTCGCGCAGGGCCTGTCCAACGACCAGATCGCCGACCGCATGGTGATCAGCCCGATGACCGCGAAGACCCACATCAACCGGGCCATGACCAAGCTGCACGCCCGCGACCGTGCCCAACTCGTGGTGTTCGCCTACGAATCCGGCCTGGTCGCCCCGCGCAACCGCTGACCTCGACGGGCCCGCCGCTCGGGCAGGAGGCCGCGCGTCAGGTCCGGGCGACCCGCGTGGCCCGCGCGAGGGACAGGAAACCGGTCAGCCCCACTTCGAACGCCCGGTCCGCTCGCCCCTCGCCCACCGCCGCCGGCGCCTCGGCCAGCCGAGGCGTGGGGGTGCCGTCCGTCAGCTCCCACATCTTCTCCGGTGCCGCGAGGTCGAGCGCCGAGCCCAGCACCAGGTTCTCCAGGGCGATGAGCAGCGGCATGACCTCACCGGCGGCGAATCCGGCGTTCAGCAGCAGCGTCACCGCCCGCTCGTACTGTTCCAGCACCGGGGAGCCCGGACGGTCAGGAGTGCTGCGGCGGAGTCATGGACGGCACCGTCGAGGGCGGCACGGCCTGGTTCGACCACCCCGACTGCCACGGGCAGGGCACGCACGCCTTCTGGCCCGACCCCGAGGCGTACGCCGCCGCCGTACGGCACCTGCACACGGCCGGGGTTCGCACGGCCACCCACGCCATCGGCGACGCGGCGGTCCGGCACGTCCTGGACGTGGTGGCCGCACTGGGACCGTCCGGCCACGGGGCACACCGCATCGAACACATCGAGACCGCGCCGGACGACCTGCTGCCCAGGTTCGAGCAACTCGGCGTAACGGCGTCCATGCAACCCCCGCACACCGCCTACACCCGCGCCGACGGCACCGACGGATGGTCCCGCCGCCTGGGCGCCGACCGAGCCGCCCACGCCTGGCGGCTACGGCATCTGCGCGACGCGGGCGCCACCGGGTAGGGGCTGCCGTCTGGCATCTGGGTGAAGCCGGACAGGCACCCGATGACTCGGCGGAACCTGTCCGGGCGCAGCCACGCTGCGGTGAAGGCGCAGTTGCCGGCGCTGCTGCCACCGCAGATGCCCCACCGGTCGTCGAATGCGTCGTACTCGGTGTTGCGGTTCTTCGGATCCTCGGCGTCGGGGAAGACACCGGGGTCGACGAACACGCCGATGGTGACCGGGATGTCACCGCTGTGGACGAGGTTGTCCAGGACGATCGCGCCGCGGACTCCCCCTCGGGATCCAGGTACCACCATGCGTGCGCGCGGGCACATGCACCCAGAATTTCGGTGACGTGCCGGGGTAGATCGCGCTGTCGTCCCAGGCGAACTCGATGGTCTCACCGGCGGGCACCCCTGATGTACAGGGGGTTCAGGACGCCTGCCGAGCTGCACGGCTGCCCCTCAGACCTACTCGGGTGTGCCCCGGTTCTTGAGATCGGGCGTCCGGCATCGCCGACCCGACTCAACCGAAGACGTGCTTGGGGACTGCCAGATCCGGGTTGGCGAACAGGCGGGTCAAGGCCGGCAGATCGTCCTTGGAGCAGGCATCGGCGACCGCGTCGATCAGCTGGTCGTAGTCGGGTCCGGTCCTGCCCTCGTAAGCCGCGGTCATGAGGCCCCACTCGTCCCAGTTCAGTGTCTCCTGCTTGCAGAGCGCGGCGAGATCGCGGACGACGTTGCCGCTGATCTCATGTGGTCCCCAGGCATGGTCGGTGCCGGCCGTGCCGAACGTGTGTGGATCGATCAGGCCGCGTCGGTATTGGCCCCATGCCTCGCCTCGCCGCCCGTGAGGAACTCGCCAGGAGCGAGGTCGTCCGGGCGGGCGACGAAGTTCCTGCCGAGATGTTCGGTGTCGACGCGCACCCATCGGTGCTGGGAGTCTTCCCAGTACTCGGTGATCCAGTGGTCGAAGCCGAACCCCTCCTGGAAGTAGGTGCCGAAACCACACCGGGCGCGGGAGGCGACGCCGCGCGCCCGCAGGATCGCGCAGGCGATCGTGGCGAAGTGACGGCAGGTTCCGATCACCCGCGTTTCGGGCGTTCGAGGCTGGTGCAGTGGAGCCGGATCCAGGGCGGTCAGCACGGCAATGAGTTCGTTGGCGGGCCGAATGTTCTTCTCCGCGATCCGCTCCTCAGGAATCCCTGACGCGGAGGCGTCCGTGGGCTGGATGACGAGGCTCTGAACGGCGGCGCAGATGCCGACGGGGTCGTCTGGCAGCCCCTCGATGAGCGGGAGTTGCGTCGCGTCCAACGTCGTGAAGGGGCCAGGCTGTGAGTAGTTGAGCACGTCATCGGTCATAACCGGGCATGGTAAGGGCCCGGTCTGACATCCGGGCCGGCTCAGCGCCGCCGACCTCTGACGCCTCTGCGAGACATCGACGCGCGCGCGACCTGCACGGTCGTAGCAGCGCCGCGCGCGGCTGAACCCTGGGCGCCTGTTCGGGTGTCATCGCCTGCGTCCGGTCTCATTCGGAGTCCTGTACTGCATTTGTGCAGATATGCGCGATGGCCCGTTTTCCATGCAACGGTCGTACGCGGCCGGGAGTCTCATGGGTAAGGGGTGCGACTCCACGCGCCACTTCAGTACAGCTCAGTACTGCTCACGGGGGATACGGGGAATTGGTATGAGTGATCGTCGTTTTGCTGCGCGCGACGCGCGTATTCGGGCCGCCGAGGCCGAGTTCCAGCGCCACGTACCGGTCCACGCCGGCAACGGGGAGGAGACGGACCACCCGTTCGTCTGCACCTACTCCAAGGCGCTGCCGCACAACAAGTACGGAGAGGTCGACCCGGCCGCCTACCACCTGCTGCTGCGGGCGCTGGCCACCGGCAGCTACGAGGACTTCGAGCGGATCCCGCTCGCAGACACCCGCAAACTGGTCAACCCGCAGGCCGGGCTGGCCTTCGACGGACAGGGCCCGGACCCTCAGGCGCTGTCCATGCCGCCTGCGCCGCGCATCGACAGCGCGCAGAACTCGGCCGAGGCGGTCGAGCTGTACTGGATGGCGCTGTGCCGTGACGTGTTGTTCACGCGGTTCGGCGACAGCGAGCTGGTCGCCGAGGCGGCCACCGAACTGAGCGGGCTGGAGGACTTCCGGGCGCCCAAGCAGAACGGCCTGGTCACTCCGCAGACCATCTTCCGCGGGGACACCCGGGGCGACCTGGCCGGGCCGTATCTCTCGCAGTTCCTGCTCAAGGACATCCCGTACGGCACGCTGCTGATCCCGCAGCGGCAGGACACCCTGGTCCGCCCGGTCGACCACCTGACCACCTGGGGCGACTGGCTGGAGGTGCAGAACGGTTCCGAACCCGAGCCGGACGAGCGGGACTTCGCGCGGCGGCGGTACATCCAGACGCCGCGGGACCTGGCGCACTACGTGCACTTCGACGCGCTGTACGAGGCGTACCTGAACGCCGCCCTCATCCTGCTGGGCATGGAAGCGCCGGTGGATCCGGGCAATCCGTACAACTTCTCCCGCAATCAGATCGGATTCGGGACGTACGGCGGCCCCCACATCCTCTCGCTCGTCACCGAGGTGGCCACCCGTGCCCTGAAGGCGGTGTGGTTCCAGAAGTGGTACGTCCACCGGCGACTGCGGCCGGAGGAGTTCGGCGGCCGGGTCCACCAGCAGCTGCGCGGACAGCGAGAGTATCCCATCGACTCCGGGGTGCTGGACTCCGTCGCCGTCAAGCGGGTCTTCGAGAAGTACGGCAGCTACCTGCTGCCCCAGGCGTTCCCCGAGGGGAGCCCGACCCACCCCTCCTACGGCTCCGGACACGCCACCGTGGCGGGGGCGTGCGTGACCATCCTCAAGGCGTGGTTCAACGAGTCGCACATCCTGCCCGACCCGGTCGTGCCCACCACCGACGGTACGGCCTTGGAGCCGTACGCCGGTGCGGACGCCGACCGGCTGACCGTCGGCGGTGAGCTCAACAAGGTCGCCGCCAACGTCGCCACCGGGCGCAACATGGCGGGCGTGCACTGGCGTACCGACTACACCGAGGCTGTGCGGCTGGGTGAGGAGGTCGCCATCGGCGTGCTGCGCGAGGTCAAGGAGTCGACTCTGGAGGACGCGGTCTTCACCCTCACTCGCTTCGACGGCACCACCCTCGCCGTCTGACCTCACGGCCGACCTGTCGATCGTGCACGCGCCCACCACCCGGTCCGCGGAGCATCGATTGCCGCCCGGGCGTGCCTGTCGCCGAGCGTCTCAGGGCGTGTGGCGGGGCGTCGTCCGGGCATCGGTGTCCGTGCCGGGGGACAGGCGGGTTCCGCGGGCATGTCGGAGGCGGATGAGTGCCGTTGGAGTGATGGGTCGGCCTGGAAGAACGTCAGATGGGTTGCGGCACAGGGGGAGAGCGGGCAGGCACGTCGCGTCGAGGGCACCGTCGGGTTGGACCTGTGTGAGCCACACCACATGTCGGGGGTGCATAGCGGGGGAGGGGCCAGTGTCTTTATGGAAGGTGTAGGGGTGAGTTGAGGTAAGGGACGACGCTGATGGGGCAGTTGCGGGCCGATGAGTTCGACCGGTTCGTGGCGGCTCGGTGGTCGGCGTTGCTTCACCTGGCGCGGCTGCTCACCGGCGGAGACCGGCACCGGGCCGAGGATCTGCTGCAGGAAGCGCTCGTCAAGCTGTGGTTTGCCTGGCCGAAGGTGGCCGAGCAGGCGCCCGAGGCATACGTGCGCAGGGTCCTGGCCCGTGCCGCAGCGCGCTCGGCACGGCGTCGCTGGTGGGGCGAGCACCCCGTGGACCAGCTGCCCGACCCGCCCGAGCTGGGAGACGAGACCGCCGCCGTGGACGAACGGACCCGGTTGGAAGCCATGCTGGCGTTGCTGCCGGCGCGGCAGCGGGCTGCGGTGGTGCTGCGCTACTACCAGGACCTGCCCGAGCGACACGTCGCGGAAGTGCTGGGGTGTCCGGTGGGTACCGCCCGTTCGCTCACGGCACGCGGCGTCGGACGGTTGCGGCAGCTTCTGGCTGACACCGTCAAGCCGGTGGAGTGAAGAAGGAGCCATGGATCACTTCGAGCAGGAGCTGGCACGGATGATGCGTGACAGCCAGGAGGACACGCCCTACGAGGACCGGCACCGATATCGACTGCAAGCCGGCGTTCGCGCCCGACGGCGCGCCCGGAGGGCTTGGTTGGCCACCGGATCCGTGCTGACCATTGCCGGACTTGGAGTCGGACTGATGGTCCTGCCGAGCTCTTTCGCTCAGGGGGGGCCTACTGGCCCTCAGCCTGGCCCCGTCACCTCTGCCGAGTCGGTCCCGAAGCCGTCGACGGCCCGCCCCGCCTCCACTGCCAAGGGGGCGCCGATGCCGACCGACACGTCACCTACCAGGCCGGTGCCGATGCCGACGCGGACCTCAACTGCGAGGTAGCGCCTTGGCCAGGTTCAAGCGGTCCCGAGGGGAAAGCTGACCACGTGATCCGTGAGAACGCGACCGCGTCCGTCGACGTGCCGCGGAAGGCGGCGAATCGCCGGTCGACCTCCTGGGAACGGCGGCTGCGCCTCTTCGGGTATGCAGAGCGGCCGCGTACGTCCGTGCGCGACCGCCTGGTGGTGCCGTTTCCCGAGCCTCCGTCACGGCTGTGGCGCACGCTCGGGCTGTCCCCGGTGGCGGCGGACCGGCTGGCGCGCTGGTCGGGGCGGGGCGGGCCGCTGCTGGTGGCGCTGCTTGCCGGGCTGCCGCGCTTTTGGCGTCTGGGCAGTCCGCGAGCGGTCGTGTTCGACGAGACGTACTACGCCAAGGACGCCTGGTCCTTGCTGCGGCTCGGCTACGAGGGCACCTGGCCGGACCGAAAGGTCTCCGACCCGCAGATCCTGGCCGACCCCCAGGTGATCACGCTCTCCGACACCGGAACCTTTGTCGCGCACCCGCCGGCCGGGAAGTGGGTGATTGCCCTCGGCGAGTGGATGTTCGGCCTCAACCCGTTCGGCTGGCGCTTCATGACGGCGGTCCTGGGCACGCTGTCGGTGCTGATGCTGTGCCGCATAGGCCGCCGCCTGTTCCGGTCGACGGTGCTGGGCTGCCTGGCCGGCGCACTGCTGGCGGTGGACGGTCTGCACTACGTGATGAGCCGCACCGCTCTGCTCGACCTCGTCGTCATGTTCTTCGTCCTGGCGGCGTTCGGATGCCTGCTCATCGACCGGGACAGCGCGCGGGCCCGGCTCGCGGCAGCCTTACCAGTGGCTGAGGACGGCCGCGCACGCCCGGACCAGGACACCGGCGACCGCGCCGGGACCGGAGCGCGTCCATGGCGGCTCGCAGCCGGCTTCTTCCTGGGACTGGCGGCCTCGACCAAATGGAACGGCCTGTATTTCCTGGTCTTTTTCATGATCCTGACCGTGCTGTGGGACGTCGGCTCCCGCCGCGTCGCGGGAGCCCGCCACCCGTACCGGGCGGTGCTGCGCAGGGACCTCGGCCGGTCGGTGTTCTCCCTCCTTCCGGTTGCCGTGGTGACGTATCTGGCGACGTGGACCGGCTGGTTCCTGTCCGACGACGGTCACGGGCGGCACTGGGCGGACGGCCGCGGCGGCACCTGGTCGTGGATCCCGGCCCCGCTCCGCAGCCTGTGGCACTACGAGTACGGGGTCTACCGGTTCAATGTGGGACTGCACACTCCGCACAAGTACGAGTCGAACCCGTGGAGCTGGCCGGCCCTCGGCCGCCCTGTGCTGTTCCACTACCAGTCGCCGAAACCCGGCAAGGACGGCTGCCAGACGACCTCCGACTGCTCGCAGGCGATCCTCGCCCTGGGCACGCCGTTGCTGTGGTGGTCGGCATGCTGCGCACTGGTGTATCTGCTCTATCGCTGGGCGCTGCGCCGCGACTGGCGCGCGGGCGCCGTCCTGTGCGCGGTCGGTGCCGGCTACCTTCCGTGGTTCCTGTACCAGGACCGAACGATCTTCTCCTTCTACGCCGTCGTCTTCGTGCCGTACCTGTGCCTGGCCGTGACGATGATGCTGGGCGCGCTGCTGGGTCCGCCGGGCATGAATGACAAGCGCCGCAAACGCGGTGCGGTGGCTGCGGGCGCGCTGGTGCTGCTCATCGCCTGGAACTTCATCTACTTCTTCCCGATCTACACGGGCCTGACGATTCCTTATCCCAGCTGGCACACGCGCATGTGGCTCGACACCTGGATCTGAACTGCGTCCTCACGGTCTCCGACGTCGTGCCGCACCGTGGCTCACCCGGATGCGACGGGCCAGGGCCGTGGCCGCCCTTCCCGCATCGTCTGAGCCAAGCCGCCTTGAGTTCCTCGGGACTCCAGCCGTGACACGGCAGGTCGGCTCCGTCGATCTGTGTGTCCAGGGCTCGTCGAGCCAACCACCGACGCGCCCTGGACCAGCCCAGGGTTCCCGACCGGTTCCCGAAGAACTTCTGAAAAGCCCCTTAG
>NZ_KQ949132.1:0-19894 GCF_001514305.1 Streptomyces dysideae
CTCAGTGGAGAACACCGAGTTAGTACTACGGGCCGACGAGTAGGCCCACCGAAGCACCGAGAACATTTGCGTACACGTCAGCGTGGGTGTCTCGGTCCGAAGCGTGAGGGTTCGGATCGAGGCTGCCTGCGCGCAGACCCACCGATCCGGCCCATGACAGGGAAGGTAAGGATCAGTGGACGGCACCGCCATCATCATCATTCTCGCCATCGCTGGCGTGGCTTCCGTGCTGCTCTTCTCTCTGAAGGGTCTGCTGGACCAGGTCCCGGACGTCCTGCATTCCGCCACCCGGGCGCGAGATGCGTGGGACAGCTTCCGGAGGACGGACACCACGCGGCGCCCGACGCTCCCGGCAAATGAGCCCCAGGACCCGCCTGCCGCCGCATAGGGCGTCCTGGGGGTTCCGTGGGGTCTCGGAGTGCACGAACCCTGTCTCGGCGCTAGGCCCGGGAGGCAGACGAGAGGCCACGGGGGGCATCTCCCGTGGCCTCGCTCCGTAGAACCCGGTAACCGTGTCAGACCGCTCCGGCGAGACCGGCCGCGTCACCTATGGCCTTGAGTTCATCTGTCCACGGCTTGTCGACCATCAGCTTGTTGAAGGCGACCATGCCGAAGAACATGAAGAAGAAGGCGATGTAAGGCGATGCCTCCATCGGGTCGCCCTCGATGCCGTACGTCGGCGTGAGGAACAATTCGAGATGCTCGTCCGTCTCCCGGTAGAAGGCCCCGGCCGCCACGAGAGTGGCGTGCGAAAGCTGCGTCTCGCCGAGCCAGGACTGAAGCAGCCCACTGCCCAAACGGCCAAGAAGGTTACTGGTGTTGTTGTACGTGTTGGTCGGGTTGCCCGGGATCACGGCGTCGCGTACGGCGTCGGCCGCCTCGGCGTCGTACTGGTATCCGCCTTCATCTGCAGCCTTACGCAGGCCACCATGCTTGTGTTGGTGCGCCTTGTTCATGGAGTCCACGGCGTCGTCGCCGTCCCTGACGAGCCACTGAAGGTGCGCGACGTACTCGACCATCAGCCGCCTGTTCGGCGCGGCTTCGTGACCAAGTCCCTGATCATGCAGGACGACCACGGCGGCGGCCTGCCGGTGAAGCGCAGCCACCATGCCCCAGCCGACCTGGAAGGGGCGGCTGTCCTCGGAAGCCGGAGCATGGTCGGCAGCGCCGCCCACCAGCAGCTCGGTCAGAGCCTGCAGACCAGGCACTGCCAACCTGTTGAGCTCCGCGAAATCTACTGTCATACGTAGATCGTCCCGCAGAATGTGCGCGGTGCGCACCGGAATTTCCCATCTGCCATGGAATCGCCTCCAGTCTCGGGGAGACGACGACCGGAGGCGGATTGTGTCAGGCGGCGAGGGTCACCCGGAACCGGATCGGAGCCAAAGGGGTACGCCCGGAAAGAGGCGTGAGCCTTCCTATCGCCAGCCGTCGAGGGCAGTGCGTTGGATCTCGATGGCAAGGGCGCCAAGCGCTTCTTTCTCGGGTGGGTAGATGGTGCGGATGTTGGCGAGCTGCTGCTCGCGAGTGGCGGTCGGGTTGATGTTGGCCGGCCCCTCGCCGTCGAGCAGCGCCTCGAAATCGAAGTACTTGGTGACCCGCTTGACCTTGACCTCACAGGTCTCGTTAGTGCCCTTGATGCGGAAGCGGATCACGTCGCCGGCAGCGAGGTCGGCGAGGTGCGGGTATTTCACCCGCACCTCGATGGTCTTGGTGCCCGCGGTGACGAGGTCGAAGTACTGGCGGTAGAGGTTCAGCTCGCGGACGCGGGCGGTGGTGTCAGTCATGGCGCGGGGACGCTCCTGGTGGCTGGTGCGGTCATCATGCGGCCGATCTCGGAGGCCGAGTATGAGCGGAAGAAGTGGCGAGGGTCGGACAGCAACGTATCGGTCATGGCCAGTAGTTGCTCGGCGTACTCTGCAACGGTGCCGGGCCATTGTCGGGTGTCGAGCATCCAGCCGCCTGCACCCTCGGGCAGGGGAGCGCGGCCCTCGCGGATCAGCGACTTGGACAGTTTGGCGCCGGTGTCGGTGACGACCTGCGGGCAGAACAGGCGGGCGGGTAGCTGGGCGCGGGTGAGGCCGACCGCTTGGAGGGCTTCGTCGACCAGGTGGGAGCCGAAGACCCAGTCGCCGCCCTTGACCATGACGTGCAGCGTGCCGCGGGGGTTGGACACGGAGAGTTCCTTGACCGCATTGCGGTACAGGGTGGCCAGGTCGAGGTAGGCGCCTCCGGTTGGGGTGATGGTTGCCTGGTAGGGGCCGTGGTGGAGGCATACGGCAGCGACTTGCGCGGTCTCACGGTCGGTGAGGTGGGCGCCGGTGCGTTCGGCGTGTTTCTCGGCCCAGCCGCAGCCGGGGTGTGGGCAAGGGACGCGCAGGTGTGGGGTGCCGGTCGAGGGAGCGAGCCACCAGCGGACGGCATCGAGGCGGGGCAGGAGGCGGAGCCAGGTGCGGCGGAAGTGCTCGCCGGCCTGCTGCTGGCTGTAGGTCTCGATCCGGTGAGGGATGCCCAGGCACCGAGAGAGCGCGGTGAACAGGGGTTGGTAGAGGGCGGTGACGAGGTCGGTCAGGGCCTCGTGGCCGAGGGCCTGGGCGTAGGCGCGCTGGTATCGGTGACCACTGACCGGGTCGGTGGTCAGTTCGTGGGGGGCGTTGTCGAGGGCGCTGAACAGGACCTCGGTGGGGATGCCGAAGCGGTCGCGCAGGCGGGCGGCCATGGCGAAGGCCAGGGACTGCACGAGGGAGGTGCCGATGTGCGGGGCGCCGTTGATCTGGGTGCCGACGACCAGCACGATCCGCTCGGGTGGGGTGGCCAGGATGCGTGGGGTCAGGACGTCCTCGGCGTGATGGAGGGCGTTGGCCAGGACGGTGTTCGGTGAGACGGGATGGGTCGTCACGGGATGTCCCCCTGGGGTGGGTTGGGGTTCATTCGGTTCGGGTGTGGCCGAAGAGGAGGCGCTGGAGGAGCGTGGCGCGGTCCAGGTAGGTGTCGATCTGTGCTGGTGCGGCGCTGCGGGAGAGTGGATCGAGGCCCAGGACGAGGGCCACCGGGGTTCCCTGGCCGAGCAGCAGAGTCCAGGGGCGGCCGGTGGGGATGCGTTTGCGGTAGGGGGTGCCGTCGAAGCGCAGAGCCACCTCAGTCGGGGCGATCAGACGTAGGCGTGGCCCGATGTCCGGCGGGGGTGTGGTGGCGGGGCCGAGGTGCAGAGCGTCGGCGACTGCGCGCATGCGTTGCTCGATGACGGCCGGCGTCTCGTAGCAGCTGCGGGGCGGTTGGGGCACCAGAAGGAGGCAGCACAGAGTGGCGCCGGTCGGAGCGGTGTCCAACCACGTGGTGGTGGCAAGGGAGGCGATCAGACCGGCGGAGGGCGCGAAGGACTCGGTGCGGGCAGGCGTCAGCATGTGGGCACCGCGCTGTGGTGGAAGGCGGCCCAGACGCACTTGCCTGGGCCCTGGTGCTTCTCCACGCCCCAGTGGTCGGCGACGGCAGAGACCAGCAGGAGGCCGCGGCCGTCGTCGGTGGTGCTCCGTGGCTCCTGCTTGGTGGGTGTGCCGTCGCCGCCGTCGTGCACCTCGATGCGCAGCACGCTGGCGTGCAGTTCGACGCGTACGAGGACCTGGCCGCACGCTGGCGCTCCGTGCAGGACGGCGTTGGTGGCCAGTTCGGAGGTGCACAGGCGGATGTCGTCGAGGCGTTCGGTCCGGCCCCATTGGGTAAGGGTCTCGGCGACGAAGGAGCGGGCGGCGCCTGGGGTGGTCCGGCGCCGGTCGAAGAGCATCGTTTCGTGCTCGACGGCGCCGTCGAGGGCTTGGTCCCGTGCGAGGGTGTCCGGCTCGTCGGGCAGTCTGCTGGGCATGGCCAACAGCCAACCGCCGTCGCTCGTTTGGGTCGGGAGCCAGCGTGAGGGCCATGCGAGGGGCCACTATGGGGGCCAGAGTTCGCATGCTCCTGGGAGTTGGGATGGGCGACACGGGGATCGGCGCGTTGCTCATCCGGCTGCGCACTGGGCGAGGTTGGACCCAGCAGCGGGTGGCCGACGAATACAACGCCCTGGAGGGGCGGGCCACCAAGACCGGTAAAGAGATTGGGCGTTACGAGCGCGAGGCGCGCATCCCGGTTCCGTACACCCGCAGGTACCTGGCGCAGGTGTTCGGCGTCGACATCGGAGTGCTCGACCGTGCTGTGGCGGTCAGCAAGGGCCGCCAGGGTAAAGACAAGGCTGCGGAGACCGTTCCGGCGCGGCCTGCGGTGCCCTCGCGATCAGGTGCTATGTCGGCGGCGGACGCGGCGATGTCGGCGGACTTCGCCCGGTTCATCGCGCAGCGCAACGCAGATGAGTTCGTCGTCGAGCAGTTGGAGGCCGATGTTGCTCGGCTCGCTCGCGCCTACGTCAGCCATCCGCTGATGGAGCTGTACATCGAGATCAAGCGGCTGCGGGACGGGGCGTTCGAGTTGCTGCGTGGGCGCCAGCATCCCCGGCAGACTGCTGACCTGTACGTCGCGGCCTCACGGCTGTGCGGGCTGTCCGCGCACGTCTGCTTGGACCTGGGCGACTACGACTCCGCTGCCACTCACGCTCGTACCGCTCGGGCGTGTGCGGAGGCAGCCGGGCACGAGGGGATGCTGGCCTGGGTGCGGGCCGTGGAGTCCCTGATCGCCTACTGGACTGGGCGGTACGAGCAGGCGGCGCGGCTGGCGCAGGCCGGCCGCCACCACCGGGCTCCCGGCAGCATCGGAGCCCGGCTGGCGAGTCTGGAGGCGCGTGCGCTGGCCATAGTCGGAGACCGGGTGGGCGCGGTGGCAGCCCTTGCGGATGCCGAGCGCTCCCGCGAGGCGATGTCCGGCCATGACGAGGTGCCGGGCATCTTCGCCTTCCCGGCCGCCAAGCAGTTCGCGTACGCGGGCACGAGCCACTTGGCCGTGGGCGGGAGGGAGCACGTCCAGCAGGCCATCGTCAGCGCGGACAGTGCGATCCGGCTCTACCGCAGTGCCGAGGATGACGACCAGTCGGTCGGAGACCTGTTCGCCGCTCATGTCGATCTCGCCCGCGGTCACCTGCTCCTGGGCGACCTGGACGGCACCGAGGCGATGCTCGGATTCGTCCTCGACTCCCCGCCTGAGCGCATGTCGGCCAGCATCGTGCGCCGGCTGACCGCTCTGGGCCGGGAGCTGGGAGGGCCGCAGTACGGTGGAGCCGCGCAGGCCGCGCACCTCAGCGAACGACTCCAGCACACGGCCGTCCTCGCGGCCTCACCCGCCGCCCACTCACCGGAGCTGCCGACGTGACCGAACTGTCCGCCGCACGCGACGCCGCCGTCACCGACCGGAGCCGCCTCGCCGGAAGCGCCTACAACAGCGACCGGGACCTGGCCGCCCGCCAGTCGCTCTACCAGTGGCAGACACCCCGTTACGACCTGCCTGGCATCGTCGCCGAACAGCTGAGCGGCGTACGCGGGCGCGTGGTCGATGTCGGCTGCGGCAACGGCAAGTTCATCCAGCGGCTCCGCGACGACCGGCCCGAGCTGGCCCTGCTCGGCCTGGACATCGCCCCGGGCATCCTCGCCGGCGTGCCCGGCCCTGTCGCCGTAGCGGATGCCACCCGCCTGCCGTTGGCCACGGCGAGCGTCGATGCCGCCTTGGCGCTGCACATGCTGTACCACGTCCCGGACATCCCGCAGGCGGTCAGGGAGCTGTCCCGCGTCGTGGCCCGTGACGGGCTGGTGATCGCCTCCACCAACAGCGACCTGGACAAGGCCGAACTCGACGACCTGTGGCAGCGGGCCGCGGGCGACGTCCTCGGCACCGGACGCGGCCCGGCCCGCATCTCGCTCAGCGCCCGCTTTTCCCTGGAGAAGGCCCCGGCCTTCCTACGGGAGGAGTTCGGCCGGGTGGAGACGATCGAACTGCCCGGCGCCATCAGGGTCCACGACCCGGAGCCGGTCATCGCGCACATGGCCTCGTACCGGGCGTGGGCAGACCAGCACGACGTGCCCTTCGAGGCCACGATCGAGAGGGCCCGCATGATCCTCGCCGATCACATCGCCCGAGACGGCACCTTCGAGGTCAGATGTCTCGGCGGCATCCTCGTCTGTCGTCGCTGAGAGCCGACTTGTCTATCGCCGTCGGCCGCGTTCCGCAGGCCGTTCGATCACCGGCGTGGGCGTGGGTTGTGGCGTGGGCGTCACGGGTGTGGTGATGCGGCTGCTCCGGCTGCGAGCTGCCTGTGCTCGCCTGTTCGGCTGCACGGTGATGCGCCAGTTGAGAACCTCGGCAGGGCGTTCGGCACTGTCGAGTTCTCGCCGTGCGGCGACCTCGGCCAAGAGATGTCGGGGGTTGTGGCCGGCGGTCTCGGCGCGGGCGAGGGTCGTGGTCAGGGCCGGCCAGGCGGCATCGGCGAGGACGCGGTCGGCGTGGTAGGGGAGGGCGGCGCGCAGATCCTGTTCGAAGCGGTTGGTGGTTGTGGCGCTGGGGGCGCGACGGGTGAGATCCGCCAGGACTGGCTGGGCGGTCTGCTGGTAACCGGCCTGGAGATGGCGCAAGGCTTCCTCGGCCGCGGCGGCCTGCTGCTCGTGGCCGTGCTGCTCATGCCACTTGGCGGCGGCGCGCGCCAAGTGGAGCGCGGCGAAGATCAAGGCGACGGCGAGTCCGCCCGGAGCGTGTGTGGCGTAGGCGAGTTCCTTGGCGGCTTCCCGGAGGGCGGTGGCGGCCTGGTGGTCGGCCCGGATCGCCGAGCGGCGGGCGCGGTTGAACGCCCTTGCGGCGGCTTGCAGTTCGGCCCGGTGCTCGCCGTTGGTGGCGAGGGCCAGGTTGTGGAGGGCGTCGCCGAAGGCATCCAGATGACCCTGGGCCACGGCGTCGTCGCCCGAGGCGAGGACCGTCTGGGCATCGCGGATGGCGGTCTCGGCGCGATGCCACGGTTCGACCGGATCCGCCACCTGCTGAGGGCGGTCGGCCACGTCCTGGGTGGGCAAGCGTTCGCAGAGCCGGTTGTAGGAAAGGTCGGGGGCGAGCTTTGAGCCGCCGTACCAGACCGGCTCGCCGTTGGCCGTGTCGCCGGGCGCGGCCAGGCTGTAGCCGGTCACCTCGCCGGTCTCGGGGCCGATGCGCGGCCTGACCTGGATGCCGAGGGAGCGCAGCACGGTGAAGTACTCGTCGATGTTGCGTACGGCGGCGGCGACCGCGTACGCCTGCTCGCGCAGCCACTCCCGCGCAGTCTCCTCCCAGCCCTGGCGTTCCGCCTTCGCCCGCTCGGCGCCGGTGGGGGTACGCGGGGCGGTGAGGTCACCGGACTTCAGGCGGCGCAGCCCGAACTCGGCCTCGATCTTGCGGCATTCCAGCTGCGCCCGCCAGCCGTCCCGGTTCGTACGAGGGCGGCGGCCGTCGGCTCGGACGGTGGTGGCCATGATGTGGATGTGGTCGTCGGCGTGCCGGACCGCAATCCAACGGCACGCCCTGTCGTCTCCCTCGGGGGCGATTCCCGTGGCGGCTACGACGCGGCGGGCGACTTCGGCCCACTCAGCGTCGGTGAGGTAGCGGTCGCCGGGCGCGGTGCGCACCGGGCAGTGCCACACATGCTGCGGTGGCTGCTTTCCGTCGAGTTCCCGGGTGCGGAGGTCGACGTGGTGGTCTAGGCGCAGGGCGAGCTGGGTGTAGGTGGCTGTGGGGTCGCGGCCGGGGTCGGGGGCGCCGGCCATGTCCCAGGCAGCCACGATGTGGGGGTCCGTGTGCTCGTCGCGCCGCCCCTTGCCGAAGAGGTAGTTGATCAGACCGAGGGTGCTGGAGCCGGTGGAGACGTCAGGCACCATGACCGGCTCCTTCCGCCAGGAGCCGGTCCATGAGTGCGTAACTGGCCTGGGCAGCCTGCTCAATGCGGTCGAGGACGGTCTCGGCACGCTCGGGTACCGCGCCGGAGTGGATGGCTGCCGTGACCTGGTTGAGGTTGGTGCCGATCCGGTTCAGCGCCTTGGTGTGCGCTTCGACGGCCTCCACCAGCGGGCGGATGGGGTCGTCCTCCGGGCTGCCGACCATGCCCGCCTTGCCGAGCGCGACGGCGAGGGCGGCGTCGCCGACGAAGCCTGCGAACTTCTGGTGGCGCCGCTTGGCCTCGGCGTCGATGAGACGGACTGCGGTCGGCGTGAAGCGGATCTTCTTCTCTTGGTCGCGCTTCTCGATAGTGCGCTTGCGGTTCATCCGCGCGGGCAGCGAGGGGGCGTCAGGCTCACGCCACGAGGGCTGCTCAACGGCGCCGGGCGCTTGACGGGCAGACGGCTCGACGCGTGGGGAGATGGGGTCGGGGACGTGCTGCTCGACGCTGTCGGCGGTAGACGCGGCGCGGGGCTCGTTCACCCCCTCCTCAAGCTCGGGCGCCCGCTGGCGCCCGGCCCCCTCTCCCGCCGCCACCCCAGGGGCGGGGGCAACCGCGGACGAAGCCTCTTTAGGGGCTCGTTCGCTCCAGCTTGCTGCTGTTCGTCGGTCCCGGCTGAACCAACCCCAGCGGCGGGACGAAGAGGGGTTCGTGTCGTTCTCGGTGTGCATGATGGTGCTCCGAAGGAGAGGGAGGATCGGGCTGTGTCACGTCCGTCGCATCCGTCGCATGCCTGGTCAACACAGGTACGGAGACGCGGGCAGGTACGGAGAACTCCGTCCCGGCGACAGAGTCCGTCCCCGCGCTGACCTGCGCGGGGACGGATGCGACGAAGCGATACGGACCCCGGTGGGATCAGAGAGCGCGCTTCGGTCCGGCGGGGCCACCAGGCGGGCCGACAGGCAGCGTCCCCGCCGGGGCGGCGGGCGGCCTGCCCTGCGGCATGCGGGCGGGGGCGGCGCCGTGTTCGGGCTCGGGTGCCGCCTCGACGAGGTCCGGGCAGTTGCGGGCCCAGGCGTCCAGGAAGCGGTTGCGTATGTACGCCTTGGCCTGCCTGCCCTTGTCGAACCGGTAGTTGGCCGGGCTGATGTTGAAGTCCCGCAGCAGATTGCTCAGGTGGTAGGCGTTCAGCCCTTTGGTGCCGTACTCCGCCCACGGGGCCTCAGCGTCCTGGAGCAGCGAGGCGACCAGATCCTGAGTGGCCAGGGCCTCGGGGTTGTCCGCCTGCGCGAAAATGCGGTGGATGTCGCGCAGGAGCCGCGTCTTCAGGCTGCTCTGCTCGTCCTGGGCCGCCTCGTGGCGGGTCATGGCCAAGCAGGCGGCACGAGCCTGGGCGGGCCACTGGCCGCCTGCCAGGTCGGCGATGATGACCAGTGGCTCCCAGGTGTCCGCCGCCCGGTCTTCTACCGGCATCTGCGGCACCATTCGGGCAGCCTGCCCGCGCAGGGGACCCAGCCAGGCGGTCAGCCGGTCACGCAGCGCGTTGAGTTCCGGCACCGAATACCGGGAGCGGAACGGGGTGACCTTTTCGCCCGGCTTACGCTTCTGCATCCGCAGAACGACCGCCCGGTCCATGACCGTGTCCGGCAGGTCGCCGATACCCGCAATGGCAGCCATGGCGAAGGTGGGGAACGGGGTCGGTTTGTGATCCGGACCGGAGATCCGCCACGCGGGCCGGTTGCGCTGGTGCCCGGCATTCAGCAGGCCGCGCAGGATCTCACTGTCACCGCTCGCCTTGGGGCCGAAGATGGTGTCTGCCTCGTCCACCAGCAGGGTGGGAGGGTTCTTGCCGATGACCCGGAAGATGACCGCCGGGGAGGTGTTCACCGTCATCATCGGCTGGTACACGGTCTCGTGGAGCACGTCCAGAACCCGGGACTTGCCGCACCCCTTCGTCGGGCTCACCACCGCCAGACGCGGAGCATGCTGCAGAGCCGTCTGGATATGCGTGGCCGCCACCCACAGGGTGACAGCGGTCAGCGCCTCCTCGCTGGGCAGCACCACGTACTTGCCGATCGCTGCCCGCAACTCGTCCAGCAGCGCGACCCCGTCAGCGGCTACCTGAGCACCGGTGCCTTTGTGGCCCCCGGCGCGTGTCCCGCCATCGGTGGCTGCCCTCTCTTGTTGCTCGGCCCGTTCTACGGGGACGTCGGTCCCCGGCGACAGGTGACGGCCGCTGTCCCGGTCCCCACTGCGGTCCCCTGGTGCAACTCCAGAGTCTTGGGGACCGGTCCCCGTTGGCGCGCCGATGCCGCTGACCTGCACGTCTCCAACGGAATTGGGTATGGGGACCGTGGTTCGCGCCGACAGGGGACCGGATGTATCGAGGGGACGGTCCCCTGATACCGCAGCAGCAGAATGCTCGTCCCCGCGGCGTCCGGGGACGCCTTGGCCGGGGACCGCGACCTCGGGCCAGCTGACCTTGGGGGCCGTGTTCGGGTTGGTGGGGGACGTAGGGTCCTCCATAGATGTTCCTCTCAGACGAGGGGCAGGACGGGCGAGGTCCAGCCCCTCGTCGCCTTGTTCGTTTAGGGATGGGCGGTATGCGGGGGACTCTCCGGCCTTCGGCGTTGGCGCGCCGAGGGCCGTTTCCGTGTTCCGGGCCTCCGGCGGCTCAGGAGGCCAGACCCCACTCGTCTTGGCCCTCGATCAGCGCCCGCTCGTAGCGCAGCAGCTCGGCCTCGGGATACAGCACCCGCTTGCCGATCTTGATGCCGCGCGGGCCCTTCTCGATCTGGCGCCAGTAGCGGACGGTGCTCTCCGCTGTGCGGTAGCGCTCGGCGACCTCGGCGGTGGTCAGGTATCGCATGCATTCCCAATCGACTAGGTTGCAATCCGGTATGCATAATTTGTACTCGACGATCGCCGGTCAGCCAAATTGGCAAGGTGGTGTTACAATTTGAAAAGCAATGGTCAGGATGGAGGTCCGATGGCAGGCGACAGGGTCGACGGCGGTGAGGTGCCGCTGCTCTACAGCGAGGGCAACATCGCCGCACGGGTGGCGCTGGAGCGCGAGGTCAGGGGGTGGAGCACGATCGAGCTGGCAGACCGGGTGTCGAAGGCCGGCGTCAAGATGAACCAGACCGCCGTCTGGCGCATCGAGAACGGCACCCCACGCCGCCGTATCAACGTCGACGAAGCCCTCGCCTTCGCCCGCGTCTTCGAGTTGCCCCTCGAAGAGCTGATGTCCCCACCGCTGGAAGGGCTCGACCTCGACAGCAGACGGCTCGTCCAGGAAGCCGTCGAGGCGTACTACGAGACACGCGACGCCGAAGACCGACTGCACCACGCAGTCGTCGGCATCGCCGAGCACATCCAGGCCCACCCCGACAGTTCACGGGCCATCCACGAGCAGTGCCTTCGCCTCATGGGCGATGAGCGCGACGCCCGCACCCTCACCGAGCACATCGAGGGCGGCGGCTACTACCGATAACCAACCCAAGGGAGAAGCCACTTGGCCAACATCCAAAAGCGACCCAACGGCAAATGGCGGGCCCGCTACCGCGACCTCGACGGCAAGGAGCACGCCCGCCACTTCGACCGCAAGCTCGACGCCCAGCGCTGGATCGATGAGGTCACGGCCAGCATCGTGACCGGCCAGTACGTCGACCCGCGAGCAGGGCGGATCACGTTCGAGGCGTACGCGAAGAAGTGGGAGGAGTCGCTCATCGCCAGTGAGGCAGGCGAGCGCATCACCGACAACGCGCTTCGGCTCCATCTCGTGCCGGTGCTCGGCTCCCGCACCATGGCGGCGATACGGCGCAGCGACCTGCAGGTGGTGTTCAAGAGCCTGTCCGAGCAGCTCGGCCCCGGCAGCGTGCGCAACGTCTACGACGTCCTCGTGCGCCTCATGACCGCGGCCGTCGAGGACAAGGTCATCGCCGCCAGCCCGTGCCGCCGGATCACTCTCCCGCCCATGCAGGACGAGGAGGTCACCCCGCCCACGGTCGCTCATGTCGAATCGATGGCCCGCGTGATGCCGCCGTACATCCGCGCGGCGATCGTCACGCTTGCTGGATCAGGCTTGCGAATAGGCGAGTTGCTCGGCCTTAAAGTGTCGGACGTCGACTTCAAGGCGGGCACCATCCGGGTCGAGCGCCAGCGACTCCAGTCCGGGAAGATCGGCCCGCCGAAGACCGCCAAGTCCCGACGCACCGTCCCGGTCGGCGAGGTGGTCACCGACGCCCTCCTCGCGCACCTCGCCGCACGCCCCTCCAAGGAGTGGCTGTTCACGATGGAGGAGGGCGAGCCCCTCAACTACCGCCGCTGGAAGACGGAGTGGAACTGCGCCCGCAGGACGCTCCAATCAGCGGAGAACGAGGCGGCCGAGCGCGAGGGCCGCAAGCCCGTCGAGCTGCCGCACATGGTGACCCACGACCTGCGGCACTTCTACGCCTCCGCCCTCATCGCCGGCGGAGCGAGCGTCAAGCAGGTCCAGCTGGTCCTCGGCCACGCGTCCGCCGTCATCACACTGCGGATCTACGCCCATCTGTGGCCGGGCGAAGAAGACCGCACCCGGACCGTCATGGACGCCGTGCTCGGCGGCCTGCGGACCGGGTGCGGACAGGTAGGCGATACGACCCGCGAAACCGCAGGTCAGACGGCCTAGCCATAGATCAAGCCTTCTTCGTCTCCCAGAAGATCTTGTCGATCTGGGCGATGTAGTCCAGCGCCTTCTGGCCCGTGGCCGGGTCGGTGGACGCCTTGGCGGCCGAGAGGGCCTTCAGGGCGTCGTTGACCAGCTGGTGCAGCTCCGGGTACTTCTCGAAGTGCGGGGGCTTGAAGTAGTCGCTCCAGAGCACCGAGACGTGGTGCTTGGCGAGCTCGGCGCGCTGTTCCTTGATGACGGTCGCGCGAGCCTGGAAGTGCGGGTCGTCGTTGGCGGCCATCTTTTCCTGTACGGCCTTCACCGACTCCGCCTCGATGCGGGCCTGGGCCGGGTCGTACACACCGCAGGGCAGGTCGCAGTGTGCGCTGACCTTGACCTTGGGGGCAAACAGGCGGGAAAGCATGGAGCATTCCTTCCTCGTGATCGTCTTCTCAGGTGGGACATTACTCCCTGCGAGACGGGTTTTCGCGAGTGCCCCCATGGGCTTAGGACAAAAGTCCGGGGTCAGACTGAGACTGGTGGAGGATCGGACCGGGGAGGTGCCGGGGATGCCGGAACTGTCGCAGGAGACCGAGCGGGGGAGGGCCCTGCTGCCCTTCGGGGTGGCCGAGGTGACCGGGCCGTCCATGGTGCCCACGCTGCGGCACGGGGACCGGCTCGTGGTGCACTACGAGGCCCGGATCCGGCCGGGGGACGTCGTGGTGCTGCGGCATCCGTTCCAGCAGGACCTGCTCGTCGTCAAGCGGGCCGCGGAGCGGCGGGACGGCGGGTGGTGGGTGCTCGGCGACAACGCGTACGCCGGGGGCGACAGCACCGACTACGGGACCGTGCCGGAGGACCTGGTGCTGGGCCGGGTGCGGTTCAGGTACCGGCCGCGGCAGGAGGCTCAGCGGTCGCCGTTCGCCGTCGTGCGCTGGGTGCTGTCCGCTGCCAGGCCCGTCTTCTCGGACAGGTCGGGCCGGGCCGCCGCCAGGCGTTTGCGGGCCCGGTAGGCGGCGACGTTGGCGCGGGTGGCGCAGCGGTCCGAGCAGTAGCGCCGGGAGCGGTTGGTGGACGTGTCCAGGTAGGCGTTGCGGCACGGTGGCGCCTCGCACAGGCCCAGGCGGTCCACGCCGTACTCGGTGAGGTGGAAGGCCAGGCCCATCGCCGCGATGGCCGCGTAGCCCGCGGTAGCGTTCGACGGGTGATCCGCCAGGTGCATGTGCCACAGCGGGCGGCCGTCGTCGTCCCGGAAGTCGTGGCCGGAGATCTGCGGGCTCACCGGGAACTCCAGCAGCAGTGAGTTCAACAGGTCCACCGCGAGGGTCTCGTCGCCGCCGTCGGCCGCCTCGAAGACCGCGCGCAGTCGGCCCCGGACCGAGCGGAACCGCGTCACGTCCGCGTCCGTGGCGCGGCGGGCCGCCGACTGGTTGACTCCGAACAGGTCGCGGACGGCCTCGATCGAGGTCAGGGAGTCCTTGCCGCGGGCCGGTTCCTCGGTGTTGACGAGACGCACGGCGTAATCCGAGTAATAGGCCAGTTCCACTTGTAGTCCTTACGGAGGCGTTCTATCGTCGTGATGCGGTCGGAGTAACAGCCGGTCATGCTTCCAGGGTATTACGTGACGTACGCGATGGAGGGTCTCGATGACGGACACGGACACGGACACGGACACGGACACCACGGCGACCGGCGCCGACTGGCTCGCCTGGCAGGAGAGCTGGGACCGGCAGCAGGAGTGGTACATGCCCGACCGCGAGGAGCGCTTCCGGATCATGCTCGACATGGTCGAGGCCCTTGCCGGACCCGCCCCCCGCGTGCTCGATCTCGCGTGCGGCACGGGAAGTATCACGGCCCGGCTGCTCCGGCGGTTCCCGGAGGCCACCAGTACCGGCATCGACCTCGACCCGGCGCTCCTCGCCATCGCCGAGGGCACCTTCGCGGGCGACGAACGGGTCACCTTCGTCACCGCCGACCTCAAGGACCCCGACTGGCCGGCGAAGCTGCCGTACGACTCGTACGACGCCGTCCTGACCGCCACGGCCCTGCACTGGTTGCACAGCGAACCCCTCGCGGCCCTCTACGGTCAGGTCGCGGAGCTCGTCCGCGACGGCGGTGTCTTCATGAACGCGGATCACATGATCGACGAGACGACGCCCCGGATCAATGCGGCGGAGCGTGCGCAGCGGCACGCACGTATGGATCAGGCCAAGCGGGACGGTGCCCTCGACTGGGCCGAGTGGTGGCAGCTCGCGGGCAAGGACCCGGTCCTCGCCGGGCCGACGGCCAGGCGCTTCGAGATCTACGGCGAGCACGCCGACGGCGACACGCCGTCCGCGGCGTGGCACGCGCGCGTACTGCGCGAGAAGGGGTTCGGGGAGGCGCGGGCGGTGTGGTGTTCACCCTCCGACACGCTGCTGCTCGCGCTGAAGTAGTGCCTGGGAACGCGACAGGGGCGGTACGGAACTCCCGTACCGCCCCTTTCACTTCGTACCGTCAGAGCACCTTGGACAGGAACGCCTTCGTCCGCTCGTGCTGCGGGTCCGTCAGGACGTCGCGCGGGTTGCCGGACTCGACCACCACGCCGCCGTCCATGAAGACCAGGCTGTCGCCGACCTCGCGGGCGAAGCCCATCTCGTGGGTGACGACCACCATCGTCATGCCGGACTCGGCGAGGTCGCGCATGACGTCGAGGACGTCGCCGACCAGCTCCGGGTCGAGGGCCGAAGTGGGCTCGTCGAAGAGCATCAGCTTCGGGTCCATCGCCAGGGCCCGGGCGATGGCCACGCGCTGCTGCTGGCCACCGGAGAGCTGCGAGGGGTAGCTGCCCGCCTTGTCGGCCAGGCCGACGCGGTCCAGCAGCTCCCTCGCGCGTTCCCAGGCCTGGGCCTTGCTCACGCCCTTGACCTGCACCGGCGCCTCGATGACGTTCTCCGCGGCCGTCATGTGCGGGAACAGGTTGAAGCGCTGGAAGACCATGCCGATATCCCGGCGCTTCAGCGCGACCTCGCTGTCCTTGAGCTCGTACAGCTTGTCGCCCTTCTGGCGGTAGCCGACCAGCTCGCCGTCGACGTACAGACGACCCGCGTTGATCTTCTCCAGGTGGTTGATGCACCTGAGGAAGGTCGACTTGCCGGAGCCGGAGGGGCCGATGAGGCAGAACACCTCGCCGGTCTTCACCTCCAGGTCGATGCCCTTGAGGACTTCCACGGGGCCGAAGGACTTGTGCACGCCCTCGGACTTCACCATTGCGTTCATGGGTCACCGCCGCCAGTTGGAGAGGGAGAGCATGTTGGCCTTGACCTTCTGCCACGGGGTGGCCGGCAGCTGACGCAGTGAGCCGCGGGCGTAGCGGCGCTCCAGGTAGAACTGGAAGACGCTGAACACGCTGGTCATGACCAGGTACCAGATGCAGGCCACGAAGAGCAGCTCCATCACGGCGTACGACGTGGAGCCGATCGTCGACGTGGCGCGCAGCAACTCGTTGTACGTCACCACGTACACCAGCGACGAGGTCTTCAGCATGTTGATGAACTCGTTGCCGGTCGGCGGCACGATCACCCGCATCGCCTGCGGGATCACGATCCTGCGCAGCGTCTTGGCGTGGCTCATGCCGAGGG
Source organism: Streptomyces dysideae (assembly GCF_001514305.1). GTDB lineage: Bacteria > Actinomycetota > Actinomycetes > Streptomycetales > Streptomycetaceae > Streptomyces > Streptomyces dysideae. The sequence continues at coordinate 16,076 of NZ_KQ949132.1, forward strand.
CGTGCGACGCCTCGGTCTGGCCCTCGTCGACGGCCATCAGGCCCGCGCGGCAGATCTCCGCCATGTACGCCGCCTCGTTCAGACCCAGGCCCAGCAGGGCGGCCATGAACGGGGTCATGACGTCCACCATCTCGTCCTTGTAGATGGGACCGAGATTCAGCGTGGGGAAGATCAGCGCCAGGTTGAACCAGATGAGCAGCTGGACGTAGACCGGTGTACCGCGGAACAACCAGATGTAGGCCCAGGCCACCCAGCTGGTCACCGGGTTCTTCGAGAGCCGCATCACGGCCAGCACGACGCCCAGGATCACGCCCATGAGCATCGCCAGGACGCTGATCAGCAGGGTGCGTCCGGCGCCCGCGAGGACCGTGGAGTCGAACACCGTGTCGCCGACGGCGCTCCACTGGATCTTCTCGGCGGTCGCGAAGGCGTTGACCAGCAGGCCCACCAGGGCCAGCACCACGACCGCGCTGACCCAGCGGCCGTAGTGCCGTACCGGAATGGCCTTGATCGCCTCGGGCGGAACGTTCCCGCTGTCCTTGGAGACCACGGCGCCGGCCGACGGGTCAGCGTCGGCCGGCTCCTTGTCGAACTTGTCAGTCACAGTGACTGCCCTTCAGTGCTGCTGGACGTCACTTGCCACCGTTGATGGCGGCCTTGTCGATCGCGCCGCTCTCGGCGCCCCACTTCTCGAGGATCTTCTTGTACGTGCCGTCCTCGATGATCGCGTTGACGGCTTCCTCGAGGGCGGCGGTGAGCTCCTTGTTGTCCTTGTTCACCGCGATGCCGAAGGGACCGGCCTCGAACTGCTCGCCGACGACCTCGAACGCGTTGCCGCCGTCGGCCTTGCGGGACAGGTCCAGGGCCACCGGGTAGTCGTTGACGCCGGCGGCGGCGCCGCCCGACTTCACGCGGGTCTGGGCCTCGGTGTCGTTCTCGAACGCCTCGATCGTGATCTTCTTCTCGCCGCCGTCCGTGCAGGCCTTGGACTGGGTCTTCAGGGCCTTCTCGTACGTCGTACCGCGCTGCACGGCGGCCGTCTTGCCGCAGAGGTCCTCGATCGAGTTGATCTTCTCCGGGTTGCCCTTCTGGACGTAGACGGCGGTGCCGGCCGTGAAGTAGTCGACGAAGTCGACACCCGGGCCGAGCTTCTTGCCGTCGTCGTTCAGGCCCTCCTGGCGCTGCGGGGTGTCCGTGATGGAGGACATGGCGACGTCGTAGCGGCCGGAGTTCAGGGAGGTGATCAGGCCGTCGAAGGAGCCGGAGGTGAACTTGAACTCCACGCCCAGCTTCTCGCCCAGCGCGGCGGCTATGTCGGGGTCGACACCGACGATCTTGCCGCCCTCCTGGAACTCCATCGGCGCGTACTCGGCGTTCGTGCCGACCTTGATCTCGCCCGCCTTCTGGATGTCCGCGGGCAGCTTGTCGAAGAGCGGGGCCTTGCTGGCCGTGGCGGTCTCCTTCGTGGAGTCCTCGCCGTCCTTGGTCTGGTCACCGCAACCGGTGAGAATCAGGGCGCCTGCGACCGCGATCGCGCCTACCGCGGCAATCCGTGAGCGCGCGGCGGTCGTACGACGGGTGGAGCTTGCGGTCATGGTGGGTTCCTCCGGCGGATGGGTGGAGTTGCCGATGGGGCGGGCCACTGTCGATTGGGTTCGGCAGTGCCGTGGGTCGACGGAACACACGTCTTCGTGTGTCGCGACCTCGTGTGATTACGGCATCTTGCCATTCGGACTGAGCCATTCAGGGCGCCCGCCATGTCAAAATCGGATAACGGGTGACCCCCGAACCGCATCAGGTTGGTACATCCCGACCGGACCTTCTACGGGAATCTGGCGTTCCGGCCGGAAGATCTTCGGCGCATCTCGGGTGCGGGTGAGCTCTCTGCGGCTTTTCGTCCACTTTGCGACCCTGTCAAGTGTTTCTCGAGTCCTTGTCCGTATACGTGCTCATGATTCGTGTCGCCGATGCGTGTCCGAATTGTGTCGTCGCCATACGGTCCGCGGGCTCCGTCATGTGACCTTGCACGTATGGACTCGTATGGACTCGTCGTCGGCGCCGTCCGTCCGGTAAGAAGGTTCTTTACACCCCTCATCCGGGGCTCAGGGCGCGTGTGCGGCGCGCCCGTCGCGTATGTGCCCGTACGCATCACTGACCTGGGCCGTGCGCGGTGCCCGCCCACTTCTCACCAGGAGTGGCCAACCCTCAGACCATGAACACTTAAGGGGTAAGACAAAGTGGCAGCGGAGATCGTCAATCCTCGCAGCGACAGCAGTACGGATCAGGATGGCGGGGCCGAGCCCCTCGATGCCTTCGATCCGGCGTTCGCGCTGCACCGTGGCGGCAAGATGGCCGTGCAGGCCACCGTGCCCGTCCGTGACAAGGACGACCTGTCCCTGGCGTACACGCCCGGCGTCGCGAAGGTGTGCAGCGCGATCGCCGAGCAGCCGGAACTCGTGCACGACTACACGTGGAAGTCGTCCGTCGTCGCCGTCGTGACCGACGGTACGGCGGTGCTGGGGCTCGGTGACATCGGCCCCGAGGCCTCCCTCCCGGTGATGGAGGGCAAGGCGATTCTGTTCAAGCAGTTCGGTGGCGTCGACGCGGTGCCGATCGCGCTCGACTGCACCGGCGTCGACGAGATCGTCGAGACCGTGGTGCGGCTCGCGCCGTCGTTCGGCGGTGTGAACCTGGAGGACATCTCGGCGCCGCGGTGCTTCGAGATCGAGCGGAAGCTGCAGGAGCGGCTGGACATCCCGGTCTTCCACGACGACCAGCACGGTACGGCGGTCGTGACGCTGGCGGCACTGCGGAACGCCGCGCGGCTCACCGGGAAGGGGCTCGGGGATCTGCGGGCCGTCATCTCCGGCTCCGGTGCGGCGGGTGTCGCCATCGCGAAGATGCTGGTCGAGGCCGGGATCGGGGACGTTGCGGTGTCCGACCGCAAGGGCGTCGTGTCGGCCGACCGGGACGACCTTACGCCGGTCAAGCGGGAGGTCGCCGGGTTCACGAACAAGGCCGGCATCACCGGGTCGCTGGAAGCGGCTCTGGAAGGCGCCGACGTCTTCATCGGCGTCTCCGGCGGTACGGTTCCGGAGGCGGCGGTGGCCTCCATGGCCGAGGGGGCGTTTGTCTTCGCCATGGCCAACCCGAATCCCGAGGTGCATCCCGACGTCGCGCACAAGTACGCGGCGGTTGTGGCGACCGGGCGCTCGGACTTTCCGAACCAGATCAACAACGTGCTCGCGTTTCCGGGGATCTTCGCCGGAGCGCTGCAGGTTCGGGCGTCTCGGATCACCGAGGGGATGAAGATCGCTGCGGCGGAGGCGTTGGCGGCGGTGGTCGGTGACGATCTTGCTGCGGACTATGTGATTCCGTCGCCGTTTGATGAGCGGGTGGCGCCGGCTGTTACTGCGGCGGTTGCGGCGGCGGCTCGGGCGGAAGGTGTTGCTCGGCGCTGAGGTGTTGAGGCGTTGAGTGTGAATGGTCCCGTCCTGGTGGGCGGGGCCATTTTTTTGCCCACCCGCCCACCCACCCGCCCGCCGTTCGGGTGGTTTCGGGGGTGGGCGTCTCTGGTGGGGGCTGGGGGTGGTTGGCGGGTGCGGGTGGCGTGGGGGGTGGGGTGTGCGGGGGCGTCTGTGGTGGCTAGGGGCGGGGTGTGGGCGTTGAGGGTTCCCACCCGCACCACCCGTGCTGCTTTCGTTGTCGGGTGCGGGTGGCCCCGGTGGGGGTCCTCTTAGTTGGCGGGTGCGGGTGCGGGTGCGGGTGCGGGTGCGGGTGCGGGTGCGGGTGCGGTGGGTGGTGGGTGGTGGGTGGTGA
>NZ_KQ949132.1:20047-41727 GCF_001514305.1 Streptomyces dysideae
GGGTGGTGGGTGGTGGGTGGTGATGGCGGGTGGGGGCTCGGTGTTGGCGGGTGTGGATGTCGGGGGTGGGGTGGGGTGGGTGTCAGTTGGGCGTGTGTCCTGGGCGGCTGAGGCGGCGTGGGGCTCTTGGGTGGTTCAGTCGTGCGCCCCTCTCCCGACCGAGACGGGTGGTGGGTGGGCATAGGCCGGGGGTTTGGGGGCGGAGCCCCCAGCGAGGGCCGCATCCGCGTCGGCGTGCGGGCAAGAGGGCGTGTGTCACAGGGGCGTACGGTTCCGCGCGGCGCATGTGACCCCTATCGTCAAGGTCATGTTCGCTGTCTACGCCGCCCGAATCGACCGCGACCAGCCGCTCTCCGGCCTGGAGTTGGGGGAGCGCCCAGCCCCTGAGGCCCGCCCCGGCTGGAGTACCGTCGACGTCAGGGCCGCCTCCCTCAATCACCACGACCTCTGGTCCCTCCGTGGCGTAGGCCTCCCGGAGGACAGGCTGCCGATGATCCTCGGCTGTGACGCCGCCGGTGTCGACGAGGACGGCAACGAGGTCGTCCTGCACTCCGTCATCGGCCAGACCGGCTACGGCGTCGGCACCAAAGAGCCTCGCTCCATCCTCACCGAGCGCTACCAGGGCACGTTCGCCGAGCAGGTCGCCGTGCCGACGTGGAACGTCCTGCCCAAGCCCAAGGAGCTCTCCTTCGCGGAGGCCGCCTGTCTTCCCACCGCCTGGCTGACGGCGTACCGGATGCTCTTCACCAACGCCGGGGTACGGCCCGGCGATTCCGTGCTGGTGCAGGGCGCCGGTGGTGGTGTCGCCACCGCCGCCATCGTGCTCGGCAAGGCCGCCGGACTGCGCGTCTTCGCCACCAGCCGGGACGAGGCCAAGCGGAAGCGGGCGGTGGAACTGGGTGCCGTCGACGCGGTGGAGCCGGGTGCGCGGCTGCCGCAGCGGGTGGACGCCGTCATCGAGACCGTCGGCGCGGCCACCTGGTCGCACTCCGTGAAGTCCCTGCGCCCCGGTGGCACGCTCGTCATCTCCGGTGCCACCAGCGGCGACCGTCCCTCGCACGCCGAACTCACCCGGGTCTTCTTCCTGGAGCTCAAGATCGTCGGTTCCACGATGGGCACCAAGGACGAGCTCGAGGACCTGCTCTCCTTCTGCGCCGCCACGGGCGTACGTCCCGTGATCGACGAGGTGCTCCCGATGGACCGGGCCCGGGAGGGCTTCGCTCGGATGGAGTCGGGGGAGCAGTTCGGGAAGATCGTGCTCACCAACGGCTGAGGCAACACCAACGGCTGAGGCAACACCGACTGAGGTGACACCGACGGCCGGTCCGGGTTTCCGGGCCGGCCGTTGGCGTGACATGCGTCAACCATGGTTGACAGGTATGGCGTGTCAACGTAGGTTGACATCATGAGTGAGGCAACAGATCTCGCCGAGCGTGCCGGTGACCGTGATCCACGGGTCGGCCTGCGTGCCGTCGCCGCGTTGCGCCGGCTGCTGGAGCAGCTGGAGGCGGTGCAGGTGCGCAGTGCGCGCAATCAGGGCTGGTCGTGGCAGGAGATCGCCGCGGAACTCGGCGTGAGCAGGCAGGCCGTGCACAAGAAGTACGGGAGGCATTGATGTTCGAGCGGTTCACGAAGGACGCCCGCGCGGTGGTGACGGGTGCGGTCGAGCACGCCGAGGGGGCCGGGGCGCAGACCGTCGACGCCGAGCACCTGCTGCACGCGCTCCTCGACCGGGAGGCCAGCCGTGCCTCGTTCGCGCTGGCCGTGCTCGGGGTCGGCGGGCGCGAGGAGGCGGTCCGGTCGGTGCGGCGGGCGCTGGACGACGCGCGCCGGCGGGCCGGGCTGTCCCAGGCCGAGGCGGAGGCACTGGCCGGACTGGGGATCGACGTCTCCGAGATCGTCGCCCGGGTGGAGGAGACGCATGGCGTCGGGGCGATGTCCGGCGACCGGAAGGACAAGGGGTGGTGGTCGGGGCGCCGCAGCTTCAGCAGGGGCGCCAAGGAGGTACTGGAAAAGAGCCTGCGCATCGCCGTCGCCCACCGCGACCGGCACATCGGCGACGAACACATCCTGCTGGCCCTGACGGCCCGCCCCGGCGTACCCGCGGAGGTCCTCGCCGACCACGGGGTGACGTACGAGGCGCTGACACGGGTGCTCTACGGCGGGGGAGAGGCGAAGGCCGGCTAGGGGGCTGCGGGGCGGCGCCGTTCGTCCGCCCCTGCGGCGGGCGTCCGGGGTCAGGTGTGCGGCGTCCGCAGTACGACTCCGATGTGTGCCGCCGCCGTCGACAAGTGGCGGCGGGCGTCGCGGAGTTGGTCCGCTGTTACGCCGTGGTCGCGGGCCGCGTCGCGGATGTCGTCGCGGAAGCGGTCCAGCAGGCGGTCCAGGTCGCGGGCCGGGTCGCCGGAGGAGGGCTCGTGGGCCCAGGAGGGTTCGTGGTCGGCGGGGAAGTCCTCAGGGGTGTCGGAGTAGTCCGGTTCCCGGTCCGGTCGTTCGGTGCCGGGTCGTCCGAAGCCGAAGTCCTTTCCGAACTCCTTGCCGAAGTCCTTTCCGAACTCGCCGAACTCCTTGGCCAGTTCGGTCAGGCCCTCGCGTACCCCCGTCGGCCAGTCGCCGCGTGAGAAATGGTCCTGGACCTGCTCCTGGACCCGCCGGGCGATGCGCTGCATCTCCTCCTGCGCCTGCGTCCGGGCCCGCTCCTGTGCCTCCTTGGCCTGACGCCGGGCCCGCTGGGCCTCGTCGCGGGCCCGGCGGCTCTCGTCCTTCGCGCGCCGGGCCTGCTCCTTCCACTCCTGCTTGGCGCGGCGCATCTCCTCCTTGGCGGCGCGCCACGCCTCCTTGTCGGTGTAGTCCGTGAAGTCTCCGAAGGGGGCGTCCTGTTCACCGCGCGCCCTGGTCCCGGCGCCGCGGCGGGCCTCGGTGGCCGCCGCCCGTACCTCGCGCCGCAGGTCGCCCGCCGCGCCCCGCACATCGGCCTTGATCTCCGCGGCGAGCTCGGCGACCGACTCGCGGATCTCCAGCTCCAGGTCGGCCAGTTCGCCACTGCGGTCGGCCAGTTCGGCGCGGCCCGCGTCCGTGATGGCGTACACCTTGCGGCCGCCCTCGGTGGTGTGCGTGACCAGGCCCTCGGCCTCCAGCTTGGCCAGGCGCGGGTACACGGTGCCGGCCGACGGTGCGTACAGCCCCTGGAAGCGTTCCTCGAGGAGGCGGATCACCTCGTAGCCGTGGCGCGGGGCCTCGTCCAGCAGCTTCAGCAGGTAGAGGCGGAGGCGGCCGTGGGCGAAGACGGGGGGCATGTCAGAGCACCTTCTTGTCGGTCGTGCCGTCGGCCGGGGTGCTGGTGGGGTCGGCGTCCTGACCGGAAACGGAATTGTCCCCCGAGTCGCTCCGCGTGCTGCCCCCCGGGGTGGCGTCCGCCACCGGCGCACCCGCGTCCCTGGTGTCCTCGGCAGCCTTGGTATCCGTTGCGGCCGTGGCATCCGTGGTGTTCTTGTCGCTCCCGGCGTCCCATGGCTCCTCCTGGTCCTCCCCGGGCGGTCGGCGCAGTAGGGCGATCGAGCCGGACACCGTCGTCGCCCGCAGCTTGCCCGTGCCGTCGCCGAGGCGGCCGGTGATGCGGTGGGCGCCCCACTGGCCGTGCACCCGGAGTCCGTCGAAGGCGTTGGAGATCGTGCCGCTCGCGGTGTTCGCCTCGACGTCGGCGTCCGCCGGGGCCGGGAGCCGGATCGCGATCTCGCCCGAGACGCTGGTGAGGCTGATCTGGGTCGGGCCGTCCGGGTCGAGGTCGACGATCATGGAGCCGCTGACCGAGTCGGCCCGCACGGCGGAGCCCGAGCCCTCGACGACGGTGAGGTCGCCGGAGACGGAGTTGAACCGGAGGTCGCCGGTGACGGCCTGGGCCTCCAGGTTCCCGGAGACCGTGTCGGCGCGGACCGGGCCGGAGAGCGCGACGAGGGTCGTGTCGCCGGTGACGCCCTTCACCGACGACGGCCCGCTGATCCCGGACACGACGGCCCCGGCGTCGACCACGCCCACCTCGATCCGGGTGTCGGCCGGCACCGCCAGGGAGACGACCGCGCTGCGCCGCCAACCCTTGCGGTCGAGCCACTTGAGGAAGCCCTTCCAGGGCAGGTCGTCGTACGCCACCGTGAGCGCGCCGTCCTGCTGGGTCACCACCAGGGGCGGGCCCTTGATCTCGGACACCTCCAGGCGGGCGGAACCTTCGTCCGTCCCCACGACGTTCACCGTGCCACTGACGATGCGCACCTGGAGTTCGCGTACGGGCTCGTCGAAGGTGAGCTTCCTGGGCTCTGTCACCGACCACTCGGACATGCTGCGGACCTCCCCGTCCCAACGCGCCATATCGCGTCTTCTGCTACTCACGATATATCGCGGCGGAGGAAAGTCAAGACACCCGTTCTGGGGATACTCGAGCCCTCAAAAGTGCTCAAAGTGGGTGAATCGCCCTAGCGTGTGACCATGTCGACGGAAGAGTTCCAGGCCGGCCGCCGGACCGGTCCCGCCTCGGGCGCCCTGCTGCTCTGCCGGGGGGTGCCCGGGTCCGTCGCCCCCGCCGCCCGGCTGCTGCGTGAACGCATGCTGCTCGCCCCGGCCGGCCGGGACTGGAGTGTGCTCGTCCCCGAGGGCGGGCCCTGGCTGCACGGCGACGAACCGGTCGACCGTGTGCTGGGCGGCTGGGCCACCGCACTGGCCGTCGGTGCGCCCTGGCCCGTCCTCGCCCTGTGGTGGGACGCCGACCGCGCCGGCTACACCCTGGCCGCCGGCTTCCGCAGCCCCGTCGGCTATGTCTGGCTCGCCAACGGCACCCCGGCCGGCGAGGACGAGGCCATGCGCACCTTCGCCGCCCGCCTCGGCCTCGACCCGGTTCTGGACATGCAGTCCCTCGACCAGCTGACGAAACCGGACCCCGAGGCCGACGCCCGGGCACGCGTGCGTCGCCTGCTCGCCGTCCTCACGCGCGCGGGAGTCGCCCTGCCCGCCGGCCTCGCCCCCGGCGAACCCGCCGGCCGCCTCCGCGAGGCCGCCCGCGCCCATCCGCACGCCCGCCAGATCGAAGGGGAGGGCTGGCGCGACACGGTCCGCGGCGAACTCGAAACCGTCGCCGACACCCTGCTGACCCCCTGGCTCCCCTGGGTCGGCACCCCCGAGTCGCGCGCCCTGGCCCTGGCCCAGATGGCGGCCGGCCTGCCGCTCGCCGCCTGGGGCGTACGGCGGCGCAGCGGCGGCTGGATCGCCGCGGGCGCCCTGCTCCTCGCCCACGGCGCGCTGGGGCTGGCGTACGACGTCACTCACCCACGCGACTGACGGCACCAGCCCCGGACAACGGCCGTCACCGGCCCCCGGAAGCACGAAGGGCGCCCCCAGGGGCGCCCTCGGCGACGATATGAGCCGGGCCTACGCGTCGTCGTCCTCGTCGTCCAGCCGGGCCAGCCACGTCGCCAGCCGCTCCACCGGCACCTCGAAGTCCGGGTTGAGGTCGACGAAGGTCCGCAGCTGCTCGGCGAGCCACTCGAAGGTGACCTCCTCCTCGCCGCGCCGCTTCTCGAGCTCCTCTATGCCGCGGTCGGTGAAGTACACGGGTGCTCCGCAAGGAAAAAGTGACGGTGACGAACCCTCCCAGGCTATCCCGCCGCACGGGGCCGGAGTGCCGTGTGCCCGTCGCGGGCAGGGCCAGGCTCGTCCGGGAACTGGCGCCGCTGACCGGTGACCCGGCGCTGCTGCACGAGGCCGCGGGCGAGCTGTCGTCCGCCCGCGAGCTGCTCGGCGCGGAATCTGGCGGGCCGGAGGCTCGCGACCAGCTGCTACGGCGGGGCCGGGGCCCCACGAGCGGGGCCCCGCCCCGAGTCGCGAGGACTCGGGGCGGGGCCCGTCGTGCCGATGGTGTTCAGAGGCTCAGGCCTCGAACACCTCCCGCACCAGCTGCTCCTGCTCGGCCTGGTGCCGCTTCGCGGAACCCACCGCCGGGGACGAGCCGTGCGGCCGCGAGATGCGGCGCAGGCGCTCGCCGTGCGGGATGTCCGCGCCGACCGCGAGGTCCAGGTGGTCGATCAGGTTCAGGGCGATGAACGGCCAGGCGCCCTGGTTGGCCGGCTCCTCCTGGGCCCACAGGTACTTCTCGACGTTCGGGTACTTGGCGATCTCCGCCTGGAGCTCGGCACCCGGCAGCGGGTACAGGCGCTCGACGCGGATGATCGCGATGTCCGTGGCGCCGCGCTTGGCGCGCTCGGCCTCCAGGTCGTAGTACAGCTTGCCCGCCACGAAGACGACCTTGCGGACCGCGGCCGCGTCCACCGTCGAGTCGCCGATGACCGGGCGGAACTGACCCGACGTGAACTCCTCCGTCTTCGACGCGGCGGCCTTGAGGCGCAGCATCGACTTCGGGGTGAAGACCACCAGCGGCTTGTGGTGCGGGTTGTGCACCTGCCACCGCAGGAGGTGGAAGTAGTTCGACGGGAGGGTCGGCATGGCGACCGTCATGTTGTTCTGCGCGCACAGCTGCAGGAACCGCTCGACACGGGCCGAGGAGTGGTCCGGGCCCTGGCCCTCGTAGCCGTGCGGGAGGAGCAGTGTGACGCCGGACAGCTGGCCCCACTTCTGCTCCGCCGCCGAGATGTACTCGTCGACCACCGTCTGCGCGCCGTTGACGAAGTCGCCGAACTGCGCCTCCCACATCACGAGCGCGTCGGGACGGGCGAGCGAGTAGCCGTACTCGAAGCCCATGACCGCGTACTCGGAGAGCAGGGAGTCGTAGACGTTGTAGCGGGCCTGGTCGTCGGAGAGGTACTGCAGCGGGGTGTGGTCGTCGCCCGTCTCACGGTCGATGAGGACCGCGTGACGCTGACCGAAGGTGCCTCGGCGCGAGTCCTGGCCGGACAGCCGGACCGGGGTGCCCTCGAGCAGCAGCGAACCGATCGCCAGCGTCTCGCCCATGCCCCAGTCGATGGTGCCGTCCTCGACCATCGTCGCCCGGCGCTGCAGCTGCGGCAGCAGACGCGGGTGGACGTGGAAGTGGTCGGGGATGTTGACCTGGGACTCGGCGATCCGCTTCACGGTCTCCGAGGAGATCGCGGTGCTCACGGCGACGGGGAACTCCGCCTGCGGGTCCGGCACGGGAGCCGCGGCCGGCTGCGCGACCGCCTCGCGGACCTCCGTGAAGACCTTCTCCAGCTGGCCCTGGTAGTCCTGCAGGGCCTGCTCGGCCTCTTCCAGGGTGATGTCGCCGCGACCGATCAGGGACTCGGTGTACAGCTTGCGCACCGAGCGCTTCTTGTCGATCAGGTCGTACATCAGCGGCTGGGTGAAGGCCGGGTTGTCCGACTCGTTGTGACCGCGGCGGCGGTAGCAGATGAGGTCGATCACCACGTCCTTGTTGAACGCCTGGCGGAACTCGAAGGCCAGGCGGGCCACACGGACCACGGCCTCCGGGTCGTCGCCGTTCACGTGGAAGATCGGGGCCTCGATCATCCTCGCCACGTCCGTCGCGTACATCGACGAGCGCGAGGACTCCGGGGCGGCCGTGAAGCCGACCTGGTTGTTGATGACGATGTGGACCGTGCCGCCGGTGCGGTAGCCGCGCAGCTGCGACATGTTCAGGGTCTCGGCCACCACGCCCTGGCCCGCGAAGGCCGCGTCGCCGTGCAGGGCCACCGGCAGGACCGTGAAGTCCGTGCCGCCCTTGTTGATGATGTCCTGCTTGGCGCGGGTGATGCCCTCGATGACCGGGTCGACCGTCTCCAGGTGGGACGGGTTCGCGGCCAGCGACACCTTGATCTGCTCGCCGTCCAGGCCGGTGAAGATGCCTTCGGCGCCCAGGTGGTACTTCACGTCGCCGGAGCCGTGCATCGACTTCGGGTCGAGGTTGCCCTCGAACTCGCGGAAGATCTGCGCGTACGACTTGCCGACGATGTTGGCGAGGACGTTCAGCCGGCCGCGGTGGGCCATGCCGATGACGACCTCGTCCAGGCGGGACTCGGCGGCCGAGTCCAGCACGGCGTCCAGCAGCGGGATGACGGACTCGCCGCCCTCCAGGCTGAAGCGCTTCTGGCCGACGTACTTCGTCTGCAGGAAGGTCTCGAAGGCCTCCGCGGCGTTCAGCCGGCGCAGGATCCGCAGCTGCTCCTCGCGCTCCGGCTTGGAGTGCGAGCGCTCGATGCGGTCCTGGATCCACTTGCGCTGCTTCGGGTCCTGGATGTGCATGAACTCGATGCCGGTGGTGCGGCAGTACGAGTCGCGCAGTACGCCGAGGATGTCGCGCAGCTTCATCAGGGACCTGCCCGAGAACCCGCCGACCGCGAACTCGCGCTCCAGGTCCCACAGGGTGAGCCCGTGCTCGGTGATGTCCAGGTCGGGGTGCTTGCGCTGGCGGTACTCCAGCGGGTCGGTGTCGGCCATGACATGGCCGCGGACCCGGTAGGAGTGGATCAGCTCGAAGACCCGGGCGGCCTTGGTGACGTCGTCGTCGTGCGAGGCGTCGATGTCCTTGAGCCAGCGGACCGGCTCGTAGGGGATGCGCAGGGCCTCGAAGATCTCGTCGTAGAAGCCGTTCTCGCCGAGAAGGTAGTTCGCGACGATGCGCAGGAACTCGCCGGACGCGGCGCCCTGGATGACCCGGTGGTCGTAGGTCGACGTGAGCGTCATGACCTTCGAGATGCCGAGCTTGTTCAGGGTGTCCTGGGACGTGCCCTGGAACTCCGCCGGGTAGTCCATCGAGCCGACGCCCATGATGACCGACTGGCCGGGCATCAGACGCGGTACGGAGTGGACGGTGCCGAGGCCGCCGGGGTTGGTCAGGGAGACCGTGACGCCGGTGAAGTCGTCCATCGTCAGCTTGCCGTCGCGGGCGCGGCGGACGATGTCCTCGTAGGCCTGCCAGAACTCGAAGAAGTTCAGCGTGTCGGCCTTCTTGATGCCGGCGACGACGAGCTGGCGGTCGCCGTTGGGCTTCACCAGGTCGATGGCCAGGCCGAAGTTGATGTGTGCGGGCTTGACCAGGGTCGGCTTGCCGTCCTTCTCCGCGAAGGAGTAGTTCATCGACGGCATGGCCTTGATGGCCTGCACCATCGCGTAGCCGATGAGGTGGGTGAAGGAGATCTTCCCGCCCCGGGCGCGCTTCAGGTGGTTGTTGATGACGATGCGGTTGTCGAACAGCAGCTTCACCGGGACCGCGCGCACGGACGTGGCCGTGGGCAGCTCCAGCGAGGCGTTCATGTTCTTCGCGACCGCGGCGGCGGGACCGCGCAGCGTCACCAGCTCGGGGCCGGCGGCCGGCGCAGCCGGCGCCGCGGCGGGCGCGGCCTTCGGCTTGGCGGCCGGAGCCGGGGCGGCGGCCTTCGCGGGCGCCGGAGCGGCGGCCGCGGGCTTCGGGGCCGCGGGGGCCGGAGCGGGAGCGGCCGGAGCAGCCGCGGCCGGGGCGGCGGGTGCCGCCGGAGCCGGAGCCGTGGTGGTGGTCTCTGCGGCCCCCGCGGCCGCAGTACCCGCCGCAGCCGGAGCGGCGGCCGCTCCCGGCTTGTAGTCGGCGAAGAAGTCCCACCAGGCTCGGTCTACCGAGTTCGGGTCCTGGAGGTACTGCTGATAGATCTCGTCGACGAGCCACTCGTTGGCACCGAACGCGGCAGCGGGGCTCTTGCCCGCTTGATCGGCGTCGGTGGAGATGCTCGAGTTACTGGGGGACTGTGGCGACACGGCGGCAACCGCCCTCTTCCGCTTCACAAGGTGATGGACAGCGGGAATAAAGGCTACGCCTCCATGACGGTGAAGGTCAGGTCGGGCCGGTTCATCGTCGTGTAAGTCACATCGGAAAGCGCGTTTCGGGCCCGGAAATGGCGGGAATCGAGCGAGGTTCCGCTACAGAAGGGATGCGTCGGGCCCGGCCCGGCGCGCGGAAGGCGCGGGTCCGTCCCTGATCACACGTGTCCGTCAGCGCGGACGCCCATGGATCTTGTGGCTCCGCTTCGAACTTTACGTCAACTTGGCACAGAAGGCTCGCCCGGAAGGGTGACAAGAATCCGGCAACCCCGCTCGGATTCGGCCACCCTGATCCCGCCACCGTGCAGATCCACCGCCCAGCGCGCGATCGCCAGGCCGAGGCCCGTGCCGCCGTCGCTGCCCGGACCGTGCGGTGAGCGCACGGCACCCCGGTTGAACCGCTCGAAGACCCGGTGCCACTCCGACTTCGGAATGCCGGGGCCCTCGTCCAGCACCTCCAGCTCCAGCGACTCCGGCTGCGGCCCGCGCCGCGCCCTGACGGTGACCCGGCCGTGCGGCGGACTGTGCTTGACCGCGTTGTCGATGAGGTTGGAGACGACCTGGTGGATGCGCTCCGGGTCGGCGTGCGCGGTCAGCTCCGGCGGGGAGACGTCGAGGTGCAGATGGACGTCCGTACGGGTGTGACTGCCGGAGCCCGAGGCGATGCCCCCGCGCGCCGAGACGACCATGTTGGCCTCCTTCAGCACGCCCGACAGATACGGCCACACCTCGAACCGCCGCCCCCGAAGGGGTACGACCCCGTTGTCCAGCCGGGACAGGTCCAGCAGCGTCTCCACCAGCCGGCCCAGCCGCTCCGTCTGTTTCAGCGCCGTACGCATCGTCTCGGGGTCGGCGGCGGCGATGCCGTCCACCACGTTCTCCAGTACGGCCCGTAGTCCCGCGATGGGGGTGCGCAGCTCGTGCGAGACGTTCGCCACCAGCTCCTTGCGCTGCCGGTCCTGGGCCTCCAGCTCGTCGGCCATGCGGTTGATCGTGACGGCCAGGTCGCCGAGCTCGTCGCGGCGGCTCTCGCGCACCCGGCGTGTGTAGTCGCCGTGCGAGATCGAGCGGGCCACCGCGTTCATGTCGTCCAGCGGCGCGGTGAGTGAGTGCGCCACGAACTGCGTGATGAGCAGTGTGGCGATCATCGAGAAGACCATGATGAAGCGCAGCTCTGTCTTGGTGCGCACCGCGATCATCGACAGCCCGGTGGTGATCAGGACCGAGGTGACGACCAGCGCACCGAGCTTGGTCTTGATCGAGAACGGGCGTACGCCACCCCAGGGCTCCCCGGGGCTCCTCCGTGCGGCCGGCCCGTCACTCATGGCGTCGGCGTCTCCAGGGCGTAGCCCACGCCGTGCACCGTGCGGATCCGCTCGGCGCCGATCTTCCGGCGCAGTGCCTTGATGTGGCTGTCGACCGTGCGCGTGCCGGAGGCGTCCGCCCAGTCCCACACCTCGGCGAGCAGCTGCTCCCGGGAGAGCACCGCGCGCGGGGTGTTCGCCAGGCACACCAGAAGGTCGAACTCGGTGGGTGTGAGGTGCACGTCGTCGCTGCGCACCCGCACCCGCCGCTGCGCGTGGTCGATCTCCAGCTCGCCGAGCCGCAGGATGCCGCTGCGCGGCGTCGCGGCGGCCAGCGCGGCCCGCTCCACCCGACGCAGCAGCACATGCACCCGTGCCGCCAGCTCCCGCATGGAGAACGGCTTGGTCATGTAGTCGTCGGCGCCGACGCCGAGCCCGACCAGCATGTCGGTCTCGTCGTCGCGCGCGGTGAGCATCAGTACCGGCACCGGCCGCTGGGCCTGCACCCGACGGCAGACCTCCAGGCCGTCGAAGCCAGGCAGCATGATGTCGAGGATCAGCAGGTCGGGCTGCCAGGCCTCGGCCGTGTCGACCGCCGCCGGACCGTCACCCGCTGTCTGCACGAGGAATCCCTCGGCGCGCAGGCGGGCCGCGATGGCGTCCACGATGGTCGGATCGTCCTCGACCACCAGGACCCGGCGCTGTGCGCCCGGGGTCGCCGTCGTGCCGTTGTGGGAGGTGTGTGTCTGCTCCATCGCCCGCCCCAAAGTTGCTTTCCGGAATCCGTGGGGTGATCCCGCTATCTGGCTATGCCTGCGCATGCTTGCGATTGACGCTTGAATGATCCGCGTCAGGTGAGCAGAGTACGGGGAGTCACCGTGCCTCGGCTATCCAGGTCGGACGGCGAGGTGTACGACGTCCGGAACGCCCCGGGCAACCGGGATCTCTTCGGTACGCACCTGTTGGAACCCGGCATTCCATAGGGATCCTTCAAATTCCGGAGAGGGCTGCGCAGACCATACAGCGAGCACCCCTCCCGGCCTCAACACCCTTGCACAGCTTGCCAGTCCGGCCGGTGAGTACAGTCCGTGATTGTCCTCGGTGACGGTCCAGTCGGGGCCGTTGTCGATGTCGAGACACAGGGCGTCGTACGTGTCGGATGTCTCATTGACGTATCCGACCAGGTCGATTTTCAGAATCTCCGTGCGCGGATCGGCGAGTGCGTCACCGGAAATCCCGCCCAAGGGCCCGTCAAGATGCCACTCGACGATGGCCCGTTCCCGCTCGACGACCGCGATCCGGCCCCACCTGGGCTGCGCGGCTGCGTGTGCGAGCGAGAACCCGACGCCCAGCCCTCCGATCAGCAGGTCCGGCGCCACGCGTCCGTCGAGCGCACCGAGCGCGGCGTCGACGAGCAGCCGCTCCGAACGTCCGTCGGAAGTGTCCATCAGGAAACAGCCGTTCGCGATGATCTGCAGCAACTCGCCGTGCCGCCGGAGGACGACCTCGCCGTGAGGGCCCTCGCGACGGTCCAGGACTTCGGGGATGTCGTACGAGGTGGGCATCGGACCATTTTTGCAGTGTTCGCGGGGTGGGGTTCCTCGAGAGCTTGCTGAGAATCGGCTCAGGAGTGGCGCCGGTCATAGGCAGCGCGGACGCGGTGCCAAGGGTGAGGCCCAGGGGAACCGGAAGGAGCGCCTCACCTTGAAGCCGACTGCGCCGCCTGACGCGTGCTTTCCCGATGCCGTTGGGTTGTTGGACGGGGTGCCGGGGCAGCGGCGGGCTGGTGCTGCCGCTCCCGCCGCCCTGGCCGTGGGCGACGTCGCTGCCGGCCTTCTCGCAGCCCCGAGCGCGACCGACGCCCCCGCTCCCCGAACTCGCCGCTTCCGCCCCTGGCGTCTGCTCCCCACTCCCACCGGTACGCCGTTCACCTTCGGTTACGCCACCGTCCTCGCCGGCACCTCGCTCGTCGTCGCCTGCGCCGATCCGGCCCTCGTCCATGCCCTGCACCAGGGCTCCAGTACCGATGTGGTCCACCTGGTGCGGACGCCCGGGCTGGTGTCGGTGGCCAGTGCGCTGTGGGTCGCGGGCGGCAACGTGTCGCCGTACGCCGTGTGCTTCCTGCTCGTGCTCACCGCGCTGGAGCGGCGGATTGGCGGGCTGCGTGCGGCCGGGGTGTTTCTCCTCGGGCATCTGCCGGCCACTCTCGCGACCGAGGTTCCGGTGGGGTTCGCGGTGCTGGCCGGGCTGCTGACGCCGTGGCTGCGCCGGTCGGTGCTGGTGCTGTTCGGCGGGATGCTGGTCCAGGACCTGGTCGACTTCGCGGACCCCATGACCAGTTGGGGGCGCCTGATCTCCCTGGCCATCGGGATCGCGACCTGGCCGCTGACCCGGCGCCGGTACCGGGCGCGGACGGCCCCCTAGCCACCCGAACTCCGCGCCGCCGCCCCCGCGATGCGATCGCGGTACGTCCGTCAGGCGCCCGTCGGGGACCAGACGTACGGCGTGGTCGTCGTCACCGCCTCGAAGCCGAGCCGGCGCAGGATGGGCGCGCTGTCGTCGGAGGCGTCGACGTGCAGGTAGTCGACCCCGCGGGCGGCGGCGCGGGCGGCGCGGGCGGTGACGAGGGCGCGGTAGATGCCCCGGCCCCGCCAGTCGGCGAGCGTGGAGCCGCCCCACAGGCTCGCGAACTCGGTGCCGGTCCGGAACACCAGCCAGGCCGCGGAGACCACCACGCCGTCCGCCTCGGCGACGTAGACCGCGATCTCGTCCGGAGCGGCGGTGACCCGCCCGGTCAGGTCCGTGGCGATCCAGCCCATGTCCTGGCCCCAGACGGCCGACTCCATGTCCGCGACACGGCGCATGTCCGCGGCTCGCGTGACCCGCCGCAGCGTCACACCCTCCGGCAGAACGGGCTCCCGCACGGCCATGTCGGCGGCGCGTCCGACGAGCACCGTCTCCCGGTCCTCGGGCGCGAAGCCGGCCGCACGCAGCCGTTCCGTCAGGTCCGCCGGGTCGTCGTGGCCCCGCGTCTTCCACTCCACGGCCTCACCGCGCGCGGCGAAGTGGTCGCGCTGGCGGGCTATCAGCCGGTCGAGCTCGGCCCCGGTGACTCCCAGGGCGCGCGGGCCGCTGACCAGGCCCCGGAAGCCGCCGACGATCCGCAGCAGCGGACCGTCCTGTTCGTACGTCACCCCGGCGGGCGGGTGCGGCGGTGCGCCGCGCATCTGGCCGTCGTAGGCCGCGAGCAAGATCTTCGTGTCTGTCACGGGGCGACGGTCATGCATGGTGCGCGCCGCGGCAACCGGTTTTCGGAGCAGGCCGCGAGGCGGCGGCTCAGGCCTTCTTGACCACGCTCGACTTGAGCTGCATCGGGCCGAAGCCCTCCACCTTGCAGTCGATGTCGTGGCCGTCCACGCCGTCCACCAGGCGGATGTTGCGGACCTTGGTGCCGGCCTTGATGCCGGACGGGCTGCCCTTGACCTTCAGGGTCTTGATCACCGTGACCGTGTCGCCGTCGGCGAGGACATTGCCGACCGCGTCCCGGATCACCCCGGCCTCGGCGGGGGTGCCCTCGGCCTCGGAGGAGGCGGGCGACCACTCGTGGCCGCATTCGGGGCAGATCAGGAGGGCGCCCATCTCGTAGGTGTACGCGCTGGAGCACTCGGGGCACGGAGGCAGGGTGTCGGTCACGGCACGAGTGTATTTCAGCCAGGGGCGGACGGCGTCCGGTGAGCGCGGGCCTTCCGCCGCCGCGAAGTGCGAGGTCACAGCGTGTGTCGTGGACGATCGCTGAGAGCGAACGAGGGCCGGGGAACAATCAAGGTCCGCCAGGCATTGAGTCGGCATAACTCAACTTGACTGCCGAAGGGGAGATCATGGCTGCTGAGTCCACGGCGTTCACACCGCTCGCCCTGCCTGTGCTGCCGCTCGACGACGAGGTCGTGCTGCCCGGAATGGTGGTTCCGCTCGACTTGAACGACGCCGACGTACGCGCCGCGGTGGAGGCCGCCCAGGCCGCCGCCCGCACCGAGCCCGGGAAGCCGAAGGTGCTCCTGGTGCCCCGCATCGACGGGACCTACGCCGGCACCGGCGTGCTCGGCACCGTCGAGCAGGTCGGCCGCCTTGCCGACGGTGACCCGGGCGCCCTGATCCGCGGCCGGGGCCGGGTGAAGATCGGCGCCGGGACCACCGGGCCGGGTGCGGCACTGTGGGTCGAGGGCACGCGCATCGACGAGACCGTGCCCGAGCCGCTGCCGGGCCAGGTCACCGAACTGGTGAAGGAGTACAAGGCCCTCGCCACCGCCTGGCTGCGCAAGCGCGGCGCCTGGCAGGTCGTCGACCGCGTCCAGGCCATCGACGACGTCTCCACCCTCGCCGACAACTCCGGCTACTCGCCCTTCCTCAGCACCGAGCAGAAGGTCGAGCTCCTGGAGACCGCCGACCCGGTCGCCCGCCTCAAGCTCGCCACCACCCAGCTGCGCGACCACCTCGCCGAGCAGGACGTCGCCGAGACCATCGCCAAGGACGTCCAGGAGGGCGTCGACAAGCAGCAACGGGAGTTCCTGCTGCGCCGCCAGCTCGAAGCGGTCCGCAAGGAGCTGCGCGAGCTGAACGGCGAGTCCGGCAAAGATCCTGCCGAGGAGTCCGACGACTACCGCGCCCGCGTCGAGGCCGCCGACCTGCCCGAGAAGGTCCGCGAGGCCGCGCTCAAGGAGGTCGACAAGCTGGAGCGGTCCAGCGACCAGTCGCCCGAGGGCTCGTGGATCCGGACGTGGCTGGACACGGTTCTCGAGCTGCCGTGGAACGAACGGACCGAGGACGAGTACGACATCCAGGGCGCCCAGGCCGTCCTCGACGCCGAGCACGCGGGCCTGGAGGACGTGAAGGAGCGGATCACCGAGTACCTGGCGGTGCGCAAGCGCCGTTCCGAGCGGGGGCTGGGTGTGGTGGGGGGCCGCCGCGGCGGCGCCGTACTCGCGCTCGTCGGCCCGCCCGGAGTGGGCAAGACCTCGCTGGGCGAGTCCGTGGCGCACGCCATGGGCCGCAAGTTCGTCCGTGTCGCCCTCGGCGGCGTCCGTGACGAGGCCGAGATCCGCGGCCACCGGCGTACGTACGTCGGCGCCCTGCCCGGCCGTATCGTCCGTGCCATCAAGGAGGCCGGGTCGATGAACCCGGTGGTCCTGCTGGACGAGATCGACAAGGTGGGCTCGGATTACCGTGGCGACCCGGCGGCGGCGCTCCTGGAGGTCCTGGATCCGGCGCAGAACCACACCTTCCGGGACCACTACCTGGAGGTCGAGCTCGACCTGTCCGACGTCGTCTTCCTCGCGACGGCGAACGTCCTGGAAGCCATCCCGGAGGCCCTGCTCGACCGCATGGAGCTGGTCCGCCTCGACGGCTACACCGAGGACGAGAAGATCGTCATTGCCCGTGACCACCTGCTCCCGCGCCAGCTGGAGCGGGCGGGGCTGCAGAAGGACGAGGTCACGCTCGACGAGGGCGCGCTGCGCAAGCTGGCCGGCGAGTACACGCGCGAGGCCGGCGTCCGCAACCTGGAACGGTCCATCGCGCGGCTGCTCCGCAAGGTCGCGGCCCAGCACGAACTGGGCCGGCGGGAACTGCCGTTCACCATCACCGACGGCGACCTGCGCGATCTGATCGGACGGCCGCACCACGTACCCGAGTCCGCCCAGGACCCGGCCGAGCGCCGCACCTCGGTGCCGGGCGTGGCGACGGGCCTCGCGGTCACCGGAGCGGGCGGCGACGTGCTGTTCGTCGAGGCGTCGCTGGCGGACCCGGAGACGGGCGCTTCCGGCCTGACCCTCACGGGTCAGCTGGGCGACGTCATGAAGGAGTCGGCCCAGATCGCGCTGAGCTTCCTGCGCAGCCGAGGCGCCGAGCTCGAACTCCCGGTGGGCGACTTGAAGGACCGGGGCGTGCACATCCACTTCCCGGCGGGCGCGGTACCCAAGGACGGCCCGAGCGCGGGCATCACGATGACGACGGCACTGGCGTCGCTGCTCTCCGGCCGCCTGGTCCGTACGGACGTGGCGATGACCGGCGAGGTCTCGCTGACCGGCCGGGTCCTCCCGATCGGCGGCGTCAAGCAGAAGCTGCTGGCCGCGCACCGGGCGGGCGTCACCACCGTCATCATCCCCAAGCGCAACGAGCCCGACCTGGACGACGTCCCGGCGGAGGTCCTGGACAAGCTCGACGTCCACACCGTCACGGACGTCCGCCAGGTCCTGGAGCTGGCGCTGTCGCCGGCCACGAACGGCGCGGCGCCGGAGGTTCCGGTGGCGGCGTGACGGACGCTGTCGGATAGGGAAGGCCCGGGTTTTCGTGAGGGAGCCCGGGCCTTCGCCGTATGAGTGGAAGGGAGCCTGGCGGCTGTCGCTGGTCTGAGCCTGGGAAATACTGACCGAGCCGGGGCTATGACGGCGTAGGGCGGAACTTTCAGGACCGGGAAGCAGGACCGGGAAAACCGAGGCAGGGGCTGACGTGCACGAAGACGGGAACGCCGACGGGCGCCGAGCCGCATCCGACGCGTCGGGGAGCGCTGTGGACCGGGAGTACCTGTCGCTGGAGCGCGAGCTGACGGTGCTGCTGCGGCGCGCCCGCGCCAGCCAGGGCGAGATGGCGCGGGAGGTCCATCCCGACCTGGAGTCCTCGGCGTACGGCCTGCTGGTCCGGCTGGAGGAGTGCGGTCGGCAGCGGGCGACGGAACTCGCCGCGTACATCGGTGTGGGCAAGGCGACGATGTCCCGCCAGCTGCGTGCCCTGGAGGACCTGGGCCTGGTCGCGCGCGAGCCGGATCCCGCGGATGGGCGGGCATGGCTGGTGCATCTCACCGACGAGGGGCGCTCCCGCGTCAGCAAGGTGAGGGAGGCCCGTCGGGCCCGGTACGCGGGGAGGCTGGCCGACTGGGACCGCGGTGAGGTGGCGGAACTGGCGCGGCTGCTGCATCAGTTGAACCTCGGGATGGAGAAGTAGGCCCGCTGAGCTGAGGGGGCGAGCGGTGACTACCGAAGCCCGACGGCTCACAACTCCGCGTACACGACCGTCGCGTCGTCATGCGTCTTGCTCCGCCCCAGGAACACCCGTTCCGTGTCGGCGAGTTCCAGCGCCCGTACGCGGTTCACCAGCGCCTGGGCGCCCTCCTTGCGTACGAAGGTGAAGCAGTCCCCCCAGTCACCCTCCCGGAACTTCTCCACCCACCGCGTCACCCCGTCCGTCAGCGCGGCGACGGCGCGGATCTCCCCGCGCGGCAGAACTCCCGTCACCGCCCGGCCCGCCACCGACGGATCCGCGGCCGCCGTGAAGAAGCCGCCCTCCTTGTTGCGGAGGTTGGCGTCGATCAGTGCGTCCGTGGCCAGTGCGGCGCGGGGGAGACGGGACAGGCGGTCGTCCAGGTAGGGGGTGATCGTGCCGTCGGGGGACTCCACCAGCAGCGCCGAGTCGGACAGGACCAGGTATTCGAACGACTCCGATGACCAGCGCGCCATGACCACTGTTGCCTGTGGTGTGCGTGGGTGAGAAAGGTCACAGGTTTGGGAGTGGGCCTCAGCGGTACGCGCTATGGCGCGGGCCAGGGCCTTCGAGAGGGGAACATCGGGGAGTGAAACGGTCAGTTCGGTCAGGGCTCCGCCCAGGCGTGCGGTGAACCAGGGGACGGAATGCAGACACCCCGTACCGCCCCGCGGCGGCGTCACACCGTCCAGGATCACGAGCGTGCCGCCCTGTCCGGAGGCCGGAAGTCCGACACTTGCGAAGTCCTCGTTGGGGCGGGCCGGATCGCCGGGCTCCGAAGCAAGCTCAGTGCGCATTCGGCCAGTCTGCACGAGTCCTCCACAAGGCGCGCGAAAGGCTGGCGACAGCTGCCGAATGGGCATAGCCATGCAGGTCAGGCGCCAGGTTTGGGACGGAATCGTGCGGTCCGGGAAGCCGTGGTGGCGAATAGTGCCACCGCCCGCCGCAGACGTCCACCCGGCCCCCGGTCGAAGGTGGCCGCGCAGGCCAGAGGAACTTGCCCGCCAACTCCCCTCCGATGTTCACTCCTTCGGGTGGCGGGTCAGGTGATGCACGACCACTGCCCACCGGCACTGGGAGGGTCGGGAACCGTTGTACCGGGTGTGCACACCAGTTGACGGAGCGTCACCCGAGCCCATGGGTAACAAGAGTCAGGAATGCGAGCACCGGTGCAGAAGACGCGGCCTCGTCGCTCAGGCAAGCAGACGGCCTCCACGGGGGGCGCGCAGCGCACGACCGACCTCACCCCCGCGGGCAAGGGCCGCCCCACCCATGTACGCAACCGGCTGATCGTCGCCGTGGCTGTCGTGGCCGCCGCGATCGCCGGGGCCGGCACCCCCGCCGTGTTCGCCGCCTCCAGCGAACTGCACGACTCCCAGGCGCTGGTGACGCTCGCCGAGCAGACCCAGGACGCGCTCGCCCTCGCGCACTCGCTCGCCGACGAGCGCGACGAGGTCACCACGTACATCGCGGCCGGCCGCCCCAAGTCCAAGGCACCCTCGGAGCAGCGCGGCGCCCGCGTCGACCGGCAGGTCGAGGAGCTGCGCGCCGACACGGACACGCCCGCCTCCCTGCTCACCGACCTGGACGGCATCGCGGCCCTGCGCAGGTCGGCGCTGACCGGGCAGAGCACCGCCCTCGAGGCGCACCAGGCGTACTCCGCGGCCATCACCGAACTGCACCGGCTCGCCGAGGACCTGGCCGAGCAGACGCCGCCCCGCGCGGGCGCCGGCGCACACGCCCTCGCAGAGCTGGACTCCGCAGTCCAGCAGGCCGCCGCCGCCCGCGGACTACTGCTGGCCGCCCTGAACGTGCCGCGTACGACCGAGACGGTCATCGACCCGATCACGGGTCTGGCATCGACCCGGACGACCTCCACCGACGCCGACACCAAGCTGCGCGACGCCCTCACCGCCGCCGCCCAGCAGGCCCGCCTGCGCTCCGACGCGGCCCTCTCCGACTTCCGCGAGACCGCCCCCAATGCGGCGAAGACGCGGTTCGACTCCACGGTCACCGGTCCCGAGGTGAACACCGCCGAGAAGTACCTCAAGGCCCTCACCGACCAGGCCACGCTCTCCGACCGCGAGCTCGCCACCAACACCAAGCGGGCCGAGGCCGCCCTCTCCGCGCGTGTCGACTCGATGCGGGGGGTGGAGTCCGCCCTCTACGACCGCCGCACCAAGGCCCTCGAACAGCTCCGCGACGACGACGTCACCGCGCTGGAGATCCGCATCGCGATCCTCGGCGCCCTGATGCTGCTCGCCGTCGGCGTCGCCACCGGCATGGCCCGCAGCCTCACCCGACCGCTGGCCGTCCTGCGGCTGGGCTCCGCCCGGCTCGCACAGGCCGAGGACCCGGCCGCCGAGGAGCCGGTCAAGTTCACCGGCCGCAAGGACGAGTTCGCCCAGGTCGTCAACTCCGTCAACGCCCTGCACGCGCACGCCGCCGCCCTCCATGAGCGCATCACCACCCTGGAGGCCGACCGCAAACACCTCGTCGGCCAGCGGCAGAAGATGGCCGACGCCCGCGAGGAGCTGCGCGCCGAACTCGCCGACTCCGCCGCCCAGCTGGACCGGCTGCGGGACAGCATCGGCTCCACCTTCGTGAACCTCGCCCTGCGCACCCTCGGCCTCGTCGAGCGTCAACTCGCCGTCATCGAGGGCCTGGAGGAGCGCGAGCAGGATCCGGACCGTCTCGCCACCCTCTTCAAGCTCGACCACTTCGCCACCGTCATGCGCCGGCACAGCGAGAACCTCCTCGTCCTCGCCGGCACCGAGCATGTCCAGCAGCACGCGGGACCGGTCCCGCTCGTCGACGTGGTCCGGGCGGCGGTCAGCGAGATCGAACGCTACGAGCGCGTCCGCATCGCGGCACTGCCGCCGCACGCGCACGTGGCGGGCTTCGCCGCGGACGACCTGTCCCACCTCCTGGCCGAACTGATGGAGAACGCCAGCTCGTTCTCCCCGCCGGACCTGCCCGTCGCGGTCTCCGGCTGGCTCCTGGAGAACGGCGAGGTCATGCTCTCCGTCCAGGACGAGGGCATCGGCATGACCGAGAACCGCCTCGCCCGCCTCAACTCCCGCCTCGCCGACTTCGACCCCGAGACGTCCTACGACCAGGAGGGCGACGACGGCCTGGGCCTCGGCCTCTACGTCGTGGCCCGCCTCGCCCACCGGCACGGCGTCCGCGTCCAGCTGCGCGAGCAGAAGCAGGGCGGTGTAGCGGCCGTGGTGGTCCTGCCCCAGCCCCTACTGGCCCCGGCCCCGCCGGCCGCGGTCCCGTCGTCATCCCCGATGGCGGACGGCACCCACACGTTCTCCCTACCCGGGGCCGACGCCGAGGCCAACTCCAACGTCCTCCGGGGCCGTCCGAAGGAGCCCGAGCACGAGGCCGACCCGCTGGTGGCTCTGGCGGAGGAAGCCGTACAGAAGTCGGAGACGGCCGGGGAGCCCCGTACGGAGCAGGAGCCGACGGCTGGAGAGTCCGAGCCGGTGGCGCCCGCCGGGGCGACGTCGGTTGAGTCTGAGCCGGTGGCGCCCGCCGGGGCCACGCCGGCCGAGCCCGAGGCGGTGACACCTA
>NZ_KQ949133.1:0-15137 GCF_001514305.1 Streptomyces dysideae
GGCCGACGCGATCCAGGACAAGCTTCTGGAGGACGGGCCGGGGGCATCCCAGACGGACACAGCAATCCCCAGGCCGCCCGCCGCACTGTCCCATCCGCCGTTGAGTCTCTTCTCCCGCTGGCGCTTCACCTTGCTTCGACAGAGCCACAAGAGCCCCCGAAATGGCATCAGAAGCAGATCGCCGCGGGTCGTGTCCCGCGTCGTGGTGTAGGGGATCAAGGGTTACGCGTTCCGGTACGAGGTCCCTGACGATCTCCGCCGAAGCGGCAGTCCACGAGGCGCCCTGCTGGGGCGAGTTGAACCCCCGGTCCGCCGGAACCGCCGTCGCCGACCTGCGGATTCCGGTGCCTTGATCGGCTACACCATCCGGCGGTACGCCATCTCGCCGCGGCAGTCCAATTTGGGCGGTGAGCCACGCCAGGAAGCCGGTCAACCACGCCCGTTGCCCGTACGCCGACGGACGGCCGGGGGCGGTGCCCTCCCTAAGGGAGGACGCGGGAGCCCGGCCGTCGCCGCTTCGGCGGCTTGCGCAGCCGGGAGTGGCCGCCACGGTCTGCAGGTGGACCACGCGGTCTCCCGGGAGCGCCGCCATCGCCAACTCCCGGGGGACGGCGTCCGTCCTGACCGGCGTCATCCGAGCCCTCCTGTATGTCGTGTTCCATCGACCCCACCGGAGGTCACCCGAAGTTCTCTCGCATTCTCTTCTGGGTGACCGTCTCAGCCGTGGCCATCCGCTCGTCGAAACTCCGCGGCTCGGGCTGCCGGTCGTGGGCCGTCGCTTCCGTCGCTGTCGCGCCAGGCGCGCCGCTGTGCGCGAACTGATTTCGTTCTGCACGGTCAGCAAGCCGACGTGTGCCGAGTAATGGCTATTCTGCGGCCAGTTTCGTAGGAGTATCCTCGCTCAAATACGCTCCACTGGCCGCGAACACTCCGAGGAATCCGACGATTCCCGCCGCCCATCGCCACCCAGTCGCCACGTCGAACGTCAGCAACGCAGCGCAGGCTATGACTACCACGCAGGTCTGCAATACCAACGGCTCGACAAAGAGGGGCCACTGGGAACGAAAATCAAATAGCCGGAACATCCGGTCCTCTATCGGAGAAGTGCCGAGCTTCTCGACGGAAAAACCACTGTCGTTCAACAACCGCGCCTCGTCAACGCTCACCATTCCGTGCACGACCAATCCTGTGTCGAACACCAACGCCGCGGGCGTCCTGCTCGGAGAGATCCGCGAACCACGCGCTCCTCGCTGAGCGTCCCAGCACAGCCAGAGCTGCTGGCCTTCCATCACCTCCGGCAAACCGCGCTTGCGGAAATTTGTGCGGAAATACACCCGTCCAGCGTCCGTCCGGATCTCTAGATAGATGTCCTTCCCCTGCGATCCGTGCTCGGCCGAAGCGCCAAGCCCACCAACTCGGGTGTAGTGCCCCCGAATGCCCTTGTCCTTCTTGCCCAGGCGTGAATACGAGCGAAAACCATGCTTGGTCGACACATGGCTTACGGCGGCGATACAGCTGAGAACCCATGCGGCGACGAATAGCCAGCGCATGTACGCGGGCATTGTTTCCCCACGCAGTTCCGAGCCGAGGCTGCGCTCGCCCCCCGCTACCGCGCCCAGCCGCGGCTGTGCGGGCGCATACAGCACCTCCACTGGGTCGCCGGGACTCAACGGCTTCTTCGTGGTCGCCTTGACCGTTGCCGACACGGGCACGCCGCCGGCATTGACAGGCAACTGGACGACCACCGTCGCCGTGTAGGGATCCTTGCCCCTGGAGGACTTTCGTTGGATATCGCTGACCTTTTCAGCCCTTGCGACTCCGAACTCGGCTCCGGCCGAATGGATGCGCTCCACCAGCTCCGACCTCTGCGGTGCTCCAACCGCCAGAGCGAAGACCCCTATAAGCACGGTGGAGATCCCGATCACCCAGGCAAGGCTTCGAAGCTGCTGCCCTCGCCTCGAAGGGAGCGTGAGTGGCGCCGAGACGAGTTCCGCGGTCGAGCCGTGTGCCTCTTCAGCCGCTTGAGTGCACTCAGCCGCGACAACCTCGCCGAGCGGCCGCCGTCCCCCTGACGACCGTTGCTGCAGCGCGATCACCGCGACACAGATGAGCGCACAGCCAAGGGAAGCCAGAACCAGCTGCCGTCGCAGCTCTGGGGCGTTACCGAACAGCCACAGCCCGAGCACGGACGTCGCCGCCATCAACCCCACACCCGCGCACCACGCGCCAATCTTGGCGGACACCTTGGAAGGCGTACGAGTCACTTCCGCGTACCTCATCAGCCGAAGTCCTCGCGAATCCGGTCCGTTGCCGTCTCCTGGTCGCCCTCGACGCCCCGCGCGGCAGCCTTCTGAGCCTCTTCCGCACTCTTGTCCACGCCGTCGAACCCGTCCTTCGCAGTGTTCGCGGAAACGCCCCCCGCTACGGGAGTGGATGCGCCGAAGGCGGCATCGACTCCGGTCTGCTGGTGCTCCGGCCGATCCCCGCTGTAAGCGAAGTCGTTCTCGTTCCTCAGGCCTCGGGCCATGTCGTCGAGACCCCTGTCGACCGCCCGCGCCCCGCCACCGAGCCCTCCGGCGGCCCCTCCAGCGATACCGGTGACGGCACTCTGTCTGATGTCGAAGTCCTCGCCCTTGCGCAGGGAGTCCACATAGTCTCCCGACATCCCTCCAGCCGCTCCGCCAGCGATCCCGCTGAGGATCTCCTTACCGCCCAGCGCGGTCACGACCTTGCTTCCGGCAGTCCCGACGGTCGCACCCGTCAGGCCTCCGATCATGTTGGTTCCGACTTCCCAGCCCTTGCCGCTTAGTTGGCTGGTAACCATGCCACCAGCGGTGCCACCAGCCCAGTTCAGCAGCCCCTCAGCGGCGAGTTTCCCTGCCTTCCCCGAGTTGTACAGGTTCCGGAACGCGGTGCCGATCGCCCGTAGGAGCCTGCCCAGACGGCCCGCGGCGTCGAGAGCCCTTGTGACCAGCATGGTGACTCGCGCTGTGCCGGCTGCCGCCGAGACGCCCAGCGTGAGGAACGACATGCCCACCGAGACTCCGATGGAGATCCCGATCTCCACATAGATGTCGTGGATCTCGTCGTTGACCTCGCGAATGCTCTTGGCGGCATCCTCAAGGCCCTTGGCCGCTTCGTCAAAGTCGTCCGTCGCGCTCAGCGCGGCAGCCGCGAACTCGTCCCAATGAGCTTGGAAGGCATTGGCTGCCTCACCACGCCATCTGTGCCCAACGGTTCCTCTGACGTCCTTGTCCAGGTCCTTAACCAGGCCTTCAACATCAGATTTCAGCTGGCGCCACGCCTTGGCCGCGGCTTCCAACTCATCCGGGCGACCGCCAGGATTGATGACCTCGATGCCGAGTTCGATGATCTCTTCTGCAGCAGACTCGTTCCCGCTCACCGATCACCGTCCGCTTGCTTCCCGAAGAGGACCGCGAGGTCGTCGTCGGTGGTTTCGGTGTCCCTGTTCACCTTCCGCAAAGCGTCGGCAATCTTGTCCAAGTGCTCATGCACGACCTTCATGGCGCTGGCAACGTCCGCGGAGTAAGAGATGTACGCGGATGTGACCTCCTCCGATTCCGTCAGGACGCCGAAGCCATCAGTGATCGCCTCTTCCCCTGTCTCCGCCTCGAACTTCTTGAGGTAGGCCCTCAGGTCATATGCCTGCATCTCGAACTTGCGCGCCAGTTCCCTGCCTGCTCCAGGCTCGTAGTACGAGGTTCCGTCATCAGCCATCTCTGTCCTCATCTTGGTGGTGTACGTGCTGCGGGCCGAAAGTGGTGAGGCGGCTACTTACTGGCCATGGTTTGGGGATTGTTGGGCGTGGGAGTTGGGGTACTGGGGCGGCTGTCCGGGGGGAGCGGGGTACCCCTGATTTGGAGGGTACGGCTGCTGGGGCGGGTAACCCGTTTCATGGGGGTAAGTTCCGGCGCCAGGATTGACCGAGCTGGTGCCAGAATTGCGGCGGCTACGGGTTACGGCGAAGACGGTGATGGCTGCAATCACGGCTCCAATGCCGATAACGCCGACGACAAGGGCGATAGCACCCATTAAGGAAGATCCCTTCGTGTTCTCGGACTGGTTCGCTGCGCTGCCGTTGCCCCGGAAGCTTTGCATCGTGGCACGGTCGGAGTTCTGAACTACCGGATGCTGGACATCCTCTCGCGGCTATCAAGCGAGGTGCCTCCGACGAAAGGCGTCGGAGGCACACGAGCACCGATGATCCGGGCAATCGCCTTGTGAAGAAGGAGCAAACAATGCGCACTCCTTCCCACGGACCGAGGGCTACTCCTACTGCCCCTGGTGCGGGGGCTGTTGGGCGTAGGGGTTGGGGTGCTGAGGGGACTGTCCGGGGGGAGTGGGGTACCCCTGGTTGGGAGGAGTTGCGTTGGGGTATGGCTGGTAGCCCGTCGGGGGCTGGGGCGGGTAGCCCGTGCCGTGAGGGGGGGTTCCGCCGCTGGAGCCGGGGCCACCGCCGCCTCCGTTGCGGCGATTACGGAGTACCGCGAAGAGGATGCCGATGACGACAACTGCGGCTGCGATACCGGCGATGAGGAGAGTGCTACCTGAGAAGGACTTCTTCTTTTTCTTGGCCACACTCGTGCTGTCGTTATCGTCGGAGGCGGCACCTGAATTCGTGGACGTGGACGGCGACGCCTGGGCGAGGGGGCCCTGCTTGGGACCCGTGGGGATGTCCCTCGTCAGCGCCGCGTACGGGCTGATGATGCCGTAGCCATACTCATCGTCGGGCGTCTCTTTGACGTCGTGGTCGAGGAACGTGGCCGACTTGATCAGGCGGTTGATGACCTGGCCTGCCGTGAGATCGGGGTACTTGGCGCGAACGAGGGCAGCGGTAGCCGAGACGTAGGCCGTTGCATCAGAGGTGCCCGTTCCCTGTGAATAGCCACTGGACTGGCTCGGATCAGCCTCGACGATATTGACACCGGGAGCAGTGAGTGTTACTCCATCACCATAATTGGAGTTCTCCCAGACCTTCAGAGACTCGTCAACTGCACCTACAGCCACCACCCCTGGCAGCTTCGCAGGATAGGGCAACTCCGCGATTCCATCATTTCCAGTACCGGCCACGACAACAACGTCATGCTGCTGCGCATACTCGATTGCTTTGGCACCCTCAGAGCCGGGAGAAGCTAGGGAATCAGTGAACGACAGGTTGATCACGTCTGCACCCTGATCAACTGCATATCGGATTCCATCGGCCCATTCATCATCATTGAAATCGTCGACCTTGGCAGCCTTGATTGGGAGAATCTTAACCTTCGGCGCCAGGCCAATTACGCCAGACGAATTGTTCGCCCCATGCCCCTGCCCTGCAATGATGCTAGCCATTCCGGTACCATGACCGCTGGTGTCATTGTGGCCATTTTCGCCGTTTCCAGTGACGTCCGCGCCCTTTAGTACTTGGCCAACCAGGTCAGGATGACTGGCGTCTACACCAGTGTCGACGACTGCAACAGTGACGCCCTGCCCCTGCGACTCTGACCAGACTTTCTTGAAGTCAATGACCTCAATGACCCACTGCTTATCACGGATGTAATCCGCTGAGGCAGTCGGGGCTGAAGTGAGGAGCAAGGCTCCTGTCAACGCCACGACGCCTGTCGTGGACGAGAATCGCTTGTGACCCAATTCCTTGCTCCTCACTCAACTGCGACTGGTTCCGCCAGCCTTCAGGCAAGCGAGCCGCACGTTTCCTTCGTGCGGCTCGCCCGTGTGCCTACTCGATGGTCCGCGGTACGTTCCGGTTACGGTCTTCTTCCGAGATCCAGGTCTCTTCGTCCTCGACCAGGTAGTCGGGACGGTCGCCCCTGCTGTTCTCGTCCTCGGGCCGTCGGCCATTGCGGCCGCCCATACCGCCAGCTCCGCCCATCATGGCGCCGCGTTGCGTTCCGCCGCGGCTACCGTGCAGGCCCGCACCACCGCCGGCACCCTTGCCAGTGACCCCCTTGGCCGCGCCGACCACACCGCCACGGGACTTCGCGAGGGCTCCACGACCGCCAGCGCCTGCACCGCCTCGGCCAGCCGTACCGGCTCCCGCGCCACCCATGCCGCCCATACCGGCTCGACCTCCGGCACCGCGGCCTGCTGCCGCGCCGCCACCAGCCAGACCACCGCGACCGCCCGCGGCTCCGACACCGCCGCGTGCGGCAGCACCACGCCCGAGGCCGGACGCTCCGCCAGGAGCCACGATGCCCGGGCCCTGGGCCCCGCCAGCACCGAGGCCGCCGCCACCGCCGCCGACTCCGGCCGAGCCTGTGCTGGGGCCAGTCCCCGTCAGGCCCGGGGAGATGCTGTCCACCTTCGTCTTGGCTGTCGGGAGCTGCGCGCCTCCCGTGATGCCCTGGTCACGGGGCACCGTGGGGGCTTGCTTGATGCTAGTAGTCGGACCTGCACTCCACGGCTTGTTGCTCACACGCCCCGTATTCGGCCCACCCGCCGAAGCACCTGGTGATGAGATCGGGAGAGGCATCGTCACGTCATTTGACGGAGGGCTGACGCCCTCTCTGTCGTTGATTGCCCCGCCGCTCTTGAGGTTCTTCGAATAGACCTGGTAGTTGGCCGCCAACTCCTCCATCACCGCCACGGCTTCCAAGCGCCGCTCCATCTGGAGCGACAGGCTCTTCTCGTTCGCCTGGGCAACCGTGTCGGCGCTGGCGCCTGCAGCCAGATCCTTCCTCATCTGGGAGTCATCCCGGCCACCGTCATTGAGCCTGTCGCCCGCACGCTCAGCCGTAGACGGTTCCTTGATGGCCTCCATCTTGATTATGGCAGCGTCGAGGTCCTTGCTGATCGCAAAGAGTTGCTCCGCCATGAAGTTGGCGTGCGCAGCCCCGTTCCGAATCTCGACCCCGATGTTGTCCGCCCTCCGCTGGAAGGCTTCAGCCGCTTGGCCTTCCCAGTGCTCCAGGACGTTCTCGACAGCGGTCTTCAGCAGGCCCGCGACGCTGTCATTCGCCGAGACCGCATCCACACCGCCGGCCTTGCCGTTCCCGTCGCCACCGGACAGGATGTTGTGGACCTGCTTCCAGTGAGTCCCAACCTCCGCAATCCTGCCAGGCTTAGAGTCCAGGATCATCGAGCGCAGGCCGTTGATCGAGTAGGAAATGAAGTCCGTCTTGAAGGCCGCGCGGTCGATACCCTCACCGTTGTTTGCGACCTTGTCGGACTCAAGGAGGCGGTCGTGCTCTCTTTCCTGCTCTGCCGCCCTTTCCTGCTGCCTCCGGACGTCCCGGCCTTCCACGTTGTCTACATTGTCACCGGCCATGCTCTACTCCCCTCGTCAGTGCTTTCCGGAACCCGACTAGCCTGCCGCCAGCTTGCCCTTGGTGGAGCCACCCGAGTCGCCCCCGACGCTCGTCTTGATCTCGTGCTCCTCGTTGTTGTACTTGTCCCGGACCTTCGAGGTCTTCGTGCTGAAGTCGTCAATCAGCGCGTGGAGCTTCTTGATGATGCCCTCGATATCGCTTTTCAACTTGACCTGAGCCGTATGCAGGTCCCTGGCTTCTGCGAAGTAGCAAGA
The DNA here is from genome assembly GCF_001514305.1 of Streptomyces dysideae. GTDB lineage: Bacteria > Actinomycetota > Actinomycetes > Streptomycetales > Streptomycetaceae > Streptomyces > Streptomyces dysideae. The sequence goes on from NZ_KQ949133.1 coordinate 7,541, forward strand.
CTGGCCGAAGGCGTCCATCGAGAGTTCCGTCTCGTACTTCGACGTGGTGCCGGCCTTGTCCATGTCGTCCAGCAACCTCCAGAGCTTCCGGATGACCTCATCCAGCGCGCTCAGATCAACCCGCATCCCGTTACTCATACCCCGTTGTCCTCTCCCCTGTTCCCTGTTCCTCAAGTTGTCAGCACCCACTCGGTGCCCAAGTCATCGCCCAAGTCGGCCAACCGCGTCGGCTAACCCGACTGCCCAGTCCGTCCGACCCGCCCAGCTCGTCCAACCCGCTTGCTACGCCAGTCCCGCACAGCCACCCCACTCCCCGCAACCACAAGGGCCAGCGCAAGTCCCGTACCCAGCACGTAAATAGCTACCCGGCGTTCCCGCTCCGCCTCGCTCTCCCCCATGGTCACCGCCATAGGGACGACCCCACCCGATCCAGCCACCACCGGCGGGTCCGGCTTCGGAGACGTACCCGGCGTCGACTCCTCCGACAACGCGGCGACCGGATCCACGACGCCCCACCCGATGAAGCGGTTGGGCTCCCGCCCCGGCCGTTGGGCGGTCTCCTTGATGCGGGTGGCGATCTGGGACGCCTTCCACTCCGGGTGCTTCTCCTTCAGCAGGGCCGCGACACCCGCGACGTACGGCGCCGCGAAGCTCGTGCCGTCGGCTGTGCACTGGCCGCCGCCGGGGACGGTGGAGACCATGCCGACGCCCGGGGCCGCGACGTCCACGAAGTCGCCCGCCTGTGAGAAGAAGGCCCGTTCGTCGTTGCGGTCGGAGGCCGCGACCGCCAGGACGCCGTCGTACGAGGCGGGATACGTCTTCGCGGACTTGCCGTCGGCGCCGTCGTTGCCGGCGGCGGCGATGATGAGGGCGCCCTTGCTCACGGCATCCGCCACGGCAAGCCGTAGGCCCTCGTTGTCCTTCTTGTTCGCGGTGTCCGACGAGATGTTGATGATCTCCGCGCCCTTGGCGACCGCGTCCTTGATCGCCCGGGACATGGTTCCCGAGTCGCCCTGCCCCTCTTCCCCCTCCCCACCCGTGTAGCGGTAGGAGAGGATCTTGGCCTCCGGAGCGATGCCCACGAAGCCCGTGCCCTTTATCGGGCGCGCGGCGATGATGCCCGCCACCCGGGTGCCGTGGCCTTCGATGTCCTGGGTGGCGGAGCCGCCGACGTAGGACTCGCCGCCGGCCACGGCGCTGCGCAACTGGGTGTTGCGGTTGTCGACGCCCGTGTCGATCACCGCGACCGTGACGCCTTTGCCTTTCGCCTGTTCCCACAGCTGGTCCAGGAGGATCCGCTGGAGCGACCACGGCGTGGACTTGATGACGTCACCGCCGAAGACGCACTCCGTGCTGGCCGACAGACCGAAGTCCGCGCCCCCTGAGGCGGATGAGGCCGACTTGCCTGCGTCCGTGAGGCGGGTGGACATCGCCGGGTCGGCGAATGCCGCCGGCGTCGACGCAAGGCAGATACCCGTCACCGCGAGCACGCCAAAAGCCCGCTGCAGTGCGCGGGTTCCACTGTTGCGGCTACGCGAACGGGCTGTCCGGCCCTTCACGTTCAGGCCCTCCACGTTCAGGACCTCCATATCCAGGCCCCCAGGGCTTCCTTGCTTCCTTCGAAGCTGGGTCATGTGTGTGTGATGGATGGTGCGACGAGTGTGATGAGTGTGAAGATTTGCGGGATGTACCGCGTACAGTCCCGCAGGAGCTATGCGCGGTCCCGCAGAAACTGCGCGCAGTTCCGCAGAAGCCGTGTACGCCCCCGAAGCAGAGTTCGGCCCAGCAGACGCCATGGCATCCGCTGGGCCGATCCTCTTCATCTCATGTCCCTCGGGTCGCCGACGGGCTCAGCCCCAAGTAGAGGCGTTGCTCTTCTCGGTGGCCTGGTAGTTCTCGGCCGCGCTCTGCAGGGCGGTGGAGATCTTCAGCAGGGTCGCGTGCAGGTCGGCGGCGGTCTGGTCCCACTCGCGCTGCTTGCGCTGGTAACCCTCCTGCGCCTCACCTTCCCAGGAGTTGGCGACGCGCTTGACCGCGGCCTCGAGGTCGTCGAGCTGCTGCTTGATGCGGCCGGCGGTCGTCTTCACGTCCGTGGACGCGTTGGTGATGGTTGCGTAATTGACGAGGATCGACATCGTCGTTCCCTTTCAGGAAGAGTCGTAAGAAGAGAAGTCAGTGGAGATCGGTCGAGATCGATGCAGGTCGACAAAGATCGATGGAAGTCGATACAGATCGACCGGAGTCCGTCGGCTCGATCAGCCGAAGTCGGACATGATCTTGCTGATCTCGCTGTTCTGCTGCTCTTCCGACGCGGAGTAGTTGCTCCGCGTGGAGTCCACGGCTTCCTTGATGTCGTTGAGGATGTCGCTCATCCTCTTCGCGTCCGAGTTCCAACGGTCCTGCAGCTGGCGGTAGGACTGGGCCGCCTGGCCCTGCCAACCGCCGGCGATCTGGTCGATCACTCCGTTGAGACGGCGGATTTCGCCCTGCAGCTGACCGCTGACGGTGCTGATGTCACCGGAGAGCTTGGTGAGTTCGTCCTCTGTTACCCGGAACTGGCCGGCCATGTTGAACCTTCCCCCATGTCGTCGTTGATCCGGGAAACCTGCACTGGTGCACTGGTGCCCGGAGAAGCTTCGCACCGTAGAGCGCTGCAAACACTCTATCGTCTGCCTGTCTCTCATCCACAGGCACGACCAATCAGTTACACGGCTCACACACTTGGGCGATCGTCTTGTGACCCGTGCACCGTCTTACTCTCTCAAGTCCGCCAAGTCGGCCTGTCGGTCAGCCCGTTGACCCGTCACTGGCTCTGCGGCTGCGACGCGCTGCCGGTGTCCAGAGTGGGTCCCTTGGGGATGAACGTCGCCCAGGTCTGCGGCACGATCGCCGGGTTGGAGACGTCCTCGTAGCCCAGCCGGGTGCGCGCCTTGTCCGTCTCGCTCGCACCCTGCGAGCCCTCAGCCCCTCCCGACCCGTCCGCCCCGCCCGCCGAGGAAGACGAACCGCCGCCGTTTCCCTCCGCCGCACTGTCGTTGTTCGCCGGCAGCGAGTACCGCAGGCCCGTGTCCGTCAGCAGGTACGTCGCACCGCCGCCCCCCGCCGTACCGGTGACCTCCTGGAAGAGGAGGCCCGAGCCGGACGAGACGTACGCGCTCAGGGAATCGGCGATGACCCTCTTGGGGTACGTCGTTCCGGCCCAGGCGGCGAGCTGCGGCTTCCTGTCCTGGCCGATGGTGCCGTTGTAGACGCTGCACGAGGTGGTGCGGGCCTCGTCCGTCGCCGTGGCCGCGGAGTTGGCCTGCCGCGGAACGGTCTGGGGCCAGCCCTTGTCCCCGTAGAAGCTGTCTGCCGGGCCGCCGTTGGCCGCGATGATGTCCGGGGTGTCGACCTGGATGTCGTCGATCCCGTCCGTCCCGTACGCCAGTTTGGCGGAGGGCGAAGCCTTGAGCAGGTCGGCCACGAAGGGCGTGACGGCGGCGACCCCGTCCTCGAGGACGACGTAGTACTTGTCGCCCTGCGCGTCCCGCGCCTTGAGTACCCGGCCCACCGTCTGCGCGTCGGCGGGGAGTCCCTCGACCGAGGTCGGCTCGCCGACGGACGGGACGTCCGGGAAGCCGATGATCCCGCCTTCGTTGAGGGTGCGCAGCCACTCCTGGCTCACCGGCTGCGGCTCGGCCGTCGTGCCGATGACCGCCGCGCGCAGCTGCTCCATGGTGGTGTCGTCTAGACCCGACGGGGCACCCAGCAGGAAGGCGTTGCCCTTGCCGTCGACCAGGTATTCCCGTTCGGTCCTGGGGTCGATGACATAGAGGGCCTCGCGGGGGTCGACCTTGCCGGCGTTGCCCAGCGACTTGGCGTCGTCGGCGTCGAGGACGAAGACGGCACGGTCGATGGCGGAGGCCGATCCCGGGGCCGGGCGCTCGCACACCGCCCAGGTCTTCGCCTTCTCCGCGTCGTCCTTGGAGGGCAGCCGGTCGGGGGCGTACGGGATACCCAGGGTCGCGCCGTGCGGGATGCCGCTCTTGTCGATCTCCTTGCCGGGGACCTCGATGACGCTGCCCTTGCCCTTGTCGAGAAGGAGCTTGGCGGAGGCGTAGTTGAGCACGGGATGCAGCGTCGGGGTCTTCTTGCCGTTCGACGTCTCGTCGTCGAGGACGACGTAGCGCGTCGTGGAGTCGCTGTCGACGATGATGTACTCGCCGGGGGTGTTCCAACCCTTGGGCGCCGCCGGCTTGATCACGCCCCAGGCGATGAAGCCCACCACCAGTACGACGCCGACCGCCAGACTGGGCATCACCGTTCGGATGGGACGCGGCGCGCCTTCCTCGGAGCCGCCCGGCGACGGCGCCAGAAACGCCGCGACGGTGCGCTTGCGAGCGAACGTGTAGGCGGCGAGCTCATCCTGACGCTTTGCCATGGTCCCCGTTTCTCCCGTTTTTTTACTGCTCGATCGTGCTCGTTTTTACTGCTCGATCGTGCTCGATCGTTCTCGAAAGGCCGCTTCGGCCACGCAGGCACCTACTATGCCCTGCGCCCCGGGACCACGGTCCACCAGGTGTACGGCCGCCCCCGCATCTTCACAGAGCTTCACCACAGCGCTCCACCATGCCGGGTCGGTCCGTGACAGGCTGACCACCTGGGGTTTCGGTGTCCCCTGTGTCGCCTCGCGTTCCACAACGGGTACCGTGAGCCACTCGCCTTGCATGATGTGGGCCATCGACGCCCCTGGCCCGTCGCCGGGATGCCGGGATCTCGGACAGCGGATCCCGCCCGACGCCACGGCCATTACTTCGCGAAAGGGATGTCCCGGGGGATGACCAGCGCTACGAGCACTCGGCGCGGACGCCGCGCACCGCAGCAACAGGGAGATCCGAGCCGCAGACGTGCGTCAGCCGCTCCGGCCGCTCCCGCGGCCGCGTCGCCGCGCACGCTGCCCCGGCCCGGCGGTCTGGGCCCTGTGCGGCTGCAGCAGCTCGTTCTCGTGGAGCTCGCGGCGGCCGTCATGGTGGCCGCCTGGGCCATCGACGCGTCCTGGCTGCTGGCCCCGGCCGGTGCCGTGGCGGCGCTGCTGCTGCTCCTGGCGGTCCTGCGCCGGGGCCGGCGCCCGCTGCCCGAGTGGTACGAGACGACGCGCGCGCTGCGGCAGCGCCGACGCGACGCCAAGCTGCCCGTGCCGCCCGGGACGGACGCGATGCTGGCCCCGGTCCTGGAGTGCGACCCCGCCCTGCGGACGTACGCCTTCGTGTCCCGTGACAACCGCTCGATCGGCATGATCGGCGACGGGACCTTCCTGACCGCCGTGCTCTTCGTGCAGCCGGGGGACCAGCCGCTGCGCCCCGAGTCCGCCGGGCGGCAGCTGCCGCTTCGGCTGATCCAGGACGCCCTGGAGGTCGACGGGATCCGTCTCGCCTCCGCGCAGATCGTGCAGCACACCCAGCCGGCGCCCGCGCCGCATCTGCCCCAACAGTCGCTCGCCGCACGGTCGTACGGCCCTCTCCAGGCGCAGGCCGGTTCTCCCGCGCTCCGGCTCACCTGGGTCGCCCTCAAGCTCGACCCGGAGCTGTGCCCGGAGGCGGTTCAGGCGCGCGGGGACGGCGTTCCCGGGGCACAGCGGGCCCTGCTGCGGGTGGCGGACCAGCTGGCGAGCCGGCTGGCCGGAGCCGGCTTCCAGGCGACCATCCTGGACGAGAACGAGCTGGTGCAGGCGCTCGCGACGTCCAGCTGCCTGAACCCCCGGGCCAACGCGCAGCACGCTCAGGACGGGCGGTCGGCCCAGCGGCGTACGGTCGAGGCGGTACGGACCTGGCGGGTTGACGACCGGTGGCACACGACGTACTGGGTCTCCCGCTGGCCGCAGTTGGGCAGCGGCGGTGTGGCGCTGCCCGAACTGGTCACGCGGTTCACCTCGCTGCCGGTGCTCGCCACGACGTTCAGCATGACCCTGAGCAAGGCCGGCAACCGGGGTGTCTCCCTCGCCGGGCACATCCGCGTCACCGCGCGCGGCGACAGCGAACTCGGCCAGGTGGGACGCGAGTTGGAGCGGGCCGCGAGTGCCGCGAAGGTCGGCCTCGTGCGCCTCGACCGCGAACAGGTCCCCGGAGCCCTCGCCACTCTGCCGCTCGGAGGTACGTACTGATGTCCCACCCCGCCTCGACCATGCCCCCGGGACAGCAGGGCCGGGCCGCCGCCTCCGGACGCACGCCCGCGCACGTGGCCTCGCCCACCGACACCGGCATGATCCCCATCATCCGGCAGCCGGAACCGGCGCAGCAGCAACGGCGCATCTTCAGCCCGGGTTTCGGGCTGCGCGGGCCGCGCCGCAACCGCCATGTCGTCACCGCCGACGAGCTCGCGGCGATCGACATGCCGATCGGTGACGACGGCGTGATCATCGGCACCGACCCGGAATCGCAGCCGGCCGTGCTCGGACTGTCCCGTCCGACCGCCTTCAACGTCGTACTGGTGGGCGGTCTGTGGCTCGCCCAGGTGCTGGCGTTGCGTGCCGCCGCGACGGGAGCGCGCGTGGGGGTCGAGACCGGACGTCCGCAGGCCTGGCAGCAGTTGGCCCAGGCGGCGGGCGGCGGCCAGCAGTGCGTGACGGTCTATCCGGTGGGACGGGTGCCCGCGCAGGGGCCCTCCGTATCGAGTCCGGTGGTGCTGATCCGCGACTGCGGCGTCCGCCCGCCGCGCGGGCGCGTGACCTCCGTGCCGTGGCAGGCCGTGGTGACGGTGATGCCCTTCGTCAGCGAACACGCGCCGCGCTGGCTGGCACAGGCCGATCTGGTCGGGATCCAGCGCATCTCGCCCTACGAGATCGATGTCGTACGTGACACTCTGGGCGTCCCGGACGAACATCTCCAGCACCTGCCGACCCTTCACGACGGCGTCGCCCTGTGGTGCACTCGCAAGCACCACAAGTTCGTGATGACCGCGCCGACCGATGCGGAGACGGGTCTGCTCGGCGTGGCCCGCCGTATGGACTGACGCGTCACCAACTCGCGGAGCGCGGGGCGGGGCGCGAACAAGCCGCCCCCATGGGGCTTTTCTGTCCGTGCCCATGGGGGCTTTTCCGTCCCGCCGTGCGAGTGATTAGGCTTCTGGTGGTGCGGTGACGATCGCAGTCGCGTGGGACTCACCACTCGGCCCACCCGGCCGCGACGACGACCAGCTCAGCAGAAGTGGCTGACCAGGAGGCAAGCAGTGAACAGGGATCGGTCCGAGTACAACGGCGGCAGCCCTTCCTCGGACGGCGACGATCACGACGTGGATCTCACCGGCGAGTTCGAAATCGTCTATGAGCCACCCGCCTGGTACGCCCAAAGCACGCAGGGTGGCTCCACCGCCGGCGGACAACAGGACGCCGGGCGGACATCGCCACCACCGCCGACCGGAGCACCCGTCGGACCGCCGGGCGTTCCCGCACCGCACGCTCCCGTACCGGCGCAGCCGCACGCCCAGGGCGCACCGCAGCAGCCCGCACAGCCTTCGCAGCCCGCTCAGCCCACTCCGCCTCAGGGCACGCCCGGCCCGCACCAGCAGGGCCCTGCCGCGGGTGGCTACGGATATCCGCAGCAGCAGTCCGCGCCGGGCACCG
>NZ_KQ949133.1:15998-36118 GCF_001514305.1 Streptomyces dysideae
CCCCCGCGCCCGCGCCCGGCTTCCCCGTGCTGCGCCCGGTCGGCGAGGACACCCAGGGCGGCCCGTCCCAGACCGCCACCCCGGCGGCGGGCGTCCCCGAACAGCCCGCCCCCGCGCAGCCGGAGGCCGAGCTCAACCATGCCGCCGCCGACGCCGAGGCGGCGATGCTGTTCGGCGGTGCCGATGACGTGGAGTCGGAGGAGGAGCGGAACGACGAGCCGGAGTCGGGTGACTCCACCGGATCGGTGTCCAGCGCGCAGGGCGGTGAGACGGCGGACGTCCGGTCCGACGCGGACTCCCCCGCGCAGACCGACACCGGGGCCGAGCCGGCCACGGCGACGGCGGAAGCAGAGCCGCAGGCACCGACCGCGCCGGCGCCCACTGCGCCCGCGCCCGCGCACCCGCCCACGGCTCAGCCGCAGTCCGCTGCGCCGCCCCAGGCCGCCCCGGGGCTCCCCCCGCTGCCGCAGGGCTTCTCGCCCGCACACCCCGTCCAGGGAGTACCGCCGCAGGCAGGGCATCCGGACCAGCAGGCCGCGGCCGCTCAGGCCGGCGGCTACGGCTACCCCCAGCCTCCTGCCCAGCCGCACCCCGGACAGCCCGCACACCAGGCCCCTCCGCAGGGGGCGTTCGGCCAGGCCCAGCAGCCCGGCCAGCCGCCGCAGCAGCAGCCCGAGTACCCGCCGGCGCAGGGCGGACAGCCCGCACCGGTCGACCCGCGGCAGGCGGCGCCGCAGCCCGCACAGCCCCAGCACCCCGGTTACGGGCAGCCCCAGCACCCCGGTTACGGGCAGCCGCAGGCCGACGGTTACGGCTACCCGCAGCAGGCGCCCCCGCCCGGACAGCCCGGTTACGGCTATCCGCCCCAGCAGGCGGGCTACGGCTACCCACAGCCCGGCGAGCCGCAGCAGCCTGCCCAGCCGCAGCAGCAGCCCGCGCAACCACCGCAGCAGCAGCACCCGGCCCAGCCTCAGCCACAGCAGTACGCCGCCGCCCCGCCCGCCGGTTACGGCGACCAGGGCTGGACCGCCCCCGCCGGCCCGCAGCCCGGTGGGCCCGGTGCCCCCCAGCAGCAGGCCGCGCCCGGCACCCCGCTCGGCTACAACGCGGCCGTCGAGCTCTCCTCCGACCGGCTGCTGCGCAATCAGCCCAAGGCCCGCAAGAACAACCAGGGCCCGTCGCGCTTCAAGCTCGGCGCGAAGAAGGAGGAGGCGGAGCGGCAGCGGAAGCTGGGACTGATCCGTACGCCGGTGATGTCCTGCTACCGGATCGCGGTGATCAGCCTCAAGGGCGGCGTCGGCAAGACCACGACGACCATGTCGCTCGGTGCCACACTCGCCACCGAGCGTCAGGACAAGATCCTCGCGATCGACGCCAACCCGGACGCCGGCACCCTCGGCCGACGGGTCCGGCGCGAGACCGGCGCCACCATCCGTGACCTGGTCCAGGCGCTCCCGCAGCTGCACAGCTACATGGACATCCGCCGCTTCACCTCGCAGGCGCCGTCGGGGCTCGAGATCATCGCCAACGACGTGGACCCGGCGGTCTCCACCACGTTCAACGACGCGGACTACCGTTCCGCACTCGACATGCTGGGGAGGCAATACCCGATCATCCTCACGGACTCGGGCACCGGTCTGCTCTACAGCGCGATGCGCGGAGTCCTCGACCTCGCCGACCAGTTGATCATCATCTCCACGCCCTCGGTGGACGGCGCGAGCAGCGCCTCGACCACCCTCGACTGGCTGTCGGCGAACGGCTTCGCCGACCTCGTCCAGCGCTCGGTCACCGTGATCTCCGGTGTCCGCGAAACGGGCAAGATGATCAAGGTGGAGGACATCGTCGCGCACTTCGAGACCCGCTGCCGCGCTGTGGTGGTGATCCCCTTCGACGAACACCTCGCGGCGGGCGCCGAGGTGGACCTCGACATGATGCGGCCCAAGACCCGCGAGGCCTACTTCGATCTCGCCGCCATCGTCGCCGAGGACTTCGCCCGTACGCAGCAGGGCTTCGGCAACCCGAACATGCAGCAGTACCCGCAGCAGCCCCAGCAGGGGTACGCGCCCCCGCAGCAGCACCCCCAGCAGCCCTACGCCCAGCCCGGCGGCACCCCCCAGCCGGGGCAGCACTGGCAGCAGCAGCCCCCGCAGCAGCCCGCACCGGGCCAGGGCTGGCAGCAGCAGCCGGCGCAGCCGCCCCAGGATCCGCAGCAGGGCGCCGTACCGCCGGGCTGGACGCAGCAGTAACGGATCGGTCGGCACACGCCAGAAATGCCAGAGGGCCGGCACCTTCACGGTGCCGGCCCTCTGGCATGCATACGTTCAGGCGACGCCTTCGGCGCCCGCGACCAGCTCCCGGCACCGCTTCACATCCTCGCCCATCTGCTCCAGCAGCGCGTCCAGCGTGTCGAACTTCGCCTGGCCGCGCACGAAGGCGAGGAAGTCGACGGCGACATGCAGGCCGTACAGATCCAGGCCCACGCGGTCGATGGCGTACGCCTCCACCGTGCGCTCGGTCCCGTCGAACTGCGGGTTCGTGCCGACGGAGATCGCGGCCGGCATCGCCTCGCCCTGCGCGTGCAGCCAGCCGGCGTAGACGCCGTCGGCCGGGATTGCGGTGTGGGGCAGCGTCTCGACGTTGGCGGTCGGGAAGCCGAGTTCCCGGCCCCGCTGAGCGCCTCGTACGACCACGCCCTCCACCCGGTGCGGGCGGCCCAGGATCTCGGCGGCGCCCTCGACGTCGCCCTCGGCGACCAGGCGCCGGGTCAGGGTCGAGGAGAAGGGCAGGCCGCCGCCCGCCTCGCCGCACATGAACAGGTCGACGACCTCGACCTCGAAGTCGTAGACCTTGCCCTGCTCGACGAGGAACTCCACGTTCCCGGCGGCCCGGTGGCCGAAGCGGAAGTTGGGGCCCTCGACGACCGCCTTGGCGTGCAGCTTGTCGACCAGGACCTTGACCACGAAGTCGGCGGGCGACAGCTTCGAGAACTCCGTGGTGAACGGGAGGATCAGCACCGCGTCCACGCCCAGTTCGCCCATGAGTTCGGCGCGGCGGTGGTGCGGGGCGAGCAGGGGCGGGTGGCTGCCGGGGCGCACGACCTCGCTGGGGTGCGGGTCGAAGGTGACGACCACGGCGGGAACGCCCAGCTCACGGGCGCGTGCCACGGCATGCCGGATGATCAGCTGGTGTCCGCGGTGGACTCCGTCGTAGGAGCCGATGGTGACGACGCTGCGCCCCCAGTCCTGGGGGATGTCCTCCAAGCCACGCCAGCGCTGCACTGTGACTGCTCCTTGTCGCAAACTCGTCGAACCCGTGTCCGTCTCTCTGCCTTTTGCGCAGGTCCTCATGCGCAGGTCTAAGGGTGCCATGCCGGGTGCCCGCGGCCCGCATCGGCATGGGGCGCTGTGACCTGGCGCACGTACTCCCCCGAGCTCAGGCCGGTACGCGTACGCCCGCCAGGTTCTCGATCATCCGGCGGGTGCTGGGGCCCACCACCGCCGCCCAGTCCTGCGGGGCGTCGGTGAGCCAGCCCGCGACCAGGGCGGCGAAGCCGCGGACATGGCGGCCGAGGTCGACGAGGCCGCGGTCGAAGCGGGTCGCGCCCTCCGGGGTGCGGACGAGGAGGAGGCCGGTGCGGTGGACGAGCTCACGGACGGCGTCTGCGGGGTGCTGGGCGGCGGCGTACAGGACGGCGGCGAGGACGGACGGCTCGTGCTCCTGGGCGAGGAGGCAGTCGAGGAGCTCGCGGCGCACGGGCTGGGAGGCGGGTGTGCCGGGGGCGGCGAGGACGCCGGCGAGGGCGGCGCGTACGTTCTCCGGGCCGCCGTCCAGCAGGCTGGTGACCAGCGGGAAGAGCACGGCGCGGGCCACCTGCCCCTGGTCCAGGCGCCGGTCGACGTACGCGGCGAGGTCGGCGGCGGTCTCCGGATGCTGCTCCACCGCTTCCCGTACCAGCACGGCGACCCGGCGGGCGAGCCCGGGCGTGCTGACGTCGGCGAGCGTGCGCAGCGCCTCCCCGGGGGCGGGTCGGTGGAGGCGGGCGCGGAAGGCGTCGAGGACCGGCTCGGGGTGCGTGGTCAGGGCGGCGACCAGGGCACTGGGCGGGAACTGTGGGTCGCCGGCCGCGAAGTGCCGTAGCGCCTGCGGGAGATGGCGGGACCGGGTGTGCGGGTCGCGGACGAGCAGGGCGAGTGCGCCGCCGTGCAGGGAGCAGTCGGCGGGGCGGGCGAGCAGGGCGAGGGCGGCGTAGCGCAGGAGTTCGCGGTCGGCCTCGGTGCGGACGTGCGGGACGGTGCGCAGGCCGTACGCCACGGCCGCGACCCGCCGTGCGGGATGTTCGTCGTGCGCCCACCGGTCGACGGCCCGGCAGATGGCCGAGGGCTCCTCCTCGGCCAGTACGGCGAGCAGTTCGTCGGCCCGCCGGTGCGCATGGGCGACGAGGGCTTCGGTGAGGTCGTCCAGGGCGCGGTGCCGGTGCGTGTGCAGGAGGGCCTGCGCGGCGTGGGCGACGGTGGCGTGCGGGGTGGCCGGGAGCGGGCGGTCGTCGTCGAACCAGTGGATGAGGTGTGGTTGTACGGCGGTGGGGTCGGCGGCGAGGAGGTCGGCGACGGCGTCCAGATAGCGGGGTTGGTGGGCGTCGCTCGGCGGGCCGTCGGCGAGGACGAGGCGGCGCAGCAGGTCGAGGCGCCCGGCGTCCGGGAGCGGCAGCGCGGTCCAGAAGCCGGGGCCGAGTTCCGCCGCCACGGGGCGCTGCTGCCGCCGCCGGCTCACGATCCGGTCGGCGAGCAGCCGCAGGACGTCCGTGTACGGCGTCGCGTCCGGAACCCGCAGCAGGGTCCCGGTGAGGAGCCGGGCGGCCCACCAGGAGTGCGGATCGGCGTCGAGGGCGAGCGTCAACTCGGCCATGCGGGCGGCGAGTCGGGGGCTGCCGTGCTGGCGGGCGAGGAGGAGCAGGGCCTCGACGACGGAGCCGATGCGGTGGTGCGGCACGGGGAGGGGATGGGTGTCGTGCGGGTGGGTGTGGCGGCGGTGGACCAGGGCGCGCAGGGCCTCGTCGAGGTCGAGGTGCATGCCCTGGATCCAGTCGGCGAGTTCCTCGTGGGCGAAGCGGTAGCCGTTCCCGGCGGGGACCAGGAGGCCCTCGGTGAGGACGGCGGAGGCCCAGCCGGTGCCGCCGCCGAGCCGCGCCGGGGCCTGGCCCCAGGGGAACACCGCCTCGAACGACGCCCGGTCCAGGTCACCCTGTCCCGGGCCGAGGCTGCGGCGGGCGGCCTCGTGGACCTGCCCGGACACCTTGGCGGCGAGCCGCCGTACGGCCGTGCCGCGCAGCCCGTTCTCGGCGGCGAGCCGCACGGCGACGCGCAGGCACATCAGGTCGAGGTAGGCGGCCAGCACGTCGTCGCGGTCCACGTGCGGGGTGGGGGCGTCGGAGAGCGCGGCGCGGACCTCGGAGAGGAGGCGAAGGGTGAGGGGGTGCCGGGCGTCGGGCTCCGCGAGGGCGTCCTCCGGGATGCCGTAGCGGGCGCGGGCGAGGCGGGCCTCGTCGGGGGTGAGGTCGTCGAGCCGTACGCAGGAGCCCGCGTCGCCCCCGAACACCACCTCCCCGGGAAATCCCGCCCCTTCCCAGTACTCCTCCCGGCACGCGACGACCAGCCGCGCCCCCGTCTCCCGCAGCCACTCCACCGTGCCCTGCGTCCACTCGTCGAGCCGGTGGGCCAGCACCGGGGGCATCTCCTCGGGCCCGTCGAGGAGGAGCAGCAGAGGCCGACCGGTCGTACGGCCGAGGCGGGCCAGGCGTTCGGGAGTGGTGTCGCCGAGGTCGAGGGGCTGGACACCGGCCGACGCCGCGACGATCCGTGCGGCCCGGGTGAGCGCCCGGCGTGCCGCGTCCGCCACCGAGGTGTCGTCGTCCAGCAGGTCGGCGCCGCGCAGCCACAGGGTGGGGGCCGGTTCGGTGCCGTCATGGCGGTGGGCGGCCAGGGCGGCGAGTTCCGTCGTACGTCCGCTGCCCGGAGCGCCGACGAGGCCCAGGACCGCGGCCGGTCCCTCGACGAAGGCCGTGAACTCCCGTTCCGTCGCCGCCCGTTCGACCGGCCGTACAGCGCCCACTCCGTCGGCGTCCGCCCGGCCGACGTAGCCCGCGAGCGCCCTCGGCGGGCCGTCCTGCCCCACCGACGTGGCCGTCAGTTCCAGTACGCCCGCCAGGTTGAGGTCGATGCCGTACGCGGGCACCGTCGCCGCGTTCTCGGCGAGCAGGTCGGCGAGCGGGCCGTCCGGCGGTGGGCGCAGGGGGACGGCGAAACCGGCGTCGCGGTGACCTGACTGCAGGGCAGGGCCGAGCACGCCGACGACCGCGCCGGTCGCCGCGTCCAGCACCGGCCCCCCGGCCGCTCCGCCGCCCAGCCGCAGGGCGTCCCGGCCCGCCGTGCCGATCGCCAGCTCCAGCGCGTCGTCGAGGAGATGGAAGCGGTCCGTGGCCGTGTACGTCACGGACGTCGCCCCCAGCAGCCGCGCCTCACGCCAGCCACCGGCCGCGATCCGGACGTAAGTGCCGGCGTCGATCCGGTCCCGCGCGGTCACCGGGAGCGGGTCGCCGCCGAGTCCCTCGGTGCGGACGAGGGCCAGATCCAGGGCGGGCAGCGGGGTCACGGCGTCGGCGGGGACGACACAGCTGCGGTCGCCCGCGGCGTGCAGGACCAGGCGGGGCAGGCCGTCGACGGCTTCATGGCTCGTAATGACCGTGCCGTGGTGGTCGGCCAGGAATCCGAGGCCGCGGGGACGCCCGGCGAGGTCGTGGACCCGAACGAGGGCGTCGTCGCGCGCGTGGCCGAGTCCGCCGGTGGGCCGTTCGGTGGGCTCCCCCTCCGCGGCCCCTTCGCCCTCGGCCGCGTGCCGACGGCCTCGCACGCGTCGCGCCCCGTCCTCACCCTGAGCCCGACCCGCGCGCCACGAACGGTCCTCACCCGGGCGTCCGTCCGCCTCGTCCCGTACGTCACCGTTCTCGCCCCGCGCACCGTCCGGCATCCTGCCGCCGCCGGTCCGCGGGTCCCGTCCCGCCATGGTCGAACCTCCCCGCCGTACGCCCGTACTACGGCCCTCAGACCCGCGCCCTGATTTCCGACGGTAGGCGGGGGATGATCAGCGGGACAGCTCGCGCGGTGAACGCGCCCCTTCCGCTCCCTCGGTTCACTCCGAGCGCCTGCCCGGACGGGTGAAAAGGCGGAGGACGCTGGATACACCCTAGGGGTGGGGGAACCGAGGGGGGACCGTGGAGCGGCGGGCAGAGGACGACCCCGTGCCCGCCGCTCCACGGGCAGGCACCCGATACCGGGTCGGGCCTCAGCCGAAGATGGCCAGGCTCTTCGCCTTGCCCTTCTGCTCCTCGACGAGTGCGAGGAAGCGGCCCTCGGGGTCGAAGACGGCGACGGGGCCGGAGCCCGCGTACTCGTCGGGCATCTCCAGGCGTACGCCGTTGATGAGCAGCCGGGCGCGCCTGGCGTCGACGTTCCAGCGTGGGAACGCGGCCGTGGCGGCCTCGGCGATCGGCATGACCGTCAGGTCCTTCTGGTGCTCGTCCAGCGTCTTCGCGGCGTCCAGCTTGTACGGGCCGACGCGGGTGCGGCGCAGGGCGGTGAGGTGGCCGCCGACGCCGAGGTCGGCGCCGAGGTCGCGGGCGAGGGCCCGGATGTAGGTGCCGGAGGAGCAGACGACCGAGACGACCAGGTCGAGGACGGGGGTGCCGTCCTCGGCGACGGCGTCTCTCACGTCGTACACCGCGAACGAGGAGATGCTGACCGGCCGGGCGGGGATCTCGAAGTCCTCGCCGTCCCTGGCCCGCTTGTACGAGCGCACGCCGTCGATCTTGATGGCGCTGACCTTGGACGGCACCTGCATGATGTCGCCGGTCAGCTTGGCGATGCCGGCGTCGATGGCGTCGCGGGTGACCTGGGAGGCGTCGGTGGAGGAGGTGATGTCCCCCTCGGCGTCGTCGGTGACGGTGTTCTGCCCGAGGCGGACGGTGCCCAGGTACTCCTTCTCGGTCAGCGCGAGGTGGCCGAGGAGCTTGGTCGCCTTCTCGACGCCGAGGACGAGCACGCCCGTCGCCATGGGGTCGAGGGTGCCGGCGTGGCCGACGCGGCGGGTCCTGGCGATCCCGCGCATCTTGGCGACCACGTCGTGCGAAGTGAAGCCCGACGGCTTGTCGACGATGACAAGGCCGTCGGGCGTGGTGTGCTTCTGGGTCATTCCGCGGTGTCGCCGTCCGTCTCGTCCTCGGAGCCCGGCTTCCTGTACGGGTCCGCTTCACCCGCGTAGGCGGCCCCCGCCGAGACCTCACGCACCTTCTCGTCGGACTGGCGCGCCTTGTCGAGCAGGTCATCGATGGTCCTGGCGGTGTCGGGCAGCGCGTCGGCCACGAACGTCAGCGTCGGCGTGAACTTCACGCCCGCCGCCGCTCCGACCGCGGAGCGGAGCACGCCCTTGGCGCTCTCCAGTCCGGCGGCCGCGGCCTTCCGCTCCTCGTCGTCCCCGTACACCGTGTAGAAGACGGTCGCCTCCCGCAGGTCACCCGTGACCCGGGTGTCCGTGATGGTGACGTGCGAGCCGAGCCGCGGGTCCTTGATCCCGCGCAGCAGCTTCTGAGCCACCACCTCTCGGATGAGGTCCGCCAGCCTTTTCGCCCGCGCGTTGTCGGCCACTGGTCCGTCTCCCGTTCTTTCCTGATCTCGTTCGTTGGGTCGTCAGTCGTCTTCGCCATGGAAGCGCCGCCTGACGGACAGCAGCTCCACCTCGGGGCGCCCGGCGACCAGCCGTTCGCACCGGTCCAGTACGTCGGTCAGATGCCCCGCGTCGCCGGAGACCGTCGCAAGGCCGATGACGGCCCTGCGGTGGAGGTCCATGTGATCGACTTCGGCCGCGCTCACCGCGTACTTCCGCTGGAGTTCGGCGACGATCGGACGGACGACGGAGCGCTTCTCCTTCAGCGACCGTACGTCGCCGAGGAGGAGGTCGAAGGACAGCGTCCCCACATACATGTGTAACCGGTTCACCCGCCGGTACGGGATCGATGGCCCCGCCAACCGTGCGGGCAGGGACATCAGAACCGTACAACGAAGGGGCCCCGGCGATCGACGGATATTACGCTCCGTCGACCGAGCACGCCCGCCGTCGGCACCGGACGCAAACAGCGTGCTGGCCGACGGAACCGAAGTCCCGTCGGCCAGCATGAACCGTCGGCGTGATTACGCCCGCGGCTTCTCGCGCATCTCGTACGTCGCGATGACGTCGTCGACCTTGATGTCGTTGAAGTTGCCGAGGTTGATACCGCCCTCGAACCCTTCGCGGATCTCGGTGACGTCGTCCTTGAAGCGACGCAGACCCTCGATGTTGAGGCTCTCCGCGATCACCTTGCCGTCGCGGATGAGGCGCGCCTTGGTGTTGCGCCTGACCTCGCCGGAGCGGATGAGAACACCCGCGATGTTGCCCAGCTTGGACGACTTGAAGACCTCGCGGATCTCCGCCGTACCGAGCTCGACCTCCTCGAACTCCGGCTTGAGCATGCCCTTGAGGGCCGCCTCGATCTCCTCGATCGCCTGGTAGATGACCGAGTAGTAGCGGACGTCCACACCCTCGCGCTCGGCCATCTGCGCCGCGCGGCCTGCCGCACGGACGTTGAAGCCGATCACGATGGCGTCCGAGCCCATCGCCAGGTCGATGTCGGACTCCGTGACCGCACCGACACCGCGGTGCAGGACGCGGATGTCGACCTCTTCGCCGACGTCCAGCTGGAGCAGGGAGGACTCGAGGGCCTCGACGGAACCAGAAGCGTCACCCTTGATGATCAGGTTCAGCTGCTGGACCTCGCCGGCCTTCAGCACCTTGTCCAGGTCCTCGAGCGACACACGGCGCGTGCGCTTGGCGAACGCCGCGTTCCGCTCACGGGCGGCACGCTTCTCCGCGATCTGACGGGCCGTACGGTCCTCGTCGACCACAAGGAAGTTGTCGCCCGCACCCGGGACGTTGGTGAGACCCAGGACCTGGACCGGCGTGGAGGGGCCGGCCTCGGTGACGTTGTTGCCGTTGTCGTCGAGCATGGCGCGGACGCGGCCGTAGGCGTCGCCCACCACCATCGTCTCGCCGACCCGCAGCGTGCCTCGCTGGACGAGGACCGTCGACACGGCACCGCGGCCGCGGTCGAGGCGGGACTCGATCGAGATGCCCTGTGCGTCCTGGTGCGGGTTGGCACGCAGGTCGAGCGAGGCATCGGCCGTCAGGACGACCGCCTCGAGGAGGCTGTCGATGTGCAGGCCCTGCTTGGCGGAGATGTCGACGAACATGGTGTCGCCGCCGTACTCCTCGGCCACCAGGCCGTACTCGGTCAGCTGACCGCGCACCTTGGTCGGGTCCGCACCCTCGACGTCGATCTTGTTGACCGCGACGACGATCGGGACGTCGGCCGCCTTGGCGTGGTTGAGCGCCTCGACCGTCTGCGGCATGACGCCGTCGTTGGCCGCGACGACCAGGATCGCGATGTCGGTCGACTTCGCACCACGGGCACGCATGGCGGTGAACGCCTCGTGACCCGGGGTGTCGATGAAGGTGATCTTGCGGTCTTCGCCGTTGACCTCGGTCGCGACCTGGTAGGCACCGATGTGCTGGGTGATGCCGCCGGCCTCGCCCGCGATGACGTTCGTCTTGCGGATGGCGTCGAGCAGTCGGGTCTTACCGTGGTCGACGTGACCCATGACGGTGACGACCGGCGGACGGACCACGAGGTCCTCCTCGCCGCCCTCGTCCTCGCCGAACTCGATGTCGAAGGACTCGAGCAGCTCGCGGTCCTCCTCCTCGGGGCTGACGATCTGAACCGTGTAGTTCATCTCGCCGGCGAGGACCTCGAGCGTCGCGTCGGAGACGGACTGCGTGGCCGTGACCATCTCGCCGAGGTTCATCATGACCGCGACGAGCGACGCCGGGTTGGCGTTGATCTTCTCCGCGAAGTCGGTGAGCGACGCACCGCGCGACAGGCGAATGGTCTCGCCGTTGCCGCGAGGCAGCATCACGCCGCCGACCGACGGGGCCTGCATGGCCTCGTACTCCTGGCGCCTCTGCCGCTTCGACTTGCGACCACGACGCGCGGGACCACCGGGACGGCCGAAGGCGCCCTGCGTGCCACCACGGCCACCGGGACCACCGGGACGACCACCGAAGCCGGGACGACCGCCGCCACCACCGGCGGGACCACCGGGACGACCGGCGAAACCGCCGCCACCGCCACCGGGACCACCGGGACGACCGGCGAAGCCGCCGCCACCGCCGCCACCGGGACGACCGGCGAAGCCGCCGCCACCGCCGGGACGACCGCCGCCACCGCCACCGGGACGGCCACCGCCACCGCCACCGGGACCGCGGCCACCGGGGCCACCGCCGCCGGGACGCGGGCCGGCAGCGGGACGCTGCGGCATCATGCCGGGGTTCGGACGCGGGCCGCCGGGACCGCCGCCGGGACGGGGACCGCCGCCCTGCGGACGGGGCATGCCGCCCGGGGTGGGACGCGTGCCGCCCGGAGCCTGCGGACGGGGACCGCCCGCTGCACCCTGGGGACGGGGACCGCCCTGGCCCTGCGGACGCGGAGCGCGGTCGGGGGCACCGCCGGGACCGCCCTGGCCGCCGGGCCGCGGGGCACCGCCCGGACGGGGCGCCTGCGGGCGCGCCATGCCGGTGGAGCCACCAGAGGTGAACGGGTTGTTGCCCGGACGGGGACCGGCCGGACGGGCACCGGGACGCGGCGCCTGGCCGCCCTGACGCGGAGCGCCGGGGCGGTCGCCACGGTCACCACGGCCCTGGCCGGGACCAGCCGGACGAGAGCCCGGACGCGGCGCCTGGCCGGCCGGACGCGGGGCGCCCGGACGGGGGCCGGAGCCGGAGGAGGCGGCCGGCGCGGCCGGCGCGGCGGGAGCCGCGGGCGGCGCCGTGAACTCGGGCGCGGTCGGAGCCGGGGACGCCGGGGCGGGCCGCGGCGCGGGCTTCGGGCCCGGGGTGGGACGGGGGCCGGGAGCGGCCGGCGCGGCGGGAGCCGCGGGCTTCTCGGCGGCCGGCTTGGGGGCCGGCGGGCGCGGGGCGGCCGGACGGGCTGCCTGCGCGGGAGAGGGGGCGCCCGGCTTCGCCGGGGCAGCCTTGCGGGCGGGGGCGGACTTGCCGCCGCCGTTGCCCTGCTGGAGGGCGTCCGTCAGCTTACGGACTACAGGCGCCTCGATCGTCGAGGACGCCGAACGGACAAATTCACCGAGTTCTTGGAGCTTGGCCATGACGACCTTGCTCTCCACCCCGAACTCCTTGGCGAGTTCGTATACCCGGACCTTAGCCACTTCGCTCCTTTTAGGTCCGGGTTGCCTCCGGACCGTCGCTACTTCATGGGCGTACTCATCGCGTGCTCATCGAGTGCTCATCGCAATCTCGACCTACTTCCAACTCGCGGGGTACCTGGGCCGCACGGGGGTTCCGCACGACGCTTCTTACGGTGTTGCCTGCTCGACATAGAGGCGCAACGCCTTTGTGTCCAGCACTCCCGGGGCGCGCAGCGCCCGTGGGAACGCCCGACGGCGTACCGCCAGGTCGAGACAGACCAGGGCGGGGTGCACATACGCACCCCGGCCGGGCAGCGTACCGCGATCATCGGGGACGCATTCGCCCTCGACCGCCACGATGCGCAGCAAGTCCTTCTTGGCCGCTCGCTCCCGGCACCCCACACAGGTGCGCTCAGGGCATGCTCGGGCTCGCGTCCGGCCAGACACTCTTAAGTCTACCTCCCCGCACCGACCTCACCCCTTTGGGGCAAGAATCGAACAGTTGCTGCGCACAAAACTGTCGTGATCTAAGCGACGTGCGGCTGGGAACTATTCCCGATCAACGTTCCGCGACGTCGGACGGCTGTTCGGTGTCGGGACGGATGTCGATCCGCCAGCCGGTCAGGCGGGCCGCGAGGCGGGCGTTCTGGCCCTCCTTGCCGATAGCCAGGGACAGTTGGTAGTCGGGCACCGTCACGCGCGCGGAGCGCGCCGCGAGGTCCACGACCTCCACCTTGGAGACCCGGGCCGGCGACAGGGCGTTCGCCACCATCTCGGCCGGGTCGTCCGACCAGTCCACGATGTCGATCTTCTCGCCGTTCAGCTCGCCCATGACATTGCGCACACGGCCGCCCATGGGGCCGATGCAGGCGCCCTTGGCGTTCAGGCCGGAGCGGGTGGACCGTACGGCGATCTTCGTACGGTGGCCGGCCTCGCGGGCGATGGCGGCGATCTCGACGGAACCGTCGGCGATCTCCGGCACCTCCAGGGCGAACAGCTTCTTCACCAGATTGGGGTGGGTGCGCGAGAGGGTGACGGACGGGCCGCGGACACCCTTCGCCACCCGTACGACGTACGACCGGAGCCGCATGCCGTGCGGGTACGTCTCGCCCGGGACCTGTTCCTGCACCGGCAGGATGGCTTCCAGCTTGCCGATGTCGACGAGGACGTTCTTCGGGTCGCGGCCCTGCTGGACCACGCCGGTGACGATGTCGCCCTCGCGGCCGGCGTACTCGCCGAGTGTCGCGTCGTCCTCGGCGTCGCGCAGCCGCTGCAGGATGACCTGCTTGGCGGTGGTGGCGGCGATACGGCCGAAGTCGGACGGGGTGTCGTCGAACTCGCGGGGCTCCTGGCCCTCCTCGAGGTCCTCGGGGTCCTCCTTCGCCCACACGGTCACATGCCCGGTCTCCCGGTTGAGCTCCACGCGCGCGTGACGGCGGCTTCCCTCGGTGCGGTGGTAGGCGATGAGGAGGGCCGACTCGATCGCCTCGACCAGCAGGTTGAAGGAGATCTCCTTCTCCCGTACCAAGCCCCGCAGGGCACTCATGTCGATGTCCACGGCTACGCCTCCTCTTCCTTCTCGTTCTCTTCGTCCTCGACGGACTTCTTGTCCTTGCGGCCGAACTCGACCTGAACGCGCGCCTTGGCGATGTCCGCGAACGGGAGTCTGCGGCTGGTGGCCTTGCGGCCCTTCACTCCGGGTACTTCGAGGTCGAGGCCTTCGTCGTCGACCGTCAGGATGCGGGCGACGAGCTCGCCGCCGTCCTGGAGCTGGAACTTCGCCAGGCGGTCCGTGGCCCGGACGTAGTGGCGGTGCTCGGTGAGAGCGCGTTCCGCGCCCGGGGTGCCGACCTCGAGGGTGTACTCGCCCTGGCCCATCGCGTCCGTCTCGTCGAGCTTCGCCGAGAGCGCGCGGCTCACATCGGCGATCGCGTCCAGGTCGGCCCCTTCGTCGGAGTCGACGACGACACGCAGCACGCGCTTGCGGCCGACCGAGTCCACGGCGATCTCTTCGAGGTCCAGGCCCTGGGAGGTGACGAGCGGTTCCAGCAGATCTCGCAGCCTCTCGCTCTGGGTGGTGCTCATCCGGGTGACTCCTCGGCCGCGTGTGCTGTTGTGGGATGGGGCGCGTGTCTGGTCAAAGGGTATCCGGTCACCGGGGGTGTTGCCGTCCACATGTGCCTCCGGCGGTGGGGCCGGGCACCTTCGAGCTCGGGCGACTGTGCTTGCCGCTCAGGGCCGTCGAGCCGGTGACGCGAGTCCGAGGGATGCGCGGGTACCGTGATCACGGGCATGCCGCCCTGCCCGCACACTCCCTGCCGTTCGACCCCCGAGGACGACTGCCGTGACGTTCCCCCCGCCGCCGCGCACCCCCTCGGGGCTGCGGCCCTGCCGCCGGAGCCTGCTCGCCTCGGCCGCCGGGGCCGCCCTGCTCGTGGGCTGCTCCGGTCCGTCCGAGGACTCCGGCAGCACGGGCGGGAGCCCGTCGGCCACCGAGCGGGCACGCGCGCGTGCGGCCCGGGACAGCCAGGGGCTGGTGGAGCGGTACGACGCCGTTCTCGCCGCGTATCCGACGCTGGCGGAGCGGCTGGCGCCGTTGCGGGCGGCCGCCGTACGCCATGTGGAGGCGTTCGGGGGGACGGAGAAGGGGACGGAGAAGTCGAAGGAGCCGAGCGCGAAGGCTTCGCCCTCCGCGTCACCGTCCGCCCCCGCCGTTCCCGGCTCCGAGAAGGACGCCCTCGCCGAGCTGGCCGCCGCCGAGCGTGCGCTCGCGGACCGGCGTATGAAAGCGCTCCTTGATGTGCCGGGCGAGCCGGCGCGGCTGCTGGCCTCCGTGGCGGCGGCCGGGGCGGCGCACGCGTATCTGCTGACGGAAGGTGCGAAGTGAGCGAGGCGAAGGAGCGGGCGCTCAAGGCCCTCCAGGCGGCGCTGGCCGCCGAGCACGCGGCCGTGTACGGCTACGGCGTCGTCGGCGGGCGGATCCGTGAGGGACGGCGCACGGAGGCCAGGGCGGCATATGACGCGCATCGCGCGCGGCGGGACGCCCTGGTGCGCGAGGTGCGGGACCTGGGCGGGAAGCCGGTGGCGGCCGCCGCGGGGTATGCGCTGCCGTTCCCGGTGCCGGACTCGGCCGCGGCCGTTCTGCTCGCCGCCGAGCTGGAGGACCGGGTGGCCGGGGTGTACTCCGACCTGGTGCGGGCAACCGAGGGTGAGCGGCGGGGTACCGCCGCGGAGGCGTTGCGGGAGGCGGCGGTGCGGGCCGTGCGCTGGCGCGGGGAGAGCGTAGCCTTCCCTGGGCTCGCCGAGCGGGCGGCCACCGCTTCGGCATCAGCGACGCCCACGGCGTGACACGTACGGGAAGGGAACAACTCGCGTATGGCTTTCGAACCGCCGCGGCGTCTCGTGCGGGCACTCGGCGAGGCGCGGCGCAACGGAGCTGACGGGGTCGACGCGTGGCTGGACGAACTGCCCGGCCTGGTCGAAGAGGCCGTCGCGCTACGCGAGTTGACCGTCGAACGGGTGCAGGCACCCGGCGGGCGCAGCAGCCTCGTGCTGCTGGTGCGGCAGTTCGACCAGACGCCCGCCGTGCTGAAGCTGGCGCCGCCCCGGGCCCGGCCGGAGAGCGAGCGGGCCGCGCTCGGGCACTGGGACGGGCGGGGCGCGGTACGGCTCCTCAACCCGGGCGACACTCCGGGCGTGCTGCTGCTGGAGCGGCTGCACCCCGATCTGTCCGTGCGGTCGCTGCCCGAGGCGAAGGCGCTGCTGGAGGCGGCGGGTGTGCTGCGCAGGCTGTGGGTCGAGCCGCCGGACGGCGACGGACATCTCTTCGAGACGGTGGCCGAGCGGACCGGCCGGCAGGCCGAGGCGATGCGGGCGAGTGCCGAGGCCGACCGGCAGGTGGCGCCGCTGGTGGACGCGGCGCTCGCGGCGCGCGAGGAGTTGCTGGCCGCGTCGCCCGAGGCGCGGCTG
Organism: Streptomyces dysideae; assembly: GCF_001514305.1. Taxonomy (GTDB): domain Bacteria; phylum Actinomycetota; class Actinomycetes; order Streptomycetales; family Streptomycetaceae; genus Streptomyces; species Streptomyces dysideae. Next base: position 32,309 of record NZ_KQ949133.1, read on the forward strand.
CTGCACGGGACGTTCCGGCAGAGCAAGGTGCTCGCCGGGGAGCGGATGCCGTGGCTGGCGGTGGGGCCGGATCCGGTGGTCGGGGAGTGCGCGTTCGACCTGGCCCGGCTGGTGCGGGACCGGGTCGAGGATCTGATCGCGCAGCCGTCGGGGGCGGCCACGACCCGGCGGCGGGTGAAGCGGCTCGCGGAGTCGCTGGACGTGGATCAGGAGCGGCTGCGCGGGTGGACGCTGTTCCGGGCCGTGGAGTCCGGGGTGCGGGCGCTGCGGGTGGGGCGTCCGCAGGATGCCGAGCTGTTGCTGGAGTTCGCGGGCTGGCTCTGACTCCCCCCGCGCCGAGGGGAGTCAGAGGGCGAGGCGCTTACGCCGTCAGACGTGCGACGGCCTCTTCCACCGTCAGTTCCTCGCGCTCACCCGTCCTGCGGTCCTTGAGCTCGACCACGCCCTCGGCCGCGCGCCGGCCGGCCACCAGGATCTGCGGTACGCCCATCAGTTCGGAGTCGGTGAACTTCACGCCCGGGGAGACGCCCGCGCGGTCGTCGCACAGGACGCGCAGGCCGGCCGCCGCCAGCTTCTCGGAGACGTCGAGGGCCAGTTCGGTCTGGAGGGCCTTGCCGGCGGCGACGACGTGGACGTCGGCCGGGGCGACCTCCTTGGGCCAGCACAGGCCCTTGTCGTCGGCGGTCTGCTCGGCGAGGGCGGCGACCGCGCGGGAGACGCCGACGCCGTAGGAGCCCATGGTCACGCGGACCGGCTTGCCGTTCTGGCCGAGGACGTCGAGCTTGAGGGCGTCGGCGTACTTGCGGCCCAGCTGGAAGATGTGGCCGATCTCGATGGCGCGGTCCAGCTTGAGGCCGGTGCCGCACTTCGGGCAGGGGTCGCCCTCCTGGACGACCACGACGTCGACGTACTCGTCGACCTCGAAGTCACGGCCCGCGACGACGTTCTTGGCGTGCGTGTCCGCCTTGTTGGCGCCGGTGATCCAGGCGGTGCCGGGGGCCACGCGCGGGTCGGCGATGTACCCGGCCTTCTCCCCCAGGCCCTGCGGGCCGACGTAGCCGCGGACCAGGTCCGGGCGGGCCACGAAGTCCGCCTCGGTGACCATCTCGACGACCGCCGGGGCGAAGTGGGCCTCGACCTTGCCCATGTCGACCTCGCGGTCGCCGGGGACGCCGACGGCCACGATCTCGCCGTCCACCTTCACGAGGAGGTTCTTGAGGGTCGCGGAGGCCTGGACGCCGAGGGAGGCGGCGAGGGTCTCGATGGTCGGGGTGTCGGGGGTGGGGATGTCCTCGGCGGCGGGCACGCCGCTGGCGTCCACCGGCTTGAGCTCGTACGAGATCGCCTCGGTGTTGGCCGCGAAGTCGCAGTTGGGGCAGTCGGCGAAGGTGTCCTCGCCGGCGCCGGCCGGGGCCAGGAACTCCTCCGACTTGGAGCCGCCCATCGCGCCCGCGGTGGCGGCGCAGATGCGGTAGTCGAGGCCGAGGCGCTCGAAGATGCGCTGGTAGGCCTGGCGGTGCAGGGCGTAGGACTGGGCCAGGCCCTCGTCCTCCGTGTCGAAGGAGTAGGAGTCCTTCATCAGGAACTCGCGGCCGCGCAGGATGCCGGCGCGGGGGCGGGCCTCGTCGCGGTACTTGTGCTGGATCTGGTAGAGGATGACCGGCAGGTCCTTGTAGGAGGACGCCTGGTCCTTCACCAGCAGGGTGAAGATCTCCTCGTGGGTGGGGCCGAGGAGGTAGTCCCCGCCCTTGCGGTCCTTGAGGCGGAACAGCTCCTGGCCGTACTCGTCCCAGCGGCCCGTCGCGTCGTACGGCTCACGCGGCAGCAGCGCGGGGAGCAGCACCTCCTGGCCGCCGATCGCGTCCATCTCCTCGCGGACGATCCGCTCCACGTTGGAGAGGACCTTCTTGCCGAGGGGCAGCCAGCTCCAGATGCCGGCGGCGGTGCGGCGGACGTAGCCGGCGCGGACGAGGAGCTTGTGGCTGAGGACCTCGGCGTCCGCCGGGTCGTCGCGCAGCGTCTTCGCCATCAACTGGGACATGCGCTGGACCGGTGCGTTCGCCATGGTTCTCGTACTCCTGCTGCGTGAGGGTGATGGCAAGGAGGTTAGCCGGGCGGGACGGGACGGTGGAAATCGATTAGGCCCCTTCATCGCCTGCGCAGGGGCAAGTGGGCGCCCATCACCGCGTACGGCTTGGGGGCGCTCGGGAAGAGGACCTGGCGGGCGAGGTCCTGGTAGCCGAGGGAGTGGTAGAGACCCCTTGCCGGGCTGTCGGTGTCGATCGCGGAGAGGATCGAGCGGGGTTCGGTGGCGCTGTCCGTGATCGTGGTGATCAGGGAGCGGCCGATGCCGCGGTTCTGGTAGCGGGGGTGGACGTGGAGTTCCGTGATGACGAAGGAGTCGTCCAGCCAGGTGTCGTGGCCCTGGGCGCGGAGGTAGGGCTCGACGACGGTGGACCACCAGTGGGCGCGGTCGTTGGGCATGCCGTAGACGAAGCCTACGAGGCGCCCCGCGGAGGTGGCGCCGAGGGCACGGGCGCCGGGGTACGTCAGGTGGCGCAGGACGATTTGACGGCGTACGGCAACTTCGTCAGGGCCCAGGCCGAAGGCCACGGCTTGGACGGCCAATGCCTCGTCGACTCGGGCTGAGAGGTCCAGGGGGCCGATCACGATGTCGTCGGGGTGGCGGCGGTGTCCGTGACCGGGAAAGCGCATGTGGGGAGAGTACAGGGGGGTTCGCGTGGTCACGTCTGGTGCGGGTTGTACGTGGTTGCTCGCGCCCACGCGGCGGAACCGCACATCGATGGCCCCGCGCCCCTTGGGTACCTCAGAACAGGACACTCATGAAGGCTCCGACCTCTTCGAAGCCCACTCTCCTGTACGTCCGTCTTGCCGCCGTGTTGTAGTCGTTCACGTAGAGGCTCACCGCAGGGGCCACGTCCGCCAGTGCGTAGCGGAGTACCGCTGCCATGCCGGGGGCCGCCAGGCCCTGGCCTCGGTACTCGGGGGCCACCCAGACGCCCTGGATCTGGCAGGCCCGGGGCGTCGCGGCGCCGATTTCCGCCTTGAAGGCGACCTTGCCGTTCTGGTCGAGGCGGGCGAAGGAGCGGCCGGAGCCGACGAGTTCGGCGACCCGGGCCTGGTAGAGCAGGCCTCCGTCCCCTGCCATGGGTGAGACGCCGACCTCCTCGGTGAACATCGCCACGCAGGCCGGCATGATCGTTTCCATCTCGTCCTTGCGGATGCGGCGGACGTACGGATCCGGGGCTATGTCGGTGGGCATCCGGTCGGTGACCATGAGGGGCTGGTGGCGGCGGACCTCACGGGCCGGGCCCCAGCTGGGTTCCAGGAGGCGCCACAGTTGGGCGGTGGATTCGGCGGGGCCGACGACGGAGGAGCAACGGCGGCCCGCGCGCCGGGCGCGGTCGGCGAAGGCGCGCACCGCTCGCGGGGTCGCGCATATCGGGACCAGGTTGGCGCCCGCGTAGCAGAGGGACGTCAGCATGCCGTCCTCGTACCAGCCCCACATCTCGCCGCCGAGGCGCCACGGGTCGAGGCCGGCGACCTGGACGCGGGACGACACGAAGGCGTTCGCGACCGGCTCGCGGTCGAGGACGGCGAGCGCGGCGTCCAGGTCACTCGGTTCGAGCACCCGTGAGGTGGTCTGGGTCAACACGTGCGGGCCTCATGCGTCAGGGCTGCTGATCTCCGCACTGTACCTGCGGAAGCTGAGCCGCGCCGCCCTCTGTGGTGCCGCTCGCTTTGAGGTGCCCGGGGTTGGGGGGGTGCCTACTAGTTGGGGGGTGCCTA
>NZ_KQ949134.1 GCF_001514305.1 Streptomyces dysideae
TCCAACGCCTCGCTCGCGGACGGAGCGGCAGGGAAACTCATCAGCAGCGGCCGTTCTCTCGTACTTCGTTACTCGACATCCCGAAGCGTGGAGAACGGCCGCCCCCGCTGTCCCGGGAAGAACCACAGATCAGCAGGTCGGGTGACCTGCGAGGTTAAACGCCAAGCTCAGAAGCTGTCGTCTTTCCGGACCCCAACTGGACTCCGCGGTGGCATACAGCTGCGGCGACAGGGGCTTCCTGATGGCAGCCCCGGATGCGCGCCAACTTGGTACCAGGCACCTCGGTTTCACCTCAGATTTCCCTCAAGCCCCAGAAGCCTCGTGATGCGCTGAACTAGCCTCCCTGTCCATCAGCACTGGCCCAGTCATTGCTCGTGCGGCTGGCCGGCGACCCCCCTGGCCCCGAAGAGGCAAACCGCAGATGAAGCACCGGATGAAGAGCAGTTCCAAGAAGACCGTGATCATTGCGGCAGCGGGGACCAGTGTGCTGGCCCTGACCGTGCCGATCACGGCGTTGGCGACCACCACCGAGCCCGGTTCACAGGCAGCCGGATCACATTGCACCGTCGATGTATCCGGCGGTCCCGTGCAATGTTTCCCGACCTATCGGGCGGCCATCGCGGCGGCCACGGACGGCCGGGTCAAGGACGCTCCGCTGGACGTCCGCACAGCCGTCGCCAACCCGGCCTTCCAGAAGAAGATCGACGTTGCGGGCACCGCCGCAGAGCTGCGGGCCGATGCGGAGCCGGCCGCGGAGTCGTCCGTCGTCATCGGCACCGAGTACCTGGACGCGAACCACACGGGCAAGTCCATGAGCTTCACCGCCGAGAGCAAGTGCACCCCCGACGGGCCGGGCTTCCAGGTCGACCAGGTGCCCGCCGAGTTCAACGACGCCATCAGCTCGTACCAGACCTTCAACGACTGCCAGGCCCGGCACTTCGCCGACCCCGGGCTGAAGGGCGACTCCACCAGCTGGCAGATCGGCGGCCAGCTCTCGGTCGGGGACGGTGTGGACAACCTGACCAGCTCCATCCAGTGGAACTACGCGGAGTCGCCCACCGCCGCCCAGCTCTTCGCGGACTGCGACGAGAAGATCGCGACCTGCAAGTTCGAGCACAAGGGCGACGTCACCTACAGCTACGGCGGGGTCCACGAGGTGGCCCGCGCGTACAACTGCACCAGCATCGAGCAGCAGAAGAAGATGAGCTGGTGGGACACGACCGGCGGCAAGAACTCGCTCAGCGTCGAGCTGGGAGCCAGCTACAAGATCGGAAATGTCCTGACCGGCGGGGAGTACAGCCTCAGCTTCCAGACCACTTACGGACACGAGTGGAGCTGGGAGAGCAGGGTGGCCGACGAAACGGACCTCACCGTCCCGGCCGGGGAGGTCGGCTGGGTCAACCGGAACACCAAGATGCAGACCGCGGGGGGTGAGTACACGGTGACGTACAAGGACCGCAAATGGGGTCACTACATCTGGTACGTCCGTGACTTCGTCGCCACCGGTCCCGTCCCCCAGGAGATGGGTGTCGTCGACTGGGTCTCCCGCCCCATGACGGCGGCGGAGAAGGCCGATCACTGCAAGGACGGCACTGCCGTGGTCACCGCCACTCCGAAGAAGACCAAGGCCACATCCAACAAGAGCCTGCCCAGCACCGCTCACGTCCTGTCCGGCCCGCGTTGATCCGACCGGCCTGACCCACGCCACAGATGACGGGCCCGGTCGAGCAGCCGCTCCTGGTAGACGGCCGGGCCGCCGAAGAGGAGCTACTGTCAGGACTTGAGGACTTGGCGCGCCGTAAGTCCAGATGAGCCGGGCGCTCCCAGGTGACGCCGATGCCGCCGTGGACCTGGATGTTCTCCACGGCCGCGCACCGGTACGCCTGGCCCGGGATCTGGAAGTGGACATCGCGGAAGGCGATGGGAGGCAGGCTGCCACCGTGGCACGGTCAGCACCCCGACCATGCGGTTCCACCCCACGTACGGCGACGACAGTCTGCACAGCAAGCGGGACTGCCTCCCCGGCGTCCGCCACCCCGGCCTCGGTCTCCTCGCAAGAGGTCTCAGCCATCAGCTCGGCGACCGTCTCCCGCGTGATCACCAGCCAGGACAGCACCACCCGCTCTGCCATCGGCCGCGCGGTCAACTTGGGCTGCACGGCGCGCTCGCCGCGGCCGGCGGGGCGCGGGTGGTGTCGGTGAGCTCCAGCGGGCACCTCTTCTCGCCGGTCGTCTTCGAGGACCCCCACTTCATCGAGCTGCGCAGCACCGGGCCGGCGACGGGATCACGGCCGACGCGCTGAGGCCGGGCGGCATCCAGGCCAACCTGATGCGGCCTCCCCGTTGCTCGACGGTGTCACCGGCCGCTACTTCGAGGACTGCAACGAGGCCGTCCCGCACCGGCCCGACACCAACACCGGCGTCGCGGCGCACGCCCTGGACCGGAAGGCGGCCGCACAGCTCTGGGACGTCTCCGAGCAGCTCCTGGCCTGATCTGCCATGGCGGGCAAACGAGGACTTGATTTACGCATCAACCATGCACCATGGTGTGTCCGCTGTACGGACGATAGTCCGCACAGCGGCCAAGGTTGATCGAATCAAGGAGGATTCCATGGCCTTCGTGACGGAGGGCAACCTCACCGACCTCGCGGTGAAACGCTGGGCCACCGCCCGCTCGCCCCGGCTCGCCGAGCTGATGACGGCGCTGGTGCGGCACCTCCACGCGTACGCCCGCGAGGTCGAGCTCACCGGGGAGGAGTGGGCGGCGGCGGTCGACTGGCTCACCGCGACCGGGCGGATCAGTGACGACAAGCGCCAGGAGTTCATCCTCGCCTCGGACGTACTCGGCCTGAGCACGCTCGTCGTCCAGCTGAACCACCGCTTCTCGGCGGACGCGACGCCGGCGACGGTGCTCGGCCCCTTCCACATCGACGGCTCGCCCGCGGCACCGTTCGGGGCCGACATGTCCGACGGCGTCCCGGGCACCCCGCTGTTCGTCACCGGCCGCGTGCTGGACCTCGCCGGCACGCCGCTGCCCGACGTCGTCCTGGACGTGTGGCAGGCCGACGCCGACGGCACGTACGAGGCCCAGCTGCCGGAGATCGACGAGGCGCGGCTGCGCGCGACGTACCGGACGCGCGCGGACGGCACGTACTGCGTGCGCACCATCGCACCGCGCGGCTACGCGATCCCGATGGACGGCCCGGTCGGCGGCCTGATCAGCGGGACCGACATCAGCTACTTCCGTCCCGCGCACATCCACTTCCTGATCGACCACCCCGGCCACCAGAAGCTCATCACCCACCTGTTCCAGCAGGGTGCCGAATTCCTCGACACCGACGTCGTGTTCGGCACGAAGGACGAGCTGATCGTGCGCTTCACGGAGCGGCCGGCCGGCGCCTGTCCCGACGGCGGCACGATCGACGAGCCCTATCTGCACGCCGAGTTCGACTTCGTGCTCCAGCCCCAGGCTCACACCACCGACGACGAGGTGACCGCATGACGATCGAAGAACCGCGCGCCGAGGACTTCGCCCCGGGGCGCCCCGTCCTGTTCCGCGACGCGACCGTCCTGTCCATGGATCCGTCGGTCGGCCTGCTCGAACGGGGCGACGTCCTGGTCCGCGGCGAGCGGATCGAGCGGGTCGGGCGGGATCTCCAGGCCCCGGACGACGCGGTGGTGGTGGACTGTTCCGGCGGCATCCTCATGCCCGGCATGGTCGACACGCACCGGCACATGTGGCAGACGGCGCTGCGCGGCCTCGGCGCGGACTGGACGCTGTCGCAGTACTTCGTCTTCTACTACCTCAACTGGGGCAAGATCTTCCGCCCGGAGGACATCCACGCCGGCAATCTGCTGTCCGGGCTCGAGGCGATCGACGCGGGTGTCACCACCACGGTGGACTGGTCGCACGGCCTGCAGACCCCCGAGCACGGGGACGCGGCCGTCGCGGCACTGCGCGGGGTGCCCGGCCGCTTCGTGCTGGCCTACGGCAACCTGCTCGGAGCGCCCTGGGAGTGGGCCAACTCCCCTGAGTTCCGCGCCTTCGTGGACCGCAACTTCTCCGCGCGGGACGACATGCTGGGCCTGCAGCTCGCCTTCGACGTCACCGGTGACGACGCGTTCCCCGAGAAGGGGGCGTTCGAGGCGGCCCGCGAGCTGGGACTGCCGGTGACCACCCACGCGGGCGTGTGGGGCGCGACCGACGACAACGGCATCCGGCTGATGTGGGACCACGGGTTCATGACGCCGGACGTCACCTATGTGCACTCGGCGACGCTCAGCGAGGACTCGTACCACCGGATCGCCGCCTCGGGCGGCACCGTCTCGGTGTCGGCGGAGAGCGAGCACAACGCGGGCCAGGGCTACCCGCCCACCTGGCGGCTGCGCCGCCACGGCATCCCCGTGTCGCTGTCGATGGACACCAGCGTGTGGTTCAGCGCCGACCTGTTCTCGGCCATGCGCGCCACCCTCTCGGCCGACCGGACCCGCGAGCACATGGCTGCGCACGCGGGCGGGGAGACGGTGGTGCATCACCGGCTGCGGGCCCGGGACGTCGTGGAGTGGGCCACGATCGGCGGCGCCGGGGTGCTCGGCCTCTCCGACACGATCGGTTCGCTGACGCCGGGCAAGAAGGCCGACCTGGTGCTGCTCAAGAACGACCGCAGCCCGGCGATGTACCCGGTGCTGCACCCGTACGGGCATGTCGTCTACCAGGCCACCCGCGCCGACGTACACACCGTGCTCGTCAACGGCACCGTCGTGAAGTACGCCCACGAGCTGGTCGGCGTGGACCTGGACCGCGCCCGTACGGCCGTCGCCGCGACCGTCGAGCACGCCCGCGCCACGATGGGCGAGGACGCCTGGCGGGAGGCCGTGGAGCCGCAGATCCCCGAGACCGAGCTGATCTCCAACCCGTACACCTACAGCAAGTACCGCGGCGAAGGCGTCGCCGTGCGGCACGAGGAGGCGTAGCCCATGGGCAGCGGTTCAGGCACCCGCGGACCGCTCGACGGACTGCTGGTGGCGGACTTCTCGCGGGTCCTGGCGGGTCCGTACGCCACGATGCTGCTGGCCGATCTCGGCGCCGACGTGGTGAAGGTCGAGGGGCCGGGCGGGGACGACACACGCAGTTGGATGCCGCCGGTGCGTGACGGTGTGTCGACCTACTACCTGGGGATCAACCGCGGCAAGCGGTCCATCGCGCTCGATCTCCGTGACGACACGGACGCACGGCTGGCCAGGGAACTGGCCCGGCGTGCGGATGTGCTGATCGAGAACTTCAAGCCGGGCGGGCTGGCCAAGTACGGCCTGGACCACGCCTCGGTGAGCGCCGGCAACCCGGGCGTGGTGTACGCGTCGATCAGCGGTTTCGGAACCGGCCCCGGCCGCAAGGTGCCCGGCTACGACCTGATGGTGCAGGCCGTCTCCGGGCTGATGAGCCTCACCGGTGACCCGGAGGGCCCGCCGTACCGGGCGGGGATCTCGGTCTTCGACGTCATGGCGGGCAATCACGCCGTCGTCGGGATCCTCGCCGCGCTGCGGCACCGCGACGCCACCGGCCGAGGCCAGCTCGTCGAGGTGAACCTGCTGTCGTCGGCGCTGACCGGACTGGTCAACCACAGCTCCGCCCATGTGGCCGGCGGCACCGTGCCCTACCGGATGGGCAACGCGCACCCCAGTGTCTTCCCCTACGAGCCGCTGCCGACCGCCGACGGCGACCTGATCGTCACCGCCGCGAACGACGGCCAGTTCCGCAGGCTGTGCGAGGTGCTCGGCATGCCCGAGGCCGCCGACGATCCCCGTTTCCGGCACAACGCCGACCGCACCGAGCGGCGCGAGGAGCTCCGGCCGCTGCTGGTCGAGCGGTTGCGGACGAGGACCGCGCTGGAGTGGTTCGACCTGCTCGTGGACGCCGGGGTGCCGTGCGGGCCCATCAACACCATCGACGGCGGGTTCGCGATGGCGGAGCGCTTCGGGCTCGACCCGGTCGTCGAGGTCGGCGAGGCGGACCGGGCCGTGCCCACCACCCGGCATCCGATCCGCTTCTCGGAGACCCCCGCTGTCTACCGGCTGCCCCCGCCCGGGTTGGACGAGCACGGGGCGGAACTGCGCACATGGCTGGAGAAGGCCGATGACTGAGTACCCGACCGCGCTCGGGGCGTCGTCCCTGAACGGCATCACCCTGCTCGGGCAGGACCTCGCCGAGGACGTGATGGGGAAGGTGGGGTTCGGCGAACTGGCGTTCTGGCTGGCCACCCAGCGCCGTCCGACGCCCGGGCAGACACGGGTGTTCGAGGCCGTGCTCGCGGCGCTGGCCGACCACGGCTTCACCCCGACCGCGATCACCGCCCGGCTGACGTTTCTGTCGGCGCCCGACTCCGTCCAGGGAGCCCTGGCCGCCGGGCTCCTCGGCGGGGGTTCACGCTTCCTCGGTGTGACCGAGGACTGCGGCCGGTTCCTGCACGAGGCCCTGTCCGCGGCGGCGGACGGTCACCCGGCCGACGAGGCCGGCTGGGACGAGCTCGCCCTGGCCACCGTACGCTCCGCGCGCGAGGCCCGGACGAAGATCCCCGGTCTCGGGCACCACGTCCACAAGGAGGGCGACCCGCGCACCCCGAGGCTGTTCCGGATCGCCACCGAGGAAGGGCTGTTCGGCCCGCACCTCTCCCTGTTCGCGGCCATCGGACGGGTCCACCCACAGGTGCTGGGCCGGACGCTGCCGCTCAACGGCGCGGGAGTGTGCGGTGCGGCGCTCGCCGACCTCGGCCTGCCGCTGGAGCTGCTCCGCGCCTTCGCCCTGCTCGCCCGTACGGCTGGGCTCATCGGCCAGCTCGCCGAGGAGATCCGCACTCCCGTCGCCAACGACATCTTCCTGTCGGTCGACCTCAACAACCGGGCCGTTCCGCCGAGTCCGCACGGCGCGTGACGGACGGCACCTCTTCCCGGCCGGAGCCTGCGCAATGTCTTGACGTGTTCATTTTCGTCGTCAAGCATGCCTTGGACTCGATTGCTTCTGGTCGATTCTGTGCGTCTCCGTGTTCTGGAAGGGAGTTCCGTGTCCAGCCGACATCGCATCGCCCAGGCGTTGGCCCCAACCGTCCCCCTGGTCCTCGCCGCAGGTCTCGTCTCCGCCCCCGCCGCCACCGCGGCCACAGCGCCGCAGAGCGCGGTCACGGTGCGGATCGACCCCTCGTACCAGCAGCAGGAGTTCGAGGGCTGGGGGACCAGTCTCGTCTGGTTCGCCAATGCCACGGGCGGCTACCCGGAACCCATCCGAAGACAGCTCGTCGACATGCTGTTCGGCGAGGACGGGCTCGCCCTCAACATCGCGCGCTACAACATCGGCGGCGGCAACGCCCCCGACGTCCGCAAGGACTACATGAAGGCCGGCGCGACCATGGAGGGCTTCTGGAAGGCCCCCGCGGGGACCACCCAGAAGGACATGGAGTGGTGGGACCCGAACAACCCGGACCACTGGGACTGGGACGCCGACGCGGGCCAGCGCTGGTGGGTGGACCAGATCAAGCGGAAGATCACCCGCTGGGAGGCGTTCAGCAACTCACCGCCCTGGTTCCAGACGGTCAGCGGCTATGTCTCCGGCGGCTTCGACTCCAGCGCGGACCAGATCCGCGCCGACCGCGTCGACGACTTCGCCACCTACCTGGTACGGGTGTCCGAGCGCCTGGAGCAGGAGCACGGTATCGACTTCGACACCATCGACCCGCTCAACGAGCCCAACACCCCCTACTGGGGCACCCAGTTGGGCGCCGACGGCCAGCCCACGGGCGGACGGCAGGAAGGCGCGCACGCCGGCCCGGAGCTCCAGCAGAAGGTGATCCTCGCCCTCGACAAGGCGCTCGACGAAGCACGGACCGAGGCCGAGATCTCCGCGATGGACGAGACCAACCCCGGCATCTTCACGCAGAACTGGAACGCGTACGACAGCACCGCGCGCGCCGCCGTCGACCAGCTCAACGTGCACACCTACGGCACGAGCCAGCGCACCAGCGCCCGGGACATCGCCAAGGGCGCGGACAAGAAGCTGTGGATGAGCGAGGTCGAGGGCACCTGGGGCACGGGCACCGACTTCACCAGCATGGAGCCGGGGCTGGGCATCGCCACCCGGATGGTCGACGACATGCGGGAACTGGAGCCCTCCGCCTGGGTGTTCTGGCAGCCCGTCGAGGACTCCATCCCGCAGGCCGCGGCGGGCAAGAACTGGGGCAGCATCCACGTCCCGTTCAACTGCACGGCCGAGGACACCCTGGAGACCTGCCCGATCCGCGCCAACTCCAAGTTCCACACCATCCGGAACTTCACCCACCACATCCGTCCCGGCGATCACTTCGTGAAGGTCGACGACCCCTCCAGCGTCGCCGCGGTGAAGATGTCGGGGCGTGCGGCGACCGTGGTGCACGTGAACGGCGGCACGTCCGCGCGCTCCGTGACCCTCGACCTCTCGCGCTTCGGCAGGGTCTCCTCGAAGGCCACTGTCACACCCGTGGTGACGAGCGCCGACGGCGCCCTCGTCCGGGGCACACCGGTCCGCGTCACCGACCGCTCGGCCACGCTCGACGTCCCCGCGAAGTCGGTCACCACCTTCCTGGTCGACGGCGTCAGGGGCGTGGCGAGGGATGCCGCCCTGGTGCAGCGCGGCCATGTCTACCGGCTGCAGGGTGCGCAGAGCGGCAAGTCGCTGGCTCCGTCGGCCGACGGCAGCGGTGTCGTCATCCGCACGGCCGACGCCGGAAGCGCCGAACAGCTGTGGTCCGTCCGGCAGTTGACCCCGGGCACCGACCACCGCGAGCGCTACGCCCTCACCACCGCCACGACCGGCAAACGGCTCGCGGTACGCGACAACCAGGCCGTCCTGGAGGACCCGGACGGCAGCCCGGCCGACGAAGCGGCGCAGTGGATCATGTCGACGACCGGCGACGGCAGTTGGACGTTCGTGAACGCCGCCACCGGCCGACTCCTCGACGTCACCGGGCAGTCGTCGGCGGACGGCGCCAAGGTGTCGACGTACACCCCGACGTCGGCGGCGAATCAGCGCTGGGCTGTGACCGACGAGACGGTGCTGCGCACCGAGCCGGCCGATGCGTTCACCGTCCCCGGGCTGGCGCCGAAGCTCCCGGAGACGGTGACACCGGTGTACCGGGACGGTGCCCGGGGCTCCCTCCCCGTGGTGTGGAACCTGCCGCCGGACCGGAAGTGGAGCGATCCCGGCACGGTACGCGTCACGGGCAGGGCGACGGATCCGCTCGGGCGGACGATCCCCGCGAAGGCGGTCGTCACCGTCGACACGATCGCCTCGACCCTCCCGGGCCGCGCCAAGACCTACACGGGCGGGAAGCCCGAACTCCCGTCCACGGTGGTCGGCGTAGGCAAGCACGACGGCAGGGCCGATCTGCCCGTGACCTGGGACTCGGCACCCGGCGGGGCGTTCGACACCACCGGCGTCGTGACGCTGCGCGGCACAGCACGGATCGTCGACGGCAGTACGGTCGACGCGACCGTACGGGTGCAGGTCACCGCACCGGCGGAAGCCAACATCGCACCGGACGACGGTGTCTCCGTCGCCGCCACCTTCACCGAGAACGGCTACTCCGCGGAGCGTCTGCGCAACGGCAACCTCTCCGAGAAGGCCTGGTCCAACTGGAAGCCGGGGAACACCAAGAACCCGTCCGACACCATCACCTTCACGCTGCCGGCGGCACGCGACCTGAACCGGATCGTGGCGCACTTCCACCGGGACGGGACCACCGCCTCCTTCCCCGAGAGCCTGAAGGTGCAGGTGCGGAGGGCCGGTGACGGCACCTGGGTGGACGCGAGCGACGCCATCGCGGTCGGCACCGAGGGCACACCGGTGGTCGACGTCCCGCTGGAGGCCGGGCCGGCGACCGGGGTGCGCGTGGTCATGACCGCACGTCAGGGCGGCTACCTCACCATGAGCGAGATCGAGGTGTACGCCAGGACCCCCGGCGTCTCCTCGGACGCCGCCGCCGCTTCGGTCGAGGTGGCCGGGCTGCCGGTCGCGTCGTTCGACCCCGGCACGGCCGGCTACCGCGTCGTCACCGACGACCCGAGGCGGGCGGTGGTCACGGCGACGGCACGCGACCCGTATGCGACCGTCGAGGTCGAGAAGACCACCGAGTCGCGTCGGACCGTGGCGGTCGTGTCCGTGACCAGTGAGGACGGGTCGCAGACGAGGAAGTACCGGATCGAACTCGTACGGCGCTGAGGCTCGACCGGCGAGGGCCGGTGCCCTCGCCGGTCAGCGGGAACGACCGGTCAAGTGGTCGCGCAGGAAGCGCCGTTGAGGGTGAACGCGGCCGGGGCGGTGTTGGTGCCGCCCCGGCTGCCGGTGAAGCCGACGGTGACCGAGCCGCCGGCGGCGATGGTGGAGGTGTACGAGGCCGGTGTGACGGTCACCGTGCCGCCGTTCTGCGTGGGGGTCCCGCCCCACATGTTGGAGATGGTCTGGCCGTCGGCGAAGCTGAAGCCCAGCGTCCAGCCGCTGATGGCGGCCGTGCCGGTGTTGCGGAGGACGATCTCCCCCTGGAATCCGCCCGGCCACTCGTTGACGACGCGGTATCCGACGGAGCAGGACCCGACGGGCGTGCTGCCGCCCTCGTCGGTGGTCACGTTCACCGTGGCCGAGCGCGCCGAGCGGTTCCCGGCGGCGTCATGGGCGTAGACGGCGAAGGTGTACGCCGTGTCGGCGGTGAGGCCGCTGATGGTGGCGCTGGTGCCGACGGACGCGGCCACCTTGGTCTCGGAGCCGGCGCTGACGCGGACGACGTCGTAGCCGGTGACGGCAACGTTGTCGGTGGCGGCGGACCAGGTGAGGGTGACGGACGTGGCCGTCACGGCGGAGGCGGTCGGGGTGCCGGGGGTGGTCGGCGCCTGGGTGTCGCCCGGGTTTCCGCCGCCGTAGACGGTGGCTTCCTTGGCGGTCTGGGCGATGCCGTTGGCGCCATTGAAGATGCGCTGCCCCCAGGAGCTGAGCCGGTTGGGGTCGAAGCCGACCGACAGGTCGAGGATCGGGTCGGTGTTGCCGCTCCAGGACCACGCCAGGTAGCCCAGCTCGAGCTGCTGGGCGGCGGCCATCATCGTGTCCTCGTCCGGGTCGCCCCACTGGTCGGCCGGGCCGCCGAACTCGCCGATCAGGATGGGCAGTCCGGCGTTGACGAAGGCGTTGAGATAGTCGGTGATCTCCTGGGCCGTGTCGAAGACGCTGTACATGTGGATCGAGAAGATCAGGTTGCCGGTGGGGTCGGCGGCGTGGACGGACTGGGCGTTGGCGCGCATGACGCCCTGCCAGTCCTGGCCCCAGTTGGGCGCGTCCACCATGATCGTGTGCTCGAACCCGGCGTTGCGCAGTTTCTTGACCGCGGCGATGGTGGGCTCGGTCCAGCCTTCGGGGTTGGTGTTGCCCCAGGGCTCGTTGCCGATGTTGACGATGACGTAGTTCTCTTCGCCGGCGAGGACGTCCTTCAGGCCGATCCAGTAGTCGGCCGCGTGGTCGAGGGTCCCGGCCGCGGCCTCCTCCGCGTAGCCGGTGGTGTCGTGCACCTCCAGCACACAGATCAGCCGGTTCGCCTTGCACTGGGCGACGACATTGGCCACGTCCTCGGGGCTGTTCCTGGTCCACCTGTGCCCGTCGGAGAGGACGACGCGGACGGTGTTCGCGCCCAGCGCCTTGACGTCGGCGAGCGACTGCAACTCGCCCGGATACCAGGTGTGGGCGTGGTTGACGCCCCGCATGACGAAGTCGTTGCCGTTGCCTTCGAGCAGCCGGCCGTCGCTGATGTGCAGGCCGGTGGCCTGGGCGCCCGGCGACTCGGCCTGGGCGACGGCCGGGCACAGGACACCGAGGACGACGAGCCCGACGAGGGCCGCGACTCCGGCCAGCAGACGGGTCAACGGGTTCTTTCGTGTCGTGCTTCTTGTTCTTCTCACTGCGACTCCAGGGAGTGAGCGCCAAGAAACTCAGGCATCAGAAGTAAAGCTTGGGAGCGCTCCCATGAAGCCAGTACGCCGAGTACACGTCAAGACATCGCGCAAGTCGTTCGACAGGTCGCACATTGTTCGGAACCTCTTGACGCTGCACCACACCCCGATTGACACTCTCGCAACACGACGTCACACAGCCGAAACGACGGGGTGCCGCGGCCGGGGCCCCTGCCATGCCTCAGCAGGGATCTTCATATGCCGTACATCGCACGTCCGCGCAGCCGCGCGAGACGCTGGGCGGGCCGCCTCGCCGGACTGACCGTCGCGTCGCTGTTCCTGAGCCTCGCCGCACCCGTCACCCCCGTGCAGGCGGCGGAAACCGCGGACGTCACTGATGGCCTGGCCCTCTGGTACAAGCTCGACGCCGCCTCCGGCAGCACCGTCCCCGACGCCTCCGGCAACGGCCGCGACGGCACGGTGAACGGCGCCGCCGACTGGTCGGGCACCGGTCAGGGGCTCGCCTTCAACGGCTCCGACACCTACGTGAAGGCGCCGGACGACGTCATGAAGGGCATGGCCTCGATCACCGTCTCGACGGACGTGCTGATCGACTCCGCGCAGAGTACGCCGTACTTCATCTACGGCTTCGGCAACTCCAGTGGGGGCAGCGGGAACGGCTACCTGTTCACCACCGGCAACGGCTTCCGGACGTCCGTCGCGAGCGGCAACTGGTCGACGGAGCAGACCACCAGGCCCGCCGACGGGCACAACCTGACCCGCGCGGTGTGGAAGCACCTCACCTACACCCAGACCGGCACCACCGGCGTCCTGTACGAGGACGGCGTCGAGATCGGCCGCAACACGTCGGTCACCATCACCCCCGGCTCCATCGGCTCCGGCACCACCACCGCCAACCACCTCGGTAAGTCCGTCTACTCCGGCGACAAGCTCTTCAAGGGCAGGATGCGCGACTTCCGGGTGTACGACCGGGCCCTCGCCGCCTCCGAGGTCGAGCAGCTCGCGCTCCCCGTCGCCACGCAGGGCGTCGCCGACGACAAGGCCGCGCTGGGTCTTGGGGACACCAGTGCCGTCACGGCCGATCTCGACCTGCCGAGGACCGGTACGGCCGGCGGCTCCACGATCAGCTGGGCCAGCGACAACCCCGGCGTCGTCTCCGCTTCCGGCACCGTCACCCGCCCCACCGCCGGCGAACCGGACGCCCACGCCACGCTCACGGCGACCCTCAAGAAGGGCGCCGTGACCGACACCAAGAGCTTCGACGTCACGGTCCTGGCCGCCTTCGACGACGCGACGGCCACCCGGCAGGCCGCCGAGTCCCTCACCGTCCACAACCTCGACGACGTCCGCGGCAACCTGCCCCTCCCGACGGCCGGTTCGCACGGCACCGAGGTCACCTGGTCCTCCGCGCAGCCGGACGTCGTCTCCGCCGACGGCGTGGTCCACCGCCCGGCGCACGGCGCCGGCGGCACCACCGTCGAGCTGACCGCGACCGTCACCAAGGGCGAGGCGAAGGCGACCCGTGTCTTCACCGCCGAGGTGCCGGAACTCCCCGCGAAGGCAGCCCTCAAGGGCTATATGTTCAGCTACTTCACCGGCGAGGGCACCTCGGACGGCGAGCAGCTCTACGCCGCCCTCAGCAAGGGCAACGACCCCCTGAAGTGGCGGGAGATCAACGACGGTAAACCAGTCCTGACCTCCACGCTCGGCGAGAAGGGCCTGCGCGACCCGTTCATCATCCGCTCCCCGGAGGGCGACAAGTTCTTCCAGATCGCCACCGACCTGAGGATCTACGGCAACGGCGACTGGGACGGCGCCCAGCGCAGCGGCAGCAAGTCCATCATGGTCTGGGAGTCCACCGACCTGGTCCACTGGACGGACCAGCGGCTGGTGAAGGTGTCGCCCGACAGCGCGGGCAACACCTGGGCGCCGGAGGCGTTCTACGACGCCGGGCGCGGCGAGTACGTGGTCTTCTGGGCGTCGAAGCTGTACGACAACGAGGCGCACTCCGGCAGCACGTACAACCGCATGATGTACGCGACCACCCGTGACTTCCACACCTTCAGCGAGCCCAAGGTGTGGATCGACCGCGGCTACTCGGTCATCGACTCCACGGTGATCCAGCACGAGGGCACGTACTACCGCCTGTCGAAGGACGAGCGGAACAACACGTCGTCCACCCCCAACAGCAAGTTCATCTTCGAGGAGAAGAGCGACTCGCTCCTCGACCTGTCCTGGGACGCGGTCGCGGAGGGCATCGGCAAGGGCGCGATGAACGCCGCCGAGGGACCGCTGGTCTTCAAGTCCAACACCGAGGAGAAGTGGTACTCCTTCCTCGACGAGTTCGGCGGCCGCGGCTACATCCCCTTCGAAACCACGGACCTCGCCTCCGGTACCTGGACCCCGTCCACCGGCTACGACCTCCCGTCGAAGCCACGGCACGGCACGGTACTCCCGGTCACCCAGGCCGAGTACGACCGGCTGCTGCGCGCCTACCAGCCCGACCAGCTCGTGGAGAGCGTCGAGGACATCTCGGTGAAGACGCGCATCGGTGACCCGCCGGTCCTGCCGGCCACCGTCATCGCCGAGTACGCCGACGGAGTCAAGCGCCCCGTCTCCGTCACCTGGGACGACGTCCCCGCCTCGGCGTACGCGCAGGCCGGCACCTTCACGGTGGAGGGCAGCCTGCCGGACGGCGCCGCGCTCAAGGTCAAGGCCGGGGTCACGGTCTCGGAAGAGGGCCCCGACGTGCCCGCCGACCTCGTCCTGCGCTACGACTTCGACGAGACCGGCGGCAACATCGCCCGCGACTCCAGCGGTCACGGCTATCACGGCACCTACGTCCGCACCCCGGACTTCGGCACCGGCGTGGACGGCGGCTCGTTCAAGATGTCCGGCGGTTCCAGCAGCTCCACCACCTCGCCGTACGTCAGGATTCCGAACGGCGTCCTGAAGGGCGCCGACAGTGTCACCGTCTCCACGCACGTCAAGTGGAAGGGCGGGGACAACTTCCAGTGGCTCTTCGGCCTGGGCCCCGACAACAACAAGTACCTCTTCGCCTCACCCTCCAACGGCGGCGGCAAGCTGTTCTCGGCGATCACCAAGGCCACCTGGTCGGGCGAGAAGCAGATGACGGCGGCCTCCCAGCTCACCCCCGGTGAGTGGCAGCACGTCACGGTCACGGTGGACAGCGCTGCCGAGACGGCGGTCCTCTACGTGAACGGCATCGAGGCGGCCCGGGCGACCGGGGTCACCATCAAGCCGTCCGAGCTCTACGACGCGTCGAAGGGCTACTCCGGCTACATCGGCAAGTCCCTGTACTCCCCGGACCCGTACTTCGGCGGCGAGGTGGACGACTTCCGGATCTACAACCGGGCCCTGTCGCCCGCCGAGGTCCTGGAGCTCAGCGGAAACACCACGGGCATCGCCACGGCGACCCACCCCGCGCTGAAGGTCGACGCGATCATCGACGACGCGGACAGCAAGATCACCCTCCCGCTGACCGAGGGCAGCGATCTCACCGCGCTCGCCCCGGAGTTCACCCTCGCCCACGGCGGGTCCATCAGCCCGGCCTCCGGCACGCTCCACGACTTCACCGAGCCGGTGAAGTACGAGGTGACCGGCTCGGACGGGGAGAAGCGCACCTGGACGGTCGAGGCTCTGGAGATGAAGAGCCCGGTCCTGCCGGGGCTCAACGCCGACCCGAACATCGTCAGGTTCGGCGACACCTTCTACATCTACCCGACCACCGACGGCTTCGAGGGCTGGAGCGGCACGCAGTTCAAGGCGTACTCCTCCAAGGACCTGGTCCACTGGAAGGACCACGGGGTCATCCTCGACCTCGGTCCTGACATCAGCTGGGCCGACAGCCGGGCCTGGGCGCCGACGATCGCCGAGAAGAACGGGAAGTACTACTTCTACTTCTCGGCGGACACGAACATCGGCGTCGCGGTGTCGGACTCGCCCACCGGACCGTTCAAGGACCCGCTGGGCAAGCCGCTCATCGCCCGCGGCGCCTACACCGGCCAGATGATCGACCCGGCGGTCTTCACCGACGACGACGGCCAGTCGTACCTCTACTGGGGCAACGGCAGGGCGTACGTCGTGCCGCTGAACGACGACATGGTGTCCTTCGACTCCTCGAAGGTCACCGACATGACCCCCAGCGGGTACAACGAGGGCACCTTCGTCATCAAGCGCAAGGGCGCCTACTACTTCATGTGGTCGGAGAACGACACCCGCGACGAGAACTACCGCGTCGCCTACGCCACCGGCCCCTCCCCCACCGGCCCCTGGACCAAGCACGGCGTGATCCTGGAGAAGGACCTCTCCCTCGGTATCAAGGGCCCGGGCCACCACTCGGTCGTCCATGTCCCGAAGACCGACGAGTGGTACATCGCCTACCACCGCTTCGCGATCCCGGGCGGCGACGGCACCCACCGCGAAACGACCGTCGACAAGCTGGAGTTCGACTCCGAGGGCCTGATCAAGAAGGTCGTCCCGACCCTGACGAGCATCGACCCGGTCGTCAACAGGAGCCCGGTGCTCGGTTCCGCGACCGGTCCGGCATCGCCCGTGCCGGCCGGCCGACGCACCACGGTCACCGCCGAGTTCAGTGACCCGGACGTCGGCGACACCCACACCTGCGAGGTCGGCTGGAAGGACGGCACCGAGCCCACGCCCGGCACGGTCGACGACGGCACCTGCCGGGCCGAGCACACCTACACCAAGGCCGGCATCCACCGCCCGGTGATCACCGTCACCGACGTCGACGGCGCCTCGGACAGCAGGTCGCTCGCCGAGCTGATCGTCTACGACCGCGCCGCCGGTCCCGCGCTCGGCACCGGCATCTTCACGTCCCCGGCCGGCGCCTACCCCGCCAAGCCGGACCTGACCGGCAAGGCCGCCTTCGCCTTCGCCGCGTACTACGCGAAGGGGGCCACCACTCCCACCGGAAAGGCGTCCTTCGACTTCGGTCCGGCCAGACTGCAGTTCCGCTCCACCGACTCCGACTGGCTCGTGGTCACCGGCTCCCAGGCCGTGTACCAGGGCTCCGGCACGGTGAACGGCACCGGCGGCTACGGCTTCCGCGTGATCGCCACCGACGGCCCGGACACCTTCCGTATCAGGATCTGGGAGAAGTCCACCGGTGACGTCGTCTACGACAACCTCACCGGCGCGCGGACGACGGGCGTCATCACCGTCTAGGGCCGGGGCTTCTCCCCTGTCAGGTCGCCTTCGGCGTGCACCAGGCCGGCGATGTGGGCGGTGACCGTGTCGAGGATGTCGGTCCAGGCCGCCTCATCGCCGAGCACGAGGTAGTTGAGGGTCAGGCCGTCGGTCATGGCGGCCAGATAGCGGGCCAACGCGGAGACGGGCACGCGGAGTTGGAAGTTCATCGACCGGCCCAGCTGGTCGATGAGTTCCGCGTACGTGTCGCTGTACAGCTCGTACTGCCGCCGTGCCAGGTGCTCGAACCCCGGCTGGCGCAGGGCGTACTGGGTCAGTTCGTAGGTGAGCATGTGCTCGTCGGGGTGGGCGCGGACGTGGTCCCAGTACGCCTGGAAGCCGGCCCGGACGGTCTCCTCCAGCGAGGCCCGTGGCTTCAGGGCCTCCTTCACGACGGTCACGTAGTGGTCGGTGATGGTCGTGATGACGGACTCGACCAGGGCCTGCTTGGAGTCGAAGCAGTAGTGGAAGACGCTCAGGGACACGTCCGCCTCGGCGGCGATGGACCGGGTCGTCGTCTTGGCGACGCCGTCCCGGGCCATCGCCCTGATCGCCGCTTCCGTCAGCTGTCGGCGACGTTCGGCCGACGGCATCCGTGCCATGTGTGTGTCCCTCGTGCTCGTCCGGCCGGTCCTGGCGTCAGCTGCTGTGGACGCCCACCTCGTGGAGCGAGTATCCCCAGTCGGTGCCGCGGGCCACGCCCTGGACGCGGACGTAGCGGGCGGGTGTGCCGGTGAAGCGTGCCGTGTCCAGGCCGCCGTCGCCGGCCGTCGTGGACCAGGCGGTCTGCCAGGTCACGCCGTCGGTGGAGAGGTCGATGCGGTACGACTTCCCGTACGCGCGTTCCCAGTCGAGGGTGACCCGGCCGACCCGGTGTGTGGCGCCCAGGTCGATGCGCAGCCACTGGTCGTCGTTCCAGTCGCTGGCCCAGCGGGTGCCGGTGTCGCCGTCCACGGCGCGGCCCGGGGCGTAGCTCGTGAACGGGTTCGACTCCGCCGAACTGGCCGTGGCCGGGGCGTTCTTGGCAAGGTTGACGCCGGCCTGGTGCTGCTCGGTGCCGCCCCAGGTGTCGAGGTAGGACTCGGCGCCCCGCAGGAGGTCGTCCACGACGCCCTGGCCGCCGACGAGGCGGATGTCCTCGATCCAGTCCGGGATCATGCCGGCGTGGGCGGCGCCGTCGGTGTTGTAGTCCCACGTGCGCTCACCCGTGGTCTGCCTGTCGATGGTCGCGGTGCCGTCGGCACTCTTGAAGGGGTACGTCACGGGCTTCGAGGTGTTCGCGCCGCGCGGGGCGGGGTGTTCGCCGATGCCGTTGAAGTCGGTGCCGTAGCCGTATCCCACGCCGTACTTCTCGCGCAGGGCGTCCGTGCGCTCGGCCTCCGCGCTGAACTCCTCGGAGCCGTGCATGTACTGGGCGACGAAGCCGCCGAGGGAGTAGACCCGCTCGGTCCAGTTCAGGTCCATCCAGCTGTGCGAGGACAGGACGCCGGGGTAGGACCCGGCCTCGAAGATGTCGAGGACCCGGCCGGTGGCCTTGACGCTCATGTGGTCGATCTCGACCATCATCTTGCGCTTCATCATGCCGCGCAGGGCGTACTCGCCGAGACCGGTGAGACCGCGGACGTTGCACTGTGCGTTCTCGTCGTACTCCGGGACCTCGGTGCCCTCCGGCAGGTCCGCCTCGGCCTCGGATGCCTCCGCCTGGCCGATCGGGTTGTCCTTCTGCGGGCCGGTGCACTTCTCCGTCTGCCAGAAGGTGCCGGTCGACAGGAACTGGCCGACGTTGATGGCCGTACCGAGCCCGTGCTCGTCGAAACGGACCCCGCACAGCGCGTTGTCGAACTTGTGGCAGAGGAACATGCTCCGCACGCCGAGGTCGTACAGCTCGTCGAGGCCCTTGTCGATGTCGGCCTTGCTGCACTGCGGGACGTCCAGGATCTGCTT
This sequence comes from Streptomyces dysideae, assembly GCF_001514305.1. Lineage (GTDB taxonomy): Bacteria > Actinomycetota > Actinomycetes > Streptomycetales > Streptomycetaceae > Streptomyces > Streptomyces dysideae. The sequence goes on from NZ_KQ949134.1 coordinate 19,149, forward strand.
GCAGCCGAACGGCTCGGAGGTCTCGACGCCCAGGATGACGGCCAGCTTGCCCTGCTGGATGACCGTGCGGGCCTGCGCGCTGTCCGTGACGATCCGGAACCAGCCCTTGCCCGCGCCGCCGTACATCGTGTCGATGAAGTCCTGCATGTCGTATGTCAGCTTGGCCTGCAGCCGGATCGAGGTCATCTCGTCGCAGCCGCGGTCCTTGAAGAAGTAGACCGAGCAGATCACGCCGTTGGTGACGAGGTCGTTGACGAGCACCCGCTGGCCGCCGCGCCAGGCGCGCTCGAGCCAGGCGTAGTAGTTCGCCTGATGGGTCATCGAGTCGTACGCCGGCCAGTCCTTGAACGTCGGCCAGCCGACCGGGTCGTGCCGCCCGTCACCGCCGTGCGTGATGTAGTCGAAGATCGCGAGCGTGCCGTCGGGGTAGTGCTCGGGACAGTCCTTCAGCGCATCGGTGACGCCGGCCGCGGAGAAGGGCTTGCCGCAGATGAGCCGGCCGCCGAAGGCCTCGTTGGACATGACGTGGTTGTGCGCGTCGACGAACCCGCGCACCTCGCCCGCGGAGTTGGTGCCCTTGAACGGTTCACCGGTGACGTTGATCCGGGAGTCCGGCGCGGGGCGTGCGGACGGAGTCCACCAGTCGGTGCCGGCCGCGGAACTCGGCGTGGGGCCGAGGGCCATGGCCAGCACCAGGAGGAGCAGCGACACAACGGTGACGTTTTTGCGTCGGCGGTACGGGCGTCCGGTCATGGTCACTGCCCACGTCCCTCGGTCGGCGGGATCGCGCGGTCGACGCACCAGACAGGCGGGGCCCGAGGATCTCCCCACTCCCCCACTGGATTGACATGACCTGCGCAAGATATGCGACGAGGATGACCACGGACGCATTCCGAGTCAAGAGTCCGGGACGATTGACCTGATGAGCCAGGGGTGCCCTTACAACGCGCGGACGGTGTCGGCGAGGGACGTCGCGGGGTGGCCGGTGAGGCGGTGGATGGCGTCGGTGACGCCTTCGAGTTCGCCCGCGGCCATGGCGGTGTAGGTGGACACCCAGGCGTCGAGCTGCCAGTCGGGGGCGCCGTAGGAGGCGCGGGAGCGGTAGGCCTCCTCGACTGTCTCGGGGTGGTAGGTGATGGTGCGGCCGGTCACTTCGCTCAGTACGGCGGCGACATCGGCGAGGCTGAGGGCCTGAGGCCCCGTGAGATCGTAGTCGGCGCCCACATGTTCGTCGGCGTGGGTGAGGACGGCGGTGACGGCTTCGGCGATGTCGTCCTGGGCCACGACGGCGGCGCGACCGGCGCCGGCGGGGCCGCGGATGACGCCGTCCTCGCCGACGAGGGCGGGCATGAAGTCGGCGTAGAGGTTGTCCCGCAGGAAGGTGTACCGCAGGCCGCTCGAGCGGATGTGCTGCTCGGTGTGCCAGTGGTCGCGGGCCAGGGTGAAGGTCGCCTCGGGGGCCGCCCCGTAGAAGGAGATGTACACCAGGTGCCCTACGCCGGCTTCGGCGGCGGCGTCGATGAACGCGCGGTGCTGCTCCACCCGGTCGGGCGACTCGGACGCGGAGACCATCAGGACCCGGTCGATGCCGCGCAGCCCCCGTACGACGGCGTCGTGGTCGCCGTACGCGCCGGGGACGACGGTGGCGCCGGGCAGGTCGGGGGCCCGCTCGGGGGTACGGGCCAGCAGGGTCTGCGGGATACCGGCGTCGGCCAGCCGGCGGGCGATGCGCCCGCCCAGGCGGCCGGAGGATCCGGTGACGGCGTACGTGACATCGGTGGTGGCCATCGGGTGTGGCTCCTGTTCCTGCGGGGATCTCAAGATTCGCAGACTTCCCGTGTAGCCCGGTGACGGCACCCCCTGCCCTCAGCCGCGGGGTTTGCCCGCTTTGCCCGCCCCTCGTTCACCGACCAGGCTGTAGAGACGTGGCGTGACGCGCACGACGAGACGGATACACCCGACGATCGACCCCCATGGTGGCGCGATGTGCTGGAGTGCGACGGCCGATCTGGCGGCGGGCGCCGGGATCGCTGCCGTCGGGGTGGCCTGTGTGACGCGGGTGCGCCGCGGCGGGGACGTTCCGCTCGCCGCGCTGCCGCTGCTGCTCGGGGCCCACCAGATCGTCGAGGCGGTGGTCTGGGACTCGGGTGGGGGCAGCGGGCCGGCGACCGTCGTCTGGGCGGTGATCGCCCTGCCCCTGCTGGCGGTGTGGGTGCCGGCGGGCGTGCTGTGCGCGGCCCCGCCTCCCGCCCGGCCCCGGCTGATCCTCCTGCTCGCCGTAGGAGCCGCGACGGCCACGATGCTCGCGTACGGCCTTGCCACCGGCCCGGTGGTGGCCGGGATCCGCGGCCGCACGGTCGGCTACGCGTTCGATCTTCCCCACCCGCCTCTGCTCGTCGCGGGCTACCTCGTGGCCACCGTGGGCTCCCTCCTGCTCTCCGGCGACCGCCGACTGCTGGTGCTGGGCGCTCTGGTCGCCGTGGGCGCCCTGGCCTGCTGGGCGCTGTGGCGACTGGAGTTCGTCTCGACCTGGTGCGCGTTCGCTGCGGTGTGCTCGGTGGTGCTGTTGGGGTGGGTTCGCGCACGGCGAGCTCTCTGAGCGGTGGTCAGGTAGCGCATGGGCTCGGCCCCCTGGGTCGGGCGGAGCGCAGGAGCCTCGGCGCCGATCTCCGCCGGAGGCGACGCGTTCAGCAGGCAGGGAAGAACCGGCGCCGCGCCTCCTGCTGGCTCAGGCCCTCGGGGCGCTGTGCCAAGCCCGGCTGAACGTAGATCCGGCGCGCCCGGCTGGGTGCGCCAGATGTCGGCGAGGGTGCCGCTGTCGACGGCGTCCACCGCAGTCGGGCTCGCCACCACCGGCTCGGCGACCTCCGCAGCCTCGGCCGGAGTGGCCGCTCAGGCCTTCAGGGTGCGGCCGAACAGGTCCAGCAGAGCGGTCCAGTGCCGTTGCGTCGCCCCGGCGCCGTACATCGCGGTGTCGGCCTGGGTGAAGCCGTGGTGGGCGCCGGCGTAGACCTCGGCGCGGTGGCGGACGCCGGCCTCGGTGAGGGCCTTGTCGAGGCGGTCGATCTGCTCGGCGGGGTTGGTGGAGTCCTGGTCCGCGTGACCGAAGTACAGCTCCGCGGTGATCCGGCCGGCCAGCAGGCGCGGGCTGTCGCTGACTGCGGCCCCTGCCCCGTCAGAGCAGAACGCACCAACGCCACCCGCTGGGGTCGCCAACTCACCCTGCGGCCACGGCCACTGCACGAACTCATCCACGCCAACCACACCGCCCAGCAGGACCAGGCGTGGCAGGCGAAGTACGCCCTGCGCGCCGGCGTCGAGGGCACCATCCGCCAAGCCGCCGCGGTCACCGGCAGCCGCCGCGCCCGCTACCGCGGACTCGCGAAGACCCATCTTGAGCACGTCTACTCCGCTGTCGCCCTCAACCTGATCCGCCTCGATGCCTGGTGGAACGGCCAACCCCTCGATCACACCCGCACCAGCCACCTCGCCCGCCTCGACCTCACCCTCGCCGCATAACCCCACATTTGGCCAGCAGGATGCACGACGTGGAGAACAGGTCGTCGGCTGAAGCGATCAGTCGTGCTACTCGGCATCCAGCAGTGCCAGGGCGTTGCGGATGCCCTGTTCGAGGAGTTCGTCGGCTAGCTGCCGGTCGGTCAGGGCACGGGAGAGCTGCAGCGTCCCGGCCATCATGCCGAGGAGGCTGAGTGACTTCAGACGCGCCGACGGCGGATCGTGGGGTGCCAGTCGGGCGGCGAAGCCGTCGATGAGGGTCAGCGCGCCGTCGGTGTACGCCTGCCTGGTGGGAGCCGTGGAGCGTGCGATCTCGTCGAGCAGGGCGGCGTTGGGGCAGCCGTCCTCGATGGTGTCGCGCTGCTCGGTGGAGAAGTACCAGCGAATCATCTGTTCGAGTCCGGCGCGGCCGGGTGCCGCATGCGCGACGATGTTCTCGTGCTGTGCGCGCATCTGGTCGGCGACCGCGGTGGCGACGAGTTCTTCCTTGGAGGCGAAGTAGGCGTAGAAGGTGCCGTTGGTCAGGCCCGCGTCCTTCATGAGCGTGGCGACTCCGGAGCCGTCGATGCCGTTGCGCTTGAGTCGGCGGCCGGCCGTCGTGATGATCCGCTGCTTTGTCTGCTGTTTGTGTTCTTTCGTGTACCGCACGATGTGTTCCTCCATCGCGGCAGCCAGGGCTTGCGCCCCGGCTGCCGCCCGGGTCAGGTCAGTGTGCCGTGCCTGCAAGGAGAGCCGGGAAGTTGATCCTGGCGGTCTGCAGTTTCGCGTCGTGGGGCTCGGGGACCCCGCCGTCGGTGATGTACAGCCGGTCGCCGCGCACGGCGGTGGCGGAGGGTGAGGCGAGACCGTCCGCGCTGGTCAGGACGGGCTTGTAGGTGCCGTTGGGGTAGATGACCACGACCCTGTCCGGACCGTTCTGCGAGGAGGAGCCGTTCTGCGCCGCGAAGACAACGTCGGACCAGGGGGTCAGGAAGCTGAGATCGTCGATGTTGGGCAGGCCGCCCGCGACAACGCGGATGGGACCGGCCGTGCCGGCGGGGGTGATCGGTACCCGCAGCAGGGTGCCCTTGTTGAAGTTACTGATCCACAGGGCGCCGTTGTGGAACCGGAGCCCGTTGGCGCCGATCGGCAGGGCTTCGGTCGGCACCGGCGCGAGAGCGTCGTCGGTCAGCCACGGGGTGACCGATCCACCCGAGACCGGAACGGACCAGATGATGCCCTTCAGGCTGTCCGCGATGTAGAGGGTGCGTCCGGCCGGGTCGACGGCCAGCCCATTGGGGCCCGAGTCGGCGGGCAGAGCGGCGACGCGCTGCGAGGAACCGTCCGCAAGCAGCTTGTACACGCCGTTCCTGGCCGCGTTGCCCGGGGCCCACAGCGCGTAGTAGACGGTGCCGTCACTGCCACGGGCGTTGCCGCTGATCGCCTCACCCACCTGCCCGGTGGCGAGCACCGTGCGCTGTCCGGACGCGTCTATACGCATCAGCTCCGGCCCATGGGTGCGCTCGCACACCGCGCAGCTGCCGAGCATGGACAGGGTCACCGAGCCGTCGGGGTTGGCGGTGATGTTCTCGGGGATCTCGCCGGCGGCGTAGTCGAAACTCGCCGCGGTCCGTACGTCGGTGACGACGGATCCGCTGTACGAGGGTCCGGTCCCTGCGGACGCGGACGGCGCCGAGACCAGGACGGCCGCCGTCGCGGTGACCGCCAACGCGATTCCGACGTTCCTCTTCAGAAAACGCCATTCGCTCGATGCACTGCGCCGGGCCGTGTGCTGGCGTTGCTGCTCCATGACTCTCCTTGGCAAACATACGAGTGACTGATCAATGGACTTTCAGGGACATCAGGGAAGCCGGTGATGTCGGGCACAGCGGATGCATTCGGGCGGAACCGGCGCCCTTGAAGCCGGACGGGATGGCGTCGGCACCCTTTGATCCGGATGGGGATGTCAGGAGGGCATCCGGTTGGTCTTGCGGACCTGCTTGTCGAACGTCCCGGCGGGGACGAGGCGGCGCGCCGCGCTGACGCGTGAGGCGAGGCGGCCGGCGGTGTAGCGCAGCTTCGGCTTCTCGTCGGTGGCTGCCGTGACGATCACCTTGGCGACGACGGCTGGGTCGTCGCCCTCCTTCATCGCATCCGCGATCATCTCGTCGAAGACGCGCCGTCGCTCCGCGTACAGCGGCAGCGGGGTGTCGGGCTGCGCGGCGTTGGTGTCGAAGCTGGTCTTGGTGTAGCCGGGCTCGATGAGAAGGACCCGGACGCCGTGCTCGCGGACCTCGTGGTCCAGGGACTCGGACAAGCCCTCGATCGCGTGCTTCGCCGAGACGTAGAGGGCCATGAAGGGCTGGGGGATGAGCCCGAGGACGGACGAGACGTTGATGATGCGTCCCCCTCCCTGGGCGCGCATGTGCGGCAGGACCGCCTTCGTCATACGCATGACACCGAAGACGTTGATGTCGAAGACGCTCTGGGCCAGGGCGACGGAATTTTCCTCGACGGCACCGGCCGAGCCGATACCGGCGTTGTTGACCAGGACGTCGATCCGCCCGAACCGGTCGATCGCCTGCTCGACCACGGCGGTGGCGGATTCATCGCTCGCCACGTCAAGGTCGAGGTACTTCACCCCGGGGGGCGGGGTGAGTCCCGAGGTTCTCCGGCCGGTTCCGATTACTTCGAAACCCGCTGCGACGAGGGCGCGGGCCGTCTCCTTGCCGATCCCTGATGAGGCCCCTGTCACGAGCGCCACCGGCCTAGTTGCCGCCATCACGTACTCCCTGGATTTATCTTACGTTCGTATGTCTTACGTTCATAAGATCATACGGGGATCGTCGGTCGATGGCAAGCGGTCAGGTCCGGACGACGAGCAGGTGACCGAGACCGCAACCGCCAGTCCTCGCATCACCCGCCGCATTCGTCGACGACGCCTCGGTGCCGTCCTCGCGCACCACTTCGGACTTGGACACCCGCAAGGGCAGCCCGACCCAACCCTGTCCGAAACCCTCCAGGATCGGGACATCGAGGCGGTTATCGAACTCGGTGACCTCGACGGACAATGATGGTCGGCCCGCTACCGCAACCCGCAGGTTGGCTGCGATCTTGGCGAGGTCGCACCGGTCCGCATCCGGGTGGCCAAGGAGGGCGGTGCCTTCTCGGGCGCCAGGGGTTTGAGAAAAGGTCGGAGGTGTTGAGGGGCGTGGGCTCGTACGCGCTCGTGAGCGTGGGTGAGAGCTGAGAGCCACCTCTGCCGCGGGGACCGGGGTGCCGGTCGGGTCCTTGAGGTCGCCCCGCGCCGCCATCTGATCACCTGCGACGGCCAGGGCGTGAATGGGCGCGTCGAAGTGCGCTGCGTCCTGGAAGTGGTCCGGGTACGCATGGGTGATGACGAGCCGGTCCAGCCGTTTGCCGAACCCCTTGGCGTATGGACGACCTCGTCGGCGCACGCTGACGGCGCCCCTCATTGTTCAACTCCTCCTGGTTCTTGTGCCGGTCGCTCGTGCGGTGTCGCGGTCCGAAGCGCCGGCCTCGTTCCACGCTGCCAGGCGTCGCCAGCAAAGGGTTGTCCCGTAACCGCTGGTCACGGGTGAGATGATCTTGTCGTGTCTCGTGTGATCACGGCGTCGGAGCCGTCCTGGATAGCCCCGTTCACCGGGCTGAGCCCGCGTCAGTTCGGCAAGCTGATCACCGCGTTGCGGCGCGAGGGCGCGGACCCGGTCCGCAAGGGCCGACCCTGGAGCCTGCCGCTGGAGGACCGGGTCCTGCTGGTCGCCGCGTACTGGCGCACCAACCTCACCCTGCGCCAGCTCGCCCCGTTGTTCGGGGTGTCGAAGTCGGCGGCCGACCGCATCATCGACCACCTCGGGCCCGCGCTGGCCCTCCAGCAGCGCAAGCGGTTCCGCAAGGACACCGTGCTCATAGTGGACGGCACCCTTGTCCCCACCCGTGATCACGGCATCGCCGAGCAGTCGAAGAACTACCGCGACCGGCCCGGCGCGCTGCCCATGCTCTCGCACGCGCTGCTGGCGACCTGGCGGCGCCGCAAGGGCCGCATGCTGACGACGGCCGCGAGGCGGCCGGCGGACTCAACGGCGCGATCGCGGCGAGCGCCGAGGAGACGTACGGGCGGCTGTCTGCGTCACAGGCCACCGCCGCCCGGCAACTGCTGCTGCGGCTGGTCGAGCCGGGCCGGGGCACCGTCGACACAGGGCGCCCCCTGACGCAGGCCGAACTCCTGGAGTGGTCCGACCCCGAGATACACGTGGTGGTGGAACGGCTCGCCCATGCCCGGCTCCTGACCGTCGACGAGGAGGGCGTACGCCTCGCCCACGAGGCGCTGATCGGCTGCTGGCCCCGGCTGTACGGCTGGGTCGAGCAGGACCGTGAACGGCTGCGCCACCACCGGCAGCTCACCGAGGCCACCCGCGCCTGGCTGGAACACGACCGCGACCCCGGCACCCTCTACCGGGGCACCCGGCTGGCGCGCGCCGAAGAGGTCTTCCCAAGCCACCGCTCCGACCTCGCGCTCACGCAGTCCGAACGGGACTTCCTCACCGCCGCGATCGACGCCCGTGAGGCGGAGCACCGGGCCGCCGCCCGCTCCACCCGCCGGTCCCGGAGACTGACCGGCGCGCTCTCGGCCGTCCTCGCAATGGCGTTGGTCGCGGGCCTCGCCGCCTGGGGGCAGCACGACGACTACCAGCGACAGCGCACGCAGAACACCGCTCGCCTCGTCGCCGCGGTGGCCGACAGCCTGCGCACCACCGACCCCCGGGCCGCCCTGCTGCTCGGCGTCGCCTCCTGGCGCATCGCCCCGCTGCCCGAGACCCGCCGGGCTCTCCTCGGTTCCCTCACCCAGCCCGAACCGGACTCCTTCAGCGACCCCGCGTCCGGCTACCGCTCACAGCGCTTCCTCGCCGACTCCGGCCGCACCCTCCTCAGCATCGACGACAGCACCTGGCAGACCTGGAGCCTCGGCACCCGCCGCAGCACGGGCTCCGGCCTTCTTCCCTCGGGTGAGGTCCTGGCCGCCGCCCCGGACGCCCGGGTCCTGGCGATCGCGGGGGCGGATCGGCGCATGCGGCTGTGGGACATGCGGGCTGGGCGCTGGACGGGCGGCCCGCCACTGGTCCCGGGCCGGGACGGGATCGTTTTCGGGGCGAGCGGGCGCAGCTATGTGGTGGACGAACCTGATGACGGCCCCCACGCGGCCTCCGATTCCGTCTCGCCCTCCGGCTCCGGCACGGACGTCGTACGCGTGCGGGCTGTGGCGGACGGCGCGGTGCTGTTCGAAAAGCGAGGGGTCACCAGGGCGAACGTGGCGGTGAGCGCGGACGACCGGCTGGTGGCCGTGTGTCCGGCGGGACAGGCACCGCAGGTGCGGGAAACCGGCGGACGGCAGGTCGTACACGGAGCCTGGCAGCGAGCCCATGGGGTCTGCGGCGCCGACTCGACACTGGAGTTCGACGCCGACGGCCGGTTCGCCCTCATCGCCGGGGACCGGGTACGGGTGTGGGACACCCGTACCGGCGGCCGGGTCGTCGAAATCCGCGACCCCGGCGTGCTGTACGCGTCGTTCAGCCGGGACGGGGAGTTCCTCTCAACGTTCGGCTCCGAGGGCGAGATCAGGGTGTGGCGGCTGTCCGCCGCGGTCGCCCCCGTCCTCCGCCATCCCCTCAACAACCAGAACCTGCACGGCCGGCTCGCCTGGGACCCCGGCTCACCCGCCCTGCGCTACCTGGAGGGCAGCACCGCCCACACCCTCGACCTGACGACGACCGTCACCGCCGCCTGGCGCGACCGGCCCATGGCCGGCGTACTGCTCAGCCCCGACGGCCGCGTCTTCGCCGCCGCCGAACGCACGGGCACCGGCTTCGGTTTCGAACTCCGCGACACCGACAACGGCCGCCTCGTCCGCACCTTGCCGACCCCGCCACCGCCCCGGCCGATCCCTGCCGCCGCCTCCGACGGCCACGGCGCCTTCCACGCCCCTGACGGCGAAGCGTCGGCCCCGCCGCTCGCACCGGGTGACGTCGTCCCGCAGATGGTGGGACGGCGACCTGCGCCGCCGGGCCGGTGTCCTGCGCAACGTCTTCCCGGCCCCGCTCGGCGACACCCCGGAGGCCGTCAGCGCCCTCGCACTCAGCCCCGACGGCCACACCCTCGCCGTCGGCGGCGACGCCGGCACGATCCAACTCTGGGACACCACCACCCAACAGCCCCTCGGCGGCCCGCTCCCCTCCCCCGGCGAGCCCATCGCCTCTTTCGCCTTCAGCCCCGACAGCACCACCCTCTACGCCGCCGGCACCCACGTCGCCCTCCACCGCAACACCATCAACCCCACCCGCCTCATCGGCCACGTCTGCGCCCGCGCCGGGAACGAAAACCTGACGAGGAGCGAGTGGGACACGTACGTACCGGACGCGCCGTACAGAAGGGTGTGCGACTGGTAGGACTCCGTCGGACAGGAAGCTGGCGGAAAGGGAGCGCCACCACGCCGCCTCATCTGCCTCACCCGCCGCCGCGTCGACGTCCTGCACGCCATGCTCAAGCTCCGAAGCCCCTACCGCCCCGGGCACGAACAAACAGCCTGACCAAGCCCACAGCCCTTGACCGAACAGATAGAAGCACCTCCCGGGAGCCACAGCCTGGGACTGGGGATGTGGTGCGTCAGATGTGCTGCCCGGCTTCGAGCAGGGCGAGGGCGTTGTTTATCCCCTGATCGAGGAGTTCATGGGCGAGTTGTGTGTCGGTCAAGGCGCGTGAAAGCTGCAGCGTCCCGGCCATCAGGCCGAGGAGGCTGAGCGCCTTCACACGTGCGGAGGACGGGTCCTCGGGTGCCATGCGGGCGGCAATGCCGTCGATGAGGACCAGCACGCCGTCGGTGTACGCCTGCCTGGTTGTGTCGGTGCAGCGCCCGATCTCGTCGAGCAGAGCGGCATTGGGGCAGCCGTCGCCAAGGCTTTCGCGGTGCTGGGGCGACAGGTACCCACGCACAATCTGCTCGAGTCCGGCACGGCCGGGCGCAGCCCGCGCGACGACGTCCTCGGCCTGCACCTTCAACTGCTCGGCGATTGCCGTGGTGACGAGGTCGTCTTTGGATTCGAAGTGAGCGTAGAAGGCCCCATTGGTCAGCCCCGCGTCCTTCATGAGCGTCGAGACCCCGGAGCCGTCGATACCGTCTTGCTTGAACCGGCGGCCCGCCGTCTCGATGATCCGCCGCCTCGTCTCCGACTTGTGCTCTTTTCCGTACCGCACCACAGCACACGCTCCTTCGCCGACCGGAAAGGCCGGTTACCCTTCAGCGACTTCGCCAGCCTATGGTATTGCGAACGTAATCCAAAAAATCGATGAGCCACCAAGGGGCAACGGGCCGCCGCCGAGCGGAATATCGATGCACTCCATGCCGTCCCGGCTGCCCCCACACACCGAGCACCCTGCCTACGGAGTCACACCCGAGGGGCGGGTACCGGGAAGAGCATGCAGCTGCTGGTGGCGTGGGCGAGGAGTCGGTCCGTGGCGTCGACCAACTGGGCCTGGGCGAGGGCGGTTTGGCGGCCCTTGCTGACGACCGTGCCGATGGCGCGCACTCGGCCCGTGTCCACCGTGATCCGCCGCAGGAACTTCACCGTCAGGTCGAGCGAGGTGTACGCCATGCCTTGCGGGAGGGTGGACTGGACGGCGCAGCCCGCCGCCGAGTCGAGCAGGGTGGCGAAGATGCCGCCGTGCACGCTGCCGATCGGGTTGTAGTGCTCCTCGCCCGGCGTCAGCGAGAAGACCGCCCTGCCGGGCTCCACCTCGTCCAGGGCGAAGTCGACGGTGTAGTTGATGGGCGGCCCCGGCAGCCGCCCCGCCTGCAGCTCGCGCAGGAAGTCGATGCCGGCCATGCGCCCGGCGGCCTCCGCCAGGATCGCGGGATCATCCCAGTTGTACGTACGTGTTCGCCCCACGACCGAGACCTTCCCTCTGACTGCCATCTGACTTTTGCAAGTGAAGCTAGTCTCCTGCTCACCTGACTGTCAATGGCGAAGCCAGGCCCGTACGATGGCGGAATGGAGTGGCTTGAGGCGAGCACGGAGAACTGCCCCGTCCAGCGCACGCTCGACGTGATCGGGGAGAAATGGACGCTGCTGATCCTGCGTGACGCCGTCAACGGCGTCCGCCGCTTCGACGACTTCCACCGCCACATCGGCCTGTCCGAGGCCGTCCTCAGCGACCGCCTCCGAAAGCTGACCGCAGCCGGCATCCTCAAGACCGTCCCCTACCAGGAGCCCGGCAGCCGCTCCCGCAACGAATACCGCCTGACCCGCAAGGGCTGGGACCTGTGGCCCGTCCTGATGGCACTGAGCCAGTGGGGCGAGGCATACACCCTCGGCCCCGAGGGTCCTGTACTGGACGTCCGCCACACCGACTGCGACGCCCCGGTCCGCGTCGTCGTCGAGTGCTCCGCGGAACACTCCACCCTCACTCCCCGTGACGTCACCGCCCAGCTGGGAACAGGCGCCCGCCTCCGGTCCTGACGGTCGTGAGCCATCGGCCTCGCGGTCGCGGGCCAGACGGCGGTGAGACATCAGCTGAGTGCCGTGTACTCCGCCGCTCTCAGATCGCATCGGCCGCGCGGGACCGGACACGATCCAGGGCCGGGTCGCCGCAGGCCCCGGCGGTCATGCCTGCCGAGGGCGGCGGTCCGGGGCGTTGCGCTTGTCGGCGAGTGCCTCTCAGCCGCGAAGCGGCCGACGTGCTCAGGCGAGTTCGCGTTTGAGGATCTTGCCGGTGGACGTCAAGGGCAGTTCGTCGACGAACTGGACGACGCGCGGGTACTTGTACGCTGCGAGCCGCTCCTTCGACCAGGCGGCGAGCTCCTCCTCGGTCGTGCCACTCCCGGCCTTCTTCACCACGACGGCCTTGACCTCCTGGCCGTGGGACTCGTGCGGTACGCCGATGACCGCGACCAATGAGACGGCGGGGTGCTCCATGAGCACTTCCTCGACCTCGCGCGGGTAGACGTTGAAGCCACCCCGGATGATCATGTCCTTGGACCGGTCGACGATGTAGTAAAAGCCGTCCTCGTCCCTGCGGGCAAGGTCACCGGAGCGGAACCAGCCCCCATGGATCGCCTCGGCCGTCGCCTCGGGCCGTTTGTAGTAGCCCTTCATGACGTTGTGCCCCTTGATCGCGATCTCCCCGATCTCGTCGGCGCCGCCCGTGATTTCGGACCAGTCGTCGCGGATGAGCTTCATCTCCACACCCGGGATCGGCACGCCGATCGACCCGACGCGGGATGCCTCGCCGAACGGTGAGAAGGACGCGATCGGGGAGGTCTCGGACAGTCCGTATCCCTCCAGGATCGTCACCCCGAAGCGGTCCTCGAACTGCTTGTGGATCTCGGCGGGCAGGGCTGAGCCACCGGCCGCCGCCACGCGAAGGTTCGCGGCCAGGCGGGCGACGTCGACCGTGTCGTCGAGTGCCGCGAGCAGGCCCCAGTACATCGTCGGGACGCCGGCGAAGAACGTCACGTCGTGGTCGAGCATGAGACGCAGAGCTGAGCGCGCCTCGAACCTCGGCTGCATCACGATGGTGCCGCCGAAGGCGAAGGCGCCGTTCTGGATGACGGTCTGGCCGAAGGCATGGAACAGCGGCAGCACACACAGGTACGTGTCGGGGTGCTCCGGATCGGAGGCGAACAGGTCGGTGCCGGCGAGCGCGTTGTCGTACACGTTGCGGTGCCGCAGCTCCGCGCCCTTGGGGTGGCCGGTCGTGCCGGAGGTGTAGAGGACCACCGCGGTGTCGTCCTCGTCGCGCCCGACCGTCCGGAACGTCACGGGCTGCTCGGCCACGACCGAGGCGTACGACTCCGGCGCCCCGTCCCCGGCCCACGGCGCGCCGCCGCTCTCGATCAGGAAGAACTCGGTGCAGTCCGCGCTCGCCTGGAATCCCTCCCACGCGGCCTGTCCGATCGGCAGCTCCGGCGTGCCCTCGAAGGCGAAGTACGCCTTCGCGTCGGAGTCGGTGAGGTGGTAGGCGACCTCACGGGCCTTCAGCAGCACGTTCAGCGGCACGACCGCGGCCCCGGCCTTGAGGATGCCGAAGTAGATGCTGGTGAAGTGGGGCAGGTTGGGGCAGGACAGTGCGACCTTGTCCCCCGGCTGGATGCCGCGCGAGACAAGCAGGTTGGCGACCTGGTTGGCCGCGGCGTCGAGAGCTCTGTATGTGATGAGTTCGTCACCGAAGACGATTGCGGCGCGCTCCGGGTACCGGGACGCGGAATCCGTCAGTACGCGTGACACGTTGCGGGTCGGTCTGTGCATCGTCGTTCTCCTGGTTCTCGAGGTGGCAGTCACGTCTGGACGAAGTCCCGAGGCGGGCGCGAAGCCGTCGGCTTCCCGGCCCAGCAGCGCGGCGAACTCGATGGTGGTGAGATCACCCCCCGCTCGGGCCATGCCTGCAGACCCATAGGCAGTCCGCTCCTGCCTCTGCGCACCGGGATGGCCGTCGCCGGACCGCCGAGACATTGGCGACGGCGTGCCACTTGACGCGAGCCGGGCCTGCAGGGCCGCGTGGGAGGCAGGAGTAGGGCCGGTGCGGTCGCAGCTGAACACACCGTGGACCAGGGGCAGGGAGGCCGGCTGTGCGGTTGGTCGCGATGTCGTCGGGGAGGCACGCCCGCCGGACTGCGGCCTTGGCACCGACCGCCCGCAGCACGGTGAGTACGCCGTCGACGGCTGCGGCGGCGTCGCTGTCGAGCGGACGCGACGGATCCTCGGCCCGGACGGCGGCCCGAAAGTCGGCGGGCTTGGTCGCGCACGGCGGTGCGCGCGCATAGCTGAAGCCGCTGTCGTGGTCGTCCGTCCCGGCCGTCGCCTGCCGGATCGGAACGAGGTCGCGGGCGTCGCCGACCTGCGTGCCACCGCAGGCCATGTCGGCGTCCGTCCACCGTCCCGGTCCGGCGGGCGCGCGGATCTTGCAACGGCCGCGCCCGGACCGCTCGGTCAGATCTTCGTCTTCTCCCGGACCCACGCGCCGATCTTCGCGATGGCGGCGTCGGTCTCCGGAACGCGGCCGGCGCCGTAGACGTACGAGTGCTGGCCTCCGGGGACCACCACGGTCTCCGTGTCGATTCCGGCGTCCTTGACGCGGGCGGCGAACTCCTCGTCCTCGCCGGCCAGTACTTCGTACGTGCCCCAGGAGACGAGGGTCGGGGGCAGACCGCTCAGGTCCGCCCGGTTCAGATTGATCCGGGTGTCCGTGAACTCGATGCCCGTGCCGCCGATCCAGGCATCTCGGAAGAAGGCCAGCAGTTCCTTGCTGAGAATCTTGTCCGTCTCGGCGTTGGTCGCGATGGTCTCGTTGGCGATCTCGAGGTCGCACCAAGGGGAAATCGACACGATGGCGCCGGGCAGAGGCTGCTTCTTGTCGCGGAGGCGAAGCGCCAGGGCGACGGCGATGAACCCGCCGATGGAGTGGCCGATCGTGATGATGTTCCCCGGCTCGTACCCTTCGGAGAGCAACCAGTTGAAGGCCGCCTCCGCGTCATCCACCTGAGCCGGGTACTTGTGTTCCGGTGCGCGCCGGAAGTCCAGCACCAGTACAGGGGCCCCGGCGGCCTTGGCGATATGGCCTGCGAGCTTCCGGTCGACGAACGCCGACGACAGAACGGACCCCCCGGCGTGACCGTGCAGGAGAACGTAGTCGGTGTTGGCATCGACCGGTTCGCACCAGATTCCCAGAACGCCACCCGCGTCCACCTCCCGGTAGGTGACGCCTTCCGGCTCCCGGGCCTTGAGATGGACGCCCTCTGACACGATGCGCATCGCATCCAACTCGGACTCGGGAGCCGCCAGTCCGGCGAAGAATTCCGCGAACTCGGTCGCTTCCGGGCTCAGTTCGACTGCCGTGTGATCAGACACGTGGCACCTCCATGGGGCCATTGGGGCAAACCGGCCCGCCAGGACCGGTATCACTGGGTTTGTCAGGCGGTGAGGGTGGGGTAGTCGGTGTAGCCGGCTGCGCCGCCGCCGTAGATGGTGGCGGGGTCGGGGGTGTTCAGCGGCGCGCCGGTGCGTACGCGCTCGACCAGGTCGGGGTTGGCGAGCG
>NZ_KQ949135.1 GCF_001514305.1 Streptomyces dysideae
TCTTCTTCCACGCCGTCAGCATCGCCGAGGTGGCGTTGTAGTTGACCCGCTCCTGCCGCGCCCACGCCTCTGTACGGGCGGCGAGGGCGAGATTATAGACCTTGCGGACGCAGCCGAACGTGCGCGACAGCTCTGCTGCCTGCGTATCGGTCGGATGGAAGCGGTACTTGAACGCCCGCTTCACGCACGTCGTGGTCACTCTCACAAACTAGCGAGGCTGCGACTTAAGATCAAACCTGTGGGTCAGAGCACTGCGATCCGCCCTGGCGGCGAATCTCAGCCTCTTGCCCTGCTCCGCAGGAGTCCGTTCCCTCCCCCGCCTGAAGGCGGGGGTATCCACGGAGGAATCAGATGAAGGCTGTGGCGCAGGACCGGTACGGCTCGGTGGACGTACTGGAGTTCAGGGAGGTCGACCGGCCGGTGCCGGCCCGCGACGAGGTGCTGGTGCGGGTGCACGCGGCCTCGGTCAACGCGTACGACTGGCATCTGATGCACGGCGACCCCAAGGTCGCCCGCGCGGCCTTGGGGCTCCGCAGGCCGCGTGCCCGCATCCGGGGCCGGGACTTCGCGGGCACGGTGGAGTCGGTGGGCGAGGGGGTCACGGGGTTCAAGCCCGGTGACGAGGTGTTCGGTGAGGCCGACGGCGCGTTCGCGGAGTTCGTGTGCGCCAAGGACAGCGCGGTGGGGCCGAAACCGGCCCACCTCACCTTCGAGCAGGCCGCGGCGATACCCCTGGCGGGGAACACCGCCCTGATCGGCCTGCGGGACGTGGCGCAGCTACAGCAGGGCCAGACGATTCTGGTGAACGGCGCGTCGGGCGGCGTGGGTACGTTCGCCGTGCAGCTCGCCAAGGCATACGGCGCCGAGGTGACCGGCGTGTGCCGGACGAGGAACATCGACCTGGTCCGCTCCCTCGGCGCGGACCACGTCATCGACTACACGCAGGAGGACTTCACCCGCGGAGGGCAACGCTACGACGTCGTCCTCGACCTGGTGGGCAACCACTCGCTGGGCGAGTTCCGGCGCGCGCTCACCCCCACCGGGACCCTCGTGCTGTCCGGCGGCGGGGTCTACGAGGGCGGCAGCTTCGTCGGCCCCATGGCGCTGTTCCTGAAGCGGCGGCTGGTGGCGCCCTTCGTCCGCGGCCAGCGGCTGCTCGAAATCACGGCGAGGCACAGCCGGGCGAACCTCACCGCGCTGCGGGACCTCGCCGATTCGGGGAAGATCGCCCCGGTCGTGGAGCGGACTTATCCGCTGAGCGAGGCCGCCGAGGCCATCCGGTACGTGGAGGTGGAGCACGCGCGCGCGAAAGTCGTGATCACCGTGTGAGGGCGCCCGCCGCCCGGCGCCGGCCACACCGAGGTGTTACTCCTTCGACCTCGCGTAGTCCTGTGCCATGGCGCCGGCGAAGTCGTACAGCACGACCTGTTCGTCGCCGACCACCCAGGCGTCGTGTCCGGGCGGGATCACGAACACGTCACCCGGTCCCACCTCGCCCTCGCCGCCGTCGTCCATGCGGACCCGCATCCGGCCCTGCACGACATAGCCGTTGTGGTGGACCTGGCAGCTGTCGGTCCCGGCGATCGGGGCCACGGACTCGGACCAGCGCCAGCCGGGCTCGAAGGTGCCCACGGCGAAGTCGAGTCCGGTCATGTGGACGGCTTCGAGGTGGCCCCGGGGGAAATCGCGCCGCTCGTCCGGCTTGTCGAGCGTCTTGACCTCAAACATCTCGGCTCCTTTCGTCCGATGCCGCGCACTGCGGCCGGGCCCGGTCTCAGACTTCCGGCCGCGTCACGCGCCATCGGTCGGCCCCACCGCTCCATCGTGCGCCCGTCCAGTCGGGGCCGCCATACGAGGGAGACGGGCCGCTCAGTCACCGCCCCCGCACAGCCGGGCGAACCGCTCGGCGTCCACATTGCCACCGGAGATGATCACTCCGACCCGGCGCGGAAGAGGGCCCGCGCGGCCGGTGAGCAGGGCGGCCAGCGGGGTGGCGCCGCTCGGCTCGACGACGATCTTCAGTCGCTCGAAGGCGAACCGCATGGCGTCCCTGATCTCGTCGTCACCGACCAGCGCGATCTCGTCCACGAGCCGCCGGTTCACGGAGAAGGTGAGCTCGCCGGGCGTGTGCAGGGCCTGTCCGTCGGCGATGGTGTGCGGCACCGGGATGCTGATGCGCCGCCCCGCCTCCAGGGACCGCTTGGTGTCGTCGCCGGCCTCCGGCTCGACGCCGATCACACGGATGCCCGGGTGCAGAGCCTTGGCGACCGTGGAGCTCCCAGCGATCAGCCCGCCACCGCCGACCGGCGTCAGCAGGGCGTCCAACCCACCTACTTCTTCGAGGAGTTCGAGTGCGGCGGTGCCCTGTCCGGCGATGACATGCGGGTGCTCGTAGGGCGGGATGACGGTGAGGCCGCGCTCGGCGGCGAGGGCCTCGGCGATGGCGACGCGGTCGCCGGTGTAGCGGTCGTAGGTGACGATCTCGGCGCCGTAGCCGGCGGTGGCGGCCCGCTTCGACGGCGGGGCGTCCTCGGGCATGACGATCACCGCGGTGGTGCCGAGTTCCCGGGCGGCGAGGGCGACGGCCTGGGCGTGGTTCCCGGAGGAGTAGGTGGCGATGCCGCGGGCGAGCTGATCGGGGGTCAGGCGGGAGGCGGCGTTGTAGGCGCCGCGGAACTTGAAGGCGCCGACGCGCTGGAAGTTCTCACACTTGAAGAAGACCTCGGCACCGGCGAGCGCGTCGAGGGTGCGCGAGCGCAACACGGGCGTGCGGTGTGCGACACCCTTCAGCTGTGCGGCGGCGTCGCGGACGTCGTCGAGGGTGACAGGCGGGGTGGTGGTCGTCACGGGTGTCCTCCATCGGACGTCGGGAGCTGCCCCTGAGGGGTGGCTCCGGCGGCGGTCGCGTCACTCGCGGCGCGGGCCTGCGAGAGGTAGCTGTAGGCGGAGGCGCGGGAGATGCCGAGCCGGGCGGCGACCTGCTCGATCGCCCGACGTACGGCGAACACGCCTCGCTCGTCCAGGCCGCGGAACAGCTCCAGGCGCTGTTCGCGGTCGAGCCCCGCCCAGCTCCGGTTCTGCCGCAGCTGGTGGGCGTCGAGGATGGCGTCGACGACGGAGTCGATGTCGTTGCCGAAGGTGGTGACCGGCACCTCGACGGACGGGGCGCCGACGCCGGCGAGTGCGCCGAGCAGGGCGTGGGCGTCGTTGACCGCCGTGACGTCCAGGTTGACGCACACGGCGCCGAACACCACGCCCGTCGAGTCCCGCAGCACCAGCGTGGACGACTTGACCAGCTTCCCGGAGCGGGTGCGGGTGACGTAGTTCAGGTCGTCGCCCGCCTCGTCGCCGCGCGCGACGATCCGCATGCCGATCTCGCTCATCGCCCCGCCCACGGACCGCCCGGTCACCGAACCGGCGACGGCGACCACGGACCTCTCCGGCTGCCGGTAGTCGTGCAGGACGACCTCGCACATCGGCCCGAAGGTCGCCACGAGGCCGTCGACGACCGGGCTCACCGCGGCGATGATCGCGTTCCGCTCCGCCTCCAGGGCCCGTTCGGCCGCCATCGCACACTCCCTGTCCGCCCCTGACCCGGCGGGCCTTCCCCCGAGCCATTCCTAGACTATACGTCCAGCTTCTGTACAGACAGTCCAGGAACATCAGCCCTGCAGGGATCTTGACGACGAGTGTGATGTTACCGGTAACATCCACATCCATGTCATCGACGCAGGCACCCGCGCACACCCCGGTGTTCAGCCCGGCCGCCGTGGTCGCCTCCTGCGTGGGCTTCGTACTCATCGGCGCCCTCCAGGCCCTGTACGGACCGGCGATCCCCGCGTTCCGCGAGGAGTTCGGCCTGTCGCCCTCGGCCGCCGGGCTCGGTCTGAGCGCCCACTTCGTCGGCGGGGTGGCCGGTGTGCTGCTGTTCGACCGGCTCTTCGGCCGGATCGGCAACCGGCGGATCCTCGGCGCCTCGTATCTGCTGATGGCCGTCGGCGCGGCGGGCTTCGCGTCGGCGCCGGACTGGCCGACGGCCCTGGCCATGGCGCTGCTGGCCGGGCTCGGCTTCGGCGGCATCGACTACGGCCTCAACCAGCTGTTCGCGGTCGGCTTCGGCCACCGTTCGACGGCCATGCTGAACATCCTCAACGCCCACTTCGGCATCGGCGCGATTCTCGGCCCGGCCCTGATCGGAGCGGTCGGCGCCGGGCGCTATCCGGCGGTCTTCCTCGGCTTCGCGCTGGCCAACCTGCCGCTGCTGCTGTGCCTGAAGGGCGTACGCGACCGGGCGCCGCAACCGTCCGAGACGGCCGCCGAGTCGTACGGCGGGGGTCCGGTCCTGGCCCGCAGTCTGGGCTCCGTCCTGGCCGTGTTCGTCGCGCTGTACGTCCTGCACGTCGGCATCGAGGCCGGTGTCGGCGGATGGGAGCCGACCCATCTGGAGACCGTCGGCTACGGGGCGGGGGTCGCGGCGACCGCCACGTCCGTCTACTGGCTGATGATGACCGTCGGCCGGTTCCTGGTCGCGCCGATCGCGTTGCGCTTCTCGGCCCAGGCCATCATCACGGTCTCGTGCGCGGGCATGACGGTCTGTCTGCTGCTGGCCACCGTCCCCGGCCTCGCCCCGTACGCCTACGCCGGTGTCGGCCTGTTCATCGCGCCGATCTTCCCGACCGGTCTGCCCTGGCTCAACCGGGCGGCCCCGCGGGCCCGCCGGGCCGGTGCCCTGGTCATCGCCGCGTCGATGGCCGGCGGCGTGGCGGCGGGCCCGGCGCTGGGCAAGGCCATCGAGTGGTCCGGCGTCCGCGCGGTCCCGCTGCTGCTGGGCGGGGTCTCGGCGCTGTGCCTGGCGGCGACTCTCTGGCTGATCCGCAGTACCCGGTCCCCTGAACCGCTGTCGAAGTGAAGGGAAGCTTCCGCATGTCCGCTCTGACGACGTCGTCCGACGGTTTCCTGCTGCACGGCGAGCCGCTGAGGATCATCTCCGGCGCGATGCACTACTTCCGCGTCCATCCCGACCTGTGGGCCGACCGGCTGCGCAAGGCACGGCTGATGGGGCTCAACACCGTCGAGACGTACGTGCCCTGGAACCTGCACCAGCCCGACCCCGACGGGCCGCTCGTCCTCGACGGTTTCCTCGACCTGCCGCGCTATCTGAGCCTGGCGCACGCCGAGGGCCTGCACGTGCTGCTGCGGCCGGGTCCGTTCATCTGCGCCGAGTGGGACGACGGTGGTCTGCCCGCCTGGCTCATCGCGGACCCCGACATCCGGCTGCGCACCAGCGACCCGCGCTTCACGCGGGCGGTCGACCGCTATCTGGACCTGCTACTGCCTCCGCTGCTGCCGCACCTGGCCGCGGCGGGCGGCCCGGTGATCGCCGTTCAGGTGGAGAACGAGTACGGCGCCTACGGCGACGACTCCGCCTACCTCAAGCATCTCGAACAGGCGCTGCGCACCAGGGGCGTCGACGAGCTGCTGTACACCTGCGACCAGGCCGATCCCGAGCACCTGGCCGCCGGCAGCCTGCCCGGTGTCCTGGCCACGGGCACCTTCGGCGGCCGGATCGACCAGCACCTGGCCGAACTCCGCGCGCACCGGCCCCAAGGCCCGCTGATGTGCGCCGAGTTCTGGATCGGCTGGTTCGACCACTGGGGCGGGCCCCACCATGTGCGGGACGCGGCCGACGCCGCCGCCGACCTGGACCGGCTGCTGTCCGCGGGGGCGTCCGTCAACATCTACATGTTCCACGGCGGCACGAACTTCGGCTTCACCAACGGCGCCAACCACAAGCACGCCTACGAGCCGACCGTCACGTCGTACGACTACGACGCCGCGCTCACCGAGTGCGGTGACCCCGGTCCCAAGTACCACGCGTTCCGTGAGGTCATCGCCCGCCACGCGCCGGTCCCGGACGAGCCCGTCCCGGCGCCGGCTCCCAAACTCCCGCCCGGCGCAGTCGAGTTGAACCGCCGGGCTCCTCTGCTGCCGCAGGTGGGCACGCTCGCCGAGCCGGTCCGCGCCGACGACCCGGCCACCATGAACGAGCTGGGCGCGCACGCCGGTTACGTGCTCTACCGTACGACTCTCATGGCGGCGGGCGACGGCCTGCTGCACTTCGCGGGCGGTGTCGGTGACCGCGCCCAGGTGTTCCTCGACGGCGCCCCCGTCGGCGTCCTCGAACGCGAACGCCACGACGAGACCCTCCCCGTGCGCGTTCCCCGGCCCGGCGCCACGCTGGACGTGCTCGTCGAGAACATGGGCGGCGTCAACTACGGCCCCCGCATCGGCGCCCCCAAGGGCCTGCTCGGCCCGGTCACCTTCAACGGCACCGCCCTGCACGGCTGGGACTGCCACCCGCTGCCCCTCGACAACCTGGACGCCGTGCCCTTCGAGCCGTCCGACGCGAGCACGGGCACCGGTCCCGCCTTCCACCACGGCACCTTCGAGGTGGACACACCGGCGGACGCCTTCCTCGCCCTGCCCGGCTGGACCAAGGGCCAGGCCTGGGTCAACGGCTTCCACCTCGGCCGCTACTGGAACCGCGGTCCGCAGCACACCCTGTACGTCCCCGCCCCGGTGCTGCGCCCGGGCGTCAACGACCTCGTCCTGCTGGAGCTGCACGCCACCACCGGCACCCGCGCCCAGCTCACCGACACGCCCGACCTCGGCCCGGAGAACGACTGATGACCGACCAGCACCAGCTGCGCGTCCCCGCGCCCGCCGCTCCCCCGCTCAGCGGCCATCTGCCCTTCACCGACGCGCCGGGCGTGCCCGACCCCATCGAGGTGACCAGCCGCTGGCTCATCCGCGGGGGCCGCCCCTGGTTCCCGGTCTCCGGCGAGTTCCACTACTCCCGCTACCCGGCCGCGGAGTGGGAGGAGGAGCTGCTGAAGACGAAGGCCGGCGGTGTGACCGCTGTCGCCAGTTACCTCATCTGGATCCACCACGAGGAGATCGAGGGCCGCGTCCGCTTCGACGGCGACCGCGACCTGCGCCGCTTCGCCGAGCTGTGCGCCCGGCACGGCCTGGACTTCATCCCCCGTATCGGCCCCTGGTCCCACGCGGAGGTCCGCAACGGAGGCCTGCCCGACTGGCTCATGGCCCGCGACTGCACGCACCGCACCGACGACCCGGCGTACCTGGAGCCCGTACGCGCCTGGTTCGCGGCGGTCGCCGGACAACTGCGCGGACTCGACCGCGCGCACGGCGGCCCGATCGTCGCGATCCAGATCGAGAACGAGCTCTACGACCAGCCCGGCCATCTGCTGACGCTGAAGCGGATGGCGCGGGAGGCCGGCCTGGACGCCCCGCTGTGGACGTCGACCGCCTGGGGCGGGGTCCGGCTCCCGCCCGACGAACTGCTTCCGCTGTACGGCGGCTACACCGAGGCGTTCTGGACGGAGGCGGCCGGCGGCTGGCCCGACACCTGCCGCAAGCACTTCTTCTTCACCCACCAACGCGACGACGAGGGCATCGGCGCCGACCTGCGGCCGACCACCGTCAGGGGCGGCGACCCGGACGCCTTCGCGGACCGGTTCCCCTGGGCCACCTGCGAGTTGGGCGGCGGCATGGCGGTGGCGTACCACCGGCGGCCGCGCGTGGACGCCGACGACATCGGGGCGCTCGGCCTCACCAAGATCGGCTGCGGCTCGGTGTGGCAGGGCTTCTACATGTTCCACGGCGGCACGAACCCGGCCGGGGAGCCGGCGCCGCTGCAGGAGTCCCACGCCACGGACTATCCGAACGACCTGCCGGTCCTGACGTACGACTTCCAGGCACCGCTCGGCGAGTACGGCCAGTACCGGGACTCGTACCACCACCTCCGTCTCCAGCACCTGATGCTGGCGGACTTCGGCCATCTGATCGCCCCCATGGAGTCGGTGCTCCCGGAGCGTCGGCCCGTCGGCCAGCGGGACCGGGACACCCTGCGCTGGGCGGTGCGCGCCGGCGGCACCTCGGGGTTCCTGTTCGTCAACAACCACCAGCCGCACGAACCGCTGCCGCACCACCCGGACACGTCCTTCACGGTCGAATTCCCGGGCGAGGCAAGGGCGTTGAACCTGCCCTCCTTCCCCGTGACCGTCCCCTCGGGCGCCTACTTCTGCTGGCCGCTGCGCCTCGACGTGGCGGGCCTGCGGCTGGAGTGGGCGACCGCGCAGCCGGTGTGCACGGTCGACGACGACGGCCGTACGGTCCTGGTGCTGGCCGCGACCGACGGCATCGCTCCCGAACTCGCCCTGGACGCCGGGACGGTGACGTCCGTCGGGCTGCCGTCCGGCGACATCACCCAGGCCGACGGCCGCCTCCTGGTGACCGGGCTGCGGCCCGGCACCGACGCCCTGGTCGAGGTCGGCACGGCGGACGGCGGGCGGGTCGGCCTGCTGGTCCTGGAGGCGGCGACGGCACGTACCGCGTACCGGGGTGTGGCGTGGGGTGCCGAGCGGCTGGTGCTGTGCGCGGACGGGGTCGTCTTCGACCACGACGAGGTACGGCTGCACAGCCCGGCCGCTCGGCCGTCGTTCGCGGTGCTGCCCGCGCCGGAGCGGGCGCCGACGGTGGCGGGGGCGACGGTGACAGAGGCGGTGGACGGGGTGTTCACGCGGTACACCGTGCGGACCGGGGCCGGGGGCGGTGAGACGGCTGTGCCCGTGACCCTGGTCGGGCCCGCGGGTCCGGCGCCGGAGCCGTCCACAGGCGTGCTGGACCGGGCGAGCGTGCCCGCCGACAAGTACTTCGACACCGTGGCCGCCGAGTACCACGTCGACGTACCGGAGGACCTGCCGGCGGGGACCGTCCTGCGCGTCCACTGGACCGGGGACGTCGGACGGGCGTACGCGGGCGACGAACTGATCGCCGACCAGTTCTTCTCCGGGCGGGTCTGGGACCTCGGGCGGCTGCCCGCCGGTGCCCTGCGGCTGAAGGTGCTGCCGCTGCACGCCGACGCCGCGGTGTACGTGCCGCGGGAGGCGGACGGCGCCGGGGAGACGGCCGCGGTCACGCACGCCGAGTGGGTCACGACCCGCACCTGGGCGGTGCGGGCGGGCTGAGGCGTCGTCCCGTACGGCCGTGCCTATGCTGTGGTCCTGCCGTGCGGGACACGACCGCCGTGACGATGCCGACCATGTCGAGGGACCAGCCATCATGACCCGAAGCACCGCCGACGGCTCAGCCCCGAAGGGGCGCAGCAGACGGAACTTCGCGGGCTCGCGCCCCGTGATGGACGACGTGGCCCGGCTGGCCGGTGTCTCCAAACAGACCGTCTCCCGCGTACTCAACGATCATCCGTCGGTCCGCCCCGAGACCCGTGAGACGGTCCTGACCGCCATGCGGACGCTCGGCTACCGCCCCAGCCGCAGTGCCAGGTCGCTGGCCAGCGGCCGGACCCGGATGCTCGGCGTGATCTCCTTCGACGCCGCCCGCTACGGACCGGCGTCGATCCTCACCGCGATCAACACCGCGGCCCAGAAGGCCGGTTACCTGCTGAGCTCCATCGCCCTGGACACGGCGGACTCCGACACGGTGGTCGAGGCGGTGAACCGTCTCTCCGCCGAGGGCGCGGACGGGGTGATCGCCATCGCCCCGCAGCTCTGGGTGGGCAAGGCCCTGGCGGACACCCACCTTGACACTCCCCTGGTCGTGCTGGAGAACGGCCTCGACACCGACACCCAGCAGGTCACCGGCGACTCCCGGGCCGGCGCCCGCAAGGCCGTCGAGCACCTGCTGGGCCTCGGCCACGCCACCGTCTGGCACATCGCGGGCCCGACCGGCTGGACGTCCGCCGACCACCGGATGGAGAGCTGGCAGGCGAGTCTGGAGGCGGCCGGCACCGAGGTGCCCGCCCCGCTGATCGGCGACTGGAGCGCCGACTCCGGCTACGAACTGGGCCGTCGGCTGGCCGCACGTCCGGATGCCACGGCGGTGTTCGTCTCCAACGACCAGATGGCCCTCGGGGTGCTGCACGCCCTGCATGAGGCCGGGCGGTCGGTGCCCGGCGACGTCAGCGTCGTCGGCTACGACGACATCCCCGAGGCCGCGCACTTCCTGCCGCCGTTGACGACCGTGCGTACGGACTTCGCGGAGATCGGCACGCGCTCCCTGCGCCTCCTGCTGAACCGGATCGACGGCCTCGCGGAGCCGCCCCAGGTCGACACGCTCGTACCGGTCGACCTCGTGGTCCGCGGCAGCAGCGGGCCGGCACCCGGGCGTTGACCCGGCGGGAAGCGTCCCCCAAGGGGTGGCCGACCATCTGGCCGCTCAGCTGCCGCACGAGCCGGCCGCATCGGGCGGGAGCTGCCCACGACACGCTCCGTGGGGACCGAGGCCTGACACCGCGTGCCAGGGATATCCGGGCCGTTCCCGGGTACTCGCCCTCCTCGGTGGAGGAGGTGTCTGTCATGGGGGCGACGTTCTCGCTGGGGCGCCTGGCGGGTATCCGGGTCGGGGTGCACTGGAGCGTCCTCGTCATCTTCGTCCTGATCGCGCTCGGGCTGGCCGGCGGCCGTCTGCCGGACGCCCATCCCGACCGCCCGGTGTGGTCGTACTGGCTGGTCGGCCTGATCACGGCGGTGGTGTTCTTCCTGTCGCTGCTGGCCCATGAACTGAGCCACGCGCTGGTGGCCCGGCGCAACGGAGTGGGCAGCGAGAGCATCACGCTGTGGCTGCTCGGCGGGGTCGCCCGGCTCAAGAGCGAGGCGCCCAGCCCGGTGGCGGAGCTGCGCATCGCCGGCATCGGCCCCCTGGTCAGCCTGCTGCTGGGCATCGTGTTCGCCCTGCTCACCGTGCTGTTCGGCGCCTTGTACGGCTCCGGGCTGGTGCTCGAAGCGCTCGCCTGGCTGGCCGCCATCAACATCATGCTGGCGGTCTTCAACGCCCTCCCGGCCGCGCCCCTGGACGGCGGACGGCTGCTGCGCGCGGCGGTGTGGTGGCGGACGGGCAGCCGGCTGCGGGCCACGGAGGTCGCCACGTCCGCCGGCCGTGGCCTGGGCTGGCTGCTCGTCGCCGCCGGCCTCTACCTCGTCTTCATGGGGGCCGTGATCGACGGCGTCTGGCTGCTGATCATCGGCTGGTTCATGAGCGCCATGGCGACGGCCGAGGGCGGCCAGGCGAAGGTGCGGGAGCTGCTGGGTTCGGTGCCGGTACGGGAGGCGATGACCCCCGACCCGACGACGGTCCCGGCCGCGTCGACCGTCACGGAGTTCCTGAGCGGTGCGCCGTGGCAGTACCGGCACTCGGCCTTCCCGGTGACCGACCCCGGAGGCGGGCCGGTCGGCGTGATCAGTGTGAACCGCGCCGGTGAGGTCCCGGTGGCCGAGCGCGACTCCACCACGATCGCGTCGGCCATGGTGGCGGTCGACGACCTGCCGACCGCGGGCCCCGACGACCCGCTGACCGGACTTCTGCCCGCCCTCGAGGCGTCCCCCGTCCACCAGGCCCTGGTCCTCGCCGACGGACGGCTCGTCGGCATCGTCACCAGCTCCGACGTCAGCCGGACCATCACCTGGCTGGCCTCGGCCGCCGGATCCCGCACGCCCCGGACACCCCTGCACCCCGGTCGGTCGTCTCCCGCGTCTTCCTGAATCCCGACAGACAGGACAGGGACGACAGGGACGGCGACAAAGGTCATCGCCCCGGGGCTTCTCGTACGGCCTTGAGATCCTCCACCCACGGTTTCGCGGACGCGGCGGCGGGAACCCGGCGCCCCGGGCCGAGGATGTCTTCGCCGTGCGGCCTGGGAAACAGGTGATACCCATGATTTCCGAGATGGTGTCGGTACCCGCCGCTCGCGTGAACCTCTCGGGTGACCTCGCCGTTCCGACGTCGGCCCGGGCGATGGTGTTGTTCGCGCACGGCATCGACAGGTCCCGGCACAGCCGGCACAGCCGGTCGATCGCCGCCCAGCTGCGCACAGCGGGATTCGGCACGCTGCTGGTGGATCTTCTCAGCGAGGGCGAGGACCGCCGGGACGCACTGGCAGACGAACAGCGCCTCGACGTGGGGCTGCTGGGCCATCGTCTGGTGGCCGCCGTCGACTGGGTGAAGATACAGCCCGAGACCCGGGGGTTGCCGGTCGTCCTGCTCGGCACCGGGACCGAGGCCGCCGCCGTACTGGAAGCTGCGGCGGAGCTGCCGGACCGTGTGCTGACGGTGGTGCTGTGGGGTGGACGGCCCGATCTCGCGGGCGATGCTCCGGGGCGTGTACGCGTGCCGGTGCTGGTCCTCGCCGGCAGCCAGGATCCGGCGGCGCTTCGACTGAGCGAGGAGACCGCTGCACGACTGAGCGCTCCGCACTCCGTCCGCGTGTTGCCCGACGCCATTCAGCCGTTCGAAGAGCGGGGTTCGCTGGAACAGGCGGTGGCAAGGACCAGGGAGTGGTGCGACGATCTTCTGCGGCCGTCGCGAGAGGGGCCTGACGAGTGAGGAGTTCTTCCAGCTGTTGCACGACATGCGGATCCGCGCTGAGGCTCCGATGGGCGCGCCCATCGGAGCCTCAGCACCGTCAGGCCAGACCGAACCGCTCGGCGTGCACCTGCAGGTGGGGAACCTTCAGCCTGTGCAGGGCGCTGAGCACGGCCGAGGTCATCGCGGGCGGGCCACAGACGTACACGTCGCGTTCGGTTATGTCGGGGACAAGGGCACGGAGACTCTCCGGCTCGAACGGCGGGCTACCTTCCCCCCTGCGGCCCGTGAGCAGATGCAGGCGCCCACCGAGGCCCGCGACCAGAGTTCGTACCTCGTCGACCAGCACGGCGTCGTCCTCGCTTCGAACCCGGTAGAGCACCACGACGTCGCCGGCCGGCTCCTCCTCCAGCAGGGCTCGAACCGGCGTGATCCCCACTCCTCCGGCGATCAGCAGTGCGCCGGGCCGCGTTCGATGCAACGAGGTGAACGCCCCGTACGGTCCTTCGACGAACGCGCGGGTCCCGACCGGGACGTGCCGCAGGCCGGCGCTGGTACTGCCGACCGCCTTGGCCGTCAGGCGCAACGTGCGGCCGTCGGGTGCCGCCGACAGCGAGAAGGGGTTGGCCAGCCACCAGTGGTTGTGCCCGGGGAACCGCCAGATGCAGAACTGGCCCGCCCTGGCCGGCAGCCTGTCGAGGTGGCGGCCGGTGACCCGCACCGACACCACGTCGTCCGACTCCGGCACCACCGCCACGACCTCGAATCGGTGATAGGCGTTGCGCCACAGAGGCATCACGATCCGCCCCGTGACCAGGGCACCGAACGCGAACAGCCACAGGGCCCACCAGTAGATCACCGCGGGCGCGGAGGAGCTGAAGGTCGTGGTCTCCTGCAACTGGTGGACGAACGCCAGCCCCAACGCCAGGTACAGCAACAGGTGCACGCCGTGCCACGTCTCGTACCGCAGCCGCCGCCTCACCTGTCGGGCGGAGACGGCGGCGACCACGGCGACGATCGCCGCGGCCAGCATCCCGAACAGAGAGGCCGGCACTCCGGCCAGCGCGACGAACGTCTTCGTCATCGACGCGTCATCGAGCCTCGCGTAGCCCAGCACCACCAGCACGGCGTGGGTGAGGAGGGTCCACAGCAGGGTGAAGCCGACCCACCGGTGCCACACCGTCAACCGGTCCATGCCGATACGGCGGTCGAGCCACGGCAGCCGGGCCACCAGCAGCAGTTGGAACATCATCAGCACGGCGGCGTGCAGGCCGAAGAACTTGGCGACCGTGAGCACCCCGTTCTTGCCTGTCCCGGCGGTGAGGAACAAGACCTCGACGATCACCAAGTTGACGATGACAAACGTCCACAGCGCCCACCGCGCCGCGACGACCGGAGGTATGGTGCCCTGTCGCACCTGTGTACTTGTCGCCTCCACCGTTTCCCCTCTTGTCCATGTGACGCACTGGCCCGGTACCCGCGCGGTCGCGGGGACCCGAGCGTCCCGATCTGATACGGCGCCCCTGGGCGAAGCAAGAGTACGGAACATGGCGAGAAGTTGGCCCTACTTGGCCTCGACTGTTCTTGTTCCGCGATCGGCACGCTGGTCGAGCGGACCGCACGTGCCTCACGGGGTGCCCTGCGATCACTTCGCGGGGCGCCCTCTCGTTTCCTCGACATCACCCTCGTGACCCCGCAGACAGCCGGACCAGCGGGTCGGCAGCCCTACGCGCCGAAGACGCCGACGCGATGCGCGGGTCAGTGACCTTGGCAACAGGAACCGCCCGATGCCCGGCCGGGGCCCAGCGCGTCCTGCGCTGCGCAGCCTCGGCTCGGGCCCGTCCCGTTGCGGCCAGGAACCTCAGCCGGTGCAGCGGGCCGTCCGCGGGTGCCGCGGAGGTGCCGTCGGGAACATCTGGCATCTGATCACTCCTCACCCGGCGGCCGTCCCGGCCGCCGTCGCCGGGTACGCTGAGTGATTAAGGTGTTAACCACAAGCCGTCATGGGGCTGTTGGGGTGCATGGGGTACACACATGACGAGTTCGCGTGTCTGGCGGCGACCCACGCTCGGCGCTGTGGCGGCACGGGCGGGGGTGTCCACGGCCACGGTGTCGAACGCGCTCAACGGCACCGGACGGCTGTCCGAGGCGACCAGGCAGCGCGTGCTCGCCGCGGCGCGCGAGGTCGGTCACGCCCCGGCCAGCGCGGCCCGGGCCCTGGCCCGCGGGAGCACCGGAGTGCTCGGTCTGACCATGACGACGTACGGCGACCTTCCCGTCTCGTACATGGAGATCCCCTATTACGCACAGCTGACGCTGGGCGCGATGGCGACGGCGCACGAGCGCGGCTACATGCTCATGGTGATGCCGAGTTCCCTGTCACCGTGGATGTGGCTCAACACGCCGATGGACGGCGTCATCCACGTCGAGCCGCGCGCCGATGACCCGGTGCGTTCCATCCTGCGGGAGCGGGGCATCCCGATGGTCACCGACGGCCGGCCGCCCCAGCCGCACTGGCGCGACGCGTGGGTGGACACCGACTACGAAGCGGGCCTGCGCCTCCTGCTCGACCACCTCACGGAGGCCGGCGCCCGGCGGATCGCACTCTCCCAGCCGCTGCACGACGACGAGTACCCGCACCTGATCGGACGCGCCTACGCCTCCTGGTGCGCCGAGCACGACATGCCCGCCCTCGTCGAGGAGTACGCCTCGCTGCCCGACTACTTCACGGCTGAACGGGACGCTGTCAGCCGGCTGCTCAACCGCGATCCACGACCGGACGCCGTCATCGGCGTCTACTCCGACTCCGGTCACAACATCCTCGCCGCCGCCCGGCACCACGGGCTTCGAGTGCCGCAGGATCTGCTGGTGGCTTGCATCAGTGAGGATCCGGATTACGCGACGACGACCCCGCCCGTCACCACGCTCAGCCTCCGCCCGGACCGGGTGAGCGACGAAGCGGTCGACCTGCTGATCGCTCTCATCAACGCCCGCAGCGGTGTGGACCGGCATCGGCTCGTGCAGCCGGTCCTGGCCCCTCGCCGGTCCACACGACGCCCGGTACGGCGAGGGAACGGCACACCCTGACCGCAGCGCCCGGACCGCATCGGCGGGGCATTGCCTCGCCAGGCAGTTTCGTTTGGATCAGTCGGCCCTTGGTCCTGGTGTGCCGTTAGACGCACGATCACCACTCACGACAACGGCAATGGCAATGGCAACGCCTTGCACCACCGGCCCAGCTCGGAATTCGCCGGCGGCGCCGAAGCCCCCTGCGGGAGTTCGGACTCCTGCTCGGCGCCGTCGCCCTGGCCGGCTCGCCCAGCGCTCCCACGCGTCACGGCAGCCCCGCTGACCCGGTGCCCCCTCGTACATTCGGCGTCGGGTCAGTTCGTCACGCGGAAGGTGGCGTCGCCGCGCCCTGTCGCCGTGTTGATCGGGTCGAGGCGGAGTTGGTACGCGTAGTGGCGGATGTACGGGTCGGGGTGGTTGTACGACTGGAACGACGACCAGCTTGCGTCGGCGAGCCCGGCGACCTGGCGGAAGGTGGCGTCCGCGGCGAACTGGGTGGTGCCGTCGTCGTAGGCCGGCTGGAAGTCGTATCCGGCGTGCCGCAGGACGGCACTGGGCCTCACTCAAATCGAAGGCAACCTTTTCGCTCTCTGCGGTCACTCAGCAGTGCACCATCGGCTCGATCTTCCGAACGGACAGGTATGAGACAGCGAGGCAGGCCGCGCGTCAGCGCAGGCAAAGACGCAGGCTTGTGCTGGGCACCACCTTGGCGGTGACCGCCGCGGGCGTTCTCGCCTACCTGGTCATGGGGTTGCTCCCCGCCCGCGAGGCGGAGGCAGGGCATGCCGCGACCACGCCCGTCGCCACCACCCAGGTGAGAACCACCACCACGACGGGCACCCCGAGCGCGTCGGCGACCCCTCCCGTGACCGGCACGCCGACGCCGAAGCCGACGGCCGCTGCGACGACCGGTACAGCACGCCCTTCGGCCACAGCCACCCCGCGGCCTTCGCGAACGGCGTCCACCACGCCATCGTCGGCAGGGCGGATTCGGCCCAACACCACCTACACCGGGGTCGCCACCGCCTACGAGGCCGACGACGGAAACGGCGCCTGCCTGTTCGGCCCGAGTCCCGACCTCATGATCGCGGCCATGAACACCACGGACTACGAGACGTCCAGGGCGTGCGGCGCATACGTGGTGGTCCGCGCGGCCAACGGCAAGTCGATCACGGTACGGATCACCAACGAATGCCCCCTGCCCTGCGCACCCGGGCAACTCGACCTCGGCCAACAGGCCTTCGCCAAACTCGCCGATCTCAAGGTCGGCCGGATATCTGTCACCTGGCAGCTGCTGAGTCCCAGCACGTCCGACACCATCTCCATCAGGTACAAGACCGGGTCCAACCCTTATTGGTGCGGCATCCAGGCGATCGGCCACCGCAACCCGGTCGCGCGCCTGGAGGTCCGGACCAGCGGCGGCTGGCGGCAGTTGCCCCGCACCGAATACAACTACTTCATCTCCGCCAACGGCAGCGGATGCGGCAGCTCGATCAGAGTCACGGACATCTACGGAGAACGACTGACCATCAGCGGGATCGCGCTGCGGCCGAACGTCGTGCAACCGACCGGGGTCCAGTTCGCCCGGCACTGACCCCGCCGCGCACGCGTGCGTCTCTTTCACCGGAAGTCGGGGCGGCGACTGCCGATTCAGTTGGCTGTCCGTCAAGGGCCGGGACCGGTCGCGACCGCGGGGATCCCGGCGGCCGTGGTCACGTGCGGGACCATCCCGCGCCGGCCGTTGTCGCACCTGGCTCGGACCTGGGTGCCTGGGCGTTGCCGAGCTGGTCGGTGGGACAGCGGCCTCGCAGTAGGCCGCCGCCGTGGTCGAAGTAGGACTCGAAGGCCTGACGAGGGGGACGTGCCTCTGCGTTCGAAGACAGCTCCGTAGCGAGGTGCTGTCCCGCCGACCGTCATGCGGTAGGCGGGACCGGGACCCGCGCTGGTGTGCCAGCCGATGTCGGTCGGCACGCCGTTCGCCTACGGGGTCTCCGCACCAGGTGAGGCATCGTCGCGACCGGCCCCGTGGTGGCCTTGGCCCTCGGCCCGTCCGGCCGTACCGTCTACACCGGCCGGGTCTCGTCCTCCCGCGACCTCAACACCGAGGTCTGGGTCACCGCACGCGCCCGCCGCACCCGGGTGCTCACCGGACTGACCGGCCTGGCGCTCGCCGTCCGCCCCGACGGACGCCTGCTGGTCGGGGGCAGCCGCTGGGCCGCCCTGGTTCTGCGTCAGGGTTGGCAGACCTGCCAGCGGACGGCCGACACGTCCGAGTGCGACATGCCGGTGTGCTGGCGGGCATTGGCCTGGTCCAGCGGGCGGGGCATCGACGGCTCCGGCAGCAGGCTCGGAGCGCTGCGTCGGCGGGCCGCGGAGCGCTCCGAGCGAGCCGGTCAGTACGGGCAGGTGTCCATCCAGCGCGTGACCAGGGATGTGTTGCTCTTGTCGGCGTCACGTACGGGACCGCACAGGAACGGGCTGAAGCGGGTGTCGGCACGCAGCCAGAGACTGAGGAACGACACGATCCACTTACCCTGCTTGGCCTTGTTACCGGAGCCCGTCATCGGGCACAGATGGTCGCCCGGAACCTCGATGTAGAGCTTCTCGGCCTGGGGCATGGAGTTGTACCAGGGCACCGCGTAGCTGTTGCCGTGGGCGACAGGGTCGCTTTGACAGGTCAGGAAGAACGTGGGCTCGGTGACTGCGGAGAAGTTCGCGTTCGGGTAGTACGGGGCCGTGGGCACGCCCGCCCGGAAGCGCGTGTCGTCCCGGAGGGCCGCCATGACGCCACCGCCGCCCATCGAGTGACCGACCGCGCCGAGCGTGCCGTTGAGCTTCCCGGATATCGGGTTGCCGGGGGCGTTGCCGAGGGCGAGCAGCTGGGTGCCTGCGGCGGTGATCTGGCGGCCGCGCGATTCGGGATCGTCGGTGAGTGTGTTGGTGCCGACGTTGATGACGACGAAGCCCCAGGAGGCGAGGCGGGGTGCGAGCCATTGCAGGTTCTGTTGGGTGCCCTGATAGCCCGGCATCAGTACGACGCCCGGATACGAGCTACTGTTCGTGGGGTACGTGACCGTGCCGGAGCCGTACCCGGTTGGGCTGGGAACGGTGTAGGTGGCGGTGGTCAGCGGCCCGTTGGTGGCCTCCAGGGAAGCGGTCGTCGGGTCCGGGATGCCGTTGCCCGGAGGGGTGCCCTCACCGGAGCCGTACACCTGGAACTCCCACAGCGAGTAGCCGTAGGCGGTGCCCCGCTGGGTGCCGTGGAAGCGGACGTACCGGCCGCTGCCGTTCACGTCGAGGGTCTGCACGCCGCCGGTGCTGGTCGTGGTCGAGTAGATGGTGGTCCAGGCGGTGCCGTTGTCGGAGGTCTGGATCTGGAACGCGCGGGCGTACGCGGCCTCCCAGCGCAGCACCACTCGGCTGATGGTGGCGGTGGCGCCCAAATCGACTTCCAGCCACTGCGGATCGCTGAACGTGCTCGACCAGCGCGTCCCGGTGTTGCCGTCCACCGCCGCCGACGCGGGAGTGGACGCGTTCTCGGTGGACGAGGAGGTCGCGGGTTGGCCTTGGGACAGCAGGTCAGCGGCGGCCGCCGGCGGGGCGGCAACTGTCAGCAGAGTCAGCGCCAAGCCGATGGTGGTTGCCAGTGCGATCAGTGCCGTCATGGCACGGGGTCGGGTCCGTAACTGCACGGTCGTGTGAGTGGAACGACTGGATGGACGCATTGCTTTACCTCCGGATAGCGGTGCGAGCGCGGTAACCGGACAGCGGGGTGCGCCCGCGCTGTGAGGTCTGCCGGATTCGCCGGTAGGTGATCTCTCACAGTGCGGAAGGAAAGGGAAGGGGCGCCGCGTGCGGCGGCTACCGGGACTGATCGAAAAGCCAGTCGATGACCACGTCGTTCTCATACGTCTGGGCCCATGCGAGGTGTGGGTTCACCGGTGTCGTGCCGGGCGTGTAGCTCGTGAAAAGTACGTGACTGCGCGTGGCCCGGGCCTGCCGTAGGAGCGCCCGGGACCGGGCCTCGAACTGTGCCTTCGGCAGATCGTTGGCCCACTCCCCACGGCTGACCCGAGCACCGGCGGTCTCCAGCGCGTTCATCAGTGTCCAGGTGCCGGGATTACCGAACCGGCCCTCCCGGTAGGGGACGACCGGGTCGTCGACGGAGTGGTCGGCCCACATCGGGATGTGCGTGATCCTGTCCATGGTGGTCGCGTCGCCCCAGCCGGCCGTGGGCAGGGCAGCCGCGAACGTGTCGGGGCGCTTCGCCAGCAGGCTGTAGATACCGCGCCCACCCGAGGACAGGCCGACGAGATAGAGCCGAGCTGTGTCCACGTTTCGGGAGTGCTCGCTCACGAAGGTGTCGATGAGTTCGCTCAGAGCGGCCTGGACCTTGGCGTCGGTCCAGTCCGTGCCGTCGGGTCCGTCCATGGGACGGGGCAGGGGGATCTGCGGAGAGAGGACGAACGCGGGGTCGCGGCGCTGTCGTTCCGGTTTGGCGAACGTGACCGCGATCCGGTTGGAGGTGAGCTGGGTCATGTTGTTGTCCGCGACTTCGCCACCGCCGTGCAGGGTGACGACGAGTGGATACCGCTTGCGCGTCTGCGGGTTCCGTACGAATCCCTCGGGCTGGTACAGCCGGAAGTCCAGTTCGAAACCTGCGGAGTCGGTGAAGGAACCGGCGGCGAAGTCGTCGACCACGGGAGTGATGACGTCGTCGTTCCGGCTCGCGAACGGACCAGCCCTGAGCACTGGTTCGCCTTCCGGGGCGTGCACGTCCGCCACTTGTCTGACGGAGTAGGCGCGGTCGAGCGGAAGGGGGTCGGTGCCCGCGGCCCGCGCGTTGGAGTCGTTCGGGTCGAGTTCGATGATCAGGCGGTCCCCCGGCCGTCCTGGGCGAGATCGGTCGTCCACTTCGGCGGTGGTGCTGGAGTAGACCCGGGTCACCGTGCGAGCCGCCGTTTGTCCGCCCACGGTGGCCTTCACCTGGAAGGCCGAGGGCGGGATCACCCCGCCGCTCAGGTCAATGCGATGCGAGTACTGGAGGGCGACGGCTGTCACCAGCCAGTTGTTCCTCGGCGTCACCCGCGTGACGAGGTCCGTTCGCAGGACCGGATTGCGCCCGGAGGTCGCTTGTCGTCCTTGAGATGTGGCTGTCGTGGTGTCGGCGGCCGAGGCGATTGCCGTGCTCACGGCCGGCGCCGCGACCGCGCCTGCTGTGACTGCGAGCGCCGTACGTCTGGTGATCCGTCTCATGCGTCCTCGTCTCGGTCTTGTGGGGCACCCGGACCGGGTGCCTGGTGTGTGTGGAGGTGTTCGCCCTGCTCCGGACTTCCGGAAACGGGCGGCGCGTTGGAGGCCTGAGCAGCATGTGCGGTGGCTGCCGGGAGCACGCGGTCGGCGGGGACTCCGCTCAGGCCCGGGACACCGGTCACAGGGGGAACGCACCGGTCAGCAGGGCGCCGGCGGTCATGACCAGCGTGGTGGCGAAGGCCCAGCGGAAGATGAAGCGCTGGTGTTCGCCGAGCGACACACCGCTCATGCCGACCAGGATGAACGTGGACGCGGTGAGCGGACTGAGCGGGAACCCCGTGGTCATCTGGCCGAGAATGGCAGCCCTGGCGACCTCGGCCGGATCCGTGCCGAAGCCCTGCGCGGTCTCGGCGAGTACGGGCAGTACGCCGAAGTAGTAGGCGTCCGGAGTGAAGACCAGGCTCAACGGCATGCCGGTGACGGCCACCGCGACGGGCAGGTGCGACCCGAAGGAGTCGGGGACGACGGAGACGAGCGTCTCGGCCATCTCGTCGATCATCCTGGTGCCACTGAGGATCCCGGTGAGGACGCCGGCCGCGAAGATCATCGTGGTGACCAGGACCACGCTCTTGGCGTGCTTGTCGAGCAGCGCCTGTTGCTGTTCCCAGGTGGGGTGGTTGACCAGCAGCGCGATCGCGAACCCGAGGACGAACAGCACCGGAAGCGGCATCACTTCCTGGATCAGGCAGACCACGAGGGCGACGGTGAGCAGGAGATTGAAGATGTTCAGCCAGGTCCGCGGCAGCGGCGGGACCCGGACGGTGCCGGGCCCGTTCCCGGGAGCCCGGAGGGCCTGACGCTCCCCGTCAGTCGTCGCGGGAGTGGCGTGCCGACTCGACTCGGGTCCCGTGGTCGCCGTGACCGTCGTCGAAGCGGCGGGTTCACGATCGCCCCGCTCGTCCTCGCCCTCGCGCACGTCCGTGGCCGGACCCCGCGAGGACAGCGCACCGAGACGGTTGCGCTCCCGGCGGCCGAGCAGGTAGGAGGCCACCAGCACCCAGACGACACCGAAGCCCATCGCGGGCAGCACGGGGTTGAAGACCTCGGAACTGTCCAGCTCCAGTGCCGCCATGGCTCGTACCGTCGGGCCACCCCAGGGGACCATGTTCATCACGCCCGCGCCCAGGCAGACCACTCCGGACAGCACCAGGGGGTTCATACCGAGCCTCTGGTAGACCGGCAGCAGTGCGGAGACGGTGATGAGGAAGGTGGAGGCACCGTCGCCGTCCAGGGCGACGCACAGCGTGAGGACCGCTGTGGCGACGGTGATCCGCAACGGGTCGCCACGCGCCACGCGCAACAGACCGCGGATCAGAGGGTCGAAGAGCCCGGCGTCCACCATCAGGCTGAAGTACAGGACCGCGAAGGCGATCATGATGCCGGTGGGAGCCACCTTGGACAGCCCACCGAGAATCAACTCGCCCAGATCGCCCGCGAAGCCGCCGATGAGCGCCGCCAGCACCGGAAGCAGGATCAGAGCGACCAGTACCGAGGCGCGTTTGGTCATGGTGAGCAGCAGTAAGACGGCGATCGTGGCGAAGCCCAGGGCTGCCAGCATGGCGGCGCTCGCTTTCTCGGGGACGGCCCTCGGCGGCGGTGGGCGGGGCTGGGCGGGGGGAGGCAGGCCGAGGTGTTACGCGAGAGTTTCGGAGCACCGGCGGATCGGTGTCCAGCATCAAACCGAGATCTGTCCATGCGTTAAGCGCATCAATCCAAGCGGGGGCGGCCTATGCTCGTCGGCCATGGAGGCCACCACCTTGCGTCAACTGGCGGCGTACACGGCCGTCGCGCGGGCCGCGAGCTTCACCGCGGCCGCCGCGGAGATGCACGTGTCCCAGTCCTCGCTCAGCCGCGCGGTCGCGGATCTGGAGCGACAACTCGGCGTCCAGCTCCTGGAACGGGACACCCGCAACGTGCAGTTGACCGCGGCGGGCGTCGAGGCCCTGCGTGTAGCCGAGCAGATCGTCACCGCTCACCGGGCGGGCATGAAGGAGCTCAGGCGATACCTGCTCGGCGAGTCGGGGACGGTCGCCGTGGCCACCCTTCCCTCCGTCGCGGCGGTGCTCCTGCCGCAGGTGATCTCCGACTTCCGCGAGCGGCGGCCACAGGTGGCGGTACGACTCCTCGACGGCCTGGAGCGGTCGGTACTGGACCGGGTCCTGTCCGGCGACGCCGACTTCGCGATCACCACCGTCGGCAACCCGCCGGAGCAGTTGGAGCACCGCCCCCTGGTCAGGGACCGCTTCGTCGCGGTGCTGCCGGAAGGCCACCCGCTCGCCGACCGCCACGAGATCGCCTGGGACGACCTGGCTCGTCAGCCGTTCCTGGCCGTCGGGCGCGACTCGAGCGTGCGCCGGCTCACCGACGCGGCGTTCGCCCAGATCGACGCGCACGCGGTACCGGCGGCCGAGGCGGGCAGTATCGCGACCGTGGGGGGACTGGTGACCGCCGGCCTCGGGGTGTCGGCGATGCCCGCCCTCGTGCTCCCGCTGATGGGTGCCGGACCCGTCGTCTGCCGTCCTCTGGTGGACCCCGTGGTGGACCGGCGCCTGGACATCGCGCTGCGCGCTCGGCGAACGCTCCCGACCGTGACGGAGCGGTTCCTGGAGACGCTCGAAGAGTTCCGCCTCCAGGGGCGTCCACTTCCGCCCGGGGTTTCGTGGGCTTGAGGCCGCGTACCGACCCCTCCCCGATTCATGCGTTTTTCGCATTGATTGATGGCCTTCTGTTGCTCGACAGGCATTTCTCCGCTCCGGCAGTCTGAGGACAACGGCGACGGCCGTGCCGCACCAACGCGGACGACGCTGTCGGGACCTACGCGGAACGGCAGGGCAAGGGAGCTCAGCGGTGTCGGATGACGAGCGGAACACCACCGGAAGCGGGCAGTTGCGCGGGCTGAAAGTGGTCGAGTTCGCCCATGTGGTGGCCGGTCCGCTGGCGGGCTCGATGCTCGCCGACCAAGGGGCCGACGTCGTACACGTAGAACCCCCCGGCGCCGGAGACGCGGCCCGCGCCATGGGACCCCAACGTGACGGTGTTCCCCTGTGGTTCAAGGTCGCCGGCCGCAACAAACGCTCGGTCACCCTCGATCTGCACCACGAGGCCGGCCGTCTCGTCGCCCACCGGCTCGTCGCCTGGGCGGACGTCGTCATCGTCACCCTGCGCGCCGGACGCCTGCGCAGCTGGGGACTCGACTGGGACTCCGTGCACCGCATCAACCCCCGGGCCGTGCTGCTGCAGATCTCCGGCTTCGGCGCCACCTCGTCGCAGGCGGACGCCCCCGGCTTCGGCAAGGTGGGTGAGGCGCGCAGCGGAGTCGTCCACCTGACCGGCTTTCCCGACGGCCCGCCCGTGCACACCGGCTTCTCGCACGGCGACGCCGTGACCGGCCTGATGGGCGCCTACGCCGTCCTCGCCGCCCTCCACCGCCGCGACCACGACCCCGGGTTCGACGGCGAGTGGATCGACCTCGCTCTCTTCGAGTCCCTGTTCCGTCTGGTCGAGTGGCAGGTCATCGTCCACGACCAGTTGGGACGAGTACCCGAACGCTCCGGCAACCAGTTGGCGGTCGCCCCGGGGGCTGTGATCAACACCTACCGCTCCCGCGACGGCGAGTGGGTCACGGTGACCTCCGCGACACTGCGATCGGTCCGCAACATCGCCCGCCTGCTGGGACTCCCCGAGAAGGAGTTCTCCACGGCTCAGCAACAGTACGACCGACGCGAACAGTTGGACGAGAACCTGCGGAACTGGGTGGCGGAGCGGGTCACCGGCGAGTGTCTGGAGGAGTTCGCCCGTGCCGAGGTCGTGGCCTCGCGGGTGTTCGACGCCGCGGACATCGCCGCCGACCCCGTGTACGCCGAACGCGAAGACATCGTCACCGTCGATGACCCCGATCTCGGTCCGGTGCGTATGCAGGCGGTGATCCCGCATTTCCGGCAGCGCCCCGGGCGGGTCTGGCGGACGGGTCCCGCCCTCGGGCAGGACAATCACCTGGTCTACGGGCAGTGGCTCGGACTCAGCGCGGGCGAGCTGGCCGACCTGGAGAAGAGCGATGTCATCTGAGGCGTCTCCGAAGAGGCCTGCCGAGGTCGACGCGGGGGCGGTTGGCCGGCCCCCGCTGCGCTCCCTGCTCTTCGTCCCCGGCACCAGGACCGACTGGCTGCCCAAGGCGCGGGCGGCGGGCGCCGACGCGGCCATCCTCGACCTGGAGGACGCGGTGCCCGCCTCGGGCAGGCTTGCCGCCCGTGCGCAGGTGGCCGACGCCGTCGCACGGGCCGCCGTCACGTCGGCCGAGCAGGTGGGACGGATGGCGCTGTTCGTCCGTGTCAACCCGCTGGACGACTGGGCGGGGGCCGAGGAACTGCGTGCGGTCGTACGGCCCGGCCTCGCCGGTGTCGTCCTTCCCAAGGTCCGCTCCGCCCAGGACGTGAAGCTTGCCGACCGGCTGCTGGGCTGGTGCGAACAGGAACAGGGCCTGCCTCCGGGACACATCGCCCTGGTGCCCCTGTTGGAGACGGCGCGTGGCCTGCGCGAGGCCTACGACATCGCCCGAGCCGCCTCGCGCATCGCCTACTTGGGCGCTCTCACCGCCCCCGGCGGCGACGTGGAACGCGCCGTCGGCTACCGCTGGAGCCCCGAGGGAACCGAAACGGTGGCACTGCGCTCCCGCGTTCTGCTGGACGCCAGGGCAGCCGGAGTGCCGTGCCCGGTCAGCGGATTGTGGACGCGCATCGGCGACCTGCCGGGGCTACGCGCCTTCGCCGAACAGAACCGCTTGCTCGGCTACGAGGGCATGATGGCGATCCATCCCGCCCATGTCCCCGTGATCAACGAGGTGTTCTCCCCCACCTCCGCCGAACTCGCCCGCTGCGCAGAGCTGATCGAGGC
Source organism: Streptomyces dysideae (assembly GCF_001514305.1). Lineage (GTDB taxonomy): Bacteria > Actinomycetota > Actinomycetes > Streptomycetales > Streptomycetaceae > Streptomyces > Streptomyces dysideae. The sequence goes on from NZ_KQ949135.1 coordinate 25,672, forward strand.
GGTCGAGGCGGCACAGAGAGAAGGGACGGGCGCCGTGACCTTCCAAGGTGAGATGGTCGACGAGGCCATGGCCCGTACGGCCCGCCTTGTGCTCGAACGACACGGGGCGCAGGTTCGCGTGGCGCGTACGAGTTCCGCGTCGAGCCCGCGGGCCGGCGACGTTCAGCGTCCCCTGACGGGCACTTGCTCTCGCTCGGTCTGACCGCCGGCGCGGCGCGTGTCGCCGGGGCCGACACCTTCTCTCGGCGTGAGCCGGGGGGACGGGCCAAGACCCGCCCCCCGGTGTATCCAGCTGAGCTTGGTCATGTTCCACTGCTGCGAGGAGCCGCCGTTGGCGGACCACTGGATGATGGTGCTCCCCTCCGTGTCGGTGTTGGCGTTGTCCAGCACCTTGCCGCTGTGCCGGTTGGTGAGCCGGTACGCGCCACCGCCCAGCGCGGTGATGGCCCACTGCTGCTGGTGGCTGCCGTTGTCGGTCCGCTGCACCATCACCGCGCCGTCGCTGCTGCTGCCGTTGTCGTCGAGGGCCTTTCCGCTGCGGACGCAGACCAGCTTGTAGTAGCCGTGGTCCAGAGCGGTGACCGTCCACTGCTGCTGGGAGCCACCGTTCTGCGTCCACTGGATGACCGAGTTGCCCTCGGCGGTGGTGTTCCAGTTGTCGAGGGCCTTGCCACTCCGGGCGCTGACCAGCCGGTAGACACCGTTCGCGAGGACAGCCGGCATGCCGCTGACCTCCACGCAGACCGCGGAGTCGCTGGCGTCGGGCGCGGTGGCCGGCACGCTGACGTTGATCTGCCCGCCGCTGACCCAGTAGTTGAGCGAGACGGAGGGGTTGTTCATCAGGTAGACGCGGTTGATGGTGTTGTGGACCGCGGGGATCTGCAGGGTGCCGCCCGTGGGCCAGGTGAAGACGTGGGCGAAGAGCTTGCCGTTCTTCTTGGTGATCTTGCCCCAGGAGGGCTCGGTGGTGAAAGGGCTGCCGCTGGTGCCGTGGATGCTGTCGCCGTAGGTGGTCATCCAGGAGGCGATCCCGTTGAGTGCCGTCGTGGTCGCGGCGGACACGCTGCCGTCGCCCTTCGGGCCGATGTTGAGCAGGTAGCTGCCGTCCCTGGAGACGACCGTGACCATCTCCTGCACGAGTGCCTTCACGGACCGGTAGTTGTTCTCGGCCCAGTCCGTGTAGCCCCACTGGCCGTTCATGGTGGCGCAGGTCTCCCACAGCCGGTCCAGCGGCGCGGCGGGCACGGTCTGCTCCGGGCAGGCGAAGTCGCCGAGGCCCCGCCTTCGCCGCGCGGGGCGGTTGCAGCCTCAACGGGACCGCCTGCACCAGGGCGTGACATGACCGGCGCCGCTCCATGGCCTCGATGCCTCCGGCCGGAATGTCGCGCTTTGCGGAACCGGCGTTCACGAGCGGGACGAGCGGGTTGCGCGTGGCCCGCCCACGTGATCACTTCACCGAACTCCCCGTGACGGCGCAGGCGGTGCCGTTGAGTGTGTAGGAGTTCGGCGTGGCGGTGTCGCCGGTGTGGGCGGCCTGGAAGCCGATGTCGACGGACCCGCCGGGGGCGATGGTGGCGTTGTGGGAGACGTTCCGGGCGGTCACCCTGCCGGAAGCGGGCGAGTAGTCGGCGTTCCAGCCGGAGGTGACGGCCTGGCCGCCGGGCAGGGTGAAGACCAGCGCCCAGCCGGGGTGGACCGACCGCCCGAGGGGGCAGGGCGCCCTCGGGGTACGACCGGCTGCTGAGTGTTCACGGCGGTCAAGAGAGCGGTTCCTGATCACGCACGATCGGTCGCGATACTCTCCGCCGCAGGCCGGCAAGGTTCGAGCGACGGAAACTGGCACCCATGCAGTCACTCCCCCGCAGCGCGGTACGCCTTCTTCCCGGCCCGTTCCTGGACACGCGGAACACCGCCTTCGACCACCTGCTGTCCCTCGACACCGACCGGCTCCTCGCGCCCTTGCGGCGCGAGGCCGGCCTGCCGCCGGTCGCCGGTCGGTTCAGGGCGTCGTCGAGTGCCAGGACGCCCTGGGCACCGGCGTCGTACCGGGACCGCCGAGATTCGGTTCGACAGGAATTCCGCGGTCTCGTCCATCTAGGGCAGGACCTGGACCAGGATCGTGCGCCCGTCACTTCCGCGCTGTCGTCCCCAAGGGGAGGGGGTCGCCGGAGCGCAGGTGTTCCCTCAGCCACTGCTCGGTGTTGCTCACGTGGAGCAGCGCGGCGGCCTGGCTGAGGGCGGCGTCACGGGTGGACAGCGCGTTGAAGATCGCCTCGTGCTCGGCGAGAGTGCGGCCCGCGGCCTTGTCGTCGACCAGACCGCGCCAGATGCGGGCACGCAGGGTGCGGCCTGAGATGCCCTCCAGGAGGGTGAGGAGGGTCTCGTTGCCCGTGGCCGAGATGACCGCACGGTGGAAGGCGGCATCGTGGGCGTTGAGCTGTTCGACATCGTCTCGGGCCTCGCGCATGGCATCCAAGTGCCGCTTCACTACGGCCAGTTGGGAGTCGGAGATCCGGGTGGCGGCAAGGGCCGTGGCGAGCGGTTCGAGGAGCCGCCGTACCTCCATCAGGTCCTGCAGGGCGACCGAGTCCCCCTGGAGCAGCTCCACCGCACCGCCGAGCCCCTCCAGCAGCAGGCTCGGCTGGAGGCTGGTCACATACGTGCCGTCGCCCCGCCGGACCTCCAGGACCCGTGCGACGGCCAGCGCCTTGACCGCTTCCCGGGCGAGGTTGCGGGACAGGCCCAGCTGCGCGGCCAGGTCCGGCTCCGGCGGGAGCTTCGAGCCCGGAGGCAGGGCACCGGTCCGGATCAGCTCACGGATCTCATCGATGGCCTTGTCCGTCAGAGACACCGCTCGTCCCTCCCCCCACCGTGCCCCGCGAGCACGTCCGACCTGATCAGCCCCTGAGTGCGGAGATCGTCCCAGAGGCCGTCCGGGACTTGCTGATCATGGAGTGCCACGTTTCGTCCGACCTGTTCCGCAGTCCGCATGCCGAGGGTGACGTTGATGATACTGGGATGCGTGTACGGGAAGGCGATCGCGGCGGCGGGCAGAGTGGTCCCGTGCGCCGCGCAGACCTCGGCGATCCCCCGAGCACGGGCGACCAGAGCCGGCGGGGCGTCCTGATAGTCGTACTTCATGCCCTCGGCGGGCCGGTCACGGGAGAGCAGCCCCGAGTTGAAGACACCCACCGCCACCACGCTCTTGCCCAGGTCCCGCGCGGCGGGCAGGACGTCGTCCAGCGCCGACTGGTCCAGGAGCGTGTAGCGCCCGGCCAGCATCACCACGTCGGCGGCGGTCTCGCGCAGGAAGCGGGCGAGCATCGCCGACTGGTTCATGCCGGCGCCGATCGCGCCGATCACGCCCTGGTCGCGCAACTCCGCGAGCGTGGGCATGGCCTCCTCGGCCGCCTGCCGCCAGTGGTCGTCCGGATCGTGCAGGTACACGATGTCCAGCCGGTCCAGACCGGTGCGCTCCAGCGTGCCCTCGATGGACCGGAGCACGCCGTCACGGCTGAAGTCCCACTGCCGACGCAGGTCGTCCCGTACGACGAAGCCCCAGGTGTCGACGCCACGTGGCTCCTCGTTGGGCACGAGCAGCCTGCCCACCTTGGAGGAGATGACGCACTCGTCGCGCGGGCGGCCTCGTAGGGCGGCGCCCAGGCGGCGCTCGGAGAGGCCGAGGCCGTAGTGCGGTGCGGTGTCGAAATACCGCAGGCCGGCCTCCCAGGCCGTGTCGACGGCGGCTGTCGCGTCGTCAGCCGGGATGACGCGGTAGAGGTTGCCGATCACGGACGCCCCGAAGCCGAGCTCGGTGAGCGAGACGGACGTGTTCTGGATCTTCCGCTGGTGCAAGACGTGCTCCTGGGATATGTGTGATGGGGCGCCGGTCAGCGCCTGACGTGGGCCGATCCGCCCGCGATGAGCGCCTCGACCTCGGCGAGCGAGGCCATGGAGACATCTCCGGGCGTGGTCATGGTGAGCGCGCCGTGGGCGGTGCCGCAGGCCAGGGCGCGCTCCAGGCCGGTTTCGCTGAGCCGTCCGTGGATCAGACCGGCGGCGAAGGCGTCGCCGGAGCCGATGCGGTCCAGGACCTGCAGGCCGGGCATCCGCGGGCCGGTGACGAAGCCGGTTTCGGCGGACCAGCCGGCCAAGGGCCAGTCGTTGACCCCGGCCGAGGGCACGTCGCGCAGGGTCGTCGCCAGCACTTTCGCCGCGGGCAGCAGGCCGGCCACCTCGGCGAGCACGTCCGCCGCTTCGTCGGCGCCGATGCGCGCCTGCCCCGGATACGTCCCGGCCAGACCCAGGGCGCCCACCACGACGTCGGCCTGCCGGGCGAGCCGCAGGTCGACCTCGCGGGCGGCGTCGGCGCCGCCCCGGCCGGCCCAGAGGCTGGGGCGGTGGTTGGGGTCGTAGGAGACGGTGACGCCGTGGCGGCGGGCCGCGGCCATGGCCTCGTCGGCGACGTCCACCGTGGCGCACTGCCTGCTTCGCGTTCTCGGGACAGCCCGCCCGGCACCATTCCGACGGCGGCGGCCCAGCGGTCAGGCACGTCGGACACGGGAGGTCCAGACGGGGCCGTCGGGGTAGGCGTACTCCTTGAGGGACTCGGGGTGGATCTGCGCGCTCAGCCCGGCCAGGGTCGGTGCG
>NZ_KQ949136.1:0-24535 GCF_001514305.1 Streptomyces dysideae
CGAGGGGGTCGCTTCCTGCCCGGGAGGGGTTCATCGTGGGCATACACCCGTCATCCACTCGCCGACGGCTGATCAGTCGTCTGCTGGCCACCATAGGTTTCTCCGCAGCGTTGCTGGCCGGTACCGCACTACCGGCGTCGGCCAGTCACCTCGGCGCTCCCGTGCCCAGCTTCACCTTCCAGGACCATGCGCTGGTCAAGCCCAGCAGTTCCGGTGTCAGCCCCGAGGCGATAGAGACCGCCGACCTCAACAGAGACGGCAATCCGGACACCGTCGTGGGCACGCTCGCCGGCGTGCAGACCCTGCTCGGCAACGGGGACGGCACATTCCAGGCCGCCGTGCTCCACCAGGTGCCCAGCGGTGCGATGCGGAGCGTGGTTACCGCGGACTTCGACGCCGACGGCCATGTCGACATCGCCGCATCCCAGCAGGTCTTCGGCCAGGCGCCCAAGGTGACCCTGCTGTCCGGAAACGGAGACGGCACCTTCGCGCCGCCCGTGAACGTCGAAGTCGGATCCGCAGTCGCCGGAGCTTGGGCCACGGCCAGCCCCTTCACCGCCGACGTCAATGGCGACGGCTCGGCGGATCTGGTCGTCGGCATCGAGCGGGTCGGCTCGACCGTGCAGTACGAGACCGCCGTGCTGGTCGGCCGCGGCGACGGCACATTCGCCACACCGCGGGCGGCGGACACCGCCGGCGGTGTGATCCTCCGGGAACTCGCCGACGTCAACGGGGACGGCAGAGCCGATCTGCTCGGCACCAAGTCCGGCCAGGCCGCCGTTGCCCACGGTGACGGGCAGGGCGGCTTCGGCACCGTGCGGACGATTGCGGCCGGCGCCGATCCACTGGACGTGACCGCGGGCGACCTCAACGGCGACGGGCGCGTCGACCTGGTGACCATCAGCCGCCACTACGACGTCAACGTGCTCCTCGCCACCAAGAAGGGGTCCTACTCCGCGCCCACCACCTACCGTGACACTCTGCTGCGCGCGTTCCGCGGAACCCTCGTGGACCTGAACAGCGACGGCCATCTGGACGTAGCGGTGGCCAACACCTGGAACGACGACTTCCCGGGCACGGGACGGGTCGCGGTCTTCCTCGGCAGCGGAGACGGCACGCTGCAGGACGTGCGCCGGTATCTGCCGGTCGTCAACTCGCCGTTCACCTTCGACATCGCGCCCGACGACTTCGACGGCGACGGCCGACCCGACCTGATCGTGTCCAACAACAAGAACCTCAACTCGGTCACCTCTCTGCACAACACCACGCAGTAACCCGGCACTTGCACCAAGCACCAGCGGCTCTGCGGGCGCCCTTCGTCCCCCGAGCCGCTGGTCGTGCCTCAACCGGCCATCTCGCGCAGGCACGGCAGGCCGTCCTCACGCACCCGGGCCGCCAAGTCCAGCTTCGTGTAGGTGGGACGCCCGCCGGCCTGGTACTTCGCCTTGATCCGCTCCAAGTACTTCTTCGCTGTGGATGGCCGGATGCCGATACGCCGCGCGGCGGCCCCCAGAGTGAGACCGGAGACGTAGCCGAGCAGCAGCCCGCGCTCCTGGCGGGACAACCGAAGCGGATGCGGGCCCTGACCCACCCGCGGCGCGGGGACGAACTCCCGCCCCTGCACCGGCTGGTCAGCCGCAACGTCTCCGATCGCGTGCGCCATGGTGGCCAGGTCGCTGGCCTTCGGCAAACAGCCCCTGGCCCCGGCACCGTAGACCGCCTCGATCTCCTGGGAATCGGCCAGGGTGCTCACGACCAGGACACCTCTGCCGCCCGTTGCCAGCCGCCGTACGTTGTCCACCGGGTCGGAGCCGTCGCTCAGCAACAGATCGAGGAGTACCACATCGGCCGGCTCCTCCTCCCGCGCCAACAGCGCCTGCACACTGGGAACGGTCAGGGCCATCCGCAGCCGGCTGTCACGCGCCAGCCCCCCGCCCAATCGCTGCGGCAACAGGAGGTCGTCGGCCACGACCGCCACAGAGATCACATCTGTCATTTCAACTCAACCCCCACACTTGCCCCTTCGCCCGAGCGCCATGCCGGGCGAGGCCTGACACCGACGCAGTCGGCAGCACCTACGCACCCGGGGAAACCCGTCCTCACGCCTGACACCTTCCACACCCGGTGTCCTGCCGGGAGCCCAGTCATGCACCGACCGTCGGATGGACGGACTCGCTTCTCGCCAACACCGCCACGGCGACCGTGGGGCCTGACCTGTTGGGATGAGCCTGACTCCTCCGCGTGCCATCGTTCGCCGCTGCAAGGACAAGGTCGGCATGAGGAGCGGATTCGGTGGAAGGCCAACCGCCGGAGGCGCGGTGAGCGAGAGTCCGCGCCCCCCCGCTGGCGTCGCGTTGCCTCTGTTCCGAGGTTCCGGAGCAGCGGTGCGGGCCGTCGTGTGCTACGCCATGAAGTCGTGCGCCCTGTGCAACACGTCCCCGGCTTCCTGGCCGGGCGGGTGGGGCTTCTCCGCCCTGGAGAGGTTCCGGCCTCGGACGGCCCGGCAGTTGTGCAGAGTACGGGCCGTCGATCCGAGGGTCAGGAGCACGGCGAGGGTTGTGCGGATGGGGGCCGCGCCGCGGTCGTTCAGCCAGCGGGCCGCCGCTGCCTGCCGCCCCCAAAGGCCGTGGTGGCCAGGGGCGAGGAAGGAGCCGATGGCGCAGGACGGACTGTCCGCGGAAACGGTCGCGGCGCTGCTGTGCGTGTCCGACGTGGCTGAGCCCGTAGTGGTCCTGTCGGCGATGCCGCAGCCCGCCACGAGCAGGGCGACGGTGAGGGAGGTCATGAGGGCGGCGGTGGCTCGGGAACGCGGTGAGCGCACGGTTGTCCTTCACAGTCGGAACGGTGGCCCATGTGGGAAGCGGCATGCGGGAAACCCGCTTGTCGGCGGCGGCTGAATTTTGACCCATTTTGGGCGGTTGAAACGTGACCCCCGTGTCGTTGGTTGCTGTCGGTCAGTCGGTTTCGGTCGGGGCGGTGGGGACGCGGCCGAGGCTGCGGCCTTTCATGCGGTAGGAGTCCCCTTTGAGGGAGTGGACCTCGGCGTGGTGGACGAGGCGGTCGATCATGGCGGCGGCGACGGTCTCGTCGCCGAAGACCTCGCCCCAGCGTCCGAAGGGCTTGTTGCTCGTGACGATCACGCTTGCCCGCTCGTAGCGGTTGGAGACGAGCTGGAAGAAGAGGTTGGCGGCTTCGGCTTCGAAGGGGATGTAGCCGACCTCGTCGATGACGATCAGTGGGTAGCGGGAGAGTCTGGTCAGCTCGCTTTGGAGGCGGCCGGTGTGGTGGGCGGCGGCCAGGCGGTCGACCCACTCGGCGGCGGTGGCGAACGCGACACGGTGGCCGGCCTGACAGGCGCGGACCGCAAGTCCGATGGCCAGGTGTGTCTTGCCGGTGCCCGGCGGGCCCAGGAAAACAGCGTTCTCCTTGCCGGTGATGAAGTCCAATGTTCCCAGATGTGCGAGTTGTTGGCGTGTCATGCCGCGCAGGTGGGTGACGTCGAGTTCCTCGATCGTCTTGAGCGCAGGGAAGCGGGCGGAGCGGATGCGGGCCTCGCCGCCGTGTGACTCGCGGGCGGCGACTTCCCGCTGCAGGCAGGCCACCAGGTATTCGGTATGGGTCCATGCTTCGGTCCGGGCGCGTTCGGCGAGGCGCTCGGCGGCGTCCAGCAGCGCCGGGGCCTTCATGGCCCGGGAGTAGAAGGCCAGGTCCGCGGCCGTCTGCTCGCCGGTGCGGCGGCCGGTCGTGGGGGTGGTGGCCTTGGCTGCGGTGGTGGAGGGCATCAGGACGCCTCCGCCCCGTCGCTCTCCGCGCCGCCGTCGATGACGGTGAACATGCGGTCGTAGCTGGCCAGCGCGCGTTGTTCGACCTCCACTTCGGCCGGTGCCGTGTGCGCTTGGGCGGCGGCCCTGGCGTGCCAGAACTCGCCGCGCAGCAGGCGGGCGGCCTCGGCGTGTGCGGGGTCGGTGAGGGTCTGGTGGCGGGCCCAGCAGCGCGGGTGCCAGGCCACCTGTGTGCCGGCGCAGGTGGCGGACACGGTCTGGGTGTCGACCCGCACCGTCACCTTATGGCCGATCGCGCGCGGATGGACGGAGTAGTCGCAGGTGCCCACGCGGACGTAGTGGTCGCGTCCCAGGCGCATGGTCAGCTGCCACCAGGCGGGCGGGTCCACCGGCGGCAGGGAGAGCATCCCGGCCCGGTCCGCCTCCCAGCGGTCGGCCGGGCGGGCGTCGATGCTGCGGTGGCGGCGCCGGTTGGCCACCTTCAGCCAGCTGCCGAGCTGGGCGTTGAAGTCGGCCGGCCCGCTGAAGGTGCGGCCGGGCAGGAAGCTGGTCTCCAGGTAGCCGTTGGCGCGCTCGACCAGCCCCTTCGCCTCCGGATCGCGGGGGCGGGTCTGGAAGATCCGCACGCCCAGCAGCCCGGCCAGAGCGGCGAACTCAGCCGTCAGCTTCCCGCCCCGTCCCACCGCGCCCTCGTTGTCCCACACCAGCGTCCTGGGCACCGCGCCCCACTCGGACAGCAGCCGCCAGTGCCCGTCGATCAGATCGCCGGCCTGCCGGGAGGGCAGCAGACGGGCGGCGATCACCCGCGAGTAGCCGGCCACCACCACCAGCACCGGCGGGGAGGCGGCCTGCCCGTAGCCCAGGGGGATCTCGGCCGGCGGGAACCACAGGTCGCACTGGGCGATCTCGCCGGGCTGGTAGACGGTGCGCGAGACCGGGTCGGCGGGCAGATACGCGGGCCGCAGCTCACGCACCCGCTCCTTGAGCACGGTCATCCCGCGCTGCCAGCCGATCCGCTCGGCGATGACAGTGGCGGGCATGGTGGGGGTGGCCTTCAGCAGCTCGCGGATCGCGGGTTCGAAGGTATCGACCGCGGAGCCGGCCGGGGCACGGGTGTACTTCGGCGGCCGGTCGGTGTTGAGGGCCTTCTTCACGGTGTTCTTCGAGATGCCCAGGTGCCGGGCGACAGCCCGGACCGGCATGCCCTCAGCGCGGTGCAGCCTGCGGATCTCTGCCCAGTCCTCCACGCGGATCACCCTCTCCTCCTGACTCCCTGTCAGAAGTCAGAATGGTCAGAAGATCACGGAGTGGGTCACTTTTGATCCGCCGTTCGTGAGCCAGTTTTCAGGCGTCGCCGACACCCGCTGCCGTCGGCCGTGCTTTCCGCCTCCCTGGACTCACCCCTCGGACGGCCCCGGGCTCTTCCCTCGGGCGGCGGATCGGAATGGGGAGCGGGGTCGGCCGCCGGTCAGGCAGGCGGCCGACCCCCTGGCCGGTGGGACGACCTGGCCTCACCGGCCGCCCCTGCGCGTCGCACGAGCCGCCGTCCACGATGGCCTGACGCCGTCATCGCCGTGCCGTCGAGCAGACGGCCGGGGAGGAGCAGGGGGGTGGGGCAGCGGGCACCCGGTCTGCCGGCCGGTGACCCCACGGATGGACAAGGAACTGGTCACCGGCCGACGCCGGTCTGGTCCGGCCCCAACCCGGCCGAACCAGACCGGGGATCAGAGGGAGAGCAGCTCGCTCAGCAGGGACCCGCGGTACTCACGGAACCCGTCGAAGTCACTGAGCTCACTGCACTCGTCGGTGTCCAGGGTCTGCGCGGTGCCCGTGCCGCCACCGGTGTAGGAGGTGCGGGAGTCTCCCCGGCTGGTCGAGGTGGCCCCGTCCGGGCCGGCGTGGTAGCGGCTCTTGAACGACTGACCGCTGTAGCCGGCCCCGTCGCCTGAGCCGCCGACGCTGTGTCCCGCCCTGGGGCGATCTCCCGCGTGCCCCGGCCGTTGGCGGGGCAGACGGGGCGCAGGGCGTGGGGAAGGGGAGAGGCACGTTCATGGTGCCCGCGGCCGCTGCCGTTGGTGCCGACCTCCGGCAGCGGCTGCCCCGCGTGCGCCCCGGCGAGGGCTGAGCCGGGCCCATGGAGCGGTCTTCCCGCGACCTGGCTGATCCGCCACTCGCGCGTGAGGCTCAGCGCGGGTTCAGCGCTTGCCGCGCCGCGTTGATCACGTTGTGGGCGTCGTTGCCATACACCGCGGACTCCTGCAAGGTCTTCCAGACGCGCAGGTAGGTGGCCTGCTGTCGGCGTCATCGATCCACAGCTCGGCGTGCCAGTCCTCGACGACAACGAGACGCTCGTCGTAGATCCAGAAGCTGTTACCCGGAAAGATCTTCAGTGCGGCACTGAGGGGAACGATGCCGAGTTCGACGGTGTCCAAGCCGATGGCGCCGGCGAGGTGATGGAGCTGCGCTGCGAGCGCGGACGGCGGGCAGACCAGGGAGCGCAGAGCGCCCTCCCACATCATGATCCGGTATTTCCGGCCCGGCCGGTACAGCCCTTCCTGCCGTTGGGTACGGGCTCGTACGGCTTCCTCTGTGTCTCGTGGTGACCGCATGAGATCGGCGTGCCGGGTGAAGACGTGTCGGGCGTACTCGGGGATCTGCACCATGCCGGGGATGAGGCAGTTCTCCCAGATGGTGAGGACTCGTGTGCGCTCGTGCTCCACGGTGACGGCGTCCTGTACGGGCCTGTGTCCTGCGGCCAGTTGGCGACGCCACGAGCGGATGTGTGACTCGAATCCGCGTAGCCGGGCGAGCAGTTCCTCGTACGTCTCGGGCCGGCCAATTCCCTCCGCCCACGCGCGCAAGTCCTCGGCTGTCGCTGTCTGTTTGATCTGGGGCGCTGTGATCATCCTTGCGCTGTCACTCGCGTTCACGGTGGCAGCGCGGACCATGCGGGAGGCGGCGGCGGGTCCAGCGGCACACCCGGGCGGACGTGGCCGACGACGCCCGGTGCCTCTGCTTCGCCCGTGACCCCCGCTGCGCCACGCGGGTTTGACCCTCACCCCGGGGTCAGACCCTACGGTCCCGGGCATCGGGCAAACCCGCTTGCGAAGGGATGGAATCCGCCGTGGACACCGACACCCGCCAGTTCGCCAACCGCTTCACCGACGCCGTCAGCCGCGCGCCAGGCCTGCGGATCTCGCTGCTGCGCCCGCTGCAGACGCTCCTCGTCTCCGGCGAGCCGGTCACCATCCCTCGGCTCGCCGCCGAGGCCGGGCGCAGCGAGGAAGAGATCCGCAGCGCGCCGGACGCCATGCCGGACACCGAGTACGACGCCGAGGGCCGCATCATCGGCTACGGCCTCACCTTCAACCCCACCCCGCACCGCTACGAGACGCACGGCCGCACCTTCTACACCAGGTGCGCGCTGGACACCCTGCTCTTCCCCGCCATCCTCGGCACAGGGCATCCTCGCCCTGCAGGAGCACAACCTGTACCACGCGCTCGTCGACTCCCTGGACCGTGCCGCGCGACCCGCTCAGCCCTGCCGGGCCGGCTTCTTCTCGCGGGTGCCCTCGACGACGACGCCGTTCCAGAAGGCGACATGGTTCTTGATGCGTCGGGCGAGCGGGGTGGGGTGCGGGTAGGACCAGGCCGCGTTCGGATTCAGCTCTCCGTTGACGGTGAGTGTGTAGTAGCGGGCGACGCCCTTCCAGGGACAGAGAGACTTGCTGGGGCTCTCGGTGAAGTACTCCCGCTTGAGGGACTCGGGCGGGAAGTAGTCGTTGCCCTCGACCCGCTTGGTGCGCGGGGTCTCGGCGATGACGACGCCGTTCCAGATCGCGCGCATCATGGTGCTCGCCTCCAGGGTGGGTTTCTCGTTCGTGCGGGTTCGCACGAACAAGAAACCCGGTGAGGGGCTCGTTCCTTCCCCGTGGTCCGGTGGCCTGGTTCGTCCCTGGCCCGGCTCCTCGCCGTACGGTCAGCCGGTCCGCTTCTCCTTGCCCATGACCGTGGCGATGCACGAGTAGGCCGCTCCGATCAGCAGGCCGAAGACAAGGTGGCCGCCGAAGCTGGAGCTGGTGACGTCGTTCCACTCGAAGACGGGCATGCCCAGGTTCGCCGGCATGATCCACAGGGCGCCCATGACCCACCAGACCACCCCGTAGGCCAGGCCGAGGACGATGGCCGGCATCATGCGGGTCGCCCACTGGCCCAGCATTGCGCCGAAGACGAGTCCGGCGGAGAGCGAGATGCCGAGGTGGATCAGCCAGCCCGCGAAGGCGCTGTCGGAGCCGAGGAGCCCGGCCACCATCTTGATCATCGCCGTGTCCATCATCGGCTTGGACACCGACATCCAGATGCCGAAGCCGACGCCGCCGACCAGACCGGCCGCGGCGCCCCAGGCGGCGTGTACGGGGATGGCCGCGGTTCTCGGGGAAACGTGCAGTGTGGTCGCCATGTCGTCGTTCTCCTTACGAAGTTCTGGTCCACTCGCGTACCCCCTCAGCACCGACGCTAAGGACGGCCTCCGCCGAGGAATGTGACCACGCTTACACTTCACGGTCCCGATCCGGTGACATGCACGCGGGCGAGTCGCGCCGGTGGTCACTCCGTCATGGTGATCCGCGCGTAAGCCCGCTTGGCCCAGGCGGGTTTGTAAGCGCTGTCACAGAACTCCGGCCCCTGCCGGGCCTAGCGTCCTTGAAGCAGCTCTCTGCGACCGCTCCTGGAGGACGACCTCATGACGTCACAGCCACCCCCCGCCCGCATGCCCCGCGCCCAGGAACAGAAGCCGGCGTCTCTCGTCACCGATGCGACGTCGCCCAGTGCTGCTCCTGGCATCGCCGCCGGCGAGATCCAGTCCCGCTACTGTCTCACCGAGGGCGCCGGCGCCCTGGCCCATCCGCCCTGGGGTGCGGCGCCGCCGCCGTGGGCTCCCGGACGGCGTGAGGAGACGGCCAGGATGATCGACGACGGGACGATCGGGGAACGGACGTGGTGCCTGTCCGAGGTCGACATCTTCCGTGACCTGAGCGAGCGGGAGATGGACGCCATCGCCGCCGCGGCGCCGATGAAGACGTACGCTGCGGGGGAGATGCTGTACGTCCCTCAGGAGCCGTGCGAGGTGCTGTTCATCCTCAAACGGGGCCGGGTGCGCGTCTTCCGGGTCTCCGCCGAGGGCCGTGCGCTGACCTGCGCGATCCTCGCCCCGGGCACGATCTTCGGGGAGATGCTGCTGCTGGGGCAGCGGATGTACGGCAACTTCGCCGAGGCCCTGGACGACGTGACCGTGTGCGTGATGCACCGTGCCGACGTGGACCGGTTCCTTTTGTCGGACGCCCGCATCGCCACCCGCATCACCGAGACCCTCGGCCGCCGTCTGGCCGAACTCGAACAGCGGCTGTCCGACAGCGTCTTCAAATCCGTGCCGCAACGTGTCGCCACCACGCTGCTCACGCTGATGCCCGAACACGAGTCGTCCACTCGGCCCCTGCGGCCCGGGGCGAAGCATCCGCAGGTGTCCCTCACTCACGAGCAGCTCGCCGCGCTGGTCGGCACCTCCCGGGAGACCGTCACCAAGGTGCTGCACCAGTTCGCCGGCCAGGGCCTGATCCGCCTCGCCCGCGGTCGCATCACCGTGCTGAAGACGGGACAGCTGCGTGACCAGACCGGCTGACCGGCCGACAGGCCGCCGCGGGCGGGTGGGAAGGACCGGGCGATTGAACGAAGAGAATTGGCGCCGTTTCCTCAGCGGTTACCACGACACCCGCCCCGGCATCACCGAACGCCTCGTTCACCTCGCGGACGAGTCGCCCTACGCATGGCTGGCCGAGCCGCTGCACTCGTACGCCGGGACGGTGCTGGACCTGGCCTGCGGTTCCGCCCCGATGCGCGTGCGGCTGCCGGACGCCCGGTGGGTCGGCGTCGATGCATCTGCGGGTGAACTCGCCTCGGCCGCCCAGCTCGGCCGGGGTCCTGTGGTGCGGGCGGATGCCACCGCCCTGCCCGTGCGTTCGGCGTCGGCCGACGCGGTCTGCGCGTCCATGTGTCTGCCCGTGCTCACCCCGCTGCCCCAGGTCCTGGGGGAGGTCCGACGCGTCCTGCGCCCTGGCGGTACGCTCGCCGCGCTGGTGCCCGCCCAGTCCGGCCTCTCGGCGTCCGGGGCTCTCGCCTGGGCCCGCGTGATGTATGGGCTCCGGGCCGTGCGCCAGCCGTGGCCCAACCCGGAGGCCCGTGACGGCCTCGCTGAGCTGCTGCGCGGCGCAGGCTTCCGCGTCCGCTCCGACCAGCGCCACGTCTTCGCCCGCCAGCCCGCCCTCCACCTCGACACACCCGACGCCGTGGCCATGTTGGTCGACGGGCTCTATCTGCCCCGCCTGACCGGGCGCCGCGCCCGGGCCGCCAAACAGGCCCTGGCCGCCTGGGCGCGCCCCGGCCGCCGCCTAGAACTGCCGCTGCGCCGTGTGGTCGCCGAGATCCCCGCCGTATCCGCTGGGCGTGAGGGGGGATGAGTCGGGGGCATGAGCTTCTCCGCCGTCGGCCGACGCGGGAGGGTGGTGGGAGCTCGTGGGACTGTGCGTTCATGTGGGGGTGCCCCTATCTGTTTCGTCAACCCCTACAACCCGACCCCGCCGGGGTTGACGAAACAGATAGGGGCACCCCCCCAGGTCATCCCTTCGACAGGGGGGAACAGTCATGCCGGGCCCGGGGGCCAGCGGCCCTCTTGCAGGACCGCGAAGAACATAACGGGGGAATACATGGACCCACGTTGGGGCGCGATCCGTGTGAGGCCGGCGCGCCGGGTGGTGAGCCAGGTGAGGCGACTGTCCGCCGGGCAGCCGCCTATGGGGGCGGACGTCCCGAGGCAGGGTCGGCGTGGCCGGGGTGGTCGCGAGGTGCCGGTCAGCGGGGTGTCATCCGGCGAGGAGGTAGGCGTACTGCGGGTCGAAGGTGCCGGGGGCGGCGGCGCATCCGTCGGCTTCGCCCGGCGGTTTCACCCACAGGTAGGCGTCGACGCGCTCGAGGTCGGTGTCGGCGGTGGGGGTGTGGCCCAGGCGGCGGCCGGGCGGGTCGCAGTAGGGGGTGCCCCGGGCCGGTCCGGCGCCGTTGCGGCTGGTGTCGATCACCATGCCCAGGTCGGGGGCGCCGAGGGCCCGGATGATCTGGAGGCCGTAGTGGGCCTCGTCGCCGGTCGTGTTGAAGTTCGACACGTTGAGGGCGATGCCGTCCCCGTGCCGCAGAGCTCCGGCTTGCCGGAGCCGGTCGGCGATGGTGGGTGCGGGGTGCCAGCGTGAGTGGCCGGCGTCGTAGTACAGGTGGGCGTTGGGGGCGTGGCGGTGCAGGGTGAGGCTCGCGTGTGTCAGGGCGGCGATCCGGTCCTGGCGCTCGCGCGGGGTGAGGCAGTCCATGAGGGCGAGCGCGTCGGGTTCGAGTACGACCACGGCGGGTGCCGGGCCGATCGCGCGGGCGAAGGTGTCGATCCACTGCTGGTAGGCGGTGAGGCCGGCGGCGCCGCCGAGGCTGTGCCCCTCGCAGTCGCGGCGGGGCACGGCGAAGGGGACGAGGGTCGGCACGGCACCCTGGGCCCGGGCCGCAGCGACAGCCTTGCGTACCTGTTTCCCGGTCATGGCCGGGTCGGGGTCCGGGAACCACGTGGCCTGGGGCCGGGAGCTGATGTGCGCGGCGATGACTGCCGCCCGGCTGTCGTACGGGTGGTCACGCACCCACCGCTCGGCGGTGGTGTCGGGGCCGGTGGAGAAGCGGGTCGACGCGGGAAACAGAGGCGCCCGCGGTGGGAGGGGAGGCAGGAGAGGCGTCATCGTGGTGATACCGACGAGCAGGGCGAGAACGGTCACCAGGGCCGAGATCCGCCTCGTCCGTATGTGGGTGCGTAGGGGTGTCCGGCGGTCTGGAGACGGTGTGGGGCGCACCCAAGAGCGTGTCGAACTGCGGAAGGGGGGAGGCGGTGGGGAGGAACGGCGGGAGAGCAGGGGGAAGGAGGAGAGCAGGGAGGAGGAAAAGAAGAGGCGGAGCCCGAGCGCGATGCGGACCGGCCGCCGCCCTGCCGGAGCCATTCGGCCGACGCGGAGCCTGCGGCGCCGGAGTCGGTGCGGCGGCCCGTCCGCCCGCGGTAGGCCGTCTCGCGGCGGGGCCGTCGGCGGTTTCTCCGGGGCCGTACTCCGGGAATCCCGCTGGGCGCCGACCCGGGCCGGCCGGCGCTCTCGCCGGGCTGGGGGCGCCGGGGGAGCCCCCGCGACGTCCCTCCGCCACGTCAGTCGTCGCCGGAAGGGTCGAAAGGGTTGAAAGGGGAAGCGCTCCTCCTGATCAGGAACCATGCGATGGCGGCCAGCACGATGAGGCCCGCTCCCACCGCCAGCAGGGTCACATACGCGGCGGGGTTCTCGGGCCGGTCGGCGATGCTGTCCCGTGCGTCTGCCGTCGGGTCGGCGGCCGGTACGGCGGAGGCGGACGGGGTGGGGGACGGTGCGGTCCGGTCCGCGAGCGCCGCCGCGGGGGCGACGGCCCCGAAGCCGTGGCGGGGATCTTGGCCGGACGAACTCTTGCCGGAGGCCGCGCCGGTCAGTTTCCGGACCACCTGGTCGCCGGTCCAGCGTGGGTGCTCGGCGCGCAGCAGCGCGGCCGTGGCCGCCACCCAGGATGCCGCGTACTGGGTGCCGGAGCCGGTCCAGTAGTCCCCGCCCGGGGCGGTGGCCAGGATGTCCACCCCGGGTGCGGTGAGCGTCACGTGCTCCCCGTGGTGGGAGTTTGGCCAGATGGCGCCCTTCTTGTCGGTGGCCGCGACCGCGACCACTCCCGGGTACGCGGCCGGGTAGGTCACCTCGTCGCCGGTGCGGCCGTTGTCGCCGGCGCCGGTGACAATCACGGCGCCGCGGCCGAGCGCGTACTCGACGGCTGACCGCAGGGCGTCGCTCGGCTTGGTGAAGCCCACCGTTACGTCGATGACCCGCGCGCCGTGGTCCGCCGCGTACCGGACGGCCTTCGCGGTGGCCGTCGGGGCGGGCGAGTCGTTGCGGTAGACGCGCAGGGGCAACACCCGTGCGTCGGGGGCGAGGCCGTGAACGCCGTCGCCCTGGTAGTTGCGGCCGGTTGCGGCGATGATGCCCGCCGCGTGGGTGCCGCCCTGCCGGTCCTGGGGGCCCTGGTCGTGTGTTCCGTCGACGGTCGAGCCGTCGCCGAGGTCCGCGCCTTTGACGACACGTCCTGTGAGGTCGGGGTGGGAGGCGTCGACCCCCGAGCCGATCACCGCGACCGTCACGCCCGCGCCCTTGCTGGTCTTCCACGCCTGTTCGGCCTTGAGGGCGGTCAGTGCCCACTGCGAACCGCGCAGACCGCCGGTATCGGCCGGGGCGGCCGTGGCCGAGAGGGCGGCGGCGAGAGCCGTCACCACGGCCGCGGCCGCGGTGCGAGCGACGAGTCCGCGGCCGCGCGATCCGGTCGACGACATCGACGTTGTGCGTTCTGCCATGGCACGACACCTGCCCAGGGCCGGCTGGTGGGGACTGGTGGCGGCCCGCACGATCCTGACCGAGCGGACCCGCCGGGAGTGCGCGGTACAGCACACTTGACCAACCCATCCTCGGAGTCCGGCGTCTGGTGCTGTACCCGCAACCGGGGGAGTCGCCGCTCCATCCTTCGGGGGAAGGCGGTGCCGGTTGTCGGGGCTCCCCCGCAGACCGAGTGCGCGCGGCTGCTGAAGGGGCAGGGCGCCGGCTCCGTGATGGATCTCGCGGCCAACTGGAGGATGTTCGCAGCGATGCGGGCTCGCCGGGATGCGCCGTCGCTCCATGGATTCACAGAATGACCGAGTGTGTTCCGTGGAGGGGGTGTCCGGGCGGTGGACGGCAGCCCCAGGTGGAGGCACCCGCCGACAGCACGCGCCGACTGCGGCTGTGGGCTCCCGTCATCCCCGACACTCCCCACCAACGGGTGCTCGACCTGGCCGTGCAGGGGGACATGCCGGGAGAGATCACCCGGGACGCCGAGTTCGGCAACCTCATCTTCCACGTCATGGCCGCGGCACCACGGCTCGGCCGGCTCCACTTCGAGCTGCGCTACACCGTCGAGCGCCTGACCTCCGCCGGACATCCCGACCCGGCGCGCGCCGCCACTCTGCGTACCCCCGGGATCTTCGCCCGCGATCTGCAGCCCGAACGGCATGTGGACGTGGACACATCCCGGTCTCCGACGCGATCGGCACCCCTGCCGCCGGCCTGCTCGTCGAGTACGGCGCACTGGGCGCCATTCCCGGCTGGCGCACCATGTTCGTGGTCTTCGGCCTGCCCTCGGTCGTCCTCGGCATCCTCACGCTGCGAGGGCTCCCCGACAGCCCCCAGCAGGCCCCCTGGCTCACCCCACTGGAGCGGGCCTGGCTGGCCGACCAGGTCGCCAAGGAACACATCCCGATGGCGGACCCGCCGCTCCGCCCGGTACTGACCGCCCTCCGCCACCGGCGGCTGCTCGCCCACGCCGGGGTGTACGCAGGGCTGTACTTCGCGCTGTACCAGCTGCAGTTCTTCCTGCCTCAGATGGTCTCCGACCTCGGTGGCGGCCGCTCGGCCACCTGGACCACCGGCGTCATCGCCCTCTGCTACACCGGCGCCGCCGCTGCCATGCTGGCCTGGAGCCGCCGCAGCGACCACACGGGAGAACGGATCAACCACCTCGCCCTCCCCACCCTCACCGCCGCCGCACTGGCCCTGACCCAGGTGGCCGGCTCCCCGCTGTGGGAGGTGGCCGCGATGGCATTGGCACTGGCCTGCGTCCTCGCGGCCGTCCCCGTCTTCTGGAGCCTGCCCATGACGCTGCCCGCCGGGTTCTGCGCCGCGGCCGGAGTGGCCGCGGTCAACTCACTCAGCAGCATCGCCAGTTTCCTGGCGCCCTACGTCACCGGCGTGCTCAAGGACCTCACCGGCGGCTACGGCACCGCCCTGCTCCTCGCCGCCCTGCTCCTGCTCCTCAGCGGCAGCGGCACCCTCCTGATGAACCGAGCCGGCCGCCCGCACCCCACCCCCGCATCCCCGGCGCGCACCGCCCAGGCCGACGCCGACAACCGACAGGCCCGGTCCGGACATCCACCCTGGTTGCGCGGCTCAGGCCGCGCGGCTGACTCCCGCACAGCGCACGGTCACCGGGAACAGAACTGATGGTTTCGTCGCCCGTGCGTGTCACCAGGTCGTTGAGGCGCGCCAGGAGTTCGGCGGGCCGCGGTGGAATGCCTCGTGCATTCGACCGGGTTTCCCTGTGTGCCTCGTAGGTCGGAGGCACGGATGGGAGGAGCCGGATGATCCGCATGGGGGGACTGAGACCGGTCGGGGCGTTGCCCGCGGCCGGCGCACACCGTCGGAAAGGCAGGGTCCGGTGAACGGGGCCACGCTGCGCCGGGGCGCGCTGGGGGGCGTGCTCGGCGGTATGGCGATGGCGGTGTGGTCGATGGTCCTGCTGGGCCTGACCGGCCTGGGCTTCTGGGCGCCGCTGAACCTGATCGCGCACACCTTGTGGCGCTCGGCGCCGCTGGACGGCACGTTCAGCCTGCCCGCGCTGCTGATCGGCATGATGGTGCACGCCGTGATGGCGATGTTGTTCGGCACACTGATCACGCTGGCGGCCCGGCGGCTCTCAGGCGCGCGGTCCCTGGTGATCGCGGCGGGTACGGTGCTGTCCGCGCTGGTATGGGCGCTGATGCAGTACGGCGTCTGGCGTGCCGTGGACCCGGCGGCGTCGACGGCGTTCACGCCGTGGGTGCTCGCCGTGGCGCATCTGATGTTCGGCATGATCGCCGCCACTCTGGCCGGCCTCGTCGTCGAGGACGACCTCGACCCTGCGTCCACCGAGCCGTCGTACCCGGGCCGGTCGTGATGCGCGGACAGGCCGACCCGTACGGTGGCGGGTCAGGGACAGCATCCGATGGCCGTGGTCCCGCCGCGCGCTCTGACGAGCCGGGACATCCCCAAGGCGGCCCGCGCTGGTCGGGGCCGTTGGCCTTGATGGTGGCGCTGGGCGTCTGGCTGGGGCTCGCCGGAATGTGGCCGTACGTGACCTTCCATCTGGCGCCGGGCGTGGTCACGCTCGCCTGGGCGGTGGTCGAACGACTGCTCGGGGCCCGGCCGCTGCCCCGCCGCCGGGCCGCGCTGCTGTTCGGGGCGGGCGCGGCCGTGTCCGGTGCGGGCACCGCGCTGCTGGCCGCCGCCGGTCACCTGGCGGGCCCCGTTCTGGTCGGCGCGAACGCCACGGCCGAGGCGGTGTGGGTCATCCTCACGTCGATGATTCTCGGCTGGGCGGGCGTGACGCTCGGGCGTCGCCGCTGAGCCCTGTCGCGTCGAGCGGCGCGCTCGGGAAGGGGCCGGAACCGGAGAGCGGGAGGCGTAAACGGCTGCCACGTCCCGTTCGAGTCGGCGACCGCCCCGCGTCGGGAAGCCGTCGGCGTCCTGCAGAACACCTGAGATCTACACCCCCACCGTGCTGGCCGTCTCCGCCCTCGCGCTCGCGGGCTGGCTGGCCGGTACCGCCGCCACCGGCGGGGCGGACGTCGAGCGGGCGGTGTTCGCCGCGCTGACCGTCCTGGTCATGGGCTACGCCTGCGCCGTGGGCATCGCCGCCCCGCTGGCCATCGTGCGCGGCGCCGGCCAGGCCGCCGACCAGGGCATCATCACGCGCACCGGGGAGACGTTCCAGACCCTGCGCACCGTCACCCACGTGGCGCTGGACAAGACCGGCACCCTCACCGAGGGCCGCCCCGCCCTGGCCGCCGTCCACCCGGTCGCGGGCGGCGACCCGGACGAACTGCTGACGCTCGCCGCGGCGGCCGAGGCACACTCCGAACACCCCCTCGCGCGCGCCATCACCGACGGGGCCGCCCGCCGCGGCCTGCCCCTGCCTGACACTCGCGACTTCGCCTCCACCACCGGCTTCGGCGTCACCGCCACCCCCAACGGCCATCGCGTCCGGGTCGGCCGCCCCGCCCATCTCACCGACGCCGGCGTCGACCTGACCCCCGCGGCCGACACGATCCACCGGCTTCAGGACGAGGGCCACACGGTGGTGGCCGTGGGCCGCGACGACACCCTCCTCGGGGTGCTGGCGCTGGCCGACACCGTGCGCCCGGAGGCGAAGGACACCGTGGCCGCACTGCGCGCCGAAGGCATCACGCCAGTGCTGGTCACCGGCGACAACCCGCGCGCCGCCCGCCCCGTCGCGCGGCAGGTGGGCATCCGTGAGGTCCGCGCCGAGGCCTCCCCGACGGCAAGGCCGAGCTGGTCCGCGAACTCCAGGCCGACGGGGTGAAGGTGGCCAGGTCGGCGACGGCATCAACGACGCCCCCTCCCTGATGCAGGCCGACGTCGGCGTCGCCCTCGGCAACGGCGCCGACATCGCCACCGAGGCCGCCGACATCATCATCGTCCGCGACGACGTCTCCCTGATCCGCACCGCCCGCGGCATCAGCCGCGGCTCCTACCGCCGGCTCAAGCAGAACGTGGCCCTGGCCTTCACCTTCAACGGCATCGGCATCCCCCTCGCGGCCACCGGCCTGGTCCACCCCGTGTGGGCGATGGTCGCCATGGCCGCCAGCGTCAATCGGTCCCACCGGCGCCTACGGCGGCACCTGTCTCAACGTCGGCTGCATCCCGACCAAGATGTTCGTGCACGTCGCCGACGTCGCCCGCACCCCGGCCGGCTCCGCGCGCCTCGGCGTCGACCTCGCCCGGCCCGGGGTTCGGTGGCCGGACCTCCGCGACCGGATCTTCGGCCGTATCGACCCGATCGCCGCTGCGGGCCGCCGCTACCGCGCCGAGGACAACGAGAACGTCACCCTCTACGAGGGCACGGCCCGCTTCACCGGCCCCCGCCGACTCGCCGTCGACACCGCCCAGGGCACCGAGACGATCACCGCGGACCGGGTCGTGGTCGCCGCCGGCAGCCGCCCCGCCCTCCCCGACCTGCCCGGCCTCCACCGAACCGACTACCTCACCAGCGACACCGTGATGCGCTTGGACCACCTGCCCCGCCGCATGATCATCATGGGGACCGGGTTCGTGAGCACGGAACTCGCCCACGTCTTCTCCGCCCTCGGCACCGACATCACGCTCATCGGCCGCTCCGACCGCCTGCTCCGGCACGAGGACACCGACGTCTCCCAGCGGTTCACCGACCTGGCGGCCGACCGGTGGGACGTACGGCTGAACCGCACCGCGCAGCGCGTCGGACACGACGGCGACCGGATCCGCCTGCACCTGACCGGCCCCTACGGAGCCGAGACGGTCGAGGCCGAAGCCCTGCTCGTCGCCATCGGCCGCATCCCCAACACCGACCTGCTGGACGCCGCCGCGGGCGGGCTCGAACTCACCGAACGCGGCACCATCAAGGTCGACGACACCCAGGCGACCTCGGCGGAGGGAGTGTGGGCCCTGGGCGACGTCAGCTCCGACCACCAGCTCAAGCACGTCGCCAACCACGAGGCCCGCGTCGTCCAGCACAACCTCCTCCACCCCGACCAGCCGATCACCTCGGACCACCGCTACGTCCCGCACGCGGTCTTCTCCTCCCCGAAGATCGCCTCCGTCGGCCTGACCGAACAGGACGCCGCCCGGCGCGGTATCCCCTACGTGACCGCCGTCCAGGACTACGCCGGCACCGCCTACGGCTGGGCCATGGAGGACACCACCGGCTTCGCCAAGCTCCTCGCCGACCCCGACACCGGACAGCTCCTGGGCGCCCACATCATCGGCCCCGAAGCCCCCCCTCATCCAGCCCCTGATCCAGGCCATGCACTTCGGCCTCGACGCCCCCACCATGGCCCGCGGCCAGTACTGGATCCACCCCGCCATGCCCGAACTCATCGAGAACGCGTTGCTCAAACTCGACGTGCGCGCCGCCCGATGACCGACCGCGGAGGCCACACCCCGGGGACCGACCCGCCGAGGTGAAGACGACCGGGCTCCTGCCGGGTTTCCCTGTTGTGCGGACACCTCGTGAGGCGGCGGGCACGGCGGCAGAGGCGGTGACGGCGCCGGCCGCCCTGGCCGTCCGACCCGCCGTCAGGCCGGCCACCGACCAGGGCGAACCGGAGCAGGCGGTCGCGTACCTGCGGGACCGACTCGCCCGGGGCGACCGGACGACCGTCTGCCGCTTCGGGGGTTTGTCGGTGGAACTCAGCCCCTCACCCGCTGCCGGATCCATACGCCGGCGGGCGTGAGGACACGGGTGCCGGCGAACCGGCTGCCCTTACAGGCACCTTTCGCGAAGATGTCGCCGTTGCCGCCGCCGTCGGCGATGCTCCAGTTCGTCCAGCTGATCCTCTTCCTGGCCATCAGATCGACGTACCGCTGCGACATGGCAAAGTCGTTGCCTCGGCCGTCCCACGACTGTGTTCCCCATTCGGAAACGAAAACAGGCAGTTTGGAGGACGCGCGGTCAAGCATTCTCAAGAAGTTTTCCCGGTGTGCCTTCGCGTAGAAATGGTAGGTGTACATGATGTTGGAGGCCCGTACCGGGTCGGTCACCATCTCTTTTTCATCCCCGTACTCGGACAGGCCGAGCGTGGACCAGCCGCGGGTGCCAACGAGGATCACGCTGTCGGGGTCCTGGGCGCGGATCACAGGGATGACCTTCTCCGCATAGTCCTTGATCATCCACCAATCAGCTTGATACGCCTCGTTCAGGATCTCGTAGATCACATTGGGCTTGCGCCCATGTCGTTCGGTGATCTCCCTGAAGAAGGTCTTCGCATGGTGCAGGCCGTGGTTCGGATCCCCCGAATCAATCCAGTGCCAGTCGACGATCACATACATCCCGCGAGCACTGGCCATGTCGATCAATCGGCTCACGTGATCGGTGAATTTCTTCGGATTGCTCTGGTATCCATCCCGGTCCGCATACATCGCAATGCGCAGGACGCTCGACCCCCAGTCCTCGGCTAGCGCATCCAACACACCGGCGACAAGACAGCTCCCGAACCAGTGGATGCCGTGTGTGCTCATGCCCCGCAGTTGGACGGGTGTCCCGGCTTCGTCGCACAGCCGGGTACCGCAGACACGGAGCCTGCCGTATCTCTCGACCGGAGTCTTCGGCTCCACCTTCTCCCGGTCCTCCCCCCGGGCCACGACGGGAGTCCTTCTGACGTCGGCCATCACGTCGACGGCACGGTCCCCCGCCGTGCACCCGGCGACGAGACCGAACTCGACCGTCATGACAAGGGCCGTTCTCACAGCCTTGGGCAGAAGAAAGCGAAGCACACTGCGTTATGCATGAAAACTTACCCGAGATCAACGCGGATGGCAGGAGCGGCGGGAGCATTCACCCGTCCGGAGGCGCATGGTGAGCTGCCCCCGGTTCCGCGGACTCTAATTCCGGCCCACCAGCGGGAGCGGGGAGGGGTGAGCCATAGGCGTAGCCGACCGGCTCTGTGCCGTCCCAGCCGATGACAACCTCCCAGGGTTCGCGGGATACGTGGCCTTCCAGCCTCTCTTCGAACCGCTCGATGGAGAAGAACGGGTCGGAGAGCCGGTCGGCGTAGACCTCGGCGTAAACGTCGGTGAGGGTCTGCCGGATGGTGTCGGGGTCATCGCGTCCGTAGCGGCGTAGCTCCACGGTGGCCGGTGTGGTGGTCACAGGGCGGGTTCCTTCCGGGGCAGGCGGGCGCTCGCCCGGCGCTGCGCGGTGAACTCGATGTGCTCTACGACCCGTTCCGGCAACCCCGGGCCACCCGCGCCGATCTGCCGCTGCTGGGGCCGGACGCGGCCCGCGCGTATCTCGCGCAGGTCCGGGTCCAGGCTCTGGAGGTCCTGGAGGACGCTCCCGTGACGGGCAGCCCGTTGTTCGAGGAAGGCTTCGTCTTCGGCATGGTCGCCCAGCGTCGGCCGGTACCAGCCCGGCGGTACTTCACCGAGGCCCTGCACCACGACGTCCTGGCAGGACTCACCGCCAAGCCCAAGACCCTGCCGCCCAAGTGGTTCTACGACGAACGCGGCAGCCGTCTGTTCGATACGATCACGACTCTGCCCGAGTACTACCCCACCCGCGCCGAACGCGAGATCCTCACCCGGCAGGCAGACGAGATCGCTCGCCTCACCGGCGCCCGCACGCTGGTCGAACTCGGCTCGGGCGCCTCGGACAAGACCCGGCAACTCCTGGACGCGCTCACCCGCGTCGGCACCCTGGAGCACTACGCTCCTGTCGATGTCTCGCACTCCGCGCTGCTGGAGGCGGGTGAGGCTCTCTGCCGTGACTATCCGGCACTGCGGGTGACCGCCACCGTCACCGACTTCGAGACCGACCCCGCCCTGCCCGCGCCCGATGCCGGGCCGCGGCTGGTCGCCTTCCTCGGCTCCACCATCGGCAACCTCGACACCGCCCAGCGCGACGCCTTCTACACCACCCTGCGCGGCCAACTCGGCGACGGCGACGCCCTGCTGCTGGGCGCCGACCTGGTCAAGGACCCGGACACCCTCGTGCGCGCCTACGACGACGCCAAGGGTGTGACGGCCGCCTTCAACCTCAACGTCCTGCACGTCCTCAACTACCGCCTCGGCGCCGACTTCGACTCTCGGTCTTCACCCACCACGCGCTGTGGAACAAGTACGAGGAGCGCATCGAGATGCGGCTGCGCTCCCGCAGCCGGCAGACGGTGAGGTTCCCCTCGCTCGACCTGAGCGTCGACTTCGCCGCGGGTGAGGAACTCCGTACGGAGATCTCGGTGAAGTTCCGGCGCACCTTCCTGACCAGAGAACTCGTCCGCGCGGGCTTCGCCGTGCGCCAGTGGTGGACCGACCGGCAACAGCGCTTCGCCCTGCTGCTCGTCGTCCCCGACTGACGCAGAGAGGGAATGCGCGGTCGCCCTCCCGGGTTCCTTCCCCGTCCCACCGCACCATCGATCCAAGGAGACCGCCGTGGCAGGCACCCTGAAGAACGTGACCGACGACTCCTTCGCGCAGGACGTCCTCAAGAGCGACAAGCCCGTCCTGGTGGACTTCTGGGCCGCATGGTGCAGCCCGTGCCGCCAGATCACGCCGTCCGTTGAGGCGATCGCCGCCGATTACGGGGACAAGATCGAGGTCGTCAAGCTCAACATCGACGAGAACCCGGTCACGGCGGCCCGGTACGGCGTCATGTCCATCCCCACCCTGAACGTCTACCGGAACGGTCAGGTCGCCAAGACCATCGTCGGTGCCAAGCCGATGGCTGCGCTCGTCCGCGACCTCGCGGACTTCCTCCTCTGACGCCCCCCGACGGACGACACCACCGTGACCATCCCACGGAGTACGCATGACAGCGGTCGTGACGACATACCAGCCCGGCACCAGACCCGGCGTCGGCAGATCACGGGTTGTCACCGGTCGGCCCGAGTGCGCTCTCCTGACCGGCCTCAGCCCGCGTGCGGTTCGGCCGCCACCTCTTCGGCCCGTACGTCGAGGTCCAGGCAGCAGTCGTCGGGCCCCGCGAGCCCGCGGCGGCGCCGCGCGTGCCCGACGCCGATCAGGACGATCACCGTCCCGACGGTGACCAGCCAGGCGTTCTCCAGCGCTCCGCCGGTGACGGAGACTCCCACCCCGCCCACGGCCAGCGGGCCCGCACAGCACCACACGGCCCGCACGACGGCGGCCAGGCCCACGAGCACGCCCACGCCACTCCGGCGCCGTGCCGACCCTGGTGCGCGGTGACTCGTACGAAGAGACATGCGAAAGCACATGTTCCCCTCCTTCCTCGGTCAGCGGCGGGGAGGCGGCGTGGCGGGGAGACGGTCGGCGAAGCGGCGTATCCGCACCTCGGCCAGCGAGGCCGGAGTCCGGTGCGGGTGCCCGCGCATCGACGCCTTGACGAGCCGAAGGACGAGCATGTCACTGCTGCGTGTCCAACAGCAGGTGACGTGCGCGGCGACACGTGCCCGGCGTGCCCTGGCGAGCTGTCCGTCCGCGTACGCCCCGACCGCACCGCACCGCACCGCACCGCGCAGCCGCAGATGGCGGATCTTCTCCCGACATTAGGCCCGGAGCCGGCGGAGCCGCGGGACGCGCTTCTCGACGTTCTGCTTGCCGACGTGGACCGGCACACCGGGGGCCGCAGCACCGATGACATGGCGCTCCTAGCGGTCACCCGCGGCCGCGCGAACGGATGACATGCCGTCAAGTGGCCCATCCGTTCGGGGTAGTTGTCCAGGGTCACGCCGTCTTGGGGTTGGGAGATGCCTGGGCGCCGTGCGGTTCGGGCCCTGGTGACTCTGTGCCCGTTCATGGGCACTCCATCGAACGCCGCATTGCAGGATGGGAGGAGCCGGGCAGGGCCAGGGAGGGGCCGACGAACGCATGGGAGGGGGGCCGGCGTGGACCAGGAGCGCAGACGTTCGGTGCCCACCTCGCGCGCCTGTGCCGTAACACGGGCAAGAGCCGGCGACAGCCAACCACCGAGTTGTGCGCGTTGTCGGGTGTCCAGTCAGTCGCCCGCAAAGAGGTCTCCCGCTGGGGGCGCGGGGACCGCGTCCCCGAGGCGTGGTTGTCGTTCCTCGCCCGCGCGCTGAACGCCCCGCTCACCGAGCTACAGTGTGCCGCCGGCTGCGTCCGCGGTGAGAGCGAGATCCGCCGCCCGGACCGGTGGCCACGCTCGCATCGCTGCTTCCCGCCGGCGATCCGCTCGCTCCCGCGCCGTGCTGCGCCGGTTGCGCGTGCGGGACTTCCGTGAAGTGCCCGCGGCGCGCGGCCTGTTGCGCGATCACTGCCACCTGCTGAGTGCGTAGCCCCCTATTCCCCCTGGCCTTGCTGCTCTTCCTACTGGGAGGTCACGCCCCTCTGGGCCGCGTTGACACCGGCCTTGGCGACTCCGCCGCTCTTTTCGCCGACGAGTTTGAAGGCCACGCCGCCCTCGTCCGCTTTGGTCATCTTGTAGGAGCCCGCGGCCTCGGCTGCCCCCTTGGCGTCGGCCTGGAAGGTCGTGATCTTCTTTGCGCCGCCGTCCCGGCCGCCGGCGTAGAGGGTCACGGTCTCGTTCGCGGCGAAGCCGCCTGCGTAGAAGGTCACCGTGGTGCCGGCCTTGCCCGAGTATGTGCTGGGCTCGGCGCTCGGCGTGTACGGCATCACCTGGAAGCCGGCGCGGACCACGGCCCGCGTCCTCTCTCCGATCGCGGTGAGGGTCTGCTCGCCCTCCAGGCCGTACGGCACCTCGAAGGCGACCGAGCCGACGTTGCCGTTCGCGTCGGCGTTGGTGGTGAAGGCCGGGGTGCCGCCGGCGCTGTTGATGTAGAAGAGGACGTGCTCGTCCGGGGCGAATCCCGTGGCCGACGTGCTCAGCCGGTGCCCGGCCTTCAGGGCGTACGGCGACGACTTGAGCGAGGGGTACAGGCCCAGGATCTGGAAGGGCACGGTGGCCGTGGTCCGGCTCTTCTCGCCGACGAGGATCAGGGTGCTGGCGCCCGTCGGGGCGACACCGACCTTGATGTCCGCGCGGCCGATGCCGCCGGAGCCGTCGGCGGTCAGGGTGGCGTCCGGTTCGCCGCCGACCCGGCCCCAGAAGACGTTGATCCGCTCCCCGGCCCCGAAGCCCCGCACGCTCAGCGACACCGAGTCGCCGGGCTTGCCCACCTCCTTGCTGAGCTTCACCGAGCCGACCACGCCGCCCGAGAGGAACTGGGCTTCGGCCACCTTGTCCGCGTTGCGCTGCTGCGCGACCAGGGTGGCGCCCTTACTGACGCTCTCCGGCACGGCGATCTGCGTGTTGAGCGCCCCGGACCTGTCGGTCTTCGCCGTGGA
>NZ_KQ949136.1:25251-27846 GCF_001514305.1 Streptomyces dysideae
CCCTTTTCCAGGTGAACCGTTTGCCCTTCTTCCGGTCAAGTGTTTCCTCGGGAGGGTTCTTCCCTGCTCCGGAATCCGCACCGTCACCGAAGGAAGCGGTGCCGGTGTTGTCCTCGGAAACCGCGCCGGCTGGCTTGTCGGACATGACCTTCTCCTCTTCCGGCTTCTCGGGGTTCTCGGGCATGGATTCCCGCCTCTTTCAACGAGGGCTGTCCGACCCGGTGGATCGGCAACTGGACGTCGCCCTGTCCGGTTTCCCAGGCTTTCTCGCGTTTCTCGGCGCCGTCAGGCCGGTGGCCGACACGAGCGGCAGCACGGCCCCGGCGACGGCGGGCACCCCGATCCGTAACCGGGACGGCAGCCGTCCGAGCAGCCGGTCGGTCACCATGCCGATGCTCATCGCGGACATCGGGACCATGGGGCGATGCAGCGGTCCTGCAGCACGCTGCCGCGCACATCCGCCCCCTCACCCCGGGCCCGGTGGGAGCCGACGTGCCGGGTCTTCTCCCCGTCGATACGGCTCGGTACGGCCGAGTGGTCGTTGAGCACGTGGGTGTGGACCACGGCGGGTTCGACTGCGACGGCCGAGGCCTCGACCAGCGGCACCCACGGCAGACGGTGCGGGACGTACAGGGCCGCAGTGTGCACGGCCGTCCGGGCACCGACGACCACCACGAATCTCGCCCTCCGGCTCACGGGGGTGCTGAGCGGGAGGGCCCGCCGCACGACGGAGACGGGTCCGCGGGAGGCCCTCGTCCGCGGATCCTGTTCGTCCGTGGGCGCGTCGGCCGTTCGGGAGTGGTGCATGATGCCTCCTCGGAAGGTATGCGGTGGCACCGTCCATCCCGGTGACGCGGGATCTCACGCATGTCCAGCCTGAGCCGCGCGCCCACCCCGAACATCGCGCCAATGGGGGAGATCACCACAGACCTTCGGGGGAAGCTTTCTCTCCCCTGTATGGGGGAGGCGGCGCCAGGATCCAAGCCGCAGGTTCCCCGGACATCGAGCCCGGAGAAACAGGCGCCGCCACCGCCGCTCCCCTGAAGAGGGGAGGGCCGGCTGAACCGGCTGGACGGGGCAGAAGAGCCTGTTGCAGTACCTGAAGAAGAACGGCATCAGCTACACCTACTGGTGCTGGAACCCCGACCCCGGTGTCACCGGCGGCGCCCTCAAGGAGGACTGGAAGACCGTTGACCCGGGCTAGAAGGCGCTGGTCTCCGCGTACCAGTCGCCGGTGCCGGAGGCGGAGAAGAAGGCGGCCCGATCCTGCGGGCGTGCCCCGGTCGCCAGACACTCGTGAAGGGGCTGCGGACACCACGCGTGTCCCCTCGTTCCGCGGTCAGCCGTGTGCGGCGCTTCCAGGCCGATCGCGCCGGCCAGGCCGCTCGGGCCGGTCAGCCGCTCCCTCACGGCGGCACCGTGGCCCGCAGCGGCGTCGGCCAGGCTCATCAGGAACCATCGGCTGTGCCAGGTCCGCGCCCCTGACGACGCGGGCCCTGAAGCCGGGATGGGAGGCCTCGACCCCGGTGCCGATCATCGCGACCGTCACGTCCTCGCCCCTGGTGATCTCCCATGCCTGTTCGGCCTCAAGGGCGGTCAGCGCCCACTCGGACCCGCGCAGTGCGGCGGAACCGGCGGCGGCTGCGGTGTCGGACCCGGCCGCAGCCGCCGCGACCGACGCGGCGACGGTGAGCGCCGGTGCGGCGGCACCGATCAGGGCGCGCCCGGCGAGTACGGCGCTCGAAGCTGTGGGATCCGCCAAAGTGACGCCTCCCGCCCTTACGCTGGACGCAACCCGAGACGTGGAACCACCTCTTGCGGGGGTGGAGATGCGGAGTCCTCGCGGTCCGAGGGCCATCTCCCCCATTTGGGGGTGCGGAAAGGGGCCCCGAAGGTAGCAGCCCGGTTCAGCAGTTCGCGTGATGTCCGCGACTGTCCATGGGCGCAGGCTGTTGAGTGAGGTCCCGCCGGGCGGGGCCGAGGGTCTCTCGCTTGGAGGAGCCGTGATGCACCGCTTCCGGACGGTACCTGGGCACACCGGCGAACTGCAGGACCAGCCACGGTTTTCCCGGAGTTCTGCCACATCCACGGCGCGAGGTGGTCGGGTGTGCTGCGCATGGCCGTCGCCTGGTGTCCGTACCAGCTGGTCCTCGCCTGTGTGGCGATGCGTGCCATGCGCCGCCGGCTGACCGGCCGTACCGACGTGGAGAAGACCCGGCACGTCGGCGCCCACCGGGCCCAGGGGGAGGAGGCGGACTCCCATGAGCGTGAGGGAAGGCCGCATCTGGTCGTGGCCCATGGCGGCAAGGCGCCTCCGGCGCCGGCCGGGCGGCAGGTGGCGGAAGCCTCCGGGGACGGCCGTGAGAACTGGATCCTGACCACGCCGAAGAACGCGAAGAAGGTCTGGAGGGCCGGACAGGGCGACATCCAGCCGCAGATCTACCGGGTCGGTTAGTCCCGGGCCGAGGAGGTGACACGACATGCCCGAGAACCCCGAGAACAGGGACAAGGACATACCTGAGGGCTCCGAGAACGCTGAACGGCCGCCTCCGGAAGAGACCGGAGAGAAGAAGCGGCGGTTCACCCTGAAAAAGG
>NZ_KQ949136.1:28301-31133 GCF_001514305.1 Streptomyces dysideae
GCCGAGGTGAAGATTGGCAAGACCGGGGCGCTCAACACGCAGATCGCCGTGCCGGAGAACGTCAGCAAGGGCGCCGTTCTGGTCGCGCAGCAGCGCAACGCGGACAAGGTGGCCGAAGCCCCGTTCGTCTCGGGCGGTGCGGTCGGTTCCGTGAAGGTCAGCAAGGGGGTGGGCAAGCCCGGCGACTCGGTGTCGCTGAGTGTGCGGGGCTTTGGCGCCGGGGAGCGGATCAACGTCTTCTGGGGCCGGGTCGGCGGCAAGCCGGATGCCACCCTGACCGCCGACGGCTCCGGCGGCATCGGCCGGGCGGACGTCAGGGTCGGTGTCGCCCCGACGGGCACCGGCACGCTGATCCTGGTCGGTGAGAAGTCCAAGACCACGGCCACCGCGCCGTTCTACATGCTGCGCCTGTACCCCTCGGTCACGTCGGCGCCGTACGCACTCAAGGCCGGGGAGCGGATCACCGTGTCGGCCGCCGGGTTCGCCCCCGCGGAGCGCGTGCTCTTCTACATCAACAGAGCCGGGGGCGTCCCGGCGTTCACCACCAACGCCGACGCAAAGGGCAACGTCGGATCCGTGGCCTTCGAGGTGCCGTTCGGCCTGAAGGGCAGGCAGAGCGTCACCGCGGTCGGTGAGCGGACGCAGGCCTCGGTTCGCGCGGGCTTCCAGGTGATGCCGTACACGCCGACCGCCGAGCCCAGCACGTACACGGGCAAGGCCGGCACCACGGTGAGCTTCTTCGTCAACGGCTTCGCCGCGAAGGAGACCGTGACCCTCTACGCCGGCGGCCCGAGCGGCGGCGCGAAGAAGATCGCGATGTTCCGGGTCGACGCCAAGGGCGCGGCCAAGGGGGTCGGCTCCTACCAGATCACCAAGGCGGACGAGGGCGGTGTGGCCTTCAAACTCGTCGGCGGCAAGAGCGGCGGCGAGGCCGAGACGGCCGTCAACGCGACCCAGCGGGACCAGGGCCAGGACCAAGGTCAGGGGCAGGGTCAGGGTCAAGGCCAGGGCCAGTAAGACCGTGTGGAGCGGACCGGTCGGTCACACCCCGCACGGTGACGAAGACGCGAGGAGCACATCATGAGCGTCGTCTCCTGGCCCGACAGCCGACGGGTCCTGCGGTTTCTCACCCATATGGAGGGCCTCTCGCCGCAGCAGACCGACCAGGTGGCCGGCCTGTGGCGGCAGACCTCCGGTCGGACTCGGGGAGTGTGTGCCGACGGGGCCGACTCGACACCCACCGGGTGCGGGAGGCGGCCCTCACGAGGGAGGAAGGGCCGTGAACGGGCGGATTCACGTCGCGGTGGCCGACAACGACCCCGAGGCCAGGGAGGCACTCGGGGATCTCGTCGACTCGCACCCGGCGTTCGACTGGTGGGACCGGCCGTCGACCATGAGCGGGCGGTGGCCGTGGTACTCCAGGCACGCCCTCAGGTCCTGGTCCTGGACGTGCAACTGCCCAGGGGCGCCGCCCCCACCACCGTACGCACCCTCCGCGAACGCGCGCCGGACACAAGGATCCTGGCCCTGTCCGCCTACGCCGACCGCGAGACGGCCGGGACGTGCTCGCCGCCGGGGCCGTCGGCTACCTGGTCAAGGGCGCGCCCGCGCAGGAGGTCGTGGAGGCGGTCACCCGGGCGGCCCGCGGCCAGTTCAGCATGCCGGCGGAGCTTGCCGAGGCCTGTCTGAGACCGCTGCGCCGCGATGCGGCGCGCCCGGTTCGTCCTGGAACGCGGCCTGGAACTGTTGGGGAGGGCACCAACCGGGACCGGCAGGTCCTCCTCGGCCGCCTCATCCACGCCCAGGAGGAGGAACGCCGCCGCATCGCCGCCGACATCCATGACGACCCCATCCAGGTCATCACCGCCGCGTGCCTGCGCCTGCAGCAGCTACGCGGACGGCTGACGGATGCCAGGGACATACAGGTGATGGGCCGGCTGTACGGGACCCTCGGGCTCTCTCTCAGCCGCCTGCGTCGGCTCGTCTTCGATCTGCGGCCCGCCGGCCTGGAGCACGGCAGCCTGGCCACCGCCCTGCAGGCGTTCCTGGACCGGATGCGCGCCGAGTGCGGCACCCCCTACAGGTTCGAGGACCGGCTGCGGTTCGCGCTGCCGGTGGAGACCATGGTGCTGGTCTACCACACCGCCCAGGAGGCCCTGATGAACGTGCGCAAGCACGCCCGGGCGAAGATGGTGCGCGTGCAACTGCTGGGGGTGGACGACGGCTGCCTGATGCGCGTCGTCGACGACGGCGTGGGCTACGACCTTCTTGAAGCGGATTCCTGCCCCGGCCACCTCGGCCTCACTCTCATCCACGAACGCGCCCAGATGGCAGGCGGCTGGAGCCGGGTGGAGAGCGAGCCGGGCGCGGGCACCACGGTCGAGTTCGGGGTGCCGCTCGCCGGCGCTCCGGCAGCGTCCACGGGATCAGGGACGGAGGGCGGTGGTGTCGGCATGCCGAAGGCCGCCGGACCATGATCAGTGCCCGCCGCCCAGGCCGAGGGGCGGGCCGGTGGGCAGGTCGGGGAAGTGCACGCTGTCAGGGTGGACGTGCAGCGCCGCGCCGTGGACACCGCCCCAACCAAACGGGGGAGATGCAGGGAGATGCCTGGGCCCCCTAAAGGTAGGGCCTTCGCTCACCCATTTACGTGATGTTCGCGACTGCTCATAGGTGCAGGCTGGTGGGCGTGAGGTCCCGCCGGGTGGGGCCAAGGGCATTCTCTCGCTTGGAGGAGCCGCGATGCATCTCTTCCGGACGGCACCCGTACACGTCGAACCCGTACACACCGACGAGCCGTGGACAGAGGCAGAACCGTTCCGGAGGCCTGCCGTA
>NZ_KQ949137.1 GCF_001514305.1 Streptomyces dysideae
GTGACTCTCGCACTGCCATGACAAGCGGCTGCGGCGGGCGCGCTCGCGGGGACTGGGTACGTCCAGTCGCTAGTGCCCCAACAGGCAACGCTCGCCCCGTCGCGGCGTCCGGCACGCTCCCCCACTGCCTCAAGGGCGTGGGAGGTGCCCCCACTCGCCGCACCGGCCGAAAGCCCAAGTACATCCAGTACGAGGACTTCCGGCCGGCACGCCGAGAGCACGCACCGGACGCCGCTCCTTGACGGGCAAACGCTGCCTGCCGGGGCACTGGACGTCGCGTACCGGCCGAGCTTGGTCAGCAGCAGCACTTTGGTGGTCCTGGCGACCACGGGGGTACGCCCCCTGGCGGTCACCGAAGTGTTGCTGCCGGAGGCGACGGCGCGGGCGACGCCTTCGTAACCGTGTGTTCTGCTCCCTGGTCTGAGTACTTTCATCCGCGTACTCGTTGACGCCGAGCAGTCACATCATCGCTGCCGCCCCTCCCCGACACATCAGACCGACACATCAGACCGACACATCAGAGCCACCCGAAACTGGAGTACACCCATGTCGTCAGGTAGAAGACTGTCCCGTCGTACCCTGCTGGGCGCCGCGGGCGCCGCTGCGGCCGCGACCGCACTGCCTGTGATCCCCGCGTTGTCGCCTCTGCTGGCGGAGGCGGCCGCCGCGGACCCCCAGACCAATCTCAGCAACCTGGTGAACATGCGGTTCGGCATGTTCAACCACTTCAGCCTGGGCACGTTCACCAACGAGGAGTGGGCCGCGCCCAACCAGAACCCCGCTCTGTTCGCCCCCACGGCCGTGGACTGTGCCCAGTGGGCGGCCGCCGCCGCGGCGGCGAAGATGAGCTACGGCATCCTGACGACCAAGCATCATGACGGCTTCGCCCTGTGGCCGAGCGCCTACGGCACCCAGAACGTCGCGAACAGCTCCTACAAGCAGGACGTGGTGAAGGCGTATTGCGACGCCTTCCGGGCGAAGGGGCTGAGGGTCGGGTTCTACTACTCGATATGGGACCGCACCTTCGGCGTCGAGGCGTGGGAGAGCCGGCACAAGGTGTCGGGCCTCGAGATCACCGATGCCATCCAGCCCGGCGACATGACCTTCATCCTCGGTCAGATCACCGAACTGCTCACCAACTACGGCACCATCGACATGTTCGTCACCGACGGCTACGCGTGGCAGATGGGCCAGCAGGCCGTCTCCTACCAGCGGATCCGCGAGCACGTGAAGTCGCTCCAGCCGGACATCGTCATGATCGACCACGGTGCGCTGTCGGTGCCGTTCCTCGGCGATGCGATCTACTTCGAGGAGCCGCTGGGCGTCTCGGCGCCGGCCGGGAACACCTACGCCGCCACGCAGGGACAGACGATCAGCAACGGGTGGTTCTGGCATCCGTCCACGCCGACCGAGGGCCTGATGAGCAAGGACGCGATCCTGTCCCACCTGGCGGACCTGGAACCGAAGTACACCTCGTTCATCCTCAACTGCCCGCCCAACCGCAACGGCAGGCTGGACACCAACATCGTCAACCGACTCGCCGAAGTCGGGGCGGCCTGGAGCCCCAACACCTCCAGGCCACCACTGCCGACGCAGATGCTGCGCGCCGAGCACCCCGTGACGCCCGTCAGCGCCTACGCGACCGGATTCCGCGACGGCGAGGGACCGCTCAACGCCATCGACGGGCTGAGCGACAAGGGCTACGAGACCTGCTGGTCGACGTGGGGGCTGCCCTTGGCCCTGCCTCATTCGATCACGATCGATCTGGGCGGGGTGTGGAGCAATGTCTCCACCCTGGAGTACCTGCCCAAGCAGTGGAACCGCAGCAACTCCACCGACGGCGACATCACCTCGTACACCATCTCCACCAGCACCGACGGCACGAACTTCACCCAGGTCGCCACCGGCACCTGGGCCGGCGACCGCGCCACCAAGGTGGCCGAATGGCCCGTCCGGCACGTGGGCTTCGTACGGATCCGGGCCAACGCGGCCACTGGCGGCTACGCCAACATGGGCGGCGTGAGGATCGGCGGCCGGATGGCCAAGCCGGCACTGGTGTTCACCACGCTGCCCGGCGACGGCACCGTCTACCGGCTGGTCGCCCGGCACAGCGGCAAGGTCGCCGACGTGGAGCGCGGGGGCACCGCGAACAACACCAACGTCCTTCAGTGGCCATGGCTCAACAAGGCGAACCAGAAGTGGACCTTCACCGACACCGGCGACGGCTACTACAAGATCAAGGGTGTGGGCAGCGGCAAGCTCATGGAGGTCGGGGGTCTCTCCCGCGCCGACGGCGGCAACGTCGGCATCTGGTCGGACGCCAGCGCCCCCCAGCAGCACTGGGCCGTCACGCCCACCGGTGACGGCTACTACTTCCTCATCAACCGCTACAGCGGGCTCTGCCTCGCCGTCGACGAGGGCAGCACCGCCGACGGAGGCAACGTCGAGCAGCAGCCGTACGCGTCACTGACGCGGCAGCAGTGGCAGATCATCGCCGTCTGAGATCCCGACGTCCGATGATCGTATGGGCCGTGTCGAATGACGGCGGAGCGGTCCGGATACGCACGCTCCCGCCACCCCGTGCGAACGCCTCGGGAAGGAGACCGTCGAGGCGGCCGGCCGCTCCGGATTCGTGGGCAACGCGCTCCTCGTGCCCTACCTGCTTGCCGCGGTACGCATGGTCGAGTCCGGGTCGGCCCGCGCCGAGGACATCGACCGCCGTATGGAACTCGGCTGTGCCCACCCGATGGGCCCCCTGCGCCTGCTCGACCTGATCGGCCTCGAGACCGCCCAAGCCGTCGCGGAGTCGATGTACGAGGAGTTCAAGGAGCCCCTCTACGCCCTGCCCGCGCTGCTGCGCCGCATGGTCGCCGCGGGCTGCCTCGGCCGCAAGGGCGCCGGGGGTTCTACGACTACGCCGCCTGACGGCGACCTGCCCCGCCCCGCGCCGAGTGCCGGGCGAGATTCGAGGCCGGCGGCCGACAACGCCGTCGCCCAAGAGGTAGCCGGAGAGTCGGCGGGCTGCTGTCCAAGCGGCAGCAGCCCGCGCTCGGTGACGGTCGGCGTTGATGTGCACGGCCGTGAGTCAGCTGTCGCCGTGGTGGCCCCAGGGCTCGAAGCCGGCGAAGTCGACGGGGTCGTCGTCCTCGTCCAGCCCGCACAGGCCGGGCTGACGAGCCTGTCCCGCTGCCAGGCGAGGGGCGTGTCGACCAGCCCGCCCTCCGGCGCGGGACCCTGGTCCGCGTGCCGGGGCCAGAAGATCAGCGGCCAGGCGTCGGGATCCTCGCCCTGGGGCAGCCGACCCAGTCGCCGTCGATGGAGTCGGCGAAGGGCAGAAACCCGTCGGCCTCGGGCCAGGTGCTCAGCGGATACCAGTCCGGTGACCCGTCCTTCAGTTCCTCGTACGCCTCCAGGGTCTGCCCGACGTACGCCATGAACCGCGGCGCGGCCGTCCGCGACGGCGCCTGGAGGCGCAGCCACCCGCATCCGCCCCGCCGGCATCCCGTTCGACGACCGGCTCGTCCGGTGCACGGGCGCCATCCAGCTCGTCCGTCAGGCCGCACTGTGCGCCGACCGGGAAGCCGCCCGCATCCTCGGATCCCCGCCGACAAGGCTCCCGCCGGCATCGACGACGAAAGCTGGTCGGCTGACGTGGGCCGCTCGGTTGAACCAGTCGCTCTACTTGACGCCGAAAGCTCGAATCCGTTGACACCTTCGTCGATCATTCGACGGACGCGGCCGGCTGCCGGGCACGCCGCCCACCTTCCTGCATGCCGGGTATCGCGTGGCGGACGGATCAAGCCTCAGCCCTTGACGGCCTCCGCGATCTGCAGGGCGGCCTGGGCGGGCGTGAGGTGCGTGGTGTCGATGACCTCGGCCTCGTCGTGCAGCCACGTGCGGGCCGCCTCGGCGTAGGGCTCGAGGTATTTGAGACGGAATGGGGAGGGGCCAAGAAGAGTGTCTCCCTCGATGCGCCCGCGGAGGGTGTCCTGGTCGGCGTGGAGGACGAAGTGCCTTACCGGGATGGAATGTTGGGCGAGGCCCGTGCTGATCTCGCGCCAGTACTGCTCGACCAGGACGGTCATGGGCATCACCAGGGTGCCGCCGGTGTAGTCGAGTACGCGGCGGGCGGTCTCGACGACGAGCGGCCGCCACGGCGGCCAGTGCTGGAAGTTGTCCGTCTCCGGCAGTCCGGGCGTGATGTCCATGAGCGTCTCGCCGACCTTCTCGGCGTCGAACACCCGAGAATCCGGGATCAGTGGCTGCACGAGTGCACTGGTCGTCGTCTTGCCCGCGCCGTGGGTGCCGTTGAGCCATACGATCATGGGCCCGACGCTAGCGGTGTGCGGGCCGCGGGCCGGTGCTGATCACGTCACAGAACGGGTACGGCAGAAGATCAATGCATACCCACTCACCCAGATTGCATAAACGTGCAGCGAAACGTATAGTCATGCCGTCTAGGAGGAGGATTCCATGGCGGTACGTGCGGCAGTGGCCGGAGCGAGTGGATACGCGGGCGGGGAACTGCTGCGTCTGCTCCTGGCGCACCCGGAGATCGAGATCGGTGCCCTGACCGGCAACTCCAACGCAGGTCAGAAGCTCGGCGCGCTGCAGCCGCACCTGCTGCCGCTCGCCGACCGCGTGCTGGAGCCGACCACCGCGGACGTGCTCGCCGGGCAGGGCCGGCGGCATGATGTGGTCTTCCTCGCGCTGCCGCACGGCCAGTCCGCCGCCGTCGCCGAGCAGCTCGGCCCGGACGTGCTCGTCGTCGACATGGGCGCCGACTTCCGGCTGAAGGACGCCGCCGACTGGGAGAGATTCTACGGCTCCGCGCACGCCGGCACCTGGCCGTACGGCCTTCCCGAGCTGCCCGGTGCCCGCGCCGCGCTGGAGGGGGCCAAGCGCATCGCGGTGCCGGGTTGCTACCCGACCGCCGTCTCGCTGGCCTTCTTCCCCGCGTACGCCGCCGGGCTCGCCGAGAGCGAGGCCGTGATCGTCGCGTCCTCCGGCACCTCCGGCGCGGGCAAGGCGCCCAAGCCGCATCTGCTCGGCTCCGAGGTCATGGGCTCCATGTCGCCGTACGGCGTCGGCGGCGTCCACCGGCACACCCCCGAGATGATCCAGAACCTCAGCGCCGCGGCCGGCGAGCCCGTCTCCGTCTCCTTCACACCGACCCTCGCGCCGATGTCCCGCGGCATCCTCGCCACCTGCAGCGCGAAGGCCAAGTCCGGCGTCACCGCCGAGTCGGTCCGCGCCGCCTACGAGAAGGCCTTCGCCGACGAGCCCTTCGTCCACCTCCTGCCCGAGGGACAGTGGCCCGCCACGGCGTCCGTCTACGGTTCCAACGCCGTTCAGGTGCAGGTCGCGTACGACGAGGCCGCGGGCCGCATCATCGCGATCAGCGCCATCGACAACCTGACCAAGGGCACCGCGGGCGGTGCCGTCCAGAGCATGAACATCGCCCTGGGGCTCGACGAGTCCACCGGACTTTCCACGATCGGAGTCGCACCGTGAGTGTCACGGCAGCAAAGGGATTCCAGGCGTCGGGCATCGCCGCCGGGATCAAGGAGAACGGCAACCCGGACCTGGCCCTCGTGGTCAACACCGGGCCCCGTCTGGCCGCCGCGGGCGTCTTCACCTCCAACCGTGTGAAGGCCGCGCCGGTGCTGTGGTCCGAGCAGGTCCTCAAGGGCGGTCAGGTCTCCGCCGTCATCCTCAACTCGGGTGGCGCCAACGCCTGTACGGGCCCCAAGGGCTTCCAGGACACCCACGCGACCGCCGAGAAGGTCGCCGACGTGCTCGGGCACAACGCCGCCGAGGTCGCCGTCGCCTCCACCGGACTGATCGGCCTGCTCCTCCCGATGGGCAAGCTGCTACCGGGAGTCGAGACGGCCGCCGCCCAGCTCTCCGAGCACGGCGGTGAGAAGGCCGCCATCGCCATCAAGACCACCGACTCCGTCCACAAGACGTCCGTCGTGACCAAGGACGGCTGGACCGTCGGCGGCATGGCCAAGGGCGCGGGCATGCTCGCCCCCGGCCTCGCCACCATGCTGGTCGTCCTCACCACCGACGCCGACCTCGAAGCCGACGTCCTGGACAAGGCGCTGCGCGCCGCCACCAAGGTCACCTTCGACCGCGTCGACTCCGACGGCTGCATGTCCACCAACGACACCGTGCTGCTGCTTGCCTCCGGCGCCTCCGAAGTCACCCCGGAGTACGAGGAGTTCGCCGCCGCCGTACACACCGTCTGCGACGACCTCGGCCAGCAGCTGATCCGCGACGCCGAGGGCGCCAGCAAGGACATCGAGGTCGAGGTCGTCAACGCCGCGACCGAGGACGACGCCGTCGAGGTGGGCCGCTCCATCGCCCGCAACAACCTCCTCAAGTGCGCCATCCACGGCGAGGACCCCAACTGGGGCCGTGTCCTCTCCGCGATCGGCACGACCGCCGCCGCCTTCGAGCCCGACCAGCTCAACGTCGCCATCAACGGCGTCTGGGTCTGCAAGAACGGCGGCGTCGGCGAGGACCGCGACAAGGTCGACATGCGCTACCGCGAGGTCCGCATCACGGCGGACCTCGCGGCAGGCAATGAGTCTGCGGTGATCTGGACCAATGACCTGACGGCCGACTACGTCCACGAGAACAGCGCGTACTCCTCTTGATGTGCCCGCTTGGTTGTGCGGGTCCTCGTCGTCGCCGACGAGGGTTCCTGTTTCATCGGCGGCAGCTCGCCCCGGACGAGTCCGGGATGAGTCCTACGCCGCCTCCGCAGGCCAATACCGCCCGCC
Organism: Streptomyces dysideae; assembly: GCF_001514305.1. Taxonomy (GTDB): domain Bacteria; phylum Actinomycetota; class Actinomycetes; order Streptomycetales; family Streptomycetaceae; genus Streptomyces; species Streptomyces dysideae. The sequence goes on from NZ_KQ949137.1 coordinate 6,789, forward strand.
CGGCGGCTGATCCGAGATCTTTCCGAAAGTCGGCTATGACGGTCAATCACTCAGAAGAGCGAAAGTCCTCAACTCGCAAGCACACCGCCCTGCCCAAGGCCCAGATCCTCATCGAGGCGCTGCCCTGGCTGGTCCGGCACAACGGCAAGACCGTCGTCGTCAAGTTCGGCGGCAACGCCATGATCGACGACGAGCTGAAGGCCGCCTTCGCACAGGACATCGTGTTCCTGCACCAGGCAGGCATCAAGCCCGTCGTCGTGCACGGCGGCGGCCCGCAGATCAGCGCCGCCCTCGACAGGCACGGCATCGTCAGCGAGTTCAAGGCGGGCCTGCGCGTCACCACCGAGGACGCCATGGACGTCGTACGCATGGTGCTCGCCGGACACGTGCAGCGCGAGCTGGTCGGGCTCCTCAACCAGCACGGGCCGCTCGCCGTCGGACTGACCGGCGAGGACGCGCACACCATCACCGCCACCAAGCACCAGCCCGAGATCGACGGCGAGTTGGTCGACATCGGGCGGGTGGGCGAGATCACCGCGATCGACACGGGCGCGATCGAGGCACTGCTCGCCGACGGCCGCATCCCGGTCGTCTCGTCGATCGCCCGCAGCCAGGACGACGGTGATGTGGGGCATGTCTACAACGTCAATGCTGATACGGCGGCTGCGGCACTCGCTGCTGCTCTGGGCGCCGAAACCCTCATGGTCCTCACGGACGTCGAGGGCCTCTACGAGGACTGGCCCAACAGCGACGAGGTGATCAGCCGCCTCACCGCTTCCCAACTGGAGAAGCTGCTGCCGGAGTTGTCGTCCGGCATGGTGCCGAAGATGGAGGGCTGTCTGCACGCCGTACGCAACGGCGTGAACACCGCCCGCGTCATCGACGGCCGGGTCCAGCACTCGATCCTGCTGGAGATCTTCACCGACGAGGGCATCGGCACGATGGTCGTGCCCGACGAGACCGAGGGGGACTCGTGAGCAACCAGGAACTGACCGCCCGATGGCAGGGCGCGCTCATGAACAACTACGGCACCCCGCGGCTGCCCCTCGTCCGCGGTGCGGGCACCAGGCTGTGGGACGCCGACGGCAAGCAGTACCTCGACTTCGTCGGCGGTATCGCGGTCAACGCGCTCGGCCACGCCCACCCCGCCATCGTCGACGCGGTCAGCACGCAGATCGCCTCCCTCGGCCATGTCTCCAACCTGTTCATCGCCGAGCCGCCGGTCGCGCTCGCCGAACGGCTCCTGACGCACTTCGGCCGCGACGGCAAGGTGTTCTTCTGCAACTCGGGCGCCGAGGCCAACGAGGGCGCGTTCAAGATCGGCCGGCTGACCGGGCGGACCCACATGGTCGCCACCGAGGGCGGCTTCCACGGCCGCACCATGGGCGCCCTCGCGCTGACCGGCCAGGCCGGCAAGCAGGACGGCTTCCACCCGCTGCCCGGCGAGGTCACCCACGTCCCGTACGGCGACGCGCAGGCGCTGGCCGCCGCGGTCGCCGAGGACACGGCCCTGGTCATCATCGAACCGGTCCAGGGCGAGAAGGGCGTCGTCGTGCCGCCGCCCGGCTACCTCAAGGCGGCCCGCGCGATCACCGCGGCGACCGGCTCGCTGCTGGTCCTGGACGAGGTGCAGACCGGAATCGGCCGCACCGGACACTGGTTCGAGTACCAGGCCCACGAGGGCGTCCTGCCCGACGTCGTCACCCTCGCGAAGGGCCTCGGCGGCGGCCTGCCCCTCGGCGCCACCGTCGCCTTCGGACGGGCCTCGGAGCTGCTGCAGCCCGGCCAGCACGGCACGACGTTCGGCGGCAACCCGATCGCCTGCGCCGCTGGACTCGCCGTCCTGGACACCATCGCGAACGAGGGCCTGCTCGAGAACGTCAAACGGCAGAGCGAGTCGCTGCGCAACGGAATCGAGTCGCTCGGGCACCCGTTGATCGCCCATGTCCGGGGCGCGGGCCTCCTCCTGGGTATCGTGCTCACCGAGCCGCTCGCACCCAAGGTGCAGCAGGCGGCTCAGGACGCCGGCTTCCTGGTGAACGCGCCCGCCCCCGATGTCGTACGGCTGATGCCACCGCTGAACCTCGGCGACGACGAGGTGGACGCCCTGCTCCGGGCGCTGCCCGGCATCCTTGACGTGGCCGACGGGGACGGATGATGCGGGAAATGAGACGACGATGAGCCAGGCGCAGGATCACGACCAGAACGCGGGGCCCGCCGTACCGCAGACCCGCACCGCGCGGCACCGCCGGATCGTGGACATCCTCAACCGGCAACCGGTGCGCTCGCAGAGCCAGCTGGCGAAGCTGCTCGCCGATGACGGGCTGAACGTCACTCAGGCGACGCTGTCCCGGGATCTGGACGAGCTGAACGCGGTGAAGATCCGTAACACCGACGGCGACCTGATCTACGCGGTGCCCAGCGAGGGGGGTTTCCGGACCCCTCGGGCGCCGTTGGGGGAGTCGGCGAAGGAAGAGCGGATGCGGAGGCTTTCGCAGGAGCTGCTGATCTCCGCGGAGGCCTCTGCGAATCTTGTGGTCCTGCGGACCCCTCCGGGGGCTGCGCAGTTCTTGGCCTCGGCCATTGATCAGGCTGAGCTGCATGACATTTTGGGGACGATTGCCGGGGACGACACGTTGTTGCTGATCAGTCGGGATCCTGTGGGGGGACAGGCGCTGGCTGAGCATTTGTTGCGGTTGGCTCAGAACGGGCACTGAAGGGGGCGGTGACTGGTGTGTGCCGGGTGCGGGTCGTGTGTGGTTGATCGCGCCCACGCGGCGGAGCCGCAAATCGAGTCAGCCCCGCGCCCCTCTGGGGCATGCAGTCACCCGAGTCGGGCAGCTAGGCCTCCTGTACAGCGCACCTCATCCCCCGCCGTGATGAGTAGTGCCTCGACCCCCGGCAGGCTCTCCAACCACCGCAAGCCCTGTCTCGAGCCCATCGCGAACGCCGCCGTCGCCCAGCAGTCGGCCCAGGTCACGTGGGGGGCCACCACCGTTACCGCCACCAGGTCGGTCACGGCGGAGCGGCCGGTGCTCGGGTCGACTATGTGGGCGCCGCGTTCCGCCGTGCCGGATGTCGCCACGGCCAGTTCGGTCAGGCCGGCCGCGGAGATCACGGCCGCCAGGCCGCCCGGGCGCAGGGGGTCGGAGACGCCCACCCGCCAGGGGCGCTGCGGGCCGGGGACGCCGAGCAGCTGGACGTCGCCGCCGCCGTTGACGCTGACGCCGGTCGCGCCGGCCTCCGCCAGGCGCCTGGCCGCGCGTTCGATGGCCCAGCCCTTGACGATTCCGGTCGGGTCGAGCCGGCCCTCGTACGACGTGCTGAACCAGCCCTCGCTCACCCGCTCCGCCTCGGCGCCCAGTTCGAGCACCTCGGCGACCTCGGGATCGCAGTCCCCGACGGTCAGGTCACCGCGTACCAGCCGGGAGATCTGGCTGTCCTCGCGGTACGTGCTGAACACGGCGTCGACCCGGTGCAGCCCGGCCACCGCCTCGTCCAGTGCCGCCTTGACCGTACGGGGATCCCCGCCGCGGACGTCGAAGGAGAAGACCGTCCCCATGACCTCCTCCGCATGACGTACCGCGGCGGGAGCTTCTGCCGACTCGGCCACCGTGTCAGCCACCGGCCTGGTCCAGGGCCGACTGCAGCGACTCCTTGTACCCGGCGCTCGTGTACGTCGCCCCGGAGATCGCGTCGATGTCCGCGCTTCCGGCCGTCACCGCCGCCTGGTTGAGCCTGGGCACGGAGTTCGAGGTGATCTGGTCGCTGCGGCCGCCGGTCGGCGTCTGGACCGCCTCGGCCTTGGTGATCTTGCCGCCGGCGACGGTGATCCGGACCTGGACGGGACCGTACTGGGTCTGCGCGACGCTGCCGGTCACGGTCTTGGCCTGCGCACTGCCCGAACCCTGCCCGGCTCCGGAGTCCTGGGAGGATCCCGCCGCCCCGGCCTTGTCGAGCGCCGACTGCAGGGACTCCTTGTAGCCGGCGCTGGTGTACGTCGCTCCGGAGACCGCGTCGATGTCCGCGCTTCCGGCCGCTACCGCCGCCTGGTTGAGCTTGGGCACGGAGTTCGAGGTGATCTGGTCGCTGCGGCCGCCGGTCGGCGTCTGGACCGCCTCGGCCTTGGTGATCTTGCCGCCGGCGACGGTGATCCGGACCTGCACGGGCCCGTACTGCGTCTGGGCCACACTGCCGGTCACGGTCTTGGCCTGCGCACTGCCCGAACCCTGCGCAGCCCCGCCGCCCGCCGCCTCGGCCTTGTCCAGGGCCGACTGCAGCGACTTCTTGTAGCCGGCGCTGGTGTACGTCGCTCCGGAGACCGCGTCGATCTCCGCGCTCTGCGCGGCCATCACGGCCTGGTTGAGCTTGGGTACGGCGTTCGCGGTGATCTGGTCGCTGCGGCCGCCCTTGGGGGCCTGCACCGCCTCGGCGTTGGTGATCTTGCCGTTGGCCATCGTGAGGCGTACCTGGACGGTGCCGTACTGGGTCTGCGTCGCATCGCCCATGACCGTGCCGGCCTGCGCCTGCGAGCTGCCGCCCTGCGGCGACTCCTGGGCCGCGGCCGACTGCTCCGGGGCCGCGCCGCCCGCCGCCTGTGCGGAGCCCGGGTCGGACGCCGGCTTCAGCGACAGCAGCAGCACGACGCCGGACACGGTGGCGGCGCCGGCCAGCACTACACGCCGGATGGGATGACTCTTCCTCATCGCTACTACAGCTCCTGAAGTCTGATGTCCCGTCGCTCACATCTCGAACGACTCGTGATGGATGCGGCGGGCGGGCACACCCGCGCCGCGCAGTGCTTCGTACACGTTCTGCGCGAAGCCGGCCGGCCCGCACATGAACACGTCGTGCTTGTCGATGTCCGGCAGCTTCTGCCGCAGCCGGTCCGCCGAGATGTCGGGGCGTTCCCCGTCCGGGCTGTTGACCGCGTACATCAGCCGGGCGCCGCGCTCCTCGGCGATGGCGGCCAGCTCGTCCCACAGCGCCAGGTCCTGGGTGCTGTTGGCCCGGTAGAGCAGGGTGATGTCACCGGCCGCGCCCGGCAGCGTCTCGAACAGTGCCCGCATCGGCGTGATGCCGACGCCGCCCGCGACCAGCAGCACCTTGCCGCGGCTGCGGCGCTGGGCGGTCAGGGCGCCGTACGGGCCCTCGGCCCACACCCGGGTGCCCGGCTTCAGGCCGCGCAGCATCGAACTGTGGTCGCCGATCGCCTTCACCGTGATGCGGAGCATGTCGGGACGGGGCGCCGCCGACAGCGAGTACGGGTGGGAGCTGAACCGCAAGCCCGGCGCCAGGAACCGCCACCGGAAGAACTGCCCGGCCTCCGCGCCCATCCGGTGCAGCTTCCGCCCGCCGATGAGCACCGACACGATGCCCGGCGTCTCCTCGATGACCGCCTCGACGTGCATACGGTGCCGCATGTTCAGCCGGATCGGGGTGAGGACGCGGTACCAGAGCAGCAGCGCGGTGACGGTGCCGTAGAGCGCGTACCAGGCGGTCTTGGCGGCTGGTTCGACGGCGAACTCGTTGCCGGTGGTGATCTGGTGCCAGAACGTCAGGAACACGGACGCGTACGTCAGCAGGTGCACGTGGTACCAGGTGTCGTACGGAATCCTGCGGCGGACACCGCCGATCGAGATCAGCCCGATGAGGAACAGCAGACCGGTGCCGATGGCGGCCTTGCCCATGTCCGGCAGCTGGTTGATGGAGTCCATCGTCTGCTGGACGATCGCGCCGAGTCCCTTGCCCGCCTGGAGGGCGTAGCCCCACATGGTGAGGAAGACGTGGGCGATGACCAGGCAGAGCGTGTAGCGGCCGCTCATCGCGTGCCAGCGGGCGACCCGGTCGGAGCCGACCCGGCGTTCCAGGGCGGGCACCCGGGCCATCTGGAGCACGACGAGCGCCATCAGATAGCCGGCCAACAGGCCGGTGATACGACCGGCGTTGAGGATCTTGCTGGTGTCGTCGGCGATCGACGGGGTGTTGGCCCACCACAACCACAGCACACCGGCCGCGCCGGCCCAGACGGCGAGCAGCAGGACGGTCGCCGGGGAGCGGCGCGGGCGGATGCGGCGCATCGTCTGGCGGCGGGCGGCACGGCCGCCTGCGAGCGTGGTGGTCACGGTTCCTCCGGGGACGGGAGCAAGGGGGTTGGCGTGGTCCCTTGGCCCAGAGATACGCGTGGGGAGGCCGGTGTGTTCAGCCGTACGAACTCGTAACGCTCAGACCGTGGACGGCGGTAGCGGCAGCGGCAGACCGGGCAGTCCGTCCAGGCTCGTGGCGACGTGGTCCTTCTTGGTGAAGTAGTCGCTGAGTGAGGCGTCGTCCTCGCGCGCGAAGCGCTTGCCGTGCAGGTCGCGGTCCTCGTCGTACGTCATGAAGGGCACCGCGTAGCCGCAGGTGTCGCGGACGAGTTCGGCCCGCACCACGATGATCGCGCGCAGGCCGTGCGGGCTCGGATCGATGTCCGGGAAGTGGGGGAGGAGCTCCTTGAAGCGTGGGTCGTCACGGAAGACCGGCTCGCCGCGGCCGTGCACCCGGACGATGTTGGGCGGGCCCTGGAAGGCGCACCACATGAGGGTGATGCGGCCGTTCTCCCGCAGATGCGCGATGGTCTCCGCGTTGGACCCCGCGAAGTCCAGGTAGGCCACGGTGAGTTCGTCGATCACCGCGAAGGAGCCCTTGAGGCCCTTGGGGGAGAGGTTGACCGTGCCGTCGCCGGAGAGGGGCGCGGTCGCGGTGAAGAAAAGAGGCTGCGCCTCGATGAAGGTACGCAGCCTGCCGTCTATGCGCTCATAGGTCTTTCCCATGTCCAACGATTATGGGGGCGCTTCTTTCGCCTGTCTAAGGAATTGCCTGATCCGCTCCACTGCCTGGACACGACCATGGCCGCCCCGGCCGGCGTTCACACGGGGCGGCCACGGCGCCTGTCACGTCACTTGGTGAGCGTGCAGGCGGCCAGGGAATCCAGGCCCTGGGGCTTGGCGGCGGTGCGGCCGATGGCGGTGGCGATGCGGTTGATGGTGGCGACGCGCTTGTCCTTGAGGGGGCCGACGATGGCGTTCTGGACGAAGTTGGGGCCGCCCTGGCCGACGGTGTCGACGAGGCGCTTGTTGGCTTCCTGGATCTGGGTGTTGAGGAGGGCCAGGTTGCGGTCGACCTCGGCCTTGGCGGAGGCCGGGATCGCGGGCAGCTTCGACTTCACGTCGGGGCAGCTGATCGTGCCGACCGCGCCGGCGTTCCCGGCGTTCCCGTTGTTGCCTGTGTTGCCTGTGTTGCCTGTGTTTCCGCCGGCCTGCGGCTTGGCGGTCGGGCTGGGCGCGGTCTGGCCGGCGCCCGCGTTGGTCCCGCTCGCGTTGAGGGTGCACGGCGCGAGCGCGTCCAGGCCCTGGGGCTTGGCGGCGGTGCGGCCGATGGCGGTGGCGATGCGGTTGATGGTGGCGACGCGCTTGTCCTTGAGGGGGCCGACGATGGCGTTCTGGACGAAGTTGGGGCCGCCCTGGCCGACGGTGTCGACGAGGCGCTTGTTGGCTTCCTGGATCTGGGTGTTGAGGAGGGCCAGGTTGCGGTCGACCTCGGCCTTGGCGGAGGCCGGGATCGCGGGCAGCTTCGACTTCACGTCGGGGCAGCTGATCGTGCCGGGGCTCGCCAGCGTCCGGGCGTTGGTGCTGTTGCTGCTGGGCGTCTCCCCGGCGAGGGCGGTGGTGGCGATCACCGCGCCGGACAGTGCCACCGCCGCTGCGCCGCCGATGAACGCGACGCGACGCTTGTTGTACTTCGGAAGAGCCCTGGACATGCGGATGCCTCACTCGGGTCGGGATGTCGTCGTTTTACAAACGCGGCGCCTGCGTTCGGCGAGAGGTACGGGAAAGCGGTTTCGTCCGTTCAACTCCTTCACAGATTGACGAATCATGCAGAGCGCTGCATACTCATGCAGGACAGGGAATGCAGTGTGAGGAGAAACCCGTGACCGAGCGCGTCGTACTCGCCTATTCGGGCGGTCTGGACACCTCCGTCGCCATCGGCTGGATCGCCGAGGAGACGGGCGCCGAGGTCATCGCCGTCGCGGTCGACGTCGGCCAGGGCGGCGAGGACCTGGACGTCATCCGCAAGCGCGCCCTCGCGTGCGGCGCCGTGGAGGCCGAGGTGGCCGACGCCAAGGACGAGTTCGCCGACGAGTACTGCCTCCCGGCGATCAAGGCCAACGCCCTCTACATGGACCGCTATCCGCTGGTCTCCGCGCTCTCCCGGCCGACGATCGTCAAGCACCTCGTCGCCGCCGCCCAGAAGCACGGCGCCACGACCGTCGCCCACGGCTGCACCGGCAAGGGCAACGACCAGGTCCGCTTCGAGGCCGGCATCGTCGCCCTCGCCCCCGACCTGAAGTGCATCGCCCCGGTCCGCGACTACGCGATGACCCGGGACAAGGCGATCGCCTTCTGCGAGGCGAAGGGCCTGCCGATCGCCACCACCAAGAAGTCGCCGTACTCCATCGACCAGAACGTCTTCGGGCGCGCCGTCGAGACCGGCTTCCTGGAGGACATCTGGAACGCCCCGATCGAGGACGTCTACGAGTACACGCAGAACCCGGCCGTTCCACGCGACGCCGACGAGGTGATCATCACCTTCAGGCAGGGCGTCCCGGTCGCGATCGACGGCAAGCCCGTCACCGTCCTGCAGGCCGTCCAGCAGCTCAACGAGCGCGCCGGTGCCCAGGGCATCGGCCGGATCGACATGGTCGAGGACCGCCTCGTCGGCATCAAGTCCCGCGAGGTGTACGAGGCCCCGGGCGCGATCGCACTGATCACGGCCCACCAGGAGCTGGAGAACGTCACCGTCGAGCGCGAACTCGCCCGCTACAAGCGGCAGGTCGAGCAGCGCTGGGGCGAACTGGTCTACGACGGCCAGTGGTTCTCCCCGCTCAAGCGCGCCCTGGACGGCTTCATCGACGAGGCCAACCAGCACGTCAACGGCGACATCCGGATGACCCTGCACGGCGGCCGCGCGGTCGTCACCGGCCGGCGCTCCGAGTCGTCGCTGTACGACTTCAACCTGGCGACGTACGACACGGGCGACACGTTCGACCAGGCCGCGGCCAAGGGTTTCATCGACATCTACAGCCTGTCGTCGAAGATCGCCGCCAAGCGTGACCTGAGCTGAGGCGCCGGGGCGCCTGAGACGCACTAGCCTGACGACCGCCTCCCCGTTTCACGCCACGGGGAGGCGGTGCCACATCCAGACCCTCCTGAGGAGCACAGCAAGTGAGCAGCAACAGCGGTGACGTACGGCTCTGGGGCGCCCGTTTCGCCGACGGTCCCGCCGAGGCCCTGGCCAAGCTGTCCGCGTCCGTCCACTTCGACTGGCGGCTGGCGCCGTACGACATCGCCGGCTCGCGTGCCCACGCGCGCGTGCTGCACAAGGCGGGGCTGCTCACGGAGGACGAGCTGGCCCGGATGATCGCCGGCCTCGACCAGCTCGCTGCGGATGTCGCCGACGGCACCTTTGTGGGCACCATCGCCGACGAGGACTGCCACACCGCTCTGGAGCGCGGCCTGCTGGAGCGCCTCGGTCCCGACCTCGGCGGCAAGCTGCGCGCGGGCCGCTCCCGCAACGACCAGGTCGCGACCCTGTTCCGCATGTACCTGCGGGACCACGCCCGGATCATCGGCGGCCTGATCGCCGACCTCCAGGACGCGCTGATCGGCCTGGCGGAGGCCCACCCGGACGTGGCGATGCCCGGCCGCACCCACCTCCAGCACGCCCAGCCGGTGCTCTTCGCGCACCACGTCCTGGCCCACGTCCAGTCCCTGTCCCGGGACGCCGAGCGGCTGCGCCAGTGGGACGAGCGGACGGCGGTGTCGCCGTACGGCGCGGGCGCCCTCGCCGGCTCCTCCCTCGGCCTGGACCCGGAGGCGGTGGCGAAGGACCTCGGCTTTGAACACGGCAGCTCGGCCAACTCGATCGACGGCACGGCGTCCCGCGACTTCGTGGCGGAGTTCGCCTTCATCACGGCGATGATCGGGGTCAACCTGTCCCGTATCGCCGAGGAGATCATCATCTGGAACACGAAGGAGTTCTCCTTCGTGACCCTGCACGACGCGTTCTCGACGGGCTCGTCGATCATGCCGCAGAAGAAGAACCCGGACATCGCGGAGCTCGCGCGCGGCAAGAGCGGCCGACTGATCGGCAACCTGACGGGCCTGATGGCCACGCTCAAGGCCCTGCCCCTGGCCTACAACCGCGACCTCCAGGAGGACAAGGAGCCGGTCTTCGACTCCTGCGACCAGTTGGAGGTCCTCCTCCCCGCCTTCACCGGCATGATGGTGACCCTCACCGTCAACCGCGAGCGCATGGAGGAACTGGCCCCCGCCGGCTTTTCCCTCGCCACCGACATCGCCGAGTGGCTGGTCAAGCAGGGCGTGCCCTTCCGCGTCGCGCACGAGGTCGCCGGCGAGTGCGTCAAGGTCGCCGAGGCCGAGGGCAAGGAACTGGACGACCTCACGGACGAGCAGTTCGTGAAGATCTCCGCCCACCTGACCCCCGAGGTCCGCTCGGTCCTCAACGTCCCCGGTGCCCTCGCGTCCCGCAACGGCCGCGGGGGTACGGCGCCGAGTGCGGTCGCCGTGCAGCTGACCGAGGTGAAGGTGGACGTAGCGGCTCAGCATGAGTGGGCTACGGCGAAGGGGAATCGGTAGGGATCCCGGCCGCTCCCAGGGTGTTTTCTCAGCCCGTCCGGCGTTTGAGGACAAGGCCCTTCAAGGGCCGGAACGGGGTCTGGGGGCGCAGCCCCCAGCGGGGTCGAAGGGGCGGAGTCCCTGGGGATGGGACGGGTAGGGGCGGCGGGGGCGAGAAACCCACGGCGCTCCCAAGCGCCCGCACGTGAAGCGATCGCATCGCGGGTTACGTTGGTCATGAGCCGTAAGGAGCCGACCGAACGGAGCCCACGATGCCCTTCGCCCGACTGGCCTCAGCTACGACCCCCACCTGCCACATCGGCCTGGGTCTCGCCGCCGTCGGCCGCCCCGGCTACATCAACCTCGGCCGCGACACCGACCTCCCGCCCGACCGCACCGTCACCGCCCTCAGCGACCGCACCCACGAACTCCTCGACGCCGCCTACGCCCAGGGCGTCCGCTACTTCGACGCCGCCCGCTCCTACGGCCGCTCCGAGGAGTTCCTCGCCGACTGGCTGAACGCCCGCCCCGACGTCGACGACATCGTCGTAGGCAGCAAATGGGGCTACACCTACACCGCCGCCTGGGCCACGGACGCCGAGCAGCACGAGGTCAAGGACCACAGCCTCCAGGCGTACGAACGCCAGCGCGCCGAGACCGACGCCCTGCTCGGCGACCGTCTCGACCTCTACCAGATCCACTCGGTGACCCCGGACAGCCCGGCCCTCACCGACAAGGACCTCCACACCAGGCTCGCCGAAGCCGCCGCCGGTGGCCTGACCATCGGCTTCTCCACCAGCGGCCCCGCACAGGCCGACGCGATCCGCGCCGCCCTCGCGGTGACCGTGGACGGCGAGCCCCTCTTCCGTACCGTCCAGTCGACGTACAACGCCCTGGACACCTCGGCCGCCCCCGCCCTCGCCGAGGCCCACGAGGCCGGCCTCACGGTGATCGTCAAGGAGGCCATGGCCAACGGGCGCCTCGCCGACCCGCACGCGCCGGATGCCCTGAAGGCCGTGGCGGCGGAGACCGGCCTCGGCTGCGACGCGGTCGCCCTCGCGCTGGTGCTGCGCCAGCCCTGGGCGGGCGTCGTCCTGTCCGGCGCCGCGACCGTCACCCAGCTCGCCTCCAACCTGCACGCCCCGGTCGTCGACCTGGACGAGGACCAGCTGGAACGGCTCGCCGCGCTCGTGGAGGAGCCGGGCGCGTACTGGGAGCAGCGCGGTCAGCTGCCCTGGCACTGAGACGCACTGAGACGCACTGGCCCCGGTAAGTCGCCGGCCGTGAGACCTCCATGCCCTGAATGAGACATGCGTGTCTCACGTGGTCTAGAGTTGTCTCATGGCCGTCGACCGTGACCAAGTACTCCGCAGCGCCGCCGCCCTGCTGACCCGCAAATCCACCGCGACCATGGACGAGGTCGCCAAGGCCGCCGGAATCAGCCGGGCCACACTGCACCGGCAGTTCGCCGGCCGCGACGCGCTCGTGCGGGCGCTGGAGGCGCTCGGCATCGCGGAGTGCGAGGCCGCCCTCGACGCCGCCCGCCTCGACGAGGGGCCGGCGCGCGACGCCGTACGCCGGCTCGTCCGCGAGCTCGAGCCCGCCGCCGCACTGCTCGCCTTCCTCTACACCGAGAACCAGCTGTTCGAGGGCGAGGAACAGAACGCGGGCTGGACCCGGATCGACGAGCGCATCGCCGGCCTGTTCCGGCGCGGCCAACGGACCGGCGAGTTCCGCATCGACCTCACCCCGCCCTGGCTCACCGAGGCGCTCTTCGGCCTGCTGGCCTCCGGAGCCTGGGCGGTGTCCGAGGGCAGGGTCGCTCGCAACGACTTCACCCACATGATCGTCGAGCTGCTGCTCGGCGGCGCACTACGGAGAGAGGAATCATGACCAGCACCCTGCAGCCGGCGTCCACGACCGAGGCGGTGAAGCGCCCGGGCCGCTGGCTCGCGCTCTCCGTCCTCGTGCTCGCCGTGCTGCTGGTGGCCGTCGACGCGACCGTCCTCGGTCTCGCGACCCCCTACATGAGCGAGGACCTGAAGCCCTCCGGCACCCAGCTCCTCTGGATCGGCGACGTCTACTCCTTCGTCATCGCCGGCCTGCTCGTCTCCATGGGCAGCCTCGGCGACCGCATCGGCCGCAAGCGGATCCTGCTCATCGGCGCGACGGCGTTCGGCGCGATATCCGTCCTGAACGCCTACGCGACGACACCGGAGCTGATGATCCTGGCCCGGGCCCTGCTCGGCGTCGCGGGCGCGACGCTCATGCCCGCCACGCTCGCCCTGATCCGCAACCTCTTCCACGACCCGCGCGAACGCAGCCTCGCCGTCGGCATCTGGGGTGCCACCGCCTCCGCCGGTACGGCCGTCGGCCCGATCGTCGGCGGGTTCCTGCTCGAACACTTCTGGTGGGGCTCGGTCTTCCTGATCAACCTGCCCGTGATGGCGGTCCTCGTCCTCGTCGGCATCAAGCTCCTGCCCGAATCGCGGAACCCGCGTCCCGGCCCGTGGGACCTGCTCAGCGTCGTACTGTCGCTCGTCGGCATGGTCGGCATCGTGTACGCCGTCAAGGAGGCCGCCACGCACGGCCTCACGTGGGACGCGGCCACCGTGGGCCTGCTCGGCGCCGCCGCGCTCCACGCCTTCGTACGCCGCCAGCTCACCCTGCCGACCCCGCTGCTGGACATGCGGCTGTTCCGCAACCGCGGTTTCAGCGGTGCGGTGCTCGCGGACCTGTTGACCATCCTCGGCCTGTCGGGCCTGGTCTTCTTCCTCTCCCAGTACCTGCAACTCGTACAGGGCAGAGGCCCGCTCGAGGCCGGGCTCGCCGAACTGCCCGCCGCCGTAGGTGCGGTGGCGGCAGGTCTGGCCGCCGGCCGCGCTGCCCGCCGCTACTCGGTACGGGCCGTGGTCTCCGGCGGCCTCGCGGCGATCGGCCTCGCCCTGGCCGCGCTGACGGTCATCGACCAGTCGACCGGTTACCCCCTGCTGGGTGACCTGGCGCACGAGGTGATCGCCCACCGCCTCGTCCTCTCCTTCGACGCGCTCGCCGACGGCATCGGCCCTGGCGAGATCGTCGACGAGGTCCTCGCGGCCGCGGAGCAGACCCGGATCAGTCCCCGCCAGGCCGCCGAGGAGGCCGCGGCATGACCCCCACCCTCCGCGAACTCACCCCCGAACAGGCCCTGAAACACCTGGAGCTGCTCTTCACCCGGCATCCGAACGGTCTCCTCCAGGGCGACCACACGGCGCTCGCCCCCGGCCCCGGCAGCGAGGTCGCGGAGCCCCGCCATCCCGGTGACCGATGCCGAGGCCGCCGCCCGGACCATCATCGACGGCGGCTGAACCAAAGGGGCCGGACATGCGACTGCTCGTGGTCGAGGACGAGGAGGACCTGGTCGTCGCGCTCAAGGTCGGGCTGGTCAGGGCCGGTTACGCCGTGGACGTCGCCCCAGACGTCGACACCGCCGGCGAGAAGCTCGCCGTCAACGAGTACGACCTGGTCCTGCTGGACCTCAACCTCCCCGACGGCGACGGCTTCTCGGTCTGCCGTTCCATCCGCGCCACCTCGGGCGGCCCCCGCATCCTGATGCTGACGGCCCGCGACCGCCTCGCCGACCGCGTCCGCGGCCTCGACGAGGGCGCCGACGACTACCTCGTCAAACCCTTCGCCCTGCCCGAACTCCTCGCCCGCATCAGGGCGTTGCTACGCCGCGAGGACGGCGGCACCTCGGTCGTCGAGGTCGGCGAACTCCGCCTGGACACCGCCCGCTTCGAGGCGTACCGCGGCGAGCGCCGACTCCCGCTCACGCCCAAGGAGTTCAGCGTGCTCCACTACCTGATGACCCGTCCCGGACGCGTCGTACCGGCCGAGGAACTCCTCGAACACGTCTGGGACGAACATGCCGACCCGTTCACCAACACCGTCCGCGTCACGGTCGGTTCGCTGCGCCGCAAGGTCACCGGCGAGGACGAGCCCCTCATCGAGACGGTGATACGGCAGGGGGACCGGTTGAAGGAGACGCCATGAAGCGGCCCACCCTCAGCCACCTCCGCCTCCCCGCCTTCACCCACACCATCCGCTTCCGCCTCACCGTCCTGTACTCCGGCCTCCTCTTCGTCCTCACCGCCCTCGTCCTGGGCGGCACCTACCTCGCCGTGGAACGCAGCGGCGAGGCCCACCCCGTGACCAAGCAGTTCTCCGTGACGAAGATCGTGGACGGGCAGGAGGTGGGGGAGTTCGACGCCGACAAGGTGCACGAGGTCGAGGCCGCCGTGAACCACGAGACGCTCGCCAACCTGCGCCGCTTCTCCTACGCCGTCCTGGGCGGCGTCGCCGTCGCCAGCCTCGCCCTCGGCTGGATCCTCTCCGGCCGCGCCCTGCGCCCCGTACGCGCCATCTCCCGTACGGCCGCCGAGATCCAGGCCACCGACCTGTCCCAGCGCATCCACCTCCAGGGCCCCAAGGACGAGCTGCGCGACCTCGCCGACACCGTGGACTCGATGCTGGACCGGCTGGACGAGGCGTCCCGCGCGCAGCGCCAGCTCATCGACGACGCCTCGCACGAACTGCGCAGCCCGCTCGCGATCATCCGGGCCAACCTGGACGCCGTCCCGACCGCCGAGGAGTCGGACGAGGAGGAGCGCCGTACGGCGGCCCGCAGCGTCGACCGGGCCACCACCCGCATGACCCGGCTGGTCGAGGACCTCCTGGCCACGGCCCGCCGCAACGCCCCGCCCTCGCCGACGCGGACGTCGACCTGGCCGCCGCGGCCGACGAGGCGTGCGACGAGTTCGCCCCGCTCGCCGCCGACCGGGGCCTCACCCTGCGCCGCCGCCTCGGGCCCGGTCCGACCGTCATCGGCGATCACGACGCGCTGCGCCGGGCCGTCGGCGACCTGCTCTCCAACGCCGTACGGCTGTCCACGCCCGGCACCCGCATCACGGTCGCCGCGGGCTGCTCCGGCGCCTGGCTCTGGACGGCCGTACGGGACGAGGGGCCCGGCATCCTCGACGACGACCAGGCCCGCGTCTTCGACCGGTTCTGGCGGGCCGGGGACACCGGCGGCGGCCGCGACCGGCACGCGGGGCTGGGGCTCGCCATCGTGCGGCAGATCGTGGAGTCGCACGGCGGGCAGATACGGCTGTTCTCCCGGGTGGGGGAGGGCTCGACCTTTGTGCTCTGGTTCCCGCGCCCGGTGACGGACACACCAACGGCGGGCCGCCCGAGGAGCAGCCCGCCGTCTGAGTGAACTCGAACTCCGGCTACGCGGCCTTCGCCTTGGTGGCGTACATGTCCACGTACTCCTGCCCGGACAGCCGCATGACCTCGGTCATCACGGAGTCGGTCACGGCCCGCAGGACGTAGCGGTCGCGGTCCATGCCCTCGTACCGCGAGAACTCCATCGCCTCGCCGAACCGGACGGTGACGCGGCCGGGCCGCGGGAAGCCGGCGCCGCCGGGCTGGACCTTGTCCGTGCCGATGATGGCGAACGGCACGACGGGCGCGCCGGTCATCATGGCCAGCCGGGCGATGCCGGTGCGACCGCGGTAGAGCCGGCCGTCGGGGGAGCGGGTGCCCTCCGGGTAGATACTGAAGACCTTGCCCTCCTCCAGAACCCGGCGGCCGGTCATCAGCGCCGCGACACCGCCGCGCCCGCCGTCCCGGTCGACCGGGATCATGCCGCAGCCCGTGAAGAACCAGGCCATCAACCGCCCCTTGATGCCCTTCCCGGTGACGTACTCGTCCTTGCCGATGAAGAAGACCTGACGGTCGCAGAAGAGCGGCATGATCATCGAGTCGATGAACGTCAGATGGTTCCCGGCCAGGATCACGGGACCGTCGCCCGGGATGTGCTCCGCGCCCTCCACCTGTGGGCGGAACATCAGGCGCATGATCGGTCCGAGCACTGCCTTGATGAGCGCGAAGCGGGACAACGGGCCCTCCGGTGTCGAGAGAATGGCGAGGGAATCTGTATATGTCTGTGCAGGTGAGGACGATACTCGCGGTCCCGGGGGTCTTGCACATCGGGTTCATCGGGTTCATCGAGGTATTACGCACTGTTGACCCGGGTTTACCTGCGGTGGCGCACCGTCGACGGCGCGTAACGTGCCCGCATTGATGTGACGGACATCGCCCGGGTGCCACACCGGGCGTCTTCCCCACCCGGCCCCGCCGAATCCGACGGACCGTCACCTCACCTTTCCCGTACGACATCCAGCGTCACCCGCGAGTTCCGTCGGAGGTCTCCCATCCGTCATGTCCACGCCCCTACGATCGGCGCGCACGGACGGCGATCACAGCGGGAGGGGCTCATGGCAACCCAGGAGTCGAACGAACAGACGAGCCGGACCGGACGGCGGGCGCTCCTCGGAGCGGCGGTGCTCGGCGCGGGCGGAGCGGTCCTCGGACTGTCCGGTACGGCGAGATCCGCCGACGCGGCGCACGGTGGTGGGGTGAAGAGCCTCCCCGTGCCCACGATCATCGGCCACCGCGGTGCCAGCGGCTACCGGCCCGAGCACACCCTCGCCGCCTACCAGCTCGCCCTGGACCTCGGCGCCGACATCGTCGAGGCCGGCGACCTGGTGCCCACCAAGGACGGCCACATCGTCTGCCGTCACGAGCCGGAGATCGGCGGCACGACGGACGTCGCCGACCACCCCGAGTTCGCCGACCGCAGGACCACCAAGCTCCTCGACGGCGTCTCCGTCACCGGCTGGTTCACCGAGGACTTCACGCTCGCCGAGCTGAAGACCCTGCGCGCGATCGAACGCATCCCGGCCAACCGCCCGCACAACACGCTCTACAACGGTCGCTGGGAGATCCCCACCTTCGAAGAGGTGCTGCGCTGGCAGGACGAGCAGACCCGCAAGCGCGGCAAGCAGGTCTGGATCTACCCCGAGACCAAGCACCCCACCTACTTCCGAGGGCTCGGCCTCGGCCTGGAGGAGCGGGTCGCCAAGCTGCTGCGCAAGTACGGCAAGCACCGCAAGAACTCCCCGGTCATCCTGCAGTCCTTCGAGCCGACCAGCATCCAGCGCCTGAACAAGCTGGTCGACACCCCGCTCGTGGTCCTGCTCTCCGGCCCGAACACCCGCCCCTGGGACTTCGTCCAGACGGGCGACCCGCGCACGGTCGCCGACCTCGTCAAGCCGGCCGGTCTACGGGAGATCGCCTCCTACGCGCAGGGCATCGGCCCCACCCTGGACCTGGTCATCCCGAAGGACGCGAACGGCAACCTCACCACGCCCACCGGCCTGGTGCGGGACGCCCACACGGCCGGCCTGATCCTGCACCCCTGGACGATGCGCAACGAGAACCCCTTCCTGCCCGCGAACTTCCGCAAGGGCACGGACGCCGACGCGTACGGCGAGGTTTTCGGCGCCTACAAGACGTACTTCGCGACAGGCATCGACGGCGTCTTCACGGACCAGCCCGACACCGGCCTGCTCGCCCGAGAGGACTTCGTCAACAGCTGAGCACCACGCCCCGGTTGGGGTGACAGTCGGCCGCCCGGGCAACCCCGACCCCGGGCGGCCGCGTCGTGCCGCATATGACGCACGACCTCGTCGCCACCCTGCGCCCCCTGCTCACCGCCGAGGCCTCCGCGGAGGCACATGCCTCCGGAACGGAACCCGGCGACCTGGAACAGGCGGTGTGGCTCCGCCTCCTGGAACGTCTGGACACCGACGGCCCACCCGTGGACCCCCAGGGCTGGCTCCGCAGGGCGGTCCGCTCGGAGGTACGCCGCACCCGCCGCACCACCCGCCTGGAACGACCGTACGAAGTCGAACCGGTCGCCGACCTCGACCAGGCCCCCGAACAGCTGGCCCTCACCGCGGCCCGCCACCGCGCCCTGCGCGACGCAGTACGCCGCCTCCCCGGCCGCTGCCCCCGTCTGATGGAGGCACTGCTCTCCCCGAACGACCTGACATACCGGGAAATCGCGGGGGAGTTGGGTATCTCACAGGGCAGTCTCGGTCCGGAACGTTCCAGATGTCTGGGATGTCTGCGTCGATTGCTCACACCGGAGGTTGCGGTCGGCGAAGCGCGGGGATAGGAGTGAGGGACGACAGGCGATCAGGTGAGCGGGAGGCGTGCGCACATGGGCATGAGCGTGACCATCTCGGCGGCGACCGAGCAGGACGCGGAGCAGATCTTCAGGCTGCAGTACCTCTGCTTCCAGAGCGAGGCTGCGCTGTACGGCAACTACCGCATCGACCCGCTCGTCCAGACCCTGGACTCGGTCCGTGAAGAGGTCGCCGCGGACTGCGTCTTCGTGGCCCGCCTCGGCGAAGAGGTCGTCGGCTCGGTCCGCGGCAGCGTGACGGAGGACGGCTCCGCCGCGATCGGCAAACTCTGCGTCCACCCCCGCCTCCAGGGCCACGGCATCGGCGCGAGGCTCCTCCGAGCGGCCGAGTCGGCACTGGCCGAGGAACGCGGCGCGAAAAGGTTCCGCCTCCACACAGGTCACCGCAGCGAGAGCGGCCTGCGCCTGTACCGCCGGGTGGGCTACGAGGCGGTGGGCACATCAGAGGGCGCCGACGGAGTCCCGATGATCGTCCTGGAGAAGCCGGCGGGGGCATACGCACAGATGGCGTGATGGAAGCGCCCCTTCAGGGGCGCGGGGCTGTATCGATATGCGGCTCCGCCGCGTGATCGATATGCGGTTCCGCCGCGTGGGCGCGACCAGCCGCAACGGACTCGCGGCCGCCTGAAAACCTCAGGCGGCATCCCCCCGCGGGGCACGCGACTTCCGCAGCCAGTAAATGGCCGACACGGGCAGCAGTACAGGAATGAAGATGTAGTCCATCCCGTAGTCCGACCACACCGTCGAGTCAGGAAACGCGGACGGCTCGACCAACGTCCATGTACCGACACCCAGCACACCCGCAAGCTCCACGGCACAACACACCAACGCCACTTTGCGGGCAGTCTCACCGCCCCGCACCAGCGAGTACGTGATGAAGCCGTACACCGCACCCGCGACGGCGGACAACGAGTAGGCGAGCGGCGCCCGGTCGAACTCGGTCGAGATCTGGTAGACGGACCGGGACACGGCTCCGACCACCATCACGCCGTAGAGCCACACGAGCAGCGTCCCCGGCCCTCGGACGAGCCGCGCCTTCTCCTCCGCCACGGCCACCTCAGCCTCCCCAGATGTCATAGAGCCGCACCTCGAGAACGGCCAGTACCACACCGCCGGCGGTAACCGTCACCGACCCCCACCGCGTGCGCTCGGTCAGCGACATGAACCCGGCTGCCGGGACACACGCGAACGCGCCCAGCAGATACGCCACGAAGATCGTCGTGCCCTGCTCCGGCTTCTGGCCCCGTGCCAGCTGCACGACCCCGATCACCAGCTGGACCAGCGCCAGCAGCGACACCACGGCCATCCCGATGAAGTGCCAGTCCTTCGTCGGCTGGTCACGGTACGCGGCCCAGCCGCACCACGCGGCGAGCAGCAGCGCGGCGACACCGGTCACCAGCGTCAGGGCATCAAGCATGCGGCGAGCCTATTACGGCCCAAAAGGCCCCCGACGATCGGCCCCGGCCAGGCCCTGCCCGGGCCCGCCCGTCAGCCGTCCGCCTCGTCGACCACGAGGCCGCCGTTCACGGCCCGCTGCCACAGCCGGTGCGGCCACTCGCCGGCATCGGCGCCGGGCCGGACGGTGAACACCGGGTTCGGCCCCGTCTCGATCAGGTGCAGCAGCGTCCAGGCCACGCCGTAGCAGTCGTCGGGCCCGAAGCAGCCGGCCAGGGCACGGGCCTCCTCGGCCGACACCGGCTTTGCGATCGCGTTTA
>NZ_KQ949138.1:0-10346 GCF_001514305.1 Streptomyces dysideae
AGACCACACGAACTGCTCCCGGAGGCGGCCACCCGTGGCTGGAGTGTCGTCATTGGCGGGGTGTTCAGCTCAGGGTTGACGGCCCCCCGGCCAGGTGCCACGTACGACTACGCACCGGCTTCGCAACCGGTCCTCGACCGGGCGCTACGACTCCTCGCGGTGTGCGAACGCCATTACGTGCCACTGCGTGCCGCCGCGCTGCGCTTCCCGTTCGGCCATTCCGCGGTCGCGAGCGTCCTGACCGGGGCGCGCTCCCCCCAGGAGGTGCGCGACACGGTGGAGCAGCTGTGGCGCCCGATTTCGGACACCCTGTGGGACGAACTGCGCACCGAGGGCCTGCTGGACCCGGACACCCCTGTCCCCGCAGCCGCGCCGACCGGGGAAGCCATGCCGTCGGAGGAGCCGCATTAAGGTCGCCCTGCACACCAGAGTCCGCGCCGACCGCATCGAGGAGTACGAGGCCGCGCACCGGGACGTGCCCGAGCAACTGACCGTCGTCATCCGCGCCGCGGGCGTGAGGGAGTGGACGACCGTTACGGCCGTGCGGACTACGACCTGCCCGTCATCGCACGGCCGCCACGTCTCCATGATGGTTTTGAGGAGCCGGTATGCCTCGGCCGTCATTTCACAGTCGGCGGCAGTTGCCCGCAGGCGCACGGATGACGGGCCGTTCCGTCCGGTGCCCCGTACGCGGAGAGGGGGCGCAGAACGGAACTACGCCGTCCGGGAGGTCGGCACCGCTCAGGAGGTGAGCAGCGCGAGGTCCACGGCGTTGGCGATGGCCTGCATGCCGACGCTGTTGGGGTGCAGATGGTCGCCGCTGTCGTAGGCGGGGAGCAATCGCGCCGGGTTGGCCGGGTCCCGGAGCGCCGCGTCGAAGTCGATCACCGCGTCGAAGGCGCCGCTGGTGCGGATCCAGTCGTTGACCTGGGCGCGGATGGCGGCCTTGGCGGCGGTCTGCGAGGAGTTCGGCAGGATCGTCCCGCCGATGATTCGGACACCGGCCTTGTGTGCCTGGTCGATCATGGTCTGGTAGCCGGCGATGATCTGGTCGGCGGTGACGCTGGTGTTGTTGATGTCGTTGATACCCTCCAGCACGATGGCGTTCTTCACGCCCGGCTGGGTCAGGACGTCGTGGGAGAACCGGGTCACGGCCGCGATGCCCTGCTGCGCG
Source organism: Streptomyces dysideae (assembly GCF_001514305.1). GTDB lineage: Bacteria > Actinomycetota > Actinomycetes > Streptomycetales > Streptomycetaceae > Streptomyces > Streptomyces dysideae. The sequence goes on from NZ_KQ949138.1 coordinate 1,175, forward strand.
CTCGGACTGTCGGTGACCACGCGGTTGCCGCCGATGCCCGCGTTGACCACGCCGAGGCGCTGGCCGCCGGACTGGGCCTGGAGCCGCCGGGCGAGGTAGTCGGGCCAGCGCTGGTTGGCGTTGTCGGTGGCGCTGGAGCCGTCGGTGATGGAGTCGCCGATGGCCACGACGGTTCCCTTGGCCGTGGGTGACACGACGTCGAGTCCGGCGACGTAGAACCAGCGGGCCGTGGTGGTGGTGAAGTTCGTCGCGGCCTCCTCGGCCGCGTGGTTGCCGGTGCCCGCGGCGGACAGGTACGAGGTCTGGTGGGCGTCGTAGTGGTAGGTCGAGGCACCGGTGGTGCCCGGGAGATAGACGCTCACCAGCAGGTTCTGCTCCGCGACGACCTGCATCGGGATGACGTCGCTGGTCATTTCCTGCCCGGCGGGGATGGTGGGCGTGGCCGACCGGCCGAAGGTGACGGTACGCGTGGTGCCCGCGACCGCAGTGGCGCCGCTGGACTGGACGGCCACCGTGACGGCACCGACCGAGAGCGCGGTGGTGCCGCGCAGGTTGGACAGCCGGATGCGCAGCCCCGCGCCGGAGGTGTTGTTGTGGACGACCATCCGGATGGTCTGCGAGGTGAAGGCCTGGCCGCCGCTGACCATGCTCGGGCCCCAGGTCGCCGAGCGCAGGCGCTCGGTCAGGCTCCACTGCTGGTTGGTAGTGTTCTTGCAGGTCCACTGGATGATCGCGTGGTCCTCCGCGGTGGAGTTGTCGGAGACGTCCAGACACAGGCCGCTGCGGGCGGAGACGATCGCCGAGCCGCTGAAGGTCCAGCGCTGGTTACTTGAGCCGGTGCAGGGCCACTGGATGATCGCGGTTCCCGCGTTCGTGGAGCCGTTCTGGACGTCCATGCACTTGCCGCTGTTGATGTTGACCAGCGAGAAGGTGCCGTCGCTGTGGTCGACCGCCTCCCACAGCTGGCCGGGGCCGCCGGAGGCGGTCTTCTGCACGATCGCGGCTGCGTTGGCCAGGGAGTCCCCCAGCACGGCGGCGTTCTTGCCGCTGTGCGCCGCTGTCAGCGCGTAGACGTGGCCGCCCTGCGGCGCGCCCGCGGCCGAGGCGTCTCCCGCCGGGACGAGGGCGAGTCCGACAGCGGCCAGACAGGTGGCGGATGCCGTGGCCGTGAGTCTGGCGGAGAGTCTTCGGGAGGTGTGCATGTGCGGCCCTTCTTTGCTGGGTGGGGACGTGCGCGTCTTCTTCGTGGAGACGTGCGGGTCGAGGGGGCTGGGGCGCTCAGGAGGTGACGCTCCGCAGCGTGAACTGCTGGTCGAGCCGGCTTCCGCAGGTCTACTGGACCAGCGCGGCCCCGTCGGCGGAGGCCGAGTCGGCGGCCCAGGAGCCGGCGAGGTGGACGGTGGCGCCGGTCATGTCGCCGAGTGCGGGGAAGCCGTGTGCGCGGACGGCATGAGGGCGGCGTTGATGTACGGCAGGAGTGGGGGCTTGGGTGAAACCCGTGAAGTACAGCCGGACGTTGAGGTGACGTGCTCGGAGGAATGATGGAATCAGGCACGCGTTCTGGGGGGCGCCACCGCTGCCCCTACCAGATGCCGACGTTGCCGCCGTCGGCGCGGGAGAGACCCGCGACCTCCATGAGCTTGCCGCTGCCCACACCCTTGATCTTGTAGTAGCCGTCGCCGGTGTTGGTGAAGGTCCACTTCTGGTTCGTCCGGTTGAGCCAGGGCCACTGCAGCACGTTGCTGTTGTTCGCGGTGGCCCCGCCCTCCACGTCGGCGACCTTGCCGCTGTGCCCGGCGACCAGCCGGTAGACGGTGCCGTCGCCGGGCAGCGTGGTGGACACCACTGCCGGCTTGACCGACCGGCCGCCGATCCTCACGCCGCCCATGTTGGCGTAGCCGCCGGTGGCCGCGTTGGCCCGGATCCGTACGAAGCCCACGTTCCGGGCGGGCCATTCGGCCACCTTGGTGGCGCGGTCGCCGGCCCAGGTGCCGGTGGCGACCTGGGTGAAGTTCGTGCCGTCGGTGCTGGTGGAGATGCACGAGATTCGCCCAGGACGCCACCTTCCACAAGACCGCCGGGCTGGAGATGCGGGCGATGGAGGGCGCGCCGTCCTTCCTGCCCTCGCAGGAGCTCCCGGACGTCCAGTACCCCGCCTTCGCCCGCTCCCTGGGCCTGGCCGGCATCCGCGTGGAGAAGCCCGAGGACGTCGAGGCCGGCTGGCGCGCGGGCCTGGAGGCGGACGGCCCGCGGTGATCGAGTTCCTGACGGACCCGGCGGTCCCGCCGGTCCCGCCGCACGCGACCTGGCAGCAGATGGAGGCCACCGCCGAGTCGATCCTGAAGGGCGACGCGGACCGGGGGTCGATGGTGCGGCAGGGCTTCAAGTCGAAGGTGCAGGAGTTCTTGCCGGGGCGCGAGAAGAAGAAGTGACGCGACGCCACATGCAAGCGGGAGATGGTGGGTCAGGCCCCGAACGTCCACAGCAGGTTGGTGTGCTGCTGCCACGTCCACTGCTTGGCCACGGCCCCTGCGGTGACCATGCCGCCGCCGTCGAGGACCAGTCCCGTGCTGCGGTTGGCGATCGAGTACTGGCCTTGGCCGCGGTGGGTGATCTGCCACTGCTGGTTGGTGCCGCCGTTCCAGGGGGCCTGCCGGGCCGGGTCGCCGTTGCTGGTAGCGCCCCAGCCGTCGGCGACCATGCCGTTGGTGCGGTTGACGAGCCTGTAGTAGCCGTTGCCGAGTTCGATTGCCTGCCACTGGAGATTGGCGTGGTCTATCGACTCCCACTGCTTCAGGTTCGAGCCGCTGGCGACCTTGCCGCCGCTGTCCAGCGCCAAGTGGTTCGTGACATTGGTCAGGCGGAAGTACCTGGCCGGGTCGAACGTCACCTTCAGTGAGGCGATGGCGTCATTGTTGCCGGTCACCCGGAGGTCGGGGGTGTTCGAGGTGAACGTCCAGGCGGTGCCGGTGAAGTTGTCGCCGGAGTAGCCCGTCACCTGGTAGCCGTCGGGTACCAGGATGGACGAGGCCGCGGCGGGCGCCAGGCCGGCGGCGGCCAGCTGGGAGGAGGTGTAGCTGCCCAGCGGCAGGACGGCGCGGGCACCTTGGTAGTCGACGTTCTGGAACACCGTCGCGGAAGCCCTCACGGGCATGCCCTGGACCTCGACGCACACCACGGAGTCGTTGGCGTTCGGCGCGGTGGCCGGCACGGTGACGTTGATCTGGTCGGTGACGGTGTACGGGAGCGAGACCGAGGGGTTGTTCAGCAGATAGACGCGGTTGATCGTGTTGTCGATCACCGGGATCCGGAGCTGGCCGTTCGTGGGCCAGGTGAAGACATGGGCGAAGAGCTTGCCGTTCTTCTTGGTGACCCTTCCCCATGCGGGTTCGGTGGCGAACGGGCTGCCGCTGGTGCCGTGAATGCTGTCGCTGTACGTCGACATCCATGAGGCCAGGCCGTTCAGGACGGTCTGGGTTCCCGCTGTGACCGAGCCGTCGCCCTTGGGGCCGATGTTCAACAGGAGGTTGCCGTCCCGGGAGACCACCGTGACGAGCTCCTGGACGACATCCTTGACGGATCTGTAGGAGTTCTCCCTCGCCGCGTTGTAACCCCAGGCGCCGTTCATGGTGGCGCACCGCTCCCACGGCCGGCCCATCGGCTTGGCGGGTATCCCGAACTCCGCGACCGCGTAGTCGCCGAGACCGTGGTCCCGCTTGACCCGTTCGTTGATGATGAGGCCGGGCTTGCGGGCGATCAGCCAGTTGTAGAGGTCGACGCCGTCCGATTCCAGCCACCAGTCTTCCAGGGTGGGGCTGGAAGGCTCGGCGAACCAGTCGCCGTCGAACCAGAGCAGTGCCGGGTCGTAGCGGTCCAGCAGTTCCTGAAGCTGCGCCTTCATGTCGGCGATGTAGGCGGTGCGGGCGGCCTGCGACGACATCGTCGTGAGACCGCTCTCGTGGCGGTCGGTCTGGGAAGGGTGGTTCCAGTCGAGGATCGAGTAGTACAGGCAGAACTTGATCCCGCGGCTCTCGCACTCCGTCTTGAGGTTCATGAGCGGGTCGGTCTGGATGCCGTTGTAGTCGCGCAGGTTGTACAGCTTGGTGCCGGTGGTGTCGGTGAAGCTCGCCACGTCGGAGTTCCACATCGCGTAGCCCTCGTGGTGCTTGGCGGTGATCACGAGGTACTTCATGCCGGCGTTCTCGGCCAGTTCGGCGATGGTGGCGGCGTTGAACGCGGTCGGGTTGAAGTTCTGGGTGACCTGGGTCTGGTAGTTCGCCTTGCTCCACTGCTGGCTGTCGAACGCCCACTCGCCCTGGCCGAGGTACGAGTAGGACCCGAAGTGGATGAACATGCCGAACCGGGCCTGATACCACCAGTCCATCTTCGAGGGGACGGTGTACGCCTCGGCGGTGGCGGGCCACAGGACCTGCGGCAGCCCGAAGGTCGCGATTCCTCCGGCCAGGGCGGCGGCCTTCATCAGAGAGCGTCTGCTGAGGGGAGCTGAGGACATGGTGCGGCTCCATGTGTCAGGGGGAGGGAAGGCAGGCGTGACGAGCGGAACTCGGCTTGGGCACTCCACTCCGCGTCACACCCGAGGACATCGGATTTATTTATATGAGTACGGTGGTGGCCGCGTCTAGAGGCGAGACGATAACCCATGGCCACAATGGGCCCCTGAAGGATTCTCGAAGATGGAGGGAGCGCCGATGTCGGGCTATACATCGGATCTCTTCAGGGGGTACAGGCCAAGGGCGGCCCGCGCGAACGGGATGAGAACAAGCAGGTGGTCACCGCGGTGAGCGTGGCCGCCCCCGCCTGCCGGGTCCACCCGGCGGCGGAGACGGAGATCGCCCAGAAGGTCCTGGGACCTGTCCCCGGCCCTGCCTCACTCGATCACGATCGACCTGGGCGGTGTGTGGAGCAACGTCTCCACCCTGGAGTACCTGCCCAAGCAGTGGAACCGCAGCAACTCCACCGACGGCGACATCACCTCGTACACCATCCTGACCAGCACCGACGGGGTCACCTTCACCCAGGTCGCCACCGGCACCTGGGCCGGCAACCAGAAGACCAAGCTGGTCGAGTGGCCCAACCGGAACGTGGGCTTCGTACGGATCCAGGTCAATGCGGCCACCGGCGGCTACGCCAACATCAGCGGCGTCAGGATCGGCGGCCGGTCGGTCAAGCCGGCCCTGGTGTCCACCACACTCCCCGGCGAGGGCACCGTCTACCGGCTGGTCGCCCGGCACAGCGGCAAGGCCGCCGACGTGGAGGGCGGGGCCACCGCGAACAACAGCAACGTGCTGCAGTGGCCCTGGCTCAACGAGGCCAACCAGAAGTGGACCTTCATCAAGACCGGCGACGGCTACTACAAGATCAAGGGTGTGGCCAGCGGCAAACTCATGGAGGTCCAGGGTCTCTCCCGCGCCGACGGCGGCAACGTCGGCATCTTGTCGGACGCCAGTGCCCCCCAGCAGCACTGGGCCGTCACACCCACCGGTGACGGCTACTACTTCCTCATCAACCGCTACAGCGGGCTCTCCCTCGCCGTCGACGAGGGCAGCACCACCAACGGAGCCACCATCGAACAGCAGCCCTACACGTCACAGACCCACCAGCAATGGCAGATCATCTCCTCCTGGCCCTGCCCTGGCATCCCTCTCCTCCTCTACTGCCTGCTGTTGAGGAGGAGAGGTGACGGTCCTCTGCGGGCCCGAGGTGCTCGGGCACCCCCGCCCGGCCCCGACGGCGGTGGGGCCTCGACGGCAGCGTGGTCACCATTAACGTCCTGCTGTACTTCATCGGGCTTCACCCAGCACCCCCACTCCCGACCGACGGGTCCCCGGAGGCCGCACAGCGCCCCGGCTCCACAGTGTTTCACCCCCTCCGGCAAAGTCGGCGCCGTGCTTGGATCGGCCTGCGCGCCCGCGCCGGCCCCGGTCAACGGCTGGTTCGGAGGGGGCTCACTGTCGGCGCCAGGGTCAGTGCCGGGCGAACTGGATCCCCGTCGGCTGCACGGCTTCCGGCCGCAAGGCGATCCCGTTGATGGTCAGCCGTTCTCCGTAGATGTCGGTGATCCTGATCGCTTTGCCGCACCCGCTGCCGTCGGGTGAGAGGAAGTAGTTGTAGTCGGTGCGGGCCAGTTGGCGCCAGCCGCCGCCGGTGCGGACCTCCAGCCGAGCGAGCGGGTTGCGGTGGCCGATCGCCTGGATGCCGCACCAGTAGGGGCTGGATCCGTTCTTGTAGTGGATCGAGATCGTGCCCGGTGTGCCGGGGCTCAACAGGCTCCAGGTGATGGCGATCCGGCCGGTCGAGGTGGGGGCCAGTTCGGCGAAGGCCTGTTCGCTGAGGTCGAGTTGCCCCCAGCGCACAGGGCAGTGGGCATTCGTTGGTGATCCGGACCGGCGCGAAATCCAGCGGCGCCTGTTCGGGTAGCGCTGCGTCAGCGCGCGCCCGGGGCTCGTCTTGCTGGCGCATCGACGCGGACGCACCCTTCGGTGCGTCGCAGATGTCCCGTACCACCAAGACGCCTCAGAAAAGCCAGAACGATCCGTTGACTTCTGCGCGACCGGAACTCTAGCTTCAGCGGGGCCTGTTCGAAAATCTGTGCATTGTTCGACATGTCGACCGATCGTTCGTGGTCGACTGTCGTGCCTCCGGAAGGAACCGTATGCCGCTTCAGCGTTTCGTCCCCTGGACAAGGCGCCTGTGCAGAGCCGTCCTCGTCCGGACCGCGGTGCTCGCGATGGCCGCCGGTGCCCTGGTCGGGCTCCAGCACCAGCAGGCCACCGAACTGGGCCGGGTGGAACCGGTCGCGGTGACGTCGAATCAGATCGCGGTGCCCCCGGCGCCGATGGGCTGGGCCTCGTGGAACACCTTCGCCGCGAAGATCGATTACAACGTCATCAAGGGGCAGGTCGACGCGTTCGTCGCGGCCGGACTGCCGGAGGCGGGGTACAAGTACATCAACCTCGACGAGGGCTGGTGGCAGGGCACCCGCGACAGCGCGGGCAACATCACGATCGACGAGTCCGAGTGGCCCGGCGGCATGAGCGCCATCGCCGACTACATCCACAGCAAGGGCCTCAAGGCGGGCATCTACACCGACGCGGGCAAGGACGGCTGCGGCTACTACTTCCCGACGGGCCGCCCGGCCGCGCCAGGCTCCGGCAGCGAGGGGCACTACGAGCGGGACATGCTCCAGTTCTCGAAGTGGGGCTTCGACTACGTCAAGGTCGACTGGTGCGGTGGTGACGTCGAGGGGCTGGACGCGAAGTCCACCTACCAGGCCATCAGTGACGCGGCCGCGAAGGCGTCGGCCACGACGGAACGGCCGCTGACGCTGTCCATCTGCAACTGGGGCAAGCAGAACCCGTGGAACTGGGGCGCCGGCATGGCGGCCCTGTGGCGCACCAACACCGACATCATCTTCCATGGCAACGCGCCCTCGTGGACCAGCATGCTGGCCAACTACGACGCGAACGTGCACCCCTCGGCCCAGCACACCGGCTACTACAACGACCCGGACATGCTCATGGTCGGCCTGGACGGCTTCACCGCCGCCCAGAACCGCAGCCACATGAACCTGTGGGCCATCTCCGGCGCACCGCTCCTCGCCGGCAACAACCTGGCCACGATGAGCACCGAGACCGCGAACATCCTGAAGAACCCCGAGGTCATCGCGGTCGACCAGGACCCGCGCGGCCTCCAGGGCGTCAAGGTCGCCGAGGACACCACCGGACTGCAGGTCTACGGCAAGGTCCTGTCCGGCACCGGCAAGCGGGCCGTCGTCCTGCTCAACCGCACCTCCAGCGCGCAGAACATGACCGTCCGCTGGTCCGACCTCGGCCTGACCGGCGCCTCCGCCACGGTCCGCAACCTCTGGACGCGCTCCGACGTGGGCAGCTTCGGCACCAGCTACACCGTCTCCGTGCCCGCCAGGGACTCTGTGATCCTCACGGTCACCGGCGGCACCGAGGCGGCGAGTACGACGTACGAGGCCGAGGCCGCCGCCAACACCAAGGCCGGCTCCGCGGCCAACGCCACCTGCGCGAACTGCTCCGGCGGCACCAAGGTGGGCGGCGTCGGCAACGGCGCCGCCAACACCCTGCGGTTCAACAGCGTCGCGGCCGGCGCCACGGGCACCAAGGTCGTCGACATCGCCTACACCAACGGCGGCAGCGCGGCCCGTACGGCCCGGCTCCAGGTCAACGGACAGCAGGCGACCACGGTCTCCTTCCCGCCGACCGGCTCCTGGACCACGCCCGGCACCGTCTCGGTCGTGGTCTCCCTGGCCAAGGGCTCGGCGAACTCGCTGACGTTCTCCAACTCCTCGGCCTGGGCGCCCGATCTCGACGCGATCGAAGTGCGCCCGCTTCCCGGCGCCAACGGCACCCAGGTCGTCGGACGGCAGTCGAACCGCTGCCTCGACATCGACAACAACACGATCACCAACGGCATCCAGGCACAGCTGTGGGACTGCCAGGGCGGCGAGAACCAGTCGTGGACCAACACCTCACGCAAGGAGCTCGTCGTCTACGGCAACAAGTGCCTGGACGCCTACAACCGCGGCACGAGCGACGGCACCAGGGTCGTCATCTGGGACTGCAACGGCCAGACCAACCAGCAGTGGAACGTCAACGCGGACGGCACCATTACCAACGCCGGCCTCTGCCTGGACGCCTCGGGCGCGACGACGGCCAACGCCACCAAGCTGGTCCTGTGGACCTGCAACGGCGGCAACAACCAGAAGTGGACCCTGCCGTAGCCCGCACGACAGTGCGAGCAACTGTACGACGATCGGTGTAACTCCCGATCATGGAAGATGCGTCGATGACCGGTGAGGACGTGTCCGAGTCCGAGGCTGTCGAGTCCACGCGGGCCGTGGACGACCAGTTGATGTGACGAGTTGACGGGCCGGTCCCGGGCCGACGTGGCGATCATGTCGGCCCGGGACCACCGGCAAGGTCAGGCCCGCTGGACCATGCGCTGGAAGAACGCGCCGAACGCCTTCGACATCACCTTCGACGGCCGTCTGTCGGCGGTCCGTCACCAACCCCAACCACCCCAGTCCCAAGGACGGAATCGTGGACATCACCAGAAGACAGCTCGGCCGGCTCGCCGCGGTCGGCACCGGGGCCCTCCTGCTGCCGGGCCTGCTGCCACCCAG
>NZ_KQ949138.1:11039-25736 GCF_001514305.1 Streptomyces dysideae
AAGCTGTCCGCGGACGGCAAGTCGCTGGTCGGCCCGTCCACGGTCATCCACCAGTCACAGGGCAGCGAGGCCAACAAGCTGTACAAGATCGACGGTACCTACTACCACCTCTTCAGCGAGGTGAAGTCCGAAGGCCGGGTGCTCATGATGAACCGCGGCTCCAGCCTCTACGGCCCGTTCGAGACCCGGCAGCTGCAGCACGTCAACCCCTCGGTGGACCGCGAGCCCAACCAGGGCGGGCTGGTACAGGCTCCCAACGGCTCATGGCACTTTGTGACCCACCACGGCACCGGCCGCTGGGAGGGACGCGTGCTGTCCCTGCTGCCAGTGACCTGGGTGGACGGCTGGCCGGTCCTGGGTGAGGTGGGCGCGGACGGCATCGGCAACATGGTGTGGACGGGCCAGGTGCCCGCCGGCGGCACGCCCGGTCTGCCGGTCGACGCGCTGCCCTCCGTGGTGACCGGCGACTTGTTCACCGACACCCGCCTCAAGCCTCAGTGGGAGTGGCACTACCAGCCGCGCGCGGACCGGTGGTCGTTGACCGAACGCCCCGGCTACCTGCGGTTGAAGGCGTTCGCACCGCTGGTGGCCGACAACCTGACCAAGGCCGGCAACACCCTCACCCAACGCGTGCTGCGCACCGCGGGCGGCGCGACGGTGACCGTCCGCCTCGAACTGGCCGGCCTCGCCGACGGCCAGCATGCCGGGCTGTGCCACTACGCGGCAACCTACGCCGGGCTGGGTGTCCGGCGCTCCGGGACCACCACCACGATCGCGCACAACGTCGGCGGCACCCTGACCTACGGCCCGGAGATCACCCAGAACGCCGTGTGGCTGCGCACCTCCTGGGACGTCAACGGCGTCAGCCGGTTCTCCTACAGCCTCGACGGGAACGGGTTCACCTCGTTCGGCGGCACCTACCAGCTCACCTGGGGCGGTTACCGAGGTGACCGGGTCGGCCTCTTCACCTACAACCCGAACGGCACCGGCCACGTCGACGTCGACTCGGTGCAGTACACCATCGCGCCCACCAGGGCCTACAAGTGCGTCAGCGTGCGCAGCGGCAAGGTCGCCGACGTCTACCGTGCGTCGAACGCGGACGGCGCCGCGGTGATCCAGTGGCCCGACAACGGCAAGTCGAACCAGCACTGGGCCTTCCAGTCCACCGGGGACGGCTACCACACCATCACCTGCGTCGGCAGCGGCAAGGTGCTCGACGTGGCGGGGTCCTCGACGGCGGACGGAGCGCCGGTGGTGCAGGCGATCGCCGACGGCCGGACAAGCCAGCAGTGGCAGCTGCGCCCGCAGACCGGTGGCGAGTTCGCCCTGGCCAACCGCAACAGCGGCAAGGTACTCGACGTAAAGGGAGGCAGTACTGCAGACGGTGCCGCGCTGATCCAGTACCGCGACGTCGGCAGCACCAACCAGCGATGGACCTTTCAGCGCGTCACCGGCTAGGAACCCTTGAGGGGCCCTTGCAGGAAGAAGACTGGACTTTCGATGCGCCACTTCCCCACCCCTGTACACCCCCTGGAGACATCAGATGAGCGCAAGCGCAACTCCCCTCCCGTCGCGCCGGCTGTTCCTCGGCATGGCCACGGCCGTGCCGCTGTCCATGACCGGCGCGCTGACCATCGGCAGCCAGTCCGCGGCCGCCGCGACCGGCTCCCCGTTTGTCATGGGCTACTTCACCCAGTCACCGAGAGGCCTTGGCACGGACTACGGCCTGCACCTCGCGGTCAGCACCGACGCGCTGCAGTGGATGCCGCTGAACCAGAACAACGCCGTCGTGACCCCGACCGGGGGCACGGGTGGCCTGCGCGACCCCTTCATCCTGCCCAAGCAGGACGGCACCTTCGTCGTCATGGCGACTGACCTGAAGGGAACCAACTGGAATCTGCAGAGCCAGTACATCCACGTCTGGGACTCCGCCGACCTGCGCTCCTTCGACAACTACCGCCTGCTGAAGCTGCACTCGATGGCCACCCACACCTGGGCGCCCGAAGCCTTCTGGGACGCCTCCCGCGGCCAGTACGCCATCATCTACTCGTCCGTCAACAGCAGCGGACACAACGTGATCATGGTGAACTACACCACGGATTTCAAGACGGTGACGGCACCGCAGGTCTTCTTCGACCCGGGCTACGACATCATCGACGGCTCCCTGGCCTTGGGTGTGAACGGCGTCAACTACCTGTACTTCAAGCGGAACAACGCCCTCGTGGGTGCGAGGTCCACCTCCCTCGACCCGGGCAGTTTCACCGTCTTCACCTCGGGCTTGGCACCGCAAGGAGGCATCGAGGGCCCGATCCTCGCCCAGGCTTCCGGCACCTGGTACCTGTGGGGCGACGCCAACGCGCTGTTCTACGCCTGGCAGACCAGCGACCTCTCCACCGGCACCTGGACCGCCACCGACCGGCGCATCTACACCCAGCCGCTGAACTCCAAGCACGCCGACATCAAGCCGATCCCCCAGACGGTGTACGACAACATGGTCGCCAAGTGGGGCAGGCCCGCCTGGAACCGGCTGAAGTCCTACAACTTCCCGGACAGATACTGGCGGCACGCCGACTACATCGGCCGCATCGACCCGTACCCGTTCGACCCGTACACCGACTCGCAATGGAAGCTGGTGCCGGGGCTGGCCGAATCCTCCGGCGTCTCCTTCCAGTCCGTCAACCAGCCGACCCGCTACCTGCGGCACTCCTACTACCAGCTGCGACTGGACGCCAACGACGGCACCACGACGTTCGCCAAGGACGCCACCTTCCACAAGACCGCCGGGCTCGCCGACCCGTCCTGGTCGTCGTTCCGCTCGTACAACTACCCCGACCGCTACATCCGGCACTACGACTACGTGCTGCGCATCGACCCGATCTCCACCGCCGGCGGCCGGGCCGACGCCACGTTCTCCGTCTGGTACTGAGCCACACCACCGAGGCCCGCACAGAGAGGGGCGCCGTTGGACGGCTGAGCGCCCTGCCTCTCAATCTGGACGCTCAGCAAGCGAATACCTCGCCGTATGCAGGAACTCAAGGGGCCGCTCTCTTCTGATACTTTGCGGAAGCGCGGCAACACAAGCCAACCGTCCGCAGAACCGGTAAGTGCCAGACAGCGGCAACTTCTGTGGGCCCTGGAGGACATTCCCGACCTGTTGACCGGCCAAGGCGCGCACGGCCCCGCGCCCTCCGACAGCGCGGCGCCGAGAACCTGGTGACCCCGCCGTGCCCGCAGTGCGGCCGAAGCGTCCCTCTCTCCAACGTTCGTGACGGGCTCCGCTGCTGCTACGACTGCCGCAGGGCCTTGGACGCGGAGCCATGCCACCGCTGCGGACGGACACGTCCGGCGATTGGCCGCACCCACGACGGCCAACCTCTGTGCGACTCCTGCCGCTACCACAATGAGGTTCCCCCTGTGGGAGTGTCTAATCAACGGCCCTGTCTCACATTCGGTGGTGACGGAGAGTGCTGTTATCCGAGGAGGATGCGGTGGCGGAGCAGGGTGAAGCCTGCTCGTCCGTGCATCTGGCGCGCGATCCGTTTGGTCTTGGTGTTGACGCCTTCGGTGGGGCCGTTGCTGTACGGAAGCGTGAGTCCGGCGATCACGGCGTCGATGTCCCGGTCCAGGCCCTGGGTGAAGGCGTGCAGATGAGGCAGGTCGGATGCTCGGATCTGGGCGATCCAGCGCGTGAGCGCGTCGGCATTGTCGGCGTGAGGCGCAAGTAGCGGGGCGAAGTCTCGGATGCCGACGGCCAGTTGGGTCATCTCGGGGCAGGCGCCGGTGAGCTTGGCCAGGAGCTCGTGTTGCTCGGCCTTGAGGTTGCCGGGCCTGGTCAGCAGCATCCGGGCGAGCCGGCGCGGGGAGATATGGCTGCGGTCGGCGTCCGCGCGGCCCTGGTTGATGTACTTGTGCAAGAGGTTCAGGCAGCCCGTGAAGCCGAGAATTTTGATCTCTTCGAAGAGGTGCAGGACCGGGACGCCGGGGTCCTCTGCCCGGCGTTTGCGCAGGTGCTCGCGGTAGGGATCGACCAGGCTGGCGCGGTACTTGGGAACGCGGAGCATCCGCTCGGGCTTCTCGGCACGCGCGTAGCGTTTGACGGTGTTCAGGGCCAGCTGCAGGCGGCGGGCGCATTCGAGCAGGCCAACGCCCTGGTCGAGCAGGCCATGGACCTGGTGCCAGCGTTCGAGGGTGGTCTGGGCGCGGGGCCCGTCGTAGATTGGCGCGTCCAGGACCGCGGCCCAGCAACTGCTGTGCGCCTTCACCTCACTCAGGGCGGCTTCACACAGGTTCTTCCATAAATGCCAGCGATCACCGATCTGGACTGCGTCGGGCAGGGCGCGGCGGATGGCCTCAGCGTAGGTCGCCGAGCCGTCACGGCACACGGCCTCAATGCCCGGATGCTCGCGCAGCCATGCCTCCAGCGTGTCGGCCGTGCGGTCGGGCAGCACGTCGATCCGCTCATGGGTCTCGGCATCGATGATTACGGTGGCATAGCGGTGCCGCCGGCGCAGGGCGAAGTCATCGACGCCGATCACACGGGGCATCCGCCCCGTGGGCAACGGGATCCGCAGCAGGGTACGCAGGGCCGTGTGACGCGACAAGCCCACCGCGAGCATCACCAGCAGACGTGCCCCCGCCCGTCCCGCTAACTCTTTGACCACGGCCTTGACTTGCCTGGTCAGACGGGCCGTGCGTCGCTGGTATCGCTCCAGGACCTCGGGCACCTGTTCGCGGAAGGTTTGCCGGCAGCCACGGGTGGGGCACACCAGACGCCGCACCCGCACACGGACCACCACCCGACGGTCGTCGACCGGTACGTCGGCGGCCGTCCGCCAGTGATAGCCGTGCACGCGTCCCGACGACGCCCCGCACACCGGACAGTCGGCGGTGTCCTGCGGAGTCCGTGCCCGCACCACGATCCGCTCGCCCTCGTCGGCCACATCCTCAATGACCAGCGGGGCCAGGCCCGAAAACACCGTCTGCACAAGCTCGTTGACATCCTTCACGAGGATGCCAACGACCCTCACGACTCTCTGTCACCACCGAATGTGAGACAGGGCCGTTAAATTGACACACCCGCCGCCGATTGCAGTACGGCGGCGTTGCCGTGTGGTGGTGATGCGCGTGGCGGGCCTTCTGACGGGTGTCTTTCCCGCTGCTGCGGGCCCTGCTGGTGCTGACGAACAGGGAAGTCGCCCGCACGTGCAGCTTTCACGATGCTCCGTGCTCATTTTGGCCGTCTCAGCGCGCGGAATCCCATGCGGCTGCCGTCAGCTGGGCAAGCGGCACAGACCCGGGCCCGTTGATCTCATCCTGGACTGGGCAGGTCAGCTGGCGAGCCGCCCGCGAGGAGGCGGCGGCGGCGAAGCGGGCGATCCCGAAGTCGCCGGGCTTCAGGGTGCGGTCGGCCGTCAGCATCACGTTGGCGGGCTCGATGTCCCGGTGGATCACCCCCTGGGGTGCAGAGCGTGGGACGTGTCAGTTTCGTGTGTTCCAGACGAGCGGTGCCTTGCGGATCCATGTGCCCTGCTCGACGGTGTCCAGGAGCAATTCGGCGACGTCGGCGCGGCTGATCCGCGTGCCCCGCTTGTCGGTGCCTGCCTCGGCGGCCCGCAGCGGAGCGCCGGCCGGCTTGTTGGAGAGAGCGACTGGCCTGGCGAGGGTCCGGTCGGTGTCGGAGGCGCGGACGACCCGGTCGGCGCCGTGGTGGTCGTCGTAGGCGGCCTTGAGCTTGGACACGTTGATCAGGGCCCTGAACACCGGGTTGATCCGGGCCAGTCGTCTGCGGCGCTCTGCGTAGAGGTCACGACGATCCGGCGGATGTTCTGCTCGCCCATCACGGTGAGGGCGTCGCGGGTGACGTGGGTCATGAACATGGGCGGGCTGACGGGTTTGGCCCAGGGGTTTCGGAGGCGCGGGAGTTGTTGAGTGCGCTGATCACCGCCTCGCTGCCCTGGGCTGCTTGCGGATGTCGTCGATGTTTGAGGGCGTGCCCTGGATCAGCTCGACGCCGGCCGGGGCCTGGACGGCTTCGGGGTTGCGCACCAGTGCGCGGACGCGGTGACCGCGTGCGGCGGCCCGTTCCAGGACATGAATCCCGAGGCGGCCACTGCCGCCGAGGATGAGCAGGTTGGTCATGAGGATCCCCTTGAGGGAAAAGATCGGTGGCCGGGGTGCCGGTCACGGGCCGCTTCCGGGCCGGGCGGTCTGATCACCGCGTCCGCCCGGTTCCTGGCGGTAGGGGTCAGAAGCTGTACGGGCCGAAGCGGCCCCAGGCCACCAGCGCGGCCAGGATCAGCAGGACGGTGTTGAAGGCGATGGCGCCGGGTTCCTTGCGTCGGGCGTGGGCGATCGCGGCCAGCACCATCACCACGACCAGGCCGGTCGCGGCCAGCGGGGTAAGCACGGGGGCTATGCCGGTGGCCGCGGGCAGGATCAGCCCGAGGGCGGCGGCGAACTCCACGATGCCGATGAAGCGGACGGTGCCCTGGGAGAAGTCGGCCACCCAGGGCAGCTGTTCGGTCAGCTTGTCCCTGGGCCGGGTGGACTTCGTGACACCGCCCATGGCGAACATGGCGGCGAGCACGGCTGCACGATCCAGAGGAAGACGTTCACGGGAGAGGACCTTTCGGGGAAGGAGGAAACGCGGAGCCTTGCCCACCGCTGTGGCCCAATTGCCCACTGCCGCATTTCGCAGCAGACTGCCATGCATGGCACACTGGGTCAAGCCGGTCCCGGCAGGACCAACTCGGCGCAAGGTAACATCGGGGTCGTGGTGGATTTGAACGCAGCCCCAAGGGCCAACATCGCGGAGCGCAAGCGTCAGCTCGTACGCAACGAACTGGCCTTGGCCGCGGTGACGTTGCTGGCTGATCAGGGATTCGAGGAGACGACGGTCGACCAGATAGTGGCCGCCGTGGGGATGTCACGTCGCACGTTCTCCCGCTATTTCCAGTCCAAGGAAGACGTGGTGGTGCACCTGCTCGCGGGAGCCGGTGCGCAGATGTGCGCGGAACTGAGCGCCCGGCCCGACGATGAGCCACCCGCGCCGGCGCTGCGTCACGCACTGTCCGTGTTCACCTCCGTGTGCGACGCCGATCCGGACAGGACGCTGCACGTGAGCAGGCTGATCCTGGACACGCCGGCCCTACTGGCCCGGTTCCTGGAGCGGCAGTCGCAGTGGCAGGCCGAGATGGCCGGCATCCTCGCCCGGCGCACGGGACTCGATCCCGACGCCGGCCTGCGCCCCGCCCTCGCCGCCGGCGTCGCCCTCACCGCGTACCAGGCCGCGCTGCGCCGCTGGGTGGACAGCGACGGCACCAAGCCGATGGACGAGCTGGTCGACGAGGCTTTCACGATGATCACCCCGGCCCTCGACCTCAGCACTGACCCGAACTGAACCCGCCCTCGGCCCGGCAGGCGTCGGCCCCTATGCCGAGGCCGAGCGCCTCCAGCCGCTGCACTGCGCAACTCCTGCATGCCGGCGCTCCGTCGGGAGGACATCGACAACCGTCGAACTCGCGAGGGCCGCACCCGGCCGGGCCGTTCCCGCAGCGGGACGTACACCCCGCCCTACGCCGCATCCGCGCCCGCACGAGGATCCGCTCGTCCCTCGGGAAGCGACCTCACAGGGCATGGGCATGGGCATGCGGTGGCCGGCCCCCGATGCGCGGGCCGGGCACCGCATGGGTGGCTGGGTCAGACGGCCGACCAGCCGTTGTCGACGGGGAGCACGGCGCCGCTGATGTTGCTCGCCGCGTCCGAGGCGAGGAACACGATGGCCGCGGCGACTTCCTCCGCCGCCGCTACGCGGCCCACGTTCTCTTGGTAGCGGCCTACGATCGAGGCGCCGTCGCCGTCGAAGGTGACGGTGTCGGTGATGTGGGTCCGGGTGCCGCCGGGGGCGATGGCGTTGACGCGGATGCCGCGGTCCCGGTACATGACCGCGGTCGACTTCGTCAGATCGATGATCCCGTGCTTGGAGACGGTGTACGCGGTGCCGGCGGCGCTGCCGCGCAGAGCCGCCTCCGAGGCCGTGTTGACGATGGCGCCGTTGCCGCGGGCCAGCATGTGGGGCAGGGCGGCGCGGGTGAGCAGGAACGGAGCGGTGAGGTTGATCCGTATGACTCGCTCCCATTCCGCGTCGCTCACGTCGGCGGTGGCGGTCATGGTGTCCATGATTCCGGCGTTGTTGACGAGCACGCCGAGGTCGCCGAAGGACTCGACGGCGGTGGTGATGACCTCGTCGACCGTGCCCTGGTCGCTGAGGTCGCCGACGACCGTGCGGGCGGTGCCGCCGTTCGCCTCGATCTCCTTGGCGACGGCCTCGGCGCCGACGGGATTGATGTCCGCGACAAGAACTTGGGCCCCCAGGCTCGCGAACCGCAGCGCGGTGGCGCGTCCGATGCCGGACCCGGCGCCGGTGACGACGACGCCCCGTCCCTCGAAGTCGGTGGTGTCAGTCATGCTGCCGCTCCTTCCAGGAGGGATGTCGCCTGGCGCCAGGGGGTGCTGGCGGCGATGGCCTGCTGCCAGGGGCGGGTGGTCTTGGGCGGCATGCCGGCTGCCAGGACGCCGGTGAGACGGTCGCCGGTGCGGTAGACGGCGGTGAACTTGCGTTCTTCCAGGCTGCCTTCGGCGATCCGCATCTCGTCGTGGCCGCGCAGGTAGCCGTAGGCGCGGATCTTCAGGTCGTACTGGTCGGACCAGAAGTAGGGGACGGGCGCGAAGGGCCGCTGGGCGCCGAGGAGGTTGCGGGCGGCGGCCATGCCCTGTTCGGCGGCGTTGGTGCGGTGCTCGATGCGCATCGAGGTGCGGAAGAGCCGGTTGTGCCAGCGGGCCACGTCGCCCGCGCCGTACACCCCGGGCGCGGCGGCGGAGAACTCGTCGCAGACCAGCCCGTCGTCGAGGGTGAGGCCGCTGCCGGTCAGCCACTCGGTGTTGGGCCGGGAACCGACGGCCACCAACACCGTGTCGGCCTCGACCACGCTGCCGTCGTCGAGGCGTACGCCGCCGGGGACGACCTCGCTGACCCCGGTCCCGGTGCGCAGGTCCACGCCGTGGTCGAAGTGGGCCTGGGCGAGCATCCGGCCGACGTCCTCGCCGACCGCGTGGGCCAGCGGGACGGGCGCGGGTTCCAGGAGGGTCACGTGGGTGCCCAGGCCGGCCGCCACCGACGCGGCCTCGGCGCCGAGGAATCCGGCGCCGACCACGGCCAGTGTGCGGCCGGGGCCGAGGCGGTCCTTCAGGGCGAGGGCGTCGTCCAGGGTGCGCAGGACGTGGGCCGGCGTGCCGGGCAGGCGCCGGGGGCGCACTCCGGTGGCCACGATCAGTCCGTCGTACGGCACCTCCGTACCGTCGGCCAGCAGCACGGTGCCCTCGGCGACACTCGTGCCGATGGCCTCGCGGCCGTAGCGGGTGTCCAGGTCAAGGGCGTCGAGGTCGGCCTGGGTGCGCAGGGGCAGTCGGTCGGGACTCCAGGCGCCGGAGAGAGTCTCCTTCGACAGGGGCGGGCGGTCGTAGGGGGCGTCGGGTTCGTCGCCGATGAGGGTGAGGGGGCCGGTGTGGCCCTCGCGGCGGAGGGTTTCGGCGGCGGCGAGGCCGGCCGCGGAGGCGCCGACGATGACCACGCGGCTGGTCGTGGTCGCGGTCACGACTCCTCCAGGCGGATGGCGGCCGCCGGGCAGACGGTGGCGGATTCGCGGACGGCGTCGTGGAGTTCGGCCGGCGGGTTGTCGTCGAGGAGGACGACCATGCCGTCCTCCTCGCGCTGGTCGAAGACGTCGGGGGCGAGCAGTACGCACTGGCCCGACGCGACGCACTTGGGGACGTCGACTTCTACATGCATGACGTTTCTTCCCTGCTCTCGGTGGGGGGATCGGGTGGTTGCGGTCACCAGGTGACGGGCAGTTCGCGGACGCCGTAGACGGCGGTGGCCTGCTTGAAGGCGATCTCCTCCATCGGTACGGCGATCTTCAGGTCGGGAAGCCGGCGGAAGACTTCGGGCAGGGCGATCTGGAGTTCGGCGCGGGCCAGCGGCTGGCCCAGGCACTGGTGGATGCCGTAGCCGAAGGCCAGGTGCTGGCGGACGTTGGCACGCTCCAGGTCCAGGTCGTCGGGGTTCGTGAAGAACTCCGGGTCGCGGTTGGCGACGTGGACGGGAATGATCACGCCCTCGCCCGCGTGGATGGTCACGCCGCCGATGGTGACGTCGTCGATGGCGGTGCGGCGCAGTCCGCCGTGCACGATGGACAGGTAGCGCAGGAGTTCCTCCACCGCGCTCGCGACCTGGTCCGGTCCGCCGAGGATGTGCGGGATCTGGTCGGGGTGGTTGAGGAGGGTGATGGTGCTCAGCGCGATCATGTTCGCCGTCGTCTCATGCCCGGCGAACAGCAGGAAGGCGCTCAGGTCGGCGGCGTCCTGGTCGGTGATGACGCCCTCGTCCACCTGTGCGGCGAGCCGGGTGACCACGTCGTCGCCGGGGGTGGCGCGCTTGGTCTGCACGAGGCGCAGCAGATACTCGCCGAGGTTGGCGAACGCCCGGGCGGCCTCCTCTCCCGTGGCATTCAGGTCTACGAGGGTCTTCGACTGCTCCTGGAAGAACGGGTGTTCCTCGTAGGGGACGCCGAGCAGTTCGCAGATGACCAGGGAGGGAAGCGGCAGCGCGAAGTGCTCCACGAAGTCGGCGGGGCCGCTCAGCTTGGTCAGGTCGGTGAGGAGTTCGTCGGTCAGGCGGGCGATGGCCGGGCGCAGCGTGTCGATGCGCTTGATCATGAACTCGCGGGTCAGGGTGCGCCGCATCGCCGCGTGGATAGGGTCGTCGAAGTTCTGGAAGAAGCCGCGCGGGGCCGGCTGCTCATCTTCCTTGAAGTTGGGTGCGCCGGGGTGCGTCGGGTCGGTGCTGAACGCCGGGCTCCCCAGCACCGCCCGGGCGTCCTCCCAGCGGGTCACCAGCCACGGAGTGAGGCGCCCCTCCCACAGGGAGACACGCGTGACGGGCTGTTCCTCACGCAGCCGCTCATACAGCGGAGGGGGGTCCAGGGGAGCGTCCTGCGGGCGGGTGAGCGTGAACGCGGGGACGTTCGGAGACGAGGCCATGACTGTGCCTTTCCAGCATCGGTTAACGCTGTTAGTCGAAGCATTGTTAGACTAACAGCGTTAATCGATGAATCGGAAGCCGGCATCGGACCTGACGAGGCGCCGACTGTCGGAGGCGGAGTGCACCGAGGGTCGGTAGGCTGCTGCCGGCAGCGAGGAGGGGGCCATGAAGTCGCAGGTCAAGCGGATGCCCAATGTGCGGGGCGAGGGCGAGCGGCTGCGGCAGGAGATCCTCGACGCGGCGACCCGCATCCTGGAGGAGACGGGCCGCGAGGACGCGCTGTCCCTGCGCGGGGTCGCCCGCGAGGTCGGCATTTCCGCGCCCAGCGTCTACCGGCACTTCAAGGACAAGGGCGACCTGGTCTCCACCGTCCTCGATGCCGCCTACCGCACACTGGCCGTCGCGATGAGCAAGGCCGGCGAGTCGGCCGCCGCCGCAGGCGCGGACCCGTGGGCGCGCGTGCGGGCCACCGTCACGGCCTACCGCAGGTTCGCCATCGACAAGCCCCGCCGCTACCAGTTGATGTTCAGCCTGGAATACGAGCCCGAGCGTCGGCCCTCCGCCGACCACCCCATCGGCACCGTGCTCCAGGCGTGGACCGATACGGCTGACGCCTACCTCACCGAAGCAGCCCCCGGCCGTCGGGCGGAGGCGCAGGACTTGGGTATCCACCTGTGGACCGCCCTGCACGGCCAGCTCGTCCTGTGGCGCACCCTGCCGAGCCCCGTCGCCGGCAGCGAAGACGTCCTGATCGAACTGGAGGAGTCCCTGCTGCGACGCCTCCTCCCGACACCGGAGACTCCGAGCCCCACCGAGTGACAGGCCAGGCACACTCCCTGCTCCCGGAAGACACGCGGGAGCGCCCGATCACTGAGCACTGTGCATCGTGAAGTTGCTGGTCACGGTTCTGGTGTGTGTGGGGTTCGGGATGCTCGTGCTGGTCGTGGGTGGATGACTTCGGTGAAGATCGTCGGTCATCGGGAAAGTTCGCGGTTTGTGAGGACGAGCAGGGACCTGACCAGGGCGGTCGCCCACGTCGGGTCGGTGCGGACCTTGCCGAGCACGCGCCAGTTCTTGAGGTGGGCGAAGCCGTGCTCCACCGGTGCCCGGACCGCTGCCAGTGCGGTGTTCGACAGCTTCTGGCCGCGGGTCAGGGGCCGGTTCCGGGCGGCCTTGTAGCCGGTGATCACCGCCGGGTCGGCGTCGGGACGATGATCGACGCCGCGATCGAGACGGCCGTGGCGGAGCTCACGCCCCTGCCCGGGGGTGCGTACCGGGCCACCGGCCGGGCCCAGGTCGGCCACTACCGCCGTCACCGCCAGTGCCCGCTGCCATTGGCCAAGCCGCGTCCGCCGCACGACCGCAGCCACGCGCCCTGTCGGCCCAAGAGCGGGCCACCGTGCGGTCGCCGCTCAACACCGGCGACTTCGCCGACACGGGCCCGGCATCGGTTTACCACCAGCTGTTCGACCAAGGCGTGTACGTGGCCGGCGTGTCCACCATGTACCGCATCCTGCGCGAGCACGACGAGGTCCGTGAGCGTCGCCGCCACGCCGTCCACCCGGCGCACGCCGAACCGGAACTGCCGGCCACCCGCCCGGACGAGATCCGGTCCTGGGACGTAACGCGGCTGCGCGGACCGGGCAAACGGGTCTTTCTGCCACCTGTACTCGATCATCGACATCTACAGCCGCTAGACCGTCGTCCGGATGGTCGCCGTCCGCGCCGACGTCCTGACCGCCGTCTACCAGCGCAACCCCGAACGGTTCGTCAACAAGCCACCCACCCCGCCGATCGTCCCCACCAACGTGTGGATCAACCAGCCGGACGACCACGCCGCCCAGTGATCATCTCGGACGCCGGCGACCCCGGCTCACTCGACAAACCCTGAAACCGACCGACTCACCAGGCTTGACACCTTCCGCGTCTCGTCGTCGACCAGGACGAGGCCGCCACCATCCGGGTTCTCCACGTGGCGGCGGGCTCGGCCTTGCACCGAGCCCGCCGCGCGCAAGGCCCTCAAGGCCGCGATGGACAAGGTCAAGGCGATCCGCCGCGGAACTGCCACCGGCCTGCCGCTGGACGAACTGCTCATCCAGATCAACCGGACGCTGCTCGGCTGGTGCATGTACTTCCGCCCCGGGGTGTCCAGCGCAACCTTCCAGTACCTGAGCTCGTACACGTGGGCCCAGGTCATGAAATGGCTGCGCCGCAAGCACCACCGGATCAACAGGAAGGACCTCCGCCGCCGCTACTGCGGCGGGGGTTGGTGGCCGACAGGGGAGGAACGGACGCTGTTCGATCCCGGAAAGGTACGCACCACGCGCTACCGATACCGAGGGACAGCCATCCCTTCTCCCTGGCCAACCGCCGGATGAAGACAATCATCAACAGCCGGACGGGACTTGTGGAGCGCCCGGTGCCGCGAGAGTGGCACGCCGGGTGCGGGAAGCGGCCCAGAGAAACGGCTCGATCGAAAGACGAGACCGCGCTCTGGGCCGACTTCACCACCGGATGTTCTGCCATATCACCGCCAATTGGCGCGGTCGGCCGCTGACCAGCTACCAAGTCGTGCTCGAGACGATCGCCGCAACGACCACTGCGACCGGGCTGAGGATCGGCGCCGAGCTGGACACTGGCGACTACGCCCTCGGCACCACCGTCACGACCGCCGAGTTCCGTGCCCTGCCGATCACACCCGATTGCGTTCCACGGCAACTGGAACTACACCCTGGCCCCGCATCCCCCAAACCCTTCCGAAGAACCGGCGACTCGTCGGCCGATCGATCCCGCCCTGACCTTGATGCTTACCGATCCGACGCTGACCGGCATGGCTCGCTCGGAGTTCGCACACCTCGTGGCGGTCTCGGAACCGTACTGGGACGCCCTGGCCGAGGCAGCCTTCCAGCGTCGCTTCCACCGCCCCCGGGGCTACCTCCATCCGCAGACCAGCAGCCTGGACCACTTCCACCGACTGCTTGCCGCACTCCTGCGCCGCCGCAAGGCCGCAACCAGCACCCTGATGGCCCAGATGCTGAGCGTCACACGCACCAACCTGTCCAATCAGTTCCAGGACGGCCACCGAATTCTCGACCTGCATCGCATTGCCGTCACACCGATACCTGGCTCACCTGCGCGCACGCTCCAGCAACTGCAAACTCGTCTAACGTCCGTGGCGAACACCCCTACAGATCAACTCTGACAGTTATTTATGGACAAGCCCTGGGCGGGATCGGCCTGTGCCAGGTCGCGGTGCACCTGTCCTACGTGACCACGGACGGGCACGCGCTGATCGACCGTCGCCTGTACGCGGGCGAGGACTGGGCCGGTGACGACGAGCGCCGCGAGGTGACCGGGGTGCTCGACGAGACGGTGTTCGCCACTAGCTAGCTAGCCGGGGACCTTCAGCTCGGCCTCGATGTCGGCGGCGGTGGCCAGGAGCGGCGGCAGCAGATCGTGGCGTATCGAGTCCGGCGTTCGCCTGCTGACGTGGGTGGAGAGGTTGATTCCTGCCACCACCCGTCGTGCTTCGTTCCGGATGGGTACGCCGATCGATACCAGACCCTGTTCCAGTTCCTGGTCCACCAGGCACCAGCCCT
>NZ_KQ949139.1 GCF_001514305.1 Streptomyces dysideae
ACGCTCTTGGGTATGCGCTATGACCTCGTCATTTTCGACAACGACGGCGTTCTCGTCGACAGTGAGCCCATCTCCAACAGGCTGCTGGCCGGCTATCTCACCGAGTTGGGGCATCCGACCTCCTATGAGGACTCCATCCGGGACTACATGGGGTCCGCGATGCATCGGATCCATGACGTCGTCCTGGAGCGGACCGGGCAGCGGCTGCCCGAGGACTTCGACGACGTCTTCCACGCGCGGGTGTTCGCCGCGTTCGAGCGGGAGTTGAGGCCGGTGGGCGGGGTCGTGGACGTACTCGAGAAGCTTGCCGCGGACGGGGTGCCGTACTGCGTGGCGTCGTCCGGGAGTCATGAGCGGATTCGGGTGGGGCATCGGACGACCGGGCTGGACCGGTGGTTCGAGGACGGGCGGGTCTTCAGTTCGCAGGATGTGGGGCGGGGGAAGCCGGCGCCGGATCTCTTCCTGTACGCGGCCGAGCGGATGGGGGTCGTGCCGGGGCGGTGTGTCGTCGTCGAGGACAGTCCGCTGGGGGTCCAGGCGGCCGTCGCGGCGGGGATGGACGTGTACGGGTTCACCGCCATGACGCCCCCAGGGAAGCTCGTCGGCGCCAATCGGCTCTTCTCGGACATGATGGACCTGGTCGACCTGCTGGTGTCCTCCGCCGAGTAAAGCTGAGGGAAATTCATCTTTAGCTGGATCTACCCACCAGTACGTTGGGGCCCTACGCTCGCCGCCATGACAGATGTACTGCGGCGCGGCAGGGCCTCGCTGACGTTCGGCTTCTTCGCTCAGGGCGTCGCGTTTGCTCTGCTGGTGACGCGGATCCCGGCCATTCAGGACCGGTACGGGGTCTCCGACGCGCTGCTGCCCGCCTTCCTCGCCGCCGTACCGATCCTCGCCGGGGTCGGGAGTGTGGCGACCGAGCGGCTGGTGAAGCGGATACCGCCGAGCCGGCTGCTGCGGTGGTCCCAGCCGGTCGTGCTCCTGGCGCTGCTCGGGGTAGGGGCGGGGGAGCGGATGGTCGAGCTGGGGCTCGCGCTGGCCGCGTTCGGGCTGGCCGTGGGTGTGCTCGACGCGTCGATGAACATGCTCGGGGTGAGTCTGCAGCGGTCGTACGGGCGCAGCATCATGCTCAGCTTCCATGCGGCGTACAGCCTGGGCGGGATTCTGGGGGCCTCGCTCGCGTGGGTCGGGGCGCACTGGCATCTGGCGCTGTTCGTGTCGTATCTGCCGGTTGTGGTGTTGTTGCCGGCCGTACTGGTCGGGAGTCGGTGGTACGTCGACAACCGCGATGACGCCGGGCCCGTGGAGGAGGAGAAGGGCTCGGAGAGTGGGCCTCTCGTCTTCAAGATGCTGTTGCCGTTGTGTCTGGTGATGACCTTCGCCTATATCGGGGACTCGACCGTCTCCAACTGGAGTGCGAAGTATCTGCAGGACGTGCTGGGGAGCTCCGAGCAGCTGGCGACCGTGCCGTACAACGTCTATATGGTGACCACGCTGCTGGGGCGGGCCATCGGGGACTTCGGGGTGCGGCGGTTCGGGGCTGTGGCCGTCGTGCGGATGGGGGCGCTGGTGGCGGCGGTGGGGTTCGCCGTGGTGGCGGGGGCGCCGGGGGCGTGGGTCGGGATGCTGGGGTTCACGTTGCTCGGGCTGGGGCTGTGTGTGCTGGTGCCGCAGACCTTTGCCGCGGCCGGGCGGTTGTTCCCGGGGGCTTCGGATGCGGCCGTGGCGCGGCTCAATGTCTTCAATTATGTGGGGTTTTTGATCGGTTCGCCGTTGGTGGGGGCGCTGGGGGACGCGTGGAGCTATCGCGGGGCCATGCTCGTGCCGATGGTGTTGGTGCTGGTGACGGTTGTGTACGCCCGGTCGTTCGCCGCTCAACCGGACCGATACGGTGACGGGCATGAGCGGCCGCACACAGCTGATGTGGGACGAGGCAGTAACGGGCTATGACTTTGGTCCTGAGCATCCGATGGATCCGGTTCGGCTTGCGCTGACCCGGACACTCGTCGCGGCCTTCGGGCTGGATCGGGACGTGGAGGTCGTGTCGGCCAAGCCGGCCGGGGAGTCGACGCTGCGGCTCGTCCATCGTGAGGACTACGTCGAGGCCGTGAAGGCGGCTTCGGTGGAGCCGGGGGCGGCGGACGGGGCGTATGGGATCGGGACGTTGGACGATCCTGCCTTTGCCGGGATGCATGAGGTGTCGGCGCTGATCGCCGGGCAGTCGGTGGGGGCCGCGGAGGCGGTGTGGCGGGGTGAGGCGCTGCATGCGGTGAACTTCGCGGGTGGGCTGCATCATGCGATGCCCGGGGGTGCGTCGGGGTTCTGTATTTACAACGATGCGTCGCTGGCCATCGCTCGGTTGCTGGAGCTGGGGGCCGAGCGGGTCGCCTATGT
The DNA here is from genome assembly GCF_001514305.1 of Streptomyces dysideae. Lineage (GTDB taxonomy): Bacteria > Actinomycetota > Actinomycetes > Streptomycetales > Streptomycetaceae > Streptomyces > Streptomyces dysideae. The sequence continues at coordinate 2,398 of NZ_KQ949139.1, forward strand.
GGATGTCGACGTGCATCACGGGGACGGGGTGCAGGCGGCGTTCTGGGAGGATCCCCGGGTTCTGACGATCTCGCTGCATGAGCATCCTCGGACCTTGTTTCCGCAGACCGGGTGGCCGGAGGAGACGGGCGGTGAGGGGGCCGAGGGGTCTGCCGTGAACGTCGCGTTGCCGGCGGGGACCGGGGATGCGGGGTGGCTGCGGGCGTTTCATGCCGTGGTGCCGGAGGTGATCGCCGACTTTCGGCCTCAGGTGCTGGTGACGCAGCACGGGGCCGATACGCACTTCGAGGATCCGCTGGCGCATCTCGCGGTGTCGTTGGATGCGCAGCGGGCCGTGCAGGTCGCCTGTCATGAGCTGGCGCACGAGTACGCCGACGGGAAGTGGGTGGCGCTGGGTGGGGGTGGATATGCGGTGGTGGACGTCGTGCCGCGGTCCTGGACTCATCTGGTGGGGATCGCTGCGGGGCGGGAGATCACGCCCGAGACGGTGATTCCGGAGAGTTGGCGGCAGGAAGTGTTTGCTCGGACTCGGCAGTTGGCGCCGGTGCGGATGACTGACGGGCGGTGGCCTGTGGCCTGGGCCGACTGGGAGGCGGGGTATGACCCTGCGGATCGGTTGGATCAGGCTGTGCTGGCGGCTCGGAAAGCCGTGTTTCCGTTGCGGGGGCTGTTGGCTTAGGCGGGTGGGGGCTGAGGTGGGGAGGGCCGACCCCGCCGCCCTTACCCGTCCTTACGCCGACCGTGCGGTGTTTCCCTGTTCCCCCGGCGCCCCCGATCCCCATCCGTCACCATCACCTACGTGTTGACCACCGGAGCCCTGCGCGCCCATCTTCTTGCCGCTCGTCTTGCTGGGACCGTGGCGACCTCGCGGGAGGAGAGTCTGCGGAGTTATCGGCTTTTCGCTGCTCGGGATCCTCGGGTGCTGATCGGGCTTGATCCTGAATGGAGCTGGAAGCAACGGGATTTGATCGAGTTGATGGCGGACAAGTGCGGGGTTTCGGCCGATCCGGCGTGCACCTCCGGCCATGATGTGATCGATCCTGAGCGGACCTTGGCGGCCCTTGATGCCTTCGCTGCTCGGCTCGGTGCCGTCGCTCGGAGTGGTGGGCCGGTGTTGTTCGGGACCGGGCATCCGCATCGTCTGCTCGGGTTCTACGCCGCCCTGGCAGACGCGCTGTCGGCGGCGGGATGTGCCGTTCTCACTCCGGCAACGGGTCATTGTGTCGACATAACGACCCGGTTCGGTCTACGCACGTACAACCTTGACTACGTACGAGGAGTCGCGCTGGTCCGCGAACCCGGCCCTTCCCGTCCCGGTTGTGAGCCGGGCGCACACACACACTCGCCGCTCCCGGTTCGTACCGTGCTGGACGCCGTGGCGTCGGCCGGCGGGACGTTGCCGGAGCTTGTCGTCGGGGACCACGGGTGGGTCTGCGGGGCAGGTCAGCTGGGGTTTGAGGCCATTGGGCTCGCCGATACCGATGACCCTGCGCTCTTCGTGGGGGAGGCGGAGGGGGTCGTGTCCGTCGTCGTTCCACTTGATGACGCTGTGCGGTCTGATTACTACCGGCCGCTTACCCGCTACGTACTCAATCGAGCGTGTCTGTCACAGTAGGCCGCCGATGGGTGCACCTCTTCCCCACTCGCATCACCCGCCCCTAGTCTGGGGAGTGAGCACGCAGCGACGAAGAGTCACCGGAAGGGGAAGCCGGTGGCCGTCGAGTGCGGAAGGTTCAGGTGTGTCATGGCTGCAGCTGGCGAAAGGCCTCTGAACGAGGTTCAGTTCCTAACCGTGGCGGAAGTCGCCTCGGTGATGCGAGTGTCGAAGATGACCGTGTACCGGCTGGTGCACAGTGGTCATCTGCCCGCGATCCGGGTGGGACGGTCGTTCCGCGTCCCGGAGCAAGCGGTTCACGAGTACCTCCGTGAGAGCTATGTGGGGGTGGAAACCGCCTGACGACGATGGGCCGGGGGGATCCTCAGGGCATGTCGGGATCTCCCCCGTCCCCTCGATTACGACCTCAGCGCTCGGACGGGTAGGCTGGCCCCTCGTAGGTCGTATGGGCCCATGGCGCCCAAACACCGAGTGATGAGAAGTGAGCGAGGGTAGTCGTGGGCTCTGTTATCAAGAAGCGGCGCAAGCGGATGGCTAAGAAGAAGCACCGCAAGCTGCTCAAGCGCACGCGCGTTCAGCGTCGCAACAAGAAGTAAGCGCGACGCCGCGAAAGTGGCGTGTTCTGTGGCCCCCCACCACACCCGGTGGGGGGCCACACGCATATCCGGATCCGGGCGCGGCCTGCGCGTACGCCTGCGTCCACATGGCTTGGTCTGTTCGTACCTCTGTGGATGTCGTCACCTCATGCATTGGGCGGTCATCACAGCGCAACATCGACCCGCTAAGTTGGCCGCACACGGGGAACGCGGCAGGTGCGGGCAGCACGGAAACAAGGCCTGGAAGGAAGGCGCTGATCTTGGGCAAGGTCGTGCTCGTGACCGGAGTGGCCCGTCAACTGGGGGGCCGGTTCGTACGACGGATCCAGCGTGACCCACAGGTGGACCGGGTCGTCGCCGTGGACGCGGTGCCACCCGAGCACCATCTGGGCGGTGCCGACTTCATCCGGGCGGACATCCGGCAGCCCACCATCGCGCGGGTGCTCGCCGAGACCGGCGCCGACACGGTCGTACACATGGACGTGACGGGTACCGCGCTCGGCAGTGGCAGCCGGACCACGGTCAAGGAGACCAACGTCATCGGCACCATGCAGCTGCTCGGTGCCTGCCAGAAGTCCCCGACCGTCAAACGGCTCGTGGTGAAGTCCAGTACGAACGTGTACGGGTCGGCGCCCCGCGACCCGGCCGTCTTCACCGAGACGACGCCGCCCAAGTCTCTGCCCAGCGGCGGCTTCGCCAAGGACGCGGTCGAGGTCGAGGGATACGTACGCGGGTTCGCGCGGCGGCGGCCGGACGTGGCCGTGTGTGTGCTGCGGTTCGCCAACATCCTGGGCCCCAGCGCCGATACGCCGCTCGCCTCGTACTTCTCGCTGCCCGTCCTGCCGACCGTCCTCGGCTACGATCCGCGGCTGCAGTTCGTGCACGAGGACGACGTGATCGAGGTGCTGCGCATCGCCTCCCACGAACCGCAGCGGGGCACGCTCAACAGCGGCACCTTCAACATCGCCGGCGACGGCGTCCTGCTGCTCTCACAGTGTTCCCGGCGCCTCGGCCGGCCCACCGTGCCGCTACTGCTGCCGGCGGTCACCTGGGCCGGGTCCCTCGTGCGTACGCTGGGTATGACGGACTTCTCGCCCGAGCAGATCCGGCTGCTGACACACGGCCGGGTCGTGGCGACGGACCAGATGCGTGAGACCCTCGGATTCAAGCCGAAGTACACGACGGCGGAGACCTTCGCGGAGTTCGCGCGCAGCCGCGGCCCCGGGCTGCTGCCGCCGGAGGCCCTTGCGGGGGCCGTCGACCGGATCGCCGCCCTGCCCGTCCTGGGCGGCGGCCACCCCCCGACGCAGAGCGCCAACTGAGGAGCGCATCAACGATGGCGGATGCCAAGGTCATTCCGTTCGACGACGACCGGTCCCGCGGGGGTGCCGTGCAGCGGCCGCCGCGGCGCCGGAGCGCGGGGAGCCGCCGCAAGGGCACGGAGCCCGCGCTGGTACGTGAGGTCCAGCCCCTGCCCAGCAGGGCCTCCGCGCAGGATGATGTTCCTGTGACGCGTGAGGAAAAGCCGGCCCAGAGGCCCCAGGACGACGGCGGCCTGGAGCGACGTATCGCGGGCGGGCTCGCCTTTCTGCGCCGCCGGCTCACCGGGGACTACGACGTCGACGACTTCGGTTACGACGAGGAGCTGACCGACCAGGTCCTGATGTCCCTGCTGCGGCCGGTGTACGAGAAGTACTTCCGGGTCGAGGTGAAGGGTGTCGAGAACATCCCGTCCGAGGGCGGCGCGCTGATCGTCGCCAACCACTCCGGGACGCTGCCGCTGGACGGCCTGATGATGCAGGTCGCCGTCCACGACCACCATCCGGCCGGCCGACACCTGCGCCTCCTCGCCGCCGACCTCGTCTTCATGCTGCCGGTGGTCAACGAACTCGCCCGCAAGCTCGGCCATACGCTGGCCTGCGCGGAGGACGCCGAACGCCTTCTCGGCCAGGGCGAGGTCGTCGGCGTCATGCCGGAGGGCTTCAAGGGCATCGGCAAGCCCTTCAGCGAGCGCTACAAACTCCAGCGTTTCGGCCGTGGCGGTTTCGTCTCCACGGCTCTGCGCCAGGGCACGCCGATCATCCCGTGCTCGATCGTCGGGGCGGAGGAGATCTTCCCGATGATCGGCAATGCGAAGACCTTGGCCCGCCTCCTGGGCTTCCCGTACTTCCCGCTGACGCCGACCTTCCCGTGGCTGGGCCCGCTCGGCGCGGTGCCGCTGCCGACGAAGTGGACGATCCAGTTCGGCGAGCCGATCCTGACGGACGGCTATCCGCCGGAGGCGGCGGAGGATCCGATGCTGATGTTCAACCTGACCGACCAGGTCAGAGAACAGATCCAGCACACGTTGTACAAGTTGCTCGTGCAGCGGAGGTCGGTGTTCTTCTAGGGCTTCGGCTTTTTCGCGGCCGCTGTCTGAGAGACCTGACAGCAGTCTCGCGTACGACCGCCGCACCGGGCACAAACCCAGGTACGTCCAGTACGAGGGCTTGTACCCGGCACGCCGAGAGCACGTACCGGACGCCGCTCCTTAACGGGCGAACGTTGCCTGCCGGGGCACTAGTTCGTGTCCTCGCCCTCGATGCCCAGGCCGGGGAGCAGGCCCGGGAGGAGGGGCGGGACGGTGACGTCCGGTTGGGTGGTCGGGGGTGTTGTGGGGGAGGACATGCTGGTGCCGGTGTCCTTCGGGGAGTCGAGGAGGCCGCCGGTGTTGCCGCCCAGGAGGCCCTCGTCCTCGGTGTGGGAGGACGAGCCGCTGGGGCTGCTGGACTGGCTGGCGTTGGACGCGCCGGTGTCGCCCGTGCTCGGCGTCGTCGAGCCGTCCCTGCCGGTCGAGCCGGTGGACGGAGAGCCGGACGTGCCCTGCCGCTCGCCGCCGCCCCGGGCCGGGGGTTGCGGGAGGAGGGACTGCAGCGGGGCGACCTCTTCGTCTATGGCGTCGAACACCGACGACACCTGCTCACTGACGTCCCCGAGCTGCACCGGCAGCCGGTCGCGGAGGGCGCCCCAGGCGTCGCGGTGCGACCGGGAGAAGGCGTCGAGGGCCCGGATGGGGCCCAGGGAGTCCGGGTCGCGTTCGTACGCCTCGTGCAGCAGTCGGTGGCCCTCGGCGGCGTCGTGCTTCATGCCGGACAGGGCGCGGCGGACCTCGCCGAGGGACTCGTGGTCGAGTTGGCCGCCGCGGTCGCGCTCCATGAGCCGGCGGGCCTCGTTCAGGCGGGTGGCGGCCTGGTCGAGGTAGGAGCGACCGCGGTCGTCGTCCCCGTCGGACAGATAGCTGCGCTTGAAGTCCTCGATGCCGCGTTTGAGGCCGTAGAGCGAGTCACCGGGCAGGGCGTCCGAGCTGGCGGCGGCGACGCCGCCGAACGCGCCCGCCGCGACGCTGACGCTGAGCCCGCCGGCGGCGAGGCCCTTGGTCAGCCGCGAACGCGGTCGCAGCTTCCCCAGCGGGCTCGCCCGGTGAGTGCCGCGCGATCGGGGGGAGCGCTGCTCGGGGACCGAAGGGTCCGCCGCCTCGCCTCCAACGGTGCCCTCCAGCAGCATGGCCTCGAACGCGGCCACGAGCTGGGCTCGCTGGACGACCTTGACCTCCGGGTCCAGTTCCGGCTTGGGCAGCTCGCCGAGACTCGCCGTGAGGGCCAACTGACGGCCCTGCTCGGTCTGTTCCGCAGCGGCCGGGGCCGGTACCGATCCTTCGGACTGCTCGGCCGCCGGGCCCCGGTCGGACTGCTCCTCCAGGGCCTGGGCGAAGGCGTTCGCCCGCCGGTGTGCCGATACGTTCGCGATCACTGGCGGCACCTCCTCTCGTCATGACGGTCGACTCCCCAGGGGGTCCTGAGGGTTGCACACCCTGACCACATGCACACGATCGAGTGATCGGAGTCGGCCAGGGAGTGACCACAGGGAGCCTGCATCCCGCACAACGAGCGGCGCGCCACTTGGGTTACGGACGGCGGATGATCCGACCGCCAAGTCAACGAACTTTCACCGATGGTGAGTTGAGGACTGCGGAGCGTGCCGTTCCGGGCGGGTTCAGCGGGCGTCGTCCGGGAGGAGCCGGGCGAGGGTGCGGACGGCCCGGTACTGGAGGGTCTTGATGGCGCCCTCGTTCTTGCCCATCACGCGGGCGGTCTCGGCGACGGAGAGGCCCTGGAGGAAGCGGAGCGTCACACACTCCTGCTGCTGGGGGTTGAGCCGGCGTACGGCGTCGAGGAGGGCGGCGTTGGAGAGGGACTCCAGGACGGAGTCCTCCGGGGACCGCTCGACCTCGTTGGCGTCGAGCATCTCGCCGGTGGTGACCTCGAGCCGGAAGCGGCTGGACTTGAAGTGGTCGGCGACGAGGTTGCGGGCGATGGTCACGAGCCAGGCGCCGAAGTCACGGCCCTGCCAGGTGAAGGTGCCGATGCGGCGCAGGGCGCGCAGGAACGTCTCACTGGTGAGGTCCTCGGCGGTGGCCTTACCTCCCACGCGGTAGTAGATGTACCGGTACACGGTGTCGCTGTACTGGTCGTAGAGGCGGCCGAAGGCGTCGGCCTCGCCGGCCTGGGCGCGTTCCACCAGGTCCATCATGCGGGCGCTGTCGCTGTCCGCGGCGGGACGGCGGGCGGTGGCGGCGCCGGTGGAACGCCCTCGTCTGCCGACGGCGGCGCTGCCGTCGGCAAGTGCGTAGCACGGCCCGACGGGGGCGGTGGCTACGGCGAGGGCGGGGACGGCGTACGCGGTGGGGACGAAGCCGCTCAACAGGTCTTGGACCGTTGCGCGCAGCGTAGCCAGGCCCGAGGCGTCAACCCCGACGTGTGGGTACACGGGACTCCCAGAGGCAGAGCTTCCATCACGTGCAGTACGGGACCGTTCACCCGTCGTAGCGACGGAAGGGGTACCGGATTGCGTCTGAGGAGAATAACGCTTCGTACAGGCGCTGCTACACCCAGTTGCTCAAATCATCGATTACGTCGCTTCTGTATCCGATTGGCGCCCGATCAAGTGCCGGACAGTGACCGGTTGTTGATCGAAAATCTTCGTGTTCCGGCTGGGTCCGGGGCGTGTTGTGGCCGTGTGCAGCCAAGGTGACTGGACAGGGCGTTGTAAGGGTACGAACCGTGGATTGGCCTGGATTCGGGCACGGGTACGGTCGGTGTTCGGGGAGGATCACGGGGGTGGCCCCCCCGGGGGGGTGGCCCCCCCGGGGGGGCCTACCGCCGGCGCCGGTGCAGGGCGATCGCCGCGGCCGTGCCGCCGGCCACCGCACCGACGCCCGCCGCGGCCGGGATGCCGACCTTCGCGGCCTTGCGGCCGGTGCGGTAGTCGCGCAGCCGCCAGTCCAGTTTGCGGGCGTGCTTGCGGAGTTTGGCGTCCGGGTTGATCGCGTAGGGGTGGCCCACCAGGGACAGCATCGGGATGTCGTTGTGGGAGTCGCTGTACGCCGCGCAGCGGGTCAGGTCCAGGCCCTCCGCCGACGCCAGGGCGCGGACCGCCTCCGCCTTCGCCGGGCCGTGCAGCGGTTCGCCGACCAACTTGCCCGTGTAGACGCCGTCGACCGACTCCGCGACCGTGCCGAGGGCGCCGGTCAGGCCGAGGCGGCGGGCGATCACCTGGGCGATCTCCACGGGGGCCGCGGTCACCAGCCAGACCTTCTGGCCCGCGTCCAGGTGCGCCTGGGCCAGGGCGCGGGTGCCCGGCCAGATGCGTTCGGCCATGTACTCGTCGTAGATCTCCTCGCCGATCGACATCAGCTCGGAGACGCGGTGGCCCTTCACGATCGACAGCGCCGAGTCGCGGGCGTCCTGCATGTGTTCGGGGTCCTCGACGCCGGCCAGCCGGAACCAGGCCTGCTGCCAGGCGAACTTGGCGAGGTCGCGGGTCTCGAAGAACTTCCGCTTGTACAGGCCCCGGCCGAAGTGGAACAGCGCGGCGCCCTGCATCACGGTGTTGTCCAGGTCGAAGAACGCGGCGGCCTGCTCGTCGCCGAGGACCGGGAACTCCGGTTCCTCGGTCGGGACGTCCTCTGCCTCCTGGGAGGACTTGCGCGCTGCCTCCGCCGAGGCCTCGCCTGCCAACACGCTCCGCGCCGTGGCGGAGCGCCTACGGGGAGTGAGCCATCCGAGAGCGGCCATGGCGTGAGCATAGCCAGTCTCTTCGGCGGTTCCGGAGTCGACAGGTTTGAAGGGTGTGAACTCTCCGCGACCGCACCGTTAAAGAAGCGATCGGACCTGCGCGTGCCCTGGCGGTTTCCCGGCGGTCCCGCTTGTGGCCCGGCGCGCGAGAATGGCTGACATGAGTCCCATTTTTCGCCGGAGGGCGACCCGGGCGCCGCAGGAGCGGCTCGTCACTCTCATCCGCAAGCCCGGCTGTCATCTGTGTGATGACGCACAGTCGGTGATCGAGAAGGTGTGCGCTGATCTGGGGGTTCCGTGGGAGCAGAAGGACATCTCCCAGGATCCCCAACTCCACGACCAGTACTGGGAACAGATCCCCGTCGTGCTCGTCGACGGTGCCCAGCACACCTTCTGGCGGGTGGACGAGCAGCGGCTGCGGAAGGCACTGACCGAGTAGTCCAACTGGCGGGGAAGTCGCTTAGGATCGACGGCGACTTGGTCTCGGGGGCGGGGATCGTAGAGGAGAGTGTGCGGTTTTGCCCCCAAGAAAAGAGGAACGATGGTGCTTGTGCGCCGGTTCCGCACCAGTGCGCCGGGTGTGCGTGACCCCGGTCACGTTGGCCGGGCAAATCGGACACGATCTTTGTGCACGCGTTCACAAAGACATAGCCTGCATTCGACGGGGCGGTCTAGGGACGTGTGACCGCCTGCAGCCCCGCTCTACCCGCAGGAGCACCGTGGCAACTGGCCGAACTCACCGACCGGCGACCCGTAGCCGAGGAATTCCCGAGGCCACCGTCGCCCGGCTTCCGCTGTACCTCCGCGCCCTGACGGCCCTGTCGGAGCGCTCGGTACCCACGGTCTCCTCCGAGGAGCTCGCGGCCGCGGCGGGGGTCAACTCCGCCAAGCTGCGCAAGGACTTCTCGTACCTCGGCTCCTACGGGACCAGGGGTGTCGGCTACGACGTCGAGTATCTCGTCTACCAGATCTCCCGCGAACTGGGGCTCACCCAGGACTGGCCGGTAGTGATCGTCGGTATCGGTAACCTCGGCGCCGCCCTCGCCAACTACGGCGGGTTCGCATCCCGTGGGTTCCGGGTCGCCGCGCTGATCGACGCCGATCCCGAGATGGCCGGAAAGCAGGTCGCCGGGATCACCGTCCAGCACAGCGACGAGATGGAGCGGATCATCTCGGACAACGGCGTCTCCATCGGGGTCATCACCACCCCGCCGGGCGTCGCCCAGCAGGTCTGCGACCGGCTCGTCGCCGCCGGTGTCACCTCCATCCTGAACTTCGCGCCGACCGTGCTGTCCGTCCCGGACGGCGTCGACGTGCGCAAGGTCGACCTCTCCATCGAGCTGCAGATCCTCGCCTTCCACGAGCAGCGCAAGGCCGGCGAGGAGGCCGCCAACGCCCTGCCCGACGGCGCCGTACCGGCCTCCGTCACCCGCAAGGAGTCAGCCGACAAAGGGCCGGACGGGGACGTACCCGCCGTGATGCCGGCATGAGTCTCCTCGTCGTCGGGCTGAGCCACCGCAGCGCCCCGGTCAGCGTCCTGGAGCGCGCCGCACTGCACGCGGACGCCCAGATCAAGCTGCTCCAGGACACGGTCGCCGCCGAACCGGCCACCGAGGCGGCGGTCCTCGCGACCTGCAACCGCATCGAGCTGTACGCCGACGTCGACAAGTTCCACGCCGGTGTCGCCGAGCTGTCCACGCTGCTCGCCCAGCACAGCGGGGTCGGCCTCGAGGAGCTCACCCCCTACCTCTACGTCCACTACGAGGACCGGGCCGTCCACCATCTGTTCTCGGTGGCCTGCGGGCTCGACTCCATGGTCGTCGGCGAGGGCCAGGTCCTCGGCCAGATCAAGGACTCCCTGGCCAAGGCCCAGGACCTGCACAGCGCCGGCCGCCTCCTGAACGACCTGTTCCAGCAGGCCCTGCGGGTCGGCAAGCGCGCCCACTCCGAGACCGGCATCGACCGCGCCGGACAGTCCCTGGTCACCTTCGGCCTGGAACAGCTGTCCTTCGGTACGCCCGTCGACGACTGGGCCCGCGGCAAGAAGGCCCTCGTCATCGGCGCCGGGTCGATGTCCTCGCTGGCCGCCGCCACGCTCGCGCGGGCCGGTGTCGCCGAGATCGTCGTCGCCAACCGCACGTCCGACCGTGCCGAGCGCCTCGCACAGATCCTCACCGAGTCCGGCGACACGGACGTGCCGGCCCGCGCGGTACCGATGGAATCGGTGCCGGCCGAGCTGACACGTGCCGATCTCGCCGTCTCCTGCACGGGCGCGACCGGGCTGGTCCTGACCGCCGACGCGGTCGCCGCGGCGGTCGGGGGCCGGGTGCCCGAGGGTGCCGTAGCGGGTCGTACGGCCGTCGGGGACGGCGTACGAGAAGAGCTTCCGCCCACCAGCGTCGGTACCGACGAGGGCTGCCCGCTGGATCTGTCCGTCGCGCAGTCCGGCTTCTCCGTGATGGGGGAGGCCGCCGTGGCCGGCATGGACGCGGCGACGCTGGAGCAGCACGCCGCGTGGGTCACCGGCGGGGCCGTGGACCGCAGGGAGGCGGCCCGGCGCAGTCCGGAGGCCGACGCCGAGCTGATCACCGCGCTCGCCGCGACCGCCGCCGCCATCGGCCGGATCCCCGAGCGGCGCAGGCCCGAGCCGGCCGTCGAGGCCGTACGGCCCGAGCCGGTCCTCTTCCTCCTCGACCTCGCCATGCCGCGCGACATCGACGCCGCCGCGCACCGGCTGGCCGGGGTGCGGCTGGTCGACATCGAGTCGCTGGCGGAAGCTTCCGCCGACGCCCCGATGGCGGCCGACGTCGACCAGGTCCGCCGTATCGTCTCCGACGAGGTCGCGGCCTTCGGGGCGGCGCAGCGGGCCGCGCACATCACGCCGACCGTCGTCGCGCTGCGCACGATGGCCGCCGATGTGGTGGCCAACGAGATCGCCCGGCTCGAGGGCCGGCTGCCCGAGCTCGACGACAAGCACCGCAGCGAGATCACGCAGACCGTGAAGCGCGTGGTCGACAAGCTGCTGCACGCGCCGACCGTACGGGTCAAGCAGCTCGCGGCCGAGCCCGGCGGCGCCGGGTACGCGGACGCGCTGCGGACCCTGTTCGACCTCGACCAGGAGACGGTGGCCTCCGTCTCCCGGGCCGGGGACAGCACCGAGAAGAACGCGGGGCCAGCATGACTGACAAGGCACTGAGGCTCGGGACCAGGCGGAGCAAGCTCGCCATGGCCCAGTCCGGGCAGGTGGCGGACGCCGTGAGCCAGGTGACCGGACGGCCCGTCGAACTCGTCGAGATCACCACGTACGGCGATGTCTCCCGGGAGGCGCTCGCGCAGATCGGCGGCACGGGTGTGTTCGTCACCGCGCTGCGGGACGCGCTGCTCAGGGGCGAGGTCGACTTCGCGGTGCACTCGCTGAAGGACCTGCCGACCACGCAGCCCGAGGAGCTGGCGCTGGCCGCGGTCCCCGTGCGCGAGGACCCGCGCGATGTGATCGTCGCCCGGGACGCCCTCAAGTTCACCGACCTGCCCCGCGGGGCGCGGATCGGTACGGGTTCGCTGCGGCGGATGGCCCAGCTGAACGCGTACGCGCGCAGCCATGGGCTGGATATCGAGACGGTTGCGATCCGCGGGAATGTGGATACGCGGATCGGGTTCGTGCGCGATGGTGTGCTGGATGCGGTTGTGCTGGCTGCGGCTGGTCTCAATCGGATCGGTCGTAGTGATGAAGTGACTGATTTCCTGTCGGTCGACACTGTTTTGCCTGCTCCCGGCCAGGGAGCACTCGCGATCGAGTGCACCGCGGACAACGCGGACCTCATCGCCGCGCTCGGCGAGCTCGACGACCCGTTCACGCGGGTCGCCGTCACCGCCGAGCGGTCACTGCTCGCCGCCCTGGAGGCCGGCTGCAGCGCACCTGTGGGTGCGCTGGCCGACCTTCCCCCACTCTCGGCTCCGCTCGAGCGGGGGGACCCCCAGGCCGACGGGCAGATTGTCAAGGAAATGCGCCTGCGCGGCGTCGTCGGCACGACCGACGGCTCGCGGATGGTGCAGCTGTCCACCACCGGTCCCGTGCCCGAGACGCACGACCAAGCAATGGCGCTCGGCCGTGAACTCGCCGCCGAGATGCTTGCTGAGGGCGCGGCCGGTCTGATGGGGGAGCGAGCACAGTGAGCCCCACCACCCTTCCCGCCGGTCCTGAACACGGGCACGTCACCTTCCTCGGTGCCGGACCCGGAGATCCGGGACTACTGACCCTGCGCGCCGTCGAGGCGCTGGCGAACGCGGACGTACTCGTCGCCGAGCATGAAGTGCTCGACGTCGTACGCCGGCACGCCAGACACGGCGTCGCCGAACTGCACACGGACCCGGGTACCTCGTCGGACCCGCTCCCGGGCACAGGCACGCCTCAGCTGACGGTTGTTGACGGTGCGTCAACAACCGCTGGGGCACCCGCTGTGCGGGATGCGGCACATCTTGTCATGGAGGCCGCGCGGGGCGGCAGGCGGGTCGTACGTGCGGTGTCCGGGGACCCCGGGCTCGACGCGTACGCCGCCGAGGAGATGCTGGCGTGCGCGGCGGCCGGCGTGCCGTTCGAGGTCGTGCCGGGGGTCGCCGCGGCGGTCGGCGTGCCCGCGTATGCCGGTGTGCCGTTGCGGGACGCGCAGGGCGCGGATGTGCGGTTCGTGGATGCGCGGACGGCGTCCGAGCGGTGCTGGACGGAGGTGGGGGCGTCCGACGGGACCGTTGTCGTGTCGACGACGCTCGACTCCGCCGCCGCCGCTGCCGGTGAGCTGGTGGCTGCCGGGCGTAAGCCTGATACGCCGATGACCGTGACTGTTGCGGGTACGACTACGCGGCAGCGGACCTGGAGTGCGACGCTGGGCACGATCGCTCAGACGCTGAAGCAGGCCAAGGTGCTGCCCTCGCCTGAAGGCGGGCGGCCGGTGATAGCCGTGGTCGGTGAGCGTTCCGCCGCTGCTCAGCGTGATCAGCTGTCGTGGTTCGAGTCCAAGCCGTTGTTCGGGTGGCGGGTGCTCGTACCGCGTACGAAGGAGCAGGCGGCTTCGCTCTCCGACCAGCTGCGGTCGTACGGGGCCGTGCCGCATGAGGTGCCGACGATCGCCGTCGAACCGCCGCGGACGCCCCAGCAGATGGAGCGGGCGGTCAAGGGGCTGGTGACCGGGCGGTACGAGTGGATCGCCTTCACTTCGGTCAACGCCGTCAAGGCTGTGCGGGAGAAGTTCGAGGAGTACGGGCTTGACGCGCGTGCTTTTGCGGGGATCAAGGTCGCTGCGGTGGGGGAGCAGACCGCGAAGGCGCTGGTTGCCTTTGGTGTGAAGCCGGATCTGGTGCCGAGTGGCGAGCAGTCGGCGGCGGGGTTGTTGGAGGACTGGCCTCCGTATGACCCTGTTTTCGATCCCATTGACCGGGTGTTCCTGCCGCGGGCCGATATTGCCACCGAGACGCTGGTGGCTGGGCTGATCGAGCTTGGCTGGGAGGTCGACGACGTCACGGCTTATCGGACCGTGCGGGCCTCGCCGCCGCCGGCGGAGACTCGGGAGGCGATCAAGGGGGGTGGCTTTGACGCCGTTCTCTTCACTTCGTCTTCTACGGTGCGGAATCTGGTGGGTATCGCCGGTAAGCCGCATAACGTGACGATCATTGCCTGTATTGGGCCTGCTACCGCTAAGACCGCTGAGGAACATGGGCTTCGGGTGGACGTGATGGCTCCGGAGCCGTCCGTGCACAAGTTGGCTGAGGCGCTTGCCGACTTCGGGATGAAGCGGCGGGTTGCTGCGGTGGAGGCGGGGGATCCGGTTACGCGGCCGAGCGAGCGGCGGCCGGGGGCTCGGCGGAGACGTACTACGACGTAATGCGCCGCCGCGCCCCTCGCGGTCAGCGCCTGGGTGCGTTTTTCGCCCCGCCCCTGCACACGGGGGCGGGGGCCGACGCAGCCGACGGCGATCGAGCGGGTGCTGAAGCAGGCGGAGGAGCTGGCGGAGGGGCTGGCCTGACCCGGCCGCGATCGCGGAGACCGCCGAAGAGCGGTGAGCAGGGCCGGGCCGATGACCGCGCCGCACGCAACAGTGATGCCCCCCTCCTCCTTGCAGAGCAGCGGGGCATCACGTAGTCGGGTCGGACTCACCGAGAGAACTCGTCATGCCGGCCGACAGCGACGAACGACGACCAGGCGCCGGGCTCGAAGCCGAGCACCGGGTCGACCGGTCAGACAGAGCCGAACTCCTCGGCCTTGACGCCCGCCACGAAGGACGAGAACGCCTCGGCGGGGACGTCCAGAACCGGACCGTTCGGGTTCTGCAGCACCAAAGACGTCTTACCCACTCCCGCAGTGCCGGTTATGAGCAGCACCTGCGCAGAGGTGGGACTGCCATCGAGCAGACGATCGAGCGCCTCACGCTCAGCGCAGCGGTCGACGAAGCCCTGCCCGGCCAGTGGGAGTTGGTACGGAACCGGCGACCGCACGCGATCGGCCGCTGATGCGTGGAAATGTATCCCGCCCTGCACGTCGCGGGCCTGCACGACGTCACGGGCCGTGCCAGAGAGCGAGGAGTTGACCCTCTCGCGCGGCTCAGCCACCCGTCGGAGGCTTCAGGTGGGCCACTTCCCGGTCGAAGAACGTGCCGATGTCCTCCCCCAGCACGTACAGTTCCTCGACCCGCGCCGCCACACGATCCCTCAATCCCGCATCGAGATAGCGCACGGCTCCTTCCAGGACACCCTCCGCGTCGTAGAGGATCTCGTACACGGTGTCGTCGTTCAGCGTGACCAACTCCGGGACCGGACTCTCGCGTTCATACACCGCGATGTGTTCCGGGCCGACGACACGGATCAGCTCACCGCACTCGGCCCGTACACGCAGCAGATGCAGTTCCCACTGCAGGTACGGTGTGAGCGGCGCCTCCACCACACGGACACGCAACAGACGGCAACGGTGACGCGCGGCCAGACGGGACAAGTCGAGCAGCCCGGCACGCTGCGCCTCGATCAGCCTCAGCGCCTCCTGCCAATCCTCTTGGACAAAGGCCGCCCAGCTCGCGTCACCCAGCTCACGGAAGTGCTGGCGGCGCTCCAGCTTCCACGAATCACAACCATCCACAGCGAAATCCCTGCTGCGGAAGTCCTCGCGGTACGCCTCCAGCCCCAACTGCTCGCCGGGCGAGGCGCCAAGGAGGTCACGCATCCGGAATGTGCGCCTTGGCGGCCAGCAGGGTGACGCGCGGGATGACCACGAGGCGTTCGCCGCCGCCGATCACCGCATCGTCGGGCAGGCCTTCGGAATAGGCCGCCGTAAGGTCACGGCCGATGACCGCGAAGTCGCCGTTGTCGAGCTCCCAGATGTCTGGACAGCCGTCCCTGCCCCCAGTCGTGCCCAGCTCCGACGGCGCGACACCGATGCGCCGGGCCAGCCGCGCCTGCGGATCAGCGGCCCACGTACCGCCCATACGCCGCCCCTGTGTAATCTGCCCAGACCGCCTACACAGCGTACGGACACAGCGACAGGCCGTCCACGCCCGCTCGCGGGAATCAGCCAGGGAGTATCACGAATCCGGTGTTCACCACGCCTCTCGGCCGCTGAGCGCCAAGGACGTCGGCGTGAACCCCACGCCGGCGCCGCCATGCACGCGGTCCGGTTCGCCGCCGCCGTCCTTGCGAGAAGGGCTCGGGGGCCGACTCCGCGTCGGTAAAGGCAGAGGCCGGGCGGGCGTAGCGTAGGTGCTATGACGACGTACGGATCCTTTCCCGGCACGCGGCCGCGGCGTCTGCGGAGTACGCCTGCCATGCGGCGGATGGTCGCCGAGACGAGGCTGCACCCCGCCGATCTCATCCTTCCGGCCTTCGTGCGCGAGGGCGTCAGTGAGCCGGTGCCGATCGCGGCCATGCCGGGCGTCGTGCAGCACACCCGGGACAGTCTGAAGAAGGCCGCCGCGGAGGCGGTGGCGGCCGGGGTCTCGGGGATCATGATCTTCGGGGTGCCGGAGGAGTCCAAGAAGGACGCCCTCGGGACGCCGGGGACCGATCCTGACGGGATTCTTCAGGTCGCCCTGCGCGATGTGCGGGCCGAGGTGGGCGACGAGCTGCTGGTGATGTCCGATCTGTGTCTCGACGAGACCACCGATCACGGGCACTGCGGGGTGCTGGACGCCGAGGGGCGTGTCGACAATGACGCGACGCTGGAACGGTATGCCGAGATGGCGCAGGTCCAGGCCGACGCCGGGGCCCATGTGGTGGGGCCCAGCGGGATGATGGACGGTCAGATCGGGGTCGTCCGCGATGCCCTTGACCAGATCGGGCGGGAGGATGTCGCCATCCTTGCGTATACCGCCAAGTACGCGTCCGCCTTCTACGGGCCTTTCCGGGAGGCCGTCGCCTCGTCCCTGAAGGGGGACCGGAAGACCTACCAGCAGGACCCGGCGAACGTCCGCGAGTCCCTGCGGGAGCTGGCCCTCGACCTGGAGGAGGGGGCCGACATGGTGATGGTCAAGCCTGCCGGGCCCTACCTCGACATCCTGGCGCGGGTCGCGGACACGGTCGATGTTCCTGTTGCCGCCTATCAGATCTCCGGCGAGTACTCGATGATCGAGGCCGCCGCCGAGAAGGGGTGGATCGAGCGGGACCGGGCGATCCTCGAGACGCTGACCGGCATCAAGCGGGCCGGGGCGCGGAACATCCTCACCTACTGGGCCACGGAGGCGGCGCGTCGGCTCCGCTGATGGAACGGGGGTCCGCCGGGCGGCGGTCCAGGCTCGGTCCGGCATCGAATCGATCAAGGGTTGACATCGGAACGCATTCGGTTCGGCAACGGC
Organism: Streptomyces dysideae; assembly: GCF_001514305.1. GTDB lineage: Bacteria > Actinomycetota > Actinomycetes > Streptomycetales > Streptomycetaceae > Streptomyces > Streptomyces dysideae. The sequence goes on from NZ_KQ949139.1 coordinate 19,550, forward strand.
CGGAACTCGGTTCGGGGAACGTTTGCCGGCTGCCCGGGACCCTGTGGGGAATCGGTTGGTGATCTTCGGTGGGTCTGTCCTGAATTCGACGGCGGGCAGGGTGCGGTTGGGCCGGTCGGCAGGCGATGTACGGCCCGCTGAGCTGCGAGGACAATGAGATTGACGAGTTCTCGTCATCCTCCTTACCTTCTGCGTGTGGCCTGATCCGTTCTGGAGGGCCTCAAGATCGGTCCCTGGGGGATGCAATGAGCTGGTTCATCGAGGTGCTCAAGAAGTACGCGGTCTTCAGCGGGCGTGCGCGCCGCAAGGAGTACTGGATGTACACGCTGTTCTACCTCATCTTCGACATCGTGCTGTCCGCGGTCGGCTTCGCGATCGACTTCCCGGCCATCACGGCCGTATTCGCGGTCGCGCTCCTGCTGCCCAGCCTGGCCGTCACCGTTCGTCGGCTGCACGACACGGGTCGCACGGGCTGGTGGATCCTCATCGGGATCGTCCCGCTCGTCGGCCTCATCGTCATGCTGGTCTTCCTGTGCTCCGACGGTCAGCCGGGCCAGAACAAGTACGGCCCGAACCCGAAGGATGTCCCGGCGTTCGCGTAGTGCCGTACGTCGTGTGACCTTGCCTCAAGGCCTGGAGGCCGCCCGGATGTCGTCCGGGCGGCCTTCGTCGTTCCGGGGTGCTGGAGGGCGGCCGGGCCCTCGTCGCGCAGGCCCTCGCCGTCCTCGCACGCGGTGAGCGTGAGCGCGGCGACCGCCACCAGCGTGGCGGCCAGCAGTCGGGCGCGGGGGTGACGGGCAGGGGGTGCGGACGCGGACATGGAGCGGCCCTCTCCGTGAGTGGTGGGGATGGCGGGAATGGTGAGAGTGGGGGCGGGCGGGTCTTGCCTCAGCCTGCTTGATCATTCGTCCGCCTCGCCACCGTCGGCCGGGAATTCGGGACGCCCGAGCGGTGGGACGGGCGCTGACCTGCGGGGACGGCATGTCCCGGCGGCGCGGCGTGGGACGCCGGAGCTGTGAAATCCGGCGGCGGGCACCATCAAGTCCCGGCGGGAGTTAGGTTGTTGACCTCGATCGTTGTCCTTTGAACGACTCTCCAGGGAGACGCCCATGTCCGGTGACGCCCTCAGCCAAGACCCCGCCGAGCTGAGAAGGAGGATCGACACCACCAAGGCACACCCGGCCCGCGTCTACGACGTCTTCCTCGGCGGCAAGGACAACTACCCCGTCGACCGTGCCGCCGCCGCCGCCGCGCTCGCCGCCAACCCGCGCGGCTACCTCGACGTACGGCACAACCGCGACTTCATGCGCCGCGCGGTGACCACGCTGGCCGCGGAGGACGGCATCCGCCAGTTCCTCGACATCGGCACCGGACTGCCCACCGCGGACAACGTCCACCAGATCGCCCAGCGGATCGCCCCCGGGACGCGGGTCGTGTACGTCGACAACGACCCGGTCGTCCTCGCCCACGCGCGCGCCCTGCTCACCAGCGGGCCCGAGGGGCGTACGGACTACATCGACGCCGATCTGATGAGTCCCGCGCAGATCCTCGAACAGGCCGCGAAGACCCTGGACTTCGACCAGCCGATCGCGCTGTGCCTGGTGGCGATCCTGCACTTCGTCGAGGACGAGGAGGCGTACCCGATCGTGCGCGAGCTCGTCGACGCGCTGCCGTCGGGGAGCCGGCTGGTGCTCAGCCATCTCACCGAGGACCTCAACCCCGAGAACATCCGCGCGGTCCAGCGGACGTACACCGAGCGCGGGTTCACCTTCGTACTGCGGGCGAAGGCGGAGGTCGAGCGGTTCTTCGCCGAGAGCTCCCTGGAGCTCGCCGAGCCCGGGGTCGTGCCGGCCCACCACTGGCGTTTCGACGGCGATGCTCCCATACCCGAGCAGCCGGACGCCGGCTATCTGGACACCCTCGACGACATCGAGAAGGTCCGCTACCGCGATATCAATGACGTGACGGACGCGGACATCAACGTGTACGCGGCCGTCGGGACCAAGGGCTGAGCCCCGCGGTTCGCTTCCGTCCGTATCGCGGAAACCTGCTTGTAGGTGGCATGCAGTTCTCTAGGCTGCGCGGCACGAGACCGCCGCAGCCCTGAAGGAGCCGTGCCATGACCGTCACCGAGCCAGCCCCCGAGTCGACCCGTGCCCCAGTGCCGCCGCTCGCCGCGCGGGCCCGGTCGATCGGCGGTTCGCCGGTACGGGACATCCTGGCCGTCACCGCCCGCCCCGAGGTCGTCAACTTCGCGGGCGGGCTGCCGGCGCCGGAGCTGTTCGACCGCGACGGCATCGCGGCCGCGTTCCGTGACGTGCTCGCCGAGACGCCCGCGCGGGCCCTGCAGTACTCCACGACGGAGGGCGAACCGGTGCTGCGCGCCGCGCTCGCGGAACGCGTCACGGCACACGGCCTGCCCACCGGCGCCGACGACCTCCTCATCACCACCGGCTCCCAGCAGGGCCTGTCCCTCCTCGCCACCGCGCTGCTGGAACCCGGGGACACGGTCCTGGTCGAGAACCCCTGCTATCTGGCGGCACTTCAGGTGTTCGGCCTCGCGGGCGCGCGGGTCGTGGCCGTGCCGGGCGACGAGCACGGCGTCGACGTGGCTGCGCTGGACGAGCTGGTCGCACGGGAACGCCCGAAGCTCTTCTACACGGTCCCCACCTTCCAGAACCCGACCGGCCGCACCCTGCCCGCCGACCGCAGGGCCGCCGTCGCGGAGGTCGCCGCCCGGCGCGGGCTGTGGATCGTCGAGGACGACCCGTACGGCGAACTCCGCTACGAGGGCGAGCGGCTGCCGTGGATCGCCGCGCACGCCGAGGACCGTACGGTGCTGCTCGGGTCCTTCTCCAAGGTGATGGCGCCGGGGCTGCGGCTGGGCTGGCTGCGGGCGCCCGGAGCGCTGCGCCGGGCCTGCGTGGTCGCCAAGCAGGCCGCCGACCTGCACACTCCGACCCTCAACCAGCTTGCCGCCGCACGCTACCTGGAGGTCCTGGACGCCCATGTGGCCCGGGTGCGGGACGTCTACCGCGAACGCCGGGACGCCATGCTCGCCGGCCTCGCGGAGGCGCTCCCGGAGGGCTCGGTCTGGAACCGTCCCGAGGGTGGCATGTTCCTCTGGGTCCGGCTGCCGGAGGCGTACGACACGACGGCGCTGCTTCCGCGGGTGGTGCGGCACAACGTGGCGTACGTCCCCGGCGCTCCCTTCTACGCCGGTGACCCCGACCGCTCGACGCTGCGGCTGTGCTTCGTGACGCAGACGCCGGAGGAGATCGGGGAGGGGCTGCGGAGGCTGGCGGCGGGCTTGGATGCGAAGCCGCTGATGGGCTGATCGGCTGATGCCTGTCCTCAGTCCCACCAGAAGTGCCAGGCCGGCTGGTTGAGGAGCCGGCGTTCGGCGTACGCGTGCAGGGTGGGGTCGCTGCTCTGCAGGATGTTGTCCGGGCAGAACGCGAAATGCTCGGCGGCGACCGCCTCCGCCTCGGCCAGGGTCGTGGGCGGCACCGCGACGGACACCAGCAGGTGGTCGAAGCCGAGCGCCACGACCCGTATCCCGAAGCGCTCCTCCCAGGAGCGGAGCACCGCGCAGAGGCGGGCGGTGTCGTTCTCGTGGTTCGCCGGGCCCGTCCAGCCGATCGCCGCCGGGATGTCGGCGCTGCGGCGCGCCGGGACGAGCGCGAGACGGGGGTCCTTCAGCGGCCCGCCGCCGGCTTCCAGGAGGGTGTCGGCGATCTCGGCGGCCACGGTGTCCGGGTCGTCGGAAGCGGAGGTGGAGGCGGGGGTGTCGGCCAGGCCCGGCCACTCCTCGTCGTCCGCCGCGCACTCGTCCCAGAGGTCGGCCAGGACCTCCTCGGCGTCGTGATCCCCGGGATACGACATGTCCCCGGGCAACAGGTCCCACACGTCCGGTCCGCCATGCCGGTCACCGACCTCGAGCACGACCGGCAGCAGCCCGGCGTTCCGCCGCGCCGCCTCCAGCGCCGCCCAGTTGCCGGGTGCCGCCATGTCGTCCGCCAGCCACAGCAGCGGCTCGTGCCACGGGCCGTCGACGGTCGCGTCGACCAGGCTTCCGGGCGGGAGGTGGAGGCCGAGGGCGCTGCCCGTGGGGTCGGTCGTGAGCTTCGGCAGCGGGTTGGGAAGAGTCGCCATGTCGGTGACTGTAAGGGGAGGCACTGACAACGGGCCTCCGGGTGCGTCCCGTTGACGGTCGTCCCGCACGTGCTCAGTCCACGCGGCCGTCGAAGCACTCCCTCCTGCCGTCCGCCGCGGGTCGGAAGCAGGCCCGGACGACGCTTCCGGGGCCGGTCGCGGCCATGGGGGTGTAGACGTAGGACTCCGCGTCGATGTCGTCCTCGACCTCGGCGGTGCGGGTACCGCCACCGCGATCGCCACGGCCGCCGCCGCTCACGGTCAGCTCGATCCGGTCGCCGATCCGGGTGCCCCACATCCGGGCCCAGCTGGCCCCGCACTCCTCGCTGTGACGCAGTTCCATCCAGGCTCCGCCGGCCGTGCGGTGCGCGGCGACGGTGGCCGGGTCGGCGCCGCACCTCATGTCCATCGGGCTCCTGCCCTCGCAGGCGGCTCCCCGGCACCCTGGGCCGGCGGCGGACGACGAGGGAGGCGCGGACGCCCTCGGTCCGCCGTCCTGGCGCGGCAGCAGGAAGAGGGCCGCCGCCACGCCCCCGACGGCCAGGGCGCACACCGACACGAGGACCGCCACGACGGTCACACCCCGGTGACCGGCATGCGGGACCGCCGGTGGGGCCGGGGTCGGGGCCGGAGACGGGGCCTGGGCCGGCTCCGGAGTATCCGTACGCGTCGCTTCCGTCGCGCGCCCGCTCGCGGTGAACAACCTCGGTCTGACCACCGCGGAGGCCAAGAAGGTCCAGAACTGGCTGAAGCAGTACTGGGGTTACGCCGGTGCGATCGACGGGCAGCTGGGCACCAACAGCTGGAAGGCGTTCCAGCGCTGCCTCAAGCAGTACTGGGGCTACAACGACGCGATCGACGGAATCGTCGGCCCCAACACGATCAAGGCGCTGCAGCGTCTGCTGAAGGCGCACTGGGGTTACGCCGGTGCGATCGACGGAATCGCCGGCTCGGGCACCAAGGCCGCGTTCAAGCGGTTCGCCAACGGCTGACGCCCTTGTCCTGAGTGAACGACCGCGGCCCGTCCTCCAGGGG
>NZ_KQ949140.1 GCF_001514305.1 Streptomyces dysideae
GGTCGGGGGTGTCGGGGAGTGAAGGCCCGCGACGACGAAAGGGGCGACCGCGCCCGGGCGGGCGGGGCGGATGAGCGTGTTGATGGGTGTGTGAACGCCCTGTGTGGTGGCGGAGGGCGATCAACGACGGTCTTGGGTGTGGACCGCTCGCGGCTGCGCTAGAGCGCTTTATTAGCGCGCTCTAGTGGCATGACTATGGAGCCGCCTGCGAGGGTTGTCAACGGGTTTGTCAGGACGTATCGACAAGGCTCTCACGCCGACCGGCGCGGCGGCGGCGGCGTCGCCGCGGCGGCCGGGTGGTCCAGGTGGGCGGTGAACCAGTCGCGGGCCAGCCGCGCGACCGTGTCCAGGGCGCCGGGCTCCTCGAAGAGGTGGGTGGCGCCGGGGACGACGGCGATCTGGTGCGGGCAGTGCATACGGTCGGCGGCGAGCCGGTTGAGGCTGAGCACCCGGGTGTCCCGGCTGCCCACGATGAGCAGCACCGGTGCCCGCACCCCGGTCAGCGCGTCGGGCGCGGCCAGGTCGGGTCGGCCGCCGCGGGAGACGACCGCGCGGATGTCGGAGCCGGGCAGGGCGGCGGCCTCCAGGGCGGCGGCGGCCCCGGTGCTGGCCCCGAAGTAGGCGACGGGCAGGGCGGTTTCACGGCTCACCCACTGGGCGGCGGCGTGCAGCCGCTGGGCGAGCAGGGGGATGTCGAAGACATGGGACGGGTCGCCCGACTCGCCGTCGGTGAGCAGGTCGAGCAGCAGGGTGGCCAGGCCCGCCCGGTTGAGCATCGTCGCGACATGCCGGTTGCGGGGGCTGTGGCGGCTGCTTCCGCTGCCGTGCGCGAACGCCACGACCGCCTGCGCCCCGTCCGGTACGACCAGCCGCGCACCGAGCTGCACCCCGCCGGCCGGCACCGTCACCTCGCGGTTCGGCGGCGGGTCGGCGGGGGAGTGGGCGGCCTCGGCGAGCAGGGAGACGACCTCCCTGTCCGAGGTCTGAGTGAAGTCGTCGTACCAAGCGCCCACCGAGCCGAGGACCGGCACCGTCTCCGGGCAGATCACCTCGTCGGCCACCTGCCGCAGCCCGGCGACCGTGCTGCTCGGCCCGACCGGCACGGCGAGCACGACCCGGCCCGCGCCCTGGCCGCGAACCACCCGGCAGGCGGCCTCGGCGGTGGCGCCGGTGGCCAGACCGTCGTCCACCACCACAGCCGTACGCCCGGTGACCGGCAGCGGAGCGCGCCCCTGCCGGTAGCTGCGCACCCGCCGGTCCAGTTCGGCCCGCTCGGCCTTCTCCACATCGGCCTGCTGGGCGGAGTCCAGCCCGGCCTCGCTCAGCACGTCCCGGTTCAGCACCCGGACGCCGTGCTCGCCGATCGCCCCGAAGCCCAGTTCCGGCTGCCAGGGCACGCCCAGCTTGCGCACCACCAGCACATCCAGCGGCGCGTCGAGCGCCCGCGCAACCTCGTACGCCACCGGCACCCCGCCCCGCGGCAGCCCCAGCACCACCACGTCCTGGTCGCGCAGCTGCTCCAGGTGTCCGGACAGCTGACGCCCGGCCGACCTGCGGTCGTCGTAACGCATACGCCGCCTCCCCGCACGCACCACGGCCCGACGGTCCCCGACCGCCGTGCCGCGGCGACGAGTTGTGCCCTCAGTCGCCGTCGCAGCGCACCGCTGAGGGTGGCGACGCGGGCGTTCAGGTCCCGGCCCGGGACCGTGGCCGCCTGCCGCACAGCCCTCGGCGGCGGGAGAGCGTCCCTTCCCTTTCAGGCTACGACTCCGGGGCTGGGAGGGGTGGGGCGGGCGGTCCGGAGCCTGGTGTGGACAGGGGTGGGCATGTGTCGGGCGCGGGGGCCGGATGGTCGGGGTGTGGGTGTGGGTGTGGGTGTGGGTGGGGGTGTCGGGGGTGGTTTCGATGCGCGGCCATGCGGCGAATGTCCGGTCGGCCGACGCGCGGCCGACCGCAGCGGGTGGCGTCCCGCGAAGTGGAGTAGCGGCGCGGAGTTCATGACTGCGCAGGTCAGCACAGCTGTGTGCTCGACGCTGGACAGGATTGCGGCGTAGCCGCCCGTGAGCGGCGTGGACGGCTGTGCGGAGGACCGGCGGCCGGCGTCGGCACGGTGAACGCCACCTCCGCCCGCCCGGCCGACGGGCCGGTGCTTTCCCCCGGCGCGCCGAGCGGAGCCGCGCGGTCCGCATGACTGCACCACGCCACGGGGCACCACCCCGCAGCGCCCGGTGCCCGGCCCGCCCTGTCTCGTGCGCGGCCGGAATGTCTTACGAAAGCCTTACGCGCCCGGCCCGGACGACACCCCGCCCCTACGATCGCAGCGTGCTGACCCTCCGCCGTATCGCCCTTGTCGCCGCCGCGCCGCTCCTGCTGGCCGCGGCGGGCCTCGCTCACCCGACAGGCCTGTCCAGGGCGACCGCCGCGCACTGGGAGGACCTGCACATCGCGCTGCTGCCGGTCTTCCCGCTGCTTGCCGTCGGTCTCCTCGTACCGCTGTGGCGGCGGCCCCGCCGGGATCTCACGGGGTACGCGACCGTCGTGGCGTGGGCGGGCTGCTTCGGTTACGCCGCCTTCTACACGGGGCTCGACGCGGTCGCCGGGATCGCCGCCGGAACCGCCGTCGAGCACACCGCAGCGGGCGCGAGCATCGGACCTGTCAAGCGCCCGCTCTACGCGACGGGGGAGGCGCTCGGTGCGGCGGGTGCCTACGCCCTGATCGGCGCCGTCGTGGCCACGGCGGTCGCGCTCTTCCCCCGGTACGGCGTCCGGGTCCTGCCCGGCACGGCAGTGCTAGTCGCGGCCGGCTGGTCCTTCACGGACAGCCACATCTTCTGGCCGCGTGGCGTGTGGACGATGGTCGGTTTCGCCCTGGGGTTCGCGCTGCTCGCCCTGGGCACGGCGAGGAGCCCATCCGGCGACTGACAGGGCCAGGTCAGGCCGGGGCCCGGCGATATCCTCCCGTCAGGAGAACGACTGGATCGCCGCCCGCCTCACCCGCGCCGGCGCGGAACTCGGCACCGGCGTCACGGACGAGGGCGACCGCCTCGCCGTCGCCTGGACCGGGTAGCCCGGCCAGGTCCGTGAAATCCCGTCGCCCGGCGCGTCGACCCGTGGATACGGTTCCCCTTCCGCCACCCGTCGCCCCAGGAGCCGTCCGTGCCCGCCGTTCCCCCGTCTCGCCTGGCCCTCCTCGGCGGAGGCTTCTCCACCGACGAGGACGGACTGCTGGACGAATGGATGCTGGGGCATGCGCGCACCGACCGGCCCAAGGTGGGCTTCCTGCCCACCGCCAGCGGTGACGCCCCCGCGTACATCGAGCGGTTCCTCGCCGCGTTCCGGGCCCGCCCGGACTGTGAGCCGTCCGTTCTGCCGCTGTTCCGGCGGGAGTTGGGCGGCGACGAGCTGCGCACATACCTGCTGGCGCAGGACGTCGTCTATGTGGGCGGCGGCAACACGGCGAACCTCCTCGCGGTGTGGCGCACCCATGGCGTGGACCGGCTGCTGCGGGAGGCCTACGACCGCGGCACGCTGCTGTGCGGCATCAGCGCCGGCGCCAACTGCTGGGCCGAGGGCTCGCACACCGACTCCTTCGGCCCGCTCACCTTCCTCCCGGACGGACTGGGGCTGCTGCCCGGCTCGGTCTGCCCGCACTACGACAGCGAACCCGGGCGCCGGCCCTCCTACCGGGCCGCCGTGGCGAGGGGCGCGCTGCCCGCCGGGTGGGCTCTGGACGACGGTGCCGGAGCGCTGTTCACGGAGGGCCGGCTGACGGAGACCGTGGCCCGGGCTCCGGGGGCGTTCGTGTACCGGGTGGAGCCGGACGGTGTGACCGGGGGCGCCCAGGAGCGCGCGCTGCCGTGTCGTCTCCTGCCGGGTGGCCTCGATGCCCGAGGCTCACGGCCATGACCGCTTCCAGGACGCTCGCGACCGCCGACGACATACACGCCCACCTGGTCGAGCAGTTGAACCATGCGCTGCGTCGGCCGGGGATGTTCGGCGGCGAGACCGCCCTGTGGCTGCTCTTCGACCACCTGCTGTTCGCGGAGGGACAGCCCACGGCGTGGGACGAGGAGAGGGGCCGTCTGGCAGAGCGGGGATGCTGGAACGCCCTCGGCGTCCAGGGCGTCTTCCAGCGGCTGATTCCGGGCCGGAACCACGAGTACGGCGTGGCCTCGGTCTACGCCGAGTTCGCCCACCGGCGCGGCTGGCTCCGGCCGGACCGGGTCCTCGACGCGGAGACGTACGACGCCCTCGTCGCCCGGGCCCGTCAGTGGGCCGGCGAGGACCGGTGGTGGTCGGAAGTGGTCGCCGAATTCGGGGAACCCTCCGTCCTGTTCGGCGGGAACAACCCCCTGTACGGCAAGACCCTCGGCTACCTCACCGAGGACCCCGGCCGCCCGATCGTGTTCTTCCATCTCTGGAACGGCAGCCTGGACGGAACCGAGCCCTCCTGGCCCCCCGCGCACGAGGAACCGCTCCTGTTCGCGGTCCGCTTCGGCGACGGCCCGTTCCCCGAGACCTTCACCTTCACCCCCGCAGGGCTGCGGCTCCGCCCCGCACCCGAGGCGGCCCCCTGCGCTCAGTCGCGCCCCGCGCCCTGATAGAGGTCCAGTTCCCCCTCCAACTCGACGGCCAGCACGGTCGCGTACGGATCGACATCGGCCGGTTCCGGCGCGTCGATCCATGTCACGCCGGGCACCTCGTGCAGCCCGCCGATGACCCGGTGCCCCAGTTCCGCACCTGTGCCGAGCACCGTCACCCGGCGGATGCGGTTGCGCAGGCCGCGGACGGACAGTGTCTCGCGTGGGGCGTCGAAGCACATCAGGTACAGCATGCGGCGGTCCGGCGACAGTGTGCTCGGGCCGTAGTGGTGCCCGGCCGGCAGCCCGGCGACCGTGCCGTACACCGCCTCGGAATGCCGTGCGATCCACTCCCCCAGACCCTCCAGGCGCTCGGCCTGTTCCTCCGGGATCGTGCCGTCCTCCCGCGGACCGACGTCGAGCAGGAGATTGCCGCCCATGCCGATCGTCTCCGTGAAGTAACGGACCAGCTGGCGCACCGACTTGTGGTTGTGGTCCTGATGCTGGAAGCCCCACGAGTCGTTGACCGTCAGGCACAACTCCCAAGGCCCGTCCGGCGCTTGCAACGGCACCCCCTGCTCGGGCGTCGCATAGTCGCCGTGACTCAGCATGCGCGCGTTGAGGACCGTGTCCGGGTTGCCCGTCAGGATCCGCTCGGCCAGCGCCCGCATGCCCCATTGCTCCTCGGCGCGCTCCCACTCGCCGTCGAACCACAGCAGGTCGGGGCGGAACCGGTCGACCAGCTCGCCGACCTGCGCGTCGCGGTAGCCGAGGAAGCGCGCCCAGGCCCTCGGGTCCTCCTCGCCGGGTGCCGCGTCGGAGTAGTCGGGGTTCAGGGGCGCGTCGCCGGGGTCGGGGTGCCGGGTGGTCGCGTAGTCGGGGTGGTTCCAGTCGGAGTGGGAGTAGTAGAGGCCGACCTTGAGGTCCCGCTCGCGCAGCGCGGCCACGTACGGAGCGACCAGATCGCGGCCCGCCGGGGTGTGCCGGACGACGTTCAGGTCGCCGTGCGCGGTGTCCCACAGGGCAACCCCGTCATGGTGACGTGCCGTCAGAACGGCGTACCGGGCGCCGGCGCGGGCGAACAGGCCGGCCCAGTCGCGTGGTTCGTAGCGTGACGCGGTGAATCCGTCGAGCTGCTTCATGTACCGCTCGTGGGAGACCTGTCCGGTGTAGAAGGACCAGGACTCCGGCACTCCGTCGACGGCGTAGATGCCGTAGTGGAGGAAGACGCCCAGCTTGGCGTCGCGGAACCAGGGGTGCATCGGCATACGGCCACGCTAGGCCGAACCGGCCGTCGGGCGCGTGGGCCAAGGTCACCACTACTGGTCCGTTTTCACCACGGGCGCCCTCCCCGAGCGGCGCGGACGGATGCGCGAACCCTTTACGCCTGGTCTGGAGGGCGGGGACCGCCCGCCGGATCTGGTTGAGCCGCTGGAGGTGCTTGACCAGCGGCTGCGCGAGCGTGGTCGCGACCTCACCGCTCGCCGAGCCGACCTTGCCGAAGTCGGTGGCGGTGACGTTGCCTTGGAGGTGGTCGCGGGCCAGTACTCCACCGACGGCATCAGCGGCTCGATGTCCTTCAAACGCCGCTACACCAGCGGCAGTTCGGACAGCTTCGCACTCGTCACCGTCACCGGAGCCGCCGCCTGCACCGGCATTCCCAACGGCACCTACACGGACGCCGTCACCGGAGACGTGAAGACCGTGACCGACGGCAGGCTGTCCGTGTCCGCGCCCGGCAAGGGCAACCTGCGGGTGTACGTGCTCAACGGCCCCGGCAAGATCGGAACGGACGGTCCCTACCTCAAGTAGTTGGCGTTATCCGGTGGGTACGGGAGTGGTGGTTGCCGTGTTGAATCACCCGTATCGCGACACGTACGGACGTCCCCACACGTCAGGAGGCACCGTGATCGCCGCTCCCGAACCCGCACTCACCGAAGACGACGTGATCGAACGGGCCGCGCACCTGCGGCCCGTGCTGCTCGAACGCCAGCCGGAGACCGAACGGCTGACGCACTACCCCAAGGACACCCACGACGACTTCCTGCGGGCCGGTGTCTACCGCATCCTGCAGCCGCGCCGGTACGGCGGCTACGAGTTCGGCCTGCCCGCCTTCTACCGCGTCGTCGTCGAGATCGCCCGCGGCTGCCCCTCCACCGGCTGGGCGCTGTCACTCACCGCCGCCCACGTCCTCCAGGTCGCCACCCTCTTCGAGGAGAAGGCGCAGGACGAGATCTTCGGCACCGACGGCGACTTCCGCGCCGCGTCCACGGTCACGCCCGTCGGCGTCGCCCAGCCCGACGGCGACGGCCATGTCGTCCTCGACGGCACCTGGCCGTACTCCTCCGGCGCCCCCTACTCCACCCACTACGTCGGCCAGACACTGCGCGCCCCCGAGAAGCCCGGCGACCCGCCGGGACCGCCGGTGCTGTTCGTGGCCCCGCGCTCGGTGTGGACGGTGCTCGACGACTGGCACGGCGTCCTCGGCCTGCGCGGCAGCGGCTCCAACAGCATCCACATGGAACAGGCCCGCATCCCCACGTACCTCACCCGCGAGGCGAGCCTGCTCGACCTGCCGGTCGAGGGCGGCAGCGCCGGCTCCGAACTGCACGGCAACCCGATGTACGCCGGGCGGGCGCCGAGCTTCTTCCACGGCGAACTCGCCGCCATCATGATCGGCACCGCGTACGCCGCCGCCGACGAGTACGCCCGGATCGTCGCCGCCCGCCCCCTCACCCTGGAACCCGACCGCACCCGGGCCGATCTCCACGACTACCAGCGGCACCTGGGCGAAGCCCTGGGCCTGATCCACACGGCCCACGCGGCGCTGCGGCAGACCGCCGAGGACTGGATGGAGACCTGCCGCCGCAACGCAGACGGAACGGCCCCCTTCACCCTCGCCGAGGACAACCGCCTCGCCCTCACCTTCCTGCACGCCGGGCGCCTGGCCTGGGACGTACTGCAGGGCAGCCTCTTCCGCACCGCCGGCTCCCGGCACGCCCGCGACGGCGAGCGGATGCAGCGCTACTTCCGGGACGCGGCCACGTACTGGACGCATGTCGGCGCCAGTATGGCCGAGCCCCTCGCCCGCCGGGTCGGCCGCGACCGCCTCGGTCTGCCCTCGGCGGACATCCCGCTGATTCCCTGACCTGGGCATGAATGCTCCGCTCCGGATCGGGTACGCGAGCAGGACCGCGCTCGGGGCGGACCGCGCCCCGGACAGGCCGCACGACCGCCGCTATCAGGGGACTCATCAGCCATGGACACACCCGCGCACGACAACACCGCCACCCCGGCCCGACGGGCGCTGGACGCCCTGGCCGACAACACCGAGGACATGGCGGCACTGCACACGCTCGCGATCAGCGAGGTCCTGGTGCCCGTGCCGGACGACGTCGACGAGGCGGACGCCGCCGATCCCGCCGCGGTGGCACTGCCCGTCATCGAGCAGCCGGGCGGTGAGCCGACGGTGCCCGTGTTCACCTCGGAGCCCGCGATGGCCGAGCTGCTGCCGTTCGTCCACCGCTACCGCCTGGTGCCCCTCGGCGCACTCGCCGCACAGTGGCCCGCCGACGACCTGGCCCTCAGCATCGACGCCGGCTCCCCGCACCCGCTGACGCTCACGTCGGAGGGCGTACGCACCCTGCTGGCACAGGCGTAGCCCCCCTGTGGGGCGGGCCCGGCCACCGGTGATACCGAGGGGGAGCAGCCGGGCCCCGGAAGGGCGCGGGCCGCTCCCGCTCCCGCACCCGGGCACACGAAGAGGATGAGCAGCACCGACGCCGCTCATCCCCGGTCCGTGCGACTGCCTTCCCCAGACGATAGGACCGCTCGGCCGTCCTGTCGCTCCGCGAAGCGCGGCACCTCTCCGCAAAACGCGACGGATTCCCGACGTACACCCTCAGAACGAAGCCCCATCGACAGGCGGCGTCCGCGACAGTCGTCACCCCCGGCGCCGAGGCCAGGAGCTGCTCGCGGGTCCGCTGCAGGCGCACCTCACGGACGTACGCCATCGGTGACATCCCGACGTACCTGCTGAACGCCTCCTGCGGGGTGCGCACCCCCACCTGTGCGATCGCCGCGAGCGGCAACGCGTCGTACACGTGCTGACCCCGTCGACTCCGTCCTCTGCCACGGCCGAAGGCGATCCCGGACCCCGGTACTGGACGATCTGCTCGCCACGGCGGACTGGGCCGTACTGGACGGAGCCCGTTCCACACCCGGCCCGTACGGGCGGTCCCCGGCGGATCCAGACCCACCTGAGCCACACGAACCCGCTGGTCGACCCCGCCGCACCGGCCGACGCGCTGGCGTCGGAGGCGGGGGCCGATGTCCTCCCGGACGCAACGGAGTTCGTGCTCTAGTCGCCCAGCATCCGGGCCAGCGCGTCCCGCTGCAGCGGCAGGACCTCGGCGTGCAGCGCGCGCCCCTTGCGGGTCAGGGTCACCCACACGCCGCGCCGGTCCTCCACGCACACCGAACGCTCGACCAGACCGTCCTTTTCCAGCCGACCGATCAGCCGGGAGAGCGCGCTCTGGCTGAGGTGCACCCGGCCGACGAGGTTCTGTACCCGGCACTGGTCGCCCTCCTGGGGCGACTCGGTGACGAGGATGTCGAGCACCTCGAAGTCACTCGCGCCCAGGCCGTGCGGGTGCAGCACACGGTCGATCTCGTTCATCGTGCGCGCGTGCACCGACAGGATGTCCCGCCACCGTTGCTCGAGCCCTGCGCCGGCCGTCTCGACTGCCATACCGGCACGGTAACACCGATCCAGCCAGTGGTTGAGTGTGCAACTAGTGCATGTGCAATCGGGCGGGGGTGCTAGGCGGCCGGTTCCTGCGCCAGTCCGACCAGATTGCCGTCCGCGTCCTTCACCGAGGCGATCAGCTTGCCGCCGCCCACGTCCTGCACGTCCTGCAGCAGCTCGGCCCCTGCCTCCAGCAGCGCGGCGAGCGTCGCCCTGATGTCGTCCACGTGCCAGTAGGGCACCGGGCCGGTCATGCCCTTGGCGTGTCCGTTGGGGTCGAGGCCGACGTCCTGGCCCGCGTCCTTGAAGCCGACGTAGTACGGCTCGTCCGCGTACGGTTCCGTCTTCAGCAGGGCGCTGAACAGGGCCTTCGCCCGGGCGAGGTCCTTGACGGGGTAAACGATCACCTTGAGGCCGGCGGTCATGGCGTACTCCTGTGTGCTGCGTGGACCGACGGATTTCGTCGGTGGTTTCACGCTAGGACGGGGGAGCGGTGCCTGGCTTCTTCAATCCTGACCGGATGACGAGCGACGGGGTGCTGCCCGGCCTGGCAGCACCCCTCGCTCGTCATCCGGTTACGCGGTCACGTCGACTCCCGCTTCACCAGTTCCGTCGGCAGGATCACCGCCGCCGGGTCCTCACCGCCGATCTGGGCGAGCAGCACCCGCACCATCTCGGCGCTGATGCGGTCGTAGGGCTGGCGGATGGTGGTGAGCTGGGGGCGGGCGGCGAGCGCGGCCGACGAGTCGTCGAAGCCGCCGACCGCGACGTCCTGCGGCACCCGGCGTCCCGCCCGCTCCAGGGCCGTCAGCACACCCTGTGCCATCAGGTCGGACGCGACGAACACCGCGTCCAGGTCGGGAGCCTGCGCGAGCAGACGCTCGGCGCCCGCCTCACCGCTGGCCCGGCTGTAGTCGCCGGACACGACGAGCCGGTCGTCGGTCTCGATGCCTGCCTCGGCGAGCACCTCCTTGTAGCCCGCGAGCCGCTCGACACCGCCGGGCGTGTCCAGCGGACCGGTGACCACGCCGATGCGGCGGCGGCCCAGCGACAGCAGGTGGCGCACCATGTCCCGGGCGCCGTCCCGGTCGTCCGCCGCCACGTAACTCACCTTGGAGCCCAGGCCGATCGGCTTGCCGCACGCGACGAGCGGCACGCCCGCCTCCCGCAGTTCCTCGGCGACCGGATCGCCGGAGTGGCTGGAGACCAGCAGCACCCCGTCGACGTGCCCCGCCGTGATGTACCGCGTTATGCGGCGCCGTTCGTCCTCGGTCCCGGCCAGCATCAGCAGGAGGGGAATGTCGTGCGCGGCGAGCGCCTGCGTACAGCCGCGCAGCAGGACATTGAAGTTGGGGTCCTCGAAGAACCTCTCCTGAGGTTCGGTCAACAGGAAGCCGATCGAGTCCGAACGCCCCGTGATCAGCGAGCGGGCGTGCCGGTTCACGACGTAGCCCGTCTTGCGGATCGCGGCGTTGACCGCTTCCTGCGCCGTCGGGCTGACGTAGTGCCCGCCGTTGAGCACGCGTGAGACGGTGCCGCGTGAGACGCCTGCCTCGCGCGCCACGTCGTGGATCGTCGGCGGTCTGCGCCGGCCCCCCGTATTGCTCATGGTCATGACTTTACGGCTCCGGAGAGGAGATCGAGGCTCCAGAAGCGCTGGATGACCAGGAAGAGCGCGACCAGCGGGATGACGGCGAGGAACGCGCCGGTGATCACCAGGGTGTACAGCGCGGGCGTGTTGGCGCCCTGCTCGAGCAGCGTGTACAGACCGAGCGTGATCGGGAACTTCTCGTCGTCGCTGAGCATGATGTACGGCAACAGGAAGTTGTTCCAGATCGCCACGAACTGGAACAGGAACACCGTCACCATGCCGGGCACCATCATCGGCAGCGCGACCCGGGTGAAGATCCGCCACTCGCTCGCGCCGTCCATCCGCCCGGCCTCGACCACGTCGGCGGGCACGGCGGCGGCCGCGTAGATCCGCGAGAGGTAGACGCCGTACGGCGAGAGGATCTGCGGCAGCAGCACCGACAGGTACGAGTCCGTCAGGTCCGCCTTCGCCAGCAGCAGGTACTGCGGGATGGCGAGGATGATCGGCGGCATCAGCACGCCCGCGAGCAGGACGTTGAACATCGTCTCGCGGCCGCGGAAGCGGTAGATCGCGAGCGCGTACCCGCTGAACGCCGACACACACGTCGACAGCAGGGCGCCGAGAACGGCGTACAGGGCGGAGTTGCCCATCCACTGCCAGTACACGCCGTCGCGGTAGGCGCTCAGGTCCGAGAAGTTGTCGGCGAACCCGGACCCCGGCAGGAAGGTGAACGTGGAGAACAGCTCACTGCCGGACTTCGTCGCCGCGATCACCACCCACGCCACGGGCAGCAGGCAGTACACCGCACCCAGCAGGAGCGTGATCGTCGGGACCAGCGCGATCCGCCGGCGCAGCGGCGGGCGGTCCTGGGCCGTGCCGGGTGTCGTGCCCGCGGCCGTGTCGGCCTTGCCGACGGCAAGAGAACTCATCGTGCTGCCTCCTGCTTCTGGCGACGGTTCGCGGCCCGCAGGAAGCCGAAGGACAGCAGCAGCGTGGCGAGGGCGATGATCGTGGCCTGGGCGGCCGCCGCGTAGATGTCGCCCTTGCCGAAGGCGTCCTGGTACACCTTCATCAGCGGACTCCAGGTCGTGGACACGGAGTTGGTGAGCGGCTTGAGGGTGGTCGGTTCGTTGAACACCTGGAGCGTCGCGATGATCGAGAAGAAGAAGGTCAGCACCAGCGACGGCGCCACCATCGGGACCTTGATCCGCAGTGCGATCTGCAGCGGCGTGGCACCGTCCAGCTTGGCCGCCTCGTACACCTCGGCCGGGATCGCCTGCAGCGAGGTGTAGATGACGATCATGTTGAAGCCGGTGCCGCCCCACACGGCGATGTTCGACAGGGCGAGATACAGCGGACCGCCGTCCAGCAGGTCCGGCTGCGGCAGGTCCAGCCGGTCGAGCACGAAGTGGAACGGGCTCACGTCCGGCAGGTACAGGAAGCCCCACAGCAGGGCCGCCACGACGCCGGGAATGGCGTACGGCAGGAAGATCGCGAGCCGGGTGAAGGGGGCGAGCCGCACCTTGTCGGAGTCGAGCATCAGCGCGAACAGCAGGGCCAGGCCCAGCATGACCGGGACCACGATGCAGCCGTAGCCCAGCACGCGCAGCGCGCCGTCGATCAGCTCGCTGTCGGTGAGGGCGTCGCTGTAGTTCCGGAAACCGGCCCAGACCTCCTTGCGGGCACCGGCGCCCAGGCCGAGCCCGGAGACCTTGACCTTGCGGAAGCTGAGCCAGACCGCGTACCCGATGGGCAGCGCGAAGAACAGGGTGAAGAGGACCGTTGCGGGAATGAGGAAGGCGTACGGGGCCCCCTTGACCCCGTACGACTGCCGGCGTCCGCTGGTCACTCGGAGACCTCGAAGCCCTGCTTCTCGAGGTCGGCGACCGTGTCGTCCTGCATGGTGTTCAGGGCGGTCACGAAGTCGGACTTGTTCTTGGCGGCGGAGCCGAAGGCGTCCTTGAAGGTCGTGTAGGCGACGTTCACGTTCGGGCCCCAGGCGGACGGCGCGGTGGTCTTCGCGATCTCGGCGGCCTTGGTGTAGAAGTCCGGCTGGTTCGAGAAGAACTCCGGCGGGTTGGCGAAGGCGCCGCTGGTCTGGGCGTTCGTGGCGGCCGGGTAGATGCCGCTCTCCTTCGCCAGCGCCTGCAGGGCCGCGTCGTCGGTGTTCAGCCAGGCGGCGAACTTCGCGGCGGCCGCCTGGTGCTTGGAGTCGGTGGTGACGGCGGTGGAAGAACCGCCCCAGCTGCCGGTGACGTTCTCGGACTCCGACCACTGGGGGAGCGGGGCCATGGCCCACTTGCCCTTGGTCTCGGGCGCGGCTGTGGTCAGCGTGCCCGGGGCCCACACGGCGCTGACCCAGGCGATCTGCTTGCCGGTGTTGAGCGCCTTGTTCCAGGGCGGTGTGTACATCGGCTGGTTGTCGATGGCGCCCTCCTTGACGAGGTCGCCCCAGAACTTGGCGACCTTCTGGGAGGCGGCGTCATTGATGCCGACCTTCCACTTGTCGCCCTCGGTGGTCCACCACTTGGCGCCGGCCTGCTGGGCCAGGCCCGCGAAGAGGCCGGAGTCGTTGGCGGAGAAGGTGGTGAGGTCCTTGTCCGGGGCCTTCTTCTTCAGCGCGCGGGCCGTCTCGGCGAACTCTTCCCAGGTGGTCGGGACCTTCAGGCCGTACTGCTTGAAGAGGTCCTCGCGGTAGTAGAACATCATCGGCCCGATGTCCTGCGGGACCGCGTAGACCGCGTCCGTGCCCAGCGTCGTCTGCTGCCACACCCCGTCGGCGAACTTGCTCTTCGCGTCGCCGACGTCCTTCGATATGTCGGCGAGCACGTCATTGCTGACCAGCGTCGGCAGCACCTGGTACTCGGCCTGGACCAGGTCGGGAGCCTTGCCGGCCTTGTGCGCGGTGAGGATCTTGGTGACCAGCGTGTCGCCGCCCGCCTGCTTCTTCGCCGTGACCGTGATCTGGTCCTTCTTGCCCGGGCCCTTGTTCCACAGGTCGACGACCTTGTCCATGCCGGGCGTCCAGGTCCAGTACGTCAGCGAGACAGGACCGGAGTCGGCCTCGCTGTCGCCGTCGGACGAGCCGCAGGCGGCGAGTGCGGTGGCGCCGAGGGCGACGGCGACGGTGGTGGCTGCACTCTTGGAAAAGAGC
Source organism: Streptomyces dysideae (assembly GCF_001514305.1). GTDB lineage: Bacteria > Actinomycetota > Actinomycetes > Streptomycetales > Streptomycetaceae > Streptomyces > Streptomyces dysideae. The sequence continues at coordinate 14,073 of NZ_KQ949140.1, forward strand.
CGGCGGCGCTTAGTGATGGGCATGGATCTCTCCCCTGACCTGGGGTCCCCGCCTGCTGCGAGGACCTGCCATGCTTCTGTGAGCGTTCACAGTAGAGAAACATCCCGGACGCTTGTCAATGGTTGTTGCCGTGCGGTTATGTTGGGCTCGCACCGGTGCCGCTGTGTGTGCACGTTCCCAACTGATCGATCAATCGGGAGACATTCCATGCCGGAGACCACCCCCACGGGCCTCACCAGGCTCGCCTTCGGTGGGGACTACAACCCCGAGCAGTGGCCGGAGAGCGTCTGGCAGGAAGACGTCCGGCTGATGCGGGAGGCCGGCGTCACCATGGTGAGTGTCGGAATCTTCTCCTGGGCGCTCCTGGAGCCCACACACGGGGTGTACGACTTCGGCTGGCTCGACCGCCTCCTCGACCTGCTGCACGAGAACGGCGTCCGCGTCGACCTCGGCACATCGACAGTGGCACCCCCGGTCTGGTTCTACCGGGAGCACCCCGAGGCGCTGCCCGTGACGCCGGCGGGCGTACGGTACGAGTTCGGCTCCCGTGCCGCGATCTGCCACAGCAACGCGGACTACCGCGCCGCCGCCGCCGACATCACCACCCGGCTCGCCGAGCGCTACGCCGACCACCCCGCCCTGGCGATGTGGCACGTGCACAACGAGTACGGCGTCCCCGTCTCGGCCTGCTACTGCGACTCCTGCACCGCCCACTTCCGCCGCTGGCTGGAGTCGACGTACGGGACGGTCGACAGCGTCAACGAGGCCTGGGGCACCGCCTTCTGGGGCCAGCGCTACACCGACTTCGAGCAGATCAACCCGCCGCGCGCCACGCCCACCGTCGGCAACCCGGCCCAGGCCCTCGACTACAAGCGGTTCGCCGACGCCACCATGCGCGAGAACTTCGTGATGGAGCGCGACATCCTGCACCGCCTCTCGCCCGGCATCCCGGTCACCACGAACTTCATGACCGCGCTCAGCCAGTGCGACTCCGTCGACTACTGGGCCTGGGGCCGCGAGGTCGACATCGTCACCAACGACCACTACCTGATCACCGACGGCCGCCGCACCCACGTGAACCTGGCGATGGCCGCCGACCTCACCCGCTCCGTCGCGGGCGGCGCCCCCTGGCTGCTGCTCGAACACTCCACCTCGGGTATCAACTGGCAGGCCCGCAACCCCGCCAAGGCCCCCGGCCAGATGGCCCGCAACTCCCTCGGCCATGTGGCGCGCGGCTCCGACGGCGCCATGTTCTTCCAGTGGCGGCAGTCCCGGCGCGGCGCCGAGAAGTTCCACTCGGCGATGGTCCCGCACGGCGGCACCGACACGCGCGTGTGGCGCGAGGTCGTCGAACTGGGCGCCTCCCTGGACTCGTTGAGCACCGTCCGCGGCACCCGTACCCAGGGCGACGTGGCCGTCCTGTGGGACTGGCACTCCTGGTGGGCGCAGAACCTCGCCTGGCGCCCCAGTGAGGACCACGACCCGCGCGAGCGCGCCGACGCCTTCTATGAGGCCCTCTACGACCGCCACCTCACCGTCGACTTCGCTCACCCGGAGGCCGACCTGTCGCGGTACCCGCTGGTCGTCGTGCCGGCGCTGTACCTGATGACGGAGGCGGCCGGCCGCAACGTCACGGCGTACGTCGAGAACGGCGGCACCCTCGTCGTCTCGTTCTTCTCCGGCATCGTCGACGAGCACGACGCCGTGCACGAGGGCGCCTACCCCGGCCCGCTGCGGGACGTCCTCGGCCTCACCATCGAGGAGTTCTCGCCGCTGCTCCAGGGCCAGTTGGCGCGCATCACCGGCCCGGACGGCTCCGAGCTCGCCGGTGACGTGTGGACCGAGTTCGTGGTCCCGCGCGGCGCCGAGACCGTCTGGACGTACGCCGACGGGCTCACCGCCGGCCACCCGGCCGTCACTCGGAACCGCCTCGGCGAGGGCACCGCCTGGTACGTCTCCACCCGCCTGGGCGCCGAGGGCCTCGACGCGCTGCTGGGCTGGGCCGTCGAGGACGCGCGGATCGCCCCGCACGTCGACCTGCCCCGAGACGTGGAACTCGTGCGCCGCACCGGCGAGTCCGGCACCTACCTGTTCGCGATCAACCACACCGCGTCGGACGCCAAGGTGCCGCTGGAGGCCCACGGCACCGAGCTGCTCACCGGCGAACGCGCCGCGGGCCGCATCGAGGTCCCCGCGGGAGCCGTCCGGGTCGTACGACTCGACGGCTGAGCCGACTCCCCTCCGCCCGTGCGAGCCGCCGGTGCCGCGGGCGGAGGGGTTCCTCACCGCCGTGGTGAGGCCCCCTCACCGCTTGGCGAGGGACACCCCCAACCCCATACGTCGAAGGGACGACGGACGACGATGTTCCATCCCAGACGCACCCTCCAAGCCCTGCTGCTGCCGCTCACCGCGGGGCTCGCCCTCACCGCCCTGCCCGCGCCGACCGCCACGGCCGCCAGCACGCTCACCAACGGCGGCTTCGAATCCGACGGCGCAGGCGCGGCCGCCCCCGCCGGCTGGTCGGAGTACGGCTCGACCGCCGCCTCGTTCAGCGAGGCCGGCGGCCGCAGCGGGAGCTACCGGCTGAGCCACTGGGCGTCCTCCGCCTACAAGGTGGAGACGTACCAGTACCTGTCCGGGCTGACCAACGGGAACTACAAGCTCACCGCGTGGGTCCGCTCCGGCGGCGGCCAGAAGTCCGCCTACATATCCCTCAAGAACTGCGGCGGCACCGAGCAGCGCACCGACCTCCCGGTCTCCGCGAGCGGGTGGATCCGTATCGTCGTGCCGGTCAACGTGACCAACAACCAGTGCACCATCAGCATCAACAGTGACGCGAACGCCGGCAACTGGATCAATGTTGACGACCTGACCTTCGCGTCCGGCACGTCCGGTCTGTCGATCAAGGGTTCCGACGTCTCGTCGCTCGCCAAGAGCGAGGCCAGGGGCGGCGTCTACCGGACGAGCTCCGGCTCGACCGGCGACGCGCTCGCCATCCTCAAGTCCGCCGGCCAGAACTACGCGCGCCTGAAGGTCTGGGTGAACCCGGCCGACGGCTACAACAACAAGACCCGCGTCCTCGCGATGGCCAAGCGCGTCAAGGCGCGGGGCATGAAGCTGCTGGTCGACTTCCACTACTCGGACACCTGGGCCGACCCGGGCGCCCAGAGCAAGCCGGCCGCCTGGGCGGGCCACTCGTACAGCCAGCTCAGGACCGACGTGTACAACCACACGTACGACGTGCTCAACGCGCTCAAGGCGCAGGGCACCACCGCCGACATGGTCCAGGTCGGCAACGAGATCAACGGCGGCATGCTGTGGAACGAGGGCTCCACCAACAACTGGTCGCAGCTCGCCGGTCTGCTCAACTCCGGCTACGACGCGGTCAAGGCGGTCAACTCGTCGACGACCGTGGCACTGCACCTCGCCAAGGGCGGTGACCTCTCCGGCACCCGCTGGTGGTTCGACAGCGCGGTGTCCAACGGCGTGAAGTTCGACGTCATCGGCCTGTCCTACTACGGCTACTGGCACGGCACGCTCTACGACTTCCAGACCACGCTGGACGACGCGGCCTCCCGCTACGGCAAGCGGGTCTTCGTCGCCGAGACGGCCTACCCGTTCCGGCTGGACAGCGAGGACTCGCACGAGAACATCATCGACACCAGTGGTGAGCTCGTCTCCGGCTACCCGGCCTCGACGGCCGGCCAGACGCGGTGGATGAAGGACATCGCCAGCATCGTGGAGGCCGTCCCTAACGGTCGCGGCCTCGGCGTCTTCTACTGGGAGCCGACCTGGACCGCCGTCTCCGGCAACGGCTGGGACCCGACCGACGCGTCCTCCGGCAACGGCTGGGAGAACCAGGCCCTGTTCGGCTACGACGACCGGGCGCTGTCCTCCATGTCGTGGTTCGGCCACCGGTGATCCCGTGAGGTGACAAGGGGGCCCGGTCGCACGCCGGCGACCGGGCCTCTCGGACGCCCCCTTCGCGCACGACCGTTCGGTATCGGACAAGGGCCGATGAGCCCCGTGCACGGCGGCTTCGAGTGCGCCACAGTGGGAAGACGCACCGTGAGGAGGCGTGTACGGAGGGGGACGAAATGCTGAGGACCGGCGTAAGCGAGAGGCGCCTGGACATCTTGGAGTGGCTGAAGGATCCGGCTGTCGAGGACGGCGTCACCGCGGCTGCTGTTGCCGAGAAGCTCGGTGTGTCCCGGCAGGTCGCTGAGACGGACCTCGGGCTGCTCGCGGACATTGGACTGCTGCGCACGAAGCGGATTCGCCGACGTACCTATTACCGGCGCGACGAGATGCGGATCGCTGAGGTGGCGCGCATGTTTGAGAAGGGCTGGTAGCCCAGGCGTCGTAGGGGGTTCTCTCGTGCGGCGGCTGCGGGCCTGTGGGGGTTGATCGCGCCCACGTGGCGGAGCCGCATATCAAGCACAGCCCCGCCAAAGGGGCGCCTCACCTGGCCCCGCCTCGAAGTGACCCGGGTCGGGGGCTGGAGTTACCCTGATCCCCGGCCGCGATCTCCCCCGCGGCGCGGTGGTGGGGCCCGCCGTACCCGAACCGTGGCAGTGGTGCCGCCAACGGTCCCTGCTTGCGAAGGCGCGCGCCCGTATGTCCGGGCCCCGGCGAGTAGGAGACGTACGGCCATGACAGTCCCGGAGACCGAGAGCCTCCGTGCCCGGCCCCGGCCCGCACGGGCGTCTGTCTGGCGGGGCCAGGGGTCGATCGTCCTGGTGGTCGCGCTCGGTGGTGGTGTCGGTGCCACGGCACGGTATGCCGCCTCGCTGTGGTGGCCTGCCCAGGTCGGCGGATTCCCCTGGGCGACCTTCTGGACCAACGTCGTCGGCTGCGCCGTGATCGGCGTGTTCATGGTGGTCATCACCGATGTGTGGGCCGCCCACAAGCTCGTCCGCCCCTTCTTCGGCACCGGCGTGCTCGGCGGCTTCACCACCTTCTCGACGTACGCCGTCGACATCCAGAAGCTCGTTGACACCGGCCACCCCCGCACCGGGCTGGCCTACCTCGCCGCGACCCTGCTCGCGGCGCTCACGGCGGTGTGGCTCGCGGTCGCGGTCACCCGCCGCGTCCTGAAGCGGAGGCAGTCATGACGAGGCTGACCGGCAGTGCCCTGCGCGTCACCGTCTTCATCGGCGAGAACGACACCTGGCACCACAAGCCCCTCTACACCGAGATCGTGCACCGCGCCCACCGGGCCGGCCTCGCCGGTGCCAGCGTCTTCCGCGGTATCGAGGGCTTCGGCGCCTCCTCCCTCATCCACACCTCGCGGCTGCTGTCCCTGAGCGAGGACCTGCCGGTCGCGATCGTGATCGTCGACACCGAGGAGCGGGTACGGGCCTTTCTGCCCGAGCTTGACGAACTCGTCTCCGAAGGGCTCGTGATCCTCGACGACTGTGAGGTCATCCGGTACGCGGGCCGGGGCGACGATCCCGGCGAATCGGACGGAGAGGGTAAGAACTCGTTGTGAACTGGCTGCTGGTCGTCGCGGGCGCCATGGTCGGCGCCCCGCTCCGGTACCTCACCGACCGGGTGGTGCAGTCCCGGCACGATTCGGTGTTCCCCTGGGGCACCTTCGCGGTCAACGTCACCGGCTGTCTGGTCCTCGGTCTGCTGACCGGTGCTGCGGTCGCGGGCGCTGCGAGCTCCCACCTCCAGCTGCTGCTGGGCACCGGCCTGTGCGGGGCCCTGACCACGTATTCGACCTTCTCGTACGAGACCCTGCGGCTGACCGAGACGGGGGCCGGTCTCTACGCCGCCGCCAATATCGTCGGCAGTGTGATGGCGGGGCTGGGCGCGGCGTTCGTCGGGGTGTTGATCGCCCAGACGGTGTGGGCGTAGCGCGGACGACGTCACACCCGTGGCTGGTAGGACTGGGCGCGCCCCTGTCGACCTCGCCCCCGGAACTGGATCCCATGAGCGCCATCTCCGTCGGTCAGGCCGTGCTGCTTGGAGCCGTCGAGGGGGTGACCGAGTTCCTTCCCGTCTCCTCGACCGGCCATCTGAAGATCGTCGAGGGGCTGATGGGCATCCCCGTCGACGACGACGCCGTGGTCGGGTTCTCGGCCGTCATCCAGGTCGGCGCGATCGCCGCCGTGCTCGGACGCTCTCGGCACCGGAGTGGGGGCGGCCCCGCTGATCGTCGGCACCGCCGTCCCCTTCGTCGTCGCCTACGCCTCCATCTCCTGGCTGCTGAAGTTCGTCGCCAGACACTCCTTCAACGCCTTCGTGATCTACCGCATCGTCGTCGGCGTGCTGCTTCTCGGCCTGCTGGCCACGGGCGTCCTCAGCAGTTGACGGGCGCCGGGGTGTGAAGCCGCATTTCATCCTTCACGCCCCATGAATTTCTCCATACACGCGCCTTGACAGCACCCGCCCGGCACCCGGAGTATCACTCCCGTGAACCTGTCAGACAGCCAGACAGCCAGTCAGGGCCCGCGGCGCGTCAGCGCCATGGAAGCGGTGCTCGGGCATCTGCGCGGTGCCATCGAGCGCGGCGAGTACGCCGTAGGGGACAAGCTCCCCTCCGAGGCCGAGCTCTGCCGCACCCTGGAGATCAGTCGGCCCGTGCTGCGCGAGGCCCTGCGGGCCCTGCAGACCATGGGCCTGACCGTCTCCAAGACCGGCAAGGGCACCTTCGTCGTCGCCAGCACCGTCGAGGACCCCACCTTCGGCGACTACGCGGCCAGCGACCTGCTGGAGGTGCGCCGGCACGTCGAGATCCCGGTCGCCGGGTACGCGGCGGTGCGCCGCACCCCGGAGAACCTCGACCATCTGGCCCACCTGCTGGACCGCATGGAACGGGAGACGGACACCACCGCGTGGGTCGCCATGGACACCCTCTTCCATCTGGCCGTGGCCGAGGCAGCCCAGAACCCGGTCTTCCGCCGGGTGATCGAGGAGATCCGGGACGCGCTGGCCCGCCAGTCCGCCTTCCTCAACGAACTGGGCGGCCGCCGCGAGCAGTCCAACCGCGAGCACCGGGCGATCGTCGAGGCGCTGATCGACGGTTCCGAACACGACGCGACCGAGGCCATGGCCCACCACCTCGACCGCGTCGAGACCACCCTCACCCACATCGTGCGCCCGGCGCACGGTGACTCCCCCACAACGGAAGGCGGACCCGAGGCGTGAGCGAGCAGCACCTCCGGCAGGAGACGCGCAAACCGGCCGCGCACGTGGACGCCGGCGACGCGGGCTACAGCAAGTCCCTCAAGTCCCGGCACGTCAACATGATCGCCATCGGCGGCGCCATCGGCACCGGCCTCTTCCTCGGCGCCGGCGGCCGCCTCGCCGACGCCGGCCCGTCCCTGTTCATCGCCTACGCGGTCTGCGGACTGTTCGCCTTCCTCGTCGTGCGCGCCCTCGGCGAACTCGTCCTGTACCGGCCGTCCTCCGGCGCCTTCGTGTCGTACGCCCGCGAATTCATGGGCGAGAAGGGCGCGTACACCGCGGGCTGGATGTACTTCCTCAACTGGGCCACCACCGGCATCGCCGACATCACCGCGGTCGCCACCTACACCCACTACTGGGGCATGTTCTCCGACGTCCCGCAGTGGGTGATCGCACTGATCGCGCTCGCCGTCGTCCTCACCGTGAACCTGATCTCGGTGAAGATCTTCGGCGAACTGGAGTTCTGGTTCGCCATCGTCAAGGTCAGCGCGCTGGTGATCTTCATGCTGATCGGCATCTTCCTGCTGGTCACCCAGCAGCCCGTCGACGGCACCACCCCCGGCCCGTCCCTGATCACCGACCACGGCGGCGTCTTCCCCAACGGCCTGCTGCCCATGCTGCTGATCATCCAGGGCGTCGTCTTCGCCTACGCCTCCGTCGAACTGGTCGGCGTCGCGGCGGGCGAGACCGAGAACCCCGAGAAGATCATGCCGAAGGCGATCAACTCGATCATGTGGCGCGTCGGTCTGTTCTACGTCGGCTCGGTGGTCCTGCTGTCGATGCTGCTGCCGTGGAACAGGTACACGGCCGGCGAGAGCCCCTTCGTCACCGTGCTCTCCAACATCGGCATCCCGGCGGCCGGCGGCGTGATGAACCTCGTCGTCCTCACCGCGGCCATGTCCTCGCTCAACTCCGGCCTGTACTCCACCGGCCGCATCCTGCGCTCCATGGCGATGTCCGGCTCCGCCCCGAAGTTCACCTCGGTGATGAGCCGCAGCCAGGTCCCGTACGGCGGCATCCTGCTCACCAGCGGTATCTGTGTGCTGGGTGTCGGCCTCAACTTCGTCGTCCCCGCCGACGCGTTCGAGATCGTCCTGAACTTCGCCGCGCTCGGCATCCTCGCCACCTGGGGCATGATCATGATCTGTCACCTGCTCTTCTGGCAGAAGACCCAGAAGGGCGAGCTCACCCGCCCCGGCTACCGTCTGCCGGGCTCCCCCTGGACCGAACTCGTGACGCTGGCCTTCCTCGCCTCCGTCCTGGTCCTCATGTACGCCGACGGCGGCGCCGGCCGCACCACCGTGCTGTGCCTGCCGCTGATCGCCGGAGCACTGGTCGCCGGATGGTTCGCCATCCGCCGCAACGCAGCGCGCAAGTCCACCACCGGAGCCGACGCGTGAACCGCGCCCCGGCCCATGAAACACAGGCAGTGATGTTCAGAAGTTCCCTCGCGGACGCACCCCTCGTCCGCGAACCCCTGCACGCACCCGTCGCCCACCTGATACGCGGCGGGGTGATCGAGGGCATCCACTACGGCTCCGTCGTCGTCCTCGGCGCCGACGGCGAGGTCCAGTTCCAGCTCGGCGACATCGAGGCCGCCTTCTACCCGCGCTCGGCGCTCAAGCCCGTCCAGGCCGTCGCCATGGTGCGGGCCGGGCTCCCGCTCGACGGCGACCTGCTCTCGCTCACCGCGGCCAGCCACTCCGGCGAGGAACGCCACCTCGCCGGTACCCGGCGCATCCTGGAGCTCGCCGAACTCACCGAGGACGACCTGCGTAACGTCATGGACATGCCGTTCGACCCGGTCGTCCGGGACGACTGGGTGCGCGAGGGCCGGATGCCCTCCCGGCTCGCCCAGAACTGCTCCGGCAAGCACGCGGCCATGCTGTACACCTGCAAGCTCAACGGCTGGTCCCTGGACGACTACCTCGACCCCGGCCACCCGCTCCAGCAGGCCATCGCGGAGATCGTCGAGGACCTCACCGGGCAGCGCATCGCGCAGGTGACGGTGGACGGTTGCGGGGCGCCTCTCTTCTCCGTGTCCCTGCACGGCCTCGCCCGCGCCGCCGCCCGCATCACCACCGCCGCGCCCGGCATCCCGGAGGCACGCGTGGCGGACGCGATGCGCGAGCACGCCGAGATGGCGTCCGGCTCCGGGCGGGACGTGGCCGCGCTGATGCGGGCCGTGCCGGGGCTGCTCGCCAAGGACGGGTTCGAGGGCGTGCAGGTGGCTGCCCTGCCCGACGGCCGGGCCGTTGCCGTGAAGATCGCCGACGGCGCCAACCGGGCCCGCGTCCCGGTCGCCGCGGCGGCGCTGGCGCGCGTCGGCGTCGACCCCGTGCTGCTCACGGAGTTCGGCGGTGAGGCGCTGCTCGGCGGCGGGCGCCCGGTGGGCAGCATCCGTCCGGTGCGGGCGTTGGATCCCGTGGCTGTGTCGGTCTGATGTGACTTCGGTTTCGTCTTCTACTGCGGGCCCTATGTGGCTGGTCGCGCCCGCGCGGCGGTAGCCGAATGTCGATAACGCCCCGCGCCCCTGAAGGGGCGCTCGCCCTCATCCCTCTCAGAAAGAGGAACCGTTTCCTCATGACCGCCGTCACCCGTAGCGAACACGACCTGCTCGGCTACCGCGACATACCCGTCGACGCGTACTGGGGTGTTCACACCTTGCGCGCCACGGAGAACTTCCCCATCACCGGGACGCCGATCTCCGCCTACCCGCACCTCATCGACGCGCTGGCCGCCGTCAAGGAGGCCGCCGCTCGCGCCAACGAGGAACTCGGCCTGCTGGACCCGAAGAAGGCCGCCGCCATCGTCGAGGCCTGCCGGGAGATCCGCGACGGCAAGCTGCACGACCAGTTCGTCGTC
>NZ_KQ949141.1:0-11070 GCF_001514305.1 Streptomyces dysideae
CAGCGCCTCGTCCACGAATCCGAGCAATGCTGCGGTGACCTGCAGCGATGAGGTATTTCGGCAGGGTGAACGACGCAGGTTCCCGAACTGGCCGGCATCGGTCAGTGAAATGACCGACAGCCGACAGTGGTCTGCGACCGAAGCGGGAGCCGCGTCATCAGCTGGGTAGGTTGATGCTGATCTCGTTCGTGAGCCAGGACGCGATGTCATCCACGCAGCACTTCGCCCGGCAGCGCCCGGCGCAGCGGGTTTCCGCCTACGTGTTCAGCAGATGGCCGTACTCGTCGTAGAAGCCGCGCACCTGGGGCACGTCTCCTGGAGGCGGCGCAGCACGACGCGGGAACGTGCGCGGCCGGCGTCCTCACTGTGGCTGTTCCGCTTGTAAAGCCTGATCACGGAGTGAAGTTCCCGGATCGCGCCTTCGATCACGTCGCCACCGGCAAGGACGTCGTGGGCGAGCCGCAGGCCGTGTACCCGCCCGGCCAGTTCCGCAACGTCGCGTGCTCCGATGCGCCACGCCGCGTGACGTGGCTTCAAAGCGTCGTCCAGTGGCAGGAGTTCGTCGAGGGCCAACAGCGCGCCGTCGGCGCGGACGAGGCGGTCAGGCCCCTTCGCCGGCTTCGGGGATGGCCGCTGATTCCCGTTCAGGACGCGGCGGAGATACGCGACCTCGTAGTGGAGCGCCCGTGCTGCTCCGCGCATCGTTCACACTGCGCGAGCATCGCAACTTCCACACCCCCCGACTGGAAACATCCTCAACGTCTCCTGGTACGCGGTGAAGGCCTCAACGACCTCGGAGTGAGCCAGCCCCCGTAACGGCTCTGTGGGCAGAGCCTCCTGTCCTGGCGCGTGCGACCCCCGTTGACAGGGGTGGAAAGCGTCAGGGTCCCGGCAGCATTCCCTTGCTGCCGGGACCCTGACGTGTTCTGTTCTCTTACGTTCCTACGCCCCCTGGGCCTGCGCTGTTACGCCTGCGCCTTGTCCTTGGACCCGGAACCCAGGTCATCCACGTACGAGGCCACCCACGCCAGCGGAGCGTTCCAGTTGATGGTGATCTCGTTGGTGGACCACGACTCGATGTCGTCCATGTAGCACTTCGCCGGCGCGCAGCCCTTCAGCTTGGCCGAGGCGACGGGGTCCTCCAGCGAGGAGTTCGGACCGCCCGCCAGGGCGCCGGGCGCCGGGTTCGGCAGCTTGGCGTCCTTCTGCTTGGCCCAGAACCGGTGGTGCTGATTGTGCGAGTACCGCTCACCGTAGCCGGTGACGTAGGACTGGCTCAGCGGGTTGCCGCCCATGATGTAGTCCATGCCGCGGAGCACCGCGTCCCGGTACTTGTCTTCACCGGTCAGGTCGTGCGCCGTGCCCAGAACCACCATGTTGTTCATGACCTGGCCGTTCGAGCCCCAGGCGTAGCGGCCGTCACCCGGCGCGTAGGGCACGCCGTAGGCAGCCTTCTTGGAGTCCGCGGCGTAGCCGTCGGCGGCCTTCGTGACCGTCTTGCGTACGGCCGCGAGCTTGTCGTCGCTCAGCTTGTTGGGCACGGTGGCCAGGTCCAGCGCGCCGAGTCCGGCGGTCGACTGCCACGAGATGCCGCCGCGCGGGAAGAGAGCGTCGGCGTCGCCGTGCAGCTTGGAGCCGAGAACGTCCTTGTGGTAGCCCTTCTCACCGGTGGTGATGAACAGCTCGGACGTCGCCCAGTAGAACTCGTCCTCGACGTTGTAGTCGCTGTACGCGCCGCCGCCGGTGGCGTCACCGGGGTCGGCCATCATCTCCGGGTTGGCCTTGGCCGCGTCGTAGGCGGCACGGGCCGCCTTCAGGCTCTTGGCCGCGAATTCCGGGTCGTAGGGCTCGAAGAGCCGGGCCGCCTGCGCGGCGGTGGCCGCCAGGTTCAGCGTGGCAGCGGTGGACGGCGCGTGCAGTTCGCGCTTCCCCTCGCTCTTGTCGGCTCGCAGCGGAATGGCGCCCCACGTGCTGTCGTGCACCTTGTGGTGCGCCATGCCGGCGAGCTTCTCGCCCTGGGGCACCTGCATGCTCAGCAGGAAATCCATCTCCCAGCGGGCCTCGTCGAGGGCGTCGGGGGTGTTGTTGCCGTGCTCGGGCACCCGGAGCGTGCCGTCGTTCAGCGAGGCCTTCTGGACGCCCTTCGCGTTCTGGGTCCGCTCGTAGGTGGACATCAGCTGCGCCGCTGCGATGCCGCCGTTGACCACGTACTTGCCGTAGTCACCCGCGTCGTACCAGCCTCCGCTGACATCGAGGGTGTAGTCACACACGGTCGGCTGGCAGGGCACCTTCTCGTCGCTGGAGGCGGCTCCGTTCACATGGCCGGCCGGGCGGGCGTACTCCTTGCCCACGAGCTTGCTGTCGATCTCGACGCCGCTGCGGTTGTGGTAGAAGTACGCGAGCGCATCGCTGCGCAGCGGGGTGTAGAGGTCGTCCCCGATGTCGAACGGCTCGCTCTTCTCGCCGTCGATGGTGATGGTGTAACCGTGGCCGGCGTCGGTGACGTCGCTGAAGTCGAAGGTGTGCACCTTCTCCCCGGAGGACGAGTCAAGGCCCGCGGGGGTGGTGGTGCCGGTCGCCTTTTCCTTGCCGTCCGCGTCCTTGAGGGACCATGCCAGCGGCTCCTTGGCCTTGGTCACGAACGCGCCGTTCTTGGGGCCGTCGGTCAGATATCCGACCTGGTTGACCCGGACCGCGGAGGCAGGGCCCGTCTTGGGGGCGGACGGCTTGACGCCTTGGATGAGCGTCTGGGCGTTCGAGCCGCCCAGCTCCACGCCCATTCCGTTGGTGACCACGGGAACGGCGATGGCAGTGGCCAGCAGTCCGGAGACGCCCAGCACACCGAGCCTGCGGCCCCTGCCACGGCTCAGCCGATCGATTGTGCGGGCCATGCGGGGGAGGGGACGAGACACCAATGAGTCCTTCCGACGTTTGGCTGAACAGCGATGCTGAACACGGATCTGCGGAGCTGCCGCAGGTAGTCAGCGGCCGGGCAGCGCGAGGCCCCGGAATCTGAGTGGTTCCGGGGCCCAGGGCCCGGGGCCTTCAAGGAGGCCTTGGAGACGTTTCGTCCCCGTTGCCGTACCAAGACTAGGAATTCGGCCGGACGGAATCGCCGTACAGATTAGGGAAATTCGGGCACCACAATTGCGCTGCTGCCGTCTACCTCAATTGAGGTAGACGGCAGCAGCGCAGGGCAGGAGGGGTATGGCGCAGATGCCATGAACTGCGAAAACGATGCTGTCTTGTACGTCACGGTGGGTGAGCTTTGCGTGGAAGTCCTTGGCGGTGTGGACGGCTGGGACGCCCATCGCCTGATGAGGCGTCAGGCCGGCCTTGGCGCCGCGGCGTTTGGCGGGCGCTCGCCGAGGATGAGGGCGAGGATGCCGACGGCCAGATACGCATCGGTGGTGATCAGCAGCGGTACGAGTCCGCCGATACCCCAGGCAGTGGTGACCGAGCCGTCGGTGAGCGGGAGGGCGTGGCGCGCGTCGGCCCACCAGGTAGGTAGGTCGATCAGCGGGAGGGCGCCGGACGCGCACCGCGCGGCCCGCTCTCGCGGAGGATCTGGTCAGGGACACGCTGACGCGGGCTGACCAGGCGGTGGACCGCATCGATCGCCGGTGACCGTCCTGCGCGCGGTCGCGGGCCACTGGCAGCGGGGTGCGGTAAGGCCTCGGACGACGACGCGGGAGTGAGCCGTGGCAAGCTGTCCGCGGTCTGGCCCGCAGCGCCGTTCGGGACACCACTCGTCGGCAAGGACTTCGACGGCGTAGTGGACGAGGCCCTCGCGGCGCTGCCGCTCAAGCACCAGCGGGTGGCCCGTCTGGTCGACTTCGGCGGGCTGTCGCAGGCGGAAGCTGCCGGGCTGCTGGGCGTGTCCGAGGGGACTGTGGTGAGCAGACTGCGCCGGGCGTGCAGGCGGCGCCGGACACGGCTGGCGGCAGCCGGACTGGTGCCGGGATGAGGCGGACTATGAGCGTGTGGCCGATGCGACGGAGCCCGGCCGAGCGCCGGGCGGGCTGCCTGCAGGTACGGCGGACGGGTGGGCAGGCAGGCGCGGGGCCAGTCGTGTGTATCGCCCTCCACTCGGGTGTCCGGGCATGCAGGGGTGGCCGCCGGCGTGCACGCTGGGAACAGGAGCCCAACGCCCTGTCAGGAGACCTGCGATGGCCACGGCCCTGTCCGCCCATGATCGGCTCGACACCGAGGTCGTAGGGCTTCGTGTCGCGCAGTACTTGCTGGACGTCCTGATTTCCGTGCTGATAGTGCTGCCCTTGACCCTGCTTGTCGGCATCGGCGCGGCCAGCGACAGCGGCACGACCGCCTGGGTGGTGCTCGCCGGGCTCCTGTGCGGCCTGCTCACCTTGTTCTGGTACTGGGTCCTGCGTCCGGTCGGCACCGGCCAGACCTGGGGGATGCGGCTGCTCGGCATCCGCGTGGTCAGGACCGACCGTTCGCCCCTGACCACGCGGGCCGCGGTCGCCCGTGTGCTGTTGCTCGTCATCGACGGCCTGGTCGGACTGATCGCGATGCGCGTGTCTCCTCGGCGCCAGCGGCTGGGAGACGTGGTCGCGGGCACTCTTGTCGTCCGTGACCGGCGAGCGCACCAAGCCGAGGGCTGCGCGTGCGGCGCTGCCGTGGGAGTGCCTGGGCAACGAGAGAACCGATGACCAGGGAGACACCGAACGGGCGGGGCCGCCGCTACTACCGCGCACCGAGGTTCGGTGCGTCGCCAGGGATGCCGGGGCCGCCGTCCGCGCCGCGCGGCAACATGCGGCAGAGACCCGCGCAGGTGGCATGCCTCCCGGCAGGCACGAGCATTCGGGCATCATCATTCCTGACCGGGCGCTACTTGGCGGTGTCCGTTTCCCCGACCAGGCGGACACGGACGGCCAGGAGCCGGACGCTGGACTTCCACGTACGAGGCAGGGGCACCGGGCGCCTGCACGAGACGGCAAGTAGCCGCGTGATGCCCCTTCGCGCTGCGCCACATGGAACGGTCAGTCGATCGCCGAGAGCGGGTCGGCGAGCGCGGTGACCGCGCCGATCAGCGGGATACTGGCCGTTCGGAGGTGGCGGCATCAGTCAACGTTTCGACCGGTCGGCATGTCCACCGCCGAACAGCAGTCGTCGGGACCCGCTAGCCCGAGGCGGCGCAGACGGTGGCAGCGCAGTGCGTGCCCGGTGCCCATCAGGACGATCACACCCCCGACGGTGACCAGCCATGCGCTGTGCAGCGCCGCGCCGGTGAGAGAGAGCCCGATCCCCGCGACGATCAGCGGTCCCGCGCAGCACCACACCACCCTCAATGCGGAGAGCACCGCGTTCAGGGCGCCTTCGCGGTCACGCGGCAGAGAGGCCTGTGCACGCGTGGGCATGGAACCCGACCTCCTGGGTCAGTGGCGGGGAGTGGGAACATCGGTGAGACGGTCGGCGAAGCGCCGTATCCGGGCCTCGGCCAGCGAGGCTGGAGCCCGCCGCGGGTGGTCGCGCACCGAGGTCTTGATGAGCCGCAGGGCGAGCAGTTCGCCGCTGCACGTCCAGCAGCGGGCCACGTGCCCGGCGACGCGCGCCCGGGGTGCCCCGGTGAGCTGTCCGTCGGCGTACGATCCGACTGCACTCCGCAGGCCGCAGGTGGCGGACCCACTTCTGGCAGTCGGCCCAGAGCCGGCGGGGCCGCGGGACACTCTGCTTCCTCATGCACTGGAAACCCGCGCGGTGACGAGCGCCATTCCGTCGTCAGCGCAGCCGCCGGAGGTGTGGGACAGGGCGTTGCGTGTCCTGCACCAGATCCTCGGCGTCGGTCGGGCTGCGCGGTCAGCGTCATCGCCACCCGCAGCAACACCTCTACCTCCGGCAGCGCAAACTCCGAGACGAGGTGGTCGGCGCCGCACTGACCGCCCTGCCCCACAAGCACCAGCAGTACAAGGTGCTGCGCGGTGGCTCCTTCGCCACCGACCTGGTCGCCTGCCGGGCCACCTTCCGCAATTGGGACTACCCCGTCCGCCGGCAGGCGACCGCCTGCTTCCGCACCGCCCGCGACGCCGACACTCCTACGCGGCTGAGAGCTGCCTGATGTGCACGTCGCTCGCCTCGGGCCGTCCCGAACACCGGCCGAACTGCCGACCGGCGCGCCGTACGGCCTGCATCTGGGCGCCGCGCCAGCAGCGGCACGGCACGCTGAATACGGATGGCTTCGACATCGGCGGGTATCAGCCCGGCTACGTTCCGGCTGGGCGGCGCCTACGAATTCCCGTCCGAGAAGGCGCCGCTCAGTCCGGAAGGAGTTCCGTGATCTCCGGCAGTGCCTGTTCCGCCCAGATCACCTTGCCCTCGGGGGTGTACCGGGTGCCCCAGCGCTCGGTCATCTGCGAGACCAGGAACAGGCCCCGGCCTCCCTCGTCGGTCGTCGCGGCGTACCGCAGATGGGGCGAGGTGCTGCTGCCGTCGGCCACCTCGCAGATCAGTGTGCGGTCGCGGATCAGCCGAACGTGGATCGGTTCGCAGCCGTAGCGGATGGCGTTGGTGATGAGTTCGCTCAGGACGAGCTCCATGGCGAAGCCGAGCTCGGACAGGCCCCATTTCTCAAGCGTGCCGGACACGGCTTCGCGCATCCCTGATACGGCGGCCGGATCGCGCGGCACGTCCCAGTCGGCGACTTGGTTCGGCGGCAGCGCCCGCGTGCGCGCGATGAGCAGAGCGACGTCGTCCTTGGGGCGGCTCGGGAGCAGTTCGTCCACGACCGCCTGGCAGCTCTCTTCCGGCGGTCGGTCGGCGTGGCCCGCCAGCGCCTGGCGCAGCAGTTCCATTCCCACGTCCAGGTCGCGCGTACGGTCCTCGATGAGGCCGTCGGTGTACAGGGTGAGCTGCGAGCCCTCGGCGAGGTCCAGCTCGGCCGTCTGGAACGGCATGCCGCCGAGTCCAAGGGGCGGCCCGGCCGGTACGTCGGGGAAGGTGACGCTTCCGTCGGGATGGACCAGCGCCGGAGCCAGGTGCCCCGCACGCGCCATGACGCAGCGGCGCGTCACCGGATCGTAGATCGCGTACAGGCAGGTGGCCCCCACGATCTCCGCGGCCGCCTCCGCGCACGACGACTCGTCCTGGTCGATGCGGCCCACCAGGTCGTCCAGATGGCTCAGCAGCTCGTCGGGCGGCAGGTCGAGCGTGGAGAAGTTGTGCACCGCGGTCCGCAGCCGCCCCATCGTCGCGGCGGCGTGCAGGCCGTGGCCGACCACGTCGCCGACGACCAGCGCCACCCGGTTCCCCGGCAGGGGGATCACGTCGAACCAGTCCCCGCTCACACCCGACCGGGCCGGGATGTAGCGGTAGCCGACGTCGAGGGCGCTCTGCTCGGGTAGGGCCCGCGGCAGCAGGCTGCGCTGGAGGGTGACCGCCAGGGCGTGCTCGCGGGTGTACCGGCGGGCGTTGTCGATGCTCACCGCGGCGCGGGCTACCAGCTCCTCGGCCAGCGACAGCTCCTCCTCGTCGAACGGGTCGTGCCGCTTGGTACGCCAGAAGTTGGCCATGCCCAGCACGACCCCGCGGGCCTGGATCGGGGCGGCGACGAGCGAGTGGATGCCGTAGTCGACGATGTCCCGGGCGCGTTCCGGGTCCTGTACGTGCCAGCCCGCCGCGGTCGACAGGTGGGTCACCAGTTCGGAGCGGCCGGTGTCGTAGCCGCGTGCCTGAGGCGTGGAAGGCAGGAAGTCGATCAGTCGGCCCTTTTCGTAGAGCGGATGGTCGTCCCGGATGCCGCACACGGTGACGCGTCGCATGTCCGTCGCCGTAGGAGTCGGCTCCTCGCCGTGCAGCACGCCGTCGGCCAGGTCCACGGTGACGAAGTCGGCGAAACGAGGGACGGCGACCTGCGCCAGTTCGTCGGCCGTGCGGACCATGTCGAGGGTGGTGCCGATGCCCAGTCCCGCGTCGTACAGCAGCTTGAGCCGCTCACGTGCGAGCTCCGCCCTGCCGGACAGCGCCTGAAGCTCGGTGGAGTCGCGGAGCGTCACCACTGTTCCTCTTGGGCCTCCGTTGCGGTCCGTTGGCCGTTGATTGACCGCCAGCAGCCGTCCCCCGGCGATGTGCACTTCGTCGGTGGCCTCGCGCCCGGAGGCGAGCAGGTCCACCGTTTCGGGGTCGAGGCCGGAGAGCTCCCCGACATGCCGCCCCTCGGCGTCGGGGGACAGCTCCAGGAGCCGTCTGGCCTCGTCATTGGCGAGCAGCAGCCGCCCGTCGTCACTGACTATGAGCACCCCTTCCCGCACGGAGTGCAGCACCGCGTCGTGGTGCTCGTACATGCGGGTCATCTCGTGCGGGGCCAGGCTGTGGGTCTGCCGTCGCAGCCGCCTGCTCACCAGCGCCGTCCCGCCGGTCGACACCACGAGCGCACCGGCCCCGGCGGCCAGGATGATCGGGAGTTGCCGGGTCACCTCGCTGGTCACGTTCTTGACCTTCAGCCCGGCTGAGACAAGGGCGGTCACCGTGCCGTCGGCGCTGTTGATGGGAACAGTCGCCTGGACCTCATGGCCCAGCGGACCGTGGACGCTCTCGGTGTACACCTTCCCCGCCAGGGACGGCTCGATCGTGCCCACGAACCGCTTTCCGATCCGGTCCGGGAGGGGATGGGTGTAGCGGATCCCCTTGGTGTCCATGACCACGATGAAGTCGACGCCCGCGGACTTGCGCCCCGCCTCGGTGAGCGGCTGCAGCACCTTCGACGGGTCGGGGGCCTTCAGCGCCGCCAGGACGCCCGGCGAGTGCGCGAAGGTCTGTGCCACGGCTATGGAACGGCGCTTGGCCTCCGTCTGGGTGTCCCGGTTCGACTGAAGGATCAGGGCGACGACGGCGCTGACCACGAGCAGCACCACGAGGGCCACCTGCAGCACGAAGACTTGCCCGGCGACGCTCCGGGGGTTCTTGCCAACCCGCGAGCGCAGCGCGATGTTACTAAAATGGGCGAAATGTTCCGCCATGCGAACATTTGTAGCATCGCTGATTCCTGGTGGCCATAGCCGGTCCAGCTGATGGACGGCATCGCCCGTGTGTCAGGCAGCCGGACACGCCGGCGATCGACCGGTGCCGCTGCGACTGGTGACAGCACCTCCCGGATCATCAAGGGCAGGGGCAAAGAGCCGTATCGGCCCTGAATGCACGAACCCGAACCGGGTTCTACGAAGAGGGCGTGGGCTGCACCGCGGCTTTCGGCTCGGCCGGTGTCAGGCGGGGATGATCTGCCCGTTTTCCATCTGGAAGTTCTCGGCCGGTGAGCAGCCGATCGATGGCGTGACCAGCAGGCTGATGCCAACCGGCTCCGGCTCGGTGCTTGCGGTGGAGAACTGGCACGAAGCGTGGCGGCCGGTCAGGGGGAACCAGAACCAGCCGTCCATGTCACCGACCAGAGCACGGTCCGATTCTCTCAATGCGCCGTCCTTGACGGTGAAGACTTGGAGGCACGCGGATGCCGCGAACGGATCGGTCCGCGACCTCAGGGCGGTGAGTGAGAACTTGAAGTCCCGGCCCGGGGTCGGCGTGGCGATCCGCCGGCGCTCTGTCGCAGGAGGCTCAGTCTGCGGTTCCTTCCCCCGTTCCGCCGTCGGATGAGTCTGCGCGTCGACCGGCAGCGGGTTCGGCGGGCCACCGGCGGTTGCGCCGATCGTGACGGTGGCGGCCGTGGCGGTGGCCAGGGTGACGCCCCCGCCTATGAGCGAGCGCAACGTCCTGAACGTCAACCACCGCAGTACGAGGGGCGCATCGAGATGCGCCTGCGCTCCCTGACCCCGCAGGCGGTCCCGGTGCATCTTCCGGACTCGGGAACTCTTCGGCGCGGGCTTCGCTGTGCGCGGGCGGTGGACCTGCCGGTAGCCGCCCCACTCGTACATGATCGCGTCATGAACTCCGGCGTATATCAGGCAAATAGGAATATTGGGTCGACTGGGCCGGGTTTCTACCTCGTGCGCCGTTGCGTCGCGCGGTGTCCGGATTCTGATCTGGGCCGCGCGACCGGAGTTTCTGAGGGGGCCGGGAGTGCGACATGGGCATCATGGCTCTTTTGCTGGTGCGGGCTGAGCGTCGGCCATCGGCGAGCCGTGGGTGGACGGCGGCGCTCCCCCCGCTCGTGGCGGGGGCGTACGCAGCCGTCTTCGTGGCAGTGCTCACCGGGTCGCCCCTCGTGCAGTTCGACTGGCGCGTGGCGATGTGGCGGCCTTGCAGGCAGTGGCCGCAACTGCACGGCCTCCTCGATATTCTCGTCGTCGCGGGGCAGCGGGGTCCGACGGCCACAGCGGCGCTGGCCTGGCTGGGGTGGCGTTCCTGGCGAATCAGGAATCCGCGCCCGCTGCTGGTCTTCCTTACGGCGCTGGTGCTGCTCAATGTCAGCGTCGGTGCCGTCAAGATGAGCACCGGACGTCTCGGTCCGCACTACGCGCACACCATCGGGTCCAGCGAGGTCTTCCGTGGCGGCGACATCTTCCCGTCCGGTCACACGGCCAACAGCGTCGTCATCTGGGGCACTCTGGCCTATCTTGCCCCGCGTCACCGCAAGGCAGCGGCAACACTGGCCGCTCTGGCCGCCATTGTGGTGGGCCTGATCACTGTTTATTTGGGCACGCACTGGTTCAGTGACGCGCTGGGCGGCTGGGTCGCCGGTGCTCTGGTGTTGTTGGCCCTGCCGTATAGCGAGCCGTTCGTCGAGCGCGTGGCCGTACGGATCAGGAGGCTCGCGACGAGCCTGAGTGCCGATCCCGCGCCGTGGTCAGTTCCGGCTGCGGCCGCGGTCAGTGGGGTGTTGGCGGACCGTGACCCTCGAGGACGGGACGATCCGGGCGGGGTGCTGACCAGGCTTACCCTCGCCGGTGCGGCTACACCGGGCTTCTCGTCCCGTGTCCCCGCCTCGCCGCGCGTGAGTCCCGGTGGGGTGGCAGTCGCCTTCCATCCCCAGGTGTGGAATGAACGCGGGCCGCCGCGGGTTCCTCAAATGTCTGGAATGCGCCGTTATGTTCCCTATGTGTCGGCCTTGGGCGCGTACCGCGGGCAAGTCATGGTGGGTGCTGTGAGCCGGTGCTCGACAAC
>NZ_KQ949141.1:11893-21905 GCF_001514305.1 Streptomyces dysideae
CGTGAAGACGTACGTCAGCCACATCTTCGACAAACTCGGGGTGCACAACCGCACGCAGGCGGTCGCACACGCCCTGCGGCTGGGGCTCGTGCCGTCCGGAGAACTCGCCCACGGCCTCGCCGCGGCGGACGAGCACCGGTGGTCGGCGTGAGGCGCCGTTCTCCCATCGTCCCGGAGGCGCCGGGCCCGACGCCCGACGCCGAGCCCGGCGGGCGAAGCCGACGGCCGGTTGGGGACGGCGCCTCGGAGATGGTCCTCGTGCTGGATCCCGAGGGGCATGTGCTGAGCGCCGGCACGGGCGCCGCTGTGCCGGGCGGCCACCGCCTGAGCGACCTCGTGGGGCGGCATGTCTCGCTCCTCTATCCGCCCGATGACGCGGCGTCGGGCGGCGTGGCGCGTGCCCTCGAAGTGGCCGCGAGTCTGGGCACACACCGGGAGTGCGCCTGGCGCGTCCGCCCGGACGGGGTGCGCTTCTGGGCCGAGACGGTCGTTTCGGCGACCCGGGACGCGCACGCACGCGTGGCGGGTTACAGCGTGGCCGTCCGCGACCTGAGTGCGCGCTGGCGGCACGAGCGCCGACAGCGTGCGGTCGCCGAGGTCACCCAGAGCGTGGTCGAAGGCTGTCCCGGGCACGAGGTGCTGTTGCTGGCCGCGCGCCGGGTGCGGGAGTCCGTCGGCGCCGAGACGGTCCGGGTGCTGGCCCTGGACTGGGGCGACGCACTGACCGTGTGCGCTGTGGACGGCGTCGGGGACACGGCCTCGCGTGGCTTCCTGATGCCGGGGGAGACCACGCTGATGCGCGAGGTGGTCCGCGTCGGACGCCCGCGGATCTTCTCCGACACCGACCACGAGCCGTCGAGGCTGCGCGCGGGGCTGCGCGACGCCGGACTGGCCTCGGTCATGGACGTGCCGCTGACGTTCCGTGAAGGGATCGTCGGGTTGCTGGAAGTGGTGAACCGGCGGCGCGGACGCTGCTTCACCGCAGAGGACCTTCAGATCGTGGAGCCGTTCACCGGCCCGGTGGGCCTCGCGGTTGAACGATCTCGCGCGGAAGAGGATCTGGACCGGTTCGGCCGTACGTCCCTGGTCCGCCAGGACGCAGTACGACAGGCGATGAACTCCGTGGCCGCCGAGGCGGTCACCCGCACTGGTGCCGTGTGTTGCGTGGTCTATCTGCTCGAACCGGAGACAGGGCTGCGCCCGGCCGGTGGCCACGGCGGTGCCGGCCCCCTCTCCTGCGACCAGGCGGATCGGACGGGGCAGGCGGAATGCCCGGCCGCTCATCCCGTGAAAGTGGCGATGGAGGCGATCACGACGGTGGCCCCGGTGGTCGAGACGCACCCGGAGCTCGCGCGGGCAGCGCCGGCCCCGGCTTCAGGCGAGGCCCTGGCCGCCGTGCCGCTGCGGTGCCGCGGGCAGGCGGTCGGCGCACTGTGCTGCCGCTTTCCGCGCGGACATCATCCCGGCGCGGAGGACGTCACGACGCTCCAGGACCTTGGGGCCAGGGCCGCCGCCACGGTGGAGGCGCAGCGGCAGTGGGACGTAGCCCGGGCGCAGGCGACGCGCAAGGAGCGGCGGCACCTGGCTCGCGAACTGCACGACTCCCTGTGTGCGGCCCTGTACGGCATCGCGCTGAACGCGCGTGTCGCTCGCGACCTCCTCGGCTCCGAGGACACCGGTGCGCACCGGCCGATCGACTCCGTGCTCCGGCTCTCCGACGCGGGACTGAGCGAGGTCCGGACGATCCTGTGCCGGCTCAGCCCCGAGTCGCTGCAGACCGAGGGGCTGGTCACCGCGCTGAGCCGGTACGTCGGCCAGGTGCGTGTCCGGCATGCCATCGCGGTCGAGGCGAGGCTCACCGCCGAGCCGGAGGCGGTACCGGAGGCCAAGCACGCGCTCTACCGGATCGCTCAGGAGGCGCTGCACAACGTCATCCGACACGCGGCGGCCCGGCATGTCCTGCTCCGCCTGTCCGCGACGGAGGACAACGTCACACTCGTGATCACGGACGACGGGGTGGGCTTCGACACCGGCAGATCCTTCCCCGGCCACCTGGGCCTGCGGTCCATGCGGGAACGCGCGCGGGAGGTGGGCGGCACCTTGGACGTCGACAGCCGCCCCGGTCATGGAACCTGGGTCCGGGCCGACGTCCCGGCGCGCGTGGCACCGGACGGCCCGTGCGCCGAAGGAAGCCGACGGGCAGGTGACCGTACGGACCGCTGACGGACCGGGACGGGTGACGGACCGGCAATCGTGCCGCGCCCGTCCTTCCGGTGGGTCACGGCCGAGCGCGAGCGGCTGCCGCGTCGCACAGCCCGGCCAGGGCGCCCCTCGCCGCACAGTCCGGAAGGTCTTTGAGTGCCGCTCGCGCCTGGAGGGCACTGCACAGAGCCTCTCGCAGGACCCGTCCCGGTGCCGGGTGTGCCGGTGGGGGACACGGCCCAGTGAGCACTTCGGCCCGGAGGAGGTCGTCTTCGGCGGGCCCCAGCACGTCGTCCGTGAGTCCGAGTGCCGTGCCGAGCCGTTCACCGTACCGGGCCAGGGCATCCCCGACGTGGTCTTCCGCGCCCGCCGCCAGGGCCCCGAGCCGCCCCGACACGCCAGTCAGCGAACCCGTCCGGGCGGCGGCCACCTCGCGGTGGTGCGCGACCGGGTCGCAACCCTCACTTGGGCCTGTCCGGCTCAGGATCTGGCCGGTGACGAGGCGTTCGTACGCAGCCGTCTGGACGCGTACGGCGTCGGGACCGAGGTCCGCCAGGATCTGTGAGGCGCGGGCGAACAGGAAGTCGCCTGTGAGGAGGGCGACCGAGGTGTCCAGGAGGGCGTGGGGATCCGGCCTGGTGTGCCCGGCCGCCTCCGCGCCGCGCACGCCGTCGTGAGCCAACGCGGCGACGTGAGTGAGCTCGACGGCGACCGCCGCGGGCACGACACCGGGTGCGTGCGGATCGCCGAACCGCGCCGCCAGCAGAACCAGGAGGGGGCGCAGTCGCAGCGCCTTCCCGGTGCGCAGAAGGCTCCGGCCGGACTCGGCGATGAAGCGGACATCGCTCTTGACAGCACCCAGCAGGCCCTCCTCCACGGCCGCCGAGCCGGCAAGGAGACTGTCGAGCAAGGCACTGCCTCGATCTCGCGGATTCGGGCCGAGGAGGTCGGTGATGGCCAATGGGCGTCCCTGTCTGTACATGGCTGTATGGAATCTCAGCACGCCGTGCGTGGGCGCGCGTGCGTGGAGGACCGTGGCGAGCGGCAGGCCGATCACGCCGGCGATGTCAGCGAGGTGGAAGCAGGGCGGGATGGGCTTGATCAGCCTGATCCGGTCGGCGACCACGCTCCGCAGAGGGCCGGGGGCCGCAAAAGCTGGCCCACGCCGTTGCCGAGGTCGAATCTCACCCCGCCGTTCCAGAGCAGCCGGAACTGCAACAGGCCGAATTCGGGAGGGGGTTCGGCTCACCCTGCCAGGGTATGAGCGTGCATCTCTCCCGCGTCCGTGATGAACCATGATCCTCTCCTTGTCCGGGGTCGGACCTACGCCACGGCTCGGTGGGAAACCCGGCGGCACGCAGTGCGGATTCCACGCCTGTCTACGCGATTTACACCATCATTGGTGCTCATCACTCATACGTTCCTGTAGGGGGCTATGTGTGGGAATACATACGCCATAGGGCGGGTTTCTCTCTTGTCCGGTCCGGTGTTACCTCGTGTTCAGGAGCTGCCGTGACTGAGAACCCCGGATGGACGGGGGCCCCCGCTCCCGCCGTGGTCTCACCGAGCCCCGTGGCGAACGGACGTCCTGTGCGCTCACCCGTACCCGCCGCCGCGGTGGGTACGGAGGCGCGGCCGATAGCGGACTACGCGCTGCTGTCGGACTGCCAGGGCGCGGCGCTCGTGGCGCGTGACGGGTCGGTGGACTGGCTGTGCCTTCCCCGCTTCGATGCCGCGTCCGTGCTCGCGCGGCTGCTGGACTCCTCCGCCGGGCACTGGTGGATCCGCCCGGTCGGCGTCTTCACCGTCCGCCGGGCGTACGCGGACACGACGATGGTGCTCCGTACCGAGTTCCGTACCGACACCGGAACGGTTCAGGTGACCGACGCCCTGGCCGTGGGGCCGAACGCGAGTGGCCGTGCCCTGGGCCGCGAGGTGCCACACACGCTGCTGCGCGTGGTGGAATGCACGGAAGGATCGGCCAGGGTGGCGGTGGAGTTCGCTCCCCGGCCGGACTACGGCGCGATCCTGCCGTTGCTGGCACCGGCCGAGGGAGGGCTGCTGTGCCGGATCGGCTCCGGCTCACTCCTGCTGTCCTCGCCGGTGCGGCTGGAGGGGCGGACCACTGCCCGTGGGCAGTTGGTGCTGAGCGCCGGGGAGCGGGCGGGCTTCGCCCTGCAGTACGTCCCTGTCGGCGGTCGGCGGCGACTGTGGAGCCAGGAGGACATCGACCGGGCCCTGCGGACCACGCTGGACGCCTGGCGCTCGTGGGCCGCGCTGAACCAGCGGTACGAGGGGCCCTGGAGGGACGCGGTGCATCTCAGTGGCCGGGTTCTCCAGGCACTCACGTTCGCCCCGACCGGCGCGGTCGTCGCGGCGCCCACCACGTCGTTGCCGGAGGCCGTGGGCGGTGAACGCAACTGGGACTACCGCTTCTCCTGGGTGCGGGATGCCTCCTTCACCCTGCACGCGCTGTCGGTCGCCGCCTGTCCGGGGGAGGCGGAGGAGTTCTTCACGTGGATGGCGCGAACTGCCTCCGCCGAGGGGCCCGCCGACGGCAACCCTCTTCAGGTGCTGTACGGAGTGGGCGGCGAACGGGTACTGACCGAGCGCACACTCCACCATCTGACCGGGTGGGGCGGCAGCCGTCCCGTGCGCATCGGTAACGACGCGTGGCGGCAGCGCCAACTCGACATCTACGGCGAGCTGTTGGACGCGGCATACCGGCTGCGCGGCCGACTGGGCCGACTTGACGGGCACGGTCGGCTGTTCCTGGTGAGCCTGGCCGACGCAGCCGCGGCGCACTGGCGCGAACCGGACCATGGCATCTGGGAGGTCCGTGGTCGCCCGCAGCACTTCGTCTACTCCAAGCTCATGTGCTGGGTGGCGCTGGATCGGGCCATCGCCCTGGCCGACGAACTCGACGCCACCGCCCGGGTGACCGCCTGGACCTCGGCCCGCGCCGAGATCCGCGCGGCGATCGAGAAGCACGGCTGGAGCAGGCGGGTTCGCGCCTACAGCCAGGCGTTCGGGTCCGATCTGCTGGACGCCTCCGCGCTGATGCTGCCGATCACCGGATTCACCGCGCCGGACGACCTTCGGGCGCGGGCCACGGTGGCCGCCGTGCGGGAACACCTGACCGGCCCGAGCGGACTGGTCCACCGTTATCAACGGGTTGACGACGGCCTTGCGGGCGAGGAGGGGGCCTTTCTGATGTGCTCCTTCTGGCTCGCGCACGGGCTCGCCCTGATGGGGGAGGTGGCCGAGGCGCGCGAGGTGTTCGAGCAGGCCGCCGCATGCGCCAATGATGTCGGGCTGCTGGCGGAGGAGGTCGACCCGGTCGGCGGCCACCTGCTGGGCAACTTCCCGCAGGCTCTCAGTCACATCGGCCTGGTCAACGCGGCCTGGGCGATCGGGCAGGCGGAGGAGGCCGGGCGACGGTGACGGCTGAACGCGCTGAAGGGGGCCGCGGACAGAGGTGGTGTCCGCAGCCCCCTTCACGGGCGGCCTTTCCGTGGGCGCGCCCGAGGGATCAGGCCGTCTTCTTCTCGGCGTCCTTCTCGGCCCCAGGAATCGGCGACTGGTACATGGAGACCAGCGCCTTCTTGCCCGGGTCAACGGTCTTCCAGTCGTCCTTGAGGACACCGCCGGTGTCACCGGAGTTGGGGTTCCAGCACCAATAGGTGTAGCTGATGCCGTTCTTCTTCAGGTACTGCATCAGGCTCTTCTGCCAGACGGCCTCGGTGCTCTTGCCGGAGCTCTTCCTGCCGCCGAACTCACCGAGCAGCACGGGAGCCGTGTTGCTCTTCTTCAGGAATCCCCAGTGTTTGTCCCAGAAGGCCGGCATGTTGCTCGGGAAGCTCTTCTCCATGAACCAGTTCTGGTTGTACACCCCGGGGCCGTAGTCGTGCGCGGAGTACACGACCTTGTCGGCCTCCTTGAGCTTCACCGGGTGCTCCTTGGCGCCGCGCAGCTCGCCGCCCCACCAGGTCGACTCGTCCTTGTACTTGTCGTTGCCCTCGACGAAGACCAGCCAGTCCTTGTTGACCGAGTGGATCGTGTCGCCGGCCTTCTCGGAGGCCATCTTCCAGTCGGTCTTGGGGTTGCCGTCGCCCCAGGTGGCCTGGCCGCGCGGTTCGTTGTGCAGGTCGGCGCCGATGACCTTGTCGTTGCCCTTGTACCGCTCGGCCAGCATCTTCCAGTCCGACAGCCACTTGCTCTCGGGGAGCTTGTCGGTGTACCAGAGCTCGCTCTGGCCGTACTGGTCCGGGCGGTGCTGGTCGAGGATGACCATCATCCCGTGCTCGGTGGCGCTCTCGACGACCCTGTCCATGATCTGGAGCCCGCTGAGACCTTTGAGCTCGGGGTTCTGCTTGTAGTCGATGCCGGTCGGCTTGCTCTTGGCGTCGAAGAGCTCGTTGGAGTACGGCAGCCGGAGCGTATTGAACCCGGTGTCGACCATCTGCTCGACCATGGAGTCCAGGTTGCGCGCCCACAGACCGTGCGGCGCGAAGGTGCCGGTCTCCAGACCGAACCAGTTGACGCCGGTCAGGACGACCTTCTTGCCGTCGGCGTCCACGATGTCGCCGCCGTCCGTGTGCAGCGCGCCGTGCACCCCGGAGTCGGCGGACGAGGAGTCGCTCACAGAGTCCACGGTAAACGCGGTGACAGTGCCGCCGACAGCGGCGACCGCGACGGCCGCCCCCGCTACACCGAGCACCATGCGGCGGCTGAGGCGTCGCTTCTTCTTCTCGAGGGCGGACTCGGTCGCGGACGTGTTCGGGTCAGTGTGGTTTTCCATGGGGGAATTCATGCGCTGAGACTCCTGAGGAATTCGGGTGCGGCGGTCTTGAGAATGCTGATGGGGGGTGTTTTCGCCGACGATTCCTGGCACTCCCTGTGCGGTTCGGTGGCGGCGGAGAGAAGGACGAGCAAAGCTGCGGGAAGGATTTCGCCGAGCCGGTGGCCGAGCTGGTTCGACCGCCAATTGGTCGTATCCGAATCGACCAGGATCACGTCCGGGCGCACATCGCTGACCAGCGACATCGCCTCAGAGGTGGTGGCCACAGCGCCCACGAGTTCACATCCGGGCTCGTCTTCCACAAGATCGGCGAGAGCCGTGAGTACCTGCGGATGAGGCTCCACGACGAGAACTCTTTTCATTGGTGGCGGACTCCTTCGGGCTTTTGCTGCCATGCCCACGAGGCTAGAAAAGGAGTCGCAGCCAAATCGCCGTACGAGCGAGCGAATTCTGCACACAACAAACGGCCCAATTCGGGCTACCTCAATTGAGGTAGCCCGAATTGGGCCGTTTGATGAGTTATTCCCCTTGTGTGGAAGGTGCAAGAATGCGGGGTTGCGGCTGCGTCATCGGGCGAGCAGGTAGGCGTACCGCGCGTCGAAGGTCCCCGCTGCCGCTGTGCAGCCGTCTGCCTGGCCGGGTGGCTTGACCCACAGATAGGCGTCGACGCCGGGGACACCGGTGGCTGTCGTCGGGAGTTCTCCCAGCCGTCGGCCGGGAGGGTCGCAGGCGCGGTGGCCCGCGGCGGGCCTGGCCCCGTTGCGGCTGGTGTCGATCACCATGGCCAGGCGGGAGCTGCCCAGCTCCCGGATCACTGAGAGGCCGTAGCGGATGTCGTCCCGGTTCGAGGACCACCAGTGCTCTGGCTGATCAGATTCCCCGGGCGAAGCCCTCGATCCAGTCGTGGTAGGCGGTGAGATCGCCGGTGCTGTGTCCGGAGCAGTCGCGGTGGTGTACGGCGTAGGTGACCAGGACCGGCATCGCGCCCTGGGCACGGGCGGCGTCGATCACGGCGCGTACGTCGCCTTCCGCCTTCAGCGGATCCGGGTCGGTGAACCAGGAACCCTGCGGCCGGGAGGCGATGCGCTCCTCGATGACCGCTGCCCGGGGGTCCCGGGGGTGTTCACGCATATCCAGCGGGCGGCCGGCGTGTCAGGGGCGGTGAAGAGACGGGTGGGGGCGGGGAAACGAGGCTGCGGCAAGGCGGGCGGAGGGGCGCTACCGGCGCGTACGTCCGAGTAGAACGGGGCAGTGGTCACCGCCGTGGTGATCGTCATCAGGAGGCCGAGGGCCGCCTGCCTTACCTTCCAGGGACGCGGATGCGCGCGCCCCGGGGCCGGTGTAGCGGGACGCGCGCGCTCGGGGACGGGGGCGTACAAGCCTCTCCCGTCGTCATTCTTCGTCCGTGGGTGACACACCGCGTCGGATCAGGAGCCAGGCGGTGACGACGAGCACGAGCAGCACCATCGCCACGGCCAAGACGATCAGTATCGGACCGGCGTCCGAGGACTCGCCGTTGGTGCGGTCCTGGGCGTCCGATGTCCGATCGGCACGCGCGGAGTCGACCGTGCGCTCCTGCAGCGCCGCCGCAGGGGCGACAACCCCCCAGCCGTATCGGGCATCCCAGTCCGCCTTACCCTGCTGAATAGCCGTCTGGGTCAGATGCCGAGTGACATCGCTGACCGTCCACTTCGGGTGTTCGGAGCGCAGAAGTGCGGCCGACGCCGCCACCCAGGACGCTGCGAACCCGGTGCCCTGGCCGGTCCAGTAGTCGCGGTTCTTGGCGGTGGTCAGGATGTCGACACCCGGCGCGGCCAGGTCCACGTGCTCGCCGTGGTGGGAGTCCGGCCAGAGTGTGCCCTTCTTGTCCACGGCGGTGACCGAGAGGACTCCCGGATAGGCGGCAGGGTAGGTCTCCGCGTTGCCGGTCCCGCCGGTGTCGCCCGCGCCGGCCACGATCAGGGCGTCCCGGGCGGCCGCGAACTCGACGGCCGTCTTGAGGGCGTCGAGCGGGCGGGTGAAGCCGACTGTGACGTTGATGACTTTTGCCCCCTGGCGCGCGGCATCCATGATCGACCTCGCGGTCGCCGCGGTCAGGGCCGTGTTGTCGCGGTAGACGCTGAACGGAAGGATGCGCGCCTCCGGAGCGAGCCCGAACAGGCCGTCGCCGTCGTAGTTGCGGCCGGTTCCGGCGATGATGCCCGCCGCGTGCGTGCCCTGTATCGCCGCGTCGCCCTCGTCGCGCGTGCCGTCGACGTCCTTGCTCTTGACGACGCGGCCGGTGAGGTCGGGATGGGAGGCGTCGACCCCGGTGCCGATCACCGCGACCGTCACGCCCTCACCCCTGGTGACCTCCCAGGCCTGTTCGGCCTTGAGCGCGGTCAGCGCCCACTCGGACTCACGGAGCGCCCCGGAGTCTGCCGTAACAGCCATAGTCGGCATGGTGACAGCGAGCACCAGCGCCGCGACTGCCGCTCCGGCGCGTGCGGCGAGCGTGCGGCCCGACGGCGTACGACCTGCCATGGCGAGGCACCTGCCTTTGGTGCTGGTGGGATGTGAGGCCGGGCCGCCGAAAGAGTGCCGCGGCCCGGCCGTCCCGGCCCGGCGCCCCAGGGAGTACCGGGCTGGAACTTCCTCTGCTTGTCCCATCGTCCGCGGCGTGCGAGGCATTGGCGCCCGCCAATGGGGGGAGAGGGAGACCCCCTCTTCGGGGGGAGCGCGCGGGCCGGGGCCTTCCGTTTCCTGGCTGAACATGGCTGTCCAGGGTCGCCTCCCCCAAATGGGGGTGCCAAAGGTATCCCCCGAAGGTGGAGATCTCGCTCACCCCTTTTTGTGATGTTCGCGACTGCTCATGAGTGCAGGCTGGTGGGGGTGGGCGTGAGGTCCCGCCGGGTGGGGCCGAGGGGCGTTCTCTCGCTTGGAGGAGCCGCGATGCACTACTTCCGAACGGCGCCCACACTTACTGACCGGCCACGAGCGGAGCCGGAACCGTCCCCCCAGCTTGCTATG
>NZ_KQ949142.1 GCF_001514305.1 Streptomyces dysideae
CCGGACAACATGAGCGCGTTCATGCTGAAGAAGCGGAACTCCCAGGACGGGACCGGCAGGATCCCGAAGTAGAACAGCCCCTGCGTCACACAGGACGTGCCCACCAGCAGCGCCCCGGCCCCGTACACACGAGGGCGCTGGACACGGCCCCACGCCCAGGGCAGGGTCCATCCCGTACGGATCGACGCCACGCCCATGCCGAGCGCCAGCAGGCCCAGGAGCACGCCGACTCCGACGACCCATTCCATGGCACCCCTCCTCCGGATCGGCCGACACAGATGATCACAGCGGCCGGCCACGGTGGGCAATGCCGGCTCCCGGCAATGTTCGGGCGGCTTCGCGGCGGAGGCCGTTCAGCCCAGGATCGCCCGTCGCGCTCGAAGTGACATCAGCCGATCGGTTTGATGCCCTCGTACGACCTCCCCGGCTCTCGTTGTACGACCCCTCGAACGCGCAGGTCGTAGGACCAGCGGCCGACCCTGTTCCGGCCAAAACTCGGTGGGCGTTGTCAGTGCCGATCCGTAGGCTTTGGCATCCGTGATGGACGACAACACCGCGGGTGAGAAAGGGGGGTCCTGGTGAGTCGGAGGCTGCCGCTGGGCGAGGGCGAGACGGCTCGCACTGCCTGTGCCCGTGGCCTGCTGCGTGCTGGGGTGTTGGAGAAGACGGGCGAGGTGTTGTCGGCCGCGGTGCCGGCGGAGCGGGTGGGCTGGGCGGCCGGTCTGGTGTCCGGCATGACCGCTGGTCTGCTGGCCGCGCACTGGAATGCCGCCGACGTGGACGCACTGGCCTCCGGGGAGGACGCCGGGGGCCGGAAGCTGCCGTCAAACGCCTGGATGGCGCTGCGGCGCCTGGGCTGGACCGTCGCCCCGGCCGAGGGTGTGACGGTCAACGACCGGATCGTACGCATGGCCCAGGAACAGGTCGGACGCACGCTGCGGTCGGCGAACTGGCGCGCCGACCTGACCGCCGGGGTCACCAGGACGTGGCCCGCCGATCCCGCGAAGCGCACCCCGCAGGAGTGGGACGCCGTTCGCGCGGCCGTCCCCGGCGGCCAACACCTGCCGTCCAGCGTGATCAGGTCCCGGACCCGGCAGATCGCCTCCTTCGAGCGCAGGCACGGCCGGCTGCCGGTCGACGTGTTCGAGCTGGAGGCCGCACCCCACAGTGCGCGGATGCTGCTGCTGTCGGCGTGCGACGGGCAGCAGGCCACCATCGCCCGCGGTGACGATCCGGGCCGGGCACTGCTGCGGCTGCAGCTCCCCACGCGCCCGGACCCGCGCTCCTACGGGACAACGATCAGCCTCCCCTCCCCCAAGCTCGCGGCTCCGCCCGAGCGGAGGAGACCCCATCCCGGCCACCGGCCGCGAGGAGCCGCACCGGGCGCAGGTTTCCACCTGCACGCCCACGCCACCCCTCCACGATGGGCACACCCCGTAGCCAGGCGCTTCGCCTGCCTTGGGATAGTTCAGCTGATCAGAGACGCTCGCTGCTGATGTCGACGACACGTGCAACCGACGAGGACAGGCCCGACCGATCCGCCGTGCGTACCCTGCTGCGTCTGTGGCCGTACGTGCGGCCCGTGCGCGTGCGGCTGTTCAGCGCCGCGTTCGTGGCGGTCCTCGCCTCGTGTACGGGACTGGTCATTCCGCTGGTGCTGAAGTGGATGGTCGACGGGCCGGTCGCCGACCGGGATCCGGCGGGGGTGTGGCTCGGGGCGCTGTATCTGCTGCTGCTCGGGCTGGCGGAGGCGTTGCTGTTCGGGCTGCGGCGGTGGCTGGTGGCGCGGCCGCTGGCGGGGGTCGAGGCGGCGATGCGGGCGGATCTGTACCGGCATCTGCAGCGGCTGCCGGTCGCCTTCCACGACCGGTGGGCCTCGGGGCAACTGCTGTCCCGGGGGACGACCGATCTGATGCTGCTGCGCATGTTCCTGGCGTTTCCACTGACGTTCCTGCTGGTCAACGGCGTGACGATCCTCGTCGGCGTGATCATCATGCTGTTGCAGGACTGGACGCTGGGGCTGGTGATCCTCGGGCCGGCGATTCCCGTGATCGTGACGTGCGTGGTCTTCGAGAAGCGGTACGCCGACGTGGCGCGGCGCGCGCAGGACCAGGTCGGCGATCTGACGACGGTCGTCGAGGAGAGCGTGCTCGGGATCCGGATCATCAAGGGGTTCGGGCGGCACCGGAGTCAGGCGCGGGCGTTCCGGGAGATGTCTCGGACGCTGCGGGGGACCGAGCTGCGGAAGGCCCGGCTGCTGGCGGCGATCTGGGGCGTCATCGTGACGCTGCCGGAGGTGGCCATCGGGGCGGCGCTGGTGCTGGGGGCCGTGCAGGTGGCGGACGGGGCGTTGTCGGCGGGGACGCTGGTCGCCTTTCTGTCGACGGCGCTTGCTCTTCGGTGGCCGGTGGACTCGATCGGGTTCCTGCTGGCGATGAGTCAGGAGGCGGCCACTGCGACGGAGCGGTACTTCGAGGTGATGGACGCGGAGCCGGAAAAGGAGAGCGTCGGCACCTCTCGCGTTCTGAAGGACACTGGGCTTCGGTTTCACGGTGTTCGGTTCCGTTATCCCGATGCTCCGTCCGATTCCTCGCCCATCCTGGAACACATCGACCTCCACATCCGCCCCGGCGAGTCCATGGCCCTGGTCGGCGCCACCGGAAGCGGCAAGACCACCCTCACCGCGCTCGTCCCCCGGCTGCACGAGGTGACGTCCGGGCACATCACCCTCGACGGGCAGGACATCGCCGCCATGTCCCGTGAGGAACTGCGCTCCCTCGTCGCCGTCGCCTTCGAGGAGCCCACCCTCTTCTCCGCCGGCGTCGGGGAGAACGTGCTGATGGGGGCCAAGGACGAAGCCGGGCCCGAGGAGTTGCGGCGGGCGCTCGGGGTCGCGCAGGCCGACTTCGCGCATGCCCTGCCCCAGGGCACCGACACGCAGGTCGGCGAGCAGGGGCACAGTCTGTCCGGTGGGCAGCGGCAACGGCTGGCCCTCGCGCGGGCCGTGGTCGGACGGCCCAGGTTCCTGGTGCTCGACGATCCGCTGTCCGCCCTCGACGTGCACACCGAGGCCGCCGTCGAGGCCGCCCTGCGGGACGTGCTCGCCGAGACCACCGCCCTGATCGTGGCCCACCGCCCGTCCACCGTGCTGCTCGCCGACCGGGTCGCCCTGCTCTCCGGCGGGCGTATCACCGCGGTCGGCACCCACCACGAACTGCTGCGCGGCAACGCCGAGTACGCGCATCTGATGTCCGGCACCGAGGAGGCAGCCCGATGACTGCGCCGGCACCCACGACCACCGCACCGGGCGAGGAGCAGCGGCCGGCCGGGGAACCCCAGCCGCAGGGCGACCCCTTCGACCACGACGTCCTGCCCACTCCGCCGGGCGCCACCACCGCGCTGCTGCGCTCCCTGCTCGCCCCGATGAAGGCCCGCGTCGCCGTCACCACGCTCCTGCTGCTGATTCAGCAGGCGGCGGTGCAGTCGGGCCCGCTGCTGGTGGCGTACGCCATCGACACGGCCGTACCGGCGTTCCGCGCCCACGACAACGGGCCGCTGATCGCGGTCGCCGTGGGCTATCTGCTGTGTGCCGTGGCCTCGGGCGCCCTGCAGTACGCGTTCATCATCGCGGCCGCCCGCGTCAACCAGGACGTGCTGCTCGATCTGCGCGGCCGGATCTTCCGGCATGCCCAGGCGCTGAGCATCGACTTCCACGAGCGGTACACCTCGGGTCGGCTCATCTCCCGGTCGACGACGGATGTCGAGTCCCTGCGCGAGCTTCTCAACGAGGGGCTGCAGGAGCTCGTGACCGTCGTCCTCTCCTTCGTCTACATCTCGGCGATGCTGCTCTGGCTCGACCTCGGTCTCGGCGCGGTCGCGGTGGCGTCGTTCGTGCCGCTGTATCTGCTCGTACGGATGTACCAGCGGCGTGCGGGGCGGGTGTACCGGCTGCGGTCCACCGCGATCGCCGGCGTGATCGTGAAGTTCGTCGAGACGATGAACGGCATCCGGCCGGTGCGGGCGTTCCGCCGCGAGGCCGCCAACGACGCGGACTTCCGGGTGCTCAACCGGCGGCACGAGCGGACCAACGGCGACGCGCTGCTGGAGATGGCCCGGTACGTCGTCGGATCCCGGCTGGTCGCCAACACCGCCGTCGCGGCGATCGTGCTGTGGGGCGCCTACCGGGTGGCGGGCGGTTCGCTGGCGCTCGGTGTGCTGGCGGCGGCCGTGCTGTATCTGCGGCGGCTGTACGACCCGATTGACCGGCTCGGCATGTTCCTGAACTCGTACCAGTCGGCGGCGGCCTCGCTGGAGAAGATCGCCGGTCTGCTCGCCCAGACGCCCACCGTGCCCGAGCCGTCGACGCCCAGGCAGCTTCCGGAGCTCGAGAGCGAGCACCCGGGCCGGGGCGTCGTCTTCGACGGCGTGCGGTTCGGCTACCGCACCGGCGGCGAGGTGCTCCCCCGCTTCGACCTCACCATCCCGGCCGGGCAGACCGTCGCGGTCGTCGGCTCCACCGGCGCGGGCAAGTCGACGCTGGCCAAGCTGCTCGCCCGCTTCTACGACCCGTCCGACGGGCGGGTCCTGCTCGATGGCGTCGACCTGCGCGAGCTCGCCGTGCCCGAGCTGCGGCGCGGGGTGGTCATGGTGACGCAGGAGGCGTTCCTGTTCTCCGGCACCGTCGCCGAGAACATCGCCATCGGGCGGCCGGACGCCACCCGCGAGGACATCGAGCGGGCCGCCAAGGCCATCGGCGCCCACGACTTCATCGGCTCGCTCCCCGACGGCTACGACACCGACGTACGCAAGCGGGGCGGCCGTATCTCCGCCGGTCAGCGCCAACTCGTGGCGTTCGCCCGGGCGTTGCTCGCGGACCCGGCAGTGCTGATCCTCGACGAGGCGACCAGTTCGCTGGACATCCCGGGCGAACGGGCCGTACAGCGGGCGATGTCGACGGTCCTGCGCGGCCGTACGGCCGTCGTGATCGCGCACCGGCTGTCCACCGTCGAGATCGCCGACCGGGTCCTGGTGATGGAACACGGGCGGATCGTCGAGGACGGCACGCCCGCCGAACTCGTCGCGGGGACGGGCAGGTTCGCGGATCTGCACCGGGCCTGGCGGGACAGTCTGGCGTGACGGTACGGGCCAGGGCCTGTCCGGCGGATCAGGTCGCAGGGAATCGGCGGCTCCTCATCGACGCCGGTGAGCGGGGGCGATGGGGGTCCCCCGCGCGAGGTTGTTCGAGCGTGGGGGAGCGTGCAGCTGCAAGGCGGAGGAGGGAGTCGACGCGATGGGGGTCCCCCGCTCGAGCGAAGCCGAGAGTGGGGGAGTCGGCGAGTGACGACAACGCGGCAGATGTGCGTGCCAGACCCCGCGTCTGCGGCGTGATCCGCCGGACAGGCCCTAAGGACGAGTGAATGATCGACGCGTACGAGGATCCCGGCACACCCGACTGCCGGGGCGGCGGGCGGTACTTATGGTGGCTGGTCAGACAGCAGCCGGTGCGGTCCGCCGCCGGGGCGCTGATCTCCAGCGTGTGGATGGTGCTGCTGGCGGCGTCGCCGTATCTGCTGTCCCGGGCCGTCGACGAGGGGCTGGAGCCCGGTGACCACGAGGCGCTGGCCTGGTGGACGGCGGCGCTGTTCGGGGTGGGGGCGTTCAACGCCTGGCTGAGCATCATGCGGCACCGCACGATGACCCGGCTGCGGATGGACGCCAACTTCCGCACGGTCAAGGTGCTGGTCGGACAGGCGGTCCGGCTGGGGGCCGCGCTGCCGCGCCGGGTCGGGGCCGGCGAGGTCATGACGATCGGCGTGGGCGACGTCAGCACCATCAGCAACTCGCTGACCGTGATCGGGCCCGGGTTCGGGGCGCTGGTGGCCTATCTGGTGGTGGCGGTGCTGCTGCTGTCGGTGTCGGTGCCGATCGCCGTGGTGGTGCTGCTGGGCATGCCGGCGATCGGTCTGCTGGTCGGGCCGCTGCTGCGGCGGCTGCAGCGCACGGAGACGGAGTACCGGGAGCGGCAGGGCGTGCTGACCGCCCGGATCGCCGACCTCGCGGGCGGGCTGCGCGTCCTGAACGGCCTGGGCGGCAAGGGGCTGTTCGCCGACGCGTTCCAGCGGGACTCGCAGCGGCTGCGGGCACAGGGGTACCGGGTCGGGTCGGTGACCAGCTGGGTGCAGGCGCTCGGGGTGGGGCTGCCGACGCTGTTCCTCGCCGTGGTGACCTGGCTGGCGGCGCGGCTGGCCGCCCAGGGGGCCATCACCGTGGGCGAGTTGGTGTCGGTGTACGGCTTTGTCGCGGTGCTGGTGCGGCCGGTGGCGTTCTTCGTCGAGTGGGGGTACCAGGTGAGCCGCGGGGTGGTGGCGGCACGGCGCGTCGTACGGTTCCTGAGCCTGGAGCCGATGGCCGACACCGGCACCCTGGACGCGCCGGCCGAGCCGTCGGTGCTGCACGATCCCGAGTCCGGGGTGCGGGTGCTGCCGGGGCGGCTGACCGCGCTGGCCGGCGCCCGGCCCGCCGACGCCGAGGCCGTGGTGGACCGGCTCGGCCGGTATGTGCCGTCGGCGGCGACCTGGGGCGGCGTACGCCTCGACGAGATCGTGCTGGCGCGGGTGCGGGAGCGGATCCTGGTCGCCGACCACGAGGCGGACCTGTTCGCGGGGCCGTTGCGGGAGCTGGTCGGGGGCGGGGACGCGCAGGTGATCGAACGGGCCGTGCGCACGGCTGTCGCCGAGGACATCGTGCGGGGCCTGCCGGACGGGCTCGACACCCCGGTCGACGCGCAGGGCCGCAACCTCTCCGGCGGGCAGCGGCAGCGCGTCCGGCTGGTCCGGGCACTGCTGGCCGACCCCGAGGTGCTGCTGGCGATCGAGCCGACGTCCGCGCTGGACGCCCACACCGAGGCACGGCTCGCACAGCGGCTGCACGCCGAGCGGAGCGGCCGTACGACGGTCGTCACGACCACGTCGCCGCTGGTCCTCGACCGCGCGGACACCGTCTGCTATCTGGTCGACGGGAAGGTCGCGGCGGTCGGCGGCCATCGGGAACTGCTGGACGGGGAGCCGGGTTACCGGGCCCTGGTGGCCAGAGACGAGCACGAAGCAGACGAGACCGCCGCCGAGGAGGCCGTACGGTGACCGCTGGTTCTTCCGGGCACCTGCCCGTCGCCGGACGCGCCGACGTCCGGCGGGCCGTGGGGCGGCTGGTGCGGGCCGACGCGCGGGCCTTCGCGGCCGTACTGGCTCTCAACTCCCTTGCCGCGATCGCCGGGCTGGCCGGGCCGTGGCTGGTCGGGCGGATCATCGACGAGGTGCGGGACGGGGCCGGGGTGTCGGCCGTGGACCGGCTGGCGCTGGCCATCCTGCTGTGTGCGCTCGCTCAGCTGGCGCTGGCGCGCTGGGCGCGGTACGTCGGGCACCGGTTCGGGGAGCGGACGCTGGCGCGGGTGCGCGAGGAGTTCGTGGACCGGACGCTGGCGCTGCCCGCGTCCGTCGTGGAACGGGCCGGCACCGGTGATCTGACGGCGCGCGGCACCGCCGACGTCACCACCGTCGGCACCACCCTGCGCGACGCCGGGCCGGAGCTGCTCATCAGCTGCGTGCAGGCGGTGTTCCTGATGGGCGCGGTGTTCGCGCTGGACCCGCTGCTCGGCGTGTGCGGGCTGGTCGGCCTGACCGGCGTCCGGTTCGCGCTGCGCTGGTATCTGCGCCGGGCCCGCGACGGCTATCTCGCCGAGGGCGCGGCCAACTCGGAGGTCGCGGAGATCCTCGCGGCGACCGCGTCCGGCGCCCGCACGGTAGAGGCGCTGCGGCTCCAGCGGCGTCGGGTGGCGGCGAGCCGGGAGGCGCTGGAGACGTCCCGGCGGGCCCGGTTCCACACCCTGTATCTGCGCACGGTGTTCTTCCCGTCGGTGGAAGTGTCGTACCTCGTGCCCGTCGCCATGGTGCTGCTGATCGGCGGGGTGCTGCACGAGCGGGGCGCGATGAGCCTGGGCTCGGTGGTGGCGGCGGCGCTGTATCTGCAGCAGCTCAGCAATCCGCTGGACGAGATCCTGATGCGGGTCGAGCAACTGCAGAGCAGCGGCGCCTCGTTCGCCCGCGTGGAGGGCCTGGCGCGGGCGCCGCGGGCGAAGGACGCCGGCTCCCCCGTCCCGGCGGACGACCGGATCGACGTGACCGGCGTGCGCTATTCCTACGGCCGTGGCGGGGAGGTCCTCGGCGGCGTCGACCTGACCGTCCGTCCCGGGGAGCGGCTGGCCGTGGTGGGCCCGTCCGGCGCCGGGAAGACCACCCTCAGCAGACTCCTGGCCGGCGTCGACGCGCCCAGCGCGGGCACGGTGACGGTGGGCGGCGTACCCGTCGTCGCCCTCGGTCCGGAGGAGCTGCGCCGCCAGGTCGTCCTGGTCACCCAGGAGCACCATGTGTTCCTGGGCACGGTCCGCGACAATCTCCGTATCGCCGAACCGGCGGCCACCGACGGGGAGTTGTGGGCCGCGCTCACCGCGGTCGGCGCGGACACCTGGGTGCGGGACCTGCCCGACGGCCTGGACACCCCCCTCGGCGACGGAGGGTGTCGTACGGACGGCTCGCAGGCCCAGCAACTCGCCCTGGCCCGCGTGGTGCTGGCCGACCCGCACACGCTGATCCTGGACGAGGCCACGGCGTTGCTGGACCCGACGACCGCCCGGCACACCGAGCGCGCCCTGGCCGCCGTACTGGAGGGCCGCACCGTCATCGCCATCGCCCACCGTCTGCACACGGCCCACGACGCGGACCGCGTGGCCGTGATGGAGAACGGCCGCCTCACGGAACTCGGCGCGCATGACGAGCTGGTGGGGGCGGACGGGGCGTATGCGGCACTGTGGCGGTCGTGGCACGGGGAGCGGGGCGGAACAGCATGAGAGGGACCTCCATGGAGAGGGCCGACTTCATCGCGGGCGCCTATGCCCTCGGCGCCGGTCCGTGGACGACGGCACCGGTCACCCGGGGTGCGCTGGGCCAGATCTCGCAGGTGGCCACCACTGACGCGCCGCCGCCCTGTTCGTCTCAGCGCACAACGGCACACCGGTGATCAAGGTGTTCTTCTCCGCCGAGCACTGCGGCGCCTGCCCGAAGCAGTCAGTGTGCACCCGCCCCGACCAGACGCCGGGGCAGAGGGCTCTCCTTCGGGCCGTCGACATGTGCGACTGGAGCGCGATCAGCCATGGGTGTCCAGGCCGTTGCGATCGAGTGCTGCTCGGATCTGGCTGAGCCACTCTGTGCCCAGCCGGTGCCTGTTCGGGTGTTGGTCGCCTCGATCCCAGCGCCACGTTGTGATCATCGCCAGCACGAGGATCCGGCACTCGCGCAGCAAGTCTTGATCGACACCCGGATAGTGCTCGCCGACTTCTTCGGGCGCATGGGCGAGGTCGAATTCGACGGGCCCTCGGCAACACGTCTCAAGGTCTATGAACAGCAGCCCGTTCTTCGTGGTGAGCACGTTGCCCGGGTGCGGCTCGCCGTGCAGCAGCTGCTCGGCGCCGCCGCGCTCGCCGATCACTCGTCTCAGGCTTCGTAACGTGTCGCCGAGCAGCTCCCGGTCCGCGTCGGCGAGCGCCGGAGTGTGGTCGCGGTTCGCCACGAGTTGTTGAGCCTGCTCGACTCGATCCGTGAATCGCGGCGTCGGGACATCGAGTTTGCGCATGCCGGCATGCAGCCGCTCGAGCGCGTTGGCGTAGTCGGCTGGTGAGACCTCTCGAGGTGTCACGGGTTCGTAGTAGGTCCACAGCGTGACCACGAAGCCATCACGCTCATAGACGCGTGGCTCCACTCGAGGCTCGAGAGCAGCCACAGGGCACCCGGATTCGGCGAGCCGCTGAGCAAGCTCGACTTCGAACTGTGCGACCTGATGCGCTACAGGTGCGACCCGGGCCAGGACGTCACAAGGCAGCAGACGCAGCGTGAGCTTGTTCGAGTCATGAAGAACGATCGCGTCGTCGACTGTCAGGTCAAGTGATGAGGCGATCGACATGGCCGCGGCCACCGCACGCGGGACCTCTGACGCCTGCATCGTCGCCCGGCCCCTCTCCCTTGAGCACTGCCATAACTCTCCGAGCGGTGCAACCTGCGCACCCTACCAAGCTGCCGATAGAGAGCCGCGGTTGCGCGACGGGCACGGCGCGACTGATTCGGCGATCTGCCCCGTCGGCTGCTCAGCCGACAACCGTCAAACAACGCAAACGATTCCGTTCGCGGCACTGGATTCACGCAAGTCCGGCTGCGCCGTGGAGGTGGAAGTCACAACTCCTCCGCAGGCCCGCACAAGCGCCGCAACACCACCCCGCACCGCCGCGCATACGCATGCTGCAGCCCCCGGGTCGCCGGTCCCCCCGCCCGCGCATACCACTTCGCCCCGCGGCTGAACGCGTTCACCGTCAGCCACACCGTCCCGTCCCCGGTGCGTTCCACCACGAACGCTTCCTCGCCGCACTCGGGGTGGCCGGAAAGCGTCCCGTACGCCCAGCCGGCCCGGCGGTGTTCCTCCACCATCCAGACCACGCGGCAGGGGGCCTTGATCATGCCGGCGAGGGTGACCGTGACGTCGACGCCGGGGGCCGCGCGGTCGGCGGTGGCGTCGATGCCCACGCCGAGCGCCCGGTGCATCTCCCAGGTGAGGACCGCCTCGGCCG
Organism: Streptomyces dysideae; assembly: GCF_001514305.1. Classification (GTDB taxonomy): domain Bacteria; phylum Actinomycetota; class Actinomycetes; order Streptomycetales; family Streptomycetaceae; genus Streptomyces; species Streptomyces dysideae. The sequence goes on from NZ_KQ949142.1 coordinate 10,670, forward strand.
CTCTGCGGAAGACGTCCTGGCCCTCCCCGATGATCGTGCGGACGTGCAGGGGGTGGAAGCCCGGCGGGCAGTAGCCGCTCTCCCGGGTCGCGCCGACGTCGTCGTACGTGAAGGACATGGGTCCCAAGAGTAGGGCGGCACCCGGGAATGCCTTCGTCCCGGGTGCCGCCCTTGTCAAGCAGCCGGCCGTCAGCCGACGTTGACCGCGGACCAGGCCGCCGCGACCGCCTTGTACTCGGTGCTGCCGGAGCCGTACAGGTCGGACGCCGCGCTCAGGGTCGCCGTACGGGCGCCGGCGCACTTCGTCGTCGACGTCATGTACTCGGTCAGCGCCTTGTACCAGATCTGCGCGGCCTTGGCCCGTCCGATGCCGGTGACCGTGGAGCCGTTGGAGGACGGCGAGTTGTAGCTGACCCCGTTGATCGTCTTCGCGCCGCTGCCCTCCGAGAGGAGGCAGAAGAAGTGGTTCGCCGGGCCGGACGAGTAGTGCACGTCCAGGCCGCCCAGCGAGGACGACCAGGCGTCCGCCGACGAACCGTCCTTGCTCGGCTTGTCCATGTGGCGCAGCGGGGTGCCGTTGCCGCGGATGTCGATCTTCTCGCCGATGAGGTAGTCACCGGGGTCGGAGGAGTTCGCCGCGTAGAACTCGACGGCCGTGCCGAAGACGTCGGACGTCGCTTCGTTGAGGCCGCCGGACTCGCCCGAGCAGTTCAGGCCCGCCGTGTTCGAGGTGACGCCGTGGGTCATCTCGTGGCCCGCCACGTCGATCGACGGCAGCGGCTTGACGTTGCCGTCGCCGTCGCCGTACGTCATGCAGAAGCAGCTGTCGGACCAGAAGGCGTTGACGTACGCGTTGCCGTAGTGGACGCGCGAGTAGGCGGCCTTGCCGTCGTTCTTGATGCCGCTGCGGCCGACGGTGTTCTTGTAGAAGTCCCAGGTCACCTGGGCGCCGTAGGCGGCGTCCACGGCGGCGGTCTGGTCGGTGGATGAGCTGGAGGCCGCGCCGGTGCCCCAGGTGTCGTCCGCGTCGGTGCAGTTGTGCGGCGGGTGAGGGAAGAGTGACATTGAAGGCGTGCACATGCCAGGACCCCCAAGTGATGTTGGCCGAAAACCGACCGCCCGGTGAGCATTGCGGGAATGTAGACGCGACAGAAGGAGGGCGCCGTCCCGGAGGTTCGAACCTCCGGGACGGCGCCCTGACGTGAGCCCGCGAGCCCGCGAGCCCGCGGCCTACGGGAAGGTGAGCGTCCAGCCGCTGATGTGGCCGGTGTCCACGGCCGCGTTGTCCTGCACCCTCAACTGCCAGGTGCCGTTGGCGACTTCGGAGGAGGCGTTCACCGTGTAGGTGGTGTTGAGGTTGTCCGCGCTCCCGCCGGTGCCGTACGCCTTCAGCGTGTACGCCGTGCCGTCGGGGGCGATCAGCTGCACCTGAAGGTCACCGATGTAGGTGTGCACGATGTCCACCGCGACCTGGAGGTTGGAGGGCGCGTTGCCGGTCCGCCCGGACACGGTGATCGACGACGTCACGGCCGCGCCGTTGTCCGGAATCGATACGTCGGTGCCGTTCTCGAAGGAGGTGCCGCCACCGCCGCCGCCACCGCCGTCGGAGCGGGCACCGACCGCGACGCCCGCCCAGGCGTCCTGCACGGCCTTGTACTCGGCGGACGTGGTGCCGTACAGCTCACCGGCCGCCGCGAGGGTGCCGGTGCGGGCACCCGCGTAGTTGGTCGTGGACGTGAACTTGGTGGTCAGCGCCCGGAACCAGATCTTCTCCGCCTTGTCCCGGCCGATGCCGGTGACCGGGAGGTTGTCCGCGGTGGGCGAGTTGTAGGTGACACCGTTGATGGTCTTGGTGCCGCTGCCCTCGCTCAGCAGATAGAAGAAGTGGTTCGCGGGGCCCGAGGAGTAGTGCACGTCGATCGAGCCGATGCCGGAGTACCAGCTGTCCTTGGAGTTGCCGTCCCGGCTCGGCCGGTCCATGTAACGCAGCGGGGTACCGTCGCCGCGGATGTTGATCTCCTCGCCGATGAGGTAGTCACCGGGGTCGGAGGAGTTCGCCGCGTAGAACTCGACCGTCGCGCCGAAGACGTCGGAGGTGGCCTCGTTCAGACCGCCGGACTCACCCGAGTAGTTGAGGCCCGCGGTGTTGGAGGTGAGCCCGTGGGTCATCTCGTGCGCGGCCACGTCGATCGACGTCAGCGGGTTGGCGTTGCCCGAGCCGTCGCCGTACGTCATGCAGAAGCAGCTGTCGGACCAGAACGCGTTGACGTAGTTGTTCCCGTAGTGCACCCGGGAGTACGCGCCCACTCCGTCGCCGCGGATGCCGTTGCGGCCATGCACGTTCTTGTAGTAGTCCCAGGTCAGCGCCGCGCCGTAGTGCGCGTCGGCGGCGGCCGACTCCAGGTTGGACGGGCTGCCGTTGCCCCACACGTCGTCGGAGCCCGAGAAGAGGGTGCCGGTGCCGGAGGTGCCGCGGTTCAGGTTGTACGTGCGGTGGTTGCCGCGCGCGCCGTCCCTGAGGTTGAACGTCGACCCGGACTGCGTGGTGGTGAGGTCGACCGTGCCGGAGTACACCGTGTTGCCGGTGCCGGTCTCGATGGCCTCCCACTCGAACAGCTGCTCGCCGGTGGTGGCGTCCGTGATGACGTGCAGCTCCTGCGGGGTGCCGTCGTGCTGGACGCCGCCCACGACCGTCTCGTACGCCACGGTCGGTGTGCCGCTCGCCGCCCAGATCACCTTGCGCGGCGCCCGGTTGACGTCGGGGCTCTTGGCGTCCTCGGCCTTCGCGGCGGCCAGCGCCTGCTTCTCGGCCTTGGCGGCGGGTACGGCGGCCGTGGTGGTGGCCGGTGCGATCCTGGCGCGGGTGGCCTTGACGACGGCCTCGGTCGCGTCGGCCTCGGTGCTCTCGACGACCAGGTCGCCTCCGAGGACGGGCAGACCGTCGTAGGTCCGCTCGTAGCGCGTGTGCAGCGTGCCGTCGCCGTCCTTGAGGACGTCACGGACGACCAGCTTCTCCTTGGCGCCCAGGCCGAGGTCCTTCGCGGTGTCCGCCTTGGTGGCGTTGGCCTCGCGGATCAGCTCGGCGCGCTGGGCGGGGGTGAGCTGGACCGACTCGGCGCCCGGTATGACCTTGCCCGCAGCCGACGGTGCCTTCTCCGGGGCGGCGGCCGCGGCGCCGGTCTGGACGGCCGTGGCGATCAGGACGGACACACCGACGAGGGCGACGGCGGTCCGGCGGTGCGCCGTGGGGCGCTGTGCTGCGTGGGAGGTGCGTCTGTGGGAGGAACTGTCTCTCAACACTGACTCCTTCTGCGCGGCCGCGGATCACGCGGCCAGGGGAGACCGGCCGGCGGGTGGGCCGTCCGGGCAGATCGGGGTGGTACGCAGAACGACGTGCGGGTACTCGGCACACACAGCCCGTGCGACATGTGGGGTTGCTGTGAAGTGGCCGTGGGAAGAGTGGCAGGAGAATGAGGCGTCTGTCAGGAGCGCGTCAGAAATTTGGCCGGAAGTGGTCCGTTGTCCGGGAGTTCATGTTCGGTATACGGACCGTCTCGCTTGATCCTTGGCGCCGGGGTGGCGCCGTCAGGGAGGCGTGATGGTGGGATCGCCGGTCAGTTCGCACAACGAGTGGGATCCGCTGGAGGAGATCATCGTCGGGCGTCTCGACGGCGCGACGATCCCCGCCAGTCATCCGGTCGTGGCCATCAACATGCCCTCGTGGGCGGCGCGGGTGCACGGGGTCGCCGCCGGCTGGAGATATCCGCGTGTGCTGACCGAGCGGGCGCAGCGCGAACTCGATCAGTTCATCACGCTCCTGCAGTCCCTCGGCATCACGGTCCGGCGCCCGGACGCGGTCGACCACCGGCAGCGCTTCGGCACTCCCGACTGGTCGTCACGCGGTTTCTGCAACGCCTGTCCGCGCGACAGCATGCTGGTGATCGGTGACGAGATCATCGAGACGCCGATGGCATGGCCATGTCGGTATTTCGAGACGCATTCCTATCGCGCGCTCCTCAAGGACTACTTCCGGCGCGGCGCACGCTGGACGGCGGCACCGAAGCCGCAGCTCACCGACGCGCTGTTCGAGGCGGACTTCCAGGTCCCCGGGCCGGACGAGCCCATGCGGTACATCCTCACCGAGTTCGAGCCGGTCTTCGACTCGGCCGATTTCGTACGTGCGGGACGTGACCTGTTCGTCACGCGGAGCAACGTCACCAACCGCATGGGCATCGAGTGGCTGCGCCGCCATCTCGGACCCCGCTATCGCATCCACGAGATCGAGAGCCGCTGCCGTACGCCCATGCACATCGACACGACGTTCCTGCCGCTCGCGCCCGGCAAGGCCCTGGTCAACCCCGAGTACGTCGACGTCGACCGGCTGCCCGACGTCCTGAAGTCGTGGAAGATCCTGGTCGCACCCGAGCCCGACCCGATCGACGAGCGCCTGCTCAGGATCACCTCGATGTGCGGCAAGTGGCTCAGCATGAACGTCCTCATGATCGACGAGGAACGGGTGATCGCGGAACGGCACCACACCGGCATGCTGCGCGCCCTCGAGGGGTGGGGCTTCGAGCCGATCCCGTGCAATCTGCTGCACTACGCGCCGTTCGGCGGTTCGTTCCACTGCGCGACACTCGACATCCGGCGGCGCGGCACGCTCGAGTCGTACTTCGACTGAGGTGGGGCGGGCCGTGGCGGCAGGGGCCCGCTTGAAAGGGCCCCTGCAACCGGCGAGGGGAAGTCCCCTCACCTCATGAGCACCCCCGCCGCCTCCCCCATCTCCTCCGAAGGCACCGCCACCAACCCCAACTCAGCCCCCGACGCCAGCAGCCGATGCGCGGGCAGGATCCGCACCGTATAGCCGTACGGCCCGGTCCGATCCAACGACAGCGGGCCCTCGTACACCCACCGCCCCTCAAGATCCGGCCCACCCGCCTGCTTCAAGGGCACCGTCGCCGCATCCGCGATCCGGTCCTCCGAGTCCACGCGCCCCGAGACCGCCTGGACCTCGACGTCGTCGGGGGCGAGGTCGCCCAGAGCCACCCGGACCCGCAGACCGAGCGTCGAGCCCAGTTCCGCCGTGGCCGTCGCGACGGACGTCTCCACGTGGTCGACGGTCACCCCGTGCCAGGCCGTCCGCACCCGGGCCTTCCACGCGGCGAGTTCACGGGCCGAGTCCGGGGTCATCGCGCGGTGGGCGTGGGCGGCCGGGGTGTAGAGGCGTTCCACGTACTCGCGGACCATCCTGCCCGCCAGTACCTTCGGGCCCAGCAGGGTCAGGGTCTGGCGGACCATCTCGATCCAGCGGTCCGGCAGGCCGGCCTGGCCCTGCTCGTAGAAGCGGGGGGTCACCCGCTGCTCCAGCAGGTCGTACAGCGCCGCGGCCTCTACGTCGTCCCGGTGGTCCGGGTCGTCCCCCACTGCCGAAAGCGTGGGGGCACCCCCATCGGTGCCGTTCGCCGTCGGGATCGCCCAGCCGAAGTCCGGCTGGAACCACTCGTCCCACCAGCCGTCCAGGACGGACAGGTTGAGGCAGCCGTTCAGCGCCGCCTTCATGCCCGAGGTGCCGCAGGCCTCCAGGGGGCGGAGCGGGTTGTTGAGCCAGATGTCGCAGCCCGGGTAGAGCTTCTGCGCCATCGCCATGCCGTAGTCGGGGAGGAAGACGATGCGGTGGCGGACGCGTGGGTCGTCCGCGAACCGGACCAGCTCCTGGACCAGGCGTTTTCCACCGTCGTCCGCCGGGTGCGCCTTGCCCGCCACCACGATCTGGATCGGGCGTTCGGGGTGCAGCAGCAGGTCCATCAGGCGGTCGCGGTCGCGGAGCATCAGCGTCAGGCGTTTGTACGACGGGACGCGCCTCGCGAATCCGATCGTCAGGACGTCCGGGTCCAGCACCCCGTCGATCCAGCCCAACTCGGCCGTGCCGGCGCCACGTTGCCGCCAGGAGGTGCGGAGGCGTTCCCGTACCTCCATCACCAGCTGCTCGCGCAGGCTCCGTCGCAGCTCCCAGATGTCCTGGTCGGGGATCTCCCCCACCGAGTCCCAGCGGTCCGAGCCGCCGACGGTCAGCGCGTCCTCGGTGCGCTGGGCGCCGATCTGCCGGGCGCCGAGCCGGAAGACCTCGGGGGCGACCCAGGTCGGGGCGTGGACGCCGTTCGTCACCGAGGTGATGGGCACCTCGGCGGGGTCGAATCCCGGCCAGAGTCCGGAGAACATCTCGCGGCTGACCTGGCCGTGCAGCAGCGAGACGCCGTTCGCCCGCTGGCCCAGGCGCAGTCCCATCACGGCCATGTTGAAGAGGTTGGGTTCGCCGCCGGGGTAGGTCTCCATACCGAGCTGGAGGATGCGTTCGACCTCGATGCGCGGGAGTTCGGCGTCGGGGCCGAAGTGGCGGGCGACCAGCTCGCGGTCGAAGCGGTCGATGCCGGCTGGGACGGGGGTGTGGGTGGTGAAGACCGTGCCCGCGCGGACCGCCTCCAGCGCCGCGTCGAAGTGCAGGCCCCCGTCGGCCAGTTCGGCGATGCGCTCCAGGCCCAGGAAGCCCGCGTGGCCCTCGTTGGTGTGGAAGACCTCGGGTTCGGGGTGGCCGGTCAGGCGGCAGTACGTCCGTACCGCCCGGACACCTCCTATACCCAGCAGCATCTCCTGCAGCAGCCGGTGCTCGCTGCCGCCGCCGTAGAGCCGGTCGGTGACGCCGCGTTCGCCGAGGTCGTTCTCCTCGACGTCCGAGTCCAGCATCAGCAGGGGGACCCGGCCGACCTGGGCCAGCCAGATGCGGGCGCGCAGCTGCTTGCCGCCGGGGAGGGCGAGGGAGACCTGGGCGGGGGTGCCGTCGGGTTCCCTCAGCAGGCCGACCGGCAGTTCGTTGGGGTCGAGGACGGGATAGTGCTCCTGCTGCCAGCCGTCCCGGGACAGGGACTGGCGGAAGTAGCCGTGCCGGTAGAGGAGCCCGACGCCGATCAGCGGTACGCCGAGGTCGCTGGCCGCCTTCAGGTGGTCGCCGGCGAGGATGCCGAGGCCGCCGGAGTACTGGGGCAGGGCGGCCGTGATGCCGAACTCGGGCGAGAAGTAGGCGACGGCGGCGGGGAGTTCGGCGGACTGGGACTGGTACCAGCGGTCGCCGGTGACATAGTCGTTGAGGTCTCCGGCGACCGCGGCGAGGCGGCGCAGGAAGCGGCGGTCCTCGGCCAGCTCCGCGAGCCGCCCGGGCGGCACACTGCCCAGGAGCCGTACGGGATCACCGTTCGAGGCGGCCCAGCGCTCGGGGTCGACGGACTGGAAGAGATCGCGGGTCTCCGCATGCCAGGACCAGCGCAGATTGCGCGCCAGATCGCTCAGCGGCCGCAGGGCTTCGGGGAGGACGGGTCGGACGGTGAATCGACGGATCGCCTTCACATTCCACCTCGGGCAGGCGCGTGGCAGGGGACGCACGGCGGTGTGCGTCCCTTCATCGCCCTCGACGGTATCGGTATGCGGGGCTTCGTAACCACAGTGCGTTTTGTGGCTGTCAAGCGACGGAGAAGCTCGCACGCCCGTCCGAAAACAGCCGCAACCTTTACACATCCCCCATAGCCGATATGGCCGATTCCGCCCTGTAGGCGTCCTTGTGGTGCTTCACGCGTCACGAGAGGCTGCCTGGTGGCGTACCGGCCCAAGTCGGGGCGCACCCGGCCGACCACGGCCGTCGTACGCCGAGTTGAGGAGGGGAACTCACACCATGGCACGGACGCGAACACGGCGTCTGCGCTGGGCGGGGGGCCTGACCGCGGTGACCTGTACCGCCGCGCTTTCGGCCATCACGATGCCCGCGCACGCCGTACCGGAGGGGCAGATACTCGGCGCCGGAGACCCCGGCTCCGTCAGCGGAAGTTACCTGGTGACTCTCAAGGGGGGAACGAAGGCCCCGTCGGCGGCGGGAAAGAGCCTCGCGGAGAAGTACGGGGCGGAAATAAGCCACACCTACGGCACGGTCCTCAACGGCTACGCGGTGCGGGCCAACGAGAGACAGGCCAAGCAGCTCGCGGCCGACTCCCGGGTGGCCTCGGTCGTCCAGGACACCCGCGTGACCCTGGACCACACGCAGAAGAACCCGCCGTCCTGGGGCCTGGACCGCATCGACCAGCGGAACCTGCCGCTGGACAAGAGCTACACGTGGCCGGAGTCGGCGGGCGCCGGAGTGTCGGTGTACGTGATCGACACCGGCATCCGCATCTCGCACAAGGACTTCGGCGGCCGGGCGAGCTACGGCTGGGACTTCGTCGGCAACGACAGGTCCGCGGGCGACGGCAACGGCCACGGCACCCATGTCGCCGGCACCGTCGCGGGCACCAAGTACGGCGTCGCCAAACAGGCCAAGGTGATCGCCGTACGCGTCCTCGACAACGCTGGCGCCGGCACCACCGCCCAGGTCATCGCGGGCATCGACTGGGTCACCAAGAACGCCAGGAAGCCCGCGGCGGCAAACCTCAGCCTGGGCGGCTACCGCAACGCCCAGTTGGACACCGCCGTACGCAACTCCATCGCGTCCGGCGTCACGTACACGGTCGCGGCGGGCAACGAGAGCCTGCCGGCCGGCCTCTACTCCCCCGCGGGCGTGAAACAGGCCATCACCGTCGGCGCGACCGACAAGAAGGACGCCAGGGCGAGCTTCTCCAACTACGGCTCCGCCCTCGACCTGTTCGCCCCGGGCACCACCATCACCTCGGCGTCCCACACCAGCGACACCGGCAAGGCGACCTTCTCCGGTACGTCGATGGCGTCGCCGCACGCCGCGGGCACGGCCGCGCTCTATCTGGCCGACCGTCCGCAGGCCACTCCCGCGCAGGTCTCCCAGGCTCTCGTGGCCCAGGCCGCGAACGGGAAGGTCTCCGGGCGAGGGCTCGGCTCGCCGAACAAACTCCTACAGGTGCCGGGCTCTTAGGCGCGGGTTCACCGGAACCGGCCCCGTTCCTCCCGAACGGGGCCGGTCTTGTGTGTAGACATACGCGTGAGTAGTTAACAAAGTGCCGGATTGCCCACCCGAATAGGGTGGGAAGGCTCCTCCGGTACGCCCCACAGCTGCGCCCCCGGGTGCACCCCCCGACCCACCACGCAGGACCCACCTCCCCACAGCCATCCGCCCACCCACGTTGACGCGGACAGGAGCGGTCATGCCCGCCACGCACCACTCGTCAGCACCCCCGACGTCCAGCACCGAAGCACCCCCCGTACGCCGCCCGGCCGTCGTCGGACCGCGGTCCCCGGAGCGACCCTCCGCGAGCGATCCGGTCCCCGGCATCGGCCGCATACCCGTCCTCGACGTCCGCCCGGTCGTCCAGCACGGACGCAGGCCCGCGAAGGCCGTGACCGGCGAGACCTTCGAGGTCTCGGCGACCGTGTTCCGCGAGGGCCACGACGCCGTCGCCGCCAATGTCGTACTGAAGGACCCCGACGGCCGCCCCGGCCCCTGGACCCCGATGCGGGAACTGGCGCCCGGCACCGACCGCTGGGGTGCCGAGGTCACCGCCGGCGCACCGGGCCTGTGGACCTACCAGGTCGAGGCCTGGAGTGACCCCGTCTCCACCTGGCGCCACCACGCCCAGATCAAGATCCCGGCGGGCATGGACACCGAACTGGTCCTGGAGGAGGGCGCGCGGCTCTACGAACGGGTGGCCGCCGGAGTACCCAAGAGCAAGGGCCGACGCGATGTCGTCCTCGCCGCGGTGGACGCCCTGCGCGACGAGACCCGCCCGGCCGCCTCACGGCTGGCCGCCGCGCTG
>NZ_KQ949143.1 GCF_001514305.1 Streptomyces dysideae
GGAGTCGGGAGCCGAACCGAGGCAGAGATTGCCCGCGGTGGTGCGGAGGGTGGACGGCGCCGTTGCCATGGGGAGTCCTCGATTCGGGGAGGGGAACCAGGTTCGGGACAGAAGGGGAACTGGGAACTGGAACGTGAAAACTTGGGATCTGGGAACTATTGCGCGCTACTAGCGCGCTCTAGTGCGAGTACGATGACCCCTGTCCAAATGTCATGTCAATAGCTTGTTGCCGGAAGATTTCGACACGGCCCTTAAGGTGGGCGCAGGCGAAGGGGTGGTGCGCAGGTGGAGGCATCGGGCAAGCAGCGGCCCACGATGGCGGACGTAGCCGCGAAGGCGGGGGTGTCCCGGGCGCTCGTCTCGATCATCTTCCGCGGCCGGCCGGGCGCGAGTCAGGAGACCCGGGAACGGGTGCTGCGCGTCGCCGACGAGATCGGCTACCACCCCGACAGCGCCGCCCGGCTGCTGGCCCGCGGCCGCAGCCGCACGCTCGGCGTGATGTTCACCGTCCACCAGACCTTCCACTCCGACCTCATCGCGGGCATCTACCCCGAGGCGGAACGGCTCGGCTACGACGTCCTGCTCTCCGCGGCCACCCACGGCCGCGGCGAGGCCAAGGCCGTCGAGGCGCTGCTCAGCCACCGCTGCGAGGCGGTGATCCTGCTCGGCTCCGGCGCCGAGGCCGCCTACTTCGACGAACTCGCCCGGCGCGCGGTCACCGTCTCGGTCAGCCGCCGGACACCCCAGGCCCACGTCGACTTCGTGCACTCGGCCGAGGGCAAGGGCGTCCGGCAGGCCATGGACTACCTCGTCGAACTGGGGCACCGCCGGATCGTGCACATCGACGGCGGCCGCGGCCCCGGCTCCGCCGAACGGCGCCGCGCCTACCGGGCCGCGATGCGCCGGCACGGCCTGGAGGCGGAGGTGCGGGTGATCCCCGGCGAGCACACCGAGGAGTCCGGCATCGACACGGGCCGCCTCCTGCTGGCGGAGCGCGACCGGGGCCTGCCGTTGCCGACGGCGGTCCTCGCGGGCAACGACCGGTGCGCGTGGGGCCTGCTGATGACCCTGACCCGGGCGGGCGTCGACGTCCCGGGCGACCTGTCCGTCGTCGGCTACGACGACAGCCACCTCTCCCACCTGATGCCGATCGGCCTGACCACCGTCCGCCAGGACGCGGTCCTCATGGCGGAACACGCGGTGCGATTCGCGGTGGAGCGGCTGGAGCACGAGGGAGCGGAGCCGCGGGAGGCGGTGCTGGATCCGAAGCTGGTGGTACGGGGGACCAGTGGGCCTCCGCCGGGGGGATCGGCCTGAGCGGCTTGGGTGGCCCACGGTTCCGATTCAGGTGTGCGCGTGTCCACGCACCGGCGACGAGACACCTCCGGCGCTGAGGAGGCCGCTCGCCGTGGCCACGGACCGTAGCAGGTCGTGCGGATGACGCTGGGGCATCTTCGCACCGGTCCGGCCCGTGAAGAGCGGACCGCCGCGGGCCGGATCCCTGGGCGGCACACGGTGGGGGAGGTACGCGTTCACGGCCTCGCGTACGAGGGGCGGCAGCGGTACGAGGTGATGGCCCCCGGAGGGGTCGGGAAGGCGCAGGGTGTCGGCGCCCAGCCCGATCGTGCCATCGGTGCTGAGATCGTCGAGGACGAGCGCGGTGACCAGGGCAGCGCGGAGACCGAGGCCGACCAGCAGGTATCCGCAAGCGCGGTCCTGTAGTGGATGGGGGTGCCGTGAGCGGGTCCGCCCGCCGCCGTGCTCACCTCGTTCGTCGAGGGCGGCGAGGAGCACAGCGATCTGGCGTGGATCGAGAGTGGCCGGGCTGAGCTGGGCCGGGTTCGTGAAGCCGGGGCGACGCTCGGCCGGGTTGTGGACGACGGCGCCCCGGTCGAGCGCGTACGCGTAGAACGAGCGCACCGCCGAGACTCGTCGTGCCGTCCTCCGGTGGGGCGCGCCGGGTACGTGCGCCCACAGGGCGATATGCCCGGGCGCGGCCTTGTCCCAGGCCGTGTCCGTGGTGCGGCAGTGGTCCAGCCAGGCGCCGACGTCGGCACGGTAGCCGGTGAGGGTGACCGGCGGGTACACGCGTGCCGCCAGCCAGTCGTCCACCAGCTCGTGCGGGCCCCAGTTCATCGGCTGCGATGTGCCGCTGGGCTCAGCCGCCTGCCGCGTACCGGATGAACCGCGCCCAGCCGTCACGGCGGACGCTGAAGTGGGGACGCGCCACGTCCTTGGAGTCACGGACATGGATGGCCCGCTCGGTGACGGCGACCTCCACGCAGCTGTCGCCCTGGGTACCGCTGTAGCTGGACTTGAACCAGGCGAGTTCTGTTGTGTGCGTGCTCATAACGCTCCTCGCAGTCGCTCCAGCAGGTCCCGTGAGTCCTTGGGGGTGAGGGCCTGCGAGCGCAGTGTGTCATACCGCTGGTAGAGGAGACTCACCTCTTTGAGGTCGGCGATGAACCGCCCGTTCTGCTGCCCTTCGGAGTACGCGAGTCGTCGCCGTTCCTCAGTCTCCAAGAGCTGAATGCAACCGTCGAGACACGCATGGAACTCGGCATCCAGCGGCACCAGTTGCAGCGTCACGTTGCGCAGCGCACTGAGTTCCAGCACGTGCTCGAGGAGGCCCCGCATGACCTCCTTGCCGCCGAGCATGCGCCGGAAGACATGCTCCTCGACGATGAAGCTGAACGGTACGTTCGGCCGCTCGTGCAGCAGCCTCTGCCGTTCCATCCGGGCCGTGACCTGGGCCTCCAACTGCTCGTCCGTCAGCGGCGGGACGCTGTTGCCGAACACCGCCCGCACGTACGGCTCCGACTGGAGCAGGCCCGGAACCAGCCTGCACTCGTACGTGCACAGGCTGACGGCGATCTTCTCCAGCCGCGCCCACTGCCGGAACCACGCCGCGAGACCCGGCTCGCCCCGGGAGAGGTATCCCGCGGCCTTCCGCAGGGCACTTCCCTTGGCTGGACGACGCCGAGACCTTCGTAGGGGCCGTTGCGGGCAAGGCGTAGGGGGGGCGTGGGCGGAGCCCTTGTCAGGCGGCCGGTCCCGCCACGAACTCCGGATCCACCTGTGCCGCCAGATCCTGCCCCGTCGCCGCGTTCGCCCACGCCCGGGCGTTGCGCAGATGGAACTCGACGGCATGGCGCTGGAGTCGCGCCCAGTCCTTGGGGCGGGCATCCACCGTCGCGCGCATGACGTTCAGGGCGTGGCGGTTGTGTGACTCCAACTCGCCCTGGGCGCGTCCCTGTTCGGCCGCGCGGACCCAGGGGGAGTGGACGAGGCGGGTGAGCAGGTCGTCGCCCACCTCCTCCTTGAGGAAGAGCAGGTCGTCCTCGCCGGTGACCTTGTTGCCGACGACGGCGATCGGGATGCCGAACTCGCGGGCGTGGTCCCGGTACTGGCGGTACACCGAGACGCCCTTGCGGGTGGGTTCGGCCGCCAGGAAGGTCATGTCGAAGCTGGTGAACAGGCCGAAGGCGAAGGCGTCCGCGCCCGCCGTCATGTCGACCACCACGTACTCGCCGGGGCCGTCGAGGAGGTGGCTCAGGCAGAGCTCGACCGCGCCGAGCTTGGAGTGGTAGCAGGTGACACCTTGGTCGCTCTCGTCGAACTCGCCCGTCACCATCACCGGCACATCGCCCACCTGCCGGACGTGCCGCGCGTGCAGCTCGTCGTCGCCGAGCGGACGCAGCAGCCGGGAGCCGCGGCCGGGCGGGGTCGTCTTGACCATGGCCTCGCCACACCCTCCTGGTCGCACTCGACCCGGACGGCGGGGACGTCGTCGCCACCGCCGCCCTCGACTCCCGCGGCCCGGCCCACCCACCGAACCCGCGTCACGTCGCCAAGGCCTTCCCCTCCGGCGAGACCGCACAACTGCGCCGGGTCTACGTCCGTCCCGGGCACCGCAGGCGCGGACTGGCCCGGCGGCTCGTCGACGAACTGCTCGCCTTCGCGGCCGCCGACGGCGGCTACCACTCCGTATACCTTCACACGGATCCCGGAGTCCCCGGCGCCGAGGGCTTCTGGCGGTCACTGGGCAAGGTCGTGCACGACGAGCGCGAGGATCCCGGCGGCGGCAACGGCGTCATCCACCTCGAGATCCCGATGGGGCGATAGGGCCGTGCGCCGACTGCGATTCCTCACCGCTCTCCTGCAGCCGTCACTTGCAAAGGAGTTGGTGGAAACCCGATGACATCGCTGGCACTCGGCCTGCGGAAGGCGCCGGGCCACCGCACCCGCCTCTCACCCCTTCTGCACCTGCTGATCCTCACGCAACTCGCCTTCAACATCGGCTTCTTCGCCGTGCTGCCCTTCCTCTCCGAGCACCTGGGGCAGGCGGTCGGCATGGCGGGCTGGCTCGTCGGGTTCGTGCTGGGGCTGCGGACCTTCAGCCAGCAGGGGCTGTTCGTGGTGGGCGGGGCACTGGCCGACCGGTACGGCATCCGGCCGGTCGTCCTCGCCGGGTGTGCGCTGCGGATCGCCGGGTTCGCCTGGCTCGGGTACGCCGAGGAGACCTGGGCGGTCATCGGCGCGGTACTGCTGATCGGGTTCGCCGCCGCGCTGTTCTCGCCCGCGGTGGAGTCAGAGGTCGCCCGGCAGGCCGTGGCGCACGAGGAGTCCGGCGGCGGCTCCCGCACCCGGGTCCTCGCGCTGTTCACGGTGGCCGGGCAGGCGGGGGCGTTCGTCGGGCCGCTGCTGGGCGCGCTGCTGCTGTCGGTGGACTTCCGCACGGTCTGCCTGGTCGGCGCCGGCATCTTCGTCCTCGTCCTCGCCGGACACGCGTGGCTGCTGCCGCAGCACATACCCGGGCGGCAGCGGGTCCAAGTCCGGGGTGGCATGGGCCCGTTGCTGCGCAACCGACGCTTCCTGGCCCTGTGCTGCGCATACGGTGCCTACCTGCTCGCCTACAACCAGCTCTACCTCGCCCTCCCGGACGAGGTGGAGCGCGCCACCGGTTCCCAGGCGCCGCTGGCCTGGCTGTTCGCACTGTCGTCGCTGCTGGTGGTGACCGCCCAGCTGCCCGTCACCCGCTGGGTGGGGGACCGGCTCAGCCTGCGCCGCTCGATGGTGACCGGCCTGCTGCTCATCGCGGCCGGGTTCGCTGTCGTGGGGCTGGCCCGGCCCGCCGGGTGGACCGGAACGGCGGGACTTCTTCCCGCGGCCGGCTTCGTCGTGCTCCTGACCTTCGGTCAGATGCTGGTCGCCCCCGTCGCCCGCGCCTGGGTCCCCGACCTCGCCGAGGAGGGGCGGCTGGGGTTGTACACGGGCGCGCTGTCCTCGGTGTCCGGCCTGATCGTGCTGATCGGCAGCTCGGCGACGGGCACCCTGCTGGACAGCGGGCTGCCGGCGGCGGTGCCGTGGCTGGTGCTGGCTGTCGTACCGGCTGCGGCGATCGGGTTGTTGCCGCGTCGCTGAGGTCACCGGGACGGGCTGGCCGTGCCGGACGGTCGACGGTGTATCGGATGTCGCTGGACGGCTGACGACTGCATACAGCGCGCCGCCTGTATACGGCATACAGCCCACCCCGCCCACCGGCCACCCCCTCAGGACGCAACCAACTCCCGAAGCTCCCCCTCCGCCCGAACCTCCCCAACCCGCGACATCCGCCACAGCCACGCCACATCCCGGCCGAACGACCAGACCAGGGCGCCCAGCGCGATCGCGGCCACCGCGAACGTCCCCGTGTGCGGCAGGTAGCCCGACGCGGCCAGGAGCAGGAACACGCCCTGGAGTGCGGCCACCGTCTTGCGGGCGGTGCTCGGGGGGAGTGGGGCGTTGAGCCACGGCCAGACGCGGGCCGCGGCGACGAAGACGTAGCGCATGCCGCCGATCAGCAGGACCCACGGGCCCAGCGACATCGAGACGTACACGCTCAGCACCAGGATCAGGAACGCGTCGACCTCCATGTCGAAGCGGGCGCCCAGTGCGGTCGACGTGCCGGTGCGGCGGGCGACCTTGCCGTCCACGCCGTCGAGGATGAGGGCCACGGCCGTCAGACCGACGAAGAGGGTGACCGGCGGTGAGCTCTGGAAGGAGTCCGCGACCAGGGCGGTCACGCCGCCGACCAGTGTGGCGCGGCCGAGGGTGACCCGGTTGGCCGGGCCGAAGGAGCGTGGCCGGGAGCGGTGCAGTGCCCGCGAGAGCACCGCCCAGGTGGCGATGGCGAAGGCGAGGCCGGTCAGCCAGCCCGCCGGCCCCATGCCGATCGCCGTGCCGAGCAGAGCCAGCACCAGGACCTGCACGCCCGCTCCCACAGCGGTCTCCTGCTGGACCAGCCTTGCGTCGTAAGTGTTGTTCAGGGCCACCGAACACCCTCCGGCCATGTGTGACAGTGTCGATCAACGCCGCGTACCTTGGCGCGGCCTGTGCACACCTCGGTACGTGAACAGCTTCCCGATCGTTCAGGAGGATCCCGATGAACCGCACCGCACGTGCGTTCTGGCTCAGCTCTCCGGGTGAAGGCGAGATACGTGAGGTGGCCCTGCCGGACCCTGCCGAGGGCGAGGTGCTGGTGCGGTCGCTCTACTCCGGGGTCAGCCGGGGCACGGAGACGCTGGTCTTCCGCGGTGGGGTGCCGGAGAGTCAGTACGCGGCGATGCGGGCGCCGTTCCAGGAGGGCGACTTCCCCGGGCCGGTGAAGTACGGCTACCTGAATGTGGGGGTGGTGGAGGAGGGGCCGGACGCGCTCGTCGGGCGTACGGTCTTCTGTCTCTATCCGCATCAGACGCGGTACGTCGTTCCCGTGAGCGCCGTGACCCCCGTACCGGACTCCGTGCCCGCCGAACGGGCGGTCCTCGCCGGCACCGTGGAGACCGCCGTCAACGCCCTGTGGGACGCCGCACCGCTGGTCGGCGACCGGATCGCCGTGGTCGGCGGTGGCATGGTCGGCTGTTCGGTGGCCGCCCTGCTGGCTCGTTTCCCGGGCGTACGCGTCCAACTGGTGGACGCCGACCGGGCCCGGGCCAAGGTCGCCGAGGCCCTCGGTGTCGCCTTCGCGCTGCCCGGGGAGGCGCTCGGCGGGTGCGACCTGGTCGTGCACGCCAGCGCGACCGAGCAGGGGCTCGCCCGGTCGCTGGAGCTGCTGACCGCCGAGGGCACCGTCGTCGAACTCAGCTGGTACGGCGACCGGCGGGTGAGCCTTCCGCTCGGTGAGGCCTTCCACTCCCGGCGGCTCGTCATCCGCAGCAGCCAGGTCGGCACCGTCTCCCCGGCCCGTGCCGGCCGCAGCTACGCCGACCGGCTCGCCCTCGCCCTCGACCTGCTCGCCGACCCCGCCCTCGACGCCCTCGTCACCGGAGAGTGTGCCTTCGAGGAACTGCCGGACGTGCTGCCGCGGCTCGCCTCCGGTGAGATTCCGGCCCTGTGCCATCGGGTCGGGTACGGCGACCACCGCTGACGGTTCGTCCATCTGCGACGACCTCCGTGCCGGCAAGAGCGCCTGACCTGAGAAAAGAGTGAGAGGCGGCTGAACAACGGGAAGCGACCAGCCGTACTACTCGGCATCCCCGGCAGCGATCAGCCGGGGATGGGAAACGCGTCGCACCTGGAGGGTCGTCCGTTGTTCAGTATCACCGTCCGCGATCACATCATGATCGCCCACAGCTTCCGCGGCGAGGTCTTCGGACCCGCGCAGCGACTGCACGGAGCGACGTTCCTGGTGGACGCCACCTTCCGGCGCGAGCAGCTGGACGACGACAACATCGTCGTCGACATCGGACTGGCAACGCAGGAACTCGGCGCCGTCGTCGCCGAGTTGAACTACCGCAATCTCGACAACGAGCCCGACTTCGCCGGGGTCAACACCTCGACGGAGTTCCTGGCGAAGGTCATCGCCGACCGGCTCGCCGAGCGGATCGAGAAGGGCGGACTGGGCGAGGGCGCCAAGGGCCTCGCGGGTCTCACCGTCACGTTGCACGAGTCGCATGTCGCCTGGGCGAGTTACGAGCGTGCCCTGTGACCGACACGACGCTGGACGACATGACGGTGGACGACAAGACCGTGGACGACGACATGACCGTGGACCGGACGCGGCTGGGCTACGTTCCCGTGCAGAGCTCCGTCCTCAAGAACGCCGACATCATCCCGATGTCCCTGCGCTCCGTGCACTTCGTGATGCCGGGCGGCGTCGACGACCTGGCCGCACCGAGCGGCGGGAACGCCTACGACCGGCGCGTGAGTCTGGACCTGGCCTCCTTCGGCTGGCAGGTGCACAAGCACGCGGTGCCCGGCAGCTGGCCCCGGCCGGGCGCGGGGGCGCGCATGGAACTCGCCCGTACGCTGGGGGAGTTGCCGGACGGCACGGTCGTACTGATCGACGGTCTGGTCGCCTGCGGCGTCCCCGAGATCGTCGTACCGGAGGCGGAGCGGCTGCGGCTGGCGGTGCTGGTGCATCTTCCGCTGGGTGACGAGACGGGCCTGGAGCCCGCCCTGGCCACGGAGCTGGACGCGCGGGAGCGGACGGTGCTGCGGGCCGTTCCCGCGGTGATCGCCACCAGTGACTGGGCGGTCCGCCGTCTAGTCTCCCACCACGGCCTCGCCCCCGACCGGGTCCATGTCGCAGCCCCGGGCGCCGACATCGCGCCCCTCGCCTCCGGCACGGACGGTGTGTCGCGGCTGCTGTGCGTGGCCGCCGTGACCCCGCGCAAGGGGCAGCACCGGCTGGTGGAGGCGCTGGCCGCGGTGACCGACCTGCCGTGGAGCTGCGTGTGTGTCGGCGGGCTCACCCAGGACGCCGAGTACGTGGCCGGGCTGCGGGTGCTGATCCGCAAGTACGGCCTGGAGGACCGGCTGCACCTGGCGGGCCCGCAGGCCGGTGCCGAACTCGACGCCAGTTATGCCGCCGCCGACCTCATGGTTCTCACCTCCTATGCCGAGACCTACGGCATGGCGGTGACGGAGGCGCTGGCGCGTGGCATCCCGGTGCTGGCGACGGACGTCGGCGGCCTGCCGGAGGCGGTGGGCCGCGCGCCCGACGGCGGGGTGCCCGGCATCCTCGTCCCGCCGGAGGACCCCGCCGCCCTCGCCGCGGAACTGCGCGGCTGGTTCGGCGAGGCGGACGTACGACGCCGGCTGAAGGCGGCGGCCCGGGGACGCCGGGCCGCCCTGAACGGCTGGGCCACCACGGCCCGCAGCCTGGCCGCGGTACTGGGCCGACTGCCGAACGAACCCAGGAGGGCGGCATGAGGAAGACAGCCACGCAGAACGGGGGGAAGATCCCGGCGCAGCCGGGGCCGAAGGACGCCTCCGCCGCGACGGCGACTTCGGCTTCGGCTTCGGCGGAACCCGTGATCCTGGGCGCAGGCCCCGTGGTGCGCCCCGGCGAGCGGGCCACCGTCCGCCTGCGGGACGCCGGGCCCGACGACCCGCCGCGCTACGCCCCCGAATGGCTGGAGCTGCGCGAGGGCGCCGACGCGGCGGCGCGTGCCCACGAACTGCTCGACCCGCTGCGGATCCGGCTCGCCAACCTGCCGGGCAAGGCCGGGCTGGTCATCCACGACCTGGGCTGCGGCACCGGCTCGATGGGCCGCTGGCTCGCCCCCCGCCTGGACGGCGCCCAGCACTGGATCCTGCACGACCGCGACCCCTACCTGCTCCACTTCGCCGCCGTCGCCTCCCCGCGCACCGGCGCCGACGGCAGCGGGGTCAGCGTCGAGACCCGGCGCGGCGACGTCGCCCGCCTCACCCCGGACGCCCTCGCCGGCGCCTCCCTGGTGACCGCCTCCGCGCTCCTCGACGTCCTCACCCGTGAGGAGATCGAGACCCTCGCGGACGCCTGCACCGGCGCCGGCTGCCCGGCGCTGCTCACCCTCTCCGTCGCCGGACGCGTCGAACTCACCCCGTCCGACCCGCTGGACGAGGAGATCGCCGACGCCTTCAACGCCCACCAGCGCCGTACCGGCCTGCTCGGCCCGGACGCGATCACGGTCGCGGCGGAAGCCTTCTCCGAACACGGCGCGACGGTACGGGTCCACCCCAGTCCCTGGCAGCTCGGCCCGGCCGAAACCGCCCTCACCGCGCAGTGGCTGCGCGGCTGGGTCGGCGCGGCGGTAGAACAACGCCCCGAACTGCGGGAACCCGCCGACCGCTACCTCCGGGAACGCCTGGAGGCCTGCCAGGCGGGCGAGTTGCGCGTCGTGGTCCACCACAGCGACCTGCTGGCACTGTCCCGTCCGACGGGCGGAGCGTCATGAGCGTGGAGGCGGTACCGGCCCGCGCGACCTGCCCCGGCAAGGAGCCCCGGAAACGACGGCCGGAACGTTCATCCGAGCCGCGCCGACCCGGGACGACCGCCGCCGAGACTCCGCAGGTCCACGCGATCGGCGGGGCCGCGCTTGAGCCACGGACGACACGAGCGGAGCCCGCGGGCCCCGTGACAGGGGCCGAGGCTGTGGTCTGCGGCCTGGAACTGGTGGTGCGGGGTGAGGGTGCGGTCTCCGAGCCGGCCCTTGCCGTGCGGCCGGAGGTTGCGCTCTGCGAGCAGGGGCCGGTGGCCCGCGCGGGCGGCGCTGTGGCGGAGCGCCCGGCGGTAGGTGGGGAGGCCGCGGCCTCCGAACTGGCCCCCGTGGCACGGGCGGGGACTGCGGTCAGCGAACCGGCCTCGGCCGTCCACGCAAGCGCGGCGGTCTCCGACGCCGCGCAGGCGCATACGGGTGCGGTTGCCTCCCAGGCCGTGGCGGTACGTACAGATGCCGCCGTCTCCAAGATCCTGACGGTACGTGCCGTCTCCGACACGCCCCCGCCCGTACGCGCACCCGCCTCCGTCTCCGAGGCCACCCCCGCGCCCCCCGGCCGCCCGGCCCTCGCCACAGCCGTAGCCATCTCCAAGGCCCGTATCGGTGTCATCGTCACCGAGCCCCGGCCCGAGGCCGGCGTGCCCGGCGCGGCGCGCCCCCGGGTCACGCTGCGCAGCGTCCTGGCCCGGCTCAACTCCCGCAAGGTCCGTACTCACCTGGGCACGGTCGCCGGTGTCGTCATCCTTGCCGTACTGCTGTGGCGGCTCGGCACCGGTGTGTTTCTCGACGGGCTGCGGCGGATCGACGGTCCGGGGCTGGTCGTGGCGCTCGGGATCGGGCTGTTCACCACCGTGTTCAGTGCGTGGCGCTGGCAGTTGGTGGCCCAGAGGCTGGGGATCCGGCTGCCTCTCGTGCCGGCCGTCGCCGACTACTACCGCGCCCTGTTCCTCAACGCGGCCCTTCCCGGCGGCGTCCTCGGCGACGTGCACCGGGCAGTCCGGCACGGGCAGAGCGCCGGTGACCTGGGCCGCGGTGTCCGCGCGGTCGTTCTCGAACGGACCGCCGGACAGGTCGTCCTGGCGGTCGTCGGCGCGTCCGTGCTGCTGACGATGCCGTCCCCGGTGCTGGCCGAGGCCCGCCATGTCGCCCCGCTCCTCGCGCTCGCGTCGGTCGGTGCCCTGGCCGTCGTACTCGCCCTGCGGATGAACCGCACCCCCGCCCGCCGCGACCGGACGGCCCTGCGCGCCACCCTCGACGAGGCCCGCGAGACCCTGCTGACCCCGGGTGTCGCCGTGTCGTCGGCCGTCGTACTGGCCGGACACGTCGCGATGTTCGTGCTGGCCGCCCGGATCGCGGGATCCGCCGCCTCCGTCGCCGTGCTGCTGCCGCTCGCCGTCCTCGCCCTGCTCGCCATGGGGCTGCCTCTCAACGTCGGCGGCTGGGGCCCGCGGGAGGGCGTCACCGCCTGGGCGTTCGGCGCCGCCGGGCTCGGTGCGAGCAGTGGACTGGCCGTCGCCGTGGTGTACGGCGTGCTCAGCTTCGTGGCGAGTCTGCCCGGTGTCCTTGTCCTCGTGGCCCGCTGGTACGAGGGTGTGCGGACGGGTTCCCGAACCGCCGTACCGGACACGGCCGTCCCGGAACCCGAGGGCCACTACCCGCGCGCGTCTCCCGTTTCCCGCGCGGAACCGTCCGCGGAGGTCAGCAATGTCACATACGGGCCGAAGGAATCCGCCAGGCTTTCCAGCAGCCGCTTCCCTTTTTCCGCGGACCCCAGCGAAGGACGGCCTATGACCCCCGAATCGGTATAGGCGGACATCCCGAGGGTGAGCAGCTGACGCCGGTCGTCCGCCACGAAATCGGAGGTCTCATAACCGGGTCGGACCAATTCGGGATGAGCGTGCAGAAGGATGGAGGTCTCAATTTCCCCCGCGTGCATGTCGGTGAGCAGCGAGGTCGCCACCCCCGCCCGCTCCCGCGCCGTCTCCCAGTCCTCCGCGGCCGGGAACAGCGCCATCCGCTCGCCCTGCGCGGAGGACTCCTGAACGACGTTGCCCAGTACGTAGTTTCCGCCGTGTCCGTTGACCACCACCAGGGCGTCGACGCCCGACCGGCGGAGCGAAGCCGCTATGTCCCGTATCACCGCATGAAGGGTCACGGAGGAGATGCTGACGGTCCCCGGCCAGGCCGCATGCTCGTGCGAGCAGGAGATCGTCACCGGAGGAAGGAGGTGCACCGGATACGCCGCGGCGATCTCCCGCGCGACGGCACAGGCGACGAGTGTGTCGGTCGCCAGCGGGAGGAACGGACCGTGCTGCTCGAAACTCCCGACGGGAAGCACCGCCACCTGTCGTGAGACGCCCGCCCCGCGCGTCCGTACGTCCTCTGTGGTGTCCGCCGGCAACAGACCGTGTGCCGCCGACCGCGTTGGTGAACCACTCATCTTTTCACGGCCTTTCGTCTCTGCTTAGGAACTCGAGAATCATGACAGAAAAAATTGGCGTCCTCGGCAAGAAGTCCGCGCAGCGTCCACAGCGCTCCGGTGTGGAACGTATCGTGAATGCCCCGTTGCCCACGGTGTACGGGGAATTCCGCGCGGTCGGCTACATGGACCACGACCGCGGCGACGAGCAAGTGGCCCTCGTCCATGGTGAGATCGGCACGGACAACGTCCTCACCCGGCTGCATTCCGAGTGCCTGACCGGCGACGCCTTCGGGTCCCAGCACTGCGAGTGCGGCGACCAGTTGGCCTCCGCGCTGCGCGCCGTCGCCGCCGCAGGCAGCGGCATCGTCGTCTACTTGAGGGGCCACGAGGGCCGCGGCATCGGTCTGCTCGCCAAGCTGCGCGCGATGGCCCTGCAGGCGGAGGGCCTGGACACCGTCGAGGCCAACCTCGCGCTCGGCCTGCCGGTCGACGCCCGCGACTACGGCGTCGCCGCCGGGATCCTGCACGACCTGGGCGTCAACTCCGTACGCCTGATGTCCAACAACCCGCGCAAGCGCGAGGCGCTGCTGCGGCACGGCATCCAAGTGGCCGAGCAGGTCCCGCTGCTGATCCCGCCGTGCGAGAACAACATCACCTATCTGCGGACGAAGCGGGAGCGTCTCGACCACCATCTGCCCCATCTGGACGCGGTGGCGGCCCACCTGTCCTGATTCCCGACGGCGCGGTCCGGATAGGAAGAGGGAATGAACGACGACGTCCTCTTCCTCTCCGGCGACCAGGTCACGGACCTGCTCGGCCTCGACGCGGCGATCGCCTCGCAGCGCGCGGCCTTCACGGCGCTCGGCACCGGGGCCGCCGACCTGCCCGCGAAGATCACGCATCCGAGCCGCTTCGACGACAGCGTCGTCTTCGCGTACGCCTCCCGGCTGTCCGCCGACACCGGGGCGGTCGCCAAGATCGGCAGCGTCAATCCGGGCAACGCGGCGGCCGGCCTGCCCACCATCCACGCCGTGATCACCGTGCTCGACCCGGAGACCGGCCGCCTGGTCGCCGTCATGGACGGCACGGCGGTGACCACCCTGCGCACGGCCGCGGCGAGCGCGGTCGCCGTCGACGCGCTGGCCACCCCCGACAGCGCCGACCTCGCGCTTCTCGGCTCCGGCACCCAGGCCCTCGCCCACGCGCGGGCCGTCGCCCGGGTGCGGGAGGTGAAGTCCGTACGGCTGTGGAGCCCGACCCCGCGGAACCGTTCCCGCGCCGCGGACACCCTGGTGGCCGAACTCGGCGTCGCCGCCCACGCGGTGGACACCCCCGAGGAGGCCGTGACGGGCGCGTCCCTGGTCGCCGCCTGCACGCTCAGCACCACGCCCGTCGTACGCGGGGAGTGGCTGGCGCCCGGATGCACGGTCGTGAGTGTGGGGTCGTTCGAGCCCACGCGGCGTGAGGTGGACGCGGAGGTCCTGCGGCGGGCCGCGGTCGTCGTCGTCGACGACCCGGAGACCGCCGCACATCACGCCGGGCCGGTCGTGGACGCCATCGGTACCGGGCTGATCGCGCCCGGGGACATGGTCGGACTCGGCGCCGTACTCACCGGGCAGCACACCGGCCGGACGGACGCCGCCGACATCGTCTACTACAACAGCGTCGGCCTCGGCATCCAGGACGCGGCCGCCGCGTGGGCCGTGGTCGAGGCGGCGAAGGCCGTGCGGTCATGACCATGCACGCAGGTGTCGTGGGCACCGGTGGCGGGGTGACGGGCGCGAGCATCGCCTGACACGGGGCCCGGGCGGGAGTCGCCCGGCGAGGGCCACCGCACCCCCTGCGTCCGTCGTGCAGGGATACGCGCCCGTCGCCCTGATCCTCCGCCGCAACCGAGGCCACCGGCCTCGAACTGCGCGGCGACCACATCACGGGCGCCCTCCGCTGTGCGGCGGGGCCGGCGCCCGGTCGCGGGCCGTCGGTGCGATGGTCGGCGTGGAGTTGCCGGTGGAGCCGGTGCGTGGTGCGCGGCGGCGGCATGGCCGTGCGCTGTGTCCCCGGCGCCGCCAGACCGTGGTCATCGAGGCGGTCGAGGGGCTGCCGCCCGGTCCGCCCATGACCAGCGATCTCAGTACCGGCCCCTACTTCCCCACCGAGGGCCCGGGCCTGCCGGACCTGCGCCGCACGGCCGGCCGGGCGGGCCGGTACGAGGTCCCCCGGACCACAGTGCCCTGATCGGCGAGGCGCCGCGTACCCTTCGTGGACGTCAGCCCCTTGAGCGTCGGCCGGTTCGCGCCGACGCCCCGCGCCCGGAGGCCAACCTGGTATGACCGATCTCCATCTGTGGCTGCGCCACGAGGCCCGTTCCACCGAGCGACGCACGCCGATCGTGCCGTCCGACGCACGGCGGCTCGTCGAGAGAGGGACGACCCTGACCGTCGAGGAGTCCCCGCAGCGGATCTTCCCGATCGAGGAGTACGCGGCGGCCGGCTGCCGCGTCGCCCCCACGGGCTCGTGGGTGTCGGCGCCGAAGGGCGCCGTGATCGTCGGCCTGAAGGAACTCCCGGACGAGCCGGCCGAACTGACGCACCGGCACATCTTCTTCGGTCACGCCTACAAGCAGCAGCCGGGCGCCACCGACCTGCTTCGCCGGTTCGCCGCCGGGGGAGGGGCGCTGCTCGACCTCGAGTACCTGGTGGACGACCAGGGCCGCCGTCTCGCCGCCTTCGGCTTCTGGGCCGGCTACCTGGGCGCCGCCCTCGCCGTGCTCCACCACCGGGGCAGGCTCGTCGCGCCCCTGACCCCCACCTCGCAGGAGGAGCTGGACGAGGTTCTCCAACCCGCCGCCGGGGACGAGGAGTTCACCGCGCTGGTGATCGGCGCCCTGGGCCGCAGCGGCCGCGGTGCGCGCGCGGCCTTCCACACGGCCGGTGTCGAGCCGACGTGCTGGGACCTCGCCGAGACCCGTGACCTGGACCGCCCGGCCCTCCTCGCCCACGACGTGCTGGTGAACGCCGTGCTGGCCACCACTCCGATCCCGCCGTTCGTGCGGGAGGCGGACCTGGACGATCCTGCCCGCCGGCTGCGCACCGTCTCCGACGTCACCTGCGACGTCGGCTCCCCGCTGAACGTCCTGCCGATCTACGACCGCACCACCGAGTGGACCGACCCGGTACGCAGGCTGCGCAAGGAGCCGCCGCTGGATCTCATCGCCATCGACAACCTGCCGTCCCTGCTGCCGAAGGAGTCCAGCACCGGCTTCTCGGGATCGCTGCTGCCCCAGCTGCTGGAGTTCGGGGTGGGCGGGCCGTGGGGACGCTGTCTGGACCGGTTCCATCAGGTCTGCCGTGAACTCGGCATCACGGAAGGGGAGTTCCGCCATGTCTGACCGCAGCTCCGAGCGGGTTCCCGCGAACGGCACCGTCCACTGGGTGGGCGCGGGGCTGTCCACGGGCAGCGGGCTGGCCCGGTTGTGCGACACGGCGGACCGGGTACGGCTGTGGCACCGCACCGAGGAACGCGCCGCGGAGGCCCTCGCCCACCTGGGTCTCACCGGGCGGGCCGAGCCCAGCGCCTACACGCTCGAGGCGCTCGCCGCCGCACTGGCGCCCGGCGACATCGTCGTGTCGATGCTGCCCGCGCCGGAGCACGCCGGGATCCTCGCCGCCTGTGTGCGGGCGAGGGCGCACTTCGCCTGCTCCAGCTATGTGTCCGACGCCGTACTGGAGTTGGTGCCCGCGGCGACGCAGGCCGGGATCGTCGTCCTCACCGAGGCGGGCCTGGACCCGGGCATCGACCACCTCTTCGCGCACAGCCTCGTCGCCCGCGCCCGGGAGGCGATCGGCGACGGCACGGCCGCCTCGTACAGCCTCACCTCGTACTGCGGCGGCGTCCCCGCGGTCCCGAACGACTTCCGGTACCGGTTCAGCTGGGCGCCCGCCGGTGTCCTCAACGCCCTGCGCTCGCCCGCCCGTTACGTGGAGGACGGCGCGGAGACGGTCGCCGAGCGACCGTGGGAGGCGACCCGGCGGCATGTCGTCGACGGGGAGGCCTTCGAGGTGTATCCCAACCGCGACAGTGTGCCGTTCGTGGAGCAGTACGGGATGCCGCCGGCGTGGAAGCCGCAGACCTTCGTGCGCGGCACGCTGCGGCTTGAGGGCTGGCTGCGGGCCTGGGACGCCGTCTTCGAGGAGCTGAAGGGCGGCGACGACACCCGAATCGCCGCGTTGGCACGGGAGTTGGCGGCCACCTACCCGACCACGGACGCCGACCGCGACCGCGTCGTCCTCGCGGTGTCGCTCAGCGTGCGGGGCGGCGACGGGCAGGCGTGGGCGGGCAGTTATCTGCTCGACCTGGTGGGGGACGAGGAGGAGAGCGCGATGGCCCGCTGTGTCTCCCGGCCCCTGGCCCTCGGCGTCCGCCACACCCTGGAGGGCGCGCTGCCGGCGGGCCTGAACCGGGCCGCCGAGACGGCGGCGCGGTCGGAGGAGTGGCTGCGTGAACTCGCCCTGGACGGGGTCGAGTTCACTCTGCGCGTGGACGCGTAGGGCCGGTCAGCCGGTGACGGCCTCGTGCACGAGCCGTTTGAGGTCCGCGAACATCGTGTGCGAGGTCCTCGGCCGTACCTGACTCATGAACTGCACCGTCAGGTCGCGGCTCGGATCGACCCAGAACGTCGTCGTCGCCACCCCGGACCAGCCGTACGTGCCGAGGCCGGACGGCGCCCGCGTGCGGGACGGGTCGATCACCACGGAGACGCCGAGGCCGAAGCCGACGCCGTCGTTGCCGGGCTCGTCGTGGGCGGGTCGGCTGCCGAAGGTGCGCAGGTCGGCGCCGCCGGGGAGCTGGTTCGTGGTCATCAGGTCGACGGTCTCGGGGGCGAGCAGACGGGTCCCGTCGAGTTCGCCGCGGCGGCGCAGCAGCTCCATGAAGCGGTGGATGTCGTGTGCGGAGGCCGCCATGCCGCCGCTGCCGGACAGGAAGCGGGGGCGCCCGCGCAGGGGTAGACCGGGGATCGCCTCTATACCGCCGCCATCGGTCTCGCCGTACAATTCGGACAGCCTGCCCGCCTGTTCGTCCGTGACGCAGAACCCGGCGTCGGTCATCCCGAGCGGCCCGAAGACCCGCTCGGCGTAGAACCGGTCGAGCGGCTGCCCGGACACCACCTCGATGATCCGGCCCAGGACGTTGGAGGCGACCGAGTAGTTCCACTGCGTCCCCGGCTCGAACTGCAGCGGCAGACTCGCGTACACGTCGATCGTCTCGGCCAGGTTCGCGCCCGGCGGCACCGACGACTCCAGGTTGGCGTCCCGGTAGAGGGCGTCGACCGGATGGGAGTGGTAGAAGGCGAAGGTCAGACCCGCGGTGTGGGTCATCAGGTGCCGCACCAGCAGCGGCCCGGAGGCCGGGCGGGTCACCGTGTCGGCGCCGGAGCCGCTGACGTACACCTGCGGATCGGCGAAGGCGGGCAGATGGCGGCCGACCGGATCGTCGAGCGACAGCTTGCCCTCCTCCATCAGCAGCAGTGCGGCGACCGAGGTGACGGGCTTGGTCATGGAGTAGATCCGCCACAGTGTGTCGGCCTCGACGGGCAGCCCGGCGGCTATGTCGCGCCGGCCGTGCGTGGTGAGGTGGGCGACGCGTCCACCGCGGGCGACGGACACCAGGTAGCCGGGCAGCCGCCCCTCGTCGACATAGTGGGCGAAGTGCTGGTCGAGGCGGTCCAGCGCCTTCGCGTCCAGCCCGACCTCGCCCGGGTCGACCTCTTGTCTCAGCAGTGCCATCGCTCTCCTCCGAATACGTTCGTCGAGGTGCGGTCCGGCATACCCCGCCGGAACGGCCTCAGACCTCATCGTCGCGCAGGAACGCGTGTACGGTCCTCCGGTTGGCCATGATCGTCGATCGGGGCGCGACGGTGCCGTTGAAGGCGACGATCACGGCACCGCCCACACTGCCGACGAGCGCCGGCCGAGGCTTCACCCGGCTTCCTTCCCGAGGTGCGCGTCCAGAGCCGATCGCAGAAGTGGTACGAAGTCGTCGGCGCCCGTGGCCGGTTGGAGGCTGCCCCAACCCCACAGCTGGGCGATGCCGTGCAGGTTGGCCCACATCGAGCCGACGACGACCCGGGCGTCGGCGTCGGGACGGACCTGGCCGACCAGCTCCACCAGGCGGCCGAAGAGGGGGAGGCTGGTATCGCGCAGCCCCAAGTGACCGCTTTCCAGCAGGTCGTGACGGAACATCAGTTCATACATGCCGCGGTTGCTCAGCGCGAAGTCCAGGTAGACGCGGGCCAGTGCCGTGAGCTGCTCGCGCGGACTCGACGCGGTGTCGCACGCCGTCGCGCGCTCGGCCAGTTGACCGAAGCCGCGGCGCGCGATGGCGGACAGCAGCTCCAGGTGGGTGGGGAAGTAGCGGCGCGGCGCCCCGTGCGAGACGCCCGCCCGGCGGGCGATCTCCCGCAGGGTGAGGGCCTGGGCGCCCTCGCGGGCCACGAGATCCACGCCGACGTCGACCAGCCGGGCACGCAGTCCCGTCTCGGATTCAGGCATAGACACTGTCTACCAATAGTCCGTAGACAGTGTCTACTCGGGAATGCGCGGGTCGGCCGACACGGTTGAGTGAGACATGACTCAGGACGCCACGCAGAACGCACTGCTCGCGCTGCTCTCCGAGCAGGACGGCGGGGTGCTGGTCACCCTCAAGCGCGACGGCAGGCCCCAGCTGTCGAACGTCAACCACGCCTACTACCCCGATGAGCGGATCGTCCGGGTCTCGATCACCGACGACCGGGCCAAGACCCGCAACCTGCGCCGGGACCCACGGGCGTCCTACCACGTGACCAGCCCCGACCGGTGGGCGTACACCGTCGCCGAGGGCACGGCCGAGCTCTCGCCGGTGGCGAAGGACCCCTACGACGAGGCGGTCGAGGAGCTCATCCGCCTCTACCGCGACGTCCAGGGCGAGCACCCCGACTGGGCGGACTACCGGGCGGCGATGGTCCGCGACCGGCGGCTGGTGCTGCGGCTGAAGGTGGAGCGGGCGTACGGGATTCCCAAGGGCGGGTGAGAGGGCGTGCCCTTCGACGCCGGTGTTGAACGCGAGCCGGGAAGTGGGTCTGGGAGTCGGCGGGCGGATGATCGGGCAGCGGCAGTCAACGGTCACTCCGCGCGTGCCGGCCGTCCCTGAAACCGGCCGGTACGCGCGGAGCCCTCCCACCCCCGGGTCTATGGGTGCCGCGGTGCTGTTCTTTTCTGCTCGTTCTGGCCGATGTTCTTGCTGAAAACGTCATATGTCAACGGGGTGTGGGGCCGTCGGCGGGGA
>NZ_KQ949144.1 GCF_001514305.1 Streptomyces dysideae
CTACTAGTCCCCGTCCCCGGGAAAGGTAGCGGTATTCACACTGTTCAGAGCCTCGCGCTCCCCGAGTGCGGGTGCCATCAACGAACGTGTCCCGGGGTCACGCGGCGAGGGAGAGGTCGAGCCGGGCGAGGTGGCTGACACGGGTGCGGTCCAAAGGACGCCCGTTCCACCAGGCGTCGAGGCGTATGAGGTTGAGCGCGACAGCGGCGAAGACGTGCTCGAGATGAGTCTTTCGCGGGCCGCGGTAGCGAGCGCGTCTCATGCCGGTGAACCGTACGGACCCGAACCGCCGCCGATAACCGAGCTGTGGCGGGCACGAACAACTACGGCCGGGCTGTGCTGGCCCGCTGGCACCGTGCAGGCCGGACCCCGGGCGCGGTGGTCGGAGCGAATCGAGGCTCTTCAGCGTCAGCGCGTGCTCGGCCACACCCGGCACACGGGCGGGGATGTGCGGCACCGAGCCCACTACGAGCACCAGATGGTCGTACGGGATCTCCCGCTCACCCCGGCCGGCGCGTCCAGCCGTGCGACGCGAGCATCGGTGTCCACCGACTCGACCCTGCCGTGTCGGATCCGGGTGCGTTGGGCCGCCGCCCGCACGGGCACGCTGATGTGGGCAGGCTCCAGCGTGCCGGAGACCACGGAGGCCGGCATCGGCGTGAACAGCAGGAAGTTGGAGTCACTGACCAGTGTCACGTCGAGCGGACTGCCGCGCACGGCGCGGCGTTCGAAGCGGCGAGCCGCGCACGGGCGTCAGGGGCAGCGGCCACACCAGCCAGCCGACCAACCCAACCAGCCCCCCGCCGACAGCGGCCACCGCAGCCCCGCCGCCCCACAACCAGCCCGGCCACGGCCCCCGCCACCACCACATACCCGGCGTACGGCCACCAGCCCGCGACCCCGACCGCGCCCGCAGCGTCCAAGTCCCCTCTGCCGAAGGCCCCTTGACGCCCCAGTAGCCACCCGACCGGCACTCCCGCGACCAGCCCGGCCACACCCCCTCCCGCCGCGCGCCGCAGACGACCGGGCCACGGACCGCCCGCTCCACGTGCTCTCCGCCTGGCCATGCTCCGTAACCGCCTCCGCCGCCGACACCATGCCCAACCACGGCACCCCGCCCCTTGTGCGGGACACCGCGAAGGCAACCCGGCGTGCCTCCCAGGACATTCCACGGATTGCCCCATGCATCCGGTACCCGGCGGAGATCATCGCGCACTGCGTGTGGCTGTATCACCGTTTCCCGCTGTCCTTCCGCGAGGTCGAGGAGCTGATACTCGAGCGCGGTGTCGTCGTCTCCCACGAGACCATCCGGCAGTGGTGTTCCAAGTTCGGGCAGAGCCATGCCGACGCGCTGCGCCGCCGGCGGCCCCGGCCCGGGGACAAGTGGCACCTGGACGAGCTTCATCAAGATCAATCTCGACCTTCGCTGTTCTGACCAGCCGTCAGTGTCTGTGCTGGGGTCAGGCTGCCTGGTCACCGTCGGCGGCGGCCCAGGCGTGCTGGACCTCCCGGATTTCTGCATCCGTGGGCCGACCTGGGACGGTGGGCAGAAATCGGGCCGCGATGACGGTGCGGCGGAGCTTGGCGGCCATGTCGGCGAACGCCGGATCGGTCTTGGTGGTGTACCACGGGGCGCGCTCGCGGCGCTCGGCGGCATCGGAGGGGTGGTGGCCGTGCAGCGCGTACCAGAGCACGGTGATCGTGTAGCAGTGCAGGCCGAACGGCACGGTGCGCTCCACCGCGCGCCGGGTCCGGTTGTGTGCCTGTCCGACGCCGAGGACCGTGCGGCTCTCGGCGAAGGTCACCTCGATGGACCACCGCGCGGCGTACCGGGCGACCAGTTGTCCGGCGGGGCCGGTCAGGTCGGTGGCCACCAGCGCCAGGTCGTAGCCGGTGTCGGTGGTGTCCTCGCGCAGCAGTACCACCTTCACCGCTCGGGTGTGGAAGGAGCCGTACCACAGACAGGTGGTCTCGGCAGTGAACACGGTTTCGGTGCGGCCGTAGCGGGTCACAGTCACCGGGGTGAACATCAGCGCGGCGGCCAGCTCGGCCGGCGTGCCGAGCCTGTCGCCTTTCAGGTGGGGCCTGCCGCGTCGCCCGGTCGGCGGCGGAGCGAGGGCGTAGAGCATCGCGTTGGCCGGCAGCCGGGTGGTGAAGGTGACAGATGCGGGCAGGTCGCGCAGCGCCTTGCCGTGATAGGCGGCGTCGGCGACCACATCGATACGCCTGCCCCAGTGGCATGCCGCCAGAAACCGGGTCATGGAAGCGGCCAGCTCGACCTTGGTCTGCTCGCCTTTCGGGCGGTGCAGCCGGGCGGCCACCGGCAGACACGCCGACCGGGGGAGGAACGGCAGGTCCACGATCAGGCCGAGGACGACGAAGCAGGTGCCGTAGCCGATCCCGTCGCGGCCGGCGGCACAGCCGTCGTGCTGCCAGGCGGCACCGAAGACCTTCTTCCCGCGCCGTTTGAACAGCGTGTCGTCCACCACCACGGTCAGCGGGGCGCCGTCGGGCACCAGCGAGCTCACCACGAGGTGGGACAGCGACGCGCCAAGCGTCTGCGGGTCCCAGCGGGCGCGGGCGAAGAAGGCATGGGCCCGGTCGTGAGACCAGTGACGCGTCAAGTTCGCGCCCAGCAGCATCCCGGTGACGGTGCCCCGGCCGGTCTGCGCGATCAGGCCGGTGACCAGCGCGGCGAAGGTAGAGAAGGTCGGGGAGGTGAAGCTGCCGCGCAAAGAGGTGAGCACAGCGAGCAGGGATGCGGGGACGGTCGGGTCCGGAAGCATCGGCGGGTCCCTCACAGCAGGCGACGCAAGCACCGCCGATGCTTCCTTGCTGTCTGCCACCGAGGTGGGCCGACGGCCACAGGTCACCCATGCGAGCTACCTGCCTGACGGTCAGTCAGAACTGCGAAAGTCGAGCATTGAGACTGGGCGGCAGGAATTGGGCATGCTTTGAACGCCTGAATGTAGCCGAACGGCAGCCCTGTCCGGTTCCGGAGCGACTCGGCGAACCCGTCAAGGGAGTTGCCGATAATCCAGAAGTCCCACAAGACCTTCGGCTTGTTGAGCCGCTCGTCACGCCTGACCACCGGCGCATACCCTTGCCTGCGGATTGCGACGGATCCATCTGCGACGTTCCATCGCATCTGCCTATCCCCGGCCATCAGGCCCGGCTGCGGGAGGCGCGGCGGGGCGCACGAGGGAGGGCCCGCTGAAGTCTCTTACGTCTGACCTTGATGAGCTGCGGCAACGAGGCTCCACACCGTGCTCCTCACTCAGCCTTCAGCACATGTCCCGAGCTGTCCTGCCGTCACGTGCTGCACCTCCTCGCAGGATCCGCTCCCCCGCTGGCACTTCCGCCCGTGGAGGGTGAGCCTGGAAGGGACTGGCCTCGTGCCCCTGGAGGCGCCATGTATAGCAAGGTCACCATCGCAGGTCATCCCATCCACCCGATGCTCGTCGGCTACCCCGTGGCCTGCTACACAGGCACCTTGGTGGGTTTCGCCGTCTACGCGTCCAACGGGCAGCAGTTCTGGCTCAACCTGGCCATCGCCCTCAATATCGCCGGAGTCGGCACGGCACTGCTGGCAGCCCTGCCGGGCATCGTCGACCTGGCGTTCGGCATTCCCCGCCGTTCGGCGGCCAAGACCGTCGGCGTTGCCCACGGCGTTCTCAATGTCGCCGCCCTGGGCCTCTTCGGCGCCAGCCTCGGCATTTACGCCACACATTGGGATGGCCCGGCGACCGGCGTCACCCCGGGACTGACACTGTCAGCCGCGGGACTCGCCTGCACGCTCGGTGCCGGTTTCCTGGGTTGGATGCTGGTCCAGGACTACCACGCCGGTATCCGACTCACCCCGCTGCAGGAAAGCGATGAACAAGCAGTGCAGCACGCTCAGCCGATCCAGCTGCGCCGTGGCTCCCACGTGGCCTGAAGGACTGCGCCCACGCCGCCCATGAGCGGAGCCGACGGGCCATCCGCAGAAGCACGGCTTGCCGGAATCGCAACGGCACTGCTTCGGATCGGCTGGTCAGCAAGGTCGTGCACCAGCACAGCCGTCCCGGCCGACAACCGCGCGCCCCCTGGCCCACTCCTCCTCACCACCGCGCTGGACCGGGAAAGAAGCCCTCATGTGAGTGCTGCACGGTCCAGGCCGGACCCTTCGTTGCCGGTGCCGGACAAGCTCCGGAACCGGCGGACGGGCTTGCCCGACGTCACGGTTGCCCAGCCGGCGAGGGTGGACGGGTACGCCCAGCTGCGGGACTAGGCGGTGATCAGGGGCGGCCGCTGCGGCGCGCTCACAGCCCGGGACGGCTCGGTGGACTGGCTGGCCTGGCCGGACCCGGACTCGCCGACTCTGTTCGCCGCGGTCCTCGACGCCGTCCGCTGCGGCATGTTCCTCCTCCTGCCCGACGTGCCCTGCACCGCCGCCCGCCGCTATCTGCCCGGCACCAACGTGCTGACGTTCACCACTGCCGACGGCACGGTTCGGGTGACCGCGCGCTGGCCATGGCCACCCCGCACGCCCTGGCGCCCGGCCGGGAGCTGGTCCGGCGGATCGATGGCCTCGCGGGCGGCGTCCCCATGCGCTGGAGCGTCCAGCCGCGCTTCGGCTACGGCGCCCACGTACCGCATCCGACACGTCGCGCGGGCGTTCCCGTCAACTGCTGCACGGCTACCGTCCGCCCGGCGCCCCGCTCATACGCGGAACCCTCGGCGCCGAACGGTGTCCCGGCGGCGAGGGCGCCTTCCTCGCCTGTTCCTTCTGGCTCGCCGAAGCCCTCGCCCGATGCGGCCGCGCCGACGAAGCCGGGTCCCCCATGCAGCTCGTGGCGCTCGGCAACGACGTCGGCCTCTACAGCGAGGAAGTCGACCCTGCGACCGGTGCCGTCCTCGGCAACCTGCCCCAGGGCCTGTCCCACCTGGCCCTGATCAGCGCCGCCTGCGCGATCGGGGCAGCCATGCTATGAGCATCTGGGCGGCCCTGGCGGGCGGGCTCGCCGGCACTCTGGTGCTGACCACTGGCCTACGCGCAGCCAACGCTTTCAACCTCACCCCCATCGACCTGCCGTTCCTGCTCGGCACCGCCTTCACCTGCGACCGGACCCGCGTAAAAGCCCTCGGCTATGGCGCGCACTTCATCAACGGCTTGATCTTCGCCCTGCTCTACTACGCGGTCTTCGCCGCCATCGGCTACAGCAGCTGGTGGCTGGGATGTGTCTTCGGCCTCGGCGTAGTGAAGCGCGTGCACCACAACCGCGCCCTCGCCGCCGGGACACCATCGGCACCGAGGTAGCGCAGGCGGCTCCCGCGCTGCGAGGCCACGGTCACCGTCGAGCGCGCAGCGGAGGGGCGGGCACCCTGCGCGCCAGGGACCGCGCCTACACGGTGGCGATGACGTTCTTCGGCTACGGCCTGCTGTCCCTGCCCGACACCGAGAGGGTCCTGGCGGAGCAGTTGGGCGAACTCGCCCACAGCGAGCTCATGGCGCAGGCTGCCAAGTACGGGGTGAACACCACCGCTGCCACCGCCGTGCCCGGGATCACCGCCGACACCGCCGAGCAGGTGCTGGCCCAGGTGCAGAAGATCGCGGCGCTGCGCGCCGAGTTGCCGTTCGGGATCGACGGGATCGTCATCAAGGCAGATCTGGCTGCCGACCAGCAGGCCGCCGGATCAGGCTCGCGCGCCCCTCGCTGGGCGATCGCCTACAAGCTGCCCGCCGTGGAGAAGATCACCCGCCTGCTCGAGGTGGAGTGGAACGTCGGCCGCACCGGCATCATCGCCCCGCGCGCCGTGCTGGAACCGGTCGAGATCGACGGCTCCACCATCACCTTCGCCACTCTCCACAACCCGGCTGACATCACCCGCCGCGACCTGCGCCTGGGCGACCACGTCATGGTCCACCGGGCCGGCGACGTCATCCCCCGCATCGAAGCCCCCGTCGCCCACCTGCGCACCGGCGACGAACAGCCGATCGTCTTCCCCGAGATATGTCCGCGGTGCGGGTCCGGCATCGACACCAGCGAGCAGCGCTGGCGCCGCGAGAACGGCCGCAACTGCCACCTGGTCGGCGCCCTGTCCTACGCCGCCGGCCGCGACCAGCTCGACATCGAAGGCCTCGGCCACACCCGCGTCGTCCAGCTCGTCGACACCGGCCTCGTGGCGGATCTCGCCGACCTGTTCACCCTCACCCGTGAACAACTGCTCGGCCTGGAGCGGATGGGCGAGACCAGCACCGACAACCTCCTCACCGCGATCGGCGCAGCCAAGGGCCAGCCGCTGTCGCGGGTGCTGTGCGCGCTCGGTGTCCGCGGCACCGGACGGTCCATGTCCCCCGCATCGCCCGCCACTTCGCCACCATGGACGCCATCCGCGCCGCCGACGCCGAAACGATGCAGCAGGTCGACGGCATCGGCACCGAGAAGGCCCCGTCCATCGTCACGGAGCTCGCCGAACTCGCCCCGCTCATCGACAAACTCGCCGCGGCCGGGGTGAACATGACCGAACCCGGCGCCATTGGCTCCTCCCCCGCGACCGGCGACACCGCCGACGGCGCCAGCCCGGCGGCCGCGGATGGGGCGGACATGCCCCTGGCCGGTATGGCAGTCGTCGTAACCGGCGCGATGACCGGAGTGCTGGAGAGGCTCAGCCGCAACCAGATGAACGAACTCATCGAACGCGCCGGCGGTCGCGCCTCCTCCAGCGTCTCCAAGAAGACCACCCTGGTCGTCGCCGGAGAAGGAGCCGGATCCAGGCGCACCAAGGCCGAAGCCCTCGGCATCCGGCTGGTCACCCCGGATGAATTCGCCCCTCTCGTGGCCGACTTCCTCGACTGAACCCCTCCGAGGGGTGTGCCCCAGCTCACCACGGTAGCGGCGACGGGCCGGGAACACCCCCAGGACGGTTGACCGTTCATCCAGACGTGGCTGCGGAGGGGACAGTGTCCCCGGGCCTCGCTTACAGCCCATGGGGACGATCGTCCGGCTGAAGCCCCATGGAGCCCTCCGCCGAGAGGCGACCGCCCTCCGCACGTCACCGCCCACGGCCCCGGCTGGTCTCCCCCCGTCCAGCCGGGGCTTTCGCGTGTGCGGCCCGCGGCCCTGACCCGCCGTTACCAGGCGAGCGTGACCGTGATGGGCTCATTGGGGCAGCGGCTCAGCGCTTCGGAGAGCGCAGCTCGGCAGAGGTAGACGGCGTACGGCGGCAGCCAGGTACGGGGGTCCTGGTCGGCCTTGGACCGGTCGCTCGCCGCGGACACCGCGATCAGCGCACGCTCGTCGTCCAGATCGTTCGCGTACGCCTCGCGCTCCTTCGCCGTCCAGCCGCAGGCACCGCTGTCCCAGGCTTCGGAGAGCGGGACGAGGTGGTCGACGTCCAGCTTGCGGGCATTGTCGAAGTACTGGTCGTCGAAACTGAAGCACCTCATTTGACGCGGCGCAGCCGCATGCCACCGCGCACCGCAGCGCAGCCGAGTGAGCCGACCGGGACCTCGCCCGGCCGGCTCCCGGCGGTCGGCTCAGCACCGGTGGGCTCAGAACGGATCGGCGTTGCCGCTGTCGTCGTAGGCCGGGTACGTGACCGAGGAGGAGACGCACTGCAGCACCGTGGTGCCCTCCATCTGGCACAGTTCGATCCAAGCCCGACTGATCCAGCCGCCGAGGTTGGCGTAGGTGTACCACTCACCGTACGTGCCGACGCCGGTGGACACCCGGCGCAGCTGGTAGCGGACCGTCCCGGCGTCGCCGGTGGTCACCAGGCGCACGGCCACGCCGTGGCCGTCGGCCACCTTGTCCTTGACGTAGAGGTAGACCGGGTCGAGGCGTTAGGGGTTCAACCGCCACTGGGTCTTGGTCGAGGCGAAGCCCCAACTGGTGGAGGTTGAGGTGCCCGTGACCGTACTGGCGGACGCCTGCCCGGCCCCCAGACTCAGCGTGAAAAGGGTCGCGACGGTCGCGGCCAGACCGATGGTGCGCTTGCGACGCATGGATACTCCATGAAGTTTGTGGACAGAGGGTGCACTCCATCGCCTGGATGATCACCGCACGCCACGATCTCCCAGAAGAAATCGTCCATGCGTGGGCCCTGCCCTGGCCGGGACAAGTCGCCGGAGGGCGAGGTCACTTGGCGAGCTCGGCTGTGCTGCGGTGCGCGGTGGCATGCGGCTGCGCCGTGTCCCGGTAAGCCCGGTACTCGCGCAGCCGGTCGGCAGGCAGTAAGTCCGCGCCGATGAACTTGTCCGCCACCGTCACTGGACACGGGACGGCGCGCGCCTCATTTCACGCTGCCAGGCACTCGAAGCCGTCGCGTGCGATCTCGACGGCAAGAAACGGTCTCCTGCCCCGCCTTCGTGCCCCCGCCGCACTGGTACATCCCTGAACATGCTGGCATCAACGCGGCGGTCAACGTCGCCAAGGCCGCCGGACTCGCGGTGTCAGCCCGTGGAGCGCAGGTAAGACCAGGACTCGTCCCGGCACCGCGCAGCGAAGCGGGAACCCACCCGAAACCGCAGCCCTCAACGGCGCGGTAGGCGGGGCCCTCCAGTCGACCGAGGTCCGGTGAACACGGTCAGTCCCCCTGGTAGAGCACCACGATGGCGTTGCCACAGAGCGGCAGTGCAGCCCCACTCCTGCAGCGGGCAGGATTCCTGGACCGTAAAGTCTGACGGGCCGTTCATTTCGGCGGAGCGGCGGGATCCTGGCGGAGCGGGCTGGTCAGCAGTGATCGGGCCGGACGGGAGAGAGTGCGGCATCTGCAAACAGCCCTGGCACCACTGGTCCTGATACCTGTACCGAGCTGGCTGTTGTTCCGCACCCTACCAGGGCGCCGTGGCGTCCCTCGTACCGTTCTTCGCCGCCGAGCGCGCCTACAGCTACGCCGCCGTCTCGACGCAGGCGTGCCCGACGGACAACTGTGTGATCGATGCATTCTTTCGCACCCCGTCATGGTCCGCGCCGAGGACCGTGTCGTACTTCCGATAAACTGCCATACGATGACGCAGATCCGCCATGAGCCGGTCGCGCCGACCCGCACCCAGTCGCTGGCACCCGGCGCCGCGATAGACGCCCACCGCCACGACGACCACCAGATCGTCTACGCCGGCCGCGGAGTGCTGGCCGTCACCACCAGCGCAGGCTCCTGGGGCGCCCCGGGCACCCGTGCCATCTGGGTACCCGCCGGCACCGTGCACGCCCACCAGACCCACGGCGAGCTCGAACTGCACCTGGTGGGACTGCCGGCGACCGAGAACCCGCTCGCCCTGGAGACACCGACCGTGCTCGCCGTGGGCCCGCCGCTGCGCGAACTGATCGTCGCCTACACAGGCGCCCAGGACGACAACAGCCCCGAACGGGCCCGGCTACGCGCGGTGCTGCTCAACCAGCTGCGGGCCTCGCCCCAGCAGCCACTGCACCTGCCCACGCCCACAGCGCCCCTGGTGCAGACGCTGTGCAACATCCTGCACGCCGATCCGGCCGACAGCCGCATCCTCGCCGAACTGGGCCGTGAGATCGGGGCGAGCGACCGCACCCTGTCCCGGCTGTTCCGCAGCGAACTCGGCATGACCTTCCCGCAATGGCGCACCCAGCTCCGACTCCACCACGCGCTGGTCCTACTGGCCGACAACACACCGGTGACTGCGGTCGCGCACCGGTGCGGCTGGTCGTCCGCCAGCGCGTTCATCGATGTCTTCCGGCGCACCTTCGGCCACACACCGGGCACCTACCCGCGTGGCTGACGGACCACAGACACTCAAAGGGCCGGCCACCCGAGGAAACCCGGCCCAGGACGCCGGGCGGTGCTGATCAGTTCGACGTGGTCGTGAAGGGTGGTCGCCCGAACGAACCCGCCCTGCAGTAGGGCCCCGCAGGTGCCAGGCACCGCGGCCTTGGGGCCGGCCTCGGACAGACGCGCCACGCGAGAGGAACAACTGGCTTCGCTTGTCCGTACTATCTCTATGCCAAGGCACGTTGCGGCAGTGATGGCGACATACGGTCCCGTCGGCACTGACTGGGAGGAGCACTGCCCCGGTCCGCAGCCGCCCGCGGACGATCACGGCCGCCCACCGAGGAAAGGTCAAGCGCCATGTCCGAAAGTACGACTGGCACCACGGAACTGACATCGCAGTACATCGCCCAGGTGACCGGCGACCTCGCAAACAACCTCAAGGAGCAAGAACGCATCGGCGCGGAAATCACCGCCCTGCAAGAGCAGTTGACCGCTCTGCAGCAAGACCACACCGTGCTGGTGAACATGCAGCAGGCGCTCGGCATCACGAAAACACCGACCGAGCCCGCGGTCACGCCCAAGGGCACCGCAGTGCCCTCCCCCCGAGAGGATGCCGACACCGGTCCCCGCGGCAGGCAAAGGACACGGAAGACCACGGCCACACAGACAGGGCCAGCGGCCAGCAAGCCAGCCGCCAAGAAGCCCGCACCCAAGGCGGCCGCCGCGAAGACAACCCAGCCCACCCTGGTGGAACTCATCCGCCGCCACCTCGCCGGGCAGAGCGAACCGCGCTCCGCTGCGGAAATCTCCACCGCACTCGGCCAGGCCCATCCCCAGCGCGACATCAAGACCAAGGTCGTACGGGTCACCCTCGAAGGGCTCGTCGCCAAGAGCCAGGCTCAGCGCACCAAGCAGGGCACCTCGGTCTACTACACCGCCCCCGACGCACCGGAGCCGACAGCTGCGTCCCAGGACAAGGAGCAGCCCGAGGACACGGAACGTTGAAGCCGAGGGGGGCAGCAACCGCACGGCAGCATCGTCGGCATCCGCTGCCACCCGCCCGCCTGGAGACGGTTACCGACCCTGATATACCGAAGCCCAACGGTTGTCACCAGCAGAGCCGGTTTGAGCTGATGGTAGGGCTGGCCCGAGCAGCGTGGTTGAGCAATTGTCAAGGCCTGTGGATGGGAGCCGCGCCGACCCAGCGGTGGTAGGCGTCTACGTCGACGTTGCTGCCGCACACGATGGTGACGACGTGTCGGCCGGCGAAGCGGTCACGGTCTTCGAGGATCGCCGCGATGCCGAGCGCGGCCGAAGGTTCGACGACGAGGCCGGCGTGGTAGAGGAGCATCCGCATACCGGTGATGATCGACGCCTCCTGGACCAGGACGGCGTCGTCAGCGACCAGGAGGAGGTCGTCCAGGACGGCCGGTATGGGACGCCGGCCGGCGACGCCGTCAGCGATGGTGTTGGTCGAGTCAGTGGTGACGACACGCCGTTGGCGCCACGAGTGTGTCAGCGCCGGTGCGCCCAGCGGCTGGACGCAGATCACCTCGACTTCTGGTGCCAATGCCTTCACCGCATGACCCACGCCTGTGGCCAGCGCCTCACCGCCGAGAGCAATCAGGACGGCGTCGAACGACGGCGCGGTGTCCACCAGTTCCAGGCCGATGGTCGCCGCACCCTCGCAGGTCTCGATGTCCAGGCTGTCTTCGACCAGCCGGATGCCGTCGTACCGCGCGATGGCCGCCGCCCGCTCGCGAGCCATCTCGTGGTCTCCGTCCACCAGCTCCAACCTGGCGTCCAACGCGCGGATGCGATCAAGCTTGGCCCGAGTTGCGAAGCGGGATGCCACTACGGTGACGTCGAGCCCCCGGCCGCGACCGGACCAAGCGAGGGCTTGGCCAAGGTTGCCCGCACGCTGGCGCACACCGCGGCTCGCGAGCCATGGTCGGCGAGCAGGCTCGCAACTACCTCGGTGCCGCGGGCCTTGAAGCTGCGGACCCGGTTCGCCGTTTCGAGCTTGATGCTCACCGTGCACCCGAGGTCAGGCTCCAGCGCCTCGCAAAGAAGGCCGGCACCCGCGTCGAGTTCCACCCGGTCAACCAGTCCCAGGTTGACCGGCCCCGCCGGCGCGCGGTCTCGTACCGCACGCTCAACGTCCGCCACTGGGACCGCATCGTCGAGGCATGGGCCAAATGACGACGAGGCCCTGGACGACGCCTGGGTCAGCGACGCAGCGGTAGACCTCGGCTCCGAGTGAGGTCAGTACGAGTACGTCACCAACATCGGATTCGCGGCTTGACGCCGTTCGTCAGCAGAACTTCTCGGCGCGTGCGGCCGCCCCTTTCGCCTGAGGCTCCCAGCAGCCTTTCCCGGACGCCATGGCGTGCCCGCGGACGACCAACCCCATCGAGTCGACGTTCTCCACAGTGAAACTCCGGACCAAGGCCAGGAGGGGCGTAGGCGGGGGGCAGCTTGTTCAGGTGCGTCGGCAGGGCCTGGACGTGTGTCCTGTCACTGGCTGCTCCGTGGGCTGTAGGGCTGGAGGAGCTGATCGACGGGTGCGTAGTCGTCGGTGAGCAGTTGGGCATCGCCGATCCAGGAGGTGAGGTCGTCGCCAGTGGCGATCTTCCAGCCGGTTTGCCGGGCGTCCAGCGCTTCTTGGGTCGCGCGTAGGTCGACTGGTCGGTCGGAGGCGAGCACCACCAGATTGCCGCCCTCGGGGGTGGCGGTC
Source organism: Streptomyces dysideae (assembly GCF_001514305.1). GTDB lineage: Bacteria > Actinomycetota > Actinomycetes > Streptomycetales > Streptomycetaceae > Streptomyces > Streptomyces dysideae. The sequence continues at coordinate 12,464 of NZ_KQ949144.1, forward strand.
GGGTCGAGGCCGATGTCGGTGGGTTCGCCGACGAGGGCGACGTGCTCGAAGGTCTCCCTGAGGGTGGCTACTTCGGCACGTGCGAAGGCCAGAGCACCGTGATCGATGAGGTTGGCAACGTACAGGCCGTCCTCGTTGAGCACCCGCCGTATGTCAGTCATCGCTTCCACCGTAGTGAGGTGCCACGGCACGCTGACGCCCCCGAAGGCGTCGCCGACGACGAGGTCACGACTGCCGGCGTCCAGTCGCCGCAGGCCGAGCCTGCCGTCCTCGACGCGTACGCCGATACCGGCTTCTGATCCCAGACCGAGTTGGTCGCGGTCGATGTGCACAACCCCGCTGTCGATCTCGGATACAAGGCTGCGCGTCCCGGGCCGCGTGGCCGCGAGGTAACGGGGAAAGGTCAGCCCACCGCCGCCCAGGTGGTGGGCAGCAAGTGGCTCACCTTCGGGAAAGGCGGCATCGACCACCGACGCGATGGCGCGCACATACGTGAACTCCAGGAAGGTCGGGTCGTCGATGTCGACGTAGGAGTGCCGCACGCCGTCCAGAACGAGTGTGCGGCCGCTGCCCCGGTCGGGGTCTGTGACGACCCGTGCGCAGTGGTACCTCGTCTCCGTGTCGCAGCCGCCAGGCGCGACCATAGTGGCAAGGCCGCCGGCAACGACCACGAGTGTCAGCGCAGGGGTGCTGCTCCACCCGCGCCTTCGCCACTCAACCAGCGCCGAGCCGACCATCAGCAGTGCTCCGAGGCCGATCAGGATGCCGCTGACCGGTAACCGCGATACGAGGACGAAGCCGGTGAGGACCGTGCCGACGATGGCGCCGACGGTGCCGACGCCGGACAGTCGGCCGACAACCGTTCCGGTCTCGGCGAGGCTGGTAAGACGCAACTTGGTGACGATCGGCGTCACCGCAGAGAGCAGCGCGCCCGGCACGAGGATGGTCAGCGACGCGATCAAGAAGAGCATCGCTGGTGCCCACTCCGCAGTGGTGCGCAGCACGGCAGGGGTGAGCGCCACGACCGCTCCCGACACCCCGAGCGAGGGGCCTATGAGCCGGCGTGGATCGACCTGGTCGGCGATGCGCCCACCCAACCAGGAGCCGAGGGCGATCGCGGTGAGGGCGATGCCGATCACCATGGTGCTGGTCTCGAGGGTGAGACCGAGGTAGGGGGCCAGCAGCCGCAAAGCGACGATCTCGACCACCAGGACTGCGGCCGAGGACCCGAACACAAGCACGGCAGCGGCACGGGGACCCAGGCCGTAGTTGCGAGGCGTGCCCTCGTCGACAGGGGAGGAAGACGATCTGGTCACGGGCGACATCCTTGCATGCGACTCATCTACAGACAGGAGTTGAGAGAAGCCGCCGGTCGCTTCCACCCGTAACTACTGTGCGTCGCCGTTGCTCGTGATCACCTGGATTTCGCTCGGACGGTGCTCATGATCACGCGGAATTGCTCACGATACTGCGTCCCGTCGTCGTGTCATTCTCCTCAACGGACTCCGGTCCGTAACGCAACAGCCAGTCGCCGAGGAGCACAACGCAGGCCGCAGCGGTCAACCGTTCGCCGACGAGGAAGGCGCCCCGCGCGTCGGCCAACGGCAGGACCAGTCCGCCGCGCGCGGCACCCGCCGCGATACCGGCGTTGTAAAACCGGAGTTGGCCGCGAGTGCGATATCCGTGCGGCCCGGCGCGCAGTGCAGCATCGCATTCTGGGTGGTCATGAACGCCGGCCCGAGTGCACCGCCCATCAGCACCAGGAACACCACCGCAGCCACCGGATCGCTGCCGACCGAGTACAGACCGAGCATGCTCACCCCGGCGAGACACGCCACGCCGAAAGCCGCGAACAGGGCGCTGACCGCGCTCGGGGAGAACTCACTCACATCCCCCAGGAACTTCACGATGTAGTCACTCCCCGGCCATCACGCACCCAGCTCGGGCCCTCTCGAAGCCCGACGGCCGCCTCAGACAGCAATGGCGGGCGCCTTGGTCGGCCGCGCATGCCGTACGGCATTCAGGAGACTGTCCGTGGACGAGCCTCATGACCCAGGTCGCACCACAGCCACGGGCCGACGATCCCGCTGCCTGCTCCCTGCGCTCCGTCGAAAGCACCATGACGGAACGGGCGCGCGCCCTCGACCTGGCCAAGTCCACCGTGGTGAACCTTTGCACGGCTCTGGAGGACAGCCACATGATCCGCCGCGTCGACGGCCGCCGGGCTCTGGACTACAAGGTGCTCGAACTCGGGCAGGGCTTCCTCGCGGGCACCGACATCGTCAGCGAATTCCGCACGGCCACCGCGGCGCTGCCCGTCGCCTCGCAGGAGACCCTGCTGCTGGCCACCCTGGACGACCTCGACGTCGTGTATCTCGCCCGGCACGACGGCAGCCAGCACGTCAGGCTGGCCAGTGACATCGGGCGCCGTATGGCGGCCGTGGTCACCTCGCTCGGCAAGGCCATGCTCGCCTCCCTCCCCCTGGAGGAAATAGACCGGCGCCTCGCGAGAGTGCGGAAGCTGCTGGCGTTCACACCCCGCTCCCACCGGACCATGGACGCCCTCCGCGCGACCTCGAGGGCATCCGCGAGCGCGGTTACGCCGTCGACGGCGAGCAGAACACCGAGGGCATCACCTGCGTCGGAGTCGCCCTCCCCGGCAACCGGACTGCCCCTGTCGCGGTCAGCACCACGCTGCTCACCGCCCGGTTCACCACGCACCTCCACGAGACCCTCGTGGACGACCTCGACACCCTCGCCCGCCGTCTGGCACGTGTCTCCCCCGCCTCGTAGGCGAACATGGAACGGTGAGTCGCCCGGGCGGGGGCATCCAGGTGGTTCTCTCATCCGCCGGTCGGCGCGGCGGTCGTGCGTGGCGGAGCCCGTCGGCCTCGGCGAGGAAGAGGTAGCTGCTGGCGGTCCAGGTGTCGGCGCAGTCGCGCAGGCCCGCCCCGGGCAGGGCGTCGAAGTTCTGTGGCATGGCCGAGTTCCTCCGACGGCTCATGACCCCAGAATTCGACGAATGCCCTCTCAGCGACCTCTCGTTGTGGGGCCGAGCGGGAGCCTTCGTCCACATCCCTATGCGGGTATGTTCGACTGACAGATGGCAGCCTGGCTGCGCAACTTCCAACGAGTTTGGGCAACACCAGGGTTCAGCAGGGGTGACCCGGTCTCGATATTTCGAGTGAACGCACGGGATGGGTTTGCATAGGGTGATGGGCGTGGACCCAGCTGACTTCTACACCGGCATCGTCGCAGAGCTCTACGGACCGCTGAAGTCCTTCTCCCAGGCCCCCGAGCCCTATGCAGCCTTCATTCAGCAAGTCGGCATGCCAGCACTGGAGCTGGGGTGCGGAGACGGTGACCCTCTGCTCGAACTGCGCCGTCGCGGGCTGGAGGTCGAGGGCGTCGACTCCTCCGCGGACATGCTGGAGCGCCTCCGGCGCCGAGCAGACGATCAAGGCATCCACGCCACTGTGTTTCACCAGCGCATGGAGGCCCTGAACCTGCCCCGCCGCTACCGGGCGATCTTCCTCGCCGGGCCGACCTTCAACCTGCTCCCGGACGACGCCACAGCGCTTGCCGCCCTGCGCGGCATCCGCGCTCACCTGGCGGGGGACGGCATCGCCCTGGTGCCTCTGTTCACCCCCGCACCGACTCCGTCCGAACAGATCCGCCGCGTGAGCACGGCTGCTGCATCCGACGGGGCCGAGCTTCGGGTGTCCGTCGTCGCTGAGCAACGCGACGAGACAGCTCGGAGACAGACGACGCTCCTGCGCTACGAACGCCACCACGGCTCAGACAGCAGCGTTGTAGAGCGCCCGTGGATCTTGCATTGGTACACCCGGGACCAGTTCGAGAAGCTGGCCACGACCGCTGGCCTGGCCGTGACTGCGGTCACCGATCCTGACGGCAAGCCAGCCCCTGCCAGTGTCACCGACGTGCTGCACTACCGGCTCCAAGCCACCTGACTCCTTCTCCTTTGGGCAGGTCCGGGATAACTCTCCGCTACTGCGAGCAGGTACCCGGCGAAGGTCCCGATCAGGACGGTCCCGCCACCCGTATCAGCCCAGGACGGCGCCCGGGGCGAGGGCGAGTTTCATGTCGCCGAACCCGAAGCCCTTGGGGTTGATCAGGAAGAGCACGAGGTAGCTGGCACCCAACGCAAGGGAGCCGAGCACCACGGTCGTCGAGCTGCCGCCGGCATCGGGCAACAGCTCGGCGACGCCGAGCAGGGGGACCGTGATCGCGGCGAGCGGCAGCCAGATGCCCGGTTCGGGGCGGGGCTCGGTGGCGGCGATGCCGCCGAATGGGTGCCCTGCAGGGCAGGTTGTGCGCCAGGGTTCCTCAGGCAGCACGGACAGCCGGTCCGCGGCGCGAGGTGTAAGCAAGCCCCCACAGAACGGCAGCCGTGATGATCAGCAACGTCTCCACTGGACGGAGCTGCGCTCGGCGGCTTCGCCCGTAACCTGCGCAACGACCTCGACGCTGTCATCCGCGGACTGAGCACGACCTGGAACTCAGGGGTAGTTGAGGGGCGCGTGACGGACATCAAGGCGATCAAACGGCAAATGGGAGGGCGCGCCGGACTTCCGCTGCTGAGAAAACGCGTCCTGCTCGTCGCCGCCAGTCGGCGACCACACAGGGTGACGAGCATGACGGCCGCATAGCCGGCTCACGAAAATCTTGGAAGAGCCAATTCTGATGGCCATCAGCCTGGACTCAACTGGCCGCCCACCTGGAGCTTGGCATGGCCGCCGTCACACGAGGTCTCCGGTGTTCAGGTTCTTCTTGGTCGATGAACCCTCTACCGGAGTCCTCACTTACTTCACGATCACGACACGCCCGTCACACCGGACTTCGAGGCAGACCCCAGGTACCTGGTGCCGAGGCGTGACCGATGAGCATCAGAGTGGGTTGAGGCGGGCCTTGAGCAGACAGAACTCGTTACCTTCGGGGTCGGTCAGGACATGCCACTGTTCGTCCCCGGTCTGGCCGATGTCGGCCGGGCGCGCACCGAGCTTCAGAAGGCGTTCTAGCTCGGCGTCCTGATCGCGGTCGGTGGCGTTGACGTCGATGTGCAGCCGGGATTTCCCCCTCTCCGGCTCATCCCTGTAACTGAGGATGATCGTCGGCTGCGGACCACCGAACCCTTCGCGCGGCCCGATCTCCAACGTGCCGTCGTCCTCGCGATCGAGCACGACGAAGTCCAGGACCTCGCACCAGAACCGCGCCAGCACCTCAGGGTCGCGGCAACCGAGCACGAGTTCACTGATACGACATGCCATAACGAAACCTGCTCTCAGCCTGGGAACTGCCGGGGAGGCCACACGCGAAACCTCATGGGCTCCCAGCAGTGAAAACAACCCCGCGACCGTAGCGGACGAGGCGAGCACGGGCGAAATGATTTCAGGGCCGCCCCTGTCCGGGCAGCCGGGCAAGGCCGTTGGACATGCAGTAGGGAAGCCGACTTTGAGACACGAC
>NZ_KQ949145.1 GCF_001514305.1 Streptomyces dysideae
GGGCACCAGGAACAGGGCGCGCAGGGTGGCGGAGAGCCGGAAGTGCTGGTGGAAGAAGACCGCGAGGGCCAGGCCGATGGCGTACTGGAAGACCAGGCACACGACGGTGAACACCACGGTGTGGGTGAGGGCCGGGGCGAAGGTCGGGTCGTCGAAGACCTTCTGGTAATTGTCCAATCCGGTGAACGGTGCGTCGCCCTGGACGAAGGAGCGGACCGTGTAGTTGCGCAGGCTCAGGTCGATGTTGCGGTAGAGCGGATAGGCGTAGAACAGGACGAGGTAGAGGGTCACCGGGGCGAGGAACGCCCAGGCGGCCCTCCCCCAGGCTTCGCCCGGGGGGACCCCCAGCTGGGAGGTCGGACGGCGCCGTGGCCGGGGCGGTGCGGTGGGGGCCGCACCGCTGTGGCCGGGCACGGGCCGGCGATGCGGCACTTGTGTCGTGTGGCTCATCAAACGGCCCTGGGGCGTTGTCACTTGACGGCGGACTGGGCGGCGTTCAGCGCGTCCTTCGGTGACTGCGAGCCGCTGAGGGCGGACTGGACGGCCTTCCACATCTGCTCGGAGATCTTGGGGTACTTGGTGCCGAGGTCGTCACTGGTGCGTCCCTTGGCCGCCTTGACCGCGTCCACCCAGGGCTTCAGACCGGCGTTGGCCGCCACCTGCTTGTCCTGGACCTCGGTGGTGGGGGCGACGTAGGACAGGGTGGTGTCGGTGTCGTACAGGTTCTGGCTGCTGGTCAGGCAGGTCGCCAGCTTCTGGGAGGTGGCGTAGCGGCCGGTGTCTCCCTGGACCGGGAGAGTGACGAACTCGCCGCCGGTCGGGGCCGGGGCGTTGCCCCCGTCGGCGCCGGGTATGGGCAGGACGCCGTAGTCGAAGCCAGCCTTCTCGGCATTGGCGAGCTGCCATGTGCCGTTCTCCGCGAACGCGTAGTCGCCGGTCGCGAACTCCTGCCAGCTGGTCGTCTGGGTGTTGTTGATGACCGAGTTGGGCGCGTAGCCCTTCTTCAGCCAGTCGGTCCACAGCGACAGCGCGGAGGCGGCCTCGGGTGAGTCGAGTTCGGTCAGCTTGGCGCCGGAACCCCAGAACCAGGGCAGAAACTGGAAGCTGCCCTCCTCGGTTCCGATCGCGGAGAAGGTGATGCCCTTCTTGCCCGCCTTCTCGACCTTCGCCAGCGCCGCCGTCAGCGACTTCCAGTCCTTGACCGATGCGGTGTCCACCCCGGCTTCCCTCAGCACCTCCTTGTTGTAGTAGAGGGCCAGGGTGTTGGCGCCGATCGGGGTTCCGTACGTCTTCCCGCCCGACTGGCCGGCCGCGAGCAGGTTGGGGTCCACCTTCGAGGTGTCCACCTTGTTCTCGTCGGTCGTGGTGAGCACGCCCGCCTCCGCCAGGGTCGACACCACCGGGTTGTCGACGATGAGCACGTCGGCGGAGTTGTCCTGCTGCGCCGCCAGCAGCGCCTTGTTCGTCAGGTCGCTGGTGTCGAACGCGGTCCGCTTGATCTTCACGCCGGCCTCGGTGCCGCAGTCGTCCAGCAGCTTCGCCCAGGCCGAGCTCTTGTCGAACTGCGGGTACGGGTCCCAGATCGTGTACGCGCCGCTGTCCGCGCCCTTGGTGTCGGTGCTGCCCGAGCCGGAGGAGCAGGCGGTGGCACTGGTGGCCACGGCCAGGGCGGTCAGGGCGGCGGCGGTCAGACGGCGCTGTCTGGAGGAGCTGTTCATCGCGGGTTCCTTTGTTCTGGGCATGCGGGTGCCGAGGGCACGGGGTTGCTGGAAGCGGACACGCCGAACGGCGCTGATGGCAGGTTCGAGCGATCGGCGGGGTGAGGAGAAAGGAGTACGGGGTTACCCGGGTCGTGCGATCAGGGAGTCGTACCGGGCCCGGTGCTGGCCCGCAGGGAGATCGGCGGGGTGAGCAGGTGGTGGCGGGGCGGCGCGTCGGGATGGTCGAGCCGCTCCACCAGCAGTTCGACGGCGAGTCGGCCCATCTCGGCCGCTGGTACGTCGGCCGCGGTGAGCTGCGGGGTCACCGTCTCCGCCCAGTGGTTGGCCACGACCCCGGTGACGGAGAAGTCGCGCGGCACATGGCGGCCCGCCTGGGCGAGCCCCCGGTAGAGGCCGCCCAGTGCGGCCTCGTTCAAGGTGACCAGGGCCGTGGTGGCGGGGTCGTCGTGCAGGATCTGTGCCACACAGGTCTGGCCCGAGGCGGCGTCGTCCCCGCAGCAGTACGTCCGCACCGTCAGCCCGCGCTCGGCCGCGGCCTTGGTGAAGCCGTCCAGGCCGCGGTGCGCGGACTCGTAGCCGGCCCGCAGGAGCTGCTCGGGACGGTTGACGAAGGCGACCCTGCGGTGGCCGAGGTCCGCGAGGTGGTGGACGCATGCCGCGGCCAGCGTGGTGTGGTCCAGGCCGACCCACCAGGAGCCCTCAGGACGAGCGGTGCGGCCGATGGCGACGGAGGGGATGTCCAGCGTGGCCAGGTGATCGACCCGGTCGTCCGCCAGCCTGATCTCCATCAGGATCGCGCCGTCGACCCTCCGCTCCCCCAGCAGCCGCTGGAACGAGCGGTCACTGTCCACGCCGCTCGGGGACAGCAGCACGTCGTAGTCGTAGGCCGCGGCGGCCTCCACCACACTCCCGATGAAATCCAGCTGCATCCCCGTGTAGTGGTTCCCGGCCGGCGGGAAGACCAGGCCGATCGTGCTTGTCCGGCCGTTGGCCAGGGCACGGGCGCTGGCGCTGGGCCGGTAGCCCAGCTCGTCGACGACCTGCTGGATTCTCCGGCGCGTGTCCTCCGAAACCGGGCGCTTGCCGCTCAGCGCGTAGGACACCGTGCTCCGCGACACACCGGCCCGCTTGGCGATCTCACCGATGTTCACGGCGACTCCTTGCTCGAACCGGTTCGCTGCTCGGGGAAGAGCATATCGCCAGTCGCATGAGGACGTGGGAATGAGGAGGAGGCACGACCCGGTCGTCGAACCGGTTCGCGTGAAGTGACGGTAGGAACAGCCCGGACCCGTGTCAACACCCCGGACCGCACTTCCACAACCCTGAAGAAAACGGTAGTTGTGTGCGTCGAAGGGATTGATGGTCGAGTTCCTTGGTGCTAGCTTCACCGAACCGGTTCGACGAACGGGCCCTTTGGGGCAGCCGTGGACCCGTTCCGCACAGCCTCCGCAGCGCGGGCCCCCCACCCCCGCCACGTGGAAGAGTCCCCCCGCCTCTGTGGCGCCTGAGGTCGAACCGATTCGAGGGACCCCGTTACCCCCAAGGATTGAGGACGCAATCCATGCCATCCGCTGACAGATCCGCCCGGCGCCGCGCCCCGGCCGCCGTGGCCCTGACTCTCGGCGCGGGCCTGCTGGCCGCACCCGCCGTCCCGGCTCAGGCGGCCGACGCACCCCAGCCCACCGCCCGCTACACCTTCGACGAGGACGACCTCGCCTCCGGCAGGATCACCGACAGCTCCGGCAACGGCCTGACGGCGAGCCTGGTCAACGGCTCCACCGCGCAGTCCGTCGCGGGCACGGACGGAGGCAAGGCACTCGCCCTGCCCGGCGGGGCGCCCACCTCCAACGGCGCGTACGTCCGGCTGCCCCGCGAAGTGCTGGGCGACGCAAGCGACTTGACGGTCTCCGCCCGGGTGAAGTGGAGCGGCGACAAGTCGTCCTGGCAGCGGATCTTCGACCTGGGCACCAACACCACCAAGTACCTCTTCACCACCCCGTACAGCGGCAACGGGGTGCTGCGCACCGCCGCCACCACCGGCGGAGGGGGTGCGGAGGCACAGGTCAACGGCTACGCCATGCTGCCCGCGGACGAGTGGCGGACCGTCACCGTCACCCTCGACACCGCCGTCGGCCGGCTCACCACCTACCTCGACGGCGTGGCGGTCTCCTCGGCCCCGACCGGCATCAAGGCCAAGGAACTGCTGGACAGTTCGGCCACGGCCGCCGGCTACATCGGCAAGTCGTTCTGGCCGGACCCGCTGCTCAAGGGCGCGATCGACGACTTCGCCGTGTGGCACTCGGCGCTCAGCGCCGAACAGGTGGCCGGCCTGGTCGGGGCCGCGCCGACCGTCCAGGAGCTCTCGAAGACATCCTTCGAGGTCCGTACGACGACCGGGACGGCCCCGTCCCTCCCCGCCGCCGTGCGCTCCTCCTTCTCCGACGGCTACGACCGGGACACGCCGATCACCTGGGACGCCGTACCTTCCGAGAAGTACGACCGGCCTGGGACGTTCACCGTGGCGGGAACGGCGGCCGGGCGCGCGGTGCGGGCGACCGTCACCGTGGTCCGCGAGGGTCAGCTCACCGTCGACCTCGGGTCGGACACCGGAGCGTTCCACGGCGGCGCCTCCGGCACCCTCTACGGCCTGTACGGACCGGACGTCCCCACCAACAACCTCATCGAGGGCATGGGCCTGCGCACGGTCTCCACGAAGGCGCAGGACGGCCCGCAGCACCCCGGTGCCGACGCGCTGGAGGTGGTCAAGCCGCTGGCCGACTCCACCGACGGTGACGTGTACGTCTACATGACCGACATCCACCGCGGTTTCCCGTACCAGTGGCCGGGCGACACCCCCGAGGAGAAGCTGAAACTCTACAAGGAGAAGCTGGCGACGCAGGTCGACCAGGTCCTGCAGCTGCCCGAGAAGTACCAGGACAACGTCGTCTTCGTGCCGTTCAACGAGCCCGAGGGCAACATGTTCGGCACCGGGGAGTGGAGCTACAACAAGGTCAGCTGGCTCAATGACCCCGACGACTTCTTCGCCGCCTGGGACGACGCCTACGAGCTCATCAAGGGCAGGATGCCGGACGCCCGCATCGCCGGCCCCAACACCAGCATCCTGTACGACCAGGTGAAGGGCTTCCTCACGCATGCCCTGGCCGCCGGCACCCTCCCCGAGGTCATCACCTGGCACGAGCTGAGCCACCCGGAGGCGGTGCGCGCGAGCGTCGCCAAGTACCGGACGTGGGAGAAGGAGCTGTTCCAGGGCACGGACAAGGAAGGCACCCGGCTCCCGATCAACATCAACGAGTACGCCTTCAACTACCACACCTCCGTCCCCGGCCAGATGATCCAGTGGGTGTCCGCGATCGAGGAGTCCAAGGTGGACGCCGACATCGCGTACTGGAACATCGACGGCAACCTCTCCGACTCCGCGGTGCAGTCCAACCGCGGCAACGGCCAGTGGTGGCTGCTGCACGCGTACGCCTCGATGAGCGGGCACACGGTGAAGGTGACCCCGCCGTTCCCCGGCGAGAACTACACCATGCAGGGCGTCGCCACGCTCGACGAGAAGAAGCGGCAGGCGCGGCTGGTCTTCGGCGGGTCCACCGGCAAGGGCCACATCACCTTCGCGGGCGTCCCGAAGGAACTCTTCGGGGACCGCGTGCACGCCTGGGTGCGGGAGATCGGGTGGAGCGGGCAGGTGGGCGACTCCTCCGGCCCGCAGCTGCTCACGGAGACCAACCTGAAGGTCGGTGACGACGGCGGTGTCGTCGTCGACTTCGGCAACGGCGGGCTGCCGGCCCTGAAGGAGTCCTCGGCGTACGAGATCGTCCTCAGCCCGGCCGGGAAGGCCGCGGGCACGCAGTCCCCGCCCGTGACCTGGCAGGCGTCGTACGAGGCGGAGGACGCCGCCCACACCGGGTCCGGCTACTCGAAGAACGGCCCGGAGGGCTCGCCGCGCGACGTGTCGAAGTTCTACACCTCCGGCGGCTACAACGCGGGCGGCCTGCGCACCGGCTCGGACGTCACGCTCGACTTCACCGTGGACGTGCCCGACGACGGCACCTACGACCTGAGCGTCTTCGCCAACTCCCTCAACACCTTCGACCGGGTGAAGGAGCAGGGCCCCACCAACGTCTTCCTGCGCGTGGACGGCGAGGCGGACAGCGAGCAGGAGCTGCATCTGCCGCTCGGCTACAAGTGGGTGGTGTGGGACCACACCGACACCAAGGTCCAGCTCACCAAGGGCAAGCACACCCTGACGCTCGCCGCGAAGAGCCTGGACGGCCAGCGCGCCACCAAGGGCGACGCCATCGTCGACCGCCTCACCCTCTCCCTCCCCGCGGCTTCGGCCGACACGCAGGTGTACGAGGGTGAGCTGGCCTGGCCGGACGGCGGGGCGCAGCCCCTCTACAGCCTGCCGACGCAGGCCGGAACCCCCGCCACCGGCTCGGGCGCTGTCCGGCTCGCCGAGGGCCAGACCGCCACGTTCTGGGTCTACTCACCCGCCGACCGCGAGGCCACCGTCAAGGTCGACACCCTCGGCGGCTCGGACGCCCGGCTCTCCGTCAACGGGCACGACGTGCTGCGCCTGGCCAAGGGCAGGAGCAGCGTGGCCGTCTCCCTCTCGGGTGGCGTCAACAAGGTGACGGTGACCGGGGGGGCGTACGCCACCCTCGTCGACCGCCTCACGGTCACGCCGACCGAGGGCGCGCTCCCGTCGCGTACGTACGAGGCGCAGGACGCCAAGCTCGCGGGCTCGGCCACGCTCGCGCCGCTGTCCCTGGCCACCGACGGTACGGCGATCACCGGTATCGGCGGCGCCCCCGGCAACGGCAACACCGCGACCTTCACCGTCGACGCCGACCGCCCCGGCCTGTACGCGCTGCGCATCCGTTACTCCAACCCCGAGCAGTCCGAGGCCACCCACTACAACCCGGACCCGCTCGCCCGCCATGCCGACATCACCGTCAACGGCGGCGAGGTGCGGCGCGTCGGCTTCCCGCACAGCTTCCACCAGAACAACTTCTGGGAGCTGACCGTCCCGGTCCATCTCGAGAAGGGGCAGAACACGATCACCTTCCGTTCCGAGGAGCTGCCGAACTTCGACGGCACCACCTACGCCTCGGACACCTTCCCCGGGGTGCTGCTCCGCTCCCGCTACGCGCCGCTGATCGACCGGATCACCGTCGCGCCCTACGCGCGGGAGGTGCGATGAGGTAACAACCGCCGGCGACGACCCCGCCGCCGGTGCCGCAACCAGGCGCCCGGATCCGTCACAGCCGACGGATCCGGGCGCTGCGCAGTGTGTGAGCAGCACCGCAGGTCGCCCTCATGAGTCACGGGTCGATTCCAATCGTCGGACGAGGGTACAAGCGTCGGCACCATGGTCTTGACGGTGAGACTCAAGGCGTGTTCGCTGTTGCGCCAGCAGATAAACATCTCTCATTGCGCAACAGCCGCCACCTACCATGCCCGAGCCCGACGACAGAAGGAGAGAGAGCATGGCTGCTCCCCAGATGGCAAAATCGCCAGTTGACACCTCGGATCAAGAGAAACCGGGGGCCCGCTCCACATGGGCGACGATCGCACCCGGTGTCTTCTGGCCGTCCACGATCATCATCGTTGCCTTCGTGCTCTACGCCACGGTCTTCAAGGACTCCGCACAGGACGTCATCAGTACGGTGCAGGAGGAGATCATCAGTGGGCTCGGTTGGTACTATACCGCCCTTGTCTCACTCTTCGTGATTTTTGCCCTCTGGGTCGGTATCGGCCGCTTCGGAGACATCAAGCTCGGCAAGGACGACGAACGACCCGAGTTCGCCATGGGCTCATGGCTGGCCATGCTGTTCGCCGCGGGTATGGGTATCGGGCTGGTCTTCTGGGGTGTCGCCGAGCCGTTGAACCACTTCGTCTCCCCGAGGCCGGGCGTCGGTGAGGGCGAGGCCGCGCGGAGCGAGTTCGCCATGGTCCAGACGTTCCTGCACTGGGGTATCCACCCCTGGGCCATCTACGTCGTGGTCGGTCTCGCCGTCGCCTACGCCGTGCACCGCAAGGGTCGTCCCATCTCGATCCGCTGGGCTCTGGAGCCGCTCTTCGGCGACAGGGTCAAGGGCGCCTGGGGCGACGCCATCGACACCGTCGCCGTCGTCGGCACCATCTTCGGCGTGGCCACCTCGCTCGGCTTCGGCGTCCTGCAGATCTCGGCGGGGCTCGGCCTCCAGGGTTGGGTGACCGACCCCGGCACGCCCCTGCGGATCGCCCTCATCATCGGCATCACCCTGCTCGCCACCATCTCCGTGGTGACGGGCGTCGGCAAGGGCATCAAGTGGCTGTCGAACATCAACATGGGCCTGGCCGGCGCGTTGATGCTGTTCGTACTCGTCGCGGGCCCGACCCTGTTCATCCTCAACGGCTTCGTCGAGGACATCGGCGCGTATCTGCAGAACCTCCTCGCGCTGAGCTTCGACACCGGCGCCAGCCAGGGCGCCGAGGGCACCGCATGGGTCAGCGGCTGGACGGTCTTCTACTGGGGCTGGTGGATTTCCTGGGCTCCGTTCGTCGGCGTCTTCATCGCCCGTATCTCCCGCGGACGGACCGTTCGTGAGTTCGTCACGGGTGTGCTGCTGGTACCGACTCTGCTCACCTTCGTCTGGTTCGCCATCTTCGGCGGCTCGGCAATCCACCGCGAGACGGTCGGTGACGGTGGACTGGTGGGCGAGGACGGCACGGTGGGTACGGACAGCGCGCTCTTCCAGTTGCTCGACACCCTGCCGGGCGGCGCGTTCGTCGCCGGGATGGCGCTTCTGCTGATCGTGCTGTTCTTCGTCACCTCCTCCGACTCCGGGAGCTATGTGGTCGACGTGCTGGCCTCCGGCGGCGACCCCGAGCCGCCGACCTGGAGCCGCGTGTTCTGGTGCGCCGCTGAGGGGGCCGTGGCCATCGCACTGCTGATCGCCAGCGGCACGGGAACGTCGTCGCTGTCCACGCTGCAGACGGCCGCGATCATCACGGCGCTGCCCTTCAGTCTGGTGATGATCGGGATGTGCCTCGCCACGGCCAAGTCCTTCCGCCGAGAACACCACGCCTATCTCGCCGCCCAACGGAAGAAACAGGAGGAGCGGCTCATCGACCAGGCCGTCACGGCCTTCGAGGAGGGTCTGGAGAACGGGACCTCGTCGAACGGGGCCACGGACGACCCGGTGGACGCGCGCACCACATAGGCAGGAGCCATACGCCGCACGCCCCGGCATCAGTCGTGAAGTCGACGACCCGCGCCGGGGCGCGCGGCACGCGGCACGCGGCACGCGGCACGCGGCACGCGGCACGCGGGGAGACCATGCGGCTCCTCCCCGTCCCGCACGAGAAGGCACGTTCCGAGAGAGGAAGTGTGCGTGCTCGGTTCTTGCTCCCGACGGCGCCCGGTCCACGGTGGTGTGCGTGGGGTGCACCTGGGCAGACGTCCTGCCCCACCTGCCTCCACTGGCCCGCTTCGGCGAACTGTCGCCACTGATCTGCGGGATGTCACCAGCGACCCCGCGGCCCTGGATTCGACCGGTTTCTGGGCGGTGGTCGCGGACTTCGAGGGGCGGCTGGTCTGCGCCCGCCTCGGGGACGTACGGCACGAGCCCGTCCTCGCTCCCCGGCCCGGCGCCTGGCGCGGCCCCGCCCGCCGGTGACTGGACCTCCTCGCTCGACCGCACCGCCTACACCGCGGGGGAGGGCGGATCCGTGAGCACATCGCGGTGGGCGAGGTCTACCAGGCGAACCTCTGCCGTGTCCTGTCCGCTCCGCTGCCCGAACCCGAGGCATCGCCCGCCGACGTGGACGCGCTGACCGCGCTGCTGGCCTGAGGCAATCCGGCCCCGTAGGCGGGTACGGTCCGGCTGCCCACCCACGGCGTGGAGGTGGCCACCGCCTCGCCCGAGCTGTTCCTGCGCCGCGCCGGCCGGGTCGTGGAGTCCGGGCCCATCAAGGGCACCGGGCGGACCGCGGCGGACCTGCTGGAGAAGGACCGGGCCGAGAACATGACGATCGTGGACCTGGTCCACCCCAGCCTGGTGCGCCTGGTCTCCACCGTGCGCGGTGAGCTCGCCGAGGGCGCGGGCTGGCCGGGACTGCTGGCCAGTACCTTCCCGCCCGGCTCCGTCACGGGCGCTCCCGAGTACAGCGCGCTGCGGATCATCGAGGCGCTGGAAACCACGCCCCGCGGCCCTTACTGCGGCGGCATCGGCTGGGTCGACGCCGACCGTGGCACCGGCGAGCTGGCCGTCGCTCCGCACCTTCTGGACCGAGCGAACCGCGACCGGCGGCCCGGTGCTGCGCTTCGGCACCGGCGCGGGCATCACCTGGGGCTCGGATCCCGAGCGCGAGTGGGAGCTGAAGGCGTCCCGGCTGCTCGCGGTGGCGTGCGCAACCGGCGTCAGCGGTGAGCCGGTCCTCCCGGGGTGGGCCGGTAGTCAGCCGGCCCCGGACGCGCCGAGTCGGCTTGCTGGCCGCCTCGGACTCCGGAACGCCGGAGCGGCCACCGAAGGTGTGCTCCCGTACGCGGCGCCGATGCCGGCCGGTCTCTGGGGCTGGGTGGCCGGCACACCGTCCGGCCACCGCCCGGTTCCTCAGGTATGTGGGCAAGGCCTCTCAGTGGGCGGGCGTCGCCCCGATCCTGTCCTGCACCCAGGCGTGGAAGGCGCCGATGTGGTGCTCGCTGGGGACGAGGACGCCACCCTTGGCGTAGGCGCGGGAGCTCATGCCGGGCTGGGTGCGCTCGCAGGCGTCGAAGTCCTGCTGGTTGACCCGGTGGAAGAGCTCCACCGACCGGCTGACGTCCTTGCCGCTCTCGACGACGTGCGGGAGATAGAGCCAGTCGCACTCGACGATCGTGCGGTCCGCGGCCATCGGGTACATACGGTGGAAGATGACATGGTCGGGGACGAGGTTGATGAAGACCTGCGGCCTGACGGTGATCGCGTAGTAACGGCGGTCCTGGTCCTCGGCCACGCCCGGGATCCGGTCCAGGCCCTCGGAGCCGTCGACGGTGAAGCCCCGGACCTCCTCACCGAACTCGGCCCCGTGCCCGACGTAGTACTGGGCGGCGAAGCCGTCGGCGAACTCCGGGAGCACCTCGGTCAGTTCGGGGTGAATCGTGGCGCAGTGGTAGCACTCCATGAAGTTCTCGATGATGAGCTTCCAGTTCGCCTTCACGTCGTAGGTGATCCGTCGGCCCACCTCTAGGTTGTCGATGTCGTAGCTCTCGATCGACTCGGCGGCGCCCAGGCGCTCGGTCACCGCGCCCATCACGTCTTCCTCGAAGGACGGCGGAGTGTTCGCGAGGCACACCCACACGTACCCGAGCCACTCCCGGACGTGGACGTTGATCAGGCCGTACTCGACGCGGTCGATGTCCGGCATCGACGTCAGGTTGGGCGCGGCGACCAGCTTGCCGTCGAGGCCGTAGGTCCAGGCGTGGTACGGGCACTGGAATGCGCGCTTGACCTCGCCGGACTCCGCGGTGCACAGCTTGGCCCCGCGGTGCCGGCAGATGTTCAGGAACGCCCTGATCGAGCCGTCCCGGGAGCGGGAGATCAGCACGCTCTCCCGTCCGACCTGGTAGGTGCGGAACTGGCCGGGCTTGGCCAGCTCCGAGGCGCGGGCCGCGCAGAACCACATGGCCTCGAAGATGCGCTCCTGCTCCAGGGCGAAGACCTCGGGGTCCGTGTAGCGGTCGCCGGGCAGGGTGGCGATCAGGCTGGACGGCAGGCTGGTCGACGGCAGGTTGGTGATGGTCATCATGTCACCTTCGGAAAATGTCAGACGCGTACGCGGCGGGGGTCGAAGAGGGCGATGGGATGGTCGGTGCTGCCTTCGGTGGCCAGGTCGGCGAGGATCTCGCCGATCACCGGCACGAACTTGAACCCGTGCCCGGAGAATCCGCAGGCGACGGTGGTGCGCGAGTGCTCGGGGTGCCGGGACAGGACGAAGTGTTCGTCCGGCGTGCTGGCGTACATGCAGGCCGCGCCCTTGAGGAAACGGCCGGGAAGGGCCGGGATGCGCGGACGCAGGTAGTCGGCCATGGCCTCGATCTCCTCCGGGTGGATCCGGCGGTCGAGGGTGTCGGGGTCGCTGGGGAGGCCCTTGCGGAAGAAGGCGACCTTGGCGCCGCCGTCGGGGCCGTCGAGGGAGGGGAAGCCGTAGATCTGGGTGCCGTCCGGGTCCTCCCAGATGTAGACGGGGTGCCGGTCGGCGGTGAACGGGCCGGCGCCGCCCTCGGGCTGGAACCAGTACATGACCTGGCGTTCCACCGTCACGCTGACGCCGAGGTCGGACAGCAGCTGCGGCGCCCAGGCGCCGGGGGCGAAGATCAGCCGCTCGGCGGTGTGGACGCCTCGGTCGGTGACCACCCATGCCTTGCTTCCCGGGCCGTCGTCCTCCCAGCCGAGCACGCGTTCCGCGAAGTGCAGCTCGGCGCCGTGGGCACGGGCCAGGTCCAGGTGAGCGCTGACGGTGGCCTCCGGCCGGGCCACGCCGGCCCTGCGCTCGTGGACGGCGATGTCCTCGGCGGCCGGGGTGAAGGTGGGGAAACGGCGCCGGATGTCGGCGGCGTCCAGGATCTCGTGGTCCAGGCCCCACTGCCGGGCGCTGTTCAGGGTTCCGGCGACGGCCAGGCTGTCCTCGCGCCCTATCATCAGGCCACCGGTCTCGGTGAAGACCTCGCGGCCGGAGTCGGTGGCCAGCTTCTGCCACAGTTCGTGCGCGCGGAGCAGCAGCGGCACATAGGCGGGGTCCTCGAAGTAGGCCTGCCGGTAGATGCGTGAACCGCCGTGGCTGGAGCCGAGGCTGTGGGCCGGGCCGAAGCGTTCCAGGCCCAGTACACGGTGGCCTCGGGCGGCGAGGTGGTAGGCGGCTGCGCTGCCCATCCCGCCCAGGCCCACGACGATCACGTCGTACGAAGAGGGCATGTGTGTGCCTCCTGGGATCGTGTTGAGGGTGCGCCGGTTCGCGGTCTCGTCGGCTTCTCGGCTGCCGCGGACGGATCGGCGCAGGATGCGGATGCGCTACGCCGACCGGCGGGCCGCCGGCGTACACAGGCTCCCGGGGCGTTCGACCCGCGCGGTCACAGGACCACCACCGAGCGCAGGACCTCACCGCGGTTCATCTTCTCGAACGCCGCCTCCACCTCGTCCAGGGCGATCTTCTCGCTGACGAAGCCCGCCAGGTCGAAGCGGCCTTGCAGGTAGAGGTCAATGAGGGCGGGGAAGTCCCGGGAGGGCAGACAGTCGCCGTACCAGGAGGACTTCAGCGACCCGCCCCGGCCGAAGACGTCCAGCAGAGGCAGGTCGACGGTCGTGTCCGGGGTGGGGACACCGACCAGGACGACGGTGCCGGCCAGGTCGCGGGCGTAGAAGGCCTGCTGGTACGTCTCCGGGCGGCCCACCGCGTCCACGACGACGTCGGCGCCGAAGCCGCCGGTGAGAGCGCGGACGGCCTCGACGGCGTCGGTCCTGGCGGAGTCGACGGTGTCGGTGGCCCCGAACCTCTCGGCCCACCGGAGCTTCCGCTCGTCGACGTCGACGGCGATGATCTTCGAGGCGCCGGCCACCTTGGCGCCGGCGATGGCGGCCATGCCCACGCCCCCACAGCCGATCACGGCGATCGAGTCGCCGCGGCCGACGGCACCGGTGTTGACCGCGGCGCCGAATCCCGCCATCACGCCGCAGCCCAGCAGGCCCGCCGCGGCGGGGGCGGCGGCCGGGTCGACCTTGGTGCACTGGCCGGCGGCGACCAGCGTCTTCTCGGCGAAGGCCCCGATGCCGAGCGCGGGGGCGAGCGGCGTGCCGTCGGGCAGCGTCATGGGCTGGGTCGCGTTGTGGGTGGCGAAGCAGTACCACGGCTTGCCCTTGGCGCAGGCGCGGCATGTGCCGCAGACCGCACGCCAGTTGAGGACGACGAAGTCTCCGGGCGCGACCTCCGTGACGCCGTCGCCCACCGCCTCGACGACGCCGGCGGCCTCGTGACCGAGCAGGAAGGGGAACTCGTCGTTGATGCCGCCGTCCCGGTAGTGCAGGTCGGTATGGCAGACACCGCAGGCCTGTACCTGCACCAGCGCCTCACCGGGGCCGGGGTCCGGCACCAGGATGGTCTCCACCGAGACGGGGGCGCCCTGTTTCCGGGCGACGACGGCGCGTACCTCGTGTGTCACTGTCGAGCTCCTCGCGGGTTTCCGTACGAACGACGGGTGAGGTGCCCGGGGGCCGCCCCAGGCGTTGCATATAGCGCATCTGACTGCGCCATGAGAAACACTCCTTCCTGCGGAGGAGCACTGTCAAGGGGTGGGTCACACCCCGGCCGCCGGTTCCAGCCGGACCACGACGGACTTGGACGTGGGGGTGTTGCTGATCGCCGCGGTCGAGTCCAGGGGCACCAGGACGTTGGTCTCCGGGAAGTACGCCGCACAGCAGCCGCGGGGCGTCGGGAAGGCGACGGTGCGAAAGCCCGGCGCCCGGCGCTCCACCCCGTCCTCGTACTCACTGACGATGTCCACGAGGTCGCCGTCGGCCAGCCCCCGGGCGGCGAGGTCGTCCTCGTGCACGAACAGCACGCGGCGTCCCTGGTGGATGCCGCGATAGCGGTCGTCCAGTCCGTAGATGGTGGTGTTGTACTGGTCGTGCGAGCGCAGCGTCTGCAGCAGCAGCCGGCCTTCCGGTACGCGCAGGATGTCCAGCGGGTTCACGGTGAAGTTGGCCCGGCCGGTGGCGGTGGTGAAGCGGCGCTCGTCGCGGGGCGGGTGGGGCAGGGTGAAGCCGCCGGGTCGGCGCACTCGGTCGTTGAACTCCTCGAAGCCGGGGATCACCCGTGCGATGCGGTCGCGGATACGGTCGTAGTCGGCCTCGAACTCCTCCCAGGGCACCCGCCGCGCCGGGACGGCCGATGTTGCCGCGCGGGCCCCGAGGGTGGCCCGGGCCATCCCGCAGATGATCTCCACTTCGCTGCGGAGGTGATCGGAGGCGGGGGCGAGTCGCCCCCGCGAGAGGTGCACCATGCCCATGGAGTCCTCCACCGTCACCAGTTGGGGCCCCGAGGGCCGCAGGTCGGCCTCGGTGCGGCCCAGGCAGGGCAGGATGAGCGCCTGCTCCCCGGTGATCGCGTGGGACCGGTTGAGCTTGGTGGAGATCTGCACGGTGAGCCGGCAGCCGCGCAGCGCCTGTTCGGTCACCTCGGTGTCGGGGGCGGCGGCGACGAAGTTGCCGCCCAGCCCCACGAAGACCTTCACCCGGCCGTCACGCATGGCACGGATGGTCTCGACCGCGTCATGGCCGTGGTGACGTGGCGGTTCGAAACCGAATTCGGCACCGAGGGCGTCGAGGAAGTCCTCACCGGGTTTCTCGTAGATGCCCATCGTCCGGTCGCCCTGCACGTTGGAGTGGCCGCGCACGGGGCACAGCCCGGCGCCGGGACGGCCGATGTTGCCGCGCAGGAGGAGGAAGTTGACGACATCGCGGATGGTCGGGACGGAGTGGCGGTGCTGGGTGAGGCCCATCGCCCAGCAGACGACGATCTTCTCGGCGGCGAGTACCTCCCGGAACGCCGCCCTGATCTCGTCCTCGGACAGCCCGGTGGCCTCCAGGACGTCCTCCCAGGAGGTCTTGCGGGCGTGCTCGGCGAGCGCCTCGAAGCCGTGCGTGTGCGAGGTGATGAAGGAGGTGTCGAGGACGCTGCCAGGGGCGTCGTCCTCCGCTTCCAGCAACAGCCGGTTGAAGGCCTGGAACAGAGCCTGATCGCCGCCCAGCCTGATCTGCAGGAAGAGGTCGGCCAGCTGGGCACCGCCGCCGACGAGGCCGGACGGCCGCTGGGGGTTCTTGAACCGGAGCAGGCCGGCCTCGGGCAGCGGATTGACCGCGATGACGCGCGCGCCGCGCTGCTTGGCCCGCTCCAGGGCGGAGAGCATCCGCGGATGGTTGGTGCCGGGATTCTGGCCGACCACGAGGATCAGCTCCGCCTCGTAGAGGTCCTCCAGACTGACGCTGCCCTTGCCGATGCCGATCGTCTCGACCAGGGCCGAACCGCTGGACTCGTGGCACATGTTGGAGCAGTCCGGCAGGTTGTTGGTGCCCAGCATCCGGACGAACAGCTGATAGACGAAGGCGGCCTCGTTGCTCGCCCGGCCGGAGGTGTAGAAGGCGGCCTGGTCGGGGTGGTCGAGGGCGGCGAGCTCCCGGGCGAGGACGGCGAACGCGTCCTCCCACGAGATCGGGCGGTACTGGTCACTGCCCGCCGGACGGTACATGGGGTGGGTGAGGCGTCCCTGCTGTCCGAGCCAGTAGTCGCTGCGGCCGGCGAGTTCCTCCAGGCTGTGCCCGGCGAAGAACTCCGGGGTCACCCGGCGCAGCGTGGCCTCTTCCGCCACGGCCTTGGCCCCGTTCTCGCAGAACTCCGCGCGGTGCCGGTGTTCCGGTTCGGGCCAGGCGCAGCCCGGACAGTCGAAGCCGTCCTTCTGGTTGACCCGGAGGAGGGTGAGCAGGCCACGGCGTGCGCCCATCTGGGTGCCCGCGTGGCGGAGTGAGGAGGTGACCGCCGGAATTCCGGCGGCGTAGTCCTTCGGTGGACCCACCCGCAGTCGGGCGTCGCCGGGGTCCTCAGCAGGGGCCTTGCGGGTCATGTATGGCGCTCCGCGGTGTGTGAGTGAAGGATTGCTGTTGCTTATTACGATGAGGAGTTCTCATTGCACAACGCACCCCCAGGAAGCCCGCGTGGCCGACTTCTGTCAAGACACACCCTTGACCGGACCCACTCCCCCTTGGACCATGTTGCGTATCGCTCGCCTTGTTGCTCATTGCGCACCACTGGAGGATGCCATGCCCCCTCGCCCCCGCCCCGGCCGCGAGTTCGTCCTCACCCTCTCCTGTCCCGACCAGGCCGGACTGGTCCACGCCGTCAGCGGCTTCCTGGTCGAGCACTCCGGAAACATCCTGGAGAGCCAGCAGTTCGACGACCGCCTGCAGGACCGCTTCTTCATGCGTGTGCACTTCGACGTCTCCGCCCCGGAGACCTCACTGGAGCGCCTGCGCGCCGACTTCGCCCCACTGGCCGAGACCTACCGGATCGACTGGCGGCTGCACGACGCGGCCGCCCCCACCCGCGCCCTGATCATGGTCTCCAAGTACGGCCACTGCCTGAACGACCTGCTGTTCCGCAAGAGCACCGGCGCCCTCAACATCGAGATCCCGGCGATCGTCTCCAACCACCGGGACTTCGAGCCGCTCGCGCAGAGCCACGGCATCCCCTTCCACCACATCCCCGTCACACCGCAGACCAAGGCGGAGGCGGAAGCACAGCTGCTGGAGCTGATGGAGCGGTTCGAGATCGACCTCGTGGTCCTCGCCCGCTATATGCAGATCCTCTCTGACGACCTGTGCAAGCGGCTCGAGGGCCGGGCCATCAACATCCACCACTCCTTCCTCCCCAGCTTCAAGGGGGCCCGCCCCTACCTCCAGGCCCACCAGCGGGGAGTCAAGCTGGTCGGGGCCACCGCCCACTACGTCACCCCCGACCTGGACGAAGGACCCATCATCGAGCAGGACGTCCTCCGCGTGACCCACTCCCACGACCCCGACGAACTGGTCACCATGGGCCGGGACGTCGAGGCCCGGGTCCTGGCGCGCGCCGTGCAGTGGCACACCGAGAGTCGCATCCTGCTCAACGGCCACCACACCGTGGTCTTCCGCTGACGCACCCGTTCCGTGTTCCCGT
>NZ_KQ949146.1 GCF_001514305.1 Streptomyces dysideae
GGCCTCGCTCGGCGAGCAGGACGGCATCTTCGGCGGGAGGAAGCCCGACCTGGACGCCCTGTTCTCGTGAGCGCCTCCGGGAGCACTCATGTACTGACGAAGCCCGCCGGGACCGCGACAGGTCCCGGCGGGCCGGGCGGGGTGGGCGGTGGCCGCGTGCGGCGCACTCTGGACAGAGCGCGCACCCCGTTGCTCGGACTGGCAGGCCTGGCCGGGCTTGTGGTGTTGCTCGAGGTGCTGCCGCACACCGGTGTGGTCTCCGCGGCTTACCTTCCGCCCGCCTCCGAGATGGGCCGGGCGCTGACACCCTCACCGGTTGGGGCCTGGGTCTGGCCATCGCGGTGGTGGCCGGGGTGGTGATCGGATCGGTGCCGGTGCTGCGGGCGGTGACCGCCTCCACCATCGAGTTCCTGCGCCCCATCCCGTCGGTGGCGCTGATCCTGGTGGCGGTGCTGCTCGACGGCACCGACCTGGAGTCGACGCTGCTGCTGGTGGTGTACGCCTCCTGGCTCGCCGACGCCCACCAGGCCTACCCGTGGCAGTTGTCCGGCGGAATGCAGCAGCGCGTTGCCACCCCGCGCCGAACTGGAGGACCTCATCCGGCGGTTGTGGCGCGAACTGGGCGTCACCGTCCTGTTCGTCACCCATGACATCGACGAAGCCGTCTATCTCGGCCAGCGCACCATCATCCTGTCCACCTCACCGACCGTGGTGCTGGAGGATCTGGCGATCGATCTCCCCGACGAGCGCGACCAGTTGCACACCCGCTCCAGCACCCGCTTCGCCGAACTGCGCGCCCACGTCTACGAGCAGATCCAGCGCGCCAAGCACCACAACGGCGATACGCATACAGCAGTGGCCGGCCGCAGCGCCGAGCTCGCCCTCCACAAGTCCGAGTCCTGACACGCCGTCCGACGCAGGGGCCGTAACACATGGACGACAACGAGCCCGGGCGGTACTTCGTGCAGTCCCTCGAACGAGGGCGGGTGATGATCGCCGTCCTGCTGGCGCACACCGTGGACGCCGCAGCGAGCCAGCTCGGGCCAGCACCTGGCTTCCTGATCAGCAGCCCCTTGGTACCAAGCCAGCAAGCTCCCCGCTCAGGATGGGAGCTGTCCACGGGAGAGTTGCGGCTGCCCGCACTCCGGCCGGCTCAATCCACCTATGGCACCAAGTGGGCCAGGTTGCCCGGGAGCCGGGCGGTAGCAACCGACGATGGGCGCCACGTCAGCGTCGCAGCCCGGGGCCGCCTGCACGAGGGCGGCGAGGTGAACCTGCAGCACGGTGTCCGCGTCGGCGCGGCCCTCCTGCGCCGGTGTGTGCGGCTCCACGCCGGCCGGGGGCGCTGGAGGGGGGAGTCCTTGTGTGCGGTGCGGCGCTGTTCGGCGGCCCGGATGGGATCCCGGAAGCGTTCGACTTCGCGCAGACGGGCGGCGCGTGAGGCCTTGCCGTCGAGGCTGCTGGTCTTACGCCGATCTTTCGACTTCTTGTCCTTCGGCCCGCCGTGGTCTCCGCTGGTGAGCTGCACGCGCTTGGAGGCATCGAGAAGATCCCGTGCGGTGGGCCGGGGCTGGGCCCGCGTCCTACGCACGGAGCCTGGCGTCATGCCTCCTCGGCGCCGCGGGCCGGTACGGAGCCGTACTGGCTGCGCAGGCGGGCCTTGAGGATCTTGCCGGTGGCGTTGCGGGGGAGGGTGTCTACGAGGACGACCGACTTCGGGAGCTTGTACTTGGCGAGTCGGCCAGACAGCGAGTCCATGATGTCGTCGGGCGACACGTCGGAGCCCGCGCGGGGCACGACCAGCGCTCTGCCCACTTCGCCCCATCGTTCGTCGGGTACGCCGATCACCGCGCATTCGGCGACCGCGGGATGCTGGTAGAGGAGTTGCTCGACCTCGGCCGGATAGACGTTCTCTCCGCCGGAGATGTACATGTCCTTGATCCGGTCGACGATCGTGACGTACCCCTCCTCGTCGACGGTGGCCGCATCCCCGGAGCGGAACCAACTTCCTTGGACGAAGGCGTCCTTGGTCGCTTCGGGCCACTGCCAGTAGCCCTTCATCACGTTGAGGCCCTCGATGATCACCTCGCCGACCTCGCCCGGTGCGACATCGGTGAGGTCGGGCCGCACCACGCGTACGTCGGTGAAGAAGCAGGGCGTGCCGGCCGAGCCGGCCTTGCGGATGCTGTCCCGCTCGCGCAGCCCCAGCGCGGCGGGAGCGGTCTCGGTCAGGCCGTACGCCTGGAGGAAGGTCAGGCCACGGTCCTGGTACGTATGGATGAGGGCCTTGGGTACGGGTGCCGCCGCGCACATCAGGATCCGGATCGACGACAGGTCGGCCGTCGCCCACCGCGGCGACCGGGCCATGGCCTGGTACATCGCGGGCACGCCGAACATCCTCGTCACCCGGTGCTCGTCGATGACGTCAAGAACCCGTTCCGGGTCGAAGCCGCGCATCAGCACCGACGTCCCTCCTTTGAGGAAGCCCGGTAGGAAGACGGTGTTGAGGGCGGCGGTGTGGAACATCGGTGCCACCACCAGAGCGACGTCGTCGGTGGTGATGTCCACGTCCAGCAGGATGTTGAAGCAGTTCCAGGCGATGTTGGCGTGAGTGAGCATGACGCCCTTGGGACGGCCGCTGGTGCCGGAGGTGTACTGGATCATGCACACTTCCTCCAGGCCGACCGTCTCGTCCAGGGGGTCGTCCGGCGCGCTCGCGAGTAGCTCCTCGTACGCCGTCCCCACCTCGACGTAGTGCTTCACCTCGGCGTCGTCCCTGAATGCGTCGACGACGTCGGTGAGTTCGGCCCCGAACACCAGCACCGACGCTCCCGAGTCGCTCAGGATGAAGGCCAACTCGGGTGCCGCGAGGCGGGTGTTGAGCGGGACGAAGACGGCGCCCAGCGCGCTCGTGGCGAACAGGGTTTCCGCCAGGGCCGGATGGTTCGCGCCGAGGTAGGCCACCCGGTCGCCGTGTCCGACCCCCAGGGCACGCAGGGCGTGAGCGAGCCGCGTCACGCGCGCGGCCAGCTCCCCGTAGGACAGGGATCCACCGTCGTTCACGACGGCGGTGGCCTCTGGTGCCATGCGGGCGCGCCGCGCGGGCCACGAGCCGAGCCCTTGATCGCGCATGGTGCGTCTCCCTTCTCTCAGATCTCTCAGAGCCAGTCGGGCCATGTGTAGTCGGTTGAGTCGTCGTGGTCCCGGTGTGGGGGCAACGGGGCGAGCCGCCCCTGGGAGAAGACCAGCGGTGCGGCGCCGGTCTTCTCCACCCCGAGTTCCCGGACGCGGCCGAGGACGAAGTAGTGGTCGCCGAGGGTCCACACGTCGGCGATGTCGCAGTCGATCCAGGCGACGACGCCCGCCAGGACGGGGCTGCCCGAGGCCGCGCTGCGCCACGGGTGGCGGTCGAAGACGTCGGGTGCCTTGGCGCTGACGTCCCGGCAGAGGCCCTCCTGGCCGGCGGCCAGCACGTTCACGCAGAAGGCGCCTCCGGCCATGATCCTGGGCCAGGTCGTGGAGGAGCGGCCGGGGAAGAACGCGACGAGCGGGGGGTCCAGGGACACCGAGGTGAACGAGCCGATGACCATGCCGACCGGGGTGTCGTCGGGTGCGGTCGCGGTGACCACCGTGACACCCGTCGGGTAGTGGCCGAGCACGTGCCGGAACCGGCCGGGGTCGTCCGCCTGGCCGCCGCCGGGCGCCGTCGCGGCGGGCGTCGGGCGGTTCACGACGGAGTCTCCACGCCGAGCAGAGAGCGGGCGTATCCCGTCGCCCACCAGCCGTGCTGCGCGTTGATGTGCGTCTTGTACGTGGCGACGTCGCGCAGGTACCGCTGCATGCGCTCGCCGTTCGCCAGCCCGCTGGAGCCACTGGCCGAGGCCAGCATCTCGACGGCCTGGCAGGCCAGTTGGCCGGACTGCCGGGCCGTGAGGGAGAGGGCCTGGTCGTCCAGTTCGGAGAAGGGCTCGCCCTCTGCCAGGCCCCGGGCCGCGTAGGCGGTGTAGTCGTCGGTGACCGACAGGATGATCCGCTGCGCGCTGTCGGCCAGGGCCGTGGCCAGTCCGAGGTTACGCTGGTGTTCCGGGTCGTGGCTGCGCGGCTTGAACGGGGGCAGCGGACTGTTCTTGGTGGTGATGATCCGCTGGTACTCGTCGACCGCGGCCCAGGCGGTGCCCGCCACGATCGAACACAGCTGGATGTTGAAGAACGACATCAGCCGGCCCGCGTACATCGGGTTGCCGTGCAGTTCGACACCTGGTCCGCCGGTGGCGTCGTTCGCCAGGAGGTGGGTCCTGGACACGTACTCGTGCGGGACGAGGACGTCCTCGGCCACGACGCTGTTGGAGCCGCTGCCGCGGAAGCCCAGGATCTCGCCCCAGTTGTCGAGCATCCGCCAGCCGGAGGGGACGAGCACCAGGCCCTGCGTGGGCATGCCGCCCTGCTCGTCGACGATGAGCACACCGCCGAGGAAGTGCGTGGAGACGTTGACCCCGGAGGCGTAGTCCCAGCGGCCGTTGACCAGGTACCCGTCGGGGGTCCTCGTCGCTGTGGCGCTCGGGGCGATCGGCAACGGGGCCCGGAAGTCGCCGTCCGGCCCGAACACCTCGCGCTGGGTGCTCTCGGGGAAGCGGCCGGCCACCACCAGGCTGTGGGAGGCGGCCAGACACAGGTTCCATCCGCTGGACGGGCAGCCGCGAGCCACCTCGGTGACCATCCGGGAGTAGGTCCGCAGACCGAACTCGTAACCGCCGAAGCGGCGTGGCTGAAGGGCCCGGTAGAAACCGGACTCCAGGAACGCCTTGTGCGTGTCCTCGGAGATGCCGGTCCGCTGTTCGGTCTCATCCTGACGGTCCCGCAGCCAGGTCCTCATGCCGGTGGCCCGGCGCACCAGTTCCTCCGGTGTCAGGTCCGGTTCCGGCTGCGGAATCTCGATGTTTTTTTCGGCTGCCTCGGTTGTCTCGGTTGTCTCGGACAATTCGCACCCCATCCGCTGCTGTTCTGTGTCGACCTGAACGGAGTGTCGGCAGCGCGGCGAAGGCCCGTCCAATGCCGGTGCCCATGCCGCTGATGAGCGCCATGCATCACAGCAGGTCGCAGGGGTGCCGGGAAAGCCGGACATTTCTGCCTGGTGACGTGCGGGGAACCGCGCTGTAACCTGACCCGGACCACAACGCGGTGGACCTCGCCTTTCTGGAGGGCGGAGTGGAACTCCGGAACCTGCGCCATTTCTCGGCGCTCGCCGAGACCCTGAATTACAGGGTCGCCGCCGAGCGGCTGCACCTCACCCAGCCCGCGCTGACGCGCTCGATCGCCTCCCTGGAGCGTGAGCTGGGCGTCCGGCTGTTCGACCGCGACAAACGGCACGTGGCGCTCACCGCCGACGGTGCGGAACTGCTCGAACGGGCGGGCGAGGTGCTGGCCGACGCCGAGCGGCTCTCCGCCGCCGCGGGCGCCATCCGGGCCAGGCGACGGGACGAGGTGCGGGTCGCGTGCTACGGCGTGGCTCTGGCCGAACTCACTCATCCGGTCATCGAGGCGTTCTGCGAGCGGTATCCCAGCGTCACGATCCGGGTACACGAAGCGGACTTCCACCAGGGTCTCGCCCCGCTGCTGGCCGGCGAGTACGACGTGGCGCTGTTGCCCCTGAACGTCGACATGCCGGGCCTGACACGAGTACCGATCTTCACCGAGCCCGCTTCCCTCGCGCTATGGAAGGGGCATCCGCTGGCCTCGGCAGCCGCGGTGGACGTGACCGAGGTCTTCGATCAGCCCTGGGTCACCCCCGAGCCGGGCCTCGACTTCTGGGTGGGCGGACGAAACGGGGACGACGACGCCCCGACGGTCGGCTTCCACGCCCGCTCGGCCCAGGACGTGGCCTTGAAGATCGCCTACCAGCACATGGTGGGACTGATGCCGCTGTCGGCCACCCGGATGTTCCCGCACCCGGGAGTGGAGAACGTCGCTCCGAAGGAGCCCCTCGGCTTGGTGGCCGCCGTCGCCTTTCCGGAGGCCGGTCACTCGCCCGCCGCCCCGGCCTTCGCCGAGCTCGCCCGCCGGGTGGCCCGACGTGCGAGCGGCGTTCCGTACGCCGAACTCGCCCGGTAGAAGCGGTCAGCCGCCGTACGGCGGCTCGCCCGCCCATGCCGCGTGCAGGACGGCGCGCAGATCGTCGGCGGACGCCGGGCGGGGATTCGCGTACGGTGCCCCGAGCGCGAGGTCGACCGCACGGTCCACGTCGGCGGCGGTCAGACCCAGCTCGGCGAGCGATCGAGGGATGCCCAGCCGCCCGCCCAACTCGTACAACTCCCGTGCCGGGTCCGGGACATCGAGCGCCCGGCGCAGTGCCGCAAGCGCCTCGGGTGCCGCCGGGGCGTTGAACGCCAGCACGTGGGGCAGGACGACGGCGTGCGTCTCGGCGTGCGGCAGGTCGAAGGTGCCGCCGAGCACATGGCAGAGCTTGTGGTGCAGCCCCATGGTGGTCGCGCCGAGACAGGTACCGCACAGCCACGCCCCGTACAGCGCGCGGCTGCGGGCGGACGGCTCGGTGGGGGCGGACACGATGTCGGGGAGGGCGCCGACCAGAGCCCGTACACCCTCCTCCGCCATGAGCGCGACGATCGGGGTGGTGTTCGGGGCGTACAGAGCCTCGACGGCGTGGGCGATCGCGTTCATGCCACTCGTCGCGGACCCCACACGCGGCATGGTGAGCGTGAGCAGCGGGTCGTACACGACGCTGCGCGGCAACACCTTCGGGTCGCGCCCGGTGCGTTTGACCGCGCCTTCGGTCAGGCCCCAGACGGGGGTCATCTCCGAGCCGGCGTACGTCGTCGGGACGGCGACGATCGGCACGCCGGTCCGGAGTGCGACGGCCTTGGCCAGGCCGGTCACGGAACCCCCGCCGACCGCCACGCAGCCGTCGGCACGGGCTTCGCGAGCCGCCTCGACGGCCAGGTCGGCGACCTTCACCGGGACGTGCGTCACCGCCCCCGCGTACAGCCCGGCGCAGGCGTCGCCGAGAGACGCGGCGACGGCACGGGCCGTGTCCAGGCCATGGTCGTCGCACAGCACGAGGACGCGGCGCAGTCCGAGAAGCGCGGCCTCGTCGGGCACCGCTCCCGGCACGGCACCCGACCGGAAGACGACGCGCATCGGCTGTGCCTGGTAGGTGAAGTCCAGGGCCTCGCCCTTCACACGATCACCGGTTGCAGCACGATGTCGAAGCGAGCCCGGCGGAAGGGGTTGGCCAGGCCCAGCTCTGCGGCCTCCTCGGGGGAGTCCACCTCGACGAACTCCTCGACCAGGCTCTCCTTCACGGCGAAGACGGCGTCCGACTCCAGATAGTCGCTGCCCGCCACGAAGATGTGCGTCGTCACCGGGCTGTGCCCCTCGGCGCCCACGATGAAGTGGACATGGGCGGGACGGTAGGGGTGGCGGCCGGTCGCCTCCAGCAGGGAGCCGACCGGCCCGTCCGTCGGAATCGGATACGGGCTGGGAACGCACGAGCGGAACCAGAACCGCCCTTCCGCGTCCGCCGTGAACAGCCCGCGCCCATTGCCCGGTGGCTGCTTCTCCGGCTGCTGGACGTCGTAGAAGCCCTGGTCGTCGGCCTGCCACACGTCCAGCGTCGCACCGGGCAGCGGGGTGCCGTCGACGGAGACGACCCGTCCGCTGATCACGCAGGGCTCGCCGGCGCCGACCAGGTCGATGGTGGCCCCGAGTTCCCGGATCGGGGACTCGGTCATGTGGAACGGGCCGAGCACCGTGGAGTCGGTCGCGGCGGCCGCCTTGTGGTCGTTGATCGTCTCGACGAGCATCGACACTCCCAGGACGTCCGACAGCAGGATGAACTCCTGCCGGGTGTCGTCGCACATGTGCCCGGTGGCGGTGAGGAAGTCGATCGCCCGCTCCCACTCGGCCTGGGTCGGCTCGATGTCCCGTACGAAGTCGTGCAGGTGACGCGTCAGGGAGGTCAGCACCTCGCGCAGTCGGGGATCGGAGGTGTGGGCGAAGCTTTCCAGCACCGCCGTCGTCGTCGCGGTCTTCGCGGTCTTCGCGGTGAAGTCCATGGCCGCTCAGCCCCGTCCGAGAGTCTGCCGGAGCGCGTCGCCCAGTGCGGCCGTGACGTCACCGGTGGCGCCCTGGCGGCGGAAGGCCACGTGGTTGTCCGGCCGTACCAGCAGTGCGCCCGAGTCGCCGATCTCCCGCAGCCGGGCCCAGTCCCCGTACGGGTCCTCGTACTCCTGGCCGGGGCCGATGACCGCCGTGGTGATCTCCAGGCCGAACTCTTTGCCGAGGATGCGGGCGGCCTCCGTCCAGGGCTCGCCGCCGATGCCGGTGATCAGGGTGAACCGGCCGTTCCCGCCCAGGTCCAGGGTGGACAGATTGCGGGTGCCGGAGGTGATCCAGGCGTGCGGGAGCCTGGCGCCGGGGCGGGTGCTCGGCTGGAAGTGCAGCTCGGGGTCGCGTGCGAAGCCGGGGTCCGGTGTGCCGTCCGGGACGATCGCGGCGGAGGCGTAGCGCTGGTTGAGTTCCACGCCGTGGGCGTTGAACTCGTACGCCTTGAAGGCTATCGCCTCCCGCAGCCGCGCCCGCTGCCCCTCAGCCTCCTCGGTGGTGTCCTTGCGGGCGGCGATGTTCCGCCACAGCTGTTCGGGGGTCTGCGGCGCCAGGCCGCCGAGCGCCTCGAAGACGGGTGCCGTCTCACCGATGGACTGGTTGGCCCGGGTGACGACCTGCTTGCCGACCGGCGCGCGCTCGTCGCTGTAGGTGTCCAGCAGGGACGGGGACGCGGTGCCGTCCAGGACCAGCTTCAGCTTCCACGCCAGGTTGTAGGAGTCCTGGAGGGAGGTGTTGGAGCCCAGCCCGTTGGACGGTGGGTGACGGTGGCAGGCGTCGCCCGCGCAGAACACCCGGCCGTTCGAGTAGGTCTCGGCGTACATCTCGTTGACCGTCCACGCGGAGGACGACTTGATGGTCACCGGGATCTCGTCGTCGCCGATCAGCTTGCGTACGACGGACAGGGCGTACTCCTCGGTGAGGTCCGGCGGCCCGGCATTGACGTCGTAGCCCCACACGATCAGCCACTCGTTCCACGTCCGTACGCAGCGCACCAGGCCGGCGCCGATGCCGCCCACGGTCGCGCCGGGCGCCAGCACCCAGTACAGGGTGGCGGGGCGGTGCGCCACGTACTTGGTGAGGTCCGCGTCGAAGACGATGTTGATACTGCCGGCCACGCCCATCTGGCCGCCCATCGGCAGCCCGGCGTCCTCGGCCACCTTGCTGCGGCCGCCGTCCGCGCCGATCAGGTACTTGGCGCGGATGGTGTACGTGTCGCCGCGCAGCCGGTCGCGGACCGTGGCGGTCACGCCGTCGGCGTCCTGTTCGTGCGACAGGTACTCGGTGCCGAACCGCAGTTGGCTTCCGCGTGCTATGGCCGCGTTCACGAGCACCGGCTCCATGAGGTGCTGCGGCATGTCGCACATCCGGGTGGGGCTGGCCAGCTCGTGTGCGGCCTGCACGAGCGGCTCGTTGCCCCAGGACCTCAGCCGGCCGAGCTCCTCGCCCGCGAGGGCGGTGCAGAAGACGGTGTTGCCCATCAGGTGCTGCGGGGTGGCCTGGGCGATCACGTCCTCTTCGACACCGAGGTCACGCAGCACTTCCATGGTGCGCTGGTTGGTGATGTGCGCCCGGGGCGTGTCCGCGAGGCGTGAGTAGCGGGTGACCATGACGTTCGGCACGCCATAGGTGCTCAGTGCCAGTGCGGCGCTCGCTCCCGCAGGACCGCTGCCCACGATGAGCACCTCGGTCTCGACGGTCGGCACGGTTGTCATCGGGACGTTTCCTCCACTGCCGCGAGTCGCTTGTTCAGCCAGGTCATCAGTGCCTCGGCCACGTCGTCGGAGTTCTTCTCACCCATGGGCAGGTGACCGTTGCCCGTGAGCCCCAGGTCCGCCAGGCGCAGCAACTCGACGTCCGCACCGGCCTGGGCGAGGTAGCCGGCGACACCGTGCTGGAACGCCGCGAACGGTGAGGTGTCGGCCGCGACCACGGCGATCGGGAAGCCCCGCAGCCCTGGCAGGGACCGCACGGGGCCGGCGTGTTCGTCCTGGACCAGGCAGTCCTGCGGCCCCTCGTCCCCGGCCTCGCGCAGCCGGGTGCGCAGTTCCTCCGGGGTCCGCACCGGCGGGTCGTAGGTGATCGGGGCCGCGGTGAGCCCCCACTCCAGCTTTCCGAGGCCGGGCAGTTCGACGAACGGGGGTCCTATCGGCTCGATGGAGACGACGGCCTTCACCAGCCCGGGCCGTGCATCGGCGACCAACCAGCCGAAGGGCCCCCCCATGGAGTGGGTGATCAGCACGGCCGGTCCGATCCGGTCCAGCAACTCGGCCCCGCAGCGCCGCATCTGCTCCTCGTTCTCGGCGAAGGTGGGCAGCGTCGGGCCCTGGCTCGCCATCACCTGGTCCAGCGCGGAGTCGTCGCCGATTTCGCCGCTGCCGGGCCACTGGCTGCCGGGTCGTCCCGCTCCGTCGCAGAACAGCCAGCGGATGAACTCGTACGTCGGCGCCGCGCCCTCGATGGGCCCGAGGACATCGGGGTGGTACGGGGAGCGCCCGTGCCCCGGACGGTCGACCACGTACACGGCGTAACCGGCCTCGACGAACCGGGTGGCCCAGCCGGGGCGGCCGTCAGGCGTCGACAGGTAGTCCGAGCCCTGGCCGCCGCCCCCGTGGACCATCACCACGGGCAGCGGATGCCGGAGATCGGCCGGGATCTGGTACTGGACGTACATCGCGGCCTCGGCGGCGGTCCCGGCCTCGGTCGGCTTGCGCCCGACACCGACCCAGAACGCGCCTTGCTCGCTGATCGTCAACGGCGAGGCGGCACGGGCCGGCTCGGTGGTTCCGGGTGTGGGGGAGATGGTCATCGGTGAACCTCCGTCATGGCGTCTGCGCCCATGCCCAGCACTATTGGTGATCGGCTCCCGGGCGGTCCAATGCCGGTTGGGGACGCCGTGATGCATGGCGCTCATCAGCGTCCCCGAGGGCGGCTACTTCACCGGGAGGGTGCGCGTGGGGGCGAGGGTGACCAAGGCGTCGGTGTAGAGCGCGGCCTCCAGCTGCTCGACGACCGGCGGTTTGTGCGGCGGGTCGCGGTCGGAGAGACCGGTCACGTGGAAGCTGCCGGTGCCGACCCACCGCTTGGCGCGTACGACCTCGAAGGATCTGCATCCCCCTCTTTCGCCGCGTCGGCCGCCATGACCGCGAGGTAGGCGTGGGCGAGCATGGCCAGGGTGATGTGCCGATACCAGCCGATGTGACGACGGACCTCGTACTGGTCCAAGCCGCACTCGTTCTTCGCCGCCTGAAAGCACTCCTTTCGGACCTCGCTGTCGGCCGTGCGACCTCGGGCGCGCGCAGGCCGAAACTCCCCTTGCCCAGCGGGCAAGGGGAGTTTCGGTGGGCTTGAACCGGATACCGGTGTCAGCAGGAGCGCGAGCCCGCGAAGCCGACGCGGACGAGCTTCCACTGCTGGTTCACGCCGCCCCAGTCCGAGTACTGGACGATGCCGGTCCCGTCGGCGGAGGAGAAGCCCGGTACCTCGATGGCCTTCCCGCTGTTGCGGTTGATCAACCGGACGTATCCGTCCGGTGAGTCCACCAACCGGAACTGCTGGTTCAAGCCATCGTGGTCGCTCCACTGGTGGATGGCGGCGTTGTCGGCCGTCGACCAGCTGGAGACGTCCAGCAGCTTGCCGGAGTGCCTCGCCTTCAACCGGTAGTAGCCGCCACCGGAGTCCACGAACTGGAACTGCTGGTTGGTCCCGTCGTACCGGCCCCACTGCGTGATCGCGGCGCCGTCCGCGGAGCTCGCGCCCGCCACGTCCAGTGCCTTGCCGCTGTTGCGGTTGACCACGACGTACCAGGCGTTCGTGTCCACAGTGCCTGCTTGCGCCGTCGGCGCGCACGCGCGCAAGTCGAAGCGTTCCACCCGCACTTCGCCGCCGAGGGCCTGGGTGGCGTGGTTGAAGACGGCGAAGCGGTAGCCCATGAAGAAATGAGGTCTCTCGTTCATGGTGAAGGCCGGGCCGAGGGGGGTGAAGGTGGTGCCGTCGGTGCTGTAGGAGAACGTCGCCTCGCGGCCCGCTCCCGGGCTGATGTCGGCGGTGGCGCGCAGCCAGACGCGGCTGCCGGACGCGGGGAGGTCGGCGCGGGCCTGCTCGGTGCCGGTGCTGCTGGTGTTCCAGTTGGCGTCCATGGCCAGGCCGTCGAACATCACCAGCCTGCTGACGCCGTTCAGTCGCGTGACGCCGATCCAGGCGGAGGAGTCGCGCAGCATCGCCAGCCCGGCCCGGTCGCCGTCCGCCATCCCGGAGCAGTCGAGCACGACGGTCGCGGTGGAGGCGGGGCCCTGGATGCGGCGGGTGAGGGTGTTACGGGCGCTGTAGAGGTCGTCGGTGACGGTGGCGGTCCTGAGGGTGAGCCCGTTGTTGACGGTGAACGCGGCGGTGTCGGGGTTGTGGTTCCACTCCCAGTGCGGCGCCAGCGCCGTTCCCTCGAAGGTGTCGGCGCCGGTCATCGGCGGGAGCGGGTGCGGGGTGACCGGGTAGGGGTATGTCTCGCCCCACGCGCCGTCGACGGTCTGGAGTTCGGGCCAGCCGGCGGCGTTCCAGGTGACCGGGGCCAGGGCGGGGACGCGGCCGCCGGGATAGGCGTCGATGAAGCCCATGTAGTACCAGTCGCCGTTCGGGGTGTCGACCAGCGACCCCTGGTGCGGTATGCCGCCGCCGGGGATCGGGCCGGGCAGGTCCAACAGCACCTCCCGCATCTCGTACGGGCCGAAGGGGCCTGAGGTGGACTTCCAGATGTACTGGCCGTTGGGCGGGCGGGTGACGAAGATGTAGTAGTTCCCGTTGATCTTGTAGAAGCGGGAGCCCTCCATCAGGTGCAACGCGTCGGGCTTGGTGAGCACGTGCTCGGACCTGACCTCGGTGCGCATGTCCGCAGAGAGCTGCGCGACGCGGATCTCGTCGGCGCCGTACGCCACGTACGGGGTGCCGTCGTCGTCGAAGAGCAGCCCCGCGTCGTAGTAGATGCTGCCGATCTCGGCGTGCCGGGTCCAGGGGCCCGCCGCGTCGGTGGCGCTGTATACGTACGACCGCTGCCAGCCGATCTGGCCCAGCCAGTAGAAGGTCTTGTCGCTGGGGCGGTAGCGCATCGAGGACGCATAGATGCCCTGGACGTACGCCCGTCCGCCGTTGAGGTCGTACGCGTCGCCGAAGTCGAGGACCGGCACCGAGTGGCCGATGAACTCCCAGTTGACCAGGTCGTAGGAGCGCAGGACGGGCGCGCCCGGCGAGTAGTGCATGGTCGAGCCGCTGTAGTAGTACGTGTCGCCGACGCGGATGACCTCGAGGTCGGCGAAGTCCTGCCAGATCACCGGATTGGTGAACCGCTCCTGCTGGGCCGTCGTGGCCGCCGCCGCGCGCATCGCGCCTATCGCCGGCAGCGTGGCGCCTGCGGCCAGGCCGGCGGTGACCGCCATGACTCTCCGGCGGCTGTGGGGGTGTTGGAGCCAGGACATGCGAGATCAGCTTCCTTACGGGTAAGGGGACGGAGAGCGAAGTTCGAGATATCGGGCATCATTCTGAGTGTCGAACGGGAATATGGGAGGGGGCCGGAGGGGTGTCAACGCCGGGCGATCAGCGGGTGGTGAGCGGCTCGCCCACAGCAGTCGTCGTTCGGTGATCGTGCGCGCTTCGGGGCTCTCGAAGTCGTCCGGGCCAACTCCTCGTGGTCATGCCGGGAGGCTGTCCCCGTCGGAGCCCGGCCAAGTCCCGACCCCACTCGTTCAGGGGAGGTTGTGCAAGTCCACCCCTGACACGCCATCAGCCAACTACACTCCGCACGACGCCCGTGACCAGGCCAGATAGCGAAACGCTGCTGGAGTACCAGGAGGACTCCGTTAGGTCGCTCTGGCTCTGGGATTCTGGTTGGTGGCGGATGTTCTGGGCAGGGGGCGGTGGCAGGTGGTGCAGGTGCCGGTCCAGCAGTTCAGCAGGTCTTGGATGGTGTCGAGGATCTGGTAGAGAGTGAGTCCGCTGTATCGGCTTTTGGGGCCAGGCGCTGCTCGGTCGGGAACGCGTGGGCGGCGGTGACCAGGGTGACGTGGTGACGCCAGCCGGTCCAGGAGCGGCCCTGGAATCCCGGGACAGGGGCGGGGAGGGGCTCAGGTCCCGGGAGCGGGGGTCATCCGGCGGTCAGAGTGGTCCACTTCTGGTTGGAGCCGCCGTGGCAGTCCCACAGGTGGAGCTGCGTGCCGTCGGTCGTGGAGAAGCTCGGATCGTCGAGGCAGCGGCCGGAGGCGGGGTTGCGGTAGCCACCGTTGTAGGGCTGCCAGATCTGGTTGGAGCCGCCGTGGCAGGCCCAGAGCTGCACCTTGGTGCCGTTGGCCGTGCCGAAGCCGGCGGCGTCGAGGCATTTGCCCATGGAGCGCAGCGTGCCGTCGGTGTAGGCGGACCAGAACTGGTTGACGGCGCCGGTGCAGCTCCAGATCTGGACGGCGGTCCCGTCGGCGGTGCCGAAGCCGCTGACATCCATGCACTTGCCGCCCATGTCGGACTGCACGCGTGCGGGGGCGGGGGCGGGGTTCCTCAGCCACCCGGCGCTGTCCGCGGACTGGATGCCGCGGTGGAAGGCGTCGGCCATCTTCTGGTAGCCCGCGTCGTTGGGATGCAGGGCGTCGTCCAGGTCGGCCGTGGTCAGGCTGCTCATGTCCACGTATGCGACGTGCTTGCCCGCGGACTGTGCCTCGCTCACGATCTGGGGGATGGCCTGGTTGTACGCGGCACGGTACTGCTCCTCCGTGCCGCTGGTGGACACGACCAGGGAGGCCACGAGGACGGTCGCGTCGGGGACGTCGGCGGTGATCTGGTTGACCAGCGACTTCAGCCGGTCGGCGGCGGTGGAGACCTGATAGCTCCCGGCCAGGTCGTTGGTGCCGATCATCAGCGTCACGACGTTGGGCCGGTAGCGGGTCAGCGCGGTGTCGGCGAGTTCGGCGATCTGGTGGATCCTGTATCCCTGGTAACCTTCGTTGTCGGGGTCGGACATCGAACCGCCCCGCAACTTGCCGACGAAGTCCAGCGGATGGCCGTCTGCCGCGAGCTTGTCCCACAACGGACCCCGGTAGCCGTTGCCCGTGCTGCTTCCTATGCCCCAAGTGATGGAGTCGCCCAACGGCATGACCCGCAAGGGCGTGGTCGAGGCGGCGGAGGCAGGTGCCACACCTGCTGCCGTCATCCCGAGCGCGGCAGTGACCAGCGTGATGAGGGACAGGATCCAAGGCTTTCTCATGCAGTCGTCCTCTTCTGCGAGTGAGTGCTGAATTTGGCGGGGGCTGTTCGCCGTTCGTGTCGGCAACTCGGCTGCTGTGTGGTCCCGTTGGCATCGGCGGGCACATGACGTACTGGCGGAACGGCGTAGTGGGGAACCGCTTGCATCGCCGGCAGCGTGGCGCCTGCGGCCAGGCCGGCGGTGACCGCCATGACTCTCCGGCGGCTGTGGGGGTGTTGGAGCCAGGACATGCGAGATCAGCTTCCTCACGGGTAAGAGGACCGAGAGCCGAAGTTCGAAATGTCGGACAATATTCAGAGTGTCGAACGGGAATATAGGAGGGGGCAGGAGGGGTGTCAACGCCTCGGCGATCAGCGGGTGGTCAGCGGCTCGCCCACAGCGTCGTCGTTCGGTGATCGTGCGCGCTTCGGGGCTCTCGAAGTCGTCCGGGCCAACTCCTCGTGGTCATGCCGGGAGGCTGTCCCCGTCGGAGCCCGGTCAAGTCCCGACCCCACTCGTTGGAGGGGCGGTTGCGCAAGTCCGCCCCTGACACACCATCAGTCGACCGGATGTGCCTGTCGGTTGGTGATCACTGATGCGATGGGGGGACCGGATCGAGCCGATGACGCCGGCCGATCCGGTCCGCGGGCGGCGATGAGCGGATCTGCGCCGCACCCTGGAGGCCGTCGCGCGCGTGGAAGTACCGCACCTGCCGGCCCTCGCTCACCAGGCCGCACTTCACCTCGCGGCCATCCTCCTCCGGGCCTGCACGGGCCCCGGCTCCGCAGCCGAACTGATCACGGCGAGCCCGTCCGAGACGC
This sequence comes from Streptomyces dysideae, assembly GCF_001514305.1. Taxonomy (GTDB): domain Bacteria; phylum Actinomycetota; class Actinomycetes; order Streptomycetales; family Streptomycetaceae; genus Streptomyces; species Streptomyces dysideae. Next base: position 16,156 of record NZ_KQ949146.1, read on the forward strand.
CCCGCCGGTGCGAAGATCAACCCATGGACGGCCTCGTGCAGTTCCTTCGGGACCGCACACTGCGGGTGCGGACGCCGACGATCCCCTCGTGGTGCTGGCCGGTGGCGTGGTGCCGGTCGGCGGGGTAGGCAGCCACCGCCCGGTCCAGGGCGTCGCCGTCAACAGCCCCCGGCACGCCCGATCGCCGCCGACGACGGTGTACGCCGTCACCCGAGCAGGTGACGGCCCGCAGCGAGGGCCCGTGAACGGCCCACCCGAGG
>NZ_KQ949147.1 GCF_001514305.1 Streptomyces dysideae
GGCGTCCCGGGCTTACCAGGACGGCCCGGCAAGTCGGGTGGGCCATGAGGGTGACCGTCGCCTGCGCACGTGTGCCGGGGCGGTGCATCAGTTCGCTGCACGGCACGATAGGGGCCGGCGGTGGCCCCTCCGCCCCCGCCTCGGGCTGGTCTGCCAGGAGCGCCCTTCGGCGCCGACCAGGACATCGGTAGGGGCGCCCGCCGGAAAGAGGAAGTCATGCGAGCCGCTGGTGGACTGTCGGAAGCGTTGGGGACGCCGCGCATCGCGGGAGCGGTGGGAATCGTCTCCGCCCTGCTGCTGGGCATCGTCATGGTCCTGATCCGCAACGCGCTCCCCGCTGATCCGACCGATGCGACCGGCTGGCTCACCGACTCTTCCCGCCGCGATGCCTTGCAGGTGGCACTGGGCCTGCTGCCGTTCGCCGGGATCTTTTTCCTGTGGTTCATGGGCGCCGTACGGAACTACGTCGGCGAGGCGGAAGACAAGTTCTTCGCCACCCTCTTCCTGGGCGGCGGGCTGCTGTTCGTCGCGCTGTTCTTCGTCTTCGCCGCAGTGGTCGGCGGCCTCCTGGCCACGGCCGACACGTCCCAGGCGGCCTCCCCACCCCAGCTCTGGCAGTACGGGCGTCACCTCACCCTCACCCTGCTCTCGGGCTATTGCACGCGCATGGCCGCCGTGTTCACCCTGTCCACCACGATGATCGGGCACCGCCTCGGCATCTTCCCCCGCTGGCTGGCCTGGCTCGGCTACCTCGCCGCGCTGGTGCTGCTGTTCGTCCGTGTCGCCTATTCCGAGCTTGTGTTCCCCGTCTGGATCCTGGCCGTCAGCGGTCACATTCTCCGGACCGCCCTCCGCCCCCAGCGTCCACAAGCCCCCCCGGTGACCCCGTACCGTACCGGTGGACCCCCGAAGTGAAACCGACCTTGAGATCAGCGCAGTGCCGCTCGGCGGGCAGTACCAGAGAATGAGGCCGTCAGTGCTGGAGTGCGGCCTTGACGGCCACGATGATCAGTCCGAGCAGAAGGTTGACGACCCCGGCAGCCACCACCCGGCGGCGAGGGGCGCCGACACGGACGGCCGCGGCACCTGCCCAGCCGACCTGCCCGGCCACAGCGACGGTGAGCCCCAGCCATGCCGTCCCCTTCAGGTCCCAGTCCCAGCATCGGGCTGATCGCCACGGCGGCGGCCGGTGGAACGGCCGCCTGGACAACCGGCCACTCCCGGGCGCAGACGCGGCGGACCTCCTCCCAGGTCAGGGGCTGGTGCACCGGCCGCTCGCCGGCGAGGCGGGCGTATACATGTGTGGCCCAGAACACCAGGCCGGTGGTGAGCAGAAGCAACACGAGCTCGAGCCGCGGGAACGGGCCGAGCGTTCCGGCTCCGGCCACCACCGAGGCGGCGAGGAGCGATCCGTAGACCGCGCCGACGTAATCGGTCCGGGCCGCACCCGAAGGTTTCGGGGTGCCGCCGTGCGCGGTGGTGCGACATCTCACCTTCCCAGGATGTCCGGCCGAGCCGTGGCCCGCACCAGCACGACGGGTCAGATCAGCACCAGGACAGCGATCAGCGAGAGCAAGGTGACCACGCGGCACGCGGCCGCGACAGCACCGAACGTCACGGGGGCGAAGCCCTGCCGGTGTCCAGCGACCTCTCCGGGCAGTTGATCACCCACATCCAAAGCGAGATCCGCATGCACATTGATGCCCTCCGCGTTGCTCTGCACCATCATCGCCAGGCATCACGAGCGGCATGGACGAGCTCAATTCACTGCGCGCCATAACTCCATAACTCCCGCTTGCGGCATGCGCGAGTCTTCGGGAATTGCGCTGCCATATGGAGCATGATCAAAGTGCGGTGAGCATCGCATGCCCCGACGATGGCCATGAAGGGCGGAGCGCGAAGCCTGTGACAGCCGAGCACTCCGCTGAGCCACGTGTCAAAGAAAGAGAGAACCATGACGGCAACGACGGAGAGCCCCACGCGGGAAAAGGCAGGCGCAGGCCAGGAAGAGTTCGGAGAGGAATCCTCCTTCGGTCCGCTCCTGCTGGCAACGATGCTGGCCCGTCGTGAGGAGCGCGGCCAGGAGTCGGTCATCGAGCACCCGCTTCTCCTGGCTGCGCTTATGCGCGGCCGTGAGGAGCGCGGTGAGTCGCTGATCCAGCACCCCCTCTTCCTGGCTGCGCTTATGCGCGGCCGTGAGGAGCGCGGTGAGTCGCTGATCCAGCACCCCCTCCTCCTGGCCGCGCTCACGCGCCGTCGTGAGGAGCGCGGCCAGGAGTCGGTCATCGAGCACCCGCTTCTCCTGGCTGCGCTTATGCGCGGCCGTGAGGAGCGCGGTGAGTCGCTGATCCAGCACCCCCTCCTCCTGGCCGCGCTCATGCGCCGCTAATAGGAAATGGCGACATCCCTGCCCTCCGATCCTGCAATCATCAGCGTTGGAGGGCAGGTCCCGTACGGCAATTGAAGACTTGAGGAACCACAATGGCAGCTGAGTCCGGCGGAGAATCGGAGCGGGATCCCGTGGAGGCCTTCATCGACGAGGTCTTCGAGGAAATGGTGCGCGAGACCGGGATTCCACATACGGGAACCGGTGCCAAGCATGGAAAGGATCCACTGGCGGGAGCCCTGATGGAAGCGGCCGTAGCGTCCCTGTCGCAGCCGACGTCCCATGCTTCAGAACTGGAAAGAGTGTTGTTCGCGCACACCCTCGCGACGGCACTGGCAGAATCTCTCGCGCCCGCTCTGGCAGATGCGCTGGCCTCGGAGATCATGAAGGTGCTGACCCACCACGCCACGTCTCAAAGCGGCGACACCCACGAATCAGCCGGTGCAGCCGGCCGCAGCCACCGCACTTCCGGTGGCGGAGGCTCCTGAGCTGACCGTCGGCCTGGTGGCCGCTCCGCCGTGCACCCGTGCCCGTCTGTGCGGCTGTGCGGGTGGGCCGGGTATCCGGTTCATGCCGGTTGGCTCTGCGGTGTGATCGTGGCGGTCATCAGGTGGCGGTGGGGCCGGAAGTGGGGTGAGATGCCGCTGAACGCGGACAGGAACCGCTGGGCGGCGCCGACAAAGAGGCAACCCTTCATCGCCCGTTCGCGCTGCCGGGTCGGTTGGTGGCTGTTCTCGGCCCGGTTGTTCAGCCCCTTATGGGAGCGGTGCTCCACCGACGGCATGACCTCGCGGTGGGCCGCGCCGTAGGAGCGGAGCTTGTCCGTGACGATCGCCCTCGGCACCGCACCCGCCTTCTTCAACAGCTTGCGGAAGAAACGCCTGGCCGCGGCGGTGTCCCGGCCGGGACTGCACGAGGATGTCCAGCACGTTGCCGTCCTGGTCGACCGCCCGCCACAGATACTTCCGCTCTCCATTGATCTCTCGGCTTTCGCTGTTCTGACTGATCGTCAGCCAAGTCACCCACACGGGTAATGAGGGGCCGTAGCATCCGCCGCGGGCCGAACAGCAGAGAAGCATCGGCGGTGTTCTCGTCTCCTCCGCAGAGGGACCCGCCGATGCTTCCCGATACGACCGTACCCGCCTCGCTGCTCGCCGTCTTGGCATCGTTGCGCGGCTGCTTCACCTACCCCGCCTTCGCCACGTTCGCTGCGCGCTGGTCACCGGTGCCCTTCATGGCCCGCCCGGTGTGCTCCCCCAGCCTCCGGCCGGGAGGTGCCCCCAGCCGGTGCTCGCGCGGCTGCACCGGCCCAAGGACGGGCCGTCCAAGGTGGACCTCGCCGCCGCCATGATCCGTTTCCTCACCGCCTGCCACCACTGGCGGCGCCTGCATGTTGTCGCGGACGCCGCCTAACGGCCGGGCCCTGCGCGATCTGCCCGATCACATCACCTTCACCACACGCCTGCCGGCCTCCGCGGTGCTCTACGGCCTCGCCCCGCCGCCGACCGGCCGCCACGGCCGCCCCCGGCTCAAGGGCGAACGCCTGGGCACCGCGCAGGAGCTGGCCGCCACGCTCGCCTTCGCTCCCGCCAAGGTCGCGCGCTACCAGCGCACCGACACCGTGCACCTTGCCGAGTGCACCTGCCTGTGGTACGGCTCGTTCCACACCCGCACCGTCCGCGTGATCTGGCTGCGCGACGACGCCACCGACACCGGCTACGACCTCGCCCTGCTCACCACCGACCTCACCACCCCCGCCCCACGGCTGATCACCCGCTACGCGTGGCGGTGGGCGATCGAGGTGACCTTCGCCGAGGCCCGCGGCCTGCTCGGGGTCGGCCAGGCCGAGAACCGCACCCGCACCGCCGTCGAGCGCACCGTCCCCTTCGGCCTGTACTGCTACACGATCACCGTCGTCTGGTACACGTGGCACGGACCCGTCCCCAGGACGCGGCTGAGCGGCGCGAGCGGGCCCCGTGGTACACCACCAAGACCCAGCCGACGCTGTCGGACATGCTCGCCAAGCTCCGCCGGGTAGTGATCGCCGCCCGATTTATGGGCGACGGCCCCGGTCAGCCCATAGATGCCGAAATCCGTGCCGTCCACGAGGCATGGGCCACAGCCAGCGGATGCTTGGCATGACGATCGGTCAGAACACCGAAAGTCGAGCTCAATGACGGCACTGACCCGTCACCATCCTCGGACGACGGCCAGGACTGATCCGCTCGGCGCGTACTCAACCCTCTCAGCTCGGGAACGACTCATGTGAAGTCGTCGGGAAGCGCTCTGAACGGCCCGCCTGACCGCACGGGGCGGGAGGCCCGGGCCGCCGCGATGCTGTAGGCGCTGTCAGTAGACGTCACGGACGTAGTTTCTCTGCGACCAGGCGCCTGACATAGCCCCCGTGTGGTAGAGGCCGGCCGGGGTCGCCTTGCGCCAGACCAGCTGGGGTGACGGGCGCAGCAGGCAAGGCCGGTGACCGCCGGCTGGCCGAGGCGGTACGTGAAGCGCTGGAGCCGCGCCGCTTTGTCGCCGGCCGCCTTCGCCCGGGTTTGTGCGCGGGCGCCGACCCGGCCGAGGCCGCCCAGCGGGCAGGGAACAGCGTGGAGGTTCTCCTGTCCCCGTACGCGAAGTGCCTCTATGGCCGGCGCAGCGCAGCGTTTCAGTATTGCTCCGTCTCCACGAAACCCGCGTCCGCGTCGTTGCTCGTGCCGAAGGCGTCGGCAGCGGCGGTCGGATCGAATCCGGGCGGGCTGTCCTTGAGGCCCAGGCCCATGTCGGCGAGCTTCGCCTTGACCTCGTCGATGGACTTCGCACCAAAGTTGCGAATGTCCAGGAGGTCGGCCTCGGAGCGGGCGACGAGCTCACCCACGGAGTGGACGCCCTCACGCTTGAGGCAGTTGTACGAACGGACGGTGAGGTCGAGCTCCTCGATTGGCAGTACCAGGTCGGCGGCAAGGGCGGCGTCCGTCGGGGACGGGCCCATGTCGATGCCCTCGGCGTCGATGTTCAGCTCGCGCGCCAGACCGAACAGCTCGACCAGGGTCTTACCGGCAGAGGCCATGGCGTCACGCGGACGCATGGCCTGCTTGGTCTCGACGTCGACGATCAGCTTGTCGAAGTCGGTGCGCTGCTCGACACGGGTCGCCTCGACCTTGTAGGTGACCTTGAGAACCGGCGAGTAGATGGAGTCGACCGGGATCCGGCCGATCTCCTGGCCGACCTGCTTGTTCTGGACGGCGGAGACGTAGCCGCGACCGCGCTCGACGGTCAGCTCCATCTCCAGCTTGCCCTTGCCGTTGAGCGTGGCGAGGACGAGGTCGGGGTTGTGCACCTCGACACCGGCCGGCGGCGCGATGTCGGCGGCGGTGACCAGACCCGGGCCCTGCTTGCGCAGGTACATCACGACCGGCTCGTCGTGCTCCGAGGAGACGACCAGCTGCTTGATGTTGAGGATCAGGTCGGTGACGTCCTCCTTGACGCCCGGCACGGTGGTGAACTCGTGCAGAACGCCGTCGACGCGGATGGACGTGACCGCCGCACCCGGGATCGAGGAGAGGAGAGTACGACGCAGGGAGTTGCCGAGGGTGTAGCCGAAGCCCGGCTCCAGCGGCTCGATGACGAACCGGGAGCGGAACTCGTCGACAACCTCTTCGGTCAGGGACGGACGCTGAGCAATCAGCACGAGGTGTTGCCTCCAGTGGTTTGGCGCCCGCTATGTGACGCCGTAGACACCACGAAGGGTACGGGCGATACGGTCTCCGCAGAGGCCGAACCGCCCGTCTCCCCATCCCGGCGAGGAGGCTTCGGGCCTCCCTTCCGCCCGCCGACCCCACGGGTGATGTCGTGATCATGGTGTTGGCCGGGACAGTTGGCAGGGGTGGTGTGCACCGCCCACGGCGCTGTGCTTGGCCGATACGTCCCGGCACGGAACCCCCGTCGCCTCAGTCGCTGTGCACGTCGGCGAAGACGAGTCGTGGGCCGGCGGCCGTACCAATGCCCGCGGTCAGTGCTGTGGTGGGACGCCGAGGTCGTCGAGGAGGCCGCGGACGCGGCGCTCGATGTCGTCGCGGATGGGCCGGACGTGGTCGACGGTCTTGCCTTCGGAGTCGTCCAGGGTCCAGTCGAGGTAGCGCTTGCCGGGGAAGACCGGGCAGGAGTTGCCGCAGCCCATGCTGACGACGACGTCGGCGGCGCGGACGGTCTCGTCGGTCCAGGGCTTGGCGAACTCGCGGGAGATGTCGATGCCGCGTTCGCTCATCGCGGCGATGGCTGCCGGGTTGACCTCGAACCCGGGTTCGGAGCCGTACGACGAGGCCACGGCGTTGTCGCCGACCGGGTGCTGGAAGAAGCCCCCACACCGGTGCGAGGGCCTTGGAGCGGGGGCGGCCCAGGAACCAGATGGCGCACACCAGCCCGCCGGCAATAGGCGCCGCGGCCAGTGGGGCCGCGGCGCCGCCGGTCACAAGCCCGTAGGCGGCGAGGATGGCGGGCAGGTGACGGAAGGAGGTGAGCAAATCGCCGTACGGCTCGCCGAGACCGGGATCGACGTCGTGGGTGTAGAGGCGGAGCTCGTCGGCGGCGAGTGCCCGTACTGGGCCTGCATCCCGAGCAAGATGATGAGCCGTGCCGGGAACCTGCTCGCCGAAGCCCGGCGCGTGCCCGGCCTGGCCGGACGGACCGAGGTGGCGGCCGACTTCGCGCCGGTCGCGGCCAGGATCCGTGAGGCGGCGACGGACGACTGGAACGACGAGGTGGCCGTGGACCCCTTCACCGGCAAGGGCGGGCGCTTCGTCCGTGGCCGCGCACGGCTGGCCGGGCCCGGCCGGGTGGAAGGTGGACGGGCAGGTGTTCTCCGCCCGGGGCGCTGTGGTGCCAGCCACCCGCAGATCCCGCCGGTGTCGGGCCTGGAGCAGGTGCGGTACTGGACGCACCGGCAGGCGATCGCCGCCACGAGGTGCCGGCCACGCTGCTGGTGCTCGGCGGTGGCGCTGTCGGCCTGGAACTGGCGCAGGCGTTCGCACGGTTCGGCACCGCGGTGACCGTCGTGGAGGCGATGGGGCGGCTGCTCCCCGCGGAGGAACCCGAGGCCGGGGCTCTGCTCGCCGACGTACTGCGGGCGGAAGGGGGCACCGTACGCACCGGTGCGCGGGCCACCGGAGTCCGTCACAGGGAGGACGGCTTCCGGCTCACCCCGGACGCGGGTGAGGAGATCACCAGGCAGCGGCTGCTCAGGGCCACCGGGCGACGCGCCCGCCTGGCTGGCCTCGGTCTGGAGACCGTCGGTCTCGACCCCGAGGCCCGCGCTGTGGATGTGGACGGCCGGATGAGGGCCGCGGACGGCGTGTGGGGCGTGGGCGCCCTCACCGGCCGCGGGCTGTTCACCCATGTGGCGATGTACCAGGCGGAGATCGCCGTCCGGGACATCCTCGACGCGCCGGGGTCGAAGACCGACTACTGTGCCCTGCCCCGTGTCACCTTCACCCGACCCGGAAGTCGGCTCCGTGGGGCCTGACCGAGCACGGGGCCGGTGAGCGAGGGCTTCGGGTACGTACGGGCACCGCGCAGGTGCCGTCCTCGGCACGCGGCTGGATCCACAAAGCCGGCAACGACGGGCTGATCAAGCTCGTCGAGGACGCCGAGCGCGGCGTTCCCTGGTCGGTGCCACTTCGGTCGGCCCGTCCGGCGGCGAGGTCCCCTACGGGCTTGCCGTGGCCTTCAGGCCGAGGTTCCGGTCGACCGGCTCCGGCACATGATGTTCGCCTACCCCACCCCTTCCACCGAGGCGCGGAAGATGCCCTTAACGATCTTGTCGCTTGAGGACTGCGCGCCGCTCCGCCTCCTGCTCGACTGTCGACAGCGAGGAGGTGACGGTCGCCTCCCAGCGTGGGGCGACCACGCCGCCCCACTACCGGCCGAGCGCCCATAGGTCCGTGCCCAGCTCACCGGTGTAGGCCAGCCGCGTGCCCGCCACGTGTTCGCCCAGCTCGATGTCTCCACGGTCGTCGCCGTCAGCCGCCCACCGGTGATGGGGGTGTGGTGGGCGGCGAGTACCAGGTCACTGCCCCCGTTCCAGCACGGCCACCTTCTCCCGCATCGCCCGCGTGGCCCGCCCGAGGTAGGGCTGGGCGATCACGTCGAAGACCACCCCGCGCGGCGCCTCGATGTCGACCGTCTGCGGCCCCAGGCTGCGGGTGCGCCGACCGACACCCACATCCAGCGCAAGCGCTCCCGTCACCCGCCCCACATACCCGGCCACCGCACCGGCGGCGTCTCCGACGGCCACCAGCAGCCTGCCGACCCACGCCATGTCAGCGCCCTTCTGCTCGGCCTGTTCTGCGTCCCGAAGGTGAGGCTATGGCGGACACTCCTGCCCATCGGTGATCGCGCTCACCTTCACTGGGCGCGCGTCGGCCTACCGTGAACGGGATCCCTCACCTGATGAAAGAACAAGGCGTGGAGTCCGTATCCGAGATCGCCGGCAGCCGCGCTGCCACCAGCGCTCTCCTGACGGAGCTGCACCAAGGGGCACTGGACGCCGTCGGCCGTTCGGCCAGCTCACCGCCCTGCACGGCGTGCTGCTCGCTCTGGCCGCAGGCAGGCGTCCAGGCTGCCGCTGGGTGGTGACGATCTGGGCGCTCAGCGCGGCCCGTCTGGGACTGCTGGAGCAGCGCGCCCGGCTCACTGCCGCCGATGTCCTCACCTTGATCCGGGCCAACCTCCCGGCCGGCGCCTACTGCGTTGGCTGCTGCGCTGGGCTGATGGTCGTCCTGATCCCGTTCGGAGTGATGAACATGGCGGCCCTGGCGGGGCCGGCCGTGGTGATCTTCGTGGAGAAGCTGTGGACCCGCGGGCCATTGCTCCAGCGTCGTGGGCCTTGCGTTCCTTGTCCTGGCATGCTCGCCCCGCTTCAGGACTGGCTGCTGCCGTGGCTGCAGGATTCGATGCCGGCGATGGACGGATGCACGGGATGTGACTCACCTCGTCCCCGTCCGCCAGGCCGCTCTGCGGCAACTGAAGAAGCCCGCGCTGGACACGCAGAACGGGACCAGATAGTTGAAAAGCACCCGCCACCAGGTGGCCGCCGTGGCGTCCCCGGATGCGATGACGGTGCCCTGGTTCACGAGCGACAGCAGGGTGCCCACCAGGATGGCGATCGGCACACACCTGGACAACGAGGGCGCGGAGAACACCGTCGCCAACAGCCGTGGTGCGTCACTGGCGCTCATGCATGGCCTCGCTCAGGTACGTCCCGTGGTGGGCCCCTTCGGCCTCCTCGCTGCTGAAGACGTAGTCGGCCGGCTCGCAGTACGACGCTTCGTAACTCAGCCCGAAAGCATCGGAACGTCCGCTGCTCCTGCCGACCTCGAACTCGGGCGCGAACCCGAACAGGGCGTTCTTGATCTTCGTCGAACTGCCGTCGGGGTCGGTGAGCGGCTCGTAGGACAGCTCCGTCCTGCCCTCGACCGTGCAGCCGGGCCTCTCTCCGTCCGTGAGGGACGCCTTCGCCCGTTCCATTCCCAGGTACTCGCCGTAGAACTGCGAGAGCTGGCCGAGTGGTCCGCCCTCCCGGCCGGACAGGATGCGCTCCAGGGCGTCGGCCTGCTCGTCGCCGGCGGCGGAGTCCACGACCAGTCCGGCCTTCCAGTTGCCAGAGGTCAGGTTGGAGGGGGAGTGGTTGCAGAAGGCGAAGTCCACGTGGAACACGGCGGTGCCCGGGCATTCCGTCCCGCCCTTGGTGTCCCGGGGCTGACCGTCGTACGGGCAGCTGCACAGCACGGCGCACGAGCAACCGGCGACGTACTTGCCGGAAATCGTCCACGACGTTGCTGTCCCCTTCTCCGAGGGGTGACGGCTCGCAGCACCTGTACTTTTACGCTAGACCTGTCAAATAGTCATATAAACGGCGCTTCCGAGCAATCCGGGCTGGCTGGACGATGGCGCCGGTGATACCTGCTTGGTGCCGGCGGGGGACGTCGGTGAGGACGGAGACGGGCACGGGTCGGAGAGTGGCGGCCGTCAGGACGACGAAGTCTTCGTCTTCAGGGCTGGCTTGGCGGTGGCGGCCTCCCGCCCGGTGAGCATCTAGGCAGGCCAGACCGATCTCGTTGAACTGGTGGATCACATCGCGCACGGTGACGTCGCACAATTCCCCGATCAGACCTGCCTGGCTTCGCATGCGGATTCCACCGGCGCGGATGGGGATTTCTCAGCGCCTCGGCCTGCTTCCGGGTTCGGCGCCGGCTCGCCGCCACTGTGCGGGGCTCATTCCGTGCGCCTTGCCGAAGGTGCGGGCGAAGTAGCCGGCGTCCGGGAAGCCCACTTGCCTGCCTATCTCGCTGATCGGCAGTTCGGTCGCGGCCAGCAGGCGCCGGGCTTGTACCATTCGCCGCTCGGTGATCCACTCCTGCACGGTACGCCCGGTCCGTCGGCGTACCGTCGAGGTGAGGTGGCCTGGGGAGATGCTGACTGCGGCGGCCACGTCGCGCAGTGACAGCGGTTGTGGGTAGCGCTGCTCGATGACCTCGAACACCTCGGCGAGCAGTGGTTCCCGGTTCTCGCGCAGGTCGCCCACGACGTCGGCGGCGAGCCGGGACACTCCGACCAGCAGCAGCGTCAGGTGGGCCAGAACGGCCTCCCGGCAGCCGTCCCGGCGTTGCGCCAGTTCGTCGTGCAGGGCCTGGATTCGGGCGGCCCACTCGGGCCGGTCCGGTTCGGGCACCCGCAACCGCAGGGCGCCGATCGCCCCGCCGCGGACGAACGGGAACAACAGCGGGTGCGTGCGCCAGGCCAGGTGGGCGCCGGGGACGTCCGGGCCGAGCACGTCGGCGGTGAAGAACACGCCCCAGCCGCGGGCGTGGGCCAGGTCGGTGGCGTGGATATGGCCCATCACGTCGCCGGGCGCGATGACGAACAGGTCGCCGGCCTCGATCGGCCAGGCCCGCCGGCCGGTGCGCAGCAGCCCGCCGGTGGTCTCGAAGTACGCCAGGCCGGGGAAGTCGTGCGCGTGCTCCTCGAAGGTGCCGGTGCTCTCCCAGCCGTGCTCCAGCCGCCAGGTCGCCACGGGCAGCTCGCCGGGTGCCGGCAGCATCGAGTAGGTCGCCGGCCGGTCCCGGCTGGGCGCCTTTCGCACGGTCCTCACCGTCGAATCGTCCCACTGGAGCCACAGATCGGTACAGGTCCGCAGCATCAGGCGCGGTCAGAATGGACAGCATGACCGAAAAAATGTCTCAGCCGCTCACCGAGCGGGAGTACATCCCGGGCTTGGGCAAGCACTTCCTGACGCCGCTCTACGACGTGGTACACCACGCGTTCGGGCTGCGCCCGATCCACCAGGAGATGATCACGCTGGCCGGGCTGCGGGACGGGCACCGGGTGCTGGACGTCGGCTGCGGTACCGGGAACCTGCTCCGGGCGACCGGTCAGCGGCACCGGAACGTGGACCTCGTCGGGCTGGACCCTGACCCGCAGGCGCTGGCCAGCGCCGGGCGCAAGGCCCGGCGGGCCGGCCTCACCGTACGGCTGGACCGCGGCTTCGCCCAGGAACTGCCTTATGGCAACGGCTCGTTCGACCGAGTCTTCTCCAGCCTGATGCTGCACCACCTGGACAGCACGTCGAAGGACGCACTGCTGGCCGAAGTGCGCCGGGTGCTGCGGTCCGACGGGCTGCTGGTCCTGGCCGACGCGGTGCTCGACGAGCACGGGCATGACCACATGCACGGCCGCGGGCGCCGACAGGTCCGGATGCGCGGCCGGATGCGCGAACAGCTTCGCGACAACGTCGGCGGCGCCGTGTCGCAGCGGATCGCCGCAGCCGGCTTCACCGTGGAGCCAACCCGCACCATGGCGCTGCGGATCGGCGGAAGAGTCGCCATCGAACTGGCCCACCCGAGCGGGCCCGCCCAGAAATAGCCGCAGTCAAACGGCCTGTTCCGGAGCCCTTCGTGACCACTGCGGCGCTCGAAGTGCCCAGCTGAAGCGCCCGGGTGCCAGCCGAGACGCTCAGTCTGAGGGGCCTCCATGCTCCGAGGGGAAGCGCAGGTCGGGGCGGTCAGCGACTGCAAGACCGAGGAGAACATTCCGCATCGCATCGCCTGCCGGGCACTCGGGGTGTCGGAGGCGTGGTTCTACAAGTGGCGCCGCCGCCCGGCGGAGCCGACGAAGCGCGAGGTCAGAAGGGCTGCCCTGGCTGAGCGGATCCGCTACTTCTTCGACCGCTCCGGCAAGACGTACGGCTCGCCGAGGATCACGCTGGATCTGTGGGAGGAGGGCTGGCAGGTGTCGCAGAACACCGTTGCCGAGATCATGGCCGAGCTCGGCCTGCAGGGCCGCGAACCGCCTCGCCGACGCCGCTCGCTGACCCGCCCCGGCAAGCGGAAAGCCGCCCCTGACCTGGTGCGGCGCAAGTTCGACGCCATCGCGCCCGACGTTCTGTGGTGGGGCGACATGACGGAGATCGACACCGGCGAGGGCAAGCTCTACCTCGCATCCGTCCACGACGCCTTCTCCCGCCGGGCCCTGGGCTACGCGATGGGCGCGCGGCACGATGCCGCGCTGGTCAGCGCCGCCCCGCAAATGGCGATCGCGGCCAGAGACGGCCAGGTCGACGGCGTCATCTTCCACACGGACCGCGGCAGCGAATACACATCCGAGGCGTTCCAGCAGCTGTGTGGCCGCTGGGGCGTGGTGCAGTCGATGGGGCGCGTCGGGTCGGCCTTGGACAACGCCGCCGCAGAGTCGTTCCACTCCGTCCTCAAAGTCGAGTACGTGCATCGGCACACGTTCCGTACACGGGCCGAGGCCCGGCTGAAGATCGCGACGTGGATCGCGGACTTCTACAACACCAAGCGCCGCCACAGCGCGGCCGGCGGGAAACCGCCCGTTGAGTTCGAACGGATCATCCAGGAAGCGCGAGCCCGGACCGATCAGGAAGGCCGGGCCGCATAACCAACGTCTCTACGAAAACTGGGGATTGACAGAACTCGATCGAGTGAGGCCCGCATAGCGGTGTGCCACTCCGCCGGGAAGCAGGTATTCGGCCAGCAAGTTGCCGGCGCGGTGGGATGGCAACCCCATGTCGTGCAGGAGTTCGTCCGCGCAGTGGATGTCGTAGGGGCCGAAGTCGTAGCCGCCGGAGCCGGGCAGCACCTGCTCCTGCCAGGCCAGGCGAGCATCGATGGCTTCTCGCATCTCCTGCTCGCCCGGGGTGGTGCGCAGCGTCGCCCGGAAATGACAGGTCAGCCAGTGCGCGGTGAGTTCCACGCCCATGATGTTGTTGAAGACCTGCCGGAAACCGACGAACCCCAGCCGGTCGGCGCTGGGTGGCACGATGCCTCGGTAGAGCCGCAGCCGCCCGTCGGCATCGTGCACTCGCACGCTCGAATCCAGGAACGGGAAGACTTTGTGGTGCCCCGTGGCGAACACGATGACATCCGCCGCCACTTCCTCGCCGGTCGCCAGTCGCAGCCCCTTGTCGGTATACGCCTCGACAGCACTGACCTTGGGGGCGATCAGGCCGCGGCGGATGGCCCGCACGTAGCCGCGTGGCATCACTCCCGCGTGGGCCAGATGGAAGGGGAGCGGGTGAGCGGGCCGCAGCTTCCTCGGCAGCCGGTACAGCCCGCTGGAAAACAGCATGTCGCGGGTGATGAGCCACCACAGAGCCCCCTTGGCCCGCTCGTCGATGCGGTCGAGCGGACGGATGCAGGCCGGATCGTGGTAGCGGGGCAGGAGCGCCTCACCGAGCCGGGTGAACAGGATCCACTTGTAGCCGACCAGACCGAGCAGAAGCCGCTCGGGGACCATCCAGTTCACCTTGCGCTGCACGATAGTGGCTGAGGCCGCTTCGTGTGCGGCGCGGGTGATCAGGTCCAATGCGGACTTGCCGCCGCCCACAACCACCACGCGCCGGCCGGCGAATGTCCCGGCCCGCACCTCGTTGGAGTGCAGCACGCTCCCGCGGAACACATCACGCCCGGGCAGCTCGGGCAGCCGGGGATGATGATGAGCCCCGCTGGCGACAACGACGTAGTCGAATGTTTCGCGACGAACGTCCGCCGCCTTGTCCCCAGTGGGCCGAGAGTCGACCAACCAGCCGCAGGCGCCCACCCGCCCAGGCCCGTCCACCGGCCGGATGGAGATCACCTCGGCGCCGGGTCGGACGCGGTCGAGTACACCGAAGGTCTCGGCGTAGTTCTCCAGGTAGCGTTGCGAGTCCACCGCGCCGGCGAAGTGCAAGCGGTTCGGCAAGTCCGCGAACTCGAAGAGCCGGAGCGCGGCCTGGTTGGCCAGCCCGTCGTAGCAGCCTTCCGATGACCAGATCCCGCCGACCTGCTGGTACTTGTCGAAGACCGTGACGTCGAAGCCGTTCTCCAACAACACCTTGGCGGTGACGATTCCCCCGGGGCCGGCCCCGACAACACACGCTCTCATAAGCTGCCACTCTCCACGGGTGATCGCCGCATCCAGCTCACTCATCATCCCGGTTGCGGACCCCCATGCCCAGGACATGGCCACAGTGCTTGAGGCATCAGAAGATGACGGTCACGGTCACCCCCAGGACACGCCGTACGTGGTCAACGCCCGTGACCGGGGAGGTCATATCCAGTTCTCCCTGCGGCAGCCGGCGACGCCCGGAGACCTCGGCCCCTGCGTCGCTTTGCCACCCAATCCAGTCGATGCAGGCGGGCGCCGCCCGGCCGATTTACTTCTTTGTCAACGGACGGGTTCGACCACGCTCGCGCTGCGCTCGGTTCCCATGTTCTGTCTCCCGCGATCTGGTCCCAGTCTCAA
>NZ_KQ949148.1 GCF_001514305.1 Streptomyces dysideae
GTGCCCCAACAGGCAACATTCGCCCCGTCGCGACGCCCGGTACGCTCCGCCACTGCCTTAAGGGCGTGGGAGGTGCCCCCACTCGCCGCACCGGGCACAAACCCAAGTACGTCCAGTACGAGGGCTTGTACCCGGCACGCCGAGAGCACGCACCGGACGCCGCTCCTTAACGGGCGAACGTTGCCTGCCGGGGCACTAGGCGTGGTTGTGTGGGCCGCCGGTGTGGGCGAGGGCGCTGGGGGTTCGGCAGCCGACGATCGCCGGGGCCTCCTGGACGAGCGTGTCGTTGGTGAGCGCTTCCACCATGAACAGCGCGAAGTCCACCCGGCGCGTCAGGTTGCTGGCCAGTACCGGGTCGCCCACGTGCCGGCTCCACACGGGCAGGCCCTGGCTTTCGCCCTCCTCCAGGGTGCTGCCGCGCACCACGGTCCACCGGGTGTCGCTGGCGAACACCCGTCGGCACGCCTCCACCTGGTCGTCGATCTCGACGGCGCGGACGAGCTTGCCCAGAACGGCGGCGATCCGGACGCCCATGGTGAACATCCGCGAGTACATGTCCTTGCCGTCGCGCGTGATGTGCCAGCCGCAGGAGAAGACCAGGCGCGCGCCCGGCCGCGCCTGGTCGAGCACCGCCTGCGCCGTGCCCGACGCGTACTGCTGCACACCCCAGGGCACCAGCACCGTCAGCACCCCGTCGCACCCGGCGACCGCCCGCCGGATCACCTCCGGGTCGTTTGTGGGTCCGGGGACGACGGTCATCCGGCCTTCGAATGCGGCCAGCTTCGGCACGCTGCGCTCCCGGCATACGCCGACCACCTCGTAGCCGCGCTCCAGTGCGTGCCTGACCATGTACTGGCCGAGCTTCCCCGAAGCCCCGACGATGCAGACCTTCTTCACACGATCCGTGCCCATGGTCAGCCCTTCGCCGGCCTGCTTACCTTATGTTGTAAGGCAAGCTAGCCTTATGCTGTAAGGCAGTCAAGGGAAGCGGAAGGGAGGGGCGGATGCGCGAGGGAGGCAAGGGCCGACGCGGGGCGTCGGCACGCACCCCGCTCAGTCGCGAGCGTGTGATTCGTACGGCGGTGGCGGTGGCGGACGAGAAGGGGTCGGCCGCGCTCACCATGCGGGCCATTGCCGAACCGCTGGGAGTCGAGGCGATGTCGCTCTATCACCACGTGGCGGGCAGGGAGGACATCCTCGACGGCATGGTGGACGCGGTGTTCGGCGAGATCGACCTGCCGCCGCGCGGCACGGACTGGAAAACTGCCATGCGTCACCGCGCGGTCTCCGCCCGTGCCGTCCTCCGGCGCCATCCGTGGGCCGTCGGCCTCATGGACTCCCGCTCCCAGCCCGGCCCGGCGACCCTGTGCCACCACGACGCCGTCATCGGAGTGTTGCGCGCCGGAGGATTCTCCGTCCCGATGGCCGCGCACGCCGTCTCGCTGATCGACAGCTACCTGTACGGCTTCGTGCTCCAGGAGCTGAGCCTGCCGTTCAGGGGCGCAGCGGAGCTGGACGAGGTCGCGGGCGCCATCCTGCGCGAGATGCCCACTGACGCCTACCCCCACCTCACCGAACTGGCCACCGAGCACGTTCTCAGGCCCGGCTACGACTACGCCGACGAGTTCACCTTCGGCCTCACACTCATCCTCGACGCCCTCCACCCGGACGAGACCACGAGCGCCTAAGGGGTCCGTGCGTCTGTCCGCGCCGGGCGATCTTCGGGACGATGCCGCGCTCACGCAGCCGACAGCGTTACAGGTCGTGGTCGTACCCGTGATCGGCATACGCGCGGGGCTTGCGGCGGAGCCGGCCACGCTTGCCCCGCACCGGCGGCAGAGAGTCGATCAGTGGCAGGAGCTGGGTGACGTCGTTGCGGTGTCCGCCGGTCGCTTGGCCGGCACATGGGAGGCGTCGATGGTGGCGCGGGGAAAGTCCCGGCGATCTGCCTCACGCAGCCGGTCCAGCAGCACCCGCTGGAGTTGCTCCCACACCCCGATCTGGCTGGGCGTGCATGCCCTGCGCTCGGCACGGCGTCGGTCGGCGGTCCAGCGGCCCGACGGTCTCGCGCCCGAGCCGTCCGCCTACGGCGGGTTCCGCCGCGGTCTGATCGGCGACCTGCTCAACCCCAAGGTCAGGATCTTCTACACCACCGTGTTCCCCCAGTTCATCGGGCCGGACGATGCGGTCGTCCCGGCGGCCGCTGCGCTGCTCGCCGCTCACACCGTGGTGCTCATGACGTGGTATCCGGGGACGAGTCATCTGGGTTCCGCACTCATCGGGCTCGGCATCCGAATGGCCGTGGTTCCACTCTGAAATGCCCAAGCGAACGCGTGCAGCACTCCGTGGGCCCGCCCCGATGGAGATCTGGGGACGCCGCTCGGACCACGGCCCCCGCCGCGACCCCCTGGAAACCCGAGACGATTGCTCCAGCTCGTCCACTGCATGACCCTCGCCCGCAAAACCCAGCACTCTGAAAGCACCCCTAAGCCCCGGACCTTGAAGGACAAGCCCAGACCGACTCCGTGACATCGACGGCGCTCACGTGGACGACGACGCCAGACCTGGACGGGGCAAAGACGCCCTGCCCACGCCGGGGACGGGTGCGCCACACACGTACGGCCGCATCCCCCGCGGCGACTTCCTCGATGGCCGCCGTCATGGTGCGGCCGTCGCTCTCCGGCTCCGGGCCGACGGGGAGCACGGTCAGCACCGGCCCGCTGAACTCGGCCGGGAACGTCAAGCGGGCGCGGCCGTCCTCCTCGGTCACGAGCACCGCGGCCGCGTAGCGGGGAGCCGGCGGCCCGGGGCCCGGACGGCCCCTCCCCTCCATGCGACGTCGCCCCGTGAACGTCGGTCGAGGTCGCGCAGGACGCCGCCGAGCGGATGCCGGCATGCGGCGCATCGGTGATCCGCGCAGCGCCATCTGGCCGCCTCCGCACCGGCCGCGGCCACCTGGACCTGGACGCTCCCGCCACCGGCCCGGCCGCCCTCACCGCCCGACTCCGTCACCCTCACGCAAGTGATCTTCAGGCGTTGGGAGACGACTCGGTACGTCGAGGCGTCGGGGCGCATACGGCCCGGGCACGGCGGCCCGATGCCGCCCGCCGCACCAGCGCACATCGGCGGGGGCCACTGTCACGGCCGGGGCCAACCAGCACGTCGCCGGTGTGGCGAGGGCTTCATGCGGTGTGGTGCAGCCAGCGCTGGAGGGCGGCGTTGATACCGGCGGGCAAGGCGCTGAGCTGGTCGATCACGTCACGGTCCTCGGGGTGGGGTGGGATGCCGGCCACGGTCAGGGCCGCATGCAGATCCAGGCGCCGCCGGTCGCGCGGGTCGATGGTGAAGCTGAGGCGCTGGGCGGGGTCAGGCGGCGGAAGCAGGTCGTCCGCGTCCGGCACCTGCCCGGCCGGGGCCGGCCAGATCGGGGCGGACTCGTCGACGGCATAGGGGTCGACGAAGGAACGGGGCGCGCTGTGCTCGAAGGCAGTGGTGGTCACGTCGCTCTCCTCACGGGCAGCTTGCAGATCTGCAGGACGAGAGGCGCCCAGGGGCCACGGCGGTTGCAGGCGGGGCGGGGCTCCACACGGATGGCCTCATCGGCGGGTCATCGTCTGGTCCGACCGGCCAGGCCCGCTGCCGTGACGCGTGACCCACGGCTCTGTTACGCACTTTCGGGTGAGCGGGGCAGGCCGTGGCCGGCCCCGCACGCTGCACGGCAGTGGCGGGATGGGCCAGTGCCTGCCGGGCGATCGCGGGCCGGCGCCCCAATATCTCAGGACCATTTGCCGCATAGATGGATATTGAAGGTGAGGGTAACGGTGATGTGGGCGATTCGTAACACAGTGCGCGTACCGCGCTCCCGTGCCGCAGCCGCGGCCAGGGTGCGGTGTGCGCGGCCAGCCGGCCGCCACTCGCACACCGCACCATCACATCCCCCTTGCGCGCCCGCTCGCGGGCCGGGGAAGGGGGATGGGTGCCCGCACCCGCAGGAGGCTTTGTGTCTTCTTCCGTTGTGACCGCCCGCCGTCTGTCCGCCGCAGCATTCGCGGCCGCTGCCGCCCTGGGCGCCGTGGCGCTGCCGGCGTCGGCCGCCGGCCACCCTCGCCCCGGCCACGCACAGGTGGAGATCTCGGCCGTGCAGTACGACTCCCCCGGCTTCGACAACGGCTCCAACCGCTCGCTGAACAGGGAGTGGGTGGAGATCACCAACAACAGCCGCCACGAGGCCAACCTGGACGGCTGGACCCTCGAGAGCGAAGACGGTGACACCTACACCTTCGACCGTTACCGCCTCGAGGCCCGCACAACGGTGCGCATCCACACCGGCACCGGCCGCGACACCGGCGCGGACCTCTACCAGGACAGCCGCGACTACGTATGGGACAACCGCTCCGACACCGCGACTCTGCGCAATGACCGGGGCCGCCTCGTCGACGACTACACGTGGGGCGACGACCGAGACCGTCACCACCACGGCAGCCACCACCACGGCAGCCACCACCACGGCGGCGGCCACCACCGGCGGTAAGCCGGCCGGGCAGCTGACCCACGGGCCGTAGGAAACGGGGCAGACCGGGCGATACGGTCTGCCCCACTTCCTCCCGCCAGGCCGAGCCTCCTTCGCCCTGCTCAGAGCCCGCATCCTCCTCCAGCCGTAGTCATCACGGAAGCGCGGTCACCACTCTCCAGTTGGCGGGTTTGGTCAGGCACCCCGCTCAGTGTGGGGACGAAGCCCAGTGCGCCGCTGGCTGTCCGCGCTGTGGAAGTGGATCACGTCATCGAATTGCGGAAGGTGGCCAGCGCGGTCTTTCACCTGAAGAGGCGGCTGGCTGCACTGACCTGCTTGCCGGCCCTCTTCATGCGAGCCGGTCGATAAGGATCATCGCCACGTCGTCCGTCAAGCGGCCCTCGGTGTGGTGGATCAATGCTTTGTGCAGTTCGTCCAGGAACTCCTGTGGGGAGGTGCCGGCGGGTATCTGCTCCATGGTCTCCGACAGAGGGAAGAAGTCGTTGTCACGGCTGCGGCCTTCGATCACGCCGTCGGTGTAGAGCAGCAGCCGGTCACCGGGCAGGAATGGGTAACCCTCGGGCTTGGCAGGAGGGCCGTTGACGAGGTCTTCGAGGCCGAGCGGCGGCAGTGGCGCGGCGGGCATCAGTGCCTGAACTCTGCCCTGGTGCACCACCAGCGGAGGCGGATGGCCGCGGTTGACCACGTGCACCACCTGTTCGTCCGGCACCTGGGCGATGAGCGCGGTGGTGAATCCCTCCATGAGGACTTCGGGAAGTTCTGCCTGAGAGTAGGTACCCGGTACGGCGGCCTCTCGCCGCAGCGCGGCCGCGCAGTGGTTCATGACCTCCTGCACTTCGTCCTCGTAGTGAACGGCCTCCCGGAACGCGCCCAACGCCACCGCGACCGCGCGTATGGCGGACAGCCCCTTCCCCCGGACGTCCCCCACGATCAGGCGGACGCCGTAGCGCGTCTGCACGGCCTCGTACAGATCGCCGCCTATTTGTGCCCCTGTCCCGGCCGCGAGGCACAGGCTGGCCGCCCGTACCGGGCCCAGGAACTCGGGGACAGGCCGCAGGACGACCTCCTGAGCCGCCACTGCGACCCGGCGGACCTGGTCGAGCTCGCTCTGCCTGCGCGTGCGCACCGCGTTACTCAGGATGACACTGGCCACAGACACCACCATCAGCCCCAGGAAGTTGCCGATGATCAGCTGGGTCTGGGTTCCCCACGACTGGTTGTAGGTCGCGGAGGTCACGTTCACAGCCACAGCGAGGGCTGCCGCGGACAGCGTGCCCATCGGGCCCATCGTCAGCGCGGCCAGCGCCGGCGTCGTGGAGAGGACGGGACCGGTGACCAGGTCGTGTGCGGGCGAGAGCTCGATGCCGAGCACGACCAGCGCGATCGCGAAGGGCGCACACTGCGCCAGCGTGAACAGGACCTCGCCGTGACCGCCCACTCCTGGTCGAGAGGACGCTCCCGGCCGAACGCGTGAGCGAGGATGTGACCTCATGGGAACAGCCTGCCTCGCGAAAGCTGTCACGGCCTCCCGGAAACCCGTGACCAGCGGCGCCCCTGCGCTCCTAACCCACCAACTCAGTGGTCGACGCTCGAAGTCCTTCGCGGGTTGATCACGCGGCGGGACGGGCGGAGGATTCTTCCTGCTGGCCGAGTGTGTGTCGGTCGAGCGGGGCGCACCGCGCCCGCCAGGGGCGACCTCGCCCGCGCGTTGAAGGCGGCCCCTGGGCCGCTCTCGGGTGGTGGCCCACGAGGCTCTCGGCTGGTCGTCCGCTTCATCGACGCCTTGATTGCTCGGGGCGTGCGGTCGGTGCGGGAAAGACGAGGTGAGCCGTCTTCTGGCCGGGCTGCGGGTGTGCCGGTCCTGCCATGTCCGTGGCAAAACGGGGCCGTGCGGACGGTGCGGGAAGGCGCGCCGGGTAGGCGGGCGAGAGCCCGGTGGGACGGTGGTGTGTCTGACGTGCGTGTGCGCTGACCCGGCCAACCACTCCGTGTGCACAGGCTGTGGTCGCACCGCGTTGATCAAGCGACGCATCGACGGAGACGGTCTCTGTGCCCGCTGCTACCGTCTGCCGCTCGCGGTGTGCTCGGTGTGCCACCGCTTCCGTCCCTGCCTGTACGCCAAGACCGACAGTCCGCGCTGTGAGGTGTGCAGCAACCGGATGCGCCAAACCGTCGCCTGCGCGGGCTGCGGTCAGGAACGCCGGGTGGAAGTGCGTCGACCAGCTGGCCAGCCGACGGGGATCTTGTGACGATCAGGGCGCCGAGGCCCCTACTGATTCGCTTCGGCATGAGCTCTGGCACCGACTTCGCGGAGTTCACCGCGCCGAGGCGGCCGAAGCAGAGCGACACGCCGGCAACGTCGCCGCACCTGAGCGCGGGTTCTCCAGACACTCAGATGTGTCTCACCTACTGGTGCCGTCGTTTCAGGAGCCTGTGCGCGAGGGTGGCCACGGGAGTATGGGCGCGTTCTTCGTCGTACACATGACGATGTGCGACCCCTTCCAGGTGAAGGCGATCGGTACGTTGCGCGGGGTTCCGTCCTTGGCGACGTAGGCCAGGCGCGTCAGATCTCGTTCGGCTGCATGGTTCGGTTTCTCCTTCTCAGCGCAGTTGCTCGGCCAGTCCGACGATGATGCCCTCCGGGCCGCGGATGTAGCAGAGCAGATAGCTGTCCTCGAACCGGGCGATCTCGCCGACGAGTTCGGCGCCGTGAGGGCGCAGGCGGGCAACGGTGTCCTCGATGTCGTCGACGGCGAACATGACGCGGTGCGTGCCCAGAATGTTGTGCGGCCGGTTGCTCGGCCCGGCGCTGATCACCGCGGGGCTGCGGTACTTCGCCAGCTCGAGCCGGCTGTGACCGTCTGGGGTCCGGACCATCGCGATGTCACAGCGGACGCCGTCGAGTCCGGTGCACTGGTCGGCGAAGAGGCCCTCGACCTCCGCCCTGCCCTCCAGCTCCATACCGAGTTCCACGAAGAACGCGATGGCGGCATCCATGTCCTCGACGACGATGCCGACGTTGTCCATCCGCTGAATCGCCATGCTGGTTTCTCCTTCTTCCTCGTGCGGCCGGTGGTGGCCGCTGATGTCCCTGGGACGGAGCCGGTGGCAAGTTCTCGACATCCTCAGACCGCCGAACTCCGAAGAATCTGGATCGCGCCTCAGCACCGCTACAGCAGACCCGCGAGCCAGGCGCCACCACCGAGGGTGAGTGCGGCGCAGATGGCCGCTCCCATGAAGACGATCAGCCGCAGCGTGCCGTCCCCGCTTTTCAATGCTTCCGGCCCAGTGTCGCGGCGCCCGGTCCATCCGCTCGGCCGCCTGCATCCGTACCGTCGCCCGGCGCCGACGCCCCGCAGCGGTCAGCCCGCCCCCATCCCCATACCTCACAACAACACGGGATACAGCCAACGCTCCAGCCCCATCAGAGACTTGGACAAGGTTCACCCTGACGAGCCGAAGTCGGTAGTTGTCCCCTGGCGTCCGAGCTGGGATTCCGGGGGCCGAGTCAGGCGCCCCACATCCAGGAGCCGTTGGCGGCCGATGCGACGAGTTCGCCCAGACCGAAGGCGACCGGAACAGGCACCAGCAGGAATGTGCCGGCGCGGACCAGGGACGGCGCGGCGACCGAGACCACCTCATTGGGAGCACGCGTCGTGAAGAAGTCACGCCAGCAGAGATCTCCCCGGAGCTGCAGGCCCAGAAGAACAGCCCGATCAACAGTAGTACTGTGCCGACCAGGAGTCCCAGATAGGTGGTCGCTTCCAGGAGGTCGATACGGTCGTCGTGCTCCTGGAAGACGAACGCGGCGACGACCACGCAGACTGCCGCTCCCACTCCGTACGCCGCCCCGCGCACCACGACCCCGCCCAACCGCAGACGCGGTTCGAGTACCCCGTCCCCGCCTCTGCTCACTTTGCCCATGGTTGCCCCCCATGTCACCGCCGAACCGTAGCAGCGAGGCCCGGCCCGGCTACGGCACTGAAAACGGATGTGGCCCAGCAGAGGGAAGATTAGTCGTCGCCTTTCAGCGATCATCTTCGTGGTTACCCCGGGCTGCACCTGGCGACAGCAGATCGGCCGCTACAAAACGGAGTTGATCAAACCCCGCAAGCCCTGGCACGGCCTCGCCGACGTCGAACTCGCCACCGCGGAATGGGCCGACTGGTTCAACAACCAGCTCCTCCACGCAGCGATCCGAGACATCCCGCCCCACGAGCACGTGTCGAGGCAGTCATGACAGGCCGACCCGCAAGCGTGATCAAGTCCGACTCCCGGCATGGCCACCTGGTCGCCACGTGGGGGACGGCGAGGTTGTCAGCGTGTCGCTCACCGATGCCTTCCGTGACGCACTCGCGAGCCTCGACCGGGCGTTCCTGGACGACGTTGCCCACGGCTGGGCCCGCTCAGCTCTGCCCGGCGGCCAGTCCTACCAGCGGCCCGCCCCGCTGGCGGCCGGCCAGTGGACGGACTGCGAGATCGAGGTCCGAGGCGACACCTACACGGTGCGCCTGAACGGCGCCCAGACCACGGTGTTCACCAACACCGACACCTGGCGCGGCAAGCCCGCGAACGCCGACCCGGCATCGGGCTTCATCGGACTGCAGGCCCACACCGGGAAGGTCGGGTTCAGGAACATCAGGATCAAGGAGCTGTGACCGAGTCCGAGAAGCTGTGATCACAGGCGTGGCCCCGCCGGGCGACTCCGCGATGAAGAACGGAAGCAGCATTGCTGGGGGGGGCGCCCGAACGGCATGAGGGTGCCCCCCGAGGTGAAGCAGCCAAGGCCAACGCGGCCCCACTGGGGATAACGGTCGGAGTGGGCAAGACCCATATCGCGGTCGCCCTGGCCGTCGCAGCCTGCCGGGCCGGGTTCGCCGTCTACTTCAACACCTTCGACGACACCACCGCTCGGCCGAGGTGCCGGGGCAGCTCCTTGTGCGTGCCCGCGTTCGCTTGCAACGTCTTCTCGCTCGAGGCGAAGGCGTCGAACAACGCGAGAGCGGACTGGAGCGGGATGTGCTCGTCGTTCCACTGGAGCACGAACTCGATCGGGATGGTGAATGGTGATCTGCTTCGCCGTCTCGGCCAGGGACTCGTGCCAGGAGATACCGAAGACCGCGATGGTGATCCTGGGGTCGGCCGCCGTCAGCGGCGGCCGGCTGCCGATGGGTGACGGCCGGCGTTGCGCAGGGCGGTGGTAGTACGCGTAGACGTCGGCGCCGATCGTCTCGCGGAGGCCGGTCGCGGCACCGAGAAGAGTGGCGACGCGGATGTGGTTGCCTTCCTGCGACTCGATGACCGCGAGCGTTTCGACGAAGTAGGCGAGGTTGGCCAGGTCTCGGGTCTCTTGGGAGAGGGCGATGCCCTCCTCGACGTGCCGGCGGGCAAGGGATGGTCGCCGAGGGCGAGGGCGAGGGTGAGGGCGGCCTGGGAGAGTTGTAGAGGGCGACGTACGTCGACAGGCGGTCGCGTCGGGTGCGGGCGAGGTGGAGGCCGCGTTCGATCTCGGGTACGGCGGTTGCGGGTGCGCCGCGCAGCAGGTGCACCGTGCCGAGCCAGACGTGGACGAGGGAGGCGATCCAGGGCGAGCCGTGGTTCTGGAGGGCGTAGTCGAGGGCGGCGCGGAAGCGGTCCTCGGCAGCATCGAAGTCGCCGTCGGCGAGAGCGGACAGGCCGGTGTCGGCGCGTGCCTTGCTGCGGACCTCGGGGTCGTCCTGACCGGCGGCGACGCGGTCGGCCTCGGCCCAATACGAGGCGGCGGTGGCGTGGTAGCCGGCGGCGTACGACATGGTGGCAGCGGCCAGGTGGACGCGGCTGCGCTCCCAGGGCGGGAGGTCGGTGGTGAGGCACCGGTCGGCGAGGCGGGGGCCGAGGCTGAGCTGCCGCGCAGCCACCAGTAGAGTCACATGGACCAGGTGATACGGGCGGCGGTGCGGGGGTCGCCGGCGTCGAGGGAGCGGTCGACGGCGACGAGGATGTTGGCCTCCTCCTCTTCGATCCGTGCAAGCCAGTCCACCTGGTCCGCGCGCTCGTAGCCGGTGGCCGCCTGCTCGGCGAGGCCGAGGTAGACACGGGCGTGGGCTCGCCCGATGCGGGCGGCGCAGTCACCGACGAGGAGGCTGCGGGCGTACTGCGCAATGGGTTCGAGCACATGTCGAAACGGTCGCTGCGGGCGCGCACGAGGGAGTGCTCGACGAGCTCATGGAGGATTCCGAGTACGTCGTCGGCGGCGCTGTCGTCGCCGCCTCCGCCACGGCCTCGATCGCCTCCAGAGTGGCGCCGCCGCGGAACGCCCCGAGCGGCGTGAACAGGCGCTGCTGACCGGGATCGAGCAGGCCGTAACTCCAGTCATCACGGTGAGAAGCCCGCCCCTGCCCGGGCGGGCTTCTCATCGTCAACGCCTTGTCCTGCCAGCGGGTGACGCGCGCATACCGCTGGACGGTATGCCGCCCCCAGCCGAGAGCGAGTGCGGCTCGACGGCGGAGCCCCCGTCGGCGTTTCCCCCGGTGGCCGCCATTTCCGGCTGCGGTGCGATGGAACGCAGGCAGTCGCGGTGCGCGGCAACGCACTTCTCGACGGCCTGGCCGAGGTTCTGCATCAAGTGATACCTGTCTGCGATCTGGAGTGCGTGCGGGCTCCGAGCGCGGCGCCCTCGGCATAGGCGCCGGCGCGGTCACCACGGGGATCCCGGCACCGTGAGTGGTCGCCGGGCGACGTGGGTGCGCACGGCGCTGTACCCGGTGGTCGGGGGAGAAGAGGCTGCGCGACCTGGTGGCCGAGGCGAAGGCGAACGAGAAGGTCTTCAAGGCCAAGGTCCGTACCACCCTGCGCTCCTCGTACAGCTCCTACTACCGGCAGACGCTGCCGCCGCTGCTGAGGACGCTGGGCTTCAGGTGCTGTGTCAACTGCACCTTCTTGGGTTCGATGCGCATCCTGATGCGCCATCTTCAAGGAGTGCCTTGTGACTCAGGTTCTGCACGGCCAGCTGATCGAAGGACAGGCGAGTGTGCCTCGTGTCGGCTCCGTTACCGAGATGACGACGGGTCACCCACCTTTCACCGTCCACGAACCCGTCGGCGTTCCGGTCGAGCCGGTGACGGCCTCCTCCGCGATCTCTCGCTCAACGACAACCGCCCACTGACCGGTCGGAGCTACGCCTACGACCTGCTGCCGCGCTGGTCGGCTGGCTCCGTTCCGCCTCCATCCGTTGTCAGCAATTTCTACGCCTTCCACCGGCACCACAGCCACGGGCCGATGGCCAACCCAGTGCCCGACTCGCTCGCCCGCCGGCGGGCCTTGGCCCACCGCAATCCGGTGGAGGCGACGCCGTACTTCCGGCGGGCCCGCCCACGCCAGCGCGTCCCTCAGACCGAGCCGCGATCTCCGACGCTATATGGGAGGGCAGGTCTGCCGGAAACCGCAGGTAGGAGCTGTGGACCCGCTCCGTCCACTGGGCGCAGTCCGGGCAGGCGGCCCCGGACGGCGTGCACCGGGCCTCATTCGTATCGCCTCGCTGTCCGTGCACATGGCCATGACCTCGACACCCGGGATCGACGGGAACAGCAACTCCCGCAGCCGGTAAAACCCCTCGTTCACGGCCACCGACTGTCAGCCGCACCACAGATGCGAGCCCGTCGCATCGGTGCCGGCCGTGCCGCGGGAGGGGAACCCTGAAGCCGTGGTTCTCGGCCGGCCGCGCCGACGTCGTCCCATGGTCGTTGCGTTCCGCACCCCGCCGCCGACATGGCCAGCGCCACGATGGGTGGTGTTCTGCGCCGGCCCTCCGTCGCCCTGATCATCGTCATGCCCCGATCCTCCTCCGCATCGCGGCAGAGCGTCATGAGTTGTTCTGCTCAAGGGCCTTCTGCTTCGGGACGACGAAGGGCGGCGAACCTCAATGTCCGGGGACCGGCCAGTCGCAGAGTGGGACGCGTGGTGCAATGGGGTCCGCAGAGAAGATCTCGGTGGAGTGAGGCGTGTTGAGCAACGGTGGGCCCGGCGCGGGGAGTTTCCAGCCACTGGAGGACGGCGATCCGAGGGTCGTGGGCGGCTACCGGCTGGTGGCGCAGCTCGGGTCCGGCGGTATGGGCCGGGTCTACCTCTCGCACACGCCGGGCGGACGGGCCGTCGCGGTCAAGGTGATCCGGCCGGATCTGGCCCAGAACGCCGAGTTCCGGAAGCGGTTCCGGGCGGAGGTGGCGGCGGCGAGCCGGGTGCACGGGCTCTACACGGCTCCGGTCGTGGACAGCGACACCGAGGGGTCCATGCCGTGGTGTGCGACCGCCTATGTGCCGGGGCCGTCCCTCGCCGATGCGGTGCGCGACCACGGGCCGCTGCCCGTCGACACCGTGCTGCGGCTCATCGCCGGTGTCGCGGAGGCACTGCAGGCGGTGCACCGCGAGGGCATCGTGCACCGGGACCTCAAGCCGTCGAACGTGCTGCTCGCCGCCGACGGGCCGCGCGTCATCGACTTCGGTGTCGCACGGGCCGCTGATGCCACGTCGGTGACGCAGAGCGGCGTGGCCCTCGGCACGGTCGCGTACATGGCACCGGAGCAGGTGCTCGGCGGGGAGGCCGCCGCCTCGGCCGACGTGTTCGCGCTGGGGCAGACCGCCGTGTTCGCGGCGACGGGCACCGCCGCCTTCGGGGACGGGGACCCGCACGCGGTGCTCTACCGGGTGGTGCACGAGCAGCCCGACCTCAGCCGTGTGCCGGGGGAGATACGAGATTTGGTGGCTTGGTGTCTGCGCAAGCCGGCCGCCGAGCGGCCTTCCGTCGAGGACGTCATCCGCTCCGTTCAGACGATCCAGGCGAATCGTGGTGACGCTGCGCTGTTGACGTCCGGGGCGTGGCTGCCGGGGGAACTGGCGGCGGGGATCACGGCTCGGACCGCAGAGGCCGATCAGGGCCGGGCGGGGGCTGCTGCGCATACTCAGAGCCTTGACGGTTTCGGACCTGCGCCGGCCGGTTTCGGGCCCGCGGTGGCCTATTCCCCCACCTCGGCGTCCCATGCCGCGCTGCCCGGGCCGTATGTGATGGGGCCTGGAGCCGCGGAGGGTGCATACGCTCCGCCTCCCTGGCCGCAGCCGCCGGAGCCAGCCGCCACGCAGACCTCCTCGGTGGCTGCGGGCGGCAAGGGCCGCAAGGCCCGGGTCTGGATGTTGTCGGCCGCCGCCGTCGTCCTGGTCGCCTGCGGGGCGACCGCCGCGCTGCTGCTCGTCCCGAGGGACGGCGACCAGCGCGACGGCCGGGTGCAGGAGGCGGCCGCGTCGCAGTCGGCTCCGGTCGCCGAGGTGTCGCCGTCGACGTCCGGCTCGCCGTCCGCCAGAACATCGAAGAAGCCCAAGCCCACCAAGTCCGCGCTACCGCCCAGCCCTTCGGGGCCCGCGACGCCCACGCGGGCCGCCGCGACCTCGGCTCCCGCGAGCCCCGCGTCCAGCAAGCCCGCAGCCCCGAATGCGCCTGCCTCGGCGACGTACTCCGGGATCCGGCTGACCGCGAGCCACGACCTGTATCTGGCCGACACCCCGGTGCGCTCCAAGGCCGACACCGGGAGCGCCGACGAGGATCTGACGTACGCCGTCTACTCCTCGGGCGCGGTCCTCGCCCCCGGCACCGATTCCGGAAGCTCCCTCGCCCTGCTGCCGGTGGGGCGGCAGGGGAGTCTGGACGTGTGCAAGGCGGCAACCGGCTACAAGAGCTACATCTGGGTCAAGGACCTCACCGTCGGCCAGCAGATGTGCGTCATCAGCGGGACGGGACACGTGGGGCTCATGACGTACCGGGGCTCGTCCGGGACGACGTACGCCACCTTGGACGTGAAGGTGTGGCGTGATGCGGCC
>NZ_KQ949149.1 GCF_001514305.1 Streptomyces dysideae
AGAGCCCGCGTCGCCGTCCACGCGACCCGAGCCGGAGGCGAACGGTGAGTCCACACCGAAGGGCCCCGAGCCATGACCGGCCCGCCCGACCTCATCACGGTGCTGCTGGTCGAGGACCACCGGGCCGTCGCGGAGGGGCTGTGGGCCCTGCTCGACGACTACGACGACCTGACCGTGGTCGGCTGGGCCGACTCCGTCGCCGAAGCAGTGCCCATGACAGAGCAGCTCTCCCCGCAACTGGCGCTGATCGACTACCGGCTGCCCGACGGCACCGGCGCCGACGCGGCGGCCCGCATCCGCGCCCACAACCCTGGGCCCACATCGCCTGGCGGTGGTGCTGCTCGCCGCCTCCCTCATGTGGGGCGGCAGGAAGTTTGGACCGCCCGACGGGGAAAGACGGGGCAGAAGATGGTTCACCGAGCCGCGGTCGGCCTGCTCGGACGTCCCAGGCGCCACTCGCCTCGCCTTCCCCTTCGCGAAGGTCGCGAGCACGGATGCGCCGTGCGCCCGACGAGCCTCCGGCGGCGAGCACCGCCCGCGAGTCCAACTCCATCCAGAAGCCGGGTGGTGGCGGGGCGCCGAGTGTTCCACCCGGGCCGACGTAGACGACGGTGGCACAGCTGAATATCGTCAGGTAGGCGGGCAGCAGGGCGAAGCCGTACGGGTTGACCGCAGCCAGCATGCCCGCGGTGAGTGCCAGTGCGTAGGGAATGCCGGTCACTGCTGGGTCAGCCGCTCGACCTCGGCGGCGAACTGGTCGGCGCTCACGGCCCCAGGAGAGACCTCGATCTTTCCATCGTGGTGGACGAACGCGACCGCGGGCTGGGCGGTGACACCGAAGCGGGCCCACAGCGAACCGTCCTTGTCGACCGCGTGCTGCATGCCGCCGAGTCCGGTGTCGGAGATGAACTGTTTCATCTCCGAGGTGTCGCCGTGGCCCGGCATCCCGACGAAGGTGACCTTGTCGCCCCACTTCTCCGCGGCCTTGGCGACGGTCGGCGCCTCGCCCCGGCACACCGTGCACCAGGGGGCCCAGAACCACAGCACCGCGTCCTTGCCCGCCAGCGACGTGCCCTCGAACGCCTTGCCGTCCACGGTCGTCGTGGTGAACTCCAGCTGCGCCGGCACCTTCGCCGCCGCACCGGCGCCGCTGTCGCCCGATGCGGCGCCGGGAGTGCTTCCCTCATCTACCTCGGACGCCTTCGCGCCAGTGTCCTCGGCGGTGTCTGTGGTGCCGCAGCCCGCCGTCAGTATGGCGAGGGCCACGGCCGTCAGTGCCGCGGCGGTTGTCCGGGAACGAAGAGTCCGAGAATGAAGGTGCACGAAATTCCTCCAGGGAAGGCGTGAGGACCGAACAGGGAGGTGTACGGCACGACGGGAACCCGGTATCGGTCGTGGAACTTCCCTCGTTCCCTCAGATGACGGGAGACGGGCTGTTCCGCTGGCAGCGCGCAAAAACAGGCGAGTGCAGCCGGGGCGCTCCGCCTGGACAGCGACGATGTCAACCGATATCGAACGCCGGACCGGTGAGCATCAGCCCGAGGGCATCGCCGGTGTGCGAGATGAGAGCGAGTAGCATCAGTGAGGCTCCGGCAAGGGCCATGTCCTTCTGGAACTGGACCATTTCCATCTGCCGCGCCTGGGCGTCGCTCTCCTTCCAGAACGCATGCATCAGCAGCGCGGTCGGGATCAGGAACACAGCCAGTAGCAGGGCGCCGAGGTCGGCCCAAATGCCGAGCAGGACGCTCAGTCCGCCGACGAGGAGCAACAGACCGCTGCCGCGGATCACCGGGACGGAGGACGGTGCGCCCCTGGACGCGGCGTACTCTGCCATCGTGCTGGTCTGCCTGAGGTGGCCGAAAGCTGATCCGAGGAACAGCGCCGCAAAGAGGATGCGGCCGATGAGCACCAGGATGTCCATAACGGTCTCCGGGCGTGGAATGCTGCTGAAGCAGGAACCACTTAGGTCAAAGAATACTCTCCGACCAGGTCGGTCGTGGTCTGCACGGGAATGGAACGCGGACTCAGGAACGAGGGGTTTCCGTCATCGTGGAGGAACGGGTGCCGCGTGCCCAGGCGGAGCGGGACAGAAAGTTCGCGCAGTGTGTTGCCCGAGGTGGAGGTGCTGCTGCGGGTGGCAACGACGCTGACTACCGGACCGGGCCACGCCGAGGAACTGGTGCGTGACACCCTTGTGCGTGCGTACCGGATGTGTGACCGGTACGACGGTCAGCAGCCGCGGGCCTGGCTCCTGACCCTAGCCCGGCCTGTGCCGTCACGGTTGGAGCGGCCACCGCCCCGGGCTTCCCGTGCCGTTCCGGGGTCAAAGGGAATGCGGAGGCGCCGTCGGCGGGTTTCCCGCGTGAGGGAATGCCGCTGCTGAGCGTAGAGGTTGGCCAATAGGCGGTCCTCGGGGCCGCCGAGTGACCAGGCGCTCAGGCGCGGACGGCTTGGGTCCGGTGTCAGCGTGCCCGGATGAGGGCTGCCCGTGCGCGCGGATGCCGAAGCCGTCTTCCAGCGGGCGACGACGTCGACGCGGCGGCCTGTCCGGGACCGAGGCGAGGTGGACGATGAGGTTGTGGCGGAGACGGCGGGACACTGCGGAGCGGAGGATGGGCTGCGCCGAGGTGATCCGCGTCCTGCAGGCCTATCTGGACGGGGAGACGGATGAGGTCACCGCCCGCCAGGTGGTAGAACACCTGGACGACTGCCGTGACTGCGGGCTGGAGGCCGATCTCTACCGCGAGATCAAGAACTCACTTGCCCGGCAGGAGCGGCCCGACGCTCGGGCAGTGGCGCGGCTGCGCGGGTTCGGCGAGTCCCTGTTGCACACCGGCCCGGGTGCCGGAGGGCGATCGCATACCCGGTAGATGAGCGCCCCTTGCCGCCCTCCGGTGCAGGACACCTGACTCCGGACGGGGACGGGCGCGGAGGATTGCGCACCGTCCGCCCCGGTGCGTCGGAGGAAGTCTGTCGTGACGTGTCGGTCAGAAGATCCGGTTCAGCCACGCGGGACGGGGTCCATCGGCGTCGGCGCGGCGCGCGGCCTTGGACCCGGCAGCGACGGCAAAGAGCGTGATGGCTGGGCCGAGCGCAGCGCCCCGTAGGAGCGCGGAACGCATGAGTAGGCCTTTCACCAGGCAGCGGATGCCGGTGGCTGCATGGTCAGAGATGTGTCACAACACGGATGAGCACGGCGAACGCATCGCCAGTACGACGGGATCGAGCCCGACGATCGGGCGCACCGCCGGCTGGATCAGACGCTGCCTGGGTGGGTGCTGGCCTCTGTGGAAGGAGGACGTGGCCCGGCTGGGGAGCGGTTCCAGCAGCGCCAACTCAGGCCGGGCGAGGCGGCCTTCAGGCAGGGGGGCGGTCCCCGACGGCATCTGGATCGTGCGGAGTTGACGGCTCGAACTGGTCGTCGGCTGGAGGACCGCTGCGAGGACTACGGCCAGGTCGCCGTCTACCACGGCACCCTTGTCGAACACCTGCACGCCTTCGACCTCGACGACCACCACCGCTTCCACACCGGCAAGCCGACGCTGGTGTGCGGCAATACCGCCGACATGCTCTCCGCCACGCGCTACGCGCCCCACTTCACGGTCACCGGCGACAAGTCCACCCACTTCGGCCTGTTCCCGTGCGTCCCCGCCGAGCACAGCGCCGCGAGCGAGCCCGGCACGAGCGGCGCCTGCTGCTGAACAGCCGCACAAAAGGAAGGCAGAGCCTCCATCGCCGGGTTCCCCACGTATGAGGCAGGGGCACCCGGCGCCAGTGCGAGACAACAGGGGGCGTGATGAGCTATCGCGCCAAGTGGAACGGCCGGGTAATCGCCGAGAGCGCCGACATCTTCAGCGTCGACGGCTACCACTACTTCCCGCCCGACTCCGTGCGCGGGCAGTACCTCGTCCCCAGTAGCACCTCGAGCACTTGCCCGTGGAAGGGCCGGGCGAGCTATTTCACCCTCTCCGTCGACGGCAGGGAGAACCGTGACGCGGCCTGGAGCTACGCCGAACCGCTGCCCGCCGCAGAGCCGATCCGCAGGTACATCGCGTTCTGGCACGGCGTGCGCGTGCAGCGGGTCCAGGGCGGCTCCGACGACGCCTTGCGGGGGGCACTGCTGCGCCGGATCGCCGCGAGATTCCGGGAATGACATCCCTCCGGTGACCGGTCCGTCGGGATGTCTACGGGTGGGCGCAGACCCTTGGGACCGACGGCTCCGGCAGCGCAGCGGATGCCAGGAGAGGGGGAGTACGGGCGAGGCGGCGTATTCGGACCTCGGCCAGCGAGGCCGACGCCCCTGCGGATGGCCGCGTACGTCCGTGTGCGTCCCGACCGCACCGCGCAGCCTCGGCTGGCGCAGCTTCTCGTGGCACTCCGCCCTCAGTCTGCACGGCCTGGAGGCGATCGGCTTCGTCATGTACCGGAAAGCCTCGTCGAGATGCGGGACATGCCGTGGAATGCTCCGATTGGCCCGGGGGGTTTCCAGTCCGTGGGAGAGACAGTGGCGCAGCCGCCGGAGGTGCGGGACAGGGCGTTCTCGGAGTTTGTGCTGCCGGAGGTGGAGGTGTTGCTGCGGGTGGCGATGACGTTGACCGCGCAGCCGGCCGATGCCGAGGACCTGGTGCAGGACACGCTGTTGCGTGCGTACCGGGCTGTCGACCGGTTCGACGGTGAGCATCCGCGGGCCTGGTTGCTGACCATCATGCGCCGGGCGGAGATCAACCGGCATCGCCGCCGCAGGCCCCACCTGCTCGACGATCCGGACACCGACCTGGACCGGTTGACCTCGATCGGCACGGTGGCCTCGCCGGAGGAGGTGGTGGTCGGTGAGGGTTTCGACGAGGTGGTCGGCGCGGCACTGGCTGCCTTGCCGGACCAGCACCGGCAGGTCGTGCGCCTGGTGGACATCGGCGGGCTCACCTACGGGGAGGCTGCCGAGGTGCTCGACGTGCCGGTGGGGACTGTGATGAGCCGCCTGCACCGGGCCCGTAAGCGGATAAGGACCCAGTTGGCGGCGGCCGGGCTCGCACCGAAGCCGAAGAGGAGCAGGATGTGATCTGGCATCGGAGCGGGGCGGCGCACGGCCGCATGACCTGCATGCAAGTGGCCCGGGTGCTGCAGGCGTGCCTGGATGGCGAGGCCGACGAGGTCACCGCGCGCCGGGTGGCCTCGCATGTGGAGGACTGCCGCCGCTGCGGTCTGGAGACCGCCGTCTACCGGGAGATCAAGGACTCGCTGGCCCGCCAGGAGGTGCCGGACGAGATCGTCTTGGTCCGGCTGCGCGACTTCGGCAGTGCCTTGCTCATGTCGTCGGGACCGCCCGAGGCCTGCGACGAGGCGGCCGGACTCGGCGGAGGGAAGTAACCGCGCAGCCGTTGTCGGTGACCACCGGGCGGCAGGCCGACCAGACCCGCGAGAAGTCCGGGGACGCACCAGGCCGATCTGGGTGCCCTCACTCGCGCGGCTGGATGTCGTTGCCGACTTCGGCCCCTGCGCCTTCACCCACCACAGAGTGTGGAGACGAGCGGCTTCGCCGCTCGCAGTCCCCGATTCTGCCGTAGCGGCTGCCGCTCGGCCGGTACCTGTACGTCATCGGCTCCAACCCCCGCGCCGCGGACCTCGTCGGCATCCCCACCCGCAAGTACTCCGTCTACGCCTTCGCCGCATCGGGGCTGATCGTCCGGCTTCGCAGGTGTGCTGCTCGCGGACCAGCAGCAGATCGGCAACCCGAGCGTCGGCCTCGACCACCTGCTGCCCGCCTTCGTCGCCGCACTCCTCCGCTCCACCGCGATCAAA
The DNA here is from genome assembly GCF_001514305.1 of Streptomyces dysideae. Taxonomy (GTDB): domain Bacteria; phylum Actinomycetota; class Actinomycetes; order Streptomycetales; family Streptomycetaceae; genus Streptomyces; species Streptomyces dysideae. Next base: position 5,800 of record NZ_KQ949149.1, read on the forward strand.
CCCGGCCGCTCCAACGCCCTGGGCACCGTCGTCGCCGTCACCGTCCTCGCCGTCCGCCTCGCGGGCATCGGCCGGCTGGGCGCCGACTTCTGGGCGACCCGCTGTTCAACGGTGCCACGCTGCTCCTCGTCGTAGGCCTGGCCGACTACTCCGCCCGCCGCTGGCTGCGCTTCGGCACCACTGCGGCCGGTGACGCGCCCGCTGCGCCGCCGTCGGCCTCGTCGTCCTCTCCCACGCGGGACGGGGGCACACCGGGGGCCGGTCCATGACCACCCTCACCGTCTTCAAGACTCGGCTCACCGCCACCGTCCTGGTGGCAGCGGCAACCGTCCTGGCCGGCTGCGAACTCGGCTCGTCGAACGGCCCGGGGGAATCCACCACGGGCCCGAGCGGTTGCCCCGCCGTCCAAGCCAGGGCCGAGGCCGCCGTCACGCCAGTGTCGGCGCTGGTCGCAGCCGTGGCACCGAGGACCGATCGGGACCGCCGCCATCGCTGCCGCAACGCGGCGGATCATCCTGGCCTTCCTGATCTACACGTTGGTGTCTGCCCTTCTGCCGTCCTCCGTGAAGAGGGCTCCCTCCGGGGTGCCCTGGGGCCGTTCCCCGGCGTGAGGGCCTGGTGGACAAACACCCCGACTGCTCCGCAGCTCTCCGTGGATGTCTTCTCCCCGACAGAAATCGCGAATTACGCGTACCGCGCCGTCACGGAGTCGGCATGACGGAAGAAAAGCGAAGTGGCGGGTTTCCATTCCGTGCGCTGTTCGCTGACTCCCAGGTGTTCTGCAGGACGCCGACGGCTTGCCGATGCGGGGCGGTCGCCGACTCGAACGGGACGGGGCAGCCGTTTCAGCTTCCGGGCTCTCCCATCCCGAACGCTCTCCCGAACGACCCTCAACGCAACAGGTCTCAGCCGCGACGTCCGAGCGTTACGCTCGCCCGGCCGAGGACTACCGATGCGAGGATGACCACCGCCTCGGCCGTGGCGTGCGAGCCGACCAGAACGGGGCCCGCCAAGGTGACTGGCGGCGGGCTGGCAGCGCGGTGCCCGCCCCGGGACCGTGAATGCGGCTGCGGTGGTCGCCTACGACAGGCCGACGATCTCGCCGTCGTGGTCCACGTTGATGTGCAAGGCAGCCCCGCGATGTGCTTCTAGCCCGGCCGGGCGTGGATGCCCTCGCTCTTCAGGGGCCGACACACCTTGATCACGACATCGGGCGGCGGCAGCAGACGTCCTTCGGCGCGGGTCCCTGCTGGGTGACCTGCTCGCCCTCTGATCCCCGGCGTCCGCTGCCCGGTTTGACGGGCGCGGGCTCGGTGGGCAGCGTGCGGTGCATGTAGTGGTCCCGGCACCGGCCGGTGAAACCGTTCCGTAGTAGGGCGTCGTGGGTGGCGCCGCGGTGGGTGCGGGGCAGGCCGCCAGGTCCCAGGGGACCTGGCGGAGCACAGACGAATGCCTTGATCTGTGGGCAGGGGCGAGCGCGGCGAGGGCGTGGCTGAGCAGGGCATGCACGGCCGGCGGGTCCTCATGGGCGTGAACCCAGCAGGTCACTCCGGCTCGCACATCGGTCCAGGACAGAATCGCGATGATGCGGTGGGGTCGGTTCTCGGCATCGGCCAGGACGCCGATCCGCGGCTGGGCAGGCACTTTCCAGTCGGCGATGGTGATGGGACCGCTCCGCGCGGCGGGGTCAGATTCTGCGGGGTTGCAGTGCGGCTGTCCTGGCAGCCGGTCGGCATCGATCACGGTCCGACACGGCGATGGTCGTGCACATCGCCGGGGACGGGGGGAGGACCACCGGCATGCTGTCGGTCAACGCCACCACCGGCCAGGTCTGGTATCACAACTGGCACGGCGACTTTGTCGCGATGAGCAGATCGGAGCGAGCGAGGTAGCCGACCGGCGGCACGCCGCCCTACAGGTCGCCGCCCGGCCGGGACCGTAGTCCTCCGTCACCCGGACGGAGGGCATTTACGAGGGCGGGCAGCCGGGACCCTCCCTAGGCTGGGCTCATGAGCCCCTCGCGAGCCTCTGCGGTCTCCACGGCACCCGCCGGCCGGCACGCCTGCATCGAGCCGGAGAACGCCGCTCGCCTGCTGGTGCGCTGCCTGGAGGCGGAGGGTGTGGAGTATGTCTTCGGTATCCCGGGCGAGGAGAACATCCGCCTGGTCGACGCGCTAGCGGAGTCGTCGATCCGGTACGTCCTGGCCCGGCACGAGCAGGGCGCGTCGTTCATGGCCGAGATGTACGGTCGGCTCACCGGCCGGGCCGGCGTGTGCTCCGCGACCCTCGGGCCCGGCGCGATCAACCTGCTGCTGGGCACCGCGGACGCGACGACCAACAGCACCCCGCTGGTGGCGCTGGCGGCGCAGGGTGCGCTGTCCCGAGTGCACAAGGAGTCCCACCAGGTGATCGACCTGGTGCCGATGTTCGCCCCGGTCACCAAGTGGGCGGCACACGTCAACACGCCCGATGCTCTACCGGAGATGGTGCGCAAGGCGTTCAGGACCGCGCGGACCGAACGCCCCGGCGCCGTGTTCCTGGCCGTCCCCGAAGATGTCGAAGGGGCCTGCCCCGCGGCCCCTCTCGATCCTCTGCCGGTCGAGACCGTGCGGGCGGACGCGCCCTCGGCCGCCCAGGTCGCGCGGGCCGCGGAAGTGCTGACCAACGCCCGCCGCCCGGTGGTGCTGGCCGGGCACGGGGCGGCCCGGGCCGGGGCGTCGGCGGCACTGGAGCTGTTCGCCAGGCGGCTCAACGTGCCGGTGGCCACGACCTTCCACGGCGAGGGCGTCCTCCCCGACGGCCACCCGAACGCCCTCGGTGCGGTCGGGTTCATGCGCCACGACTACACCAACTTCGGCTTCGACGAGGCCGACGTGCTGGTCTGCGTCGGCTACGAGCTGCAGGAGTTCGACCCCGCCCGGATCAACCCCGACGGGGACAAGCGCATCATCCACCTGCACCGCTTCCCCGCCGAGGTCGACGCCCACTACCCGGTGGCGGTCGGTGTGTTGGGAGACATCGCCCAGGCTCTCGACGCGCTCAGCATCGCCGTACCGCGCCGCTTCGAGCACGGCACCACCACCGCCGAGCGGTTCCGTGCCCTGCTGGCCGACGAGTTGACGTACGGCCGCAAGAGTGACGCCTGCCCGCTGGTGCCGCAGCGCGTGGTGGCCGACGTACGGGAGGCGCTGGGCCGCGAGGACATCGTGCTGGCGGACACCGGCGCGGGCAAGATGTGGATGGCCCTGCTGTACCCCACGTACGAGCCGGACACCTGTGTGGTCTCGGGCGGCCTGTCCACCATGGGCTTCGCCCTGCCCGGCGCGCTCGGCGCGAAGCTCGCCCGCCCCGACCAACGGGTGCTGGCCGTGATGGGCGACGGGGCGTTCCTGATGAACTCCCAGGAGCTGGAGACCGCCGTACGCGAACGGATCCCGCTGGTCGTCCTCGTCCTGGTCGACGGCGAGTACTGGAAGATGGAGCTGGAACTCGGGCGGCACCGCCACACCCGCTTCACCAACCCCGACCTGGTGACCTACGCCGAGAGCTTCGGCGCACGCGGCCACCGCGTCGAGACCGCCGCCGATCTGCTGCCCACCCTGCGCCGCGCTCTGGACGAGGACGCCGTCTCGGTGATCGCCTGCCCGGTCGACTACGGGGAAAACCTCCGCCTCACCGACCGGCTCGGGGCCCTGCACGGACCGTTCTGAGCCTCCTCGCTGGTCACCGGGTGCAGAACTCGGCGGTGTCGGTGCCCCAGTGGGCCCTCGATCCGGACGCCTACCGGTTCGTCCTGGTCGACTCCGGGCCGCGCATCTTGAAGGAACTCTCCGCCGAACTGGGTGACTTCGCCTGCGCGCGCCTGCGAGCGCGCGGCATCGAGTTCCGCCACGGCACCCGGGTGGCCGGGGCGAGCGGCGAGGAGGTCCGTCTCACCGAGAGCGGGTGGCGAGCCGGACCTTCGTGTGGACGGCCGGCAACCGGCCTGGCCTGCTGCTGGCCCGGATCGGCGGCGTCCACGCCGCGGACGGTGCGCTCATCGCGGACGCGGCGTTCCGGGTTGCCGGGCTGGAGAACGTGTGGGCGATCGGCGACTGCGCGCAGATTCCCGACCGGCACCACGACAATGCCCCGTACCCGCCGACCGGGCAGCACGCACTGCGCCAGGGCCGGGCCGTGGCCGACAACATCGCGGCCGTGGCGGCCGGGTGTCCGCCGTCGCCGTTCCGGTTCCGCACCCTCGGGGTGCTGGTGGCGCTGGGACACCGTAGGGTGGCCATCGAACGGAAAACAGACGCTGGGTACGGCTCCTGCCCTGTGGGGCTGACCGCGCTCCTCGCCCTGCTCCTGCCGCTGCTCGTCCGCCCGGAGGCAGGCAAGCGCCGAGCGGCGCTCCGCCGCTTCGAGCGACCGTCCCGGCGGCACGGGGGAACACCGCCGGGACGGCTCGGCACCCAGCCGAGGGCCGCCCGGCCCGCGCCGAATACGCTTCCCGTGACGTGGTGACGGGATTTTCACCGGAAACGACAGCGATCAGCGCGTGTTCTTCTGCGGGGCGGCTCCTGCCGCGGCCAGTCGGGTCCTCATCCGCCTGCGGGCGCGGTGCACGCGGTGCGTCACGGTTCTCTCCGACACACCAAGCAGCCCGGCGGCTTCCGCGTAGCTCAGCCCGCCCATGTCCACCAGTCGCACCACCAGCCGGTACCTGTCCGGCAGTGAGGTGAGCACGGTGCCGACCGCCTCGTCGAAGCCGTGACTGTTCACCACGTACTTAGGTGATGCGGCGGTCCAGGCCGCCGCCGTCGGATCGGGGCCGGTGTCCGGGGCGGTGCGCCGGTGCCGCCAGTCGAACTCGGCCCGGCGCATGAGGGCCAGCAGCCAGACGCGCGGCTGCTCACCGTCGAACCGGTCCATGGCGCGGTAGGCGCGCAGCAGGGTGTCCCGTACCAGATCCTCGGCGTCGGCGGGTCGTGCGGTCAGCGCCGCCGCCGCCCGCAGCAGTACCTCCACCTCGGGGAGCACGCAGGCCGTGAAGGTCTGCTCCCGCGACGCCGCCTGACACATGGCCCGACACCTCCTTCCGCGTCGGCATCCTCTTCCACACTTGCACCGGCTCGCGTCTCGCACCACTTGACCGCAGATGAGCCTGTGACACGGTATTTCCTGGAACATGTCAAGCGGTTTGCGGGTGCTCGTGACCGGGGGGTATCTGCGTCACCCCAGAGCCGACCCCACTCGCGACGCGGCTCGTTCCGCCTCGCGGTCAGTCCGGCGTGGAGGGCGACCGGCGGTGGAGTCGCTCGATGTCGTGACGGGCGCGTTCCATGTCCGCGCGGGCCTGCTCCCCGGCACGGCCGACGACGCGGTCGTGGATCTCACCCACCCGGTCGCTTGGCAGGTTGGCCGGGAAGCGAGGCAGCGGTGAGGCCACCATCTCGTCGCCGTTCGTCAGGGCCTTCAGAGCCCGCTCGACGAAGTCCGGGCGTTCCACCGCGCGCGGAACACCACCGTCTTGTCGCCGTCGATGACGTAGACCGTGTCGGGCATGGCGCCGTAGGCACGGGCAGGTGGGCGCGGACATGGCGAAGCCATCGGGCCTCGGAGGTGAAGCCGAGCACGGCCTGCATCATCGCGAGCGTGACCAGCTCGGCATCGCTGAGCTTCGGGGCGATCCCGACGGCCGGCCGCCACGGCGCGAGATGCGGCGATGCCTTCAGCAGGTCGTCGGTTCTGACGTACAGTGCGGTCGCGAGGGAGTCCAACTCTGTCTTCACACACTGACGTTGGACTCCCTTCTCGCGTTCGCGCAGCCGACCCCTTGGAATCGATCATCTAGTGTCCTGAGTCTTAGGAAAGCTGTAGAAGTATGCTGTGCTCATGGCGCGCAC
>NZ_KQ949150.1 GCF_001514305.1 Streptomyces dysideae
CGGCGGTCCAGGGGACCAGGGTGGGGTGGGCACGCACGGGAGGTGTCCACCCCGGTCCGGGACGAGCGCTGCGGTCTCCATGGTTGATCACAGATTTCAAGCGTGTGTCGCACGTCCGACGAGCTTCCAGTCTGGGAATCGTCCCAACGGGAGGGTGACAGAACGGCAAGTCCGGCATTGCCCTACTGCACCTGATCCGCAAGCGCTTCGGTGAGGTCGCCGAGCTGCTTCCGATTCAGAGACGTGGTCCCTGCTTCCCCCGCACCGACGAGGAGGGAGGCGTCTCCGTCGCCATCGAGCTTCAGACGTTCGGCGGCGACGTTGCCGCTGTCGGTGATGACCACCTCTCCGACTTCGGCTTTCCCGACCTTGTCGACGTAACTGGTCAGGTCGTCGGCGGTCAGTGCGGCCAGCGACGAGACCACCGGCGCCAACGGGGCGATCCCGCTCGGCTCACGCGTGGCGAGGGTGTGCACCTGCACGCTCTGCTGCCCGATGTGGAACGTGCAGCTCACCAGGACTCCGGGGTTCTCAGCCAACGGTTCCCCGGCCTCGGCACGCTCTCCGCCCTCGGCCGTGGCGACGGGTTCGTCACTGTCCTGCACAGGCCCTGGGCCGGCGTCTGCGTTCAGGCCCGCAGCCTTCGCGGCCTCGGCCATGTCGTAGGGCAGCGGGCAGGTACTCGCCCCGTTATCCGGTATACCGTCGGCGGTTTCGGTCAGGCCGCTCAGGCTCAGCGGTGCCGCACTACTGCTGCTGTCGCTGTCGTCGCTCTGGCAGCCGGTCATCAGGGCCGCCGCAGTCAGAGCGGCTGCGATCGCCACCCGGTGTCGTGGGTATGTCACGTCTCGTGTCCTCAGTGCTCTCAGGGTTACTGTGCGTTGCAGCCGAACCGTTTGCCAGCGACGTCGACGAAGTTCTCGAACAGGTCCTTCGTGCGCGGGGTGCCGGACTCCCCGATGGCCGAGGTGTAGTCCTGTCCTAGCTCCATGGAGAAATACGTCGGAGTGCCCGCGCAATCGGCGACCACGTGCCGGGGGTCGAAACCTGACACCTGGTGACCCGCCACCCGCGGCTGCTCCTTGTACTCGGGAGAGGAGCGGATGCCCGCGACGATCTGCGGTTCCTGGGTCACGGCGTAGGTGGCGTGGCCCGTGACCTCGCACGACCAGGTGGGGTTGGTGTGGTCCTGGACCATCTCCCTCACCTTGGTCGGTCCTTCCGGTCCCGGGAATTCCATGCCGGTGAGGCCGCACACCACGCCGTCTTTGACCTGGCGCGCTTCTGGGACAGCGGCGAGGTTATCGGGTGCGGTGAGGGGCTGCTCGGCCGCACAGTCCGCTCGCTCTGCCGCGCTGTTGGCGACTTCGGTCAGGAGCCGGGTGAATTTCACCGGGTCCGAGCCTTCGGGGGCGTATCCCTCGACGATGGCGGGTCCGTCAGCCGTCGTGCAGGAGTCGGGCAGCAAGACCCAGCCGTGGTCCGAGCCCACCGCGCCGGTGACGCCGCCGGAGAAGAAGGACATCGTGGCCGGGCTCGGCCAACGGCCGTTGTCGGTGAAGGGGAAGTCACCGCGCTCGCGGCTCCCCGAGATCGTCAGGTGCTCGGTGTTCGACCCCAGGAGGAAGGATGAGCTCTCCACTGTGCAGGTGAAGGCGAGCCGGTCGCTCGGCCGGTCGTCCAGACCATCCCGGTCGGAGATGCGGCCGGACTTGGAGAAGACAGCATCGGCCGGGTCGGTGGACACCAGCCCTCCGCACACGTCATTGCCGCCGAAGAGGTTGGTGTTCAACCACAGGTGCGCACCCACTGCCAGCACAGCGACCGCTAGGACGGGGGCAATGATCTTTCGTCCGAGTCTTGCCCGGCCGCTGGTGTCCGTCATCTTCACTTCCTCGTACGCAGAGCCGAGTAAGCATCCTCGCGCCCAGTGATGAAGCTCTGCTTGGCCTCACCCTTGGCATGGTCGTGCGCCTCGGTACCACTGATGCCGTGCTCGCTCCCCCAAGCGTCAAGGAGCGCGTTCGTGCCGCCGATGCCCGCGGACGTGGTGGTGCTGTCCTCGGACCTGGCCACATCCTCGGCAGCAGCCGCCACGTCCTTGGAGTACTCGTAGGTGGCCGCATCGACCATGCGCTGAACCGGGTCGCCCACCACGGGAATCTGGGTGAAGAGGCCGCCGACCCCGTGGTACGTGTAGCGCATGTCGTCGTTGAGAGTACCGATCTTGGTGTCCCGGTCATCGAGGATCATGTCGGACCCGATGGCGGTCATGGAGCCGTACACCTCGCCGACATGGCGGGCCTTGTTGTCCCAGTCGCCGACGACGTTGTTCTGCTGGCCGGCCGAGGCGTCCCTGGTCGTGTCCAGGTACTCGGCCGAGTAGAGCTTCTGGTTCTCGTACAGGAGATCGTGGACGAGGACGGGCTCGCCCTCGGGAGTCGTCCCGTACGCCGCGTCGGATACCCCGCGCATCACACGGAGCAGGCTGTGCTTGCTGTTGGTGATGCTCGACTCGTCTCCGTTCGCATTGATGCTGGAGAGCCCCTCGGGGCTGCTCGGCTCGGTACCGCTGAGGATCGCGTGGGTGTCGACCGTGTAGTCAGCGAGGGCGCGTCCGAGGGGGACCTTCAGGTTCTCCGGGATCGTGTCGCCCTTGTCGTCCTTGTCCAGCTGGGTGATGGTCTCCTGCATTACCCGCGTCTGGGCCTCCGTGTGGTGATCAAAGGCCGCCCCGGCGGAGTTGGGCTCTCGCCCGGTGGTTGCCGCCTCCAGCGCCGCGCCGAGTCCGGTGCGGTTGAGGGGGTCATCCATGGTGACGACCGTCGTACCGGCGACCGTGCTGTGCTGTGGCCACTCACGCTCGTTGAGCAGATACTTCAGGTGATCGTTGCCGACATGGTCAGGCCCTGAGCCGTTGCCTGCGGGGTCGAAAAAGGCGGTGGCCGCGTCGGGGTTCTTGCTCATGACGCCGAGGAGCCCGTCCAGGGCGTCGGCACGGATTCCGTCGTGGCCGGCTCCCCACTCGGTGTAGATGCCAGGCTGCTTCTTCTCGGCTGCTATCAGGTCGTCGCCCAGCTCGTAGAGGAACTGGTCGTCGTACTTGACGTCGCCGTGCTGCATCAGGCTGACGAACGACTGGTAACCGTAGAGCGGCTGGGTGTTCGACCCATAGTTCTTGGTGCCGTGCTTGTCGAGGCTCTCCGTCCACTGCCGGTAGAACCTGCCGTCGTCGCTAGCGAGCCAGTCCTTGAACTTCTGGGACCCCGGAGGAGCGTCGGCCACCGAGCCGGGCACCTGGGTGGCCCTGGCGACAGTGTCGGCCAAACCGCCCTGCAGTTCCAGGTACTGGCCCTTGTGCTTCTTGTCGGAGTCGTAGGCGAGTTCGTTCAGCTGGTTGGTGAGCTTGATCGTGCCGTCAGGGCCGAGCCCATTCAGCAAGGTCTGACTAAACACCTTGTTGTCGGAGTTGTCCCGGAAGGCCCGGTCCAGTTCGGCGAGTTCAGTCGCGGACACCTTCGCGCCGCCCGCAAGCTTGCTCGCGATGTCCTCCGCGTTCTCTGCTTCGTACTTCTCGATGTCGCCCTGGGCCTTACCGTTGAAGCCGCTGGTCGTGCCGTCAGTGGTGTCCGAGTCGATCACGACGGCCTTGAAGGCGATCTCGACGCCCTTGTCGGCATCCTCCACGGCCTTGACGAGCTGATCGATGCGGTCCTGCCAGGACCTGACGGCCTTGCGTACGCTCTCCTGAAAGTCAGGGTCGTGGTGATAGGCGGTACGCGTCCCTTGGTCGAGCCTTGCGGTGTCGTAGGAGACCACTCCCTGATCTGACACCCTCATGTCGTCGCCGATGGCCTCCTGCCGAGCCGTCTTGAGCTTGCCGCGCAGATCCACGAACTGCGTGTGCGCGTCGCGCAGGAGCGAGGCGACCGCCTTGGCCTCTGTCTGGGCGTTCTGGAACTCCTTCAGAGTGACGTCGAAGCGTCGGTTGGCGGCATCCGCGCTCAGTCCCAACCACGTCTGGCCCATAGAGATACCGTGCACGTCGCGCTTGTAGTCCTGCTCCCGCTTGTGGAACTCCTGCGCCATCTCGTCCCAGCTGTCGGCGGCTGCGGTGAGCGTGGACAGATCGGTCGTCATGATCTCGTGATACGTCGGCATGGGTCCCCGTTGTGCGCGTTGACGTGAACGATCGGTGGAAGGAGCTCGCGGTCAGCGGATACTCAGTAGTTGTTGAAGTTGGAGGAAGTGCCCACCCGGTTTGCGGCGCCGAGGTCGGTGCTCTGGAACAGAGTGCTGGTGTTGCGCAGGGCTTCCTTCTCGGATCCCAGGCGGTTCATCAGGTTCTGTACCTGTTCACCCCAGGTCTTGTGGGCGCTTTTGAGGGCACCCGACGTGACCCATCCATGGCCGTCCTTGGCGCTGAAAGCTTTGACCGTGGAGTTGGTCTCCTCGTCCGACCAGTCCCCGGCTTTGCGGGTGCCGGGCTCGATGCGTTGCTCGATGGCTTGCGCCGCAGCCCGCTTCTCGGCAGGGCTTGACGCCAGATCCTTCTGACCGCCGACGAGACCACCTCCAGAGGAGCCGCTCCCATCGGCCGGGAGCTGATTCAGTTGCATCCCAGCCGACTGCCTAGATACGGCTTCGGTCTTGAGCTGTTCCCACTCGTCCCACGCCATGCGAACGTGCCCTTCCCCGTATGTGACTTCCGCCAGATACAAACACCGGCGTCTATCCAACCAGCATCGAACATTCTTCCATCAGGCCACATGACAGTATCGGCGCAGCATCACGTGCCCCATCCGTATCCGCCACCAACGGGCCTGAGCATCTGTACTCAGCCACCGATGAACGTCGTGTTGCGGCGCCGAGCGCGCACTACAGGGATGGCGATTGCGGCACCCAGCAGGGCGGCGGCGCCTACGCCTAGGGCGATCCAGAGGGCCGTGCCGCTGTCATCGTCGCGTGCGGGGGCGGCGGCGGACGGCTTGTCTTCCTCGACCTTGTTTCCGGCGGGCTCTGTGGCTTCCGGGGACGGCGACTTGGGTTGTGCGGCGGCAAGGTCGGGGAGCGGGTACTCATCGGCTGGGCCCGGATCGCCGGGAGTTTTCAGGGCGATCCGGGGACGCACGATTCCGTAGCCGATGTGGTCGTTCCGCTTCGCGCCGCTTGTGGGGGCGCCTGCGGTGTTGAGCATGACCCTGAGGACCTGGTTGTTGGTCCAGTCAGGGTGCTTCGACCAGATGAGGGCTGCACTTGCGGAGGCGATGGCGGTGGCGTCACTCGTGCCACTTGTTTTGCAGATGCCCGTCTTGCCGCCGCATGCGTGGACCATGTCGGCGCCCGGTGCGGCTAGGTCTACCTGGGGACCGTACTGTGACTCGGCTGTCTTGCGGAGATCTTGTCCAATCGACCCTACTCCGACGACCCCTGGAGTGGCGGCGGGGTACGCGAGGGAAGAGTCTCCGTCGTTGCCGACGCCTGCGAAGATCAACGCTCCCTTGTCGAGTGCGTACGAAACGGCATCGGCCAACTGCTTTGAGCCAGCTCGGGATCCCATGGAGATGTTGATGACCCGCGCGCCCGAGTCAGCTGCGTAGCGAATGCCAGAGCTGACCGTTTGGTTGAACTCCTTTGTGTAGCGGGGGGCATTCAGACCATGATCTGGCGTCCGAATAGGCAGAATCTTCACCCCGGGGGCAAGCCCGAAAGCCCCGATTCCCTCACCGCGCTTTCCCGTGCCCGCGATCAAGCCCGCCATGCCCGTGCCGTGACCGTCGTAGTCAGTGCGCTCATCGCCCTGAGCCTCTACCGCCAGGTCCCTCCCCGGAAGTACTTGACCCACCAGGTCGGGGTTCTTGTCGTCGACCCCGCTGTCGATGACTGCGACGGTGACGCCGTCGCCCTTGGTGATCTTCCATATCTCCTCCGCCTTCATGGCGGTCAGATGCCACTGCTGGGAACGGATGGACTCCGCATGGGACGGCGTAGCGGCGATACCCACCAGCAGGGCCGCCAGTACTCCCGGCAGCAGGGTCCCGCGACTGAGACGCTGCATTTGGCTGGTGGGCATCGGCATTCCTTGCGGTCCTAACGGAGTTCAGTCAACGACGGGCGGTGTCGTGCGACGTACGCCTTGCTGCCAGGTTTCTTCGTCTTCAGTGAGGTAGTCGGGGCGCTCGCCTCGGCGATCCTCAGGACGAGGATCCGCCGAGCGAGATCCCGGCGGTACGACAGGTCCGCCACGCCCAACCGGTCTGGCGCCGTGCTGCGGCTCGCCTGCCCGGCGCACGACGCCTGAGGCCGAGGGCCCGCCGCGCGTGCCGCCTTGCGCTGCAGGGCCCGCAGGGCGTCCGCTGCCGCCCGAAGCACCGTGTACTGCTCCAGAGCCGCCCGGGGTGAAGGGTCGTGCACTGCCCGTCCCGGCCTGTTGGGGACGGCCGCCGACGATGCCGCCAGTTTCCGGGGCGAAACGACGACCACCCGTCCCACCGCCGGGTGCAGAGGGAGCCGTGCCACGTGCCGCAGCGGAACCGCCAGCGCTGATGGGGCGGGCATTCACGCCTCCCGGTCCCTGCGGGCGGCCACCGACAATGCCCTCGGGCTGTCCTGCGATGCGCCGGCCACTGCCCGTTCCGCCCTGGACGGCCCCCGGCCTTCCGGTACCGACGGGCTGCCCCGCTTGGCCACGGCCATACACACCCTCACCACCGATCACAGTGCCCCGAGGGATTCCACCGGTGCCTCGTCCCGGAGACGGAGCCACCGGCCTCCCGCCCGTGATCCCTCCCCCTGTCGTGGGGCGCTGCGAGGAAGGCCCGGCGCCCTTCGGGGACTGCCCAGGGGCTACCGGGGGCCGGAGCCCAGGAGAGGGACGGCTTGCACCTGTCGTAGGGCCCGACGGCCTCTGTGCGCCTCCAGCCACTGGCGGTGATAGTCCGGGAGGCATCGCCGGAGTTCCCTCCGGCCGTCCACCCGCCGTCGGCGGGCCACTCGGCGGCCCCGACGGGGAAGTCGGTGCCTCGGGCAGGGTGGCAACGCTATCGATCTCCACCCCTGTGGACGACGGCGGACGCGCAGCTCCTCCAGCAGGGGCTCCAGGAGCAGTGGCAGAAGTCTCGGGAGCGCCAACTGGCCCGCTCACTCCACCACCCTGACCCACCGAGCCATCGGCACGGCCGGGTCCGACAGGTCCAGCCGTGCCAGGAGTGGCTGTGCCGGGGGCACCACCGGTGAACGCGAGATCTTCGCTGGTCGTGTCGAAGCCCTCTTTACCAGGCATGACAGCCTTTGGTGGCGGCGGAAACGCCGGCTTCTCCAACGAGTCCATCTGCTGCGCAGACAGCGTGTAGGACTCCCCCAGCTTCCTCATCTGCTGAGCAGCCTCTTGCCGGTCCGCCTCCCGCTGGCCCAGGATCGCCTGGATGTCCCGGGTGGAGTCACGGGTGACGGAGGCCGAGTCGGGGTCCTTGGGCGCGGCCTTCGCTGCTTCCAGGTTCGCCTGCGCCGTGCTCAGGACGGACTGCCCGTACTTCGTGTCCCGGGGAATCGACGCCTGAACGTTCGCGATCGTGCCGGCGGCCTGGTCGAGCCACTTCGCGGCGCCCGCGCTGTACTCCGCCAGCCTCAACGTCGCGTTCGCCAGGTCCCCGCTCCAACTGCGGAACTCGTCGGCGCCCTCACCTTTCCAACTCACCCACTGCGGGCGCGTCTTCAGCTCCTCCCCGGCCTTCTGGACCTCTGCGGCGACCTTCTTGAGCTTGGCCGCGGCGGCGACGACCGCGGCGGCGTCGGCCTGATCCAGCCAGTCGAGCATGGCCTCGTGACTCATGCTCTCGAACGACGTCTTGCCGCCTCTGCCCTTGTCGCTCATCTCGTCTCCCCGTTGTCCCCGTGATGCGTCACCGGCCGCGTCATCAGAAGCCCGACGCGCCGGATGTGTCGCCACTGCCGGAGGTATCGCCGGGCTTCGTGGTCTTCCCGCCCGGCGCACTCGGAACCTGCGGCTCGTAGCTTCCGCCGTAGTGCTCGGTCGTGTCCTTGCTGATGGCCAGCATGCGCCGGCTGACGTCCGTGTCCACGTTCTCGTAGCCTTTGTGCGAGGCCAGGACCGCGATACTCAAGCCCTCGATGGACTCGGTGAGAAGCTTCGAGAGCTTCTCCAGCTCCGAGATCACTGTCTCGTACGAGGCGAACACGTTGCCCGCCTCAGCCCAACCACCGGCTCCGCCCCCGAATTTGGCCCGCGCCATCACGTCCTGCCCCACCTGCTTGGGGCCTGCGGGTCCTTCCCTCAGGTCACGCAGGAGAGCGTCGATGCGGTCGCGGAACTTCGTGAACGACTGCAGCTCGGTGATGACGTCTCCGACAGCCGAAACGGTTGCCTGGAGGCCTGACCCGATGCCGAACACGTCTGCGGCCGCCCGTGCTACTGGTCCCCCAAAAAGGCCCTCCGCCCATGCGGCTGGGTCCGCCACAGGTGCGTCGATCGCCCCATCGTCCGCCACAGCGTCCTCCCCGTTAGCCAAAGCGTCAGGTATCACTCTAGCTACGGGCACTGACATTCCGTACACTTCCTTTGCGTCTGCAAGTAAGCGCACAAGTGGGCAAGTCGGGTGCAGTCGGTCACAACTGAACGTCACGAATTCGTGACAGTCGCTCTGGTTATCACCGTCACCGGTGGCCGAAAAGCGTGTACCGGCCTGGGATCACACCCGGGTTGAGACGAGAGCCACCGCACCGGTGCGCGAAGAACCGATCAGCAGGACAAGAGGCGCTGCCTGCCTCCCAGTCGAGGACGTCGCCGTCCCTATCTGCCGCAGGTTCCGTGATGCGAATACCCGCCGCCCTCCGCAATCACCGTCCAGTTACAGCCTGTTGTAGATCAAGTACCCGCGATATCCTGTCCTCTGCCCTGTACGGCACAACCGGCGGCACGCGAGGGGGATCGTGGAAGGGCGCGACGTGCGTGGGCACTACGAGGGGCTGGCAGCCGAATACGACGAGCACTGGGTCTATGGTCCGGACTACATTCCCTGGATGTCCAGCCGGATCACTGAGGCACTGCGGCTCGGCCCCATGGACCGGATCGCCGACATCGGCTCCGGTACGGGCCTGTTCGCCAGGGAAGTGGCCAAGCAGCTCCAGCCTCGCCATCCCATTCTGTGCGTCGATCCTTCCGCAGCGATGCTCGGTCAGCTCGGCACGCCGCCTCCGTCCGATCTGACGCCAGTCGTTGCTTCTGCCGAGGACATCGCAGAAGGACGTACTCGACTGCCGTACGAACAGCTCGATGCGATGTGGCTGAAGGAGTCGGTGCATCACGTGGCCGATCAGGCGAGCACGCTGCGCGGCCTGGCCGAGCGGCTGGCGCCCGGAGGCAGGCTGCTGGTGGTGATGCTCCCGGCCACCATTCAGTACCCGCTGTTCGAGGCGGCCCTCGCGCGCTTCGAGGAGCTGCAGCCGGACCCGGCCGTGATCGAGGGGCACTTGCGGGCTGCCGGGCTGAAGGCCGGTCTCGCCCATGCCGAGCATGAGCTGCGCATCGACCGGGACAAGTACCTCGGCATGGTGCGTGCCCGCTACATGTCCCTGCTCTCCACGTTCAGCGACAGCGAGATCGAGAAGGGCATCGAGGAGATGCGGATCGCTCATCCGGAGCCCGTGCTGGTTTTTCCGGACCGGTTCGCGTTCGTCCTCGGCCAGCGAGGTGGGGGGTCCAAGTGAGCACCATGGTCGATGAACGGCTGCGGCGCCTGCGGAGTGAGCTCGACGACCACTCGCGGATCGCCGATCGGCTGGGGCTTGATCTGGAACGGCCGTTACGGTCCCTCAATGACGGCTATCCCGAGAACGCGGTTGCCCTGGTCGGGAAACTGACCGAGAAGCTGCTCAAGGAGCTGTGGCGCCACCACGGCGTCGAGGGCGACCCCTCGACGAAGGCCCTGAACGACCTGGTCAAGCGCTGCCGTCCGTACATCCGCAGTAGCACCGTTGTGGATGCGCTCGACGACATTCGACGGCTCCGGAACCGGTCCACACACGACGGGTACGACATCAGCGACGAGGACGGGCTGCTGGCTGTCCGCAGGCTCGTGGATGTGCTGGTCTGGTTCACCGACACCGGGAGTGCGGCCCTTCTCGGCGGTGAGCCGGACATGGCGCCCGAGGTGGCGCGCCGCTGCGAGTTCCTCGCCGGGCTGTACGTCACTCTCGGCTACCCCTCTCTGTCAGCCTGTGGTGAGACGCCCCGCTTCGGCGGGTTAGCCTGAGAGGGCACGACAGGAGAACCACCCCCTCATGACCAGCACCAAGCC
>NZ_KQ949151.1 GCF_001514305.1 Streptomyces dysideae
AACGACGAACTGGTCGTGCAGCTTGCCGTCGCGGATCTCCCGGCAGGCCTCGACGATGGCGGCGGCCTTCTTCGGGTCCAGCAGGCCGAGTTCCTCGTTGGCGCGAGCGGCGGCCTCCTTGACGGCGGCCAGCGCGTCGATGAGGTGCGGGTAGGCGGAGATCGGAGTGCCCGTGATGGGGAAGTTCTCCGTGGCGCGCAAGGTGTGAACACCCCAGTACGCGTCGACGGGTATGTCGCGGTAGCCGAGCAGGTCGTGTTCGCTGCGAGTGACGGCGGTCATGGCGGTGCGGGCCCTCTCTCGGTGCGGTTCAGGCGTGGACACATGTGGGGTGCGGCAACAGGCCGCTGGACCGGAAAGCCGCGGGGACGTCCCAGGACCGCCGCTTGGGAAGTCCCCGCGGCTCCGACGCCGTCGGCGTCGGCTCAGAGCAGCCGGTCCTTCGCCTTGTAGTAGGCGCCGCCGAACGGCAGGAACCAGGGGGTGCCGTTGTAGAAGGGGACGGGCACCTTCGGGAAGCCGAAGCCGCGCAGGGGGTTGGACTCCGGCTTGCCGTCCATCATCTCGGCCACGGCCCGGCCCATGTACGTGGCCATCTGGACGCCGTGGCCGCAGTAACCCATGGAGTAGTACAGGCCGTTGACGTCACCCGCGTGCGGAACGCGGTCCCAGGAGAAGCCGACCATGCCGCCCCAGACGTAGTCGATCCGCGTTCCGGCCAGCTGCGGGAAGATCTCCGTCATCTCCCGCTTGAGGATGTCGCCGCTCTTGATGTCGGAGGCCGGATTGGAGGGCGCGAAGCGGGCCCGGCCGCCGAAGGCGAGGCGGTTGTCCGGAGTGAGGCGGACGTAGTGGCCGACGTTCTTGTGGGCGACCAGCAGGCGGCCGTTGGGGATGAGCTCCTTGGCGCGTGCCTCCCCCAGCGGCTCGGTGACGATGACGAAGCTGCCGACGTTGATCAGTCGCCTGCGGAACCACGGCATCGACTTGTCGGTGTAGGCGTCCGTCGCCGCCATGACCTGCTTGGCACGGATGGTGCCGTTCATGGTCTCCACCAGGAAGCCGCCGCCGGGGAGGCGGGTGAGGCCGGTGGCCGCGTTGCGCTCGTGGATCTCGGCGCCGGCGCGCTCGGCGGCGTCCGCCAGGCCGCCGACGAACTTGCCTACGTGCAGGCCCGCGCTGAGCGGGTCGAGCAGGGCCCCGTGGTAGTAGTCCGTGCCGAGCTCGGCCCGCAGTTCGCTCTTGCTCAGGACGATCGTCTCGTGGCCGAAGTTGTCGGCCAGGTCGCGCTGCTTGGCCCGCAGGCCGTCGAAGTGCCCCGGCTTGCAGACCGCGCCGAGGCGCCCGGAGCGGTTGAAGTCGCAGTCGATGTTCTCGGTGTGGGTGAGCTCCTCGACGACGTCGACCGCCTCGCGGAAGGAGTCGTACAGCTCACGGGCCCGCTCCTGCCCGTAGCGCTTGCGCGCCTCGGCGGGGCTGATGGTGATGCCCTGGGTACACATGCTGCCGTTGCGCCCTGAGGCGCCCGAGCCCACCTTGTCCTTCTCGACCAGGACGACCCGGGCGCCCTTACGCGCGGCGTGGTAGGCGGTGGACAGGCCGGTGAGACCGCCGCCGATCACCACCACGTCCGCCTCGTCGGGCAGGTCCTTTCCGGAACGGTCGGGCAGGGCGGGGGCTGTGTCCAGCCAGTAGGGGATCTGCTTCATGGCGTGCGTCCTCTGTGTTCTCGGTCTGTTTCGCCGGTGCGCCGTCGGTCAGCAGCCGAGCAGCTTGGGCAGGCCCGACAGGTCGGGCAGCTCGTCGTACGGCTGGTAGTCGGCGCTGCCCGGGCGGCCGTAGCGGTTGATCCACACCCGGCGCCTCAGGCCGAGGTCGCGGGTCGGGATGTGGTCGTACTCCCAGCCCTGGGCGGTGTGGATGACCTGGGACGGCTCGACGCCCATGGTCTTGAAGGCGTACTCGAAGGTCTGGCGGTCCGGCTTGTAGGCGCCGGCCTGCTGGGCGGTGATGACGTAGTCGAACTCGACGCCGATGTTCTCGACGTTCCGCGCGATCAGGTTGTCGTCGGTGTTGGAGATGATGGCGATCTCGTACTTGGTCTTCAGGGCGCGCAGCGCGTCCGGGACCTCCGGCCAGGGACCGAAGGTGGGGACGGCCTCGACGAGGGCGTCACCGTCGGACTCGCGGTACTCCAGGCCGTGCAGGCGCATGGCGTTGCGCAGGCTGGAGTGCAGGATCTCGTGGTACGGGCGGTAGGCCTCCAGGACGGCCTGGAACCGCATGACGCGAAAGTCGTCGAGGAACTCGTCGACGTCCAGGTTGTCCAGGTCCAGCCGGTCCTCGAGGACCTTCAGGGTCGTGGGGCCGAGCTCGAAGTTGATCAGGGTCGCATAGGCGTCGAAGGTGACGATCTCTCGCATGGTGTTCGCCTCAGTCTCGCGGGTTTCCGGATTTCCAGGGGGTGGGGCGGGGTGGGGGCTTCAGACGACGCGTTCGCCGGGGGTGACGATCCCGTCGAGTGCGGCCAGGTCGGCCGGGTCGGGGATCCAGCCGGCCGCCGCCGCGTTGGCGGTGACCTGTTCGGGGGTCATGGCGCCACAGATGACGGAGCCGACGGCGGGGAGCGCGGCCAGTGCGCCCACCGCGACCTGGAGGAGGGTGAGTCCTCGTTCGGCGCCGTACGCGGTGAGCGCCTCGGCCTTGTCGAGGGCCGCGTCGGTGAGCCAGCCCTGCCGCCAGGACAGGCGGCTGCCGGGCGGGGGCTGCTCGCCGCGCCGGTACTTGCCGCTGAGCAGGCCGTTGGCCAGCGGGTAGTACGGCAGCAGGCCGACGCCGTGGCGCAGGCACGCCGGGATCAGGTCCCGCTCCACGGCTCGGTCGAGCAGGTGGTAGCGGGCCTGAGTGGAGACGAAGGCGTCGGTGAGGTCCTCGGCCGGGAGGTTGGAGCAGCCGATGTACCGGATCTTGCCCTCGTCGACCAGCTCTCGGAGCGCGGCCACCGTCTCCTCCAGCGGGGTGACGCCGTCCGGCTCGTGGTACTGGTACAGATCGATCCGGTCCGTGCCGAGTCGGCGCAGCGATGCCTCGACGGCGTACCGGAGGTAGGCACGTGCCCCGCGCGGCCCGTACAGGTCCGCGTCCCGGCCCATCTCCATACCGAACTTGGTGGCCAGCACGGCCTCGTCGCGGCGCCCCTTGAGGGCGGCGCCGAGGAGCCGTTCGCCGTCACCGCGCCCGGTGCCGCTCTCCCCGAACCCGCCGTACATGTCGGCGGTGTCGAAGAGGGTGATCCCGGCGTCGAGGGCCGCGTGGACGACGGCCTTCGTTCCGTCCTCGTCGAGGCGGGCGCCGAAGTTGTTGCCGCCGACGCCCACCACTGAGACGGTCGGGCCGCGTTCACCGAGCGCGCGGTATCTCATGACCGGTTCCCGAAGCCGATGCAGACGTTCTTGGTCTGCGTGTAGCTGTCGATGCCGGCGAGGCCCTTCTCCCGGCCCCAGCCGCTGTGCTTGTAGCCGCCGAAGGGGAGTTCCACGCCGGTGCCGACGCCGGTGGCGTTGACGTAGACCTGGCCGGCCCGGATGCCCTCGGCGAGCCGCATCGCCTTGTCGATGTCACGGGTCCAGACGTAGGACGCGAGACCGTACGGGCTGTCGTTGGCGATGTCCAGGGCCTCGTCGGCGTCGTCGAACTCGATGACGGTGACGACGGGGCCGAAGATCTCCTCGCGGGCGCACCGGGCGTCGTTGGTGAGGCCGGTGAGGACGGTCGGCTCGACGTAGTAGCCGTCGGCCAGGGCCGGGTCGGACGGCGCGCGGCCGCCGGCCCGTGCCACGGCGCCCTCCTCGCGGGCCAGGTCCACGTAGCCCAGCACCCGGTCACGCTGCCGGGCGGCGACCAGCGGGCCGACGTCCGGGTCGGTGAGACCCGGGCCGACGCGCAGTGCGGCGGCGTGGGCCACGAGCTTGTCCAGGAACTCCTCGGCGCCGCGCTGGAGCAGCAGCCGGGTACCGGCCGAGCAGGTCTGGCCGGCGTTGCCGAAGGCCGAGGCGGCGACGGCACCGAGGGCCAGGTCGAAGTCGGCGTCGGCGAAGACGACGACCGGGGACTTGCCTCCCAGTTCCGTGACGGAGGGGACCACGTTGGCGGCGGCGGCCTGGGCGACCTTGATGCCGGTGGGCACCGAGCCGGTGAAGGTGACCTGGTTGATGTCCGGGTGGCCGGCGAGCGCCGCGCCGGTCTCGCCGTCACCGGGGACGACGTTCAGGACGCCCGGCGGAAGGCCGCACTCCAGGGCGATCTTGCCGATCTCCAGCGGGGTGAGCGGTGCCTCCGGCGACGGCTTGAGCACCACGGTGCAGCCGGCCGCCAGCGCGGGGGCGGAACCCCTCGCGGTGTTCTGCAGGGGGTAGTTGAAGGGGATGATCTGGCCGGAGACGCCGATCGGCTCGCGGACCGTGTAGTCGATGAGGCCGGGCCCGAGGGGGATCGTGGTACCGCCGAGCTTGTCGGCGACGCCCGCGTAGAACTCGAAGTACCGGGCGGCGGCTTCGACGTCGGCCTTGGCCTGGCGCAGTGGCTTGCCGACGTCCTGGCTCTCCAGGCGGGCCAGCCGTTCGCCCTGGTAGCGGATGGCCTCCGCGATCCGGTAGAGAATGCGGCCCCGGTCGGCGGCGCGCATCCCGGCCCATTCGGGAGAGGTGAAGGCCGCGCGTGCGGCAGCCACCGCCTGGTTCACGTCCGCCTCGCCGGCCAGGGCCACCTGGGCGATGGCCGTGCCGTTCGACGGGTCGAGGACGGTGAAGGAGCGTCCGTCGGCGGCGGGGACCTGCTTGCCGTCGATGAGCAGTTCGCTCAGCTGCAGTTCGCCGGTCATGGCCGGATCTCCCCCAGGATTTCACCGAAGATGACGACCTCGTCGCCGGGGCGGACGGTGCGGATCCGGCGGACCCAGAGCACGATGCCGTCCTGCGGGGCGGTGACCTCTTCCAGCGTGTTGCCGTAGTGGTCGGTGATGGTGGCGATCAGGTCGCCTTCCTTGCAGTTCTCCCCCGGCTCGGCGCGGGCGACGAAGAAGCCGCCGGAGGCGGAGCGGGCGAAGGTGCCGGAGACGGTGGTGTAGGTGTCCCGCAGCTCCGCCTCGCCATCGGTCATGCCGAGGCTGCGCAGGATGTTGCGGATCGAGTTCATGTGATGCTCGACGTTGGTCTCGCGATAGGTGGCGCCACCGCACTCGATGGTGATGGCGGGCTTGCCGGCCTCGAGAACGGGGTGGCGGACCGTGCCGCCCCACTTGCCGCCCTTCCACACCAGCTCGTGCCCGGCGGCGAGTGCCAGGTCCGTCGCCAGGTCCTCATAGCCGCCCTGGAGGATGACCAGCGGGGCGATCTCGCCGTAGGCGCCGCCGGTGTGCAGGTCGACCACGGCGTCGACGGCCGGAATGACCTGCTCGACGAAGGTGGCGGCCAGACGCTGGGAGTACGAACCCTCCGCGTCGCCGGGGAAGATGCGGTTGAGGTTGAGGTGGTCGATGCCGCTGGCGCGGGCGGCGGCCTCGAAGGCCGGGGTGTTCAGGCAGGGGATGCCGACGACGGTGCCACGCAGGGTGGCCGGGTCGATCTCGGCGAGCACGCGGCGGATGGCCTCCTGGCCGTCGTACTCGTCGCCGTGCACGCCCGCGTCCACACACAGGACCGGGCCGTCCTGCGCACCGTTGACGACGATCAGCGGAATACCGAGCTCCACGCCGTAGCTGCTGGTGCCTACCGGGATCAGGCCCTGGGCGCGCTCGCCGGGGGCGACGGTCAGCGGACCGATGGAGTACATGTGGATCCTTTCCAAAACGTGGATCAGATGCGGGCGGACGCCTCGGCGAGGGTGCCGGCGACGATCGCGGCGATACGGTCGAGCAGAGCGCGGTCGCTGATCAGCGGGGGCGCGATCTGGACCAGCGGCGCGGAACGGTTGTAGACACGGGCCAGCAGGCCGGCTTCACGCAGCCGGCGCGGGATCAGGTCGACGATCAGATCGGCCCGGGCGCGGTCGCTGAAGCCGCCGCAGTCGAGGTCGCCGACGAGTTCGCAGGAGTAGAAGAACCCGGTGCCGCGGACATCGCCGACGATCGGCAGGTCCGTGAGGGCCGCCATGCGTTGCGCCAGGTCGTCCTGGAGACCGCGGACGTTGTCCAGGATCCGGTCCCGCTCCATGATCTCCAGGTTGCGCAGGGCGATGGCCGCGCTCAGCGGGTGCCCGGCGAAGGTGTAGCCGTGGTTGAGGACCGCGCCGGGCCGGTTGATGACCTCGGTGGCCTTGGTGCTCACCAGGGTGGCGCCCATCGGGGCGTATCCGGCGGTGATGCCCTTGGCGACGGTGACCATGTCCGGGCGGGCGCCGTAGAGGTCACCACCGAACCACTCGCCGACGCGGCCGAAGGCGGTGATCACCTCGTCGGCGACGAGCAGGAAGCCGTACCGGTCGGCCAGCGCCCGCAACCCCTGCCAGTAGCCCTTGGGAGGGGTGATGCAGCCGCCCCGGTTCTGCACCGGCTCGGCGATCAGCATGGCGATCGTCTCCGGACCCTCGGCCAGGATCTCGGCCTCCAGCTCGGCCAGCAGGTGTGCGGTGAAGGCGGTGTCGTCGGCGAACTCCGGTGCGAGGCCGAAGCGGCTGGTGTTCGACACGAACCGGGTGTCGATCGCGGGCGGACCGTACGGGTCCGTCAGGCCCGGGTCGTCAGTGAGGGACAGGGCCCCGATGGTCAGGCCGTGGTAGGCGCCGCGCCGGGCGATCGCCTTGGTGCGGCCCGGCTCACCGTTCAGGGCGTGGTAGCGGCGGGCGATCTTCCAGGCGGTCTCGACGGCTTCGGCGCCACCGCCCGAGAAGAAGGTGTGCTCGATGTCCACGGGGGCGATCCGCGACAGCCGCTCGGCGAGTTCGATCGCCGTCGGGTGCGCGGAGCCGGTCCACAGCGGGCTGTAGCACAGCTCGCGCAGTTGCTTCTCCGCCGCCTCGGCGAACTCGGGGCCGTAGGAGTAACCCAGCTGGCAGCAGTACAGCCCCGACAGGCCGTCGATGTAGCGCCTGCCGTCCGCGTCCTCGACGTACGGGCCCTCCCCCCGCCGGACGACCAGGAGGTCCTCGCCCTCGGGGCCGAGCGATCCGTTGGCGGTCATGTTCAGCAGCAGGTGCCGCTGAGCGGAGGCGGCGGTCAGCTGAGCAGTGGCGGCGGTCATACCGCCTCACCTCCCGGGGTGGCGATCCCCGTCGCGGTCTCGACCGATAGCAGGGGTTCCTGCCGTCCGGAGCCGATCCAGCGCGCCAGGGCCACCAGGCCGAGGGCGAGGATCGCGAAGGCGATGAGGATCGCGCTGACCGCGGTGACGCTGGGGTCGATCTCGAAGGTCAGTGAGTTGTAGACCTGCACCGGCAGGGTGACGGTGTCGACGGAGGACAGGAACTGGGAGATGTAGAACTCGTCGAAGCTGGTGATGAAGGAGAAGATCGCCGCCGCGATCATGCCCGGCGCCGCCAGGGGGAAGGTGATCTTCCGGGCGATCGTCAGACGGCCGGCGCCCATGCTGGCCGCGGCGTCCTCGAGGCGTTCGTCGATGCCGCGCAGGGTCGCGATCAGTATCAGCACCGCGATCGGCGAGGCCAGCACGGTGTGGCCGAGCGCGATGGCGATGGGGCTGCCCAGCATCGCGGCCGGCTCGAACAGCAGGAACAGGCCGAGTGCGGTGACGATCTGCGGGATGACCAGCGGTCCGAGGACCAGGGCGTAGACCGCCGAGCGCAGCGGGAGTTCGCTTCGGGTCAGGGCGGTCGCCGCGGTCACCCCGATGATCAGTGAGAACACGGTGCTCAGGGCGGCGACCAGGGCGCTCAGGGAGAGCGCGGCCGGCCATTTGCTGCCGTCGGCGAACAGGGCCTTGTACCAGTTCAGCGTCCACGCGTCCGGGGGGAACGACGCGAAGGCGTTGTTGCTGAAGGAGGTGACGAGGATGACGGCGATCGGCAGCGCCAAAAACAGCAGGATCACGGTGGCGACCGTGGTCAGGGCGATGCGTCCGGCGAGGGTTTTGCGCAGTTCCATCATGACGCGCTCCTCTTCTTACGGCTGGCGCCGAGGGAGGTGACGGCCTTGACCAGCAGCAGTCCGGCCAGGGTGAGCAGCAGCAGGATGACGCCCTGCGCGGCCGCGCCGTTCCACTGGCTCTCCTTCGTCACCTGCTGGTTGATGAGGGTGGCGATCATCGTCTGGTTGGGTCCGCCCATCAGGGCGGGGGTGATGTAGTAGCCCAGCGAGAGGATGAAGCTGAGCAGTCCGGCACTGGCAAGGCCGGGGGCGACCAGCGGCAGATAGACGCGGCGGAAGATCGTCACGCGTCCCGCGCCCATGCTGGCCGCCGCCGCGAGCAGCCTTCGGTCCACACCGCGCATCACCCCGTACAGCAGCAGCACCGTGTAGGGCAGCATCATGGAGGTGGTGCCGATGACCACGCCGAGTTCGTTGTAGAGCAGCTGGAGCGGCGCACCCGGTGCCCACGCCAGACTTTCGTTCACCAGGCCCTTGTCACCGAGCATGATGATCCAGCCGTAGGTGCGCACCAGGGCACTGATGAAGTGCGGGACGACGACGATGAGCATGGCCAGTGCGGCCCACAGGGGCTTGAGCCGGGTGATCGCGTTGGCCAGGACGAAGCCGAAGACGAGGCTGAACAGCGCCGTTTCGGCGGAGATCCGCAGCGTGGTGATCAGGACCGCGAGGTTGACCCCGGTCAGCGACTCGACGTACCAGTGCAGGGTGAGCGATCCGTCGGCGTTCTGCAGGCTGAGCAGCAGCGTGCTGAAGATCGGGTAGACGAACAGCACCAGCAGATACACCACGACCGGCAGTGCATACAGGATCCCGACGCGGGTCTTGCGCGAGGCCAGGAGCTTGCGCGGACGGGCGGGGGCGGTGGCGGTGAGGGGGGCGGCCATGGCTCACCCTCCCTGTTCGGTGGGGAAGAGGCTGACGTCGTCCGGGTCGGCGGTGATCCCGATCCGCTCGCCGGTGACGGGGCCGCGGCCGGCCGGAACTTCCAGCCGCAGCAGCGGTGCGTCACCGCCGTCGATGCGCACGCCGGCACGGACCAGGGTGCCGACGTAGGTGGCGGTCTCCACCGTGCCGGTACAGAAACCGTCGTCACTGGCGCAGGCCCGCAGCCGGCCCGGCTGCACGGCGACCTTGACCTGCGTGCCGCAGGCCAGCTGGTGGCGGCGCGCCTTGAGCAGGCCGCCACTGTTGTCGAGGCGGACCAGGGTGTACTCGCCGACGTGCTTCTCCACGCGGCCGGGCAGGAAGTTGGCCGCGCCGAGGAAGTCCGCCACGAACGGGGTCCTGGGCCGCTCGAACAGCTCCCTGGGGGTGTCGAACTGCTCGATCAGGCCGTTGCGCATCACCGCGATGCGGTCCGACATGACCAGCGCTTCCTCCTGGTCGTGCGTCACATAGATGACCGTCAGACCGAGTTCCTGCTGGATGGTCTTGATCTCGACCTGGAGCTGGTCGCGGAGCTTCTTGTCCAGGGCGCCGAGCGGCTCGTCCATGAGGATCACCGGCGGGCGGTAGACCAGTGCCCGGCACAACGCGACGCGCTGCTGCTGACCGCCGGACAGCTCACGCGGCGTGCGGCCGCCGAACCCGGACAGGCCCGCGATCTCCAGCGTCTGCCCCACCCGCCGGCGGATCTCGTCCTTCGCCACCCCGCGCAGGGTGAGCGGGAAGGCGACGTTCTCACTGACCGTCATGTGCGGGAAGAGCAGGTACTGCTGGAAGACGAACCCCAGGCCCCGCTTCTGCGGCGCGAGGCGGGTCACGTCCCGGTCCCCGACGGTGATGGT
>NZ_KQ949152.1 GCF_001514305.1 Streptomyces dysideae
ACATCGGCCAGGGTGCGTACGGCGGTGCGCAGTCGTCCCATGGTGGCCGAGGCCTGGGTGCCGTGACCGACGACGTCGCCGACGACGAGGGCGACCCGGCCGCCGGACAGCGGGATCACGTCGAACCAGTCGCCGCCGACGCCGGTCTGAGCGCTGGCGGGCAGGTAGCGGGAGGCGACGTCCACGGCGGCCTGCGGGGGCAGCCGCTGCGGCAGGAGACTGTCCTGCAGGGTGAGGGAGGTGGGGCGCTCGCGGGTGTAGCGGCGGGCGTTGTCGATGCACACGGCCGCCCTGGCGGTGATCTCCTCGCCCAGCAGCAGATCGTCCTGCTCGAAGGGGTCCGGGCGCCGATGGCGGGAGAACGTGGCTACGCCGAGGGTGATGCCGCGGGCTCGCATCGGCACGGCCAGCACCGAGTGGAAGCCGTACCGCCGTACCCGCTCGGCCCGGTCCGGGGTCTGGAGAGCCCACCGGGCTATCCCGGAGGCGGTCACCTTGCGGATCAGCGGCCGACCGGTGGTCAGGCACTCGGCCGCGGGCGACTCGTCCGGATAGGCAGCCACCGTTCCACGCTGGACCACGGCCTCGGGGCAGCCCTCCAGAACAGACTGGTAGGCCACGCGGCGCAGCATGACGGGGCCGGGCGGTGAACCGGCGCGTGGCTCGTCCCCGCCTTCGATGGCGAGGAGCAGGTCGACGGTGACGAAGTCCGCGAGCCGCGGGATGGCCACGTCGGCGAGTTCCTGCGCGGTGCGGGCGAGGTCCAGGGTGCTGCCGATACGGACGCTGGCGTCGTTGAGCAGGGCCAGACGGCCCCGGGCCAGGTGCTCCGCGGTCATGTCGTGCGCGGAAAGGAGCACCCCCCGCGCCGTTCCTCCGGCGTCCCGCACAGGGGTCAGCGACGTCGTCCAGAAGCTCTCGCGCTCATGGCCCGCCAGGTGCAGGGCCAGCTGTATGTGCTGCTGTTCGCCGGTATCCAGCGCCCGCCGCATGCATTGTTCGGTTTGGTCGCTCTGCGGGTCGACCACGATCTCCGATACGCGCAGTCCCTGCATCGCCTTCTCTGACAGGCCGATCACACGTTCCATGTTCGCGTTCGCACGCAGCAGCCGCAGACCGGTGTCGTAGAGCGCCGTCGTATCCGGGGACTGGGTGAACGCCCGCATCACCAGCGTGGCGTCCTGGGAAGGCGACGGCGGGCGGGCCAGGGGGCAGACCAGGAACCACGCACCGTCCGAGCCACCCTCGCTGTCCGGCTCCCGGTGATGGGCCAGCAGGTTCAGTGTGAGGCGATGGCCGTCCCGGTGCAGCAGCGTCGCCGTCCCGTTCCACCTCGGCAGCGTCTTCAGGGACCGCAGCAGCTCGGCAGGCGGCTCCCCGGAGAGCAGCGCGGTCGCGTCCCGGCCGATGACCTCAGCGGGCCGGTATCCCAGCAGGCGCCGCGCCCCCACGCTCCACCGGGTCACGATGCCGCGCGAATCCACGGTGGCTCTAGCCGTGGCCGCCTCGTCGACGGGATCCTTTCGCGGCGCGGCCCGGTCGTCTCCGGCGGTTTCAGATCGCGTCATGGCGCTCATCCCGCCTTCGCCTCGGTCTTTCCACCATGGGTCGCGCCCCGGCCAGGAGCAACCGATGACCGTAGCCGCGTGGCATATACGTTAAATGAGGTGATATAAGCAAAAAACTGTAGATTCATTGACGATGGCTGAAGCGGTCACCAGGAGATGAAGGGCTGCTGCCATGCGTTCCACTGGTGAGGGGAGATGGCCGGACTCAGCCGAGTGGACCGGGAAGATCTACAGCGGCGACTGGCGGCAGTCCGAAGGCGGCACCCAACAGGTGAGCGAACCGACCACGGGAGAACAGCTGGCGGAGGTGGGTGTGGCAGCGCCCGCGGATGTCGCCCGGGCCGGGGCCCAGGCCGCCCGGGCTCAGCGGGCTTGGGCTGAGGTGGCTCCACCCGAGCGCGCCGAGGTCCTGCTCCGCGCCTCCCGGGCGCTGCGCGACCACAGCGTGGCCATCCGAGAGTGGATCGTCAGGGAGTCCGGAGGCGTCCCGGCGAAGGGCGACTACGAGATCGCGGCCGGTCGCAGCCAGTTGGCGCAGGCCGTCGGACTCGCGTCGCTGCCCCGGGGCGAGATCCTGACCCCGTCGGTACCCGGCCAGGCCAGCTACGCGTGGCGGGTACCGATGGGGGTGGTCGGCGTCATCAACCCCTGGAACGCACCGCTGCTGTTCGCCATGCGGGCCCTCGCGCCCGCGCTTGTCCTCGTCAACGCCGTCCTGCTCAAACCCGATCCCCACACCCCGGTGTCCGGCGGCGTCGTCGTCGCGCACATGTTCCAGGATGCGGGACTGCCTGAAGGGCTGCTCCACGTCCTGCCCGGGGGTACCGGGACCGGCCAGGCCATCGTGGCCGATCCCCACGTCGCCATGGTCGTGTTCACCGGCTCCACCGAAGCCGGACGGGCCGTCGCCCGCGCCGCCGGCGACGGGCTCAAGCGAGCGGCCCTGGAACTGGGCGGCAAGAACTCGATCGTCGTGCTCGATGACGCGAACGTCGACGCCGCCGCGGCGGCCGGGGCGATGAGCTCCTTCGGTTACCAGGGGCAGGCCTGTGTCGCCGCCGGACGCCATCTGGTGCACGCCGACCTCGTGGAGACACCGAATCGCTGATCAGGCAGGCCAAGGCGCTGCGGATGGGCGACCCCCGCGAGGAGGGGGTCGCAATCGGCCCCGTCATCAGCGAACGCCAGGTCGTGAGGATCGAGCGCATCGTGGACGAGAGCGTGGCCGCCGGGGCACGGGTGCTGGCCGGCGGACGCCGCGACGGACTGTTCTACCCGCCTACCGTCCTGGACCACGTCGAGCGGACCATGCCCGCCTTCGCCGAGGAGATCTTCGGACCCGTCGCCCCCGTCGTTACGTTCCGCACCGGCGCGGAGGCCGTCGAGATCGCCAACGACACCGAATACGGCCTGACGGCGGCCGTGCACTCCCGTTCGATGCCGCGGGCCACCGCCCTCGCCGAGCAGCTGCGCACAGGCATGGTGCACCTCAACGACGTGTCCGCCAAGGACGCCGCGAACGCGCCCTTTGGCGGCATGGGAGCATCGGGCAACGGCTCCCGCATCGGCGGCACCGCCAACCTGGAGCAGTTCACCCAATGGCGCTGGATGACCATGAGCAGGGCGGCCTGACATCTACACGTTACGGCCGACCAATACGGCGCCCGGCACGTCCACAGCTGGCCCGGCCCGTCCGAAGGAGTCCTTCTTCACGACCGCCGCGCCGTTGGCCAGGGAGTCCGAGAGCACGGCGGCGTTCTTGCCGCTGTTCCGCCGCCGTCGACGCGTAGACGTGGCCGCCCTGCGGATCGCCGACCGCCGAAGCGTCACCCGCGGGACGAGGGCGAGTCCGGTAGCGACGGCCCAGGCGGTGACCGGGACGAAGGAGCTGTCCTGCGCGAACAGGTCCGTGCCATCCGAGGGGTCCACCCGTAGTTGGTAGTTGTAGTGCCGCAGGTAGTAGCCCGGGTAGTTGTACGACTCGAAGCGGATCGCCCCCGAGGCCGTACCCGTGCGGGCGATGAACGTGGCGTCCTTCGCGAAGATCGACGAGCCGTTGTTCGTGTCGAAGCGGCCCCGGAAGTCCCGGTGCCGAAGGTACTTCCCGGCCGAGTCCCGGAACGAGAAGGCGTTCGAGTCGGCGAGACCGGGCACCACGGTGAACGTGGACGCCTGCTTCTCCGCGGTGGTACTGGAGGCGCTCACCACCGCCAGGTTGAGCAGGGGGACGACTGCTCCTGCCAGTGGAGAAGTTGACCGACTGGAAGGAGCGGATGGCACTGGTCGACAGACTCGGGCCTCCCGACACCGTCTCCTTGATCACCGTGAAGTGGGCCGCCGTCCGTCGAGGTTGGAGGCGGTGGCGTACTCGATGTACTTCGTCGTCTCGTTCTTCGGGAACGCGTGGTACGTGGAGCCGATCTTCACGATGAACGTGTCGATGTGGTTGGCGCCGAGGCCCGACATGGCGACCGGCGAACTCCACGCCGTCAGCGAGGGGTTGGTGGCCCGCCAACGGTACGTCGAAAAGGTCCACTGGTCGTTGGTCGTCGAGCACGACAGGATGATGTTCACGCTGCCGTCGCTGTCGACGAACCACTCCGGCGCCCACGCCCGCGAGAGGTTCGCTATGGGAACCGTGTAGTCGTACAGGAACGTCCAGTTGACCCGGTCGGAGCTGCGCGCGAAACCGACCGTCGGGCTGACGTCCTGCCAGGTGTGCGTAGTGTAGGTGATGTAGTAGAGGCCGTCCGTGTGCTTGAAGATGCTCACGTCGCGGATGCGGTTGCTGGGCGGGGTGTACGCGGAGGACTTGGCCAGCCGGAAGTCGGTGGCGTCGTCGGACTGGTACACGTTCACGGTGCCGTCGTTGTACTTGAGGAACGACACGATCGTGTAGCGGGTGGCGGACCCGTTCAGCGGAGCGGCGGCCATGGCGCGCAGCCGGGTGTGGCGCGAGGGCGTGAAAAGACGGTGGGATCGGGTGGTACGTCCAGGTCATGAGTGAACGACGCCCGTATCCGAGCGATCTGTCCGATGCCCGCTGGGAGTTGATCGAGCCAGTGCTGGCGGCCTGGCGCTACGAACGTCACGGCCGCGCCCTGGGCTTCGGCCGGCCGCCCGAGCACGACCTGGGCGAGATCATGAACGCGATCCTGTACGTGGACCGGACGGGGGTGCAGTGGCGCTGCCTGCCGCACGACTTCCCGAGCTGGAACACGGTCTACGGCTACTTCGCCAGGTGGCAGAAGGATGGCATCTTCGCCGAGCTCAACGGCCTGGTGCGGGAGTTGGTACGCGAGCAGGAGGGCCGGAACAGCGAACCGGTGTGCCTGCAGGGCGTCTTGTACGTACTCTACAACGACGTCAGCTGGCAACTGCTGCCGCTGGAGCTGGGGTTCGGCTCCGGGCAGACCTGCTGGCGCCGGCTCGGTCGGTGGCAGGAGGCCGGCGTCTTCGAGAAGCTGCACCGCCTCCTGCTCGCCGAGCGGGTGTGGCGGGTCAACTCCCGTGCCCACCAGGGAAGGCGTAGCAGGTCGCGTGGCGCATCCTGGACGCCTTGCAGTGACCGTGCACCCGCCTCCGTAGCCGTGACCTCTCGAGCAATACATTGATTTCAGTGTTGCCGCTCCAGGGTGAGGATGGCCGCGGCCGATTGACGACCTTCGATTCGGGCTGCATCGGGACCTTCGGAAGATCCGCCGCGGCTTCAGCCGTGCGACGTCGCGCTCGGCGGGTGCCCGTGCCGCGGACAGCGCGCGGTTGACGGTCTGCTGGGTTGGCGTGAGGTTCCGGCCGGGCGGGCGCCTGAGGGGCGTGGTCACCCACGGGCTCCCATGTAGGCGCGGTCGGCGAGGACCGGTACGCCTTGGTGTTCACAGATCCGGATGATCCAGTGAGTCCGGGCCTCTCGGCCTTGTCCGTCGGCGCCGACGGTGTCGGCCGCCCGCAGGGACTGCGAGTCGACGATCACCGCCGTCGGCGTGCGGGCCGCAGGCGTACACTTCTGGACAAATGACCTCTTAATTGTTTTAAGCTTACAATTCGGGCAGAAGCGTAGCCAGAGCCCTCGGATCCGGCGTCCGATCTGCCCGGGAGGTCCGCAGCGAGTGGCCGTCGGCAGCCTTGGGAGGGCACGGGCGGATCACGTAGGCGCCAGGAGGAAGATTTCTCGATGACCCGGCCCGATGACCCGCGCACCGCGGCGGCCCGGGTGTTCGCCGAGGGCGGCGCGTTCGGCGAGCTTCTGGCAGGGATCGACTGGGCGGCGACGCCGCTCGGGCCCCCCGTCTCCTGGCCGGGGCCCCTGGTGGACACCCTGCGCCTCATGCTCACCTCTGAGCATGGGATGGCTCTGTACTGGGGGGCTGAATTCGCCACGCTGTACAACCTGGGCTCCACACCCATCGTCGGCGCCAAACACCCCTGGGCGCTCGGCAGGCCCTATAAGGAGGTTTTCCCCGAGGTCTGGGCCCACCCCGTGAGCTCCCACTTCCACTATGTGACCGGCACCCGCAAGCCGCTGCTGGTCCCGGATGAGCTGCTCATCATGGAGCGCCACGGCTTTTTGGAGCAGTGCTACTTCGACTCCGCCTTCCAGCCCGTGCTGCTGGACGACGGCACCGCCGGCGGCGTGCTGCAGATCCTCACCGAGACCACCGGCCGGGTACTGGGCGAGCGCCGGCTGCGCCTGCTGAGCGAGACCGGCACGCGCACAGCCGGGCTGCCCACCCCTGGCGAGGTCGCCCGCGTGGTCGTCGAGGTGGCGGGCTCCTACCCCGAGGAGATCCCGTTTCTGGGCCTGTACCTGGCCTCCGAGCCGGGGATGCAGCGCCCGGCGGCCTCCGCCGGGCTCCCGTCGGCGCCCGAGACCATCTCGCTGGGTACGGCCGACGGGTCGGAGGCGGCGGCCCGGCTGGCGCAGGTGGTCGCCGACGGTGCCCCGGCCACGCTGCGGGCCGCCGCGTTCACCGGCGGCAGCACGGCCGGCCAGCACGCCGCGGCCCCCCGGCTCCCGGTCGAGCAGGCGCTGGCCCTGCCGCTGCACTGCGCGGGCCAGGTGGAGGGCGTCCTGGTGGTGGGCGTCAACCCCTGCTTCCCCCCGGCCGGGGCCTACCACGACTTCCTGGACGTGCTCGCCTCAGCCGTGGCCGGGGCGCTGTCGGCCGCGCTCGCACACGAGTCGGCCGCGCTCGCGCACGAAGAGCAGCGCCGGCGGGCGGAAGCGCTGGCCGAGCTGGACCGGGCCAAGACCACCTTCTTCGCCAACGTCAGCCATGAGTTCCGCACCCCGCTCACCCTGCTCCTTGGCCCGCTCCAGCAGGCCCTGGCCGACGAGGACCGGCCCGAGCGGCGCGAGCAGCTGGAGCTGGCCGAGCGCGGCGCCCTGCGCCTGCTGAAGCAGGTCAACACCCTCCTGGACGTCGCCAGGGCCGAGGCCGGGCAGATGCGCCCGGCTCTCGAGCCGGTCGACCTCGCCGGTGCCACGGCCGAGCTGGCCGGGGTGTTCCGCTCTGCCTTCGAGGCGGCCGGGCTGACGCTGGAGGTGGACTGCCCGCCGCTGCCCAAGCCGGTGTCCCTGGACCGGGAGATGTGGGAGAAGATCATCCTCAACCTGCTCAGCAACGCCCTGAAGTTCACCTTCACCGGCGGCGCCCGGGTGCAGGTGGCCGCGGCCGGCGACCGGGCCCGGCTGACCGTGACCGACACCGGCACCAGCATCCCCGCGGACGAGCTGCCGCGCCTGTTCGAGCGCTTCCACCGGGTCCGCGGCGCCCGCTCCCGCTCCCACGAGGGCAGCGGCCTCGGCCTGGTGCTGGTGAAGGACCTGGTGGAAGCGCACGGCGGCACCGTCGGCGTGAACAGCCGGCTCGGCCAGGGCACCACCGTCACCGTGGACCTCCCCTTCGCCGCCGCCCACCGGCCCCGCCCGGCCCCGCCCGCGGCCGGCGCCGGATCCCCCGGGAAAATCCGCAGGGAAGACGGAGGCGGCCGGCCCGGCCGCGCCGCGGCCTATGTCGACGAGGCGCTGGGCTGGCTGGCGGCCGATCCGGTCCCCGCCGCGGCCACCTCCGCGGCACGCACCCCGCCCGTCCCCGCGACCCACGATGCCCCCCACGGCCCCGGCCCGGACGAAACCGACCACCCCCACCGGGCCTGCCTGCTGGTCGTCGACGACAACGCCGACATGCGCGCCTACCTCACCCAGCTCCTGCAGCCCGACTACGACGTGCTGCTCGCCGCCGACGGCCGAGCCGCCCTGGAGACGGCCCTGGCGCAGCCGGTGGAGCTGGTGCTCAGCGACGTGATGATGCCCCGCATGGACGGCTTCGAGCTGGTCCGGGCGCTGCGCGCCGACCCGCGCACCGCCCGCCTGCCCATCGTCTTGCTCACCGCCCGCGCCGGCGAGGAGGAATCCGTGCAGGGCCGGCACGCCGGCGCTGACGACTACCTGGCCAAACCCTTCTCCGCGCGCCAGCTGCTGGCGCGCGTCCGCACCGGGTTGGAACTGTCCCGGCTGCGCGAACAGGTCCTGACCGAGACCCGCGACCAGCTGGCCGTGCTGGCCTCCCTGGCCGACGCGGGCCTGCGGCTGTCCGCCACCCTCGACCCGGACCAGATCCTGCAGACTGCCGGTCAGATCCTGCTGCCCGACTTCGCCGACCAGATCAGCATCCACCTCACCGCTGCGGCACCCGCCCCGGCGCAGTCGCCCGCGGCATACATCGCCGGCACCCCCCTTCTTGCCCGCGAGGCTCTGGCCACCGCCGCCACTCACGCGATCAACGGCACCGCCCCAGCTCCAGTCGGCCCGCCCCCGGCGCCCGCCGCCGTGCTGGCCCTGCCGCTGCACGCCCACGACCAGACGCTGGGGGCCCTGGTACTGGTCCGGCACACCGGCGGGTACTCCGCGGTCGAACACAAGTATCTGGAGAACCTCGCCCACCGCCTGGCCCTGGCCTACGACAACGCCACCCGGTACCACAAGGAGCGCCGCCTCGCCCTGACCCTGCAGCGCGCCCTGCTGCCCCACCGCCTGCCCCAGGTGCCCGGGGTGCGCCTGGCCACCCACTACCGGGCCAGCAACCGCGGCGCCGAGGTCGGCGGCGACTGGTACGACGTGCTTGCCCTGCCCGATGGCGCCGTGGGGCTGGCCATCGGCGACGTCATGGGCCACGACGTGGAAGCCGCCACCGTGATGGGCCAACTCCGCTCCGCCCTGCACAGCCTCGCGCTGGAGGGCGCCGGCCCGGCCCAGGTGCTGGCCAGGCTGGACGCCTACCTGCAGTCGCTCGCCACCGAACGCTTCGCGACCTGCCTGTACGCGGTCTACGACCCCCACCGTCACGGCCTGCGCTACGCCGCCAGCGGGCACCTGCCGCCCCTGCTGGTAGCCGCCGACACCGCCTACCTGGAGCTGCACCCGGCGCTGCCGCTGGGACTGGGCAGCACCCCAGTCGACCGCGAGGTGGCGTTCCCGCCCGGCACCAGCCTGCTGCTATACACCGACGGTTTGCTGGAGAACCGGGCGCTGTCCCTGGACGACGGCCTGGCGGCCCTGCGCCAGACCTGCAGCGCGCTGCCCGCCACCGCCCGCACTGACCCCCAGCAGATCACCGAACGGGCCCTGGGGCTACTGAACACCCCCGACCGGGTCGACGACGACGCCGCCCTGCTCGCCGCCACCGCCGAACCATCGCGTCGAACCGACGACCCGCAGACCGACGGAAGTGCCATACAACCGACCGCCACTGCTCGTAGTCATTGCTAAGGAAAGCTGCGGATTTGCCAATCCAATGCTAACGAACTGTCTTCACTGCTAACGGAGTTGGCTTCGGCAGCGTGAGCTGGCCCCAC
This sequence comes from Streptomyces dysideae, assembly GCF_001514305.1. Classification (GTDB taxonomy): domain Bacteria; phylum Actinomycetota; class Actinomycetes; order Streptomycetales; family Streptomycetaceae; genus Streptomyces; species Streptomyces dysideae. The sequence continues at coordinate 9,426 of NZ_KQ949152.1, forward strand.
TTGTCAGTGAGTTTCGGCCCCACTTGTCGATCGTTCGGGCATGATCTGTCAGTGAGTTTTGGCCCCACCCTCGCGTCGCGGTGTGTGAACCGTTCAAGACCACTTG
>NZ_KQ949153.1 GCF_001514305.1 Streptomyces dysideae
GAGCAGGGTACCGGTATGGCCCGGTTGCTGATGTTGTTTCGGGCTTTCCCTCGCGTACGGTTCGTGTTCTGCGATGTGCTCTCGCCATGGGTGACCTACAGGTCGTCGATGTTCCGGCAGGTCCGGTGTGGTCCCACGCCTGCCGTCTGGAGGACCTCGCGCTGCCGTACGCGCTGCCCGAGCGGGCCACCGAGTGCCTGGATCTGGGGGCGGGATGGCCGCGTACGTGGACGGTGACGTGGAAGACCGGCAAGTCCGAGGTCATCGTCCCGGTGAAGGACCTGTCGGCGGGGCCGGCAATGGCGTCGGTGCCGGTGCGGCGGTTCTCCTGGCGGACCGGTCAGCGCCACCGGCCTGGGCTGGAGTGCCTGGTGAGGACCGGCAGACAGCACGGCTTCGAGAGTCTGGCCGAACGCTGGCTGCTGCTGGTCATGGACTTCGTCGGCGGGTTCGACGAGATGCTGTCCCAGCCGTTCCGTCTGCGGTTTTCCTCCTCGCAGGGCAAGGGCTCGCACATTCCGGACTTCCTCGGGCTCGCGGCGGGAGCCTCGTGGCTGGTGGACGTGCGTCCCGGGGGCCTGATCGGCGAGGAGGACGAGGTGCGGTTCGCGGCGGCCGCGCAGGTGGCGGCCGCCGCGGGCTGGCGCTACATGGTGGTGACCGGCTGGCGTCGGCAGGTGCTGGCGGGGATCGACGCGTTGTCGGTGCGGCGCCGTCCGATGGCCGATCCGCTCGAGCTTGAGCGGCAGCTGCTGGCCGCGGTTGGGCGGCCGTCCGTGGCAGTTCGCCGAGCTGGTGGATCAGACGCACGTTCCGGCGGTGGCCCGCACGCACGCGGTCCATCTGCTCTGGCACCGTCGGATGGCCGTCGACCTGGCTCTGCCGTTCGGGGATGCGACCTGGGTCTATCCGGTGAGAGGCCGTGATGGATGACAAGCAGCAGCCTGCGCGGTTCGAGGACCTGAAGGATGATGACCAGAAGCGGCTGCGGCTGAGGGTGGCCCACTTCCTGGAGGCCGAGAGCGGCTTCCGCAGCGGCAGCCGACACTGGGCCCAGAAGGGTGAGCCCCGGCCCGAGTACGACCCGGAGCGGACGACGCTGACCGAGCGGCGGCTCGCCAAGGTGGCCGAGCTGAAGGCTCTGCATCCGGACGATGCCCGCCAGCTGGGTCTGGGGCAGATCAGCGAGCGCACGCTGCAACGGTGGTCCGCCGCCTGGCCCGAGCAGGGGATCATGGGGCTGGCGGACGGCCGTCTCACCCCGGTGCTGCGGGGGCACCGCAAGATCACGCTGCAGGTGGCGGAGGCGATTCACGCAGTCCACGCGGAGTGTCTGCACCGTTCCCGGGTCGGCATGAAGACCAAGGAACGGATGATCCACCAGTTCGTGCGGGAGAAGTTCGGCACGGAGTCGGAGAAGAAGATCCCGCACTATACGACGCTGTTGAAGGTCTGGAAGGAGTGGTTCGGGCCCGAGAGCGGACGTCAGCGCTACCTGCGCTCGGCCGCGGCGGTGGACACCGGCGGCTCTACCGTGACGATCACCCGTCCCGGCCAGGTGGTGGTGCTGGACACCACGCCGTTCCCGGTGAAGCTGCGCGACGACGTGTTCGGCGAGCCGATCACCGTCGATCTCACCCTCGGACTGGACGCGTTCACGCACTCGCTGGCCGCGTTCCGGCTCACTCCGGAATCGGACTCCTCCATCGAGGTGGCCATGCTGCTGCGGGACGTGATGCTGCCGCTGCCGATGCGCTCGGACTGGACGCCGGACATGGAATGGCACTACCCCGGTGTCCCGGACGCGCTGGTCACCGAGTTCGCCGGCCATCCGGTCGCCGGACGGCCGTTCTTCGCGCCCGAGACGGTGACCAGCGATCACGGCAGCGTCTACAAGAACCACCACCTGGTGCAGGTCGCCCGCACGCTGGGGACGGTGGTGCTGCCGGCGAGGGCGATGCGCCCGCAGGACAAGGCGGCCTGCGAACGCGCGTTTTTGGGAATCCAGTCGCTGCTGCTGGAGATGCTGCTGGGCTACCGCGGTCAGGATGTCGCAGACCGGGGGGCCGACCCGGAGGGCGACGCGGTCTGGACGGTGGACGAGATGGAGCACCTGCTGGCCACCTGGATCGTGAGAATCTGGCAAAACCGCAGGGGCTGGACCAGTACGCGCCCGCCTGGGACCCCGGCGGCCGGCACAGCCCGAACACGCTGTTCGCCACGGCAGCGGCCCGCGACGGGATCGCTCTGCAGATCCCGGACGCGAGCCTCTACCACCACCTTCTGCCTGCGCACTTCGTGAAGATCCATGGCCGTCGCGGGGTCAAGATCGGCGGACTTTGGTATGGCGGCGACGACCCCGTCCTGGGCGAGCTCAGCCTGTTCCCCTCCCCTCGCAGCGGCCGACACCGGGACAAATGGGTCGTGCACCGCGACCCCCGCGACTGTCGGCAGGCGTTCATCGAGCTCTCTGGCCAGTGGCACACCCTGCCCTGGAACGGACTGCCCGCCGGCGAGGACGTTCTTGCGTTCTCCGACGCGCGAGTCCAGCAGGTCCTGCGCGAGGCCGCCCGGGCCGGGCTGACGCCCCGCGACGACATCGAACTCCTGCCCCTCCTCCTCGACTTGATCGGAGCCCGCTCCCCGGTCGGCTCCTGGCCGAGCCAGATGACCAAGGCGGAGCGGACCGAGCGGGCCCGCGAAGTCGCCCGCGCACGGGCCGCCGAACGCGACCGGACGGCCCCCGCCGGCCTGACGTCGCTGCCCGTCGCACCACGGCCGGCCGAGCTTGTTCGCCAGAACCAGCAGGCCGTCGACGCGGAACGGCGCCGCCGGCGCGAAGCTGTGGTCGACGTCCCGCTCGTCGCACCGCCCCGCCTCGGCGACAGCCTGCGCGAGCACTCGCTGTTCACACTGCCCGACGCCGACGACGACGGTCCCATTTCTCAACCGGTACAGGAAGGACCGCAGTGACAGGCGAGAAGGAGACGCTGCCGTTCGTCCTGACCGGCCCGGCCCCGGCCCGTGACACCGCGGCCGGCTGGCAGCACTGGTGCCGCACCCGCAAGCTGTTCGTCCCGGCGCCGGTGATGGACCGCGCGGCCTTCGCACTGCTGAGCCGACGCAAGAAGATGCTGCACAACCTGCACCGCACGGCTACCCACGCGAACCTGCAACTGCTGGACACCCCGATGAGCCGGGCGGTCGAGAAACTCCTCAGTGGCCGCATCGAGACCAACGCACTGAAGATCAAGCCCACTACCCGGGCCGGGGTGATGGTCTCCGGCGGCGGCTACCAGGGCAAGACCGAATGCGTCTGCGAGATCGCCGCCGCCTTCCAGGAACGCTGGCTGGCCCTCAACGACTACCTCAACCCCGACGCCCGCCCGGGCAGCCGCGACCTGCACATCCCGGTCGCCTACGTCCAGACGCCGGTGACCGCGAAACCGAAGAGCACCTGCAAGGCGATCCTGAACTTCTTCGACGCGCCGCTCGGCCCCCGCATGGACCTACCCGAACTGATGCGTCAGGTCGCCGTGTCCCTGCAAGACCACGGCACCAAGGTCCTGATCCTGGACGACATTACGAGGCTTCGCATGCACCGGGCCGACGACCAGGACACCCTCGATCTGATCCGAGCTTTCATGAGCATGAACGTCACCTTGGTCCTGGTCGGCGTCGACATCCCCGGCTCCGGGCTGCTGCGGGAAGGACGCCACGACCCGGCCACCGGCCAGTGGCGGCTCCCGCCCTCCCGGCACGCCAAGGCCCACGGTCTGGAGGCCACGCAGACCGAACGCCGTTTCGATCTGATCGAGCTGGACCGCTTCCACTACGACACCGCACCGCAGATCACCGCCTGGGTCCAGCACCTGCACGGCGTCCAGAGCGGCCTGCGGCTGTTGGACGCCGGCCCCGGCATGCTCACCGGGGGCACGATGCCCGAGTACCTTTACCACCGCACCAACGGTGTCGTCGGCCTCCTGGAGCGGCTGATCGAAGACGGCTGCCGCGAGGCCATCGACTCTGGCCGCGAACGCCTGGACGAAGAACTCCTCGAGGGCATCGCCATCGACCTGCGCGACAGCGACCGGCGCGACGCCGGCGCCGGTGAAGTTCCTGACGTCCCCGACAAGCCCGCCCCGCGCAAGCCCCGACGCGGCCGCAACACCGTCTTCGACGACCGTGGCCCTCTCGGCACGGCTCAGGAAGGCGCCCGGTGATCACACCGCTCCCCCGAAGCCTGGATCCGCTGCCCGGCGAACTGCTGGCCGGCTACGTGATGCGGCTCGCCCACCGCCTGGACGTCGCCCCGGACATCGTCCTGCGACGCACCGGCCTGGCCGATTATCAGCCCAACACCCAGGCCGTCACCCGCACGGCCCTCTCCCTCGAACTGCCCGCCCCGCGGATGAACGACTTCCAGACCGCCACCCGGCTCACCGCAGCCGAAGCCACGGCCCTGACCCTGCTGCCGCTCGCACCCCGCTACCCGCCCATCGCCCACAGCCTTGACGTCGTTCGCGCCAGCAAGCGCATCCCCGCACTGGACTGGCTCTTCCCCGCAGCAGCCCGCTACTGCCCCGACTGCCTCGCCGGCGACGGGACCCCGCTGCAGACGGGCCACGGCGGCCCCTGGAAGACCGACTGGAGACTGCCCGTCGTCATCGCATGCCCGCACCACCAGCGCTTCCTCGAACACCTCTGTCCCGAATGCCAGCGACCGCTCACCGACCGCCCCGGACAGCTGATTGGCCGCCCGACCATCGCCGGACTCCACCCGGCCCAGTGCCGAGCACCCCTCGCCCACGGGTCCCGCCGCACACAACGAACGGCCCACCTTTGCGGCGCCCGTCTGGACCAGCAGCAGCCCGGACCAGCAGACCCCTTGCCCAGGGAACTCACCGCACTGCAGAAGAAGATCACCACCATGCTCGGCCCGAACGCCCCTGCCGCGACGGCCAGCGAGTACTTCACCGACCTCCAGATGGTCAGCGGACTCGTCATGATCACCTGGCCGAGGGCTCGCCCCACCGCCCCGGGCGTCGACACCCGCCGCACAGATCAGGTGCTGGTTTCGCCCGGCAGGACCCTTCGCACTCCATCCATGTCAGCGCGCCGCCCCAGGATGCCCAGGCCTGCGCGAGCATTCTCCTCGCGGCCGACGCCATCCTGTCGGCCGCCGATCTGCAGACCGCACTGGCTCCACTCGCGCCAGTCGAGAACCGCACCCGCAGCGGCATCGCCCCGAAGCGTCACCGCAGCTGGGACACCGGCTTCCGCCGCTACCAGGACGACTGTTCCCAGCGATTCCGAGACGCCGCTGAATACCTGGTCTCCACCCACCGCGGAAGCGGCAGGGGCGGAAGCCGGCTGCCACACCGCGGCCTCGACTACGGCCCTCAGCACGTTCCGGCATTCCTCCCCCTGGAGTGGGCAGAACGCCACCTTGGCGCCTTCACCGTCGCCTTCAGCATGCCGGTCCTGCGGCGCACAACCTCCGCCTTCCTCGTCCGGCGAGTTCTCGGCAAGAGCACCGCCGATGCCGCCGAGTTCCTCGGACTCAGCATCGCCGGAAAGGGCTTGGGCACCCCCATCACGCGGTGGGCCCGCCGGCAGGGAACCCCGGAGGCATACGAACGAGCCCTGGACGCGATCGCCGCAGCCCTCGCCTCTTCACCACTGATCGACTACCGGCACCGCCGCACCCTTCTCGCTGACTGGGCACTGCCACCAGACGCATGGCATCAGATCGCCGACGAGCTGAAGCGCCGGCCCAGCCCCCGCTACCTCTCCGACGACCGCGCACGCCTCGCCGCCACGGCCTACATCTGGACCCAGGTCACGCACGGCGAAACACAATTCGCCCCACAACCGGCCGAAGCCCGAAACGACCCCGAGCTCGACGCGGCATGGAGCCAGGACCGGTTCACCATCGGTCACTGGATCCGGCAGAACAAGGTGCCCTTCTACCAGCAGATGAAGCCGCTTCTCGACGCCTACGCCGCCCAGCTCACCCGAGCCGTCGACGCCGCTGTGACTGAGCACTAGATCTGTTCAATGAGCACTGGACTTGTCGTGCTGCGCATTCGAGTTGGCGGACAGGGTAGCCCTCGTTGAGGCTGACCTGGGCGGTTTCGTCGATCAATGAGGGCGGTGCGCCGAAAGGGTTTGTCATGAGGTCGGATGTCGACGATGATCACCTCATGACGACCAGAAAGGTCCATGCCCTCTAGGCGCCCCGCTCCGCTCTCTACCGCTCGCGCGCCGCCGACCGCCGCTCACCACAGCGACCGACGGCCGTGACCGCCCACCAAGGAGAGCCCGCCCGTGCAGAAGACTGCCCTCATCCCCTACGCCCACCTCCCCCGAGCGCACCACAACCGCCACGTCCTGACCAGTACCGTCGACGTCTTCGGCGCCGCCCACTGGCTGCTTGCCGAACGCGCTCCGCAGCCCGGCGGCGATGTCCTGCCCTTCGACGCGCTGGTCGTCTCCGTCCATCCGGGCGGCAACGTCGAACTCACCGAGCTGAGCGCCGTGCGAGCCCGCTGGCCGCACCTGGACCGCCTGCCGGACGGTGGGTTCGTCGTCGCCGCGTCGCGCGCCCGCCGGTACGAGGACGCGAACCAGGTCCAGGTCTTCGACGTGCTCGGGCGCGAGACCTCGTCCTTCTCCGTCGGGGACGCCATCGAGCACCTGCTCGTTGACGAGGCCGGCCATATCTGGGTCGGTCACTTCGACGAGAACCCGGCCGGAATCCGCCGCTGGAGCGCCACGGGCCGGCTCGCCTGGACGTCGGACGGCGCCCGCATCCCCGGTCTCTTCGACTGCTACGCCTTGAACGTGTCGAGCACCGCCGCCTGGGCGTGCCCCTACACGGACTTCCCGCTCGTCGAGATACGCCCCGACCGCACCGACCAGCCCGTGAGGGTGTGGTCGAACCGCGTACGGGGCGCCAAAGCGGTGGCCGTCCACGGCGAGCGAGTCACCTTCTACGGCGGCTACGGCGAGGAGCGGGACCGACTCGCCCACGGAGAGCTCACCGAAACATCTGTCGAGCCAACGGACGTCGGCCTGCTCACCCTGCCCAATGGCCCTGCTCCCCGCCGCCGGCGGGTCGTCAGCCGAGGAAGCAGGATCTACGTCCAGGCCGAGCCATTCACCGCGTGGGGCCTGTTCGACCTCAGCAGCTGATACCCAGCACTGGAAAGACCAATTCGCCCGGTCGCCGACTGGCTTTGTACACGAGAACGGGAGTCGTTTGTCGATGAGCTCGGGAGGCCCTCTGTTGGCGGCCAGGTCGATGTTCACGAGTTTGGGAGGCACCCGCCGCTGCTACCACCGGCTCGTTGCGGAGGGCATGATCCCGCACACCGCGGCGACCTATCGGCGTCTGTCCTCCCGTCTCGCCCAGGCCCGCTGGGAGAAGCGGTTCCCCGACCTCGTTGACCCCTTGCGCGAGGTCCACGTCCCTCCGGCCTGGCCGGACGCCGGCGCCTTGAGTGCAGGAAATCCCGGCGAGAATGATCTTGCTAGGGTTCACCCAAGACCTGGGGCGTTCAACAACCTCACATGTGAACATCGGCCCAGCGGCCGTGACGCGCTCAAGCTCTTCAACGAGAACATCACCGCATGGGAGGTGGTCAGGCGATGACGCCTGAGGAGCAGGATCTGGTCATGGGCCTGGCGTTCGTACCAGGTGTGGGCCGGACGCGCACGCTCGACGAGGTGCTCGCCCACTTCGGCGAGTCCGACGGTGGGGCCCTGGCACTCCGGCTGCTCCGGGACGCCGTGGAGCGCCGGGACGCCGACGACGTCGAGATGGCGTTGATCGTCCATGGCGCCGCCGACGCCTCGGTCGAGGAGTTCATGGAGCCGTTGATCGAGCTGTTCCCTGCCGAATGGCACAGGGAGCACGAGGACATCGTGTCCACGCTGGGCAAGCTCCGCTCGCCCAAGACGGTGCCGACGCTGGTCTTGGCGACTCACTGGGTTCCCGAGCACCTAGACTGGGATGAGAACCGGGCGCTCGCGGTGAAGGCGATCTGGGCGCTCGGCGCCATTCCCGTCGCGGAGGCCCGGGAAGCCCTCGAGGGCTTGCGCGACGCCGAGAACGAGATCATCCGTGAGAACGCGGTGAAGCAGCTCGCACGCCGCGGCGACCTCTGACCGCGGAGTCGTAGCCGTTCATCCGGAACGCCCGGCCGAGTTTCCCCGGCCGGGCGTTCCGACCAAGATCAACCTCACCAGGATCCCCCCACCGGGCCGCGAGTGACTCCCGAACTCATCGACATTGATCAAGGGACCGGCCCACGCGGTGACTCCCGAAGCCGTCAACAAACGACTCCCGTTCTCGTGTACAAAGCCAGCCGACCATCCGACGCCAGTCCCGCAAGGAGCTCGCCGCGGCTCGTGCCAGCGAGGATCAGACGGTCTTCGACCGGTTGATCGAAATCTTCGACGAGCAGGTGCACGGCGCTCTTCTGCTGCGCTGATCACCTCGCCCGGGTGGTATCACGAGCAGACGGGCCAGCTTGCGCTCGGCGTCACCGTCGGAGGCATGTACCGCGCTCGGTCACAGCCGCCCGCTCAACTCGCCAACTCGTACGCCC
>NZ_KQ949154.1 GCF_001514305.1 Streptomyces dysideae
GGGGCCGTCCACTCGTGGGCGTCGACGGGGTCCAGTGGGCGGGTCTGTCCGGAGCCCGACTGCGGCGCGGAGCCAGTGCCCCCGTCTACCGACGTTCCATGAGCCGGACCCGACCTCGCTGCGGACTGACCTCAGGGAGCTCGCGCGTCTGCTGGTCTGATGGGCCGACATCGATCAGACACCCCTGGACGTCCACGGCCAGGCAGCGCCCCAATCCGTGATGCCGAGTCCGTATCGCACCGGGCCCCTCAGGATTCGTGTCGACTGGTGGCTGCAGCGGAATGTTCGACGGGTCGATCCGGGTTTCCGGAGCGAAGGGAGGTCGAGGCCCCTGAGAGGGGCGAGGCCCCTTCCGAGTAGGCGCCGTAGGCCGCAGCATCGGGGCGACCGTTGAGCCGGTGTGCAACCTCCGCGTGAGCATTGCCCCTGTGGAGAGGAGACGACGATGGCCAGGACCGCAGTCGTGTTGTCCGGCGGTGGGAGTCTGGGCGCGGTCCAGGTGGGCATGCTGCTGGCGCTGGCCGATCACGATGTCGCCCCCGACCTGCTGGTGGGCACGTCCGTGGGAGCGATCAACGGCGCCTTCGTCGCCGGGCATCCCGGGCGACAGGGTGCGGAGGCGCTCGCTGACCTGTGGCGGGCCGTGCGCCGTAGCGACATCTTCCCGGTGCAGCCCATGCGCGGGCTTCTGGCTCTGACCGGCCGGGGCAACCATCTCGTCGCTCCCGTTGCCTTCCGGCACCTGCTTGAGCAGCATGTGGGCTACCGTCGCCTGGAGGACGCCGCCCGTGAACTGTGCCTGGTGGCCGCCGAGGTCACCACGGGCAGGCAGTCAGTGCTCTCCCACGGCCCGGTCGTCGACGCGGTGATGGCCAGTGCCGCGGTGCCCGGGGTGTTTCCTCCGGTGCGGTTCGCGCAACAGGAGTTGATGGATGGTGCGGTAGCCAACAGCACACCGATCTCGGTTGCCGTGGAGGCCGGAGCGCAGACAGTGTATGTGCTGCATGCTGGCTACGCCTGCGCGCTGGGCACCGCGCCCCGGTCGGCCCTGGGCATGGCTCTGCACGCGCTCACGCTGATCCTGCAGCAGCGTCTGCTGGTCGACGCCGCCCTGTACCGTTCCGCGGTTCAGCTGCGGGTGGCACCGCCGCTGTGCCCGCTGGGCATCTCCCCGGCCGACTTCCGCCACAACCATGAACTCATCACCCGCGCCCAGGAGAGCACTCGCAAGTGGCTGGCTGACGGAGCGCCCAGTGATCCGCGGTACCTGCAGGTGCACGCGCACCAGTGAGCAGCCGCTGCTTCGGCGGGCTGCCAACAAGGGAGTTCACACCGCTCGGAAGGTGTTCGGAATGGAGACTGGCTCTGCACAGCCGGCTGCGGGTGGGTACCCCGAGCGCCGTGACGGGTACGTGCCGCTGCGGGAGTACGCGGCGATCGGGGACGGCCGCACCGTCGCGCTGGTGGCCCGGGACGGTGCCGTGGACTGGTTGCCGGTACCGGATCTGGACTCCGCCACGGTGTTCGCCGCTGTCCTCGACAGCCGTCACGGGGGCAGTTGCACCCTGCAGCCGACTGTTCCCTGCGCGGTGGACCGCCGCTACCTGCCGGGCACCAACGTGCTGGAGACCACCTTCACCACCGCTCGGGGCACGGTCCGGATCACCGATGCGATGACGGTGCCGGACACACGGCTGACGCCCATGCGGGAGCTGCAGCGCCGGGTCGAAGGGCTGTCGGGGAGTGTGCCGATGCGCTGGAGCGTCACGCCCCGCTTCGGCTACGGCAGTCGCCCGCCGCGCATCCGCACCCGGCGAGGGGTGCCGGTGGTCTCCTGCGGGGCGGACGCGGTCGCCGTCTGCACCTGGCAGGCGGGGCGGCCGCAGTGCACCGAGTCGGCGATCAGCGGCCGCTTCGGAACCCGGCCGGGGTCCCGCGCGCTGATCGCCTTGTCCTTCGCCCACGAGGAGCCGCTGGTCCTCCCCGCGCGTGCCGAGTGCGAGGCGCGCTTGGACCACACCTGTGCCGCCTGGCGCCGCTGGCTGGGCGAGCGCGCCTGCGGCGGGCCGTGGCAGCAGGCGGTCCAGCGCAGCGCCCTGGCGCTGAAGCTGTTGGTCTTCGCCCCCTCGGGCGCGATCGCGGCAGCCGCCACGTCCTCCTTGCCCGAGCAGGTGGGCGGGATCCGCAACTGGGATTACCGGTTCTCCTGGATCAGGGACTCGGCCTTCACCCTCGACGCGTTTCTCCGGCTGGGCTGCCCCCACGAAGCGCACGCATACTTCTGGTGGCTGATGCACGCCACCCAGCTCACCCACCCGCGCCTGCGCGTGCTCTACCGGCTCGACGGCGGCGCCCGCGCGCCCGAGCGGACGCTGCCGCTGCAGGGCTACCGCGGATCAGCACCGGCCCGGGTCGGCAACGCCGCCGCCGACCAGCTGCAGCTGGACACCTACGGCGAGCTGCTGCAGACCGCGTGGCAGTACGCACAGCACGGCGGACCGCTGGACGCCGACATCGCCCGCAGGATCGCCGAGACGGCTGACCTGGTGTGCCGACTGTGGCGCGAGCCGGACGCGGGGCTCTGGGAGGTCCGCAGCCGCCCCCTGCACTTCACCCAGTCCAAGATGATGTGCTGGGTGGCCCTGGACCGCGCCTCACGCCTGGCCGAGCAGCGACTCGTCCCCGCCCGCCACGCCGACCGCTGGCGGCAGGAACGCCAGGCGGTCCGGGACTTCATCGAGACCCGCTGCTTCAGCGCACGCAAGCACAGCTACATCCGCGCCGCCGACAGCGAGGAGGTGGACGCCAGCCTGCTGCTGGGCCTGCTGCACGGCTACGCACCACCCGACCAGCCACGGATGCGCGGCACCGTCGAGGCCATCCGCCGCGAGCTGGGCGACGGCCCGTTCGTCCACCGTTACACCGGCGACGACGGCCTGCCCGGCAGCGAAGGCGCGTTCCTGGCCTGCTCCTTCTGGCTTACCGAGGCCCTGGCCCGCTGCGGCCGCCACGCGGAGGCCGCCGACTTGATGGACCAGCTGATCACGTTGGCCAACGACGTCGGTCTGTACAGCGAGGAGATCGATCCCGCTGGCGGTGCGTTCCTCGGCAACCTGCCGCAGGCCCTCAGCCACCTGGCGCTGATCAGCGCCGCCTGCGCCCTCACCGAAGGAGGCCGGCCATGAGCGTGACAGCAGCGCTCGCGGGCGGGTTCGTCGGCACTCTGGTCCTTACCACCATGCTGCGGGCGGCGGGCGAACTCAGGCTCACCCGCATCGACCTGCCTTTCCTGCTCGGCAGCGCCTTCACCGCCAACCGCACCCGCGCAAAGGCCCTCGGCTACCTCCTGCACTTCACCATCGGGCAGCTCTTCGCCCTCGGCTACTACACCCTGTTCCTCGCCCTGGGCCACAGCAGTTGGTGGCTGGGGATGCTGTTCGGGCTCGCCCACGGCATGTTCGCCGGCACCATACTGGTCAACATCCTCCTCCCCCTGGTCCACCCCCGCATGGGCACCCCCCTCACCAGCGCCCCCGCAGTGGCGCTGCTGGAACCCCCCGGCTTCCTCATGCTCAACTACGGCCTGGCCACGCCGATCGTCAGCCTCGCCGCCCATCTCGCCTACGGCGCCCTCATCGGCGCATCCATCTCCCTCGCCCCATAGCCACCGCAGGTACCGGGCCAGGAAACGCACAGCCACCAGTGCGGCCGAGGGCTGGAACGAATCCGGTATCCCGGCTCCCGGAGCCCACGCCTGGAGGCAGCCTCAGGCGAAGCGCCCGGCGAAAACGGTGAATGCCATGAGGAACGTGACGCCGATCAGTAGGAACAGGCCGGCGAAGAAGCGCCGGGCCGCCTGCTCGCTCACCTTGCCCTGCAGACGGGTACCGACCAGAGCACCGGCCACGGCCCCTGGCACCGCCCACACCAGCAGGTTCCACGGGATCGCACCCAGCCCGCCCTCGGAGGCCAGTTGCGCCAGATGCGTCCCGGCAGCACCCATACCGTTCCCGCGACGATCACTGTGGAGGTGGCGGCGGCCACCGCGACCGGGAAACGGGACCTGCGCACGAGACCGGGCAGGGTAGCCTCCCCGACGCCCGTGGAGATCAGGCCCGCCACGAACGCCCCTACCCCCGAGAGCAGACGCTGCATCCCCAGGCCGTGGGCGCAGCAGTCAAACGCCGACCCCTCAGCAGGTACCACCCGCCGCACCTCACCGGCGCCGCACGGCGGATGAGACCGGTCCGAGGCACTGACCAGCGCCGGAGCAGCACCCTGTGCCGCGGCCGCCCGGCCCGGTTACCGGTGAGCGAGCACCACGGCGAGAACCACCATCACCACCCCGTAGCCGATCCGCAGCCACAGCGCCGGCACGTGCCGCGCCGCCACCGCGCCCACCACGCCCAGCGGCACCGTGACCACCACGATCGACCGGACGGTGCGTACGTCGACCAGCCGCATCGACACATAGCGGGCGACCCCTACGCCGAACCCGAACGTCTCCAGGAACAGCGAGGTCCCGATCGCGGCCGCTGTGGACAGCCGTTCCACGCCCAGCAGCGGGAACCCGATCAGGAACACCGGCGTGGCACCGGCGTGAGCAGTGCCGCGCCGCTGATACCACTGAACATCGCCACCGACGCGACGGCAACGCAGACCGGCAGCATGAACCAGTACACCGTCCAGTCCACGTACTCACACCTCCCGCTCCCGGCCGCACCCGTAAGTTCCGCCCCGCGCCCGGTGACCCTGTGCGGTGCAGGGTCACCGGACCACCGGACGGTGGGCGTTCACAATTCCGCGGGACCGGACCGGTGGGAGCCCTCGGGCCTCGTACCGCCGGGCCGTGAGGCGGTGGACGGCGGTGTGGCGCCATGCTCGGTGCTCGCAACCGATCGTCCGAGGAAGAACGGGACGAGCAGCAGCCCGAAGATCAGCGGATGGACGAGCCCTTCGAAGAGCTGGTCGGGCCCCATCGGGTCGGTGAAGAACGGGAAAACCGTCCGGCCCAGGATCTGGAAGTTCAGCACCCACAACGCCACGCCGTAGGCCAGCGCCCCCAGTACCAGCGCGGGAACGCTGCGCAGCAACGGGACCAGCAGCACGGCGAAGCCCATGCCGAAGCCCAGCGACAGCAGCAGGTGCGTCGCCAGCCCCAGCACTGCCTCGTCGGGCGTGGCGACCGGCGCGCTCGACGCGTGGAAGACCGTCGACATCGCATACAGCGGGGCGATACCCGGCATGCCCTGGCTCACCGCATACCACATGTTCGCCAGCAGGAAGCCCATGCCGGCGACAAGCCCGGCGATCGCGCCCCGGGCGAGCAGACCACCGAGGTCCAGCGGACGCTGCTCGGGCTCACCAATCGCGTGGGGCATATGGAGATGCGGTGTGCGGGGCCGTTCGTGGAGGAGTGCCATGACTCACGCACCTTCTTTCCGACACAGCGGACGTTTCTATGGAGTAAAGAGACCTAAATCTCACATAAAGGGAACACGTTCGCTGTATCGCATCTTCCACCTGTCTGCTCCAGGGGGAGAATCCGCAAGGTTCCCTGCACGGACGTTCCACATCGGCGCGGCCGCTTACGCTCGCCGCCCGCGAGCCCGCTGCATCCCCGTACCGCAGACCACGAGCCGTCCCGGGGCCGCGGGGCCCGGCGGACCTGACAAGCGGTTACTGGCTGCCGTTCAGGTCCTTGAGGGCGTCTGCGGCCCGGTCGGACTGATCATGATGCGCCTGTCCCCGCGACACCAGCGGCTGGGAGACGGGGTCGCGGGCACCCGCCCCGTGGAGCCGTCCTGTGGCGGGGGGCCGGCCGGCTGGGTGGGGGACACACGAGTGTCGATCCCCGCGGGAGACAACTGTGGCTGAATGCTGTCCGCTCCCCGGTCGTGCCCAGTGGCCTGGGAGAACAGCGGGTGCCGGTGTCCGCCGAACATCCCGGGCACGGGCACCCGCCGTGCAAAGATGTGCCGGCACAGCGTTCTCCTTGCACACCTCACACGGCCTGGGGCTCCGCAGTTGCTCGGGGGCCCGGGCCAGATCTCACCGAGCGCGAGGCCGAGGTCCTGGCCATGCTCGCGCGTGGGAAGGCGAACAAGGGATCGCGTTAGAGCTGCGGATCGGGCAGCAGACGGCGAAGACGTACGTCAGTCACATCTTCAAGAAGCTCGGCGTGCACAGCCGTATCCAGACGGTCGCGCACGCCCTGCGGCTGGGGTTGGCGGCGGCAGAGGAGCTTGCCCTTGACCGCGTCATCGCTGACGAACCCTGGTGGTCTGCCTGAGGATGGTGCTCTGAGACCGGTGCCGTCGCAAGGCAGGCTCAGCGTCGCCGGAACAGCCCCAGTGGGCCACGCCGCGGCCCGGAGCCTCCGCCCTTGCGCACCAGTTGCGGTGCGTGTTCGGAGGCGGCCGTCGGTGTCCAGCCGCGCCAGCCGCCCATCGCCGGCCCATCGGCCCACGGCGGGACGCCCCAGCCGGCGGGCAGGGCGAAGGACAGCGCCGCCCGCCAGTGGCGCCGACCAGCACCGTGACCGTCCCGGTCACCACACCGAACAGCGCCCCGGCCGACGCGGTCAGAACGACTGCGGGCGCCAGGGTCGTCACGATCAGCGTGCACAGCACAGCGAAGGCCAGCGGCGCCCACACACCCCATGCGTCGACCCGGTCCCGCGCCTCCTCCAGCGACCGGCCGCCACCGCTCAGCATCACCACGCCGAGTACGGCGAGCAGCGGGAGCAGCAGTCCGGCCCGCAGTTCGGCGCGGCGAGGAGGGCGCGGTGCGGGACCGCCGACGTCAGGATCGGAGTCTGCTTCCTGCGGCACGGGGGCGGAGGCGGGGGCGGGGGCGTGAAGGGTGGCTGCGGTGAGGTGGGCATGGGTTCGAACCCCGGGGCCCCGGCCGCTGCATTCCGCCGGTCTCTGTGTCGTTCACCGGCTACGGACAGGACCGTCCGGAAGTTTCCCACCGCCCGGACGGGCACGTGCCGTGGCCGTGCGGTCGGCCGAGCCGTGACCGGCACATCCCTGGGCCGTCGATGCGCGGATCGCACGGGGAACACAGGGCGTCGGCTCCCCGCCGGCCGGCCCGGGGGATTGGCCGGGGCGGGGAGCCGACTGGGAGGTCCCCCGGACCTCTGAGGCCCTGGGGGCCCAAGGGACTGTGGCCGTGTCACCCGATGATGCGGGCGAGTTCCGTGAGATCCTCGGTGGCCAGTGAGGGGTTGGCCAGCGAGTGGGGATAGGCGGTGTCGGGGACGCCGCGCCTCAGCCAGGCTCCGGCCAGTCCGGCGCGCTGGGCGCCGTCGATGTCCCAGGGGTGGGCGGCCACCAGCAGGGCCTCGTCGGGACGGACGCCGCAGTGCTCGGCCGCGTAGTGGTGTCTGCAGTGTGGCGTTGCAGGCCATGGCGAGACCAGCTCCGAGGTCAGGCCCGTGAGCGCCGAGTCGGTCGTCACGACCAAGGGGCATCATCTGATGTCCTATCAGATCTCCAGGGTCCCGAGCGGCCTGATGGGGCATGCGACCTGCAACTTTGCTGTGATCGCCACTACACCACACGACGGGACGTGACCCACTTTCATGGGATTGTGGACTCTGACGGCCTTTCGCCGTGTATTTCAACTCGCGTGTATTGTGACGAAAGGTGCTGCGATACTGGGCTGCTCGGCATTTCGCGCCGCCCCGCAATACCCGGCGTCGTGCGACAGTCCGCAGGACGTCCGGTGGTTCCCTGTAGCAGGAGCGGCCGGCCTCTCGCCCGAGGGCCGGCCAGGGAGCTGCTGTTGCCCAGCAGGACGGGTCCGGCCTACGTCAGGGAATGACTTCGGCCGTCGGCCTTGTGCACGGAGTGAGCCGCACATGTACGCGCGGGGATGACGGGTGTACGCCCACGATGAACCCCTCCCGGGCAGGAAGCGACCCCCTCA
>NZ_KQ949155.1:0-2243 GCF_001514305.1 Streptomyces dysideae
GGCGCGGTGAAGGTCCACAGCAGGTTGGTGCTGTTGCCGTGGGTCCACTGTTTGGTGACGGAGCCGGAGGTGACGTTGCCGCCGCCGTCGAGGACCAGGCCGGTGGTGCGGTTGGCGATCGAGTAGCGGTCGCCGCCCCGGTGGGTGATCGTCCATTGCTGGTTGGTGTTGCCGTTCCAGGGGGCCTGTCTGGCGGCGTCACCGTTGTTGGTGGCGCCCCAGCCGTCGGCGACCATGCCGTTGGTGCGGTTGACCAGCCGGTAGTAGCCGCCTGCGACCTGCTCCGCCTGCCACTGGAGGTTGGAACTGCCGTCCCAGGTCCACTGCTTGAGGTTGGATCCGGAGGCGACGTTGCCGCCGCTGTCCAGGGCCAGGCCGTTGGTGGCGTTGGTGATCCGGAAGTACGTCGCCGGGTTGAACTGGACTCTCAGCGAGGTGATCTGGTCGTTGTTGCCGGTGGCCCGCAGGTCGGGGTTTGCGGCGGTGAAGGTCCAGGAGGTGCCGGTGAAGTTGTCGCCGGAGTAGCCGATCACCTGGTAGCCGGGGGCCGGCCGGAGGGAGGAGACGGTGCGCGGGCCCGGTCCGGCCGCGGTCAGGTCGGCCGCGGTGTAGTCGCCGAGGGTGAGGACGGCGGCCTTGCCGGTGTAGTTGACGTCCGTGAAGGCGAGGGCGCCGGCCAGCGGCCGCAGAGCGGGGATCGTGCCGGAGAAGGAGAGCTTCAGGACGTAGGCGCCCGCGCTGTACGGCGCGGAGGACGGCAGGGTGATCGTGAGGCCGGAGGCGTTCTGGGTCGGCGTGGGCAGGTCGATGTAGGTGCCGGCGGTGGTGCCGAGGAGCTTCACCGAGGTCAGCGACGAGAGGTTGATCCGGTCCGGGCTGAGGGTCTTGATCGTGAGCGAGCTGCCGGGCCAGCCCAGGACGGTGGCGTACAGGACGTTGTTCGCCTTGTTGCGGGTGAAGCGGATGTCCTGCGCGGTGCCGGCGTGCGGGGTGGTGAACGAGCCGCCGCCCATCTTCGTCGGGCCTTCGCCGTACGCGGTCCAGGCGCGGGTCGCGTACACCGACTCGCCGAAGCGCTTCAGGTGGTCGCCGATGGCGAGCAGGATGTCCTTCTGTGCCTGGGGGATGGTGCCGTCAGCCATCGGCGCGATGTTGAGCAGCACGTTGCCGTTCTTACTGACCCGGTCGATGAACGAGTGCAGCATCTGCTGCGTGGTGTAGTAGCCGATGCCCTGGGTGTAGCACCAGCTGCTGCTGGAGATGCTGTCGTCGGTCAGCCAGTACGGGGTGGTGAGGTCGGCCGGGCCGCCGCGTTCGTAGTCGAAGACCTCGCCCTTGCCGTTCATGCCGTCCTTGTACGTGGCGACGACCTCGCGGCCCCAGCTGTTGGCCTGGTTGTAGTAGTACGCCAGGAAGTTCAGGCGCTGTTGCTCGTCGACGGCGTCCAGATTGAAGTCCTGCCACAGGATGTCGGGCTGGGCGCGGTCGATGACCTCCTTGAGCTTGTCGAACCAGAGCTGGTTCTCCGCGGCCGAACCCAGCTGCCCGTAGAGCTTCTTGAGGCTGGGGTCCGTCTGCGCGGGGACGAATTCGTAGAAGCCGGTGAAGTTGTACGCATGGTGCATGGCCACCAGCAGCTTCAGGCCCTTGGCACGGATGGCCGTGGAGAACAGCCGCAGCAGGTCGAGACCGGGGCCCTTGTTCACCGAGTTCCACTCGTTGACCTGGCTGTCCCACATGGAGAAGCCGTCATGGTGCTCGGCGACCGGGCCGGCGAACCTGGCGCCGGCGTCGACGAACAGCTGCACCCACTCCTCGGGGTCGAACTTCCCGCCGGCCGACTTCAGCTTCGGCGCGAACTTCACGGTGTTGCCCGCCAGGTCCCGCGCTCCGTTGATGAAGTTGTGGTACGGCCAGGCTGATGGCTGGCCGTAGGTCGCGATGTGATGCTGGTTGACGGTCTCTCCGGCCCGGTACATGGTGCGCGGGTACCACTCGTTACCGAAGGCGGGAACGCTGAAGACGCCCCAGTGGAAGTAGATCCCGAACTTCGCGTCCTGGAACCACTCCGGAGCCGGCGGGTGCTGGTCGACCGAGTTCCAGTCGGGCGTGTACGTGCTCGGCGCCGCCTCGGCGACACCGGCACCGAGGCCGCCGCCGGCGATGGCTGCTGCCGCTACACATGTGGCGGCGGACAGGAACTGGCGTCTGTTGAGAGAACTCGACATGAGGACATCCCTGAA
>NZ_KQ949155.1:3072-7359 GCF_001514305.1 Streptomyces dysideae
GTGGGGGACAAGGGACCAGGGGGACATGCGCCGCCTGCGGTTCTGGAACTCCGGGGGTTACGCATGAAGTTCGACCATGTGACGCACTGATGTCAACGGGCGTGCAGGGATGAAAACACCCTCTTGGCTCGCCTTTTTATGCCATACAAGCGTTACATCCCCATTGTCCTGCCTCAGACATGGAACCTTTGAGGCTGCGCGAAAGGCGTGCCGCCACACGGGAAGTCCGCAGACAAGCCGTCAGCGCATCACGAATGCGCATCATTGATGGGATCGATTTAGGACCTCGAGCCACTGCTACGAGCTCCATCCCCGTCTCTTTTCCAGCGTTTTCCCCGACACCTAGACAGCACCCTTGGTTGCCACCTATACATACATCCCATCTCTCTGATGCGGCGGCAGACAGCTGTCGCCCTGCACAAGCCTCTCCCGCTCAAGGGACCAGCGCGAGGAAGTACCGATGAAGCTCAGAACCGCTCTCTGCTCCACCGCCTCAGCTCTGTCCGCACTGGCGCTGCTCACCGCCTGCAGCGGCGGCGGCTCCAGCACCGCGGCCACGTCGAGCGACAAGCCGCTGGTCGGCGTCGACTACCCACGGTCCGACACCGACTTCTGGAACTCGTACATCAAGTACACACCGGAGTTCGCCAGGGAGCTGGGCCTCGACCTGAAGACCACCAACTCGCAGAACGACGTCGCCAAGCTGACCGCCAACGCGCAGACGTTCATCAGCCAGGGCGTCAAGGGCCTTGCGATGGCCCCGCAGGACACCGCCGCCATCGCCCCGACACTCGCGCAGCTGGAGGCGAAGAAGATCCCGGTCGTCACAGTCGACACCCGCCCCGACACCGGCAAGGTGTTCATGGTCGTGCGCGCCGACAACCGGGCGTACGGCGAGAATGCCTGCCAGTACCTCGGCACCAAGCTCGGCGGCAAGGGCAAGGTCGTCATGCTCCAAGGCGGCCTGGACTCCATCAACGGCCGTGACCGCACCGAGGCGTTCAACGACTGCATGAAGAAGAACTACCCCGACATCAAGGTGTTCGGCGAGGCCACCAACTGGGACGGCGCCGTCGCCGCGCAGAAGCTCCAGACGCGGCTGACGCAACACCCGGACATCAAGGGCGTCTACATGCAGTCCAGCTTCGCCCTGTCCGGCACGCTGCAAGTCCTCAAGCAGAAGGGTCTGTTGGTGGACCCGAAGGACAAGAAGCACGTCTTCGTCGTCTCCAACGACGGCATCCCCGAAGAGCTCAAGTCCATCGCCGCCGGAAAGATCGACGCCACGGTCTCCCAGCCGGCCGACCTCTACGCCAAGTACGCCCTGTACTACCTCAAGGCCGCGATCGACGGAAAGACGTTCAAGCCCGGCAAGACCGACCACGACAGCACCATCATCCAGGTGCGCGAGGGCCTGCTGGAGGACCAGCTCTCCGCCCCGCTCGTCACCGCCGACGGCGGCACCTACGGTGGCGTGCCCAGCGTCAAGAGCGACGACGAGTCGCTGTGGGGCAACAACCTCGGCTGATGGTCCATCCGGTACGGCAACGGCTCACGCACACAAGGCGGTTGAGATGAGCGACGGGGAGCGAGCAGTCACCCCCGCGCCCGCCCCGGCGGACGACGGACGGTCCAAGGTGGGCCCGCCCGTCGTCGAGGCGACGGGCATAGTCAAACGATTCGGCCCGACGGTGGCTCTGAACGGCGCCCGGATCGCCATCAGGGCCGGCGAGACTCACGCGCTCGTCGGCCGCAACGGAGCCGGCAAGTCGACCCTGGTGTCGGTCCTCACCGGTCTCCAGGCCCCGGACGAGGGAACGGTGACCTTCGGCGGAAGCCCCGCACCACGACTGGCGGACCGCGACGCCTGGCGAGAGCGCGTGGCCTGCGTCTACCAGAAGTCGACGATCATCCCCACGCTGACCGTCGCCGAGAACCTCTTCCTGAACCGGCACGACCACGGCCGCAACGGGCTCATCAGCTGGCAGGGAGTGCGTCGGCGGGCGCGGGAGTTGCTGTCGACCTGGTCGGTGGACGTCGATCCGCAGACCCCCGCGGGCGATCTGAGCGTGGAGCAGCGGCAGTTCGTCGAGATCGCCAGAGCGCTGTCCTTCGGCGCCCGGTTCATCATCCTCGACGAGCCGACCGCCCAGCTCGACGGGGCGGCCATCAACCGTCTCTTCGACCGCATCCGCGACCTGCAGCGCCAGGGCGTGACCTTCCTGTTCATCAGCCACCACCTCCAGGAGGTCTACGAGATCTGCGACATGGTGACGGTGTTCCGCGACGCCCGGCACATCGTGACCGCCCCGGTCGCGGAACTGCCCCGCACCGAACTGGTCGCCGCGATGACCGGCGAGGCGGCGGCCGACCGGCTGCAGGTGCGGTCGAGCACCCTCGACCACATCGCCACGCCCGCGCTGTCCGTGCAGGCGCTGGGCAGTGACGGCACCTACGGCGATGTCACCTTCCAGGTCGGCGCTGGGGAGATCGTCGGACTCGCGGGTGCCGCCGGCAGCGGTCGCACCGAGGTCGCCGAGACCGTCGTAGGACTGCGGGCGGCAGTGGCGGGCGAGGTGGAGATCGCCGGGAGGCGGCCCCGGCCGGGCAGCGTACCCGCCGCGCTCGCCGCCGGCGCCGGGTTCGTCCCCCAGGACCGGCACCACCAGGGATTCGTGCCCGACATGTCGATCGCGGACAACACCACCCTGTCCGTTCCCCGCAGGCTCGGCAAGAACGGCTTCCTCAGCCGCGGCCGCCGGGACCGGCTCGCCGACAACATGATCGAGAAGCTGGCGATCAAGACACCGGGACCCGACCTGCCCGTCTCCGCGCTCTCGGGCGGCAACCAGCAGAAAGTCGTCATGGCCCGCGCCCTCGCCGACGACCCGAAGCTGCTGGTACTGATCAACCCGACCGCGGGCGTGGACGTGCGCTCCAAGGAGTTCCTCCTCGGCAAGGTCGAGGAGACCGCACGGACCGGCACCGGAGTGCTCATCGCCTCCGACGAACTCGACGACCTGCGCATGTGCGACCGGGTCCTGGTGATGTTCCAGGGCCGTGTGACATCGGAGATCGCCCGCGGCTGGCACGACCACGACCTCGTGGCCGCGATGGAAGGAGTGGACCTCAATGCCTGAAACCGTCCTCGCGGACGCAGCCGCCAAGGCCGTGGAACCCAAGCCCAAGCGCACCGCGCTGCTCGGCGGTCGGATACCCCTGGCCCGCCTGCGCGACCTCGCCCTCGTCCCCGCGATCGTCGTCATCGCGATCGTCGGACAGATCGTCAACCCGGTCTTCCTGCAGGCCGACAACCTCATCAACGTCCTCCAGACGATGTCCGAGATGGCCCTGCTGGTCCTCGCCCAGACGATGGTCCTGATCGTCAAGAAGATGGACCTGTCGCTGGAGTCCACCATGGGTCTCGCGCCCGGTGTCGCGGCCTGGCTGGTGGTGCCGACCGGCGCCGGACATGGCCTCGGGCTCCTCCCCGGTGCCTGGGCCGTCCCCGTCACCCTCGCCGTGGGCGCACTCGTCGGCGTGATCAACGCCCTGCTGATCATCCGGTTCGGCCTCAACGGCTTCATCGTCACCCTCGGCATGCTGATCGTGCTGCGCGGTGTCCTCACCGGCATCTCCGGGGGCCAGACCTTCTTCCAGCTGCCGGAGTCGATGCTCTACCTCGGCACCGCCGAATGGTTCGGGATGCCCGCGTCGATCTGGATCTGCCTGGTGCTGTTCGCCGTCGCGATCGTGGTCCTCGGCTGGACCAGCTTCGGCCGGTCGCTGTACGCCATCGGCGGCAACGTCGACGCGGCGAAGGCGGCGGGCATCCGCACCGACCGTGTGCTGTGGATCGTCATCGTCACCGGCAGCGTGCTCGCCGCGCTCGCCGGGCTGATGCTGTCCGGGCGCCTGGCCTCCGTCGCGTCCGCGCAGGGCAACGGCTACATCTTCACCGTCTTCGCCGCCGCCGTCATCGGCGGGATCAGCCTGGGCGGCGGCAAGGGCACCATGTTCGGCGCGTTCTGCGGCATCCTGCTGCTCTTCATGATCCAGAACGTGCTCACGCTGGCGGGCGTCCCCGCGCAGTGGATCGGCGCTCTCAACGGCCTGATCATCCTGGTCGCCCTCGCCATCTCCCGCATCACCGGCGGCAAGGTCCAGGAGTGACCCGGGCGGCCGTCGCCGGCCGCCCGACCTCCGCCGCGTTCACGTCTCGTCGCGAGGGGACCGATTCCCCCTTGCCGCTCACAGGAGTTGCCGCCATGTCCTCCACCGTGCCCT
>NZ_KQ949155.1:7808-9018 GCF_001514305.1 Streptomyces dysideae
CATCCGCCCGCATCACCGCCCTGGACGTCCTGGACGTGCGGTTCCCTACCTCCGAACACCTCGACGGGTCGGACGCGATGAACCCCGAGCCCGACTACTCCGCCGCCTACGTCGTCCTGCGCACCGACGTCGGCGACGGGCTGGAGGGCCATGCCCTGGCCTTCACCACCGGTCGTGGCAACGATGTCCAGGCCGCCGCCATCGCGGCCCTCGCCCCGCACGTGGTCGGCCTGTCCGTCGAAGAAGTCTGCGGCGACCTCGGCGCGTTTGCCCGTTCCCTCGTTCACGACCCCCAACTGCGCTGGCTGGGGCCGGAGAAGGGTGCCATCCACATGGCCACCGGCGCGGTCGTCAACGCCGCGTGGGACCTGGCCGCCAAGCGGGCCGGCAAGCCCGTGTGGCGCTTCCTCGCCGCGATGTCGCCCGAGGAACTCGTCGCCCAGGTCGACTTCCGCTGGCTGTCCGACGCCCTCACCCCCGAGGAGGCGCTGGAGATCCTCAAGCGTGCCGAACCAGGCCGCGCACAGCGCATCGGCCGCCTGCTCGACCAGGGTTACCCCGCCTACACCACCACCCCCGGCTGGCTAGGCTACTCCGACGAGAAGCTCGCCCGCCTGGCCCGCGAGGCCGTCGCCGACGGCTTCACCCAGATCAAGCTGAAGGTCGGCGCGTCCCTGGAGGACGACGTACGGCGCATGCGCACCGCCCGCGAGGCGGTCGGCCCGGACATCCGCATCGCCGTCGACGCCAACCAGAGATGGGACGTCGCCCCCGCGATCGGCTGGATGCGCGCCCTGGCCCCCTACCAGCCGTACTGGATCGAGGAGCCCACCTCCCCCGACGACATCCTCGGCCACGCCGCCGTCCGCAAGGCCGTCAGCCCCATCAAGGTCGCCACCGGTGAGCACATCGCCAACCGGGTCGTCTTCAAGCAGCTCCTCCAGGCCGGCGCGGTGGACATCGTGCAGATCGACTCCGCGCGGGTCGGCGGCGTGAACGAGAACGTCGCGATCCTGCTGCTCGCCGCGAAGTTCGGGGTGCCGGTCTGCCCGCACGCCGGCGGCGTGGGCCTGTGCGAGATGGTCCAGCACCTGTCGATGTTCGACTACGTCGCCGTCTCCGGCACGACCGAGGACCGCGTCATCGAGTACGTCGACCACCTGCACGAGCACTTCGTCGACCCGGTCCGCATCGCCGACGGCCACTACCT
>NZ_KQ949156.1:0-720 GCF_001514305.1 Streptomyces dysideae
CTGATGACGACCTCGAACGGGGCCTTGAGGTTCTCCGCGAGGCGCACGGCGTGCGCGGTGTCGCTGTTCGTGATGATGACCAGAGGGACCTCCTCGGCCAGGCGGTTCAGCGCCTCGGTGACACCGGGGTACGGGCCCCAGGTGGGGATGCGGTCGTACACCGCCCGCGCCTCGTCCTCGTGGTACTCGAGACCGACGCTGCGCGAGGCGCGTTCCATGGAACGCGCGACGACCTGGTGGAATGGCTGGTACTCGCCCGTGCACTCGTCGATCCGGTACGCCTTGCAGATCCGCAGGTACTCATCGGCGACCTCGGCCGGCAGTCGGTCGCCCAGGACCTCACGCATCGTGTCGTTGATGCTGAACTTGATCAGCGTTCCGTTCATGTCGAACGTCACGAACTTGGGCTTGACATCGAATCCCACGAGTCCTCCTAGTGCTTCAGCGGAGCAGCCTGGGGCGCCCCGGTCGATTGTCGACCATCCGATGGTCGATTGTCGACCAAAGGGGGTCGACTGTCAACAACTTCATGGCCGGCCGGCGCTCCCTCGAACCGGGCCAGGTCGACGCGGTCGACGTGGCCGCCTGGTCCTCGGTGCTCCTCTCCGTCGTAGCCATGAGGCATGAGGAGTACGCGCTGGTGATCGTGGCGAACTCCGGCGACGCCCATGCCAAGCGCCTCGTGGAGAACCTCCGCGCCCCGTTCGAGGTCGTGATCAC
>NZ_KQ949156.1:1734-5717 GCF_001514305.1 Streptomyces dysideae
CCGCCCTTGACGGGAAAGGCGAGTACCGCATCATTACCGCCTGTCGCCCGACAACACGTTGTCCAGGGCTCGGGGTTCACGGCTTGGAGTGACACCCGGCCCGACCGGCCTCCGTGCGGGTGTGGGTCAGGGAGGCAGTCTTGGACTGCTGAGATTCAGAGAGGAAGGCCATCCCGTGACCCACGAGGACAGGGTGTACGAGCGCCGGGTGTGGCTCATCGAGCAGGCCGCGAGGGCGGAAACGTCACCGATCTGCCAGGTGCTCGGCCTCTCACGCAAGACCTGGTACGACTGGACGAAGAAGGCCGAACGGTCGGCGTCCGAAGGCGCGAAGGTGCCGCGTCGCACATCCTGTGCACCGCCGAGCCACGGACCGCCGTGCTCCCCTCGCTCATCGCCGCAGAGACCGGGCAGGCTACCGAACCGCGGCCCGGTCAACCACGTCGGCTCTACTGGACACGTCCCAGCAGGCCGCCTGGTCCGGTACCGCCCCAACCACAGCGCCTACATGGTCGGCTGCACCCTGGTGCAGGTCCACAAGCACCCGCGTCGCCGGACCGGCATCGGTCTGACAACCAAACGGCACCACCCGAGACACCGACCTGTCACCGCGACCCTGAGCTGGAAGGGGCGCGGCTGTGAGTTCAGGGAGCTCCGTGCGCAGATAACCAACTTGAGGTGTAGATGCAAAACCAGCGGAGGTATAGTCGACAAACGACCAAGTGGTCGACAATGAGCAAGGGAGGGCGACGGGGTGGACCACAAGTTCGAGTGGCAGGAGCAGCGGACGACGACGCCGGACGGCGTCTACCGCACACTGCGTGCCGCCATCCTCGACGGGACCGTACCTCCTGGTGGCCAGCTGCGTGAGGCGCACATCGCCGCGGATCTCGGGATCAGCCGGTCCCCGCTGCGCGAGGCGCTGACCAAGTTGGAGGAGGAAGGGCTCGTCGTCAAGATTCCCTACCGTGGGGCGTTCGTCGTAGAGGTGAGCGCTCGTGAGGTCGCCGAGATCGACTCGGTCCGGCTACGTGTCGAGCCGTACGCCGCCGAGCTCTCGGCCGAAGCACTGCGCGGTCCTGAGCGGCCCCAGTTGCTGCAAACCGTCGAGGATCTCCGCCGGGCAATGGAGAAGGACGACATCCCGGCCAGCATCGACGCGCACCTTCGATTCCACAGGCTCTTCTACGATCTCTCGGGGCACGGCGTGCTGCAGAGTCTCTGGAACGGCTGGGAGACCAAGCTGCGCCTCCACCTCAGCGTCGATCACCGCACTTACAGCGACGACCCGCATCAATTGGTCGTCGAGCACGAGAGGTTGGCCGCGGTTGCCCTGGAAGGCGACACCGACGCGTTCCGCCAGGAACTGGCTGCCCATTTCCCCATGGGGCTGGGGGCCCAGACGGGAGATCCAGGGGAACCCGCGTCCCGGCACGTATGAGGCCATGCCGCCTGCGTGAAGTGTCCAAGCCCGCTCGCCACTGTGACGTTGTAGACCAATGCCGGTAAGTCAAGGATCGAAGCTCGCACTGTCAACGCGGTCTTGTAGCGGATCTTGAGTGAGGGTTGCCGGTTGCCGGCCGCCGGCACAGTGGGGTGGGTAGGGGGTGAGTGCAGGAACCGGTCTGCACATCGCCGGGGCCCCTCCGTCGATCCTCCCTCACCCGCGCGCGTACCAGACCGCCGTCTCCCGTGCGGGAAAGGCAACCTCCATTCAGCGGAGTGGACGTGAAGCGATACAACTCGGTGCGGCTGGTGCCATCCAGGCAGGTCGCCGCCATCACCCGTGCTGCCCCTGGCTTCGGCCCGCCGGGCGAAGCGCCGGTGTGCGGTAGCGATCGACGAGAACCGACGACTTGGCGGGACCCTGGAGCAGTGCCGCGAGGCATTCCCGCCGGCGACTCGTCGGCCCTCAACGCTCCTGGTGGGCGGCTCGGCGTTGCACCCCGGCGGCGCCGTCCGCACCGTGCCGACGTGCAACGGGCGACTCCGCCTGGAGCGCGGGTGGCGAGGCGCGGGGACGCGGACCGCGCCGCTGTACCTCTGCACAGCGAAAACTGACTGACAGTCAAGTCAAGCCGCTTCACTGCAACGCGCACTGGCCATGCGGTCACGATCAAATCTTAATCTTGACAAAGTCTAGACTGGAACTTACTTCTCAAGCTCCTTGAATAGGTGTGCGTGGCCTGGGTGGGTTTGTTCGTGTTGGTTGGCTGCCACACTCGGCCCCTGCTGAAATCGGAGTTGGACATGAGGTGCTACGACTGCCTCCAAGAGGCGCGCAGCGACACCACCGGCATCGGTGTGTGCTCGCGCTGCGGCTTGGCCACCGGTGGCGTCCCGCCAGGTGGTGTAGGGGATCAAGGCGCCGGAATCCGCAGG
Source organism: Streptomyces dysideae (assembly GCF_001514305.1). Taxonomy (GTDB): domain Bacteria; phylum Actinomycetota; class Actinomycetes; order Streptomycetales; family Streptomycetaceae; genus Streptomyces; species Streptomyces dysideae. The sequence goes on from NZ_KQ949156.1 coordinate 4,117, forward strand.
CCAGGGACGGTGGCTCGGCCCGATCGGGTGTCCAACTCGCCCTGCCAGGAGGTCTCGTGGACTACCGTCTCGGCACAGATCGCCCTGTGCCTCGAATCGGAACGCGCAGCGCTTGATCCCCTACACCACGTCGCGGGACACGACCTGGCCACCTGCGAGAACCGCGCCCGCGTACGTCAGGTACAGGTCACCCGCCAGGTCGGCATGGGCGCTGCGTCCGGCCGCATCCCGGCACGCAGGGTGGTATGCCACACCTGCGACATGGCCGAGACGGCGCACTGACCGCATGGTGCGCTTGTCGCACCCGCATCACCGGTCACCGAATGCGCGCTGTCCGTCCGAGCATGCGTTCTTGGCCTGCCCGGACGCCGTCCCTGATCACTGCCGCAGCGTCCGGGCCTCAGCCGTGGCCTCGGTGCGCCATGCTGGAGGCACGACCGTGGACGACAAGATGTCGTAGGGTCCGGGCTTGTTCCTGCTCGGCGGCAGCTTCCTCAAGAGGCTTCATGACGTCTTCATCGTCGATCATCCCGGCGCGTCGTGGTGGGCAGGGAGGGTCGTGGAGTCCACGCTGACCGCCGGACAAGTCCGTCTTGCCCTGGCGGGTGACTTCGGCGACCAGGCCTTCCGGCAGCGCGGTGAAGAGACCGGCGTTCCTCCCGACCTGCAAACACCCGTAGGCGGTCGATCAGTTCCGAACTCGCCTGGAAATCTCACGCCACTGCGCGTCTGCTCTGAACCGCCACATCGCACCCTCGAACTGATTCCGCAGCCGCTCAGGGTAGGGGCCGTACTTGCCTATCGGCAGGAACGGTGCGATCAACCTCCCCTGTTCGTCGGTGAGTTGCCTCCGCGTCACGGTCGTCTTCCTGCCGGATCCGCCTGAAGGCCGACGGCGTTCTTCCGGCCGTGAACGGGTCCAGTGTCGCCACGCGACGCCGTTGCCGAGCTCGTCAACACGGGCTTGCAGCCAGTCGCTGTAGGCCTTGCCGGAGCAACCGGGCAGCAGGTCAAGCCGCTCTTGTGGCATGGGGATCTCGTCGGGCGTGAGGTCGACCATCCGTGTCAACCGCTCGAGAATCCCGCCGCCGTCAGCGATCGTCATGCGGACAGGTGTGCTGCGTCCACGCCGAACCGGATGAGACCGGTGAGCCGGGTCGCGGCGTCGACCGTCGCTTCCAGCAGCGGCGGGTCGAGCCGCACGTGGTGTTCTGAGGTCGCACTCGAGGCCGAAGTTTGTATTGACAGTGCTCGACGGGCCCCCATATGGTCGACAAACGACAATGAGGTGGCGGGTTTAAGCCACCATACGGTGCTTTGTCGCCACTGTTACTCGAGAGGAGAACCGAGTGCAGATGATCAAGATTCATGCGAAACGGGTTCTCGTGGTCAACTGCGTGGGTTTGTGCCCTGTGCTGTCCGCGGAGGTGGCGCGATGAGCCAGTCCGTGACTTCGGCAGCGAACACCGGCTCGGCTTCCGATCGGCTCCAGGCCCTGGGTCTGGCCCTTCCCGAGCTCCGTGACAACCCGTACTACGTGCACCACCGGACCGTGGGCTCCAGCATCTACATTTCGGGCCAACTGCCTTACCAGGACGGTT
>NZ_KQ949156.1:6186-9102 GCF_001514305.1 Streptomyces dysideae
GATGGTCTGCACCGCTGTGTAGGCCGGGGCCGACGGCGGTGCACGCAAGCGCGCGCGATGTCGCGGCCCGCGCACGTTCGGCATACAGGGGGCAGCACCCGTGCCCCTCGATCATTCCAGGCAGAACCACAAGGAGGGCAGCGTGAACCGGCTGCAACGAGCACTCGACGCGCTTGTCGAGCGGATCGACACCCCCGCGCCGATCGTGCTGGTCGACGTCATGCAGGGCAACATCGACCGGATACAGAGCTTCGCCAACCAGCGCAACCTCAAGGTCAGGCCGCACGTCAAGACGCACAAGTGCGTGGAGATCGGGCGACGCCAGATCGAGGCCGGCGCGGTCGGGATCACCGCGGGAAACGTCGGTGAGGCCGAGGTCTTCGCCGCGGCAGGGTTCGACGACATCTTCCTCGCCTACCCGATCTGGGCCGCGGGAACGAAGCGAGCCCGGATCCGCCGGCTCGCCGAGTCCGCCCGGCTGCGGGTCGGCGTCGACAACGTCGCGGCGGTAGAGGCCCTCGCCGACGCCATGGGAGACGAACCCGAGCGGCTGCAGGTCGTGATCGAGGTCGACTGCGGCGCCCGTCGTTCCGGGGCTCCGGCCGAGGCTGCGGGCGATCTCGCGCTCGCCGCCCGCAAGCGCGGTCTGGTGCCGGTGGGCGTCTTCACCTATCCAGGTCACGGCGGCGCCGGCCGGGACGTTCGCCAGCGCGCCGCGCAGGACCAGGAGACCGCGCTCACCACGGCGGTACGCAGCCTCGCCGACGTCGGGGTCACCGCTGAGGTGGTCAGCGCCGGCTCCACTCCCACCCTTGAGTTCTCCACCAGCAGCGTGATCACCGAGATCCGTCCCGGCGAGTACGTCTTCGGTGATCTGAACAACGCCCGGCTGGGCTCCTGCGGGGAAGACCAGATCGCGTTGTTCGTCGCCGGCACCGTGGTCAGCGACTGGGTCCCCGGCCAGGTCATCCTCGATGTGGGCACCAAAGCCCTCAGCCGTGAAGGCAGCCCCGAGATCGGCTACGGCGGCATCGCCGGCACGAAGGCGGTTCTGGGCAAGCTCAACGAGTACCACGGATTCCTCCCGCTGCCGGACGGCGAGTTCCGGCCCAGCGTCGGCACCGTCGTACCGGTGGTGCCCAACCACGTATGCCCGGTCGTCCTCGGTTTCGAGGAACTGATCGTCACCGACAGCACGGGCACGTCGCTGCAGCGGTGGCCGGTCGACGCCCGCGGATTCCTCAACTGACCGGCATGGGACGAGACCCTCGCCCTGCCCAAGCTCGCAACCCGACGACCGACCTCCCCCGCAATAGGAGTGCCTGACATGAGACTCAACAACGTCACGGCCCTGGTGACAGGCGCCAGCAGTGGCATCGGGCAGGCGGTGAGTTCCCACTTCCGCCGCGAGGGCGCGCGGCTGCTGCTCACCGGCCGCAGGGAGCGGCTCGACAGCGCTCAGCCCGACGACCTGTACGTTCCCGGAGACCTCAACGACGAGACGTTCGTCGAGCACCTGGCCAAGCAGGCCGCCGAGTCCTTCGGCACCGTCGACGTCGTCGTCCTCAACCACGGCCTGCAGGCCGCCAGTCCGCTCACCGAGATGGCCTGCGACGATGCGAAGAACGTGCTCGAGAGCAACCTGCTCAGCGCGTTCCTGGTGATGAAGCACTTCGCGCCGCTGATGCCCGAGTCCGGCGGCTCGTTCGTCTGCGTCAGTTCACGGCTGGGCATGGTCGGCATGTCCGGGCAGGTCCTGTATTCCGCCGCAAAGGGGGGCCTCATCATGCTCGCCAAGGGCGCGGCGATCGAATGGGCCCCGCGCAACATCCGTGTCAACGTCGTCGCTCCTGGCCTGACCGCCACGCCGATCATCGAAGCGGCGTTCCAGCGCAGGCCCGACCCCGAGGCCTACCGCCGCGAGCGCGAGAGCACGATCCCGCTCCAGCGCCTCGCCACCCCCGAAGAGGTCGCCGACGCGGTGCTCTTCTTCGCATCGTCGGAGTCGTCGTACGTGACCGGATCGGTCCTGACCGTCGACGGCGGGTACACCGCTTTCTGAGCACCCCTGCTGGGCATCACCACCAGCAGTGGGCTGAACGACCTGCTCTCCGTCACGCCTTCTGCCTCGGGCGACCGCCGATTGCGGCATGAACGATCGAACACGCGTCGAGCGCGTACCCCGTTCGCCGCATTCGAACGGTGCCACCCACAGTGCGCCTGTGCCGACAACCGCGTCCGAGCCACCCGGCCACCCCGGCACCAGCCGCGACGCGTCGCCGGCCTCCGCACATCGGGAACGGGCCACGCCCACGAGTGCGTGCCAGACGCCGCTCGGCAACGGCTCATCGACCGTGGCTGCGGCCACGAACTTCTCCAGCCCAAAAAGGAAAGACATGTCGCTCCTGAAGGCCTTCGGGACCTCTCGCGAAGCCACCCGCTGAGCAACGTCGCCGGGGCCGATGGACCGCTCGGCCCGTCCCTCAGACGCAGGCCCGGCCCTGCTTCATCCCTCACGAGAACCCTCATGCTGCGGCTCTGGTGAGGACCGCCCCCACTCCGCTGGTCACCGCCTGTCACGTCTCCAGCTTCCCCACCGCCACTCACCCGGTCTTCTAGCCGGCGTCGCTCCGACGACAAGGTCATCGGGGACTTCGATCCACCGCGAACACGCGCCCAAAGCGGCGATCGGCAACGCAAGCGGACGCTGCTCTGTCCGCGTTCGCCACACTGCACCATCCCACCCCCTCCCGCACCCGCGAGGTAAAGCCCCGCACAGCTGGTCCCACGCGTCCCCAGATGAGGAGTATTGCCATGAGTGATGCCCAGATCGGTCGTAGAGCGCTCCTGCGCAGAGCAGGCGGCCTCGCCGCCCTCGCCGCTCTTCCCTCCCTCTCCGCCTGCGGGACCGGCACC
>NZ_KQ949157.1 GCF_001514305.1 Streptomyces dysideae
AGCTTGGTGCTGGTCATGAGGGGGTGGTTCTCCTGTCGTGCCCTCTCAGGCTAACCCGCCGAAGCGGGGCGTCTCACCACAGGCTGACAGAGAGGGGTCTTCGTCGAGCCCGAGCGTGTAGAGGCGTCTGGCTGTGGCTTCCCATCGGCACGTCATGACGCCGTCTGCCTTCGTCACGAGCGCTGAGCGGACGTTGTCCAGGGCGAGCAGATTCTCCTCTTCGACAAGGGCCTGTACGGCGGCGCGCTCGCGCAGATTGGCCGCTGACCGTGCGAGGAGCTCGCCGAGCGGCGGGGCATCGGGTTCGGCGATCCCCGTTCCGGGGGAAGTCGTGGTGGTCGTCATCCGGGTTCGTCCGCGGGGAGCCGTCCGCTCAGGCCGAATGCGACGCCGAGCGCTGCTGGGTTGGTGAGGCGTCCAGATCCGTCCGGACGCTCCAGCCACATGCGCTCGTCGATCGCGTGCAGGACCGGCGGGCATGGAAGCGGCCAGCCGGGCGGGTGCACGGTCAGCTGCGATACGTGGTCCAGTTCGGCACTGAGGTCCGGCGGCAGAAGCCACCAGATCCGGTCCGTCGACGTATCCGCCAGGACAGGGCCGAGTCGTTGGCTGCCAACGCGTTTCATGGTCCTGACGGACTGAAGCAACGGGCCCTCGGCTATGCGCCAGTGCTCGCCGCTGGCGATCCGGGCGAATTCGTTCGCAGCCCACGCGCGACACGCGGCGGTGGGGTTACGAGTGCAGGAGAGGAGCCAGTCCTGGCCTGCTTGCAGGGTGGACTGGGCGGGCTTCGTGGCCATGACCAGGACGTTAGGCAGTGCGATGGCGGGCCTGCTCGGCGATTGCGGCTGATTGCGCACCGAGGTTGCCGTGGTTGCGGCTGATTGCCTACGCGAGGTCCAGAGACGCCCTTGCCCGGCCGATCAGACGGCGTGCCGGCGCCCCGTACTCGGCGGATTCCGCGAGCCAGTCCCACGCACGCTCGTAGAGCTGGATGTCGTCCTCGCCGGTGAGCCAGAGCTCTTCACTGATCGTCTCGACGATGACCAGCCTGCGGTCGTAGATCCAGAAGGCGTGCGGGGCCGTACGGCGCAGCTGGGTGCCGAACGGAAGGATGCCGAGCTCAATCCGGCGCTGGCCTACCAGGATGTAGAGCCGGTCCAGTTGCTCAGCCATCACGTCTATGGGGCATGAGCGGTGATAGAGGGCTGCCTCGCACACCAGGAACCGGAATGACTTATCAGGGTCGTACAGCGCCTCCTGGCGGCGCATCCGGGCCTCGACGGCCGCCTCCGTGGTAGGCGGGATACCTCGGAACTCGGCGTTTGTCTCAAAGATGACGCGGGCGTACTCCGGTGTCTGGAACAGTCCCGGAACACGCGATACCTCAAGCCCGCGGATCGCCTTCGTGGCCTCGGTCTGGCGCACGGCGATCTCCTGGCGGCCACGGTGCCCGCCGGCCAGCTGGCGGCGCCAGGAGCGGTGCCGCTGCTTCAACTCCAGTCCGGCGCGGAGCCCTTGGAGCTCACCTTCGACATCCGGCTGGCCGCAGGCCTGCGCCCAGGCGGTCAGGTCGGCTGCGGACGGGGTCTGCTTGCCGTTCTGGAGCCGGGAGACCTTCGACGGCTGGCAACCGAGCTTGGCGGCGAGGTCCTTGCCGTCCAGACCAGCCTCGGTGCGCAGCTCCCGAAGCCGCGCGCCGAGGGCCTCTCTGGCGGTCTGGTAGTCCGTGCTCACATGGTGGAACGTACCCGGCCGGCGAACTCTTCGGTACGCACGGCGTGATGCCAGGCGGCGTCCCGGACCTGGCAGGCGGCGAGGACCTCGGCCGGCTCCTGGGTGACGTACACACCCAGGGTGGTGTCCTCGTCGTCGAACGCGAACCGGGCGAGGATCTTGGAGTCGAAGAGCCAGAAGTCGTGGTCCGGCAGCCGCAGTTGTCGCGCCTGGGCGCGGGTCAGGTTCCGGATGTCCTCGCCCGCCGCCACGTTGCTGGACGCACTGGCAAGGAGGAACTCCTGTCCCTGCGTGGGCGGTTCATCAACCAGACGCACACGCTCGAACCGCTTGCCCTGCGCGGTCTGTGTGCGGACGTTCTCCCGCCAGGCGTTGTCCGGGCCGCGGGCGATGTCCTCGCCCGCGAGGAAGAGCGGCCACTTGGGGCTGTTGCGGTCGGAGGCATAGCCGCGGCGCGTCTCCAGACGCCACGCGGTGTGCTTGAAGTCCCGGAAGAGGTGCGAGATCGAGGAGAACGGCTGAAGCTCGGGTGCGTCGCTCCTGGGCGCGTATCGGGTGAGCAGGCTACGCGGGATACGGACGAAGGTCTCGGACTCCTTGACGTCCCGGAGCTGGGTGAGGTGCTCCGGGTCGGTCTCCCGCTCGCCCTGGACGAGGATCTCGTCCGTTCCCTCGACGTCGTAGAGGGTGGGGCAGTCGCCGTCGTCGCTGGTCGTGCCGAGGAACCTGAGCGTCATGTTGCCCTCCGCTTTCGCTGGGGAGTTCAGGATGCGGGTGCGGTCTCGGGCGCTCTTGAGGATTGCGGCATATTGCGCATCTCTTGCCATGGGTGTGGATTGCGAGCAACCAAGCGAGGGGTGCCGCGATGCCACAACGAGGTCACCCCAGCGCCGTCGGGCCGTGGTGATCGACGCGAGTGCGCGCGGCTGCCGATCCGCCACTCAGCGGACCCTCAACCGGAACACTGGGTGCCCGCCAAGAAGTCGGCCCATGCCTCTGCCGAGATCACGAGGTATGGCTGCTCCGGCCGCTTGGAGTCTCGTACGAGTACACCAGCCGGTATGAAGGCGGTTTCCACGCACTCGGTCGTGTTGCCGCCGCTGTAAGACGACTTGAACCAGACGGGATCGGAGACGGGCTGAGAGCCAACGGACATTCACAGCTCCTTGCGGGCGCGATGGATCATGGCGGAGGAAGCCTCCATGTCCAACGCTTGTGCCCGGAGGTACTCGAACGCAAGTCTGTATCGCTCCAGCTCTTCGTCCTTCTCCAGGAACAGGGAACCGGTGTGGAAGTCGACGTACACCACGTCGAGAGCCGGCTCGGTGCCGCCGATGATGACGAAGCTTCCGAGTGCCGCGGCGTGGGCTCCTTTGGAGAAGGGCAGCACCTGAAGAGTGATGTGAGGGGAGTCGTTCGCTTCGAGCAGTCGGTCGAGCTGCTCCTTCATGGCCTGAGGTGATCCGACAATGCGGCGGATCACGGACTCGTCGAGGATCGCCCACAGGTGCAGCGGCTTCGGACGGTTGAGGATCTCCTGCCGCTTCATGCGGATGTCGACCAGCCGCTCGATCTCCGCCGGTTCCAGGGGCACTTCGTTGGCCTTCTGCAGTGCAGTGCTGTAGGCGCGTGTCTGCAGAAGACCTGGCACGTAGACGCAGGAGAAGTGACTCTCGCGTACGGCTTCGTCCTCAAGCGTGAGCATCAGGTTCATGCTCTCCGGGATGGAGTCGGCGAAGGAACTCCACCAGCCTTGCTGCTTGGCGTCCTTGGCCAGCCCGACAACGGCCTTACGTTCGGCCTCAGTTGCCCCGTACTCGCGGCACAATGCATCGACGACGATCCACTTGACGGGCCCGGCCTGGGTTTCGTACCTGCTCACCGTCGCCTTGGACACGCCCACAAGCCGCCCGGCTTCCTCAAGGGTCATCCCCTTCCGGGCGCGCAACTTGCGCATCATCGCGCCCAGTTGGCGGCGGCGGGTTGTGGTCCGTTCAGACATGCGGCTCCTTCGCCATGCGCCGGGCGGCAGGCCCGGGGGTGCCCATCAGGCTAGGCAGCACAGAAGTCGGCTCACCATCAGATTCACCCGATAGATTCTCGTGAGAAGTTACATGGTGAGAGTTCTCTGTGCCATGCTCGATCGCAGACCGCTACGCAGTGCAGCCGTACGGACACGGCAGGCGCAGCACGTGCGTGGCTTGGAAGGGAGGAGCGGTCATGCCTGGCTACGACGTCACCGAACCCCGACTCCGCTGTGTACTGCCTTTCGAGGCGGCGCCGGCGGAAGTGCGCCTGCTGCGGAGAGCCACCGTGAAGCAGCTCAGCCGGTGGGGCATGCCCGTGGCCGCAGATGAAGCCGAGCTGCTCGTCACGGAGTTGGCGACGAACGTCGTCAAGCATGTCGGCGAAGGCGCATCAGCGACCTTGATCCTTGAGTGGAGGGGAGAGCGGCTCCGCCTCGAAGTGCACGACAAGAGTCAGGCGGTGCCGGCGGTCAGTGCCGCGGACTGCGACGAGGAGTGCGGCCGGGGTCTGCACCTGCTTGCTGCGCTGGCAGCGGACTGGGGCACAGTGCTCACCGCAGCGGGCAAGGCGGTCTGGTGCGAGATTTCGACCGGAACGGGGCGTGCATGCCGACGCATTGCGAGGGCCGCTGAGGCACTTGAGCAGTATCAGGGGGCCAGCGGCGGTATCGCCTTGCCCGGGAGGGGGCGCAAGGCAGGTCTCGAGGAATCGGCGGTCGAGCTGATCGCGGACTTGCTTCACTGGACCACTGCGCGCGGCCATGATCCGGACGACATCCTCGACCGCGCTCAGATGCATTACGAAGCCGAAGGGGCCGCGGCCTAGTGAGCGGCCGCCTTTGCAGACTTCCGTATCTGCTCCCGGAGGGCGGTCGGCGTGCGCCAGGATTCTCCGGGACGGCTCCTGTGGCACATGCGGTGGCAGTTGGCGCACAGGCACGCGAGGTCGTCGAGCTTGGTCTCCCGGGTTCCGGAGATGTAAAGGGGAGTGACGTGATGCACTTCGATGTAGCCCTCGCCCAGCTCTCCGTAGGCGCGGGCGAAATCGAAGTCGCAGACCTCACACCGAAGCGGGCGCCCGCTTCGCCGCACTTGCCTGATCTTCCGCGTGCGGAGCTTTGGATCCCGCTCACGGGCAAGCGCACGGCGGACGAGGAGGCGCCCCTCGATCGCGGTAGACCCCCTGTCGTCGATTTCGTCGGGCTGCCTGGGGATGCGGTGCAGCTCGCCCGAGGCGATGCCCTCCTCGAGAGCCTGGGCGGCCTGAAGCATCTCAGCCTCACGATCCGTGAACGCTTCGATCATGAGTTGTGTTGGTTTGCCACAATTTGTGGCTCTTCCGGAGTACAGCCTGTGATTCGTCATGAAGTCCGTGGTCTTGAGGCTGACGCTGCCGACGGACCGGAATCCGGGAAGGCCGAGTGCCTCCGGAGTGTGGATCGGCAGCGAGCGCAGCAGCTCCGACAGTTCCTGGACCTTCTGGTCGCTCATGCGCAGGTCCCGCCAGGTGTTCTTCACGACCAGCGCTCCTGCGAGCAGGAGTTCGTCCTCAGTCCAGGCAGGTATCCGCATGGGCAATATCGTATGAGTGTTCGGCGAGTTGGAGGGTGCGTTCAGCGAACTGTTGGGCGTGCTGCACACTTGGGGAGGTCTCGTTGTCAGTGGGGTCTGTCACCCTCAGTGATGGTGGATTGCAAGATGTGTCTGCCGCTGTACGGCTGTAAGGAGGGGGCATGACCCGCACGAACGAACTCAGGTACACCTCGGTGGAAATCTGCGCTGGGGCTGGAGGGCAGGCTGTCGGCTTGCACAACGCGGGCTTCAGGCATGTCGCGCTCATTGAGATCGACAAGGATGCTTGCAAGACCCTCAAGGCCAACACTGAGGGCAACCCGGAGTGGAGCGGCTGCAAGGTCATCGAGGCGGACCTGCGAGAGTTCGACCCTGCCATCCTGGGGCTGGAGCCTGGACAGCTTGATTTGCTGGCCGGCGGGGTGCCCTGCCCGCCCTTCTCGGCGGCAGGCAAGCAGCTCGGTCGCGACGACGAGCGAGACCTCTTCCCGACGATGCTCGATCTCGTCGATCACCTTGAGCCCAAGGCCGTGATGATCGAGAACGTGCGCGGACTCCTTGATCCGAAGTTCGAGGAGTACCGCAACGAGATCATCAAGCGGCTGGAATCCATGGGGTACGAGCAGTGCTACTGGGACATCCTGGAGGCCAAGAACTATGGCGTGCCGCAGCTCCGCCCCCGAGCCATCTTGGTGGCGATGAAGCCGGAGTACGCCCGCTACTTCGAGCATCACAAGCCCGCAGAGACCAAGGTGATCACCGTGGGCGAGGCTCTCGAGGACTCGATGCGCGAGCGGTACGACGCTGTAGCGAACGACCCCAGGGCTGAGAAGGCTTTCAAGGACTGGTACGAGAAGGCGCTGGAAGGCGTGGCCCCGACAGTCGTCGGCGGCTCGAAGAAGCACGGCGGTGCCGACCTCGGCCCGACACGGGCCAAGCGGGCTTGGGCGGAACTTGGCGTGTGCGGGCTGGGGGTCGCCAACGAGCCTCACGAGATGACGGACCCTGAGCGCGATCTTTTCGCGTCGGCGGGTCCCAAGCTCACGGTGACCCAGGCAGCGTTGATCCAGGGGTTCCCCAAGGCTTGGAAGTTCTCCGGTCGTAAGACTGCGTCCTACCGGCAGGTTGGCAACGCTTTCCCTCCGCCTGTGGCGCAGGCTGTCGGCGACCAGATCTACGCCGCGTTCGAGGCCGAGAGGGTGGCGGCGAAGCAAGGCTGAGGCGGGCTCCTAGCCTTCCCTGGATTTCCTCAGGCGGCTGACCGTCGCTGCGATCTTCACAGCACATTCCTCAGCTGGATCGTGTTCCCAGAATCGGAGCACGGTCCAGCCGGCCGCCCGGAGCTGTTCGTCGGTGTCCCGGTCACGAGCCATGTTCCGTGCGACCTTGTCCGACCAGTAACCAGGATTGGTCTTGGGCGGCACGTAGTGCTCTGGGCAGCCGTGCCAGTAGCAGCCGTCGATGAACACGGCTACCTTCGCGGGACGGAAGACGATGTCTGCTGTCCGGCGAAGACCGGGCAGGGGTTTGGCCGCCACTCGATAGCGCAGTCCTTGGGCGTGCAGCAGCTTCCGGACCAGACGTTCCGGTTTGGTGTCACGGCTGCGAATAGCCTGCATGTTCCGGCGGCGAGCGGCCGAGGATGCCCAAGAGCCGACGGGTGGTTCCCAACCGTCATCGGACAGGTTCGTGCTGTTCGTGTTACTACTCACAGAATGTCGCCGCTGTTTCGAAGATCATCAACAAGCGCGTCAAGGCCTTTCAATGAGAGCACTTCAGCACGGGCGATGCCCGTACTTCGAAGTGACTTCAGGTCTGGCCAGTGATCGTGTGGGGAAGCAGTGGGAGGTAGCTCGTTCACTGCCATCCAAGCTCCGACCCATCCAGGACACAAGTGGTACGTACTGTCCTCTACGCTCTCACGCGCGACGCTCGCGGCCCGTGGGAATTCTGCTGTCGCCATGGCATATGGAACGTCGGGCCGGTATCGGGTTAGCGGTACCATCTGGGCAGCCTCAGCGCCGCGATCGGAACGCCAAGTCCATTTCGAGGAAAGTGCAGCCACGAGACGGTTTCCGTCATCGGCGATGAGGATGTCACTCTTCCTGTC
>NZ_KQ949158.1 GCF_001514305.1 Streptomyces dysideae
AGACCTCACCGCACCCGTCGCGGCCACGGGCGAAGCGGCGTCCTGACCTCTCTCCGATCCAGATCTCCGAAGCGAAGGGAAACCAGCGTTATGCCGTTCGATGTGCTGACCATGGGCCGGGTGGGAGTGGATGTGTATCCGCTCCAGACAGGCGTGGGACTGGCCGAGGTCACCTCGTTCGGCAAGTACCTGGGCGGCAGCCCGACGAACGTCGCCGTGGCCGCCGCCCGGTACGGGCACTCCTCGGCCGTGATCACCAAGACGGGCCGTGACCCGTTCGGTGACTTCGTGCGCGCCGCGCTGGAGGGCTTCGGTGTCGACGGCCGCTTCGTCGGTACGTCGGACATCGCGCCGACGCCGGTGACGTTCTGTGAGATCTTCCCGCCGGACGACTTCCCGCTGTACTTCTACCGACTGCCCAAGGCTCCCGACCTGGACATCCGCCCGCAGGAGCTGGACCTCGCGGCGGTACGCGGAGCACGGGTCTTCTGGGTCACCGGAACGGGGCTGAGCGAGGAGCCGAGCCGTTCGGCCACGCTGGCCGCGCTGGCGCACCGGGCGACGGCGGGGGCGACGGTCTTCGACCTGGACTGGCGGCCGATGTTCTGGGCCGACCCTGGCGAGGCGCGGGCGTATTACGCCGAGGCCCTGCGGCACACCACGGTCGCGGTCGGCAATCTCGACGAGTGCGAGGTGGCCACCGGTGAGCGGGAGCCGTATGCCGCGGCGAAGGCGCTGCTCGCGGCGGGTGTGGAGCTGGCGGTGGTGAAGCAGGGGCCGAGGGGCGTGCTGGCCATGGGCCGGGACGGTTCGGCCGCCGAGATCGCGCCGGTGCCGGTGGATGTGGTCAACGGCCTCGGCGCGGGCGACGCGTTCGGCGGGGCGCTGTGCCACGGTCTGCTGTCCGGCTGGGACACGCGCCGCACGATCGCCTTCGCCAACGCCGCCGGCGCCATCGTCGCCGGCCGGCTGTCCTGCTCCGACGCGATGCCCACGGAGGAAGAGGTCGACGCGAAGCTCCGCGAAGCATCCCTCGCCTCCATCGAACGAAAGGCATGACGACGTGCTGTCCGACAATGTGAGCCGGATCGTGGACGCCCGGGTCAACGACCCCGGCGCCATCGCAGCAGCGGCCGCACGCCGCGTGCAGGCCACCTCGCTGACCGGCGACCACGGCAAGGCGATGATCATCGCCGCCGACCACCCGGCCCGCGGCGCCAACGGCGTCGGCGCGAACCCCTCCGCCATGGCCGACCGCTTCGAGCTCCTCGACCGCCTGTGCGTCACCCTGGAGCGGCCGGGCGTGACCGGCGTGCTGGCCACCGCCGACATCCTCGAGGACCTGCTGCTGCTCGGCGTCCTGGACGGCAAGAGCGTCTTCGGCTCCATGAACCGCGCCGGACTCTCGGGCTCCGTCTTCGAGATCGACGACCGCTTCACCGGCTACGACGCGGAGGCCATCGCCGCGATGGGCTTCGACGGGGGCAAGATGCTCACCCGTATCGCCCTGAGCGACCCGGCGACCCCGTCCGTGCTGGAGAACACCGCCCGCGCCGTGGACGAGCTGAACGACCGTCGACTCATCGCGTTGGTGGAGCCGTTCATGTCGGTGTGGCAGGACGGCAGGATCCGCAACGACCTCTCCACCGACGCCGTCGTCAAGTCCGTCACCATCGCCTCCGGACTGGGCCGCCGCACCGCCTACACCTGGCTGAAGCTCCCGGTCGTCGACGACATGGAACGCGTCCTCGCCTCCTCCACCCTGCCCGCCCTGCTGCTGGGCGGCGAGGTCAAGGATGCGGAAGCCGCCTTCACCTCCTGGGGCAAGGCCCTCAAGCAGCCCACCGCACGTGGCCTGGTCGTCGGCCGCTCCCTGCTCTACCCCTCGGACGGCGACGTCGCCGGTGCCGTGGACCGGGCGGTGAGCCTGCTGTGAGCAGCAAGTACCACCTGCCCGGGGGAACGTCGGCCGACGGCGACTACGACCTTCTGGTCACGCCGGAGTCGGCGGGCTGGGGATACTCCGGCCTCAGGATCCTGACCCTGAAGCCGGGCGAGGCGCACGCCCTGTCCACCGGGGATTCCGAGTTCCTGGTCCTGCCGCTGACGGGCTCGGGATCCGTCACCACGGACGGCAAGGCCTTCGAACTCGCCGGTCGGACGGGCGTGTTCGCCTCCGTCACCGACTTCGCGTACCTCCCCCGCGAGTCGGAGGCACTGATCAGCAGCGCGTCCGGTGGAACGTTCGCGCTGCCCTCCGCCCGTACCGAGCGGGGAGGTCACTCGGCTCGGTACGGGCGCAAGGAGGACGTCCCCATCGAGCTGCGGGGTGCCGGCGCCTGCACGCGGCAGGTCAACAACTACTGCCTGCCCGGCACCTTCGACGCCGAGCAGTTGCTGGTGTGCGAGGTGCTCACTCCGGGCGGCAACTGGTCCTCCTACCCGCCGCACAAGCACGACGAGGCCCGCCCGGGAGTCGAGTCGGAGCTGGAGGAGATCTACTACTTCGAGGTCTCCGGCGACGGAAGCGGCTTCGGCTACCAGCGGGTCTACGGCACCGCCGAGCGGCCGATCGACGTGCTCGCCGAGGTCCGCTCCGGCGACGCCGTCCTGATCCCGCACGGCTGGCACGGACCGTCGATCGCCGCGCCCGGCTACGACCTGTACTACCTCAACGTCATGGCCGGTCCGGGACCGGACCGCGCCTGGCTGATCTGCGACGACCCGGCGCACGGCTGGGTGCGTTCGACGTGGGACTCGCAGGACATCGATGACCGGCTGCCCTTCGGCGCCGAGGAGAACGAGTAATGGAAACGATCAGGCTCACCACCGCGCAGGCGCTGGTGCGCTTCCTGGCCAACCAGTACAGCGAGCGCGACGGCCAGGAGCAGCGGCTGATCCCCGGGGTGTGGGGCATCTTCGGGCACGGCAACGTGGCCGGTATCGGGCAGGCGCTGCTGCAGGCGGCGGTGACCGAAGAGGCCGATCTGCCGTACTACTTGGCCCGTAACGAGCAGGGCATGGTGCACGCCTCGGTGGCCTACGCGAAGATGCGCGACCGGCTGGCCACCTTCGCCTGCACGGCCTCCACCGGCCCCGGTTCGACGAACATGATCACGGGTGCGGCGCTGGCGACGACCAACCGGATTCCGGTGCTGCTGCTGCCCAGCGACATGTTCGCCACCCGCGCCGCCGACCCGGTGCTCCAGCAGCTGGAGGACACCCGCGGCGGGGACGTCACCGTCAACGACGCCTTCCGCGCCGTGTCGAAGTACTTCGACCGCGTCTCGCGCCCGGAGCAGTTGATCCCGGCCGCACTCGCGGCGATGCGGGTGCTCACCGACCCGGTGGAGACCGGCGCCGTCACCCTCGCCCTGCCCCAGGACGTGCAGGCCGAGGCCTACGACTGGCCAGTCGCCTTCTTCCGGCGGCGGGTGTGGCACGTGGGCCGCCCGGTCCCGGAGCCGGCCGCCGTCGAGCGGGCCGCGCGCCTGCTGCGAGGCGCGAGGAAGCCGCTGATCGTCGCGGGCGGCGGCACCGTCTACTCGGGTGCCGAGACGGCCCTGCGCGCCTTCGCCGAGGCCACCGGCATCCCCGTCGCGGACACGCACGCCGGCAAGGGCGCGGTGCCGTGGGACCACCCGTACGCCGTCGGCGGCATCGGCTCGACCGGGTCGTACGCGGCGAACGAGCTGGCGCGCGACGCGGATGTCGTGCTCGGTATCGGCACCCGCTACTCCGACTTCACCACCGCCAGCCACACCGTCTTCGGCAACCCGGACGTCACCTTCGTCAACCTCAACGTGGCCCGCCTCGACGCCGTCAAGCACTCCGCCGAACCGCTGGTCGCCGACGCCCGGCTCGGCATCCAGGCCCTCGCGGGGGCGCTGTCGGACTGGGAGGTCGAGCCGGAGTACCGGGATCGCACCCGCCAACTGATCGCCCGCACACGGGAGATCGAGGAGGAGTGCTTCGCCCCCGACCGCAACACCGGCGACCTGCCCGCCCAGACCCAGATCCTCGGTGCGCTGAACGGCGTCCTCGACGACCGTGCCGTCGTCATCAACGCGGCCGGATCCATGCCCGGCGACCTGCAGCAGCTGTGGCGGGCCCGGGATCCGAAGGCCTACCACGTCGAATACGCCTACTCGTGCATGGGCTACGAGGTCGCCGCCGGCGTCGGAGCCAAGATGGCCGACCCGTCGCGCGAGGTCGTCGTCCTGGTCGGCGACGGCTCGTATCTGATGATGGCTCAGGAGATCGTGACCATGGTCTCCGAGGGCCTGAAGGTCATCATCGTGCTGGTCCAGAACCACGGCTTCGCCTCCATCGGCGCGCTCTCCGAGTCCCTCGGCTCACAGCGGTTCGGCACCAAGTACCGCTTCCGCGACGGCGATTCGGGCCAGCTCGACGGCGACGTGCTGCCCGTCGACCTGGCCGCGAACGCCTCCTCGCTCGGCGCCGACGTCCTGCACGCCACCTCCGTAGACGAGTTCCGTACGGCGATGGAGAAAGCCAAGGCCGCCCATCGCACCACCGTCGTGCACGTCGAGACCGACCTGTACGGCCCGAACCCGCCCGGCCACGGCTGGTGGGACGTCCCCGTCAGCGAGGTCTCCGCCCTGGACTCCACCCGCACCGCCTACGACACGTACGCCGCCCACAAGGCCGACCAGCGGCACTACCTGTAAGGAAACCCTCACCGTGAAGACCATCCAGCACTGGATCAACGGCTCCCCCACTGCCGGAGAGGCCCTGGAGAGCGCCCCCGTGTTCAACCCGGCCACCGGCGCCGAGCAGGCCCATGTCGTCCTGGGCGGCACCGCCGACGTGGACGCCGCCGTCACCGCCGCCGCGACGGCCTTCGAGACCTGGTCGGAGTCCTCCCTCACCCAGCGCACCCAGGTCATGTTCAACTTCCGCCAGCTCCTCGTCGAGCACGAGGAGGAACTGGGCCGGATCATCTCCGCCGAGCACGGCAAGACGGTCGACGACGCGCGGGGCGAGATCACCCGCGGACGGGAGGTCGTCGAATTCGCGTGCGGTCTCGGCGACGTCCTGAAGGGGTCCTTCTCCGACCAGGTCTCACGCGGTGTGGACGTGCACAACTTCCGCCAGCCGCTGGGCGTCGTCGCGGGCATCACACCCTTCAACTTCCCGGCCATGGTGCCGCTGTGGATGCACCCGATGGCCATCGCCACCGGCAACACCTTCATCCTCAAGCCCAGCGAACGCGACCCCTCCGCCGCCAACTTCGTCGCCGACCTCTACCGGCGGGCCGGACTGCCCGACGGCGTCTTCAACGTCGTCCACGGCGGCAAGCCCGCCGTCGACGCCATCCTCACCCACCCGGGCATCCAGGCGGTGTCCTTCGTCGGGTCGACTCCGATCGCCAAGTACGTGCACGAGCAGGCCACCGCCCACGGCAAGCGCGTCCAGGCCCTCGGCGGCGCCAAGAACCACGCCGTGGTCCTGCCGGACGCCGACCTGGAGTTCGCCGCGAACCACATCACCGCGGGCGCGTACGGTTCGGCCGGCGAGCGCTGCATGGCCGTGTCCGTCGCCGTGGCCGTGGGCGACGCGGCGGACAGGCTGGTCGAGATCCTGGAGCGCAAGGCCCGAGAGGTCAAGGTCGGTCCCGGCGACGCCCCCGGCACCGAGATGGGCCCCCTGGTCACCAAGGCCGCCCAGGAGCGCGTCGAGAACGCGGTCGGTACGGCGGCGGCGCAGGGCGCGACCGTCGTCGTCGACGGCCGCGGACTGAAGGTCGACGGCCACGAGAGCGGCTTCTTCACCGGCCCCTCTCTGATCGACCACGTCAGCACCGAGATGGACGCCTACAAGGAAGAACTCTTCGGCCCCGTCCTCGCCATCGTCCGCGCCGAGTCCCTCGACGAGGCGATCGCGCTGATCAACGCCAACCCCTACGGCAACGGCACCGCCCTGTTCACCGGCTCCGGCGAGGCCGCCCGCCGCTTCCAGCGCAACGTCACGGTCGGCATGATCGGCGTCAACGTGCCGGTGCCCGTCCCGATGTCGTACTACTCCTTCGGCGGCTGGAAGGACTCCCTCATCGGCGACTCCCCCATCCACGGCCCCGAGGGCATCCGCTTCTACACCCGCCCCAAGGTCGTCACCACCCGCTGGCCGCAGCCCGCCCAGCAGCTGACCGCCGGCTTCAACTTCCCCACCTCCAGCTGAGATCTCCCGATCCTTCCCGCCAAAGGACACGTCATGGCAACGGCGCCAAGCCCGCTCCGCACCGTCGTGGGCAACCTGTGCCTGGGCTCCGCCCCCGATTCG
>NZ_KQ949159.1 GCF_001514305.1 Streptomyces dysideae
ACCACGATGTCCGCCGTCTCCACGGGCCGTCCCTGGTCGCTGTAGTACGTCCGCCGGATGTGCGTCACCAGCGCGGTCTTCTGGATACCCAGCAGTGTGAAGCTTCCCCTTGATCGTGGACACCTGGAGACTGGGACCTGAGGTTCCAGAGGAAGTAGCACCAGGTGGGAAGCAAGTACACGAAGCGGTACACCGAGGAGTTCAAGCGGGACGCGATCGCGCTCGTCGACTCCTCGGGCAAGACGGTCACGGCTATCGCCCGGGACCTCGGCATCAGCTCCGAGTCCCTGCGCGGCTGGTACCGCCAGGCCAAGGCCGACCGGGGCGAGGGCGCCCCGGGCGAGCTGACCAGCGCCGAGCGCGAGGAACTGCGCCGGCTACGCAAAAAGAACCGCGAGCAGCAGCAGACGATCGAGATCCTGAAAAAAGCGACCGCCTTCTTCGTGAAGGAGAGCGACCGGTGAACGCGTTGTACCGGTTGATCCACTCGGAGAAGGCGAACTACCCGGTCATGCTGCTGTGCCGGGTGCTGCGTGTGGCCCGCTCCTCCTACTACGCCTGGTGCGAGGGCGAGGCTGCCCGCCAGGCCCGCCAGGCGACCGACGACGCACTCGCGCATGAGATCACCGTGCTGCACATCGCCTCCCGCCGCACCTACGGCGTCCCGCGCATCCACGCCGAACTGCGGCGTCTGGGACGGCAGGTGAACCGCAAGCGCGTCGCCCGCGTCATGCGTGAGCGCGACATCCGCGGCGTCACCCGCCGCAAGCGGCGCTCGCTGCCCCGGCCGGATACGAAGGCGAAGCCGGCCCCGGACCTGATCGGACGCGACTTCCACGCCGAGCACCCCGGCACCAAGCTGGTCGGCGACATCACATGCCTGCCCACCGCCGAGGGCTGGCTCTACCTCGCCTGCTGGCTGGACCTGGCCACCCGCGAGGTCGTCGGCTACGCGATGGCCGACCACCACCGCGCCGAACTCGTCGTTGACGCCCTCGACATGGCCCACGGCCGAGGCGGTCTGGAGCGCGGATGCGTGGTCCACAGCGATCGCGGAAGCGAGTACACCTCAGCTCAATTTCGCGATCGAATACGGGAGTTGGGGCTGCGGCAGAGCTGCGGACGCACCGGATCGTGTTTCGACAACGCCGCAGCGGAGAGTTTCTGGGCCCTGCTCAAGGAAGAGATCGGAACCCGGACCTGGCCCGACCAGGCTACCGCCCGCGCCGAGGTCTTCAACTTCATCGAGACCTTCTACAACCGCCGCCGCCTACGCAAGCACAAGATCTTCGGCTACCTCACACCGGCCGAGACCAGGCAGCGGCATCAACACGCCCTCGCGGCATAACGAACGAGTGTCCAAGACCACGGGGAAACTTCACCTCAGCTACTACCCCCGCCTCGAACAGCGCATCCTGCAGCTCGCCGATACCGGCCTCAGCGCCGTGAAGATCGCCGATCAGCTCAACCGCGACGGCTTCCGCTCGGCACGCGGTGACGACCCCATCCGCCGACGCGTCGTGGCACAGATCCTTCAGCGCAACGGCAGACCACTGCCGCCCCAGACGGGGCCATGGCCGGCCGACCCGGCCGAAGCGCCCCGGGAACACGAGTGGTGGCTGGGCGACCTCGCCGCCCACCTCGGCTGCACCCTCGGCACCGTCCGCAAATGGATCACAGACGGGCACCTCACCGGACGACAGGAGACACGGCACCCCTACCGATGGATCATGAACGCCCCACCAGACAAGATCACCGAACTCGAAGAGCGCCTCGCCAAGACGCGCGGGCGACGCACCCGCATCCACCCCCGCTTCGCCGAACTCCTCGACGAAGACAACTCATAGGCGCAGCCTGCTTGACGCATCGAAAATTCCTCCCACTACATCCGAGATGTCACGTTCGCTGAGGACGCCTCGACCATTCACACCGGCACCGCACCCCGCGCCATGGCCACCATCCGCAACCTCGCCATCGGCACCCTGAAGATCCTCGGAGCCGACAACATCGCCAAGACCACCCGCGCCATCCGCCACGAACCCGAACGATCACTCGCCATCCTGGGCATCACCAACAACCCAGACACTCACGGAACTTGATCAAGCCCTGGACCGCGGCTGGCTGCACAAACGCCCCGACGGGAAGTTCACCGCACGCTCGTAGCCGCCCCGCCGGCGGGTGCCTGAGGACCGTAACCGGCGGGCCCCCGGCGGCAGTTGAGTTTGGTGTGAAGAAAAACAACGGTCTCGCCGGGGGCCCTGACGGCCTTATCTACACCGCACGCCTGCCGCTGTCGAGTGCCACTCTGAACTGGCTCGCCGACCTGATACGCGGCCACCTGAAGAAGATCGGTTCGCGGTGGCGGGCCCTGCCCGCGGGGAAGATCGCCGCCATCGTGCTCGCGGTGCTGCGCTGCGACCAGCGGCCGGGCGACCTGGCTGGCGGCAACGGGATACACCGCACCACCGTGACCCGGTGGGTCAGGGAGGTGGTCGGCCTGCTGGACGGCCCGCTGATCCGCACCCGGCGGCGCACGGGGACACAGAACCGGAGGAACTACTCCGGCAAGCACAAGCACCATGGCCTGCTCGTGATCGCGCTCACCGACGACCGTGGCCGGCTGCTCTGGGTCTCTGCGGCCCGGCCCGGACGTACCTCGGAGATCACCGCCTGCCGACACGACCGGCTCACCGCCAGGCTGCGGGCGGCCGGCCTTGGCGCCATCGCCGACCTGGGATTCGTCGGGCTCGACGACAGCGGTCCCGACGCCGATCCGGCGGTGATCACCGGCTACAAGGCCGCCCGGAACCGACCGCTGACGCGAGGGCAGAAGCTGTCCAACAAGGCCCTTGCCGCAGTGCGGGCGCCGGTCGAGCACGGATTCGCCCACCTGAAGAACTGGCGGGTCCTCGGCAAGGTACGCACCGACCCGAAGTGGGCGACCGCCCTGGTGAGGGCCCTGCTGGTCCTGGCGAACCGCGAAGTCTCCCGGTGACCGACAATCTTCGCCGAAGCGTGACGGGCGCCGATGGCACCGGGCCGCCGCCCGCCGCCGAGGGGGCGTTTTCTGGACGCCATCCCGTACGTGAACCGGACCGGGATCCCCTGGCGTCACCTCTGCTCGACTACCCGCAATGGCCGCTGCCCGTGGTAGGTTATAGGTCGACCACTAACGAAAGAGGGAAGATGACAGTCAAGGAAGACGACGCCGCCCGCCGCGCCGCTGCCCAGCACACCCTGGCCGAGCACCTGCGCCTCACCGCCGCCGGACGCGTCGACGAATGGGTGACGCTGTTCGCCTCAGACGCGGTGCTCGAGTTCCCGTACGCGCCGGCCGGCGTGCCCCAGCGGGTAACGGGGCGAGACGCACTGCGCGCGCACATGAGCAACTTTCCCGAGACCTTTGACGTGGAGTTCGTCGACCTGGTGTTCCACGAGACGGTCGATCCGAGCCTGGTGATCGCCGAATTCCGCTCGAAGGGCACGGCGCTGCCGACCGGCAAGCCGTACGAGCAGACGTGCATCTCCGTCGTCCGGACCGATGACGACGCGCGCATCACCCACTACCTGGACTACTGGAACCCGCTGGTGGCGATCGAGGCGCTCACGCCCCACGACGTGCCGTCCGACCCTGACCTCAGCGTGACTTTTGGAGGCTGAGGGGAGCCGTGTTTGACTGACGCCCATGCCTGCCGCCGGTACCAGCACGAAGAGCGACGAACGACGTCGGACCATCATGGCCGCCGCGGTCGACTGCTTCGCGCAAAAGGGTTTCTACGGTACGACGACGCATGAGATCGCAGAGTGGGTCGGCATCTCTCAGCCGTATCTGTATCGCCTGTACCCGAACAAGGAAGCACTGTTCGCGGCGGCGGTCGACCACGTCTCCGTCGTCATGACCGACACGCTGGTCGCTCACTCGCCGGCGTCGGGTGGGGCCGGGCTGGCGCCCGAGGCGGCGTTGGATGCCGCACGCGGCGCCTACGCCGCGCTCGTCGCGGACCGGAGCATCCTGCGTTTCCTCATGCACGCGAACTGTGCCGCCGGCGAGCCGCTCGTGGGGCAGGCCGTGCGTCGGTGCTACGCCAAGCAGGTTGACACCGTTCGGCAGTTGCTGGGCGACGACGAGGCCGTGCGGCGCTGGTTCGGCGCCGGAATGCTCGACAACGTGGTCGCCGTGCTGGGTCTGGCCGACATCGATGAGCCGTGGGCGCACGTCCTCACCGCTCGATGACCCGACACCGGCAGTTCGGCGACGACGGCTCCGAGTCTTCCTCGTAGGCCAGCTCGGCCGGTGGGACTCGGCTTCTTCGCCCAGCCGCGGGCAGGCTGCTTCCGGGTCAGCCTCCGCCGCGGCCCGGCCCTGCTCGGCCAGCCGGTTCAGGACCGCTCGGCGATCACGAGCTCCTCCCGCTCGGTGTCAGACGACCTTCGCCATGGACACCGGCCGACGACCAGCGCAAGTAGCTCTCCCGCCCCTCACACCAGACCCATGACCAGCAACTTCACGATGCACACCACTCAGTGTGGTGCCCTCGAACGGCTCTATCACCATGGGCTTTGCAACTCGTGCGCTCTTGACCGGCAGTTGACCGGCCTGCTCGGCGGTCAGGACGGCATCGTCCGGCCGGACCTGGAACCGGTGTTCCAGTGCTTGCATCGGGGCGATCCCCTCTCTCTTCTCTACTGGCTTCGCGAACCCGTTCCACGGCGCCTGCTGGCCGCTCTCGCCGCCGAGAAGGGACCCGTGACGCACGACCTCCTCGACGGCCTTCAGCACCCAGTCAAAGCCGTCCGGCACCTGCGGGCGGCTCTGGCTGCCGACGGTGTTCTTCCGGCTCGTGACGAGCGACTCGCCGAACTTGAGCGCTGGCTGCCCCGGTCCGTCGCCCGAATCGAGGACCCCAGCGGGCGCCAGGTTGTCCGCGGCTTCGCCACCTGGCACCACTTGCGGCGGCTCCGGCGAGACGCCGAGAAACGGCCCGTCACGCTGCACCAGGCGGTGGTCGTCCGCCGTGAGGTCAAGGCTGCAATCCAGCTGATCGAATGTCTCCGGGCCCGCAGCAAGAGCCTGGCCACCTGCACCCAGCACGACATCGACGACTGGCTGGCCACGGGCGAGTGTCAATGGTGGTGCGCGAGGCGATTCCCGATCCCGACCCTTGCCCGTACCGGCTGCCACGCGGCGCTCTGTGAGGAGTCATCGATGACCAAAAGCGAGTTTCCCGAGGCCATGACGGCGGCCGGTGCGGTCCGTGGCCGCCGTGAGGGCGGCCTGGCGG
>NZ_KQ949160.1:0-4482 GCF_001514305.1 Streptomyces dysideae
GTCGGCGCGGACGGCGACCATCCAGACGACGGTGTAGCGGCTGTAGATGTCGATGATCGAGTACAGGTGGTAGAAGACCCGTTTGCCCGGTCCGCGCAGCCGCGTTACGTCCCGGGACCGGATCTCGTTCGGGCGGGTGGCCGGCAGTTCCGGTTTGGCGTGCGCCGGGTGGACGGCGTGGCGGCGACGCTCACGGACCTCGTCGTGCTCGCGCAGGATGCGGTACATGGTGGACACGCCGGCCACGTACACGCCTTGGTCGAGCAGCTGGTGGTAAACCGATGCCGGGGCCGTGTCGGCGAAGTCGTCGGTGTTGAGCGGCGACCGCACGGTGGCCCGCTCTTGGGTCGACAGGGCGCGTGGCTGCGGTCGTGCGGCGGGCGCGGCTTGGCCGATGGCGGCGGGGACTGGCGGTGACGGCGGTAGTGCCGGCCTGGGCCCGGCCGGTGGCCCGGTACGCACCCCCGGGCAGGGGCGTGAGCTCCGCCACGGCCGTCTCGATCGCGGCGTCGATCATCGTCCCGACGCCGACCCGGCGATGATCACCAGCTACAAGGCCGCCCGGAACCGACCCCTGACCCGCGGCCAGAAGCTGTCGAACACCGCACTGGCAGCGGTCCGGGCACCGGTGGCGCACGGCTTCGCCCACCTCAAGAACTGGCGCGTGCTCGGCAAGGTCCGCACCGACCCGACGTGGGCGACCGCCCTGGTCAGGTCCCTGCTCGTCCTCACAAACCGCGAAGTTTCCTGGTGACCGACGATCTTCACCGAAGTCATCCACCCACGACCAGCACGAGCATCCCGAACCCCGCACACACCAGACCCGTGACCAGCAACCTCACGATGCACAGTGCTCAATGGAGTGGCCTCTAGGAATGCGAGACAGAAGGTCAGTGGCTGCCGCACCATCATGCGGCGAGGCAGCCACGGCACCGGTCCAGCGAACGCAGGAGGCGACGCATTCCCAGTGCGTCCCCATCGCTGCCTTCAGCCGGATCGGTTAACCGACGCCTGCCGGTAGCCGTTGCGGTGGTTGACGCGTTCGTCGCTGACCTGCCCGTACTCGGCGTTGCACAGGGCATCCGCCTCGGCGGACATGAGGGCGTCGGCGAATGTCTTGACCATCGCGCGCAGCAGGTCGGGACTCGCCGCGGCGAGGTTGTCCTCGGCAAGGGCGTGCAGGGGCAGACTGTCAGGTGCGGTCATCGTGCTGATCTCCTTCGAGGCTTCGACACTTCGAAGATCAGCCGGTGGCCGTTCATCTATACGGGCATCACCCTGAAGCCGGAGCAAACCCCCGGATCAGGTCGAACCCGTACACCACTTCCCCGGACGCAGCCCGGGTCCGCTCGGCTGATCTGTTGCGCCTGGCCAGTCTCATGAATGGTGTTCAGCTGGTCATGAGCCTCCGCACCACCTCGATCAGCGCCTCACGGTGCTCGGTGAGCCGCTGCGCCGACCAGACGTCGTCCGTTGTCCCCGACTCGGTATCGCGTTGCGCAGCAAAGATGTGATGCCAGGCGCTGGCCAGGCCGTACAGGATGACGGCGAGGTCGACCGGGTTGAAGGTGGTGTCGATCCGCCCTTCGTCCCGCGCGGCGGTGAGCGGGGCGAGGGCGTGTTCGTAAGAGCCGATATTCTTGCCACCTTGGCCAAGGGGGCGTTCAAGCTGCTTCCAGGCGGCCAACCGCATGAGGTCTGGGTGGGAGATGATGTAGTCGAAGAGGCGGCCCACGTAGCCCGGCAGATCGTCGGCGTCCAGCGGGACTGCCGCCATCACCTCGACGTGCCGTTGGTCCATCACCGCGTCGAACAGCCTTTCCTTGTCACCGAAATACGCGTAGATGCGCTCCTTGTTCAATTTGGCGTTGCTCGCGATGCGAGCGACCCGGGCGCCGGCCAAGCCGTGTGCGGTGAACTCGGAGGCGGCGGCGTCGAGCAGCCGGGCTCTGCTCGCGCTGGAATCAGACATCATGCGCTGCAGGATAATAGAGGCGTGAAACCTTCTTGTTCACCTTTGCACCGCCCTCGGTAGTGCCTACCGGAGCAAGGTGGTCACAGACTCTGGCTGAAGAAATCTGCCAGCTTGTCGGCTGCCTGCTTGACGTACTGGTCCAGATCGTACAGGTCGAGGTGAGAGGCCCCGTCGATCAGGAAGAGCTCCTTGGGGTCCGCGGCAGCCGCGTACGTCGTTTCATTGTGAGACCGGCTGGTGGATTCGGTGCCGACGATCAGCAGAAGGGGATGTGGCGCGATGAGACTGACCACATCCAATGCGGAAAAGGTCAGCTGCTTCTCCAGCGACCAGGCCAGCGTCTTGTTCTCCCATCGGGGGTGAGCCCCGCGCGTTGAGTCGTAGTAGTAGTCCGGAGCTTCCTTGAGGGGAGCGAACGCGTTCTCGACCTCCGAGCCCGGGATGAGGGGCCAGTACGTGGGTTCGTCTCCGCGTGAGAACGCCTGCCTGGCCGCCCCGCAAGCCTCCAGCATGGCGACCAGAACACCGTGGTCGGAACCTGTCTGCTCGTGAAACACGCCACGCTGATCCCCCACTCCGCTCACAGTGGCGACGGCCTTGATCCTGCGATCGGTGGCTGCCGCGGCGGGCGCATAGCCACCCCCGCCGCAAATGCCCATAGCGCCAATACGGTCCGGATCCACCTCCGGGCGGTTACGGAGATAGCTCACTGCGTTCTTGATGTCTTCGATCTTCGCGAACGGGTCCTCGTCGTAGCGGGGAAAGCCTTCGCTCTCGCCATACGACCGGTGATCGAAGGCCAGGGCGACGAAACCCCGGTCGCGCAATTCACGGGCGTAGCGACCGGAAGTCTGCTCCTTGATCCCGCCACCCGGGGCCACTGTCACCACGGCGGCCCGCTTCTGACCCTCCTTGTAATCCTCCGGAAGGTAGAGGTGGCCCGCGACAGTGATACCGCCGCTGCGAAAGTGAACGTCGATAGGCACGGTGTGCTCCCTGCTTGTTTCTGGGTTCCGGGGCCGAAGGGACCTTCCGGCTCAGCGCGGTTGGTCACGCAGCGGCTGAGCGCCGAGTCAACCGATCGGATGATCCGACACTACAGAACCGTGCCCAATAGGGCAACCAACCGGTTGGTTGCCCTATTGGGTTGTGCAACGCTCGGTAAGCCCGCAGAACGGGGCGTCTCACCCAAGGCTGATGCGATGAAGGAGCGGGGCCTCCCGCTCCGGCCGGGTGCGGACGATGCTCGGTCCAGGAGAAGAAAACAACCGTCCACAGGCAGGAGGCCCCTGCCTGATGGACCGTGAGCAAGCCTACGACGGACCCCAGATCGTGGGCATAGACCTGCATGCCCGCCGCTCGGTGCTGCTGCGTATGACCCCGGACGGGCAGCGGCTGGGCCGGGTACGGATCGACAACAGTCCCGCAGCGCTGAAAGCGGAGGTCGCCAAGGCGGGCCCGAACCCGAAGGTCGTACTGGAGGCGACCTACGGCTGGTACTGGGCCGCCGACGCCCTGGCGGAGGCCGGGGCCGAGGTTCACCTCGCCCATCCGCTCGGAGTGAAGATGTTCACCTACCGACGGGTCAAGACCGACGACAAGGACGCGGCCGACCTGGCCGACCTGCTGCGCATGGGACGTCTGCCCGAGGCATGGATCGCCCCGCCCCGCGTCCGCGAGCTGCGGGAGCTGGTGCGCTACCGCCACAAGCTGCTCAACGTCCGCACATCGGTGAAGACCCAGGTCCACGCGGTCCTCGCCAAGGCCGGCCTCCACACGCCGATGCCCGATCTGTTCGGCCGGGCCGGCGGCGACTGGCTGGCCGGGATCTCGCTGCAGAGGCCCGTCCAGCCCACCGGCTGGACGCGTGCCCGCGAAGGGATGACCGGCAGCCGAGCCTGCCCACCACGTGACCACACCGTTGGGGCGAGACACACAACTTCACACCCTCTGCCTCGGCACGGCACCAAGACCCGCGCCGTGTTTCGCGCTGCTCTCACGCAGTCGGAGACCAGGAGAAGACCGGACAAGACGACCACTTGACCGACCCCACTCCTTCAGGGATGACAGAGAGGGGTGAGGCGGGTGATCAGGCGTCTGATTTCGGCGAGGCTGAGGTGGATGAGCTGGGAGGATCCGTTTCTGCTTTCTCCGTGTCCAGCTCTCGGGCTCACAGGACGGTCAGCCAGGCGTGGGCGGCCATGGCCGGGGTCATGTGGCGGTGCCAGCCGGGGTAGCGGCGGACCTGGTAGTCGTCCAGGCCGCACTCCTGCTTCGTACTCTGGAAGCATTCCTCAACGGCACGGCGACAGGGCCCGATGCCCCGGATGAAGCTTGCGGAATTCTTGGCACACCACGTCCGGCAGGCGGATCCCCGGTGGCGTCATAGGGCTTCGGTCCGTACCCACGATGAGAGTCCACGAAAGAGAGGAACCCCAGCCGACGCGCGGCTGGGGTTCCTCAAGGCGATCAGTATCGGTCAGCAGTGGAGTTGCCCACGCGGTGAA
>NZ_KQ949160.1:5179-5850 GCF_001514305.1 Streptomyces dysideae
TCGAACCCTGCGCCTCAACGATCATGAGGTACTGGTCCCGGCCCTGGACCTTGTAGACCTCCGGCGCCTCGAACAGAAGGTCCGTTTCGTCGCTCATGACCGTCGTGTACGAGGAGCCGAAACTGCTGGGGAAGTTCTCGAGCGGCATGCTCGTCCGGTAGATCTTGCCGTTGTCACCGGCGAAGAACATGTACATGTTCTGGTTGTCGGCGATCAGGGTCGCGTCGAGCGGGGCGTCGTGCTTGTCCGGATCGGGGTTCGGGGGGAGGCTGCCGGTGAACAGCGGCTGCCGGGCGGACCAGCCGTTGGGGTTGGTGGGGTCGCTGGACGTGCGGTAGTAGAACGGCCACTGACCCCACTGGTCCACCATCACCCAGATGTTCTTGGTTGAGAGGTAGAACAGTTCGGGCGCCACCGCGACGTCGTTCATCTGGGTCTGGGTGGCCGCCCCCATGTCCGACCAGTTCGTGAAGGGACTGAACCCCGTCGAGCCCCACCCACTTTCGTTGGCGGTGGTCGCGTAGACCAGGTGCTGGCCGTTGTACTTCACGGTGGCGAAGTCCTTCAGCGCGAGCTGCCCGTTCGCCGGCTCCGCCAACGGACCCGTCGAGGTCCACCGGTACGTCGACGGAAGAGCACACGCGTTGCTCGCCCCGGACAGGCCGGTCCAT
>NZ_KQ949161.1:0-2494 GCF_001514305.1 Streptomyces dysideae
AACACAGTGGACGCGAGCAACTGAGGACAAGCCCTCGGCCTATTAGTACCGGTCACCTCCACCAGTTACCTGGCTTCCAGATCCGGCCTATCAACCCAGTCGTCTACTGGGAGCCTTACCCCATCAAGTGGGTGGGAGTCCTCATCTCGAAGCAGGCTTCCCGCTTAGATGCTTTCAGCGGTTATCCCTCCCGAACGTAGCCAACCAGCCATGCCCTTGGCAGGACAACTGGCACACCAGAGGTTCGTCCGTCCCGGTCCTCTCGTACTAGGGACAGCCCTTCTCAAGACTCCTACGCGCACAGCGGATAGGGACCGAACTGTCTCACGACGTTCTAAACCCAGCTCGCGTACCGCTTTAATGGGCGAACAGCCCAACCCTTGGGACCGACTCCAGCCCCAGGATGCGACGAGCCGACATCGAGGTGCCAAACCATCCCGTCGATATGGACTCTTGGGGAAGATCAGCCTGTTATCCCCGGGGTACCTTTTATCCGTTGAGCGACGGCGCTTCCACAAGCCACCGCCGGATCACTAGTCCCGACTTTCGTCCCTGCTCGACCCGTCGGTCTCACAGTCAAGCTCCCTTGTGCACTTACACTCAACACCTGATTGCCAACCAGGCTGAGGGAACCTTTGGGCGCCTCCGTTACTCTTTAGGAGGCAACCGCCCCAGTTAAACTACCCATCAGACACTGTCCCTGATCCGGATCACGGACCCAGGTTAGACATCCAGCACGACCAGACTGGTATTTCAACGACGACTCCCCCTGAACTGGCGTCCAGAGTTCACAGTCTCCCAGCTATCCTACACAAGCCGAACCGAACACCAATATCAAACTGTAGTAAAGGTCCCGGGGTCTTTCCGTCCTGCTGCGCGAAACGAGCATCTTTACTCGTAGTGCAATTTCACCGGGCCTATGGTTGAGACAGTCGAGAAGTCGTTACGCCATTCGTGCAGGTCGGAACTTACCCGACAAGGAATTTCGCTACCTTAGGATGGTTATAGTTACCACCGCCGTTTACTGGCGCTTAAGTTCTCAGCTTCGCCTGGACGAATCCAAGCTAACCGGTCCCCTTAACGTTCCAGCACCGGGCAGGCGTCAGTCCGTATACATCGCCTTACGGCTTCGCACGGACCTGTGTTTTTAGTAAACAGTCGCTTCTCGCTGGTCTCTGCGGCCACCCCCAGCTCACCAAGTAAATTGGATCACCGGTTGTGGCCCCCCTTCTCCCGAAGTTACGGGGGCATTTTGCCGAGTTCCTTAACCATAGTTCACCCGAACGCCTCGGTATTCTCTACCTGACCACCTGAGTCGGTTTAGGGTACGGGCCGCCATGAAACTCGCTAGAGGCTTTTCTCGACAGCATAGGATCATCCACTTCACCACAATCGGCTCGGCATCAGGTCTCACCCCATATGAGTGGCGGATTTGCCTACCACTCGGGCTACACCCTTACCCCGGGACAACCACCGCCCGGGCTGGACTACCTTCCTGCGTCACCCCATCACTCACCTACTACCACCTTGGGTCAGCGGCTCCACCACTTTCCTTTCCCCGAAGGGTCCGGAACGGCTTCACGGCCTTAGCATTAATGGGTTCGATGTTTGACGCTTCACAGCGGGTACCGGAATATCAACCGGTTATCCATCGACTACGCCTGTCGGCCTCGCCTTAGGTCCCGACTTACCCTGGGCAGATCAGCTTGACCCAGGAACCCTTAGTCAATCGGCGCACACGTTTCTCACGTGTGAATCGCTACTCATGCCTGCATTCTCACTCGTCAACCGTCCACAACTCGCTTCCGCGGCTGCTTCACCCGGCAGACGACGCTCCCCTACCCATCCCAGCCACCGTTGGGCGTATATGCTGGAATGACACGACTTCGGCGGTACGCTTGAGCCCCGCTACATTGTCGGCGCGGAATCACTAGACCAGTGAGCTATTACGCACTCTTTCAAGGGTGGCTGCTTCTAAGCCAACCTCCTGGTTGTCTGTGCGACTCCACATCCTTTCCCACTTAGCGTACGCTTAGGGGCCTTAGTCGATGCTCTGGGCTGTTTCCCTCTCGACCATGGAGCTTATCCCCCACAGTCTCACTGCCGCGCTCTCACTTACCGGCATTCGGAGTTTGGCTAAGGTCAGTAACCCGGTAGGGCCCATCGCCTATCCAGTGCTCTACCTCCGGCAAGAAACACACGACGCTGCACCTAAATGCATTTCGGGGAGAACCAGCTATCACGGAGTTTGATTGGCCTTTCACCCCTAACCACAGGTCATCCCCCAGGTTTTCAACCCTGGTGGGTTCGGTCCTCCACGACCTCTTACAGCCGCTTCAACCTGCCCATGGCTAGATCACTCCGCTTCGGGTCTTGAGCGCGCTACTACACCGCCCTGTTCGGACTCGCTTTCGCTACGGCTTCCCCACACGGGTTAACCTCGCAACACACCGCAAACTCGCAGGCTCATTCTTCAAAAGGCACGCAGTCACGA
>NZ_KQ949161.1:2705-3384 GCF_001514305.1 Streptomyces dysideae
CGACGCTCCCACGGCTTGTAGGCACACGGTTTCAGGTACTATTTCACTCCGCTCCCGCGGTACTTTTCACCATTCCCTCACGGTACTATCCGCTATCGGTCACCAGGGAATATTTAGGCTTAGCGGGTGGTCCCGCCAGATTCACACGGGATTTCTCGGGCCCCGTGCTACTTGGGTGTCTCTCAAACGAGCCGCTGATGTTTCGACTACGGGGGTCTTACCCTCTACGCCGGACCTTTCG
Organism: Streptomyces dysideae; assembly: GCF_001514305.1. Taxonomy (GTDB): domain Bacteria; phylum Actinomycetota; class Actinomycetes; order Streptomycetales; family Streptomycetaceae; genus Streptomyces; species Streptomyces dysideae. The sequence continues at coordinate 2,947 of NZ_KQ949161.1, forward strand.
CATGTCCTTCGCCTACATCAACGGTTTCTGACTCGTCCCACGGCCGGCAGACCGTGGAAGAGAGATCCCACAACCCCGTATACGCAACCCCTGCCGGGTCTCACACGCATACGGTTTGGCCTCATCCGGTTTCGCTCGCCACTACTCCCGGAATCACGGTTGTTTTCTCTTCCTGCGGGTACTGAGATGTTTCACTTCCCCGCGTTCCCTCCACATACCCTATGTGTTCAGGTATGGGTGACAGCCCATGACGACTGCCGGGTTTCCCCATTCGGAAACCCCCGGATCAAAGCCTGGTTGACGACTCCCCGGGGACTATCGTGGCCTCCCACGTCCTTCATCGGTTCCTGGTGCCAAGGCATCCACCGTGCGCCCTTAAAAACTTGGCCACAGATGCTCGCGTCCACTGTGCAGTTCTCAAACAACGACCAACCACCC
>NZ_KQ949162.1 GCF_001514305.1 Streptomyces dysideae
GCCGTGGCGATCAGCTGGCGGCTCGGCTCACCGTTCTGGGGCCAGGGATACGCGTCCGAAGCCGCCCACGCCACGCTGGAGTTCGCGCTCCAGGACCGTGGCCTCGACCGCATCATCAGCATCAACCGGGTGGGTGACGACGCCTCCGACAACGTCATCCGAAAGCTCGGCATGGTGCCCGAGCGAGAGACGGCGCACCCGGTGTATGCCTATGCGCTGCGCGTTCACACCATCGATCTCACCGAGTTCCAGGCGTGAACCGGCCGCGCCGTCGATCGTCACAGGACAGCTGACCGCTGTCCATACGGCCCCGACTGATCGCCACGGAGCGGACACCCAGGCGAAGGATGCTACATTTCCGTCGCTGACCTGCGCTTTCACGGAACTGCGGACAGAGCCTTGAAATCGGCCAGGGACGCTCGTCGCCTCATTCGGTACGACGTTCTACGGAGTGGAGAGCCTCAGCGAGCGCCAGCGAGCGCCACGCGCATTGCCGGACCGGACTGCCCAGTGGTGACGTGTGCGGGTGGCCTCGTTGGTGAGTTTCGGGAACGTCTGTTGCTTCGACGGCGTGATAGCCCGGTTTGACGACGGGGCGTCGTCATAGGACGGGCCCTGGCGGTACGAACGCCCGGATGGCGCCGGCGTGTGGCGGGCCTGTCGCCGACGGGTTGAATGCGGTGCAGCGGGGGCAGGGGCGGGACACTCCAGGTGTCGGGGGCGGGGCTAGGGTCGGCGGCGTTACGATCACCAGCAGCAGGAGACTCCATGCCGTCAGGGCGCACGCAGCAGGACGCCGCCCAGGCCCGGCCGACCGGGCCCCGGCCGCTGGCTCCGCTTCCCTTCGACGTGGAGGCAGTCTTTCCGGAGCTGTTCGGTACGGCGCGCGAGGTCACCCTCCTTTACCCCCGGGCCGGGCAGCCGGGTCCGGGTGACAGCTCCATCGGCGGGCCGTTGCTGTGGCCGGCCGACGAGCCCTGGCCGATGTGTGCCGAACCGGGCCACTACAAGCCGCTCGACGCGCCCGTCGGGCCGGAGCCGGTCGCGATGGTCCCGGTGGTTCAGCTGTACGCACGGGATGTGCCCGGCCTTGTCTTCCCCGCCGGCACCGACCTGTTGCAGATCCTGTGGTGCCCACTCGTTCACGAGGACGACCAGGCCGCGGCCAACCCCCGGCTCCACTGCGCAGCACGACGCTGACGGTCGCTGGCGCCGCTGGCGGGGAACCACCTCGCCCGCACACCGCGGAGGAGGACTACCTGCCGCGCCCGTGCACCGTTTCCCCCACTCCGGCCGTGGAGTACCCGAACTGGGACCTGCCGGAGGGACTCAGCAAGCTGCTCGACCAGCGGTTTGAGGCCCTGAAGGAGGAACGGGGCTACGACTACTTCGAGGTGGCCACCACGCAACAGAGCAAGGTCGGCGGTTACCCGGGGTGGACCCAGCCGCCCGATTGGCCCGAGTGCGCAGGCTGCGGCACCCGCATGGAACACCTGCTCAGCGTCACCGCGACTGAACCAGGAATGGGCCGGTGGCTCCCCCTGGACGACTGGGACCCCCGCCAGGACGGGGCTGCGACCCCGTCCTGGCGGGCCGAGGCCGATCCCGCCGCCCTCGACGCGTTCGGGCACGACATGGGCCTGGGCGACCTCGGCGGCATGTACTTCTTCGTCTGCCGCATCTGCCCCGACACCCCGTACACCCACCGCTACGACTGCTGAGGTCCGCCCGGCCGGCTGGCGCGCCGCGACGTAGCCAGCCGCCGGGCGGCCCTCCCCTGGCGGCTGGCCGCAGCGCGCCGGAGACCTGGCGGTTTCGCCGCCAGGTCGCCGCCGTGGAACAGCAACTACACCCACTTGAGCTACAAAGTTAGCTTCAAAGTGACGTTCAAAGTGAATTTTGGTGTGATGTTCAGGTAGGTTTGGGGGTAGGAGGTTGCTCATGCCCACGGAAGAAGAGCTGATCGCGCGGGCCGCGGAGCTGCTGGCCCGCGGCCCTTTGCTGCCGCCGCCAGCCGAGCGGAAGCGGCTGCGTGAAGCCGCAGGCCTGAGGCAGGAAGATGTGGCGATCGCGCTGGAGACGAAACGGGAGACCGTGAACGGCTGGGAGACCGGCCGCACGATGCCCCGGCCGCCGCGCCTCGCGGCGTACAAGCACCTGTTGGACGGATGGGCCGCGCAGTACCCGGCTTCCCCGGGCAACGCGAATGCCCCCTCCGATGTCACGGCCGCCCCGCAGACGTTCACCGGCGCGCCCGCCCCGGCGGAAGCGCGGACTCTGTCCGCAGCCCCGGCCTCTGTTTCCGAGAACACCCCGCCCCGCCCCACCACCGACACCGTCGCCGCCCCGGCTGCCGCGGTGTCGCCTCCGGCGCGCACCGCCAGGCCGTCCTCGACGTCGCGCCGCCCCGGCGGGCACCGACCCGCGCTTTGAGAACGGCCCGCTCGCCGTGGTCGACGTCGCCGACGGCCAGGCGGTGGCGTACTGCGTCGGCGGCCTGGTCCTGGACGTGCCCGCCAAGTCCATCCCGGCACTGGTCGACTGGACCCTGAAGGAGGCCAGACTCGGGCAGCCGAAGCTGTCGGGGCCGGGCAAGGACGCCGACCCGCTGATCGTGCTGACCGAGGCCGCGTGCGAGCGCTACGGCCTCCCTGTCGCCCTCACCGAGGAAGAGCGGCTCGCCGGGCGGATCCCGGAGGGCCACAAGGCATCAAGCAACTGACCCGCGCGGAGTGGGAGCTGACGAAGCGCGGGTTCGGGCCGTGGGCGCGGATCTACCGCCCCGCTCAGGGCTCGGAGCGCAACTGCGTGCAGCTGTGCATCCCGTCGTGGAACGCGCTCGACACCCGCCACTGGGGCGAGGCCGGGCAGCTTCCGCCGGCGGACCTCGCCCGGCTCCTGGGCGTGTACGCGTCCCGGGTGATGACACCGCGCGGCTCCACCGCCGTGACCGGCCTGGAGCTGATGACCGCGCTGCACCCGCCGACCCACGCCGTTCGCGATGAAGCCACCGGCACGTTCCGGAAAGCGGACACCAAGACGCCGGGCTCATGGGGCGAGCATCCGGTCGACTGCGCGCCGTGCGAGGCCCCGGACGGGCACCCGCTGCTCAAGGACCTGCCCCGCTTCCACGTCCGCGGCCCGGCGGAGAAGCTGTTCGAGGAGGCGTACGACTGGGCGCGCCCGCTCACCGACGCCGAATGTACCAAGCGACACCTGGTCGGTTTGGACGTGAACATGGCCTTCGCCGCCGGAGCCAACGGCCTGGTCGTCGGCCTCGGTGAGCCGGTGCACGTCCAGGCACCGGTGTTCGACCCGAAGCTGCCCGGCTCGTGGCTGGTCGACCTGACCCACGTCGACCCGTCCCGGGTGAAGGTGACCAGGGACAAGTGGGCGGACCTGGACGGCAGCCTGCTGCCCAGCCCGTTCACACCGAAGGGCGAGCGCCCCGCGGGCCCGGCCTGGTACGCGACGCCCACCGTGGCGTACGCGGTGGAGCTCGGCTACGACGTCGCGCCGATCGAGGCGTGGGTGCGGCCGACTGCTAAGCAGGCCAAGGATCTTGGCATCACCGTCACACGAGCCGATGAAGAGGCGCACTGGTACGACAACGGCCGCTACCTGGACGCCTGGTACAACCGGCTGCGCGACGCCTACCTCGCCACCATGGCCGACCTCGGCGTCGACGCGCACCTGCCGCCGGCCGACTTCCTGGCAGCGATGGACGGCTACCGGCAGCGCGACCCTCAGCTGGCGATCGTGGTGTCCGCGATCAAGGCGACGGTCAAGGGCGGCCTGGGCAAGCTGCGCGAGCGCCCCCGGGGCGAGGGCTGGAAGCCCGGCGAGCCGTGGCGGGCACTGTCCCGGCCCACCTGGCGGCCGGACATCCGCGCGGCGGTCATCTCCCGCACGCGGATCAACCTCCACCGGAAGATCGTCAAGCACGCGGCGTTCACCGGGCAGTACCCGGTGGCGATCCTCTCCGACTGCGTGGTGTACGCGGCCGACGGGACCTCGCCGCTGGACTTCCTGCCCTACCGGGACGGCAAGCCGCTACCCGGCGGCTTCAAGCTCGGCATCAACCCGGGCCTGGTGAAGTGGGAGGGCACCCAGGAAGTGCTGTGGGGCGAAGGCGTGCGGGAGCAGTTCAAGGCCCCCGAGCTCAACCTCGCCCGGTACATCAAGGACGGCACCGTCACCAACATCGACAACGGAGAGTAGGAGAGGGCAATGAGCCTGTTCGGGGACGGCCTGGACGCCGCAGTGCAGAAGGCGTTCACCCGCCCGGCACCCAAGAGCGCGCCCGCGCAGATGCGGTACCTGGTCAAGCAACTCAAGGGCACCAAGGCCGTCGCCCAGATGCTGCGGGTGTCCCAGCGCACCGTCGAGCGGTACGTCAAGGACCAGATCAAAAAGCCACGCCCGGACCTCGCCGCACGCCTGGAGCGCGAGGTGAAGGCCCGGTGGCAACCGCAGATCCGGGCCAAGGCCCGCGAGAAGGCAGCGACCACCGGCGGCATCGTCATCGACACCCGCGCCCGTCTCGGCTACACCGCGCCGATCGGGACGACGGACCAGGACCGCATCCGGCACCTGACCGTCGCCCTGCCGCCCCGCTACGCCGCCCGCCTCTTCGAGGCCCAGGAACAGGGCGCCACCGAGCAGCGCCTCCAGGAGCTCGCCGCTGAGGCACTCAAGGAGGTGTACTTCCAGGACAACGGCCGCCGCGCCGGCCAGCTGGAGGAGGTCCGCTTCACGGACATCGAGCACCTGGAGTTCGATCTGTAGGCCGTTTCAGAACGAACGTCGCCATCGCCTGGCTGT
>NZ_KQ949163.1 GCF_001514305.1 Streptomyces dysideae
CCCGCGCAGCGGGTCAGAGCCTGCTGCGCAGGCTCTGAGGGAACTCCCGCGCTGCGCGCGGGAGTTGGAGTGAAGCCCCGCGCTGCGCGCGGGTGGCGGAGTGGGACTCCTCGCGGTGCGAGGAGTTGGGTTCTGCGCTGCGCTTCGAACCCTGTTTCCTTCTGTCAGGACTTTGGCTGTATCCGGAGGTTGGGCTGGTGCCCTTCCGACTCTCCGCTTGCGCTTCGAGCCGGCGGCTCCTTCGTCGCTGCGCTCCTGGGAGGAGCCTTGGGGTCCGTCCGCTGCGCTCCCGGACCTGGCCCGCATTCGCGGGCGGCTGGCTGCGTGATGGGGTGGCCGGGGTGAGTGGTCGGCTGTTTCCTTCATTGTAGAACTTTTGGTGAATCCGGGTCCGAGAGTGTGCCGGTTGACGGAGATGGCAGAGGCGGGCTGTGGCGTGTCCGGGTGAGTGAGGTGATGTCAGTTGGGTTCGGTCGCACAGGCGTTGAGTTTCTCTTCGTGTTCGGGCGGGGCCAGCCGGGCGGCAGGTGTCAGTCGTGCCTCCACCAGGCCACTGCGAGGCCGGCCAGGAGGGTCCCGATGTGGCGGACGGCTCCGATGAGGAGCGCTACGGAGACGTGGTGCCGCCATGAGACGGGGGTGGGGGCCACGTGGTCCTGGTGATGAGTGGAGGGGGTGCGGTTCTTCTTCGCCATGGTGGGTGTCCTTCGTTCGGCAGGGTGCGGCGGCCGCGGGCTGCGGTGCTGGGACCAGTGAGCCAAAGCCTCAAGTCCGCAGAGAACTGCACTTCTCGGGGTTGTAATGGTGGGCATGGCACGAGGAGCACCGAGTCCGGCTGATCTGCGGGTGATTGGCGAACTTGCCGCGCGGGGGGTGGTGGTGACGGCCAGCCAGTTGGAGAGCGGCGGGCGGGGTTGTTGCCGCGGCACCGGCGGCGTGGGCTCGGGCGTGGCCGGGGGACGGTGGTGGACGTGGTCGATCCGGTGGTAGTGGAGAGCGCCGCGGCGCTGGCGCGGCATCTTCGCCAAGGGCGGGATCGGCGGTTGGCGGTGCTGGAGTGGTTCGCCGAGGCGGGCATGGCTGCGCAGCCGGGAGCGGTGCAGGTGCCGGAGCCGCCGGTGGCCGCTGTGCGTGAGGCCGTGGTGTGGGTGCTGCGGGGGACGATGTCGCATCGGCTGCTGGAGGTCGCACGCGGTGCGGCTGGGGCGGGTGAAGAAGCAGCCGATGCACTGTACGAGGTCGCCGGCCGGCTTATCGCGGCACGGCCGTACCGCGGGGCTGCCAATCCCGCCCTGGTGCGCGCGGCGCTTGAGGCCGACGAGGATGTGCCGGACGGGCCGGACTTCAAGGGGGTAGTGCACCTGGTCGCGGCGATCGGTCTGGGGGCGCAGGAGGTGGGGGCGGATGCGCTGGCGGAGGCGTTCGCCGCCTACGGCTGGTTCGGGCTGACGGCCGAGGACTGGGCGCAGATGCTGGGGGCGGTGGAGCGCGGCGAGAGTCCGCCGGTGGACTGGGGGCTGCTCCAGCAGCGCGCGGACGTGCTGGGGCCGGTTCAGCAGGCCAGCGATGAGCAGTTGCTGCGGGCCCGGACGGTGCTGCTCGGGCTGCGGATGTTCTACGGGCTGTACGCGATGCACGCCTTGTTCATGCCGGATACACCGGCGCTGGCCGCTTTGCGGGCACGGATCGACGAGTGGGGCATGTTCCCGGTCCTGGACCACGTCATCTCTCTGAGCCCCTCCCCCAGGCACTTCGCCGAGGGCCTGGCCGTCTGTCTCGAGCCGCTCTTCGACGGGCTGTACGAGACGCTCATGGAGCAGCTTGCGGAAGACCCCGTCCTCTTCCGGATCCCTGGAGACGGGACCGGCGCAGCTGGCTTCATGGAAACGTGGACCCGCGTCCTGCGTGAGCAGACCAGGAGGGCCCGGGAGCGGGTGGATGAGAGTCGTGAGGAACCCTTGTAGGGTGCCGCTTCCGCCGGGCCGGGTGACCCAGTCCCGCCCCGGCGCCGTGTACGGATCTATGTCGTTGGCGAGGCCTGGCGGCGCTTGGCGCGTTCGACCTGGCGCAGCAGCAGGTCGGCGAACTGGATGATCTCTGCCGCCTCGATCGGGTCGTCGAAGTCGACGGTGCGGTGGCTGGCAGGGTTCTTGTAGGCGCCCATGGCGCCCGCGAACAGGTTGGCGGTGGCCGCCTGTTCTCCGCCCTCGGCTTCCGCGTCGGCGAGCGCACCGCCGGTCTTGCCGTTCTCGTGAGGCCGGAACGCTTCCCGCATCAGCTTCACTCCGACCAGGGAGTTGTCGAGTCCGGAGGCGTCGCGGACGGCGACCTCGACCGCCTTCATCGCGGCGAAGCACGCCGTCTCGTAGTCACCCAGGTCGAAGTTGGTGCGCACCGTGCCTTCCAGGTCCGGGTGGAGCGGGCCGGACAGTCGTTCGCGGGCCTCGAACCTCGTGATGCCCTGCGGGTCCTTCGCCAGGTCCCTGCCGTCGCGGGAGATCCGGCGGAAGGCCTCGGACTGGCTGGGCTCCCGGGTCAGCAACGCCTGAGCCTCCAGCCAGCACCAGGCATCGGACAGCCGGTTCACGAGCGCGGCCGCATCCGGCTCTTCCTGGAACGCCTGCCGAGCCGAGTTCATGGTGCTCACGTACTGCAGATATCCGGTGCCGCTGGCGAGGTGCCGCAGGAGAAGGAGTGCAACATCCCGCGTGGGCAGCTGCCGGATCTGTTCTGCCGGAACCGGCGGTATGTACTGGAAGTTCATGGGCCACAACGCTACGGCGCAGCACTGACACTCTGCGGCCGTGCAGGCAAAGACGGCCGGGCCGTACGAAATCGGCAGCAAGTCGTCGGACGGCAGGGACCCGCGCGGGTGGCAGGCTCGTCGCACGTGCCGGGCCCCGGCGGTGGCCAGGCCGGGCAAGGAACGCGGAAACCGAGGACGACCTCGGCGCCGCGCTGGCCGCGACCGTACTGGACGCCGCGCAGCAGCTCCTTGAGGACGGCAGGCGCCTCGTCGACGGCCTGGACGTCGACGCCCCCGCCGGCCCGCGTACTGTCTAGAAGGCTGCTGAAAATCTTGTTGTGGGGCTGTCCGGCCGGAGGCTGGGCGGCCCTTTTCGCTATGTGGTGGCCGGGGCGAGGTGCCAGGTGGTGTTGGTGCGGGTGAGTCCGAGGGTGATCAGTCGGCGGAGGTTGAGGGCGGCGGCGCGGTGGTGGAGCCAGATGTTGTTGGCGATGACGCCTCGGTAGGGAACCCGGCGGTTGCCCTTGGCGACGAGCCAGGCGATGGCGCGTTCGACGGGTGGCCGCCATCGGCGGTATTCGTCCTGCCAGCCGGTGTCGGTGGCGGCCTGGGACCGGGCGGCGGCCAGCAGTTCGTACTGGGGGTGGACGTTGAGGGTGCGTCCGGTCTTGGAGGTGATGCAGCGCTCTCGCAGGGGGCAGCCGGTGCAGACACGCTTGAACTGTGCGGTGCGGGCGCCGTCCGCCTTGATCTGGCCGAGGTTGGCGGTGTGTCCGGCCGGGCAGGTCGCGGTGCCGGCGGCCTGGTCGATGTGGAAGTCGTCGATGGTGAAGCCGCCGGGGACGGCCTGCCGCAGCGGTGGCGGCTTGATCACCAGGGTGTGGCCGTCGGCCTGCAGTTGTGCGCGCAGGTCGCCGAGCACGGTTAACTCGCCGTCCTCCCCCTCCAGAAGATCGCAGGCGACGGCAGCCTCGTGATTGCCGGGACCGTAGCCGCTGGTCAGGGCGACGGCCGTGAACAGCCCGGTCTCCGGCTCGAAGGACGCATGCCCTTTGAAGCCGTCCTGGTGGCGGGTGCGGTTCTTGTGGATGTGCCGGGTGTCGGGATCGACGGTGGACACCGTCCGGTCCGCCACCGTGCGCTTGGCGATGCGCCAACGGCCGTCGCGCCCGTCGGAGTCCTCGGCCGGCTCCACGTCCTGGCCGGCGACCAGGGCCAGCAGGCCGACCGCGTTCGCCGCCCTCTCGCCCAGATTCTGCTCGGGCAGGCGCCCGAGCAGGTTGAGGGCATCGGTGACCAGCGCGTCCACCAGCGCGGCGCGCGCCTGCTCGTCGTCCCAGGCGATCTTCGGCTTGCCCGGGTCGGTGTAGTCGTGCGCCCGGCAGTGCTCCGCGGCCACCTGCCCGGCGCCGGGGACCTCGCGGATCACCCGGCGGATGGCGGAGATGATCTGGGGGTGACGGTGTCCTGGGTGGCCACCGCGTCATCGAGCACGGTGGAGTCCAGCGCGCGCTGCTGCCTGCCCTTGAGCACACCGGTCGCGGCCACGACTTCCTTCACCTTGGTGAAGATCCGCATCGGATCGGCCGAGTGACGCAGACGGCGCCGGAAGTACGTCAGCAACGACGGATCGAACGCGGTGTCGTACAGGCCGAGCCCGCAGGCGGCCTTCCACTGCAGGTCACACCGCAATTCCTGGACCGTCTCGAAGTCCGACAGCCCGTGCAGGCTCTGCAGCACCACCGTCGCGGCCAGCGCCTGCGGCGGCAGACTCGGACGGCCGTTGGACGACGGATACATGTCCGCGAACATCCCCGGCGGGAACAGCACCTCGCGATGCTCGGCCAGGAATGCGAACACACTGCCTGCCGGGATCAACTCCCGGCAGGTCTCCCACACATCCGGCCCGACCATCTCCCCGGCCCATTCGCCCTGCATGCCTACAAGACTGGCCCCGACTCCACCGAGCCGGGGCCAGAACCCGAGATTTTCAGCAGCCTTCTAGTGTCCCGAGTCTTAGGAAA
>NZ_KQ949164.1 GCF_001514305.1 Streptomyces dysideae
GCTCCCCACCATCCGGCCCGCGGTCGGCCAGGTCACCGCCTGGCCGACCGCGGTTCTTCGACACCGGTCGAGGACCGGCAACCACGGCCCCGGCACTCGTTGTGCACACGGCCGGTCACAGGCCGATGAGCCGCCGGTTCCCAGCCGGTGGACGCCGCGTAGCGGGCCGGCTCGGTCAGCAGGACCATCCTGGTGGCTCTCGCCACCACGATGGTGGAGCCGCCGGCGGTCACAGCGTCACCCGTGCCGGTGGCGACGGCGCGGGTGACGCCCTCGTAGCTGTACGCGCCCGGCCCGGAGGGGTAGGCGCCGCGCAGATGGAGGTGGCAGGAGCCGCTCGCGACGGTGGCCCTGGTCGTGAAGCCCACGCTCGAAGGCAGGCCGTCGAGGGCGGTGCCGACGCTCAGCGTGGTGCCGATGGTCCAGCCGGGGCCGGGGACGGCTTCGTGGACGATCACCTTGTCTGCGCGGGAGACGAGCGCGCGGCGTCGGGGAGGCGCTGGCCGGGGTCCAGGGAAAACCGGTCGAAGAGCCCCCGGTCGTCGGCGATGTGTTCGGTGCGCAGCGCCTCGTACCCCTTCTCCGTCGCGGCGTCGACCACCTTGGTCACCCCCTTGTGGGGGTCCTCGCCCCGGTAGGCCGGGTACTTGTCGGCGTAGTCCGTGCCCGCGCCGAGGACGATCGTCACGGCGGCAGAGTTGTCGACCCGCACCTTGGTGTCCGTGCCCCCGACCGAGCCGCCCTCGGCGGTCACGTACAACTGGGACTCGAAGCGCAGCTGGTTGTCGTTCAGGTTGCCCGGGACCGTCAACCGTGCGCCCTCGCGGGTCCCTCACGGTACTGGAGGTCGGTGTGACACACCCCGCACGCCTGGATCCGTACCACTGCCTCCCCCGGCCCCGGATCGGGGATCACGATCGTCTCAACGCCGACCGGCTCGCCCTTCGCCCGCATGACGACGCCTCGTACCTGCTGGGACCTTGCTGGCTTCCCTCCTGATCAAACGGGCTGGACGCGCACGGGCAGGGACGCCCACGAGCGCAGGGTGTTGTTGGGGTGGCGGTGCGGTGTGCCGGTGAGTTCGATGCGCTCGACGCGTCGGGCCAGGACGGTCAGCAGGGCCTCGGCCTCCAGGCGGGCGACGTGCTGGCCGATGCACTGGTGCAGGCCCATGCCGAAGCCGACATGGCCGGAGGGGTCGCGGGTGAGGTCGAAGCGGTCGGGGTCGCTCCAGCGCTCCGGGTCGCGGTTGGCCGCGCCGAGGAACATGAGGATCTTGGTGTCCGCCGGGATGACCGTGCCGTCGATGGTGACCTCGGTGGTGGCGGTACGGAAGAAGGTCTGCACCGGTGACTGCCAGCGGACCGCCTCGTCGAACGCGGCCCGCGCCAACTCCGGTCGCTCCCGAAGCCGTTGCCACTCCTCGGGGTGGGTGGCGAAGGCGTACAGGCAGGCCGCCAGGCCGTGCACGGTGGTGTCGACGCCGGCGGTAAGCAGGGAGCGCAGTACCAGCGGCGCCTGTTCGTGCGTCAGGTCGCCGCGGTCGGCGGCGGCCCAGATCTGCGCACCGAAGCCGTCCTCGCTCAGCGCCTCCCGGGTGCACTGCGCGTTCACCCACACCGACAGCTCGGCCACCCGGTGGGCATCCGCCGCGACGAGGTCGTTGCGCGGCCCGAAGGCGTTGAAGGCCATGTTGCCGTACGGCAGGAGGTTCTCCCGTCCGTCCGGGCCGAGGCCGACCGCGTCCGGGAAGGCCCGCAGGGGGAACGCCTCCGCCAGCGCTGCGAAGGCGTCGAACTCGGCTCCCCCGGCGAGGACTTGTTCGACGAGCTCCTCGGCCACCGCGGTCCATGCCGTGCGTAGCCGGCGCAGTGCGGGCGGGGCGAGGATCTCGCGCAGCACCCGGCGCGGGGCGTCGTGCCGGGGCGGGTCGGCCTCCAGCAGCAGGCTCGGCGGGCGCCACGGCTTCTCGTGCCGGAAGTTGGCCAGGCCCACGCCTGAACCCGACTCGAAGTGCTGCCAGTCCACCAGCGCGGCGTGCACCTGCTCGTAGCGGGCCAGGGCGTGGACGTCGTAGCGCGACAGGTACACGACCGAACCGGCCTCGCGCAGGGCCTCGTGCAGCGGTTCGGGGTCCATGAGAACGTCGTGGGCGAACGGGTCGGCGTCACTGACGGGCGGCACGACGGCACGCTCCATCGCCTCGGTCATTGCGGGCTCCTTGAGAAAGAAAGTGAAGTGGTGTCAGAGACCGGTCTCAGAGGTCGAGGACGAGACGCTCGCCGCAGGAGCGCGACACGCACAGGAACATGCAGTCGTTCGCCGCCCGTTCGTGGTCGGCCAGCACCGAGTCCCGATGGTCCGGCTGTCCCTCCAGCACGGGCGTCAGACACGTGCCGCAAGTGCCCTGCTCACAGGAGGACAGCACGTCCGCGCCGGCCCGGCGGACCGCTTCCAGCACGGACAGGTCCGGAGTGACGGTGACGAATCGCCCCGTGCGGCGCAGTTCGACCTCGAAGGCGGTGTCCCGCACTGGCGCGGCCTGCTCGCCGGCGGTGAAGCGCTCGACGCGCAGGGCATACGGCGGCCAGGAGGCGCACGCCGCTTCGGCGGCGGCGAGCAGCGGGGCGGGACCGCAGCAGTACGCCTTGGTGTCCGGTCGCGGTGTGCCCAGCCAGGCCGCGAGGTCCAGCAGTCCGAACTCGTCCTGCGGAACGATGTGCACCCGCTCGCCGTAGGCGGCTGTCAGCTCCTCACGAAAGGCCATCGACGACCGCGTACGCCCGCCGTACAGCAACTGCCAGTCCGCGCCGAGCAGTTCGGCCTGGCGCACCATGGGCAGCAGCGGGGTGATGCCGATGCCGCCGACGATGAAGAGGTACTTCTCCGACGGAACGAGGGGGAAGTGATTGCGCGGGCCACCGACCCCGACGCGGTCCCCAGGTCGCAGCCGGTCATGCACGTACGCGGATCCTCCCCCGCCCGCGGGCTCCCGCAGCACCGCGATCCGGTAGGTGTACGCGTCCCATCGGTCGCCGCACAGGGAGTACTGCCGGGTCGTCCCCTCAGGCAGGGCCAGGTCGATGTGGGAACCCGGCGTCCAGTCCGGCAGCCGGGCACCGCTCGGGTGGATGAGAGTGAGTGATACGACGCCCTCGGCGACGTCCTCCTTGGCGGAGACCGTCAGTGTCGCCGCGTTCCTCGGCGCCGACCGTCCCGGACCGACGCCGGATCCGGCATCCGCAACCGCGCTGGTACCGACCACGTTGTCGCCTCCCGTCGTTGGGTTGCACGCAGGATGCGCGGCGACGAGAGACGGTCGCGACGGCGTTCTCAATGAATGAGAGACGAACTTCCGCCAGCTGTCATACGGCCGTTGCACGACCGTCACGTGGGTCACCAGGCTCTCGACGCCGCCCCGGGGCGTCCGGTGCCCCGAGCGCACGGGAGACACTGCGTGCCGCCGTCCGCACCACGGGCACGACGGACGAGGCCCCAGCCTTGTTGGGGACGATCACCGCCAGCGCGGCCACCACCTCACCGCGCGCGTCACGCACCGGCGCCGCGACCCCCAGGGCGTCCGGGTGCACGTATCCCGGGCAGTACACGTACCCCTGCCGACGAACCTCGGCCAGCACGGCCCGCAGCCGCGCGGCAGTGGCGGGGGTGTCCGGGGTGTAGCGCTGCAAGGGCCCGCCGAGCACCCGCCCCCGGAGGTCGGCGGGGCCGTGGGCGAGGAGGACCAGGCCGCTGGAGGTGGCGTGCAGGGGAAGGCGGCCCGCGACACGGGTGTAGTTGACGACCGCGCCCGGTGCCGTCAGCCGTTCCAGGAACAGCACCTCGTCGCCGTCCAGCACGCCGAGCTGCACGTGGTGGCCAACGACGTCGTGGACGTCCTCCATGAACGGCATGGCCGCGTTGCGCAGCGACAGGGAGGGCGAGGCCCGGGTGGCCAGTTCCCACATGCGCATGCCGATACGGACCCGGCGGTCGGTGTCCCGGGCCAGGAACCCGTACGAGACCAGCTCGGCCACCAGCCGCGATGCTGTCGCCACGTGCAGCCCCGTACGGCGGGAGAGCTCCGAGACGGTCAGGGCCGACTCCTCCGGCGTGAACGCCTCGAAGATCCGTACGACCCTCCCCAGAACCGACTCGCCGTTCTGCTTCCTCACCTCACCATCATCGGATTCCTTCCCGGCACGTCAAGCCCGCGGCTGCGCCTGGTAGCGGGCCCTGTGGACCAGCCTGCCGACGTCCGCTGAAAACGCCGGCAGGCTGGAGCGCCATGTCTGGCAGCAGCTCCGCCTCATGTCGGGCCAGAGCTGCCTGGTCAACCGCCGCTGACGGGCCCGCGGCACCGTCATCCATGCCGACCGCGGCGCGCAGTGGGACTCCTGGGTCTTCGCTGAACCCGTCCGCGCCTCAGGCTTGCTGCTGCCGGGGTGCACCCGTCGGAACATGTCTGGATCTGGAGAAGGCGGCAGGGCGCGGTTCCGGGAGGAGCCTCGGCGGACCTATTGACGCGATTCGGGCAGGGACATAGCCTCCGCTTGCTCTGTTCGGCACACGGACGAACGTTCGCAGTGCGCACAACTTCTTGTCAGGAGGGCCCCATGCAAAGACGCGTTCTTGGGCTTGCCATAGCGGCAG
>NZ_KQ949165.1 GCF_001514305.1 Streptomyces dysideae
GCCCTCTCAGATTTCGTCTTCCCCGTGGCCCCTTGGGGCGGGCGCCGCCTTGTACGGACGGCACGAACGAAACGACGGGAAAGGAGCTACTCGCCGGCGGCTGATGCGGATGCCGAGGAGAGCGAGCAGGGCCCGGAGCTGGTGGAGCGGGTCGCGGCGATCGATATCGCCAAGGCATCCGGGATGGTGTGCACCCGCCCATCGAACCCTCGAGTTTTCCGGTCAGAGGAACATCAGCCGAGGCAGACCCAACTGGCACCAAACTCACGAGCAGCGGACTCAGTCCGCTCAGGCAAAGCTGACGCTCCAACACCCAAAAAGGAACGTTTCCGCAGTTCAGAGCCCTGCACAGGTGGGGCGGGTGGGACTCAAACCCACGGCCGACGGATGATGAGTCCGGCGGTGACGGCTCCCCGTGATCGCTGGCAGAGCCCCGCTCAAACCGCCCGAGCCACCGTTTTGGTCCTGCTTCGCCTTGAGGGTGGGGAGCTCGTCGTCCCCAGCCCTCCGCCTTCAGCTGGAACAATCCGGGTGCCACCGGCCCTGGGGGGCGAATCGTCATCGCAACGGTGCAGATCGGCATGCTGGGTGGTCGTTGCGGCATGGAGCAGGTGACAGGCAGGGAAGCGAGGCTCTGAGCAGCCGCACCGTGAAGGCGGCGGACTGTGAAGGAGCGATCTCATGGGCCGATACGATCTCGCCCTCATCGGATTCGGCGGCGTCAATCGCGCGCTTGCCGAGCTCATATCCCAGAGCGGGGAGCGCCTGGCCAAGGAGCTGGGCTTCGCCCTGCGGGTGGTGGCGATCACCGATCTGCGGGCCGGTTCCCTGGTGGACACCGACGGCATCGATCTGGCGCCGCTGCTGGCCGCCGGGCCCGGGAAGCTGAGCTTCGCGGGCCCGGCCGGTGGCAGCGCTGATCCGCGCAACGAGTGGGTGATCCGCGAAGTGCCGGCCGACATCGTGGTGGAGGCGACGTTCACCAACCCCACCGACGGCGAGCCCGCCCTCTCCCATGTGCGCTGGGCCCTGGAATCGGGCAAGCACGTGTGCACCACGAACAAGGGACCGGTCGCACTCGCCGGCCGCGCACTGAAGCAGTTGGCCGCCGAGCGTGGTGTCAGCTTCGAGTTCGAGGGCTCGGTACTCAGCGGCACCCCCATCCTGCGCACCGCCGAGCGCATGTTCGCCGGCCTGGAGATCACAGGCGTCCAGGGCATCATGAACGGCACCTCGAACTACATCCTGGGCCGCCTCGAAGAAGGCGTCGGTCTGCCGGCGGCCATAGCCGAGGCCCAGGAACTGGGATTCGCCGAAGCCGATCCCACCGCGGACATCGAGGGCCACGACGTCCAGCTCAAGGTCATGATCCTGGCCAACGAGGTCCTCGGCGCCGACCTGCGCCGCGAGGACGTCTTCTGCGAGGGCATCTCCGCGATCACACCGGACGAGGTGCGGGACGCCGCCTCGAAGGGGCTGCGCTGGAAGCTGGTCGGCTCCGCCACCCGCCACGAGGACGGCAGCGTCGATGCCCGCGTCGCCCCGCTCGCCCTGCCCGCCCAGCACCCGCTCGCCGGGATCTCCGGCCCTGTCAACGCGGTCGCCTTCCACACCGACCTCCTCGGCACCGTCACGGTCTGCGGGCCGGGAGCCGGCCGCATCGAGACCGCCTACGCCCTGCTGTCGGACATCATCGCCATCCACCGCCGGCACGCGGCCGACGACACCGCCCCCACGCGCCCCGTTCTCCAGGAGACTCACCGTGTCTGACACCGTCGTGCCCCCCGGCATCGAACTCGGCACCGACACGGCGCCCGTGCACAACCCCTACACCGGCGAGGTCATCGCCTCGGTGCCCACCGTCGACGCGGGCGCCGTCGGCGGCATACTGCAGCAGGCCAGGTGCGGGCGCCGTACCGCGGCCGCGCTGTCCCGCGCGTCCAGGGTCGCGCTCCTGGAACGCGCCACCCGCCTGATCGAGCGGCGCGCCGAGTCCTTCGCCCAGTTGATCGTCGGCGAGGCCGGCAAGACCATCACCCAGGCCCGCAAGGAAGTCGCCCGCGCGGTCAACACCCTGTCGCTGTCCGCGGCCGAGGCACGCCGCAACGCCGGCGAGGTCATCCCCTTCGACTCCTATGAGGGGTCGGAGAAACGGCAGGGCTGGTTCACCCGCGAACCGCTGGGCATCATCGCCGCCATCACGCCGTTCAACGACCCCCTCAACCTGGTCGCCCACAAGCTCGGCCCGGCCATCGCCGGCGGCAACGCCGTCATTCTCAAACCGTCCGCGCTGACGCCGCTGTCCGCGCTGCGGCTGGTCGACACCCTCATCGAGGCCGGCCTGCCCGAGGAGATCGTCACCGTCGTCAACGGCGACGCCGACATCGCCGCCGCGATCGTGGCCGCCCCCGACGTGCGCATGGTGTCCTTCACCGGCGGGTTCGCCACCGGCGAGGCCATCTCCCGCACGGCCGGCCTGAAAAAGCTCGCCATGGACCTGGGCGGCAACGCCCCGGTCATCGTCATGGACGACGCCGACCTCGACGAGGCCGTCGCCTCCTGTGTCTCCGGCGCGTTCTGGGCCGCCGGCCAGAACTGCATCGGCACCCAGCGGATCCTGATCGCCCGCGAGGTCTACGAGCGCTTCCGCGACGCCTTCGTCGCCCGCACCAAACTGCTGCGCGTCGGCGACCCGCTCGACGAGCACACCGACGTCGGCCCCATGATCACCCCGGAAGCCGCGGCCGCCACCCGGGCCAAGGTCGACACGGCGGTGGCCGAGGGCGCGGTGCTGCTGTGCGGCAACGAGGCCACCGGTTCCCTGTACGCGCCGGCCGTCCTGGAAGACGTCCCGGCGACCTGCTCGATCTGGCGGGAGGAGGTGTTCGCCCCGGTCGTCATGCTGCAACCGTTCACCTCCTTCGAGGACGCCATCGAGCAGGCCAACGCCATCGACTGCCTCCACGCGGGCATCTTCACGTCGCGTCTGGACCGCGCCCTGAACGCGGCCCGGTTGCTGGAAGCCGGCGGAGTGATGATCAACGACTCGTCCGACTACCGCTTCGACGCCATGCCGTTCGGCGGATTCAAGTACGGCAGCATGGGCCGCGAAGGCGTGCGCTTCGCCTTCGAGGAGATGACCCAGCCCAAGGTCGTCTGCGTCAACCACATCAGCGAAGTGGTCCAATGACCGCCTTCCGCACCGAGCGCGAACCCCTGAGCCCGCTGGAGCCGGAAGTCGGTCGGCAGACCGACCAGCGGCTGTGCCGGACGCGTCAGTCCGAGGGCGCGGACACGGGTCAGCACCGCGCCGCGTAGCGTACGGCCTGACTGCGCATATGGGCGGTGATCTTCCCGGTCTCGGCCAGGAAGGCGAGCCGGTTACAGATGGCGACGATGTCCCCCGAGCGCTGGAGAACCTTCAGGCCTCATCCTGCCGGCTACCCACTCCGCCCTCAAAGCAGCGGCCCAGAACGGCTCGCCCGTCAGCGTCTCCGGCACCGCGCGCCCACCGCGCAGGACCCGGCGGCCGCGACCCGCCAGCCATGCCGCGCTCCTAGCCGACCTCGCCAACGCGCAGGCACGTAGCGCCCGGCTCGTCACCCGTGCCCAGCCATTGGAGAAGCGTCTGTCCGAGGCGCTGGGGGAACAGGTCCGGCGCGAATCCGGTCTCGGTGCCGCCCTCGATGTCGAGGAACCCCAGCGGACGATCACCCGCCTGGAACAGCAGACCCTCGACCTGAAGGCGTCCTCGGAGGACGCGAGGTCGAACTGGAGGCTGCCCGGGAAGCCAACCAGCGGCTGACCAGGGCCTTGAACCAGCGCGAACGACCTAGTCGTCAGCCGGGCGCCACTTCCGACATCAGCACCCGGACGCGGGTCTCGATTGCGTCGCGGATGGGGCGTACGGCAGTAACGCCCTGGGCCGGGTCATCGAGCTGCCAGTCAAGGTACCTCTTGCCAGGGAAGACGGATCAGGTGTCGCCGCACCCATTGACCATCACCGGGACCGCGATGTGGCCGAGCGTCATACAACAGACCGGGGTTCGGTTCACCCGGCACTAACCTTCTCCTTCCCCCTGCACATCTCTTCTATGGGACCGACGGGACATCCGACCCCGGACTGACGCCGGGCTGCGCACAGCCGCGGCGTCCGTGCCGGAGAGGGCGAGGACGGAGAGCAGGACGAGTGCGCACGCCGGGCAGAGTACGGTCCAGGGCGCCAGTTCCGCGTACGGCTGGTTCTCCGACA
>NZ_KQ949166.1:0-3187 GCF_001514305.1 Streptomyces dysideae
AGGACGAGGTCAACGTGGTCCAGTCCGGTGTGCAGTTGATGAACTACCAGTCCACCTGGTACTCGGCGTTGAACGTCCTGGAGTACTTCTTCTGGTTCAAGAGCCGTCTGCATTATCACGCCCTTGAGGGGTCCATCCCGCTCGGCGGTAACACGGTGTTCTTCCAGCGGGGTCTGCTGGTGCGTCTCGGTGGCTGGGACGAGCACAACCTCACCGAGGACGCGGACCTGGGGCTGAGGGTGTCGGCGGCGGGGGAGCGGGTGCGGGTGGTGTACGACGACCGGTACGTCACCAAGGAGGAGACGCCGCCGACGCTCGGGCAGTTCATCCGGCAGCGCACCCGCTGGAGTCAGGGTTTCATGCAGACCCTGAGCAAGGGCACCTGGAAGCAGATGCCCACCCGCAAGCAGCGGTGGCTGGCCTTCTACGTGCTGGCCTTTCCGCACGGGCAGGCGTTTCTGGGCGTGTATCTGCTGGTCTCCCTCGGCATGATGCTCCTGCTGAAGGTGCCGGTGCTGGTCGCGCTCGTCTCCTGGCTGCCCGTGCTGATGCTTCTGGCGCACTTCGTGACGCAGGCTGTGGGCCTGTACGAGTTCACCGACGCCCACGGCCTGCAGGCCACCCCGACGGCCGTGCTGCGCATGGCCGTCGCCTGGTACCCGTACCAGCTGATCCTGGCCTACGCGGCGCTGCGTGCCATGCGACGCCAGATGACCGGCCAGAGCAACTGGGAGAAGACTCAGCACGTCGGTGCCCACCGGAGCGAGGAGCCGGGGGCGAAGTCCGATGTCGCGTGAGACGAGGCCGAAACTGTTCGTGGTCCACGAGGGCGAGCGGGCGCCGGCCCGTCAGGCCCCGGCGCCCACCGGGCCGAAGGCGCAACCGCCCATTACGCTGGGTGAGTTCCCTCAGCTGGGGCAGCGCGGGCGGATCGCGGTGGTCGTGGCCGTGCTGACCGGGCTGGTCACGCATGGCTGGCACCTGTTCCAGTACCCGCTGTACCTCACCGACGAGGGCATCTACATGCAGCGGGCATGGTCGCTGGTGCGGCAGAACCGCCTGTCGCCGTACACCTACGACTACGACCACGCACCCGGCGGCTGGATCCAGCTCGCCGGCTTCGCCTTCCCGTTGCCGAACCAGTTCGAGACGTTCGGCAACGCGGTCAACACCGGCCGGTTGCTGATGCTGATCGTGCATCTCCTCAGCGTCGTGCTGCTCTTCGAGATCGTCCGGCGGCTGTCCGGCAGCGTCCTGGCGGCGTCCGTGGCCGCGTTCTTCTACAACGTCTCGCCGCTTGCCGTCTACTTCCAGCGGCAGGTCCTGCTGGACAACCTCATGACGTTCTGGGTGCTGCTGAGCCTGTACCTACTACTTGGCCGCGAGATGAGAATCCGGCAGGCGCTGGGCGCCGGGGCCGCGCTGGGGATCGCGCTGATCACCAAGGAGAACGCGCTCTTCTTCGTGCCTGCGCTGGTGTATCTGCTGCACCGCAGGGTGAGGGGCTCCACTCAGCGCCGGTTCGCCACGTCGCTGTGGCCGTTCGCGGTGGCGATCCCGGTCGGTGCTTACCTCTTGTACGCGGTGTTGAAGAACGAGCTTTTGCCCAGTGGCCTGGACTTCGACCTGAACAACCCGCCGGCCGACCACGTCTCACTGCTCTACACCCTGTGGTGGCAGGTCAACCGCAGTCAGGGGTCCCTGCTCGGCGAGGGCAGCTTCCTGTACACCAGCTGGATCGAGAAGGACGGGCTGTTCCTGCTGCTTGGCCTGCTCGCCATGTCGGCCTGTCTGTACTGGGGCTTCAGGGACCGGCAGCGCAACCTCGCCCTCCTCGTCGTCGGCACGCTGTCCGTCGCCTACACCTTCTATCTCATGCGTGGCAGCGTGCTGCTGGACTTCTACGTCGCGCCGGTGATCCCGCTGTTCGCGATGAGTATCGGCATGGTGACCGACCGGCTCCTCAGGCGGCTTGGCCCCCTGCTGCGGATCGCACTGCCCGCCGCGGTCGGCGCCGTGGTGCTGCTCGCGCCGGCCACCGACTACCTCCTGACGGTCAACACCGAGGGACGCGTGGCCCTCGCGGACCAGTACCACCCGAAGCTGAACCTGACCCGCCTGCAGGAGCAACAGGTCGACTGGATACGGGAGAACGTCCCGTCGGACGCGCGGATCATCATGGACGACGACCTGTGGAGCGAGCTTCACGACGTCCCTCCCTTCTACCCGTTCGCGCATTCCCACTGGAACGCCGCTGCGGACCCCGACGTGCGCGACAAGCTCTTCGGTAAGAACTGGAAGAACGTCGACTACATCGTCGTGTCCAACCAGATGCGACGGGCCATGGAGCTGAACAACGGTGACGGCCGCGAGGACTGGATCATGACGGCGCTGAAGAACGCGAAGAAGGTGTGGGAGACCAAACAAGGCGACATCAACCTGCAGGTCTACCGGGTCGGTTAGCCCCGGGCCGAGGAGGTGAACGTCATGCCCGAGAACCCCGAGGACAGGGAAAAGGACATACCCGAGAACTCCGAGAAAGCTGAGCAGTCACCTCCCGGAGAGATCGGAGAGATCGGAGAGATCGCGGGAGCCGCAGAAACCGGGGAAAAGAAGAGGCGGCTCACCTGGAAGAAGTTCCTGATGGTCGCCATAGCGCTCGTGGTCGTCGGCTCCCTCGTCCAGGTGGTCGCGAAGAGCGGCGGATTCGGTGGCGCGCTCAACACCACCGGCGACAATGCCAAGCGCGAGAACAAGAAGAGCGCGCCCGCGCCCAAGGAGACCAAGGCGCCCGCCAAGAAGCCGAAGACGGTCGATCTGGGGGACCAGGGGATTCCCCGGGCAGCGGGCCCCATCATCGTGCTCAACCCCGGCCTGGTCACGCCCGGCGGCAAGGCCACAGTCGAGGGCGCCGGATTCGACGCCAGGTCCACCGTGGACCTGCTGCTGAAGACCTCGGCGAAGCAGAGCGAGGGAAAGGGCATCGGCACGGCGAAGACCGACAAGACCGGGTCGATCAACGCGCAGATCAGCGTGCCCGAGAACGTCAGCAAGGGCGCCGTCGTGGTCGCACAGCAGCGTGGCGGCGACAACGTGGCCGAGGCCCAGCTCGTCGCGGGCGGTGCGGTCGGCTCCGTGAAGGTCAGCAAGACGGTGGGCAAGCCCGGAGCCTCGGTGTCGCTGAGCA
>NZ_KQ949166.1:3850-4543 GCF_001514305.1 Streptomyces dysideae
GGAAAGCGGATCAACCTGTCGGCTGGCGGGTTCGCCCCCGACGAGCGCGTCCTGTTCTACATCAACAGCGCCAGCGGCACCCCGGCCCTCACCTCCAGCGCCGACGCGAACGGCAACGTCGGGTCCGTGTCCTTCGAGGTGCCGTTCGGCCTGGAGGGCGAGCAGAGCGTCGCCGCGATCGGTGACCGGACCCGGGCGGTGGTCCGCGCCAGCTTCCAGGTGATGCCGTACACGCCGAGCGCCGAGCCGAGCACGTACTCGGGCAAGGTCGGCACGGGGGTGAGCTTCTACGTCGAAGGCTTCGCCGCGAACGAGACGGTGACCCTCTACGCGGGCGGCCGGGACGGCGGCGCGAAGAAGATCACGACGTTCCAGGTCGACGGCGAGGGCGCGGCGGAGGCCGTGGGCTCCTACCAGATCACCAAGGCGGATGAGGCAGGTGTGGCCTTCAAGCTCGTCGGTGCCAAGAGCGGCAGCGAGGCCAAGGCAGGCGTCAACGCGACCGAAAAGAAGGGGCAGAAGGGCCAGGGGCAGTAGGCCGGGCGCCGGACGGACGAGCGGTCCGGCGCCGTAGAGCGACAGACACGTGAGGAGAGCACCATGAGTGTCGTCTTCGGGCCCAACAGCCGGCGGGTCCTGCAGTTTCTCACTCATATCGAGGACCTGTCGCCGCAGGAGATCGACCGGGTGGCC
>NZ_KQ949167.1 GCF_001514305.1 Streptomyces dysideae
GTCCGTCTCGTGGTACGGGCGGTGCCGAAGTGGTAGACGTGGACGACCCTTCGGCGAAGTGCGCTCGTACGAACTTCCGCGAAGCGGCACTTGTGCGATGCCGGCACTCCGGGACCGAGGAGCAGGATGCCTACCCCACCTCCGCGTCAGCCCCAGGACCTGATGCAGTTGCTGACGCGGGCCGAACGGCTGGCCGCGCGGCGGCTCCAGGCCGTTCTCGACGCCGACGGCTGCTCGCTGGACGCCTGGCGGGTGCTCACCCTGCTCTCCGACGGCGAGGGCCACTACATGACCGCGGTCGCCGAGGCGGCCTTCCTGCCGCCGCCGACCCTCACCAAACTGATCGACCACCTCGTCGACCAGAACCTCGTCCACCGGCGCGTCGACCCGCTCGACCGGCGCCGCATCCTCGCCCACCTCACCCCGCGCGGCGAGACCTACTGGCGGCGGCTCAGCCGCGAGGTGCGGGCGCGGTGGCCGGTGCTGACGGACGGCGACGACGAACTGCTGCGCGCGCTGCTGGAGCGGATGGTCGGCGCGCTGGAAGGGGCGACTTCACGGTCCGCGAGGTCGACCACACCCTTGAGCACCTCACCGACTGGCTGCGCCCGGAGCCGGCACCCGTCCCCGCGTACCTCGGCGCCGACGCCACCGCCTGGACGCAGTACGACCCGCTCGGCGTGGTTCTCGTCATCGCGCCCTGGAACTATCCGGTCCAGCGCCTGCTGACGCCCATCGTCGGCGCGCTGGCCTCGGGCAACGCGGTGGTCGCCAAGCCCAGCGAGATGGCGCCCGCCACCTCCGCCGTCCTGGCCCGGTAGTGGGCCTTGAACGGGCGGGCGAAGTAGTTCTGGTCGGGCCGGCCGACGGTCTCGCTTGGACGCCGACCTGAAGGGCCGGACCATCACGGTCTGGGAGTCCCGCACGGCCGCCATCAGGCGCGGCCGGCTTCCAGTCCCATGATCGCCCGCACCGCGGCGGGGAAGCGCTCCAGGCATCTTTCGTTGACGGCGTACCGCGTCGAGGTGCCCCGTGGCTCGGGGAGGACGAAGCGGACCTCGGCCAGGACCTTCAGATGGTGCGAGACCGTGGACTGGCCGATCGGCAGGTGTTCCACGATCTCGCCGACCGCCATCGCCCTCCGCTCGACGGCCAGCAGGTTCAGGAGGCGTATGCGCATCGGGTCGGCCAGGGCCTTGAACCACCTGGTGTATGTGGCGGTGTCCTCGTCGCTCAGCGGGGGTGCAGGGTTGCTCGTCGTCTCATTCATCGATAATCGACGATAGTCGATGAAAGGGCTGCCGGTCGAGACCCCGTCGGCACTACCGTGGGTTCATGACGGCACCGCTGGATGTGCTGGTGGTCGGCGCGGGCCCGACCGGGCTCGCGCTCGCCGCGCAGTTGTGTGCGTTCGGAGTTCGGTTTCGCATCGTCGACCGTTCTCTCGACCGGGTGCACGAGTCCAGGGCCCTGGCCATTCAGCCCCGGACGCTGGAGGCGCTGGCCGGATTCGGGGTGACGGACGAACTGGTCGCTCGCGGCAACCCCGCGATGCAACTGCGGATGCACCTGCCCCGGCGCGTGGTGCGGGTGCGGCTCTTCGACATCGGGCTGAGCGACACCGCGTACCCCTTCCTGCTGTTCCTGTCGCAGGCAGAGACCGAGAGCGTCCTCGCCGGGCACCTTGCCGGGCGGGGCGTGACGATCGAGCGCGGAACCGAGCTGGTCCGGATGGAGGTCGAGGACTCGTACGGCGTCTGCCGGATGCGGCGCGGTGACGGCACGGAGGAGACGGTGGAGGCGCGGTACGTCGTGGGCTGCGACGGCGCCCACAGCACGGTGCGCGCCGAGGCGGGCATCGGGTTCGAGGGCTACGCGTATCCGCAGACGTTCCTGCTCGCCGACCTGGAGGTCGACGGACTGGAGCCGGATGCGGTGCACACGTACATGACCGGGAACGGGATGCTGTTCTTCTTCCCGCTCGGCTCGCCGGCCACCTGGCGCATGCTCGCCATGCTGCCACCCGATGCCCCGGACCGGGAGGTCACGCTACCCCTGCTGCAGGAGATCACCGGCCGCTACACCGACAACGGCCTGGTACTGCGGGACCCGGCGTGGATGACCGATTTCCGGCTCCACAACCGCGGCGCCGCCCGCTACCGCGTCGGACCCTGTTTCCTGGCCGGGGACGCGGCCCATATCCACAGCCCGGCCGGGGCGCAGGGGATGAACACCGGCATCCAGGACGCGCTCAACCTCGGCTGGAAGCTTGCCCTCGTGTGCCGTGGTGTCTCGACGGAGGGTTTGCTGGAGACGTACGAGACCGAGCGTGCCCCGGTGGGCCGTGTCGTCCGGCGCTTCACCGACCGTGCCTTCACGATCGGTACCAGCGGCAATCCGGCCGTCCGTCTCGCCCGGACCCAACTCGCCCCGCGGCTGGCCCCGTTGGCGCTGCGTGCGACGGCGCTGCGCGGGCGTGTCTTCCGTACGGCCTCCGAACTCGGCATCCACTACCGCCACAGTCCCCTCTCCATGACGGGTACACGACCGCCGCGGCACGGCCCGCGGGCCGGGGACCGGCTGCCCGACCTGCCCCGCGGGCTGCAGACGCGGACCGCCTCAACGGGCTGGCACCTGCTCCTCGCCGGGCCGCCGCATCTCTGGCCGGACGAGAGCCTCGCCCCAGTCCTGGAGGGCCTGGACGACCTGATCGCCGTGCACCGGCTCGGTGAGGAGAGCCCCTGGCCGGACATCGCCCATGGCTTCGTGCGGCCGGACGGTCACCTCGGCTATGTCGCCCGGGGTGCCGACTTGGAGGGGCTGGGCGCCTACCTGGCCCAGTGGGTGCGGCGCGCATGATGCCGACAGCGGAACCGCCGTCGTGTGGGGCTGTCTGAGTGGGCTCTCGGCGTGGCTGTGGTGACGAGTTGGCGAGGCGGGGAGTGCGGCGTGGAGCCGCTCGAGGCCGTCGGGGGCCAGGGCGTGGAGCGCACCGCCTCCCCGGCTTCCCGCACGGCTGTCACCACCTCGTCCACGTCGTCGACGGCGAACCCGAGCACGATCTCTCCGGGCTCCTGGGCGTCGCGGTGGATGTACTGGATCAGCAGCAGCGAAGGCTCGTCGGTGTCCCGGGCGGACAGGATGACCTCCTCGAAGGCGTCCTGGCCCTCACCACCGGAGAGCCGATGCTTCGCGATCTGGCCGAGCCAAGCCGTCGACCGTCGGCCACAGTTCCTTCGCTGACGTGGTGGGCGAGGGAGGGGCCGAAGCGCCGGCACCGGTCCGTCCTGCGGCTCCTGCCCGCTCTGGACTTGCTTCGGCGCGACCTATTGACGCGATTCGGACAGGGACATAGCCTCCGCTTGCTCTGTTCGGCACACGGACGAACGTTCGCAGTGCGCACAACTTCTTGTCAGGAGGGCCCCATGCAAAGACGCGTTCTTGGGCTTGCCATAGCGGTAC
>NZ_KQ949168.1:0-1748 GCF_001514305.1 Streptomyces dysideae
CGACCTCCTCCGGGGTGCTGGCGGACAGGTTGTACGCGTGCGTGTACCGGGCGAGCAGAGGCAGGGTCTTCCGCTCACCGCCCCCGCCGATCAGGATCTCCGGGCGCGGTGAGCTGGCGGGCGCTGGGACGCAGAGGGTCTCGGCGAGCCGGTAGAGCGTGCCCTCGAAGGGCCTGTTGTTGCCTGGGTCCCGCATCTGGAGGCAGATCCGCAGAGTCTCCTCCAGCCGCTCGAACCGCTCGGCGGTCGCTGGGTACGGCACCCCGAGACCCTCGTGCTCGCGGTCGTACCAGGCCGCCCCGATGCCGAGGGGGCCCGGCCGCCGGAGAGGACGTCGAGCGTGGTGGCGATCTTGGCGAGCAGTTCGGGGTGGTGGTATGTGACGCCGGTCACGAGTGCGCCGAGGCGGACGGTGGAGGTGTGGGCGGCGAGGAAACCGAGGGTGAGTAGTGGTCCATGACCGTGAGCCGATGGGTGCCCGCTGCCTCGGCGGCGACATTGGCCACTGCGAGTTCAAAGCCGGGCGCGGGGCCGCCTCCGGGGTGGTTGAACCGATTGATGTGCACGCCCAGCCGCATGTCCGTCTCCGTCCGCCTGCACCCAGCGGTCCTTCACGAGCGACGCTGGTTGGTGGAGTGCATACGAAGGCAAGCTCTGGCGTCACACTGAGATCTGATTGACACGCTGAGACATTAAAGACGTGCTGGGTCGCGTGATGGAGGGCAAGTGGACATCTGACCGGATCCCGGATCTGGCCGGAAGGACCTTTGTCGTCACCGGGGCCAACAGCGGCCTCGGGCTGGCCACCACCCGGCACGTGGCCCGCCGTGGCGCGCACGTCGTGATGGCCGTGCGGAACGAGACCAAGGGGCGCCGAGCCGCCGCGGAGATCAGTGACGCCCATCCCGGGGCGAGCCTCGAGGTGCGCCACGTGGACCTCGCCGACCTGGATTCGGTGCGCGCGTTCGCCGACGGGATCCACGCCGACGGGCTGAGGGTGGACGTCCTGGTCAACAACGCGGGGCTGATGGCGGTGCCCCGCCAGTTGTCCCCGCAGGGGCGCGAGTCGCAGTTCGCCAGCAATCACCTGGGCCATTTCGCCCTCACCGGCTTGGTCTTGGACCTGTTGCAGGCGGGCAGCGATCCCCGGGTGGTGACGGTCACCTCGCTGGCGCACCACAGTGGCGAGATCTTTTTCGACGGCCTGACCGGCGTACAGATATACGCACCGGTGACGTACTACTACCAGTCGAAGTTCGCCAATGTCCTGTTCGGGCTGGAACTCGATCGCAGGCTGCGCGCCGCGGGCAGTCCGGTCCGCAGCCTGCTGGCCCATCCCGGGTTCACGGCCACGAACCTGATGTCCACCGGCCCGACCGGCATGCTCAAAGTGACCGGCGCGCTCGCCAAGACCCTGCTCTTCCAAAACGTCGAGCGGGGCGTGCTGCCCCAGCTGTACGCCGCGACCGCGCCGCATGCCCGCGGCGGAGAGCTCTACGGTCCCGACGGCTGGAAGGAATCCCGCGGACATCCCACGACGGTCCGTCCCAGCGACGCGTCCCAAGACCCGGACACCGCACGCCGGCTGTGGGAGCTGTCCGAGGAGCTGACCGGGATCCGCTACGCCCTCGCCACCCCATCCTGACGCGGGCTGTCAACTTCAGCCCTCCTCCAGGGCCGGCCCGATTTCACCACCTGACCACTTTTCCCGGAAGGACATTTATCGTGCCCGCCATCGCCATCGCCAT
>NZ_KQ949168.1:2597-3664 GCF_001514305.1 Streptomyces dysideae
TCGTCGGAGCCGGCTCCGGCCTGGGCCTGTCGATCGCCAAGGAATTCGGCCGTAACGGTTTCTCCGTGGCGCTCGTGGCGCGGACCCAGAAGACACTGGACGGGCTCGCCGGGGAATTGCGTGAAGCGGGGATCGAGGCAGCCGGGTTCGCGGCCGACGTCACCGACCGGCCGTCCCTGGTCGCCGCGTTCGCCCGCGTCAAGGAGCGGTTCGGCCAAGTCGACGTACTGGAGTACTCGCCCGCGCCGAAGACGTTCACCGACGCCATGATCGCTCCGTTGGACGCGACGGTCGAGAACCTCCAGCCGGAGCTGGACTATTACCTGTACGGCGGTCTCACCGCGGCACGGCAGGTGCTTCCCGAGATGCTCGAACGCGACGCCGGCACCCTCCTGTTCACCACGGGCGGGTCCTCTCTGGACGTATTCGCCGGGCCGCCGGAGTACGGCAACATCGCCGTCGCCACGGCCGCCCTGCGGGCCTACGTGCTCAAGCTCACCCAGGTGCTCACCGGCACGGGCGTGTACGCGGCACACGTGCCGATCTTCACCCGGATCGGCTCCGGTGGCCCGGAAACCCACGCGGACACCATCGCCGGGCTCTACTGGGACATCTACACCAAGCGCGAGGGCGCCGAGCACCCCTACGACATCCGGTGACAGAACGCGTGCGGGAGTGAACGCCGACGAAGAGCATGGCATGCGGTGTGGGGCGCCATGGGCGGCCCGCACTGCGTTCTGTCGGCGGAAGCCGGGGTTCGGGGGCCAGTTCGCGTCGATGGCGAGGGCGAGCGTCGGCGGGCCAGCCGCGAAGGCCTCCTCAACCATGGCCGTAGGAGGCCCCTGCGGTGTGGGTGCGCAGACGGTGGCACAGCCGGATGCGGGAGCCTGGCCGTATCGCGATCGGCCCGGCCACTGACAGGCGCCCCGAGCGGCGGCCGCTGACGGTCACGACCGGCGTGTGGCCGCGCCGGCCCCAGGTTCGTCCTTTGGGCGGACGTCGGGTGAACCCGGCTTCGTCCTCGAAGCAGATGTAGCCTCCGCAGGCCGCCCGGGCTCTTTTACCTC
>NZ_KQ949169.1 GCF_001514305.1 Streptomyces dysideae
CTGCCAGGCCGCCCTCACGGCGGCCGCGGACCGCACCGGCCGCCGTCATGGCCTCGGGAAACTCGCTTTTGGTCATGGATGACTCCTCACAGAGCGCCGCGTGGCAGCCGGTACGGGCAAGGGTCGGGATCGGGAATCGCCTCGCGCACCACCATTGACACTCGCCCACCGCGACCTGAGACTCATGCCAGCTCGAAGTGAACCACACTTCACCAGGCGAACGAACCGTGTGCCCGGACCTCCCTCGTGTCGCTCGCCCGGCGGATCAGCCGGAGTGACACCACGGCCGCGGCACCCGCCACGGCCACTGTCGGCGCGGGCGCATCGGACAGCCGGCGTTCAGTCTCCCGGTCTCGTTCGTTCCATCGCTCCATTCGGCTTCAGCTCACACGAACCCCTCGAAGAGGAGTCGGCACGATGCAGCTACGCACAGGGATACACCTGAGTCAGTTGCGCTCGGGGCGCATCCCTCGGGCACTGGCGGCGGCCGCCGCGGCCGTGGTTCTCATCACGGCTGCGGGGGCCGCAGCCCCCGCCCGGGCGCAGACCGATGTGGAAGTCACCAAGGACCTCGCCTACGCACCCGCCCAACCGCCCGGCACTCAAGGCCACTTGCTGGACCTCTATGTCCCCAGGTCCGCGCGGCCGGTCCCGCTGGTGATCTTCTCCAGCGGCTCGGGTTGGCTGGCCGACAGCGGACGCCGCGGCGCCGACAGGGTGGCCGCACAGCTCAACCCGCGGGGATTCGCCGTCGCGGGCGTGGCGATCCGCTCCAGCGGACAGGCACAGTTCCCGGCGCAGCTGTACGACATCAAGGGCGCCATCCGCTGGCTGCGCGCGAACGCCAAAACGTACAACCTGGACCCGCACCGCGTCGCGATCATGGGCGACTCGTCGGGCGGCTGGACGACCGCGATGGCCGCGGTCACCGGCGACCGTCCGGAGCTGGAGGGCGACGTCGGCCCGCGCGGGCCGTCCAGCGCTGTCCAGGCGGCCGTGCCGTTCTACCCGCCGACCGACTTCCTGCAGATGGACGCGCACATGCCGGACGACTGCAGGGTGTTCAACTCGGCGTTCGGGCTGACGGACTGCCACTCCGACGCCCGCTCACCCGAGTCACTCCTGCTCGGCTGCACCATCACGGCCTGCCCTGGCAAGGTCGTCGCGGCGAACCCGCTCACCTACATCGGCGAGCGGCACACCCCACCGTTCCTGATCTTCCACGGCGAGCAGGACCCCTTCGTGCCGTACCACCAGAGCCGCCTGCTCTACGACGCCCTCGCGTCCGCGGGTGAGGAGGCACGACTGATCTCCTTCCCACGAGCCGGGCACGGGCCGCTGGAGGACATGCTCACCGACGACGAGACCCGCCAGGGTGCCTACCAGGAGACCACACGCAACGGGCACAGCACGCCGGCCCGCCCCGTGACTCCGACGTGGCCGACCGTCGTCTCCTTCCTGGAACAGCGGTTGCGCCCGGTGTCCCGCTGAGGCACTGGTCCTCGCCGCCCAACGGGTCTACCGTCGTTGGGGGGCGAGGCGTACGAAGGCGTTGGCGGCGCCGTATCCGCGGTAACCGCCGGTCCGTTGGACGATCTCGAAGAAGACGTACCCGACCGTATCCGTGTAGCAGCGGCGGAACTCCCCGCCCTGCTCGTCCTCCCCGCCTGCTCGTCGCGGTCGCAGAGAATGCCAAGTTCGCGATACGTCTCCAGCTCCCCGTCGGGGCATTCGTACGGTGCCGCCAGGTCGTCGCAGTAATTCGCCGGAATCCTGAGGAGTTCGGCGCCCGCCGCACGGACGTGCCGCACCGCCTCGACGATGTCCTCGACGGCGAACGCCGCATGTCGGGGCCGGACCTCGCGGGCCACCGCGTTCTGATTCGTCGTCACAAACAATCACGATGCAAGTGGCCGTACCCATGCCCACAGGTACCCCACTCCGCCACACTGACCAGCGACGACGACCTACGCCTCACGAACTACAGCTGCCGTGACTCTGCGACGACCTGCGCGCGGAGATCATTCTCCCCGGCGCAGGGCATGGGATCGCGGAAGAAAGGCCGGCCGAGGTGACTCAAGCGCTTGTCGAGTTCCTCGACGGCGTACGGCCTCGCCTGTGACACACCACTGAAGTCGGGAAGCCCCGCAGTCGCGGGGCCTTTCCCTGCGCCAGGGCCCGTAAGCCGGACGCGGACAAGACTGGCTGCGCAACCGGGCTTTGTGATCTGCTCGGGCCGCGGACTTCAGCTGCAGGGTCTCGGTCGAAGTGCCGATCGAGCCCGGCATTGGCGGGTGGCAGCCATCGCTTCGTTGGCCGTGGCCGTGGGACGGCGAGGAAGGGGTGTCGGCGGGAGCCTGCGCCGTGGCAGGGGCCGAAGTCGGTGCCGGCGAAGATCAAGCAGGTGCTGTCCAAGGCGAAGCTCCCGGTCGAGCGGGGCTTGGTGTATTGCCGTCAGGCAGGTTGGTGCGGCTCGCTGTCCGGTAGAGACGACGAACCGGACTCCACGACGCGTTCCGTCTCCCTCGCCGGGCGGCCTCATCTGCTGGCCGTACCTCCCGCACGTCGAGCTTGTG
>NZ_KQ949170.1 GCF_001514305.1 Streptomyces dysideae
GGTCGGGTAGCCGGAGACCATTGCTGATCTCCGGCCCCCTCAGAACCGGACGTGCGAGCTTTCCCCGCATCCGGCTCAAGCAAGCCCCATGGGCTTCGCAGGTCAGCAGGGTTATGTGGTCCTTTTGCCGTCGTCAGCGTGATGCTGGCGGTGGCATTCGGAGTGCACGAGGCGAAGGTTGTTCCGCTCGTCCGTGCCGCCGTCTCGCCGGTAGGTGAAGTGATGCTTGTGGAGCATCTTCTTCGAGGCCGCGAACCAGTTGATCCACTCGCGTGGGCTGTCCGGTTCGTACTCGGCTCCGACGATCAGCGCCTGCTTGCAGAGAGGACACAGCCCCTGCTGCCGGACCGCCAGGAGAAGACTCGTCTTGTCCATCGGCGGTGGCGCTTTCCTGCGGCGGCGGTCCCGCCAGTACTCGGTCAGAGCGGGATCGTCCGGGGACGCTCCGCCCTTGATGAGCTGGTGGCGGACGATGCCGGTCCAGGCGAACTTGATGAGGAAGGCGCCGCTGTCGCGGTCGCCGAACACCCACCGGTCTCGCCGGGACGGGTGGAACCTGCCGAAGTACCGGTCCACGACCCAGTGACTCGACTTGTTGCGGTGACGACGTCTGGCCCATTTGAAGGTCAGTCGCCACATGTAGTGATCCAGCGACGAGAACGTCGTCGTGGATGCCACCGCCCGGTAGTAGGCCGCCCAACCGCGAACGATCGGGATCAGCCTGCGCAACACGGCCTCGGCATTGGACCCGTGCAGGGTCTTCACCTCGGTCCGTAAGCGCGCCCGGAGCCTCGCGCAAGCCGCTGTGCTCGGCTTGATGATCAGCTTTCCGCCCGTGCGGCGGACGGTGAAGCCGAGGAAGTCGAACCCCTTATCGAGGTGGACGACCTGGGTCTTCTCCTCGTTGAAGCGAAGACCCCTCGGCTCCAGCCAGTCCTCCAGCCGGGCCCTGACCTGGTGCACCTGTTCCTCGTCGTGGCAGAGCACGACGAAGTCGTCGGCATATCTCACCAGCACCGGGGTGCCGGGCATCGCGCCGGGCTCGCGCCCGGTCCGAACCGTGTATTGGCACCCTGCGGCCTGTTCCAGTCCGTGCAGAGCAACGTTCAGCAACAGCGGGCTGATCACGCCGCCTTGAGGAGTGCCCTCCTCGGTCGGTGCGAACCGGCCGCGGTCGATTACGCCCGCCTTCAGCCAGCCGCAGATCAGGTCCCTGGCGGGGAACTGGCCGAGCATGGTCATGAGGTGGTCATGGTCGATGCGGTCGAACGCCGCCGACAGGTCCGCGTCCAGGACCCACAGACGTTTCGGGTTCTTGCCCTTCACCGTCCAGAAGATCGCGGATATCGCGTCCTGGCAGCTGCGGCCGGGCCGGAAGCCGTAAGACCTCGGCTCGAACCGCGCTTCCCACTCGGGTTCCAGCGCGTTCTTCACGCGGGCCTGGAGGACCCGGTCACGGATGACCGGGATGCCGAGCGGTCGCTGTTTCCCGTTGCTCTTCGGGATGAACACTCGCTTGACCGGCCTGGCCTTCCACGGATTCAACGACCGATGGATCTCGGCCGCCAAGGTGCCTCTCGCTTTCGGCGTGAGGGCCCGTTCCCCGTCGATGCCAGCGGTCATGCGACCACTGCTCTGCTGAGTCACCCGCTTCACGCTGACCAGCGTGTTGCTGCGGCTTCTCAGCATGAGCTTCTGCAAGTTGCGGACCTTCTTGAGGTCCCCGTCCTGCGTTGCCTTGAAGATCCTCTGCCTCAGCCGCCGTACGTTCTCCTCGCAGGTGGCCCAGTCGATGCCGTGCCAGTCGAGTAAGTCGTCCTCGGGTCCGTTCACCGCAGGCGCGGACGTCACGGCAGGTGCCGTGATCTCCATGTTCGCCTCCGGTGTCTAACTTGTCCCTTGGTTCGAGCGTCCTTGCAGTGGTGACTTCAAAGGCTCACCTGATCCACGTGGGCGCCCTTTCGGGCCGGACCACCGGGGCCCGTATCCGGCGAGTTATGCAGGAGCGGGTGAAGGTCCCAGTCTCCCGGCTTCCTCTGGCCTTTCGGCCCGCCGGCCTTCGCTTCTTGGATCTTCCTTCTCCCGCCGGGGACTTCAGCCTTCCTTGCGGTCGGCCTACCAAGCCGGTGGCTTGGACCCCGTCGGGGTTTCCACGTTCCGCACCGGTAAGACGCGGCTGGGGTGGGCGCCCCCTCTACCCCGAGACCAGCGGTGTCCTCCCTCCGGGCTCAGTTACCCGAAGGTCGCTTGGCGCCTTTCAGCACCGGGTCCTGTGACCGCCGCCAACACGCCATCGACGCGGTCTTAAAGTCACGAGGCATCATCGAGGGTTCACTTTCGTTCGCCCGTCCAGCCTTCCCCTCACCTGTTGCACCCCGATGGCCGGGACACCCTTGGGCTTGAACGCTCCGCTTCACACCCCGCCGTTACCAGCGACGCATGGGAGCGCGGGGACGGGCCCTGGACACTGGCCCGAAGTTCAGCTTCCTCAACTTCCCTTCATACGGCTGTCCTTACTTACCTGGAGCGACTTCGTGTCGCACACTGAGCGCTTCATTTGGCGAGT
>NZ_KQ949171.1 GCF_001514305.1 Streptomyces dysideae
CGTCGGGTAGGACCGCTGCATTGCTGCAGCGGTCCCCCCTCAGAACCGGCCGTGCCCGCTTTCCAGGCAACCGGCTCAAGCAAGCCCCTTGGGCTCGCGGGCGAACAGAAGTGCTGGTCACCGGCCGGGGCCAGTGGCCAGCCGACGCTGGCAGTGGGTGTGTATCAGGCGTGAGGCGGCGGGTTTGTCCGGCTTGCCGTTGCCCGCTTCGGCGGTGACCGCGTGTTTGCGGATCGCGATGCGGGTGCCCTTGAGCCACTGCTCCCACTGGTCGGGAGTTTGCGGCTCGTGGTCGGCGTGCAGCAGCAGCCCTCCGCAGAGCGGACATCGGCCGTCTTGCATCTGCAACAGATGCAAGGTGCCCTTGCCCAGCGGGAGTTTGCCGCGGCGGCGCCGCTTGGCCCAGAAGTCGGCCAGGGCGGGATCGTCGGTTGACGCCCTTCCTGGCACCATCCGGTGCCGGACGATCGGCGTCCAGGCGAACTTGTAGAGGTAGAAACCGCTGGCGCGGTCCCCGAATACCCATGTGTCCTGCCTGAACGGGTTGAACATGCCGAAGTACCGGGCAGTCACCCAGCGCATCGGCTTGTTCGGGTGGGAGAACTTGGCCCACTTGTAGACCAGTCTCCACACGTAGGCGTCCAGCGAGTTGAACGCCCGCTTGGACACCCCGATCCGGTAGTAGGCAGCCCAGCCCTTGATGATCGGGTTGAGCTTGGCGATCACCGCGTCGGCGTTGGACCCTCGCAGGGCCAGCACCTCGGCGGCAAGCCGTTCCCGGATCCGCCGCAAGGCCGCGTTGCTCGGTTTGGTCAGCAACTTGCTGCGGTAGCGTCGGATGTTGAACCCCAGGAAGTCGCAGCCCTCATCGAGGTGGACAATGCGTGTCTTGTCCTCGTTGAAGGCCAGGCCCCGGGGCGCGAGCCACACAGTCAGCCGCGCCTTGACCTGCTCGGCCTGTTCCCGAGAATGGCACAGGGCGAGAAGGTCGTCGGCGTAGGCGACCAGAACCGGAGAGTCGCGCGCCAGAATCGTGGCATCACTGCCGAGATTCTGGTAACGGACTCCAGCAGCCTTTCCCATTCCGTGCAAGGCGATGTTCAACAACGCGGGACTGATCACCCCGCCCTGGGGAGTTCCCTCCACCGTGGGGGTGAACCAACCTTTCTCGACCACACCAGCCTTAAGCCATCCGGCGATCAATCCCCTTCCAGGGAACGAGCCCAGTGACGCGAGCAGGTGATCGTGGTCGATTCGGTCGAATGCCGCTTTCAAGTCCGCGTCGAGCACCCACAAGCGTTTGGCGTTCTTGCCGCTCGCCGTCGTGTGGATGGCAACGATCGCGTCATGACAGCCACGACCTGGACGGAAACCGTAGACCTTCGGTTCCAGACGTGCCTCCCACTCGGGCTCCAGTGCATTCAGCGTCAGAGCTTGAAGGCATCTGTCGGCGATCACAGGAATTCCAAGTGGGCGCTGCTTCCCATTCGCCTTGGCTATATACACTCGCTTGACGGGCTTGGGCTTCCACGGGTCCGCGTCATGCTGGACCCAGTCGGCCAACTCGGCCTTTCCCTGGGGCAGCAGGACGACTTTCCCGTCGACGCCCGCCGTCTTGCGGCCAGCGTTGACCTCCGTGACCCGCCGCACACTCGCGAGTGTGTTGGCGCGGGAGCGGAGCATCAACTTCTGCAGATTCCTGACCTTGGCCAGGTCTCCTGCCTGCGATGCCGTGAAGATGCGTTGCCGCAGACGCCGTACGTCGTCCTCGACTGTCCGCCAGTCGATCGACGGCCAGTCGGTGATCTCGTCCTCCGGTCCGTTCGCCATGCCGGCTGCGGTCGCAGCGGCTTGCGCCGCCCCAGCCACGTGTGTCGTCACGGCGTCCAACTTGCCCTTCGGTTCAGATGTCTTTGGTCATCGTTTCTTCACGGGCTCACCAGACCCACGTCAGCGCCCTTTCAGGCCGGGACATCGGCCCCTATCCGGCCAGTTATGCGGGGACCGCCGACGGAGGTGTCAGCGTATGGTTCCCGGTTTCCTGTTGCCTTTCGGCGACCGGCATTCGCTTTCTGGGTCTTCCTGCGCCCGCTGGAGAGTTGGGCCTTCCTTACGGTTGGCTTACCAGGTCAGAATTACATTGCCTGGACTCCATCGGGGTTGTCACGTTCCGCATGAGAGAGATGCTGCCGGTGAGGGTGCCCTCTGCACCCCGGGGACGGCGGTGCACTCCCGACTGGCCAGATTTCCCCAGTCGGCACCTGCCACTTTCCAGCGGCCAGTCCCTATCTCTCGCTGAAACGACCCATCGGCGAGAGTGCTCATGACGAGGCATCATCAAGGGTTCATTCGCATTCACCCGTCCGGCATTTCCCAGCCTGTAACCCCCGGATGGAACGAGGATCCTTGGGCATTTCCCCAGGCTTCGCACCCCGCGATTACTCACGACGCACGCTGAGGCGGGAACGAGCCCTGTGCACTGGCTCGGGAGCTACACCTTCGACATCAGTCGATCCTCCTTCGGTGAGTCCGCTCTTCTCAAGCGGCTTTCGTGTCGCA
>NZ_KQ949172.1:0-1158 GCF_001514305.1 Streptomyces dysideae
ACGCCCGAGGTGGACGCGGTGTTGGGGCGGTATCCGCTGCGGGAGCTGGTGACGGTGGCGGAGCCGCTGCCGCTGCTGGTGGAGCGGGAGAGGGCCCTGTACGGCGCCTGGTACGAGTTCTTCCCCCGCTCCGAGGGCACCTCCGAGCGCCCGCACGGCACGTTCCGCACGGCCGCGCGACGGCTGCCCGCCATCGCCGGCATGGGCTTCGACGTGGTGTACCTGCCGCCCGTCCATCCGATCGGGACGACGTTCCGCAAGGGCCGCAACAACACCCTCTCCCCCGGGCCCGAGGATGTCGGGGTGCCGTGGGCGATCGGCTCCCCGGAAGGCGGGCACGACGCGATCCACCCCGATCTGGGCACGATCGAGGACTTCGACTGGTTCGTGACACAGGCGCGCGGACTCGGCCTGGAGATCGCGCTGGACTTCGCGTTGCAGTGTTCGCCGGATCATCCCTGGGTGCAGAAGCATCCGCAGTGGTTCCATCACCGTCCGGACGGCACCATCGCGTATGCGGAGAACCCGCCCAAGAAGTACCAGGACATCTACCCGATCGCGTTCGACGCGGACATGGACGGCCTGGTCGCCGAGACCCTGCGGGTCCTCAGGTATTGGATGGCGCACGGGGTGCGGATCTTCCGGGTCGACAATCCGCACACCAAGCCGGTGGTGTTCTGGCAGCGGGTGATCGCGGACGTCAACCGCACCGACCCGGACGTGATCTTCCTGGCGGAGGCGTTCACCCGGCCGGCGATGATGCACACCCTGGCGCAGATCGGGTTCCAGCAGTCGTACACGTACTTCACCTGGCGTAATTCCAAGCAGGAGCTGACCGAGTACCTGACCGAGCTGTCCGGGGAGGCGGCCGCCTACATGCGGCCGAACTTCTTCGTGAACACCCCGGACATCCTGCACGAGTTCCTCCAGCAGGGCGGGCGCCCGGCGTTCGAGCTGCGGGCGGTGCTGGCCGCCACCCTCTCCCCCACCTGGGGCGTGTACAGCGGCTACGAACTGTGCGAGAACGCTCCCCTCCGCCCCGGCAGCGAGGAATACCTGGACTCGGAGAAATACCAGATCAGGCCCCGGGACTGGGAAGCCGCCGAACGCGACGGCCGCACCATCACCCCGCTCATCACCAAACTCAACGCGATCAGG
>NZ_KQ949172.1:1668-3030 GCF_001514305.1 Streptomyces dysideae
GGACTGGTTCAAGCGTGCCGTCTTCTACGAGGTCCTGGTCCGCTCCTTCCAGGACAGCAACGGCGACGGCGTCGGCGACCTCAAGGGCCTGACCGCCAAGCTCGACTATCTGCAATGGCTGGGCGTCGACTGCCTGTGGCTGCCGCCCTTCTTCAAGTCGCCCTTGCGGGACGGCGGTTACGACGTCTCGGACTACACCGCCGTCCTGCCCGAGTTCGGTGACCTCGCCGACTTCGTGGAGTTCGTCGACGCCGCCCACCAGCGCGGCATGCGCGTCATCATCGACTTCGTCATGAACCACACGAGTGATCAGCACCCGTGGTTCCAGGAGTCGAGGAAAGACCCCGACGGCCCCTACGGCGACTACTACATGTGGGCCGACGACGACAAGCAGTACGCCGACGCCCGCATCATCTTCGTCGACACCGAAGCCTCCAACTGGACCTTCGATCCGGTGCGCAAGCAGTACTTCTTCCACCGGTTCTTCGCCCACCAGCCGGACCTGAACTACGAGAACCCGGCCGTGCAGGAGGAGATGATCTCCGCACTGCGGTTCTGGCTGGACCTCGGCATCGACGGATTCCGGCTGGACGCGGTGCCGTACCTGTATGCGGAGGAGGGCACGAACTGCGAGAACCTTCCGGCGGCGCATGAGTTCCTCAAGCGGGTCCGGAAGGAGATCGACGCCCACTACCCGGACACGGTGCTGCTGGCGGAGGCGAACCAGTGGCCGGAGGACGTCGTCGACTACTTCGGCGACTACCAGAGCGGTGGCGACGAATGCCATATGGCGTTCCATTTCCCGGTCATGCCGCGGATCTTCATGGCGGTACGACGGGAATCGCGCTACCCGGTGTCGGAAATCCTCGCCAAGACCCCGGCCATTCCGTCCGGCTGCCAGTGGGGCATCTTCCTGCGCAACCACGACGAGCTGACCCTGGAAATGGTCACCGACGAGGAACGCGACTACATGTGGGCCGAATACGCCAAAGACCCCCGCATGCGCGCCAACATCGGCATCCGCCGCCGACTCGCCCCCCTCCTCGACAACGACCGCAACCAGATCGAACTGTTCACCGCCCTGCTGCTGTCCCTCCCGGGCTCGCCGATCCTCTACTACGGCGACGAGATCGGCATGGGCGACAACATCTGGCTCGGCGACCGCGACGCCGTACGCACCCCGATGCAGTGGACGCCGGACCGTAACGCCGGCTTCTCCTCCTGCGACCCGGGGCGGCTGTATCTTCCGACCATCATGGATCCGGTCTACGGCTACCAGGTCACGAACGTCGAGGCGTCGATGTCCTCGCCGTCGTCACTGCTGCACTGGACCCGCCGCATGATCGAGATCCGCAAGCAGAA
>NZ_KQ949173.1 GCF_001514305.1 Streptomyces dysideae
GTCAGCGTGCGTTGAAGTACTTGGCTTCGGGGTGGTGGATGACGATGGCGTCGGTGGATTGTTCGGGGTGGAGCTGGAATTCCTCGGAGAGGTGGACGCCGATGCGTTCGGGCTGGAGGAGGTCGGCGATCTTGGCGCGGTCGGCGAGGTCGGGGCAGGCGCCGTAGCCGAGGGAGAAGCGGGCGCCGCGGTATTTGAGGGCGAACATGTCCTCGATGGCGGCGGGGTCCTGGTCGGCGTAGCCGAGTTCGGCGCGGACGCGGGCGTGCCAGTACTCGGCGAGGGCCTCGGCGAGCTGGACGGACAGGCCGTGCAGTTCGAGGTAGTCGCGGTAGGCGTTGGCTTCGAACATGCGGGCGGTTTCCTCGCCGATGCGGGAGCCGACGGTGACGACCTGGAGGCCGACCACGTCGGTGTGGCCGGATTCTTCGGGGCGGAAGAAGTCGGCCAGGCACAGGCGGCGGCCGCGGCGCTGGCGGGGGAAGGTGAAGCGGGTGCGTTCGTTGCCCTGTTCGTCCAGGATGATCAGGTCGTCGTCCTTGGACACGCAGGGGAAGTAGCCGTAGACCACGGCGGCTTCCAGGAGGCTGTCCGTCTGGAGTTTGTCGAGCAGGCCGCGCAGGCGGGGGCGGCCCTCGGACTCGACGAGTTCGTCATAGGTGGGGCCTTCGCCGGTGCGGGCCTGCTTCAGTCCCCACTGGCCCTTGAACAGGGCGCCCTGGTCCAGCCAGCTCGCGTATTCCTTGAGCTGGATGCCCTTGATGACCCGGGTGCCCCAGAACGGTGGTGTGGGAATCGGGTTGTGGGTGCTCACGTCGGAGCGGACGTGGCCCTCCTGCGGGTGTTCCTCCACCACGGGTGCTGTGGCGCGTACGCGGCGCTGTTTGAGTTCGGGCAGGGCCGCGCCGGGGATGCCGCGTTTGACGCCGATCAGGGCGTCCATCAGGCGCAGGCCCTCGAAGGCGTCGCGGGCGTAGCGGACTTCGCCTTCGTAGAGGTCGTGCAGGTCGTGTTCGACGTAGGCGCGGGTCAGGGCGGCGCCGCCGAGGATGACCGGGTAACGGGCGGCCAGGCCGCGCTGGTTGAGCTCTTCCAGGTTCTCCTTCATGATCACCGTGGACTTGACCAGGAGGCCGGACATGCCGATGACGTCGGCGCGGTGTTCCTGGGCGGCGTCCAGGATCGCTGCGACGGGCTGTTTGATGCCGAGGTTGACGACGCTGTAGCCGTTGTTGGACAGGATGATGTCGACGAGGTTCTTGCCGATGTCGTGGACGTCGCCGCGCACGGTGGCCAGCACGATGGTGCCCTTGCCGTCGTCGTCGGTCTTGTCCATGTGCGGCTCGAGGTAGGCGACGGCCCTCTTCATCACCTCGGCGGACTGGAGCACGAACGGCAGCTGCATCTGCCCGGAGCCGAACAGCTCGCCGACCACCTTCATGCCGTCCAGCAGCGTCGCGTTGACGATGTCCAGGGCCGGCCTGTCGAGCAACGCCTCGTCGAGGTCTTGTTCGAGGCCGTTCTTCTCGCCGTCGATGATGCGCCGCTTGAGGCGCTCCTCCAGCGGCAGGGCGGCCAGTTCCTCGGCCTTGCCCGCCTTCAGCGACGTGGCGGTGGCGCCCTCGAACAGGGCCATGAGCTTTTGCAGGGGGTCGTAGCCCTCGGTGCGGCGGTCGTAGATCAGGTCCAGGGCGGTGGTGACCTCTTCGTCGCTGAAGCGGGCGATCGGCAGGATCTTGGAGGCGTGCACGATCGCCGAGTCCAGGCCCGCCTTGACACACTCGTCCAGGAACACGGAGTTGAGCAGGATCCGGGCGGCCGGGTTCAGGCCGAAGGAGATGTTCGACAGCCCCAGCGTGGTCTGCACGTCGGGGTGGCGGCGCTTGAGTTCCCGGATCGCCCCGATGGTGGCGATCCCGTCGCCCCGGGATTCTTCCTGGCCGGTGCAGATGGTGAAGGTCAGGCAG
Organism: Streptomyces dysideae; assembly: GCF_001514305.1. GTDB lineage: Bacteria > Actinomycetota > Actinomycetes > Streptomycetales > Streptomycetaceae > Streptomyces > Streptomyces dysideae. The sequence goes on from NZ_KQ949173.1 coordinate 1,968, forward strand.
TCGACGAGGATGTCCGACTCCAGAATCCCCCAGGTGCCGGTGAGATCATCGATGAGGCGTTCGGCGATGGCGACCTTGGCCTCGACGGTGCGGGCCTGGCCCTCCTCGTCGATGGTCAGCGCGATCAGCGCCGCCCCGTGCTCCCGGGCGAGCTTCGTGACCTTCGCGAAGCGGGAGTCGGGCCCGTCACCGTCCTCGTAGTTGACGGAGTTGATGACCGCCCGCCCGCCCAGCTTCTCCAGCCCGGCCCGGACCACCTCCACCTCGGTGGAGTCCAAAACGATGGGCAGGGTGGAGGCGGTGGCGAAGCGGCCGGCGAGTTCCTCCATGTCGGCCACCCCGTCGCGGCCGACGTAGTCCACGCACAAATCGAGCATGTGCGCGCCCTCACGGATCTGCTCGCGGGCCATCTCCACACAGTCGTCCCAGCGGCCCTCCAGCATCGCCTCACGGAACTTCTTCGACCCGTTCGCATTCGTCCGCTCACCGATCGCCATATACGCGGTGTCCTGCCGGAACGGCACCGACTGG
>NZ_KQ949174.1 GCF_001514305.1 Streptomyces dysideae
CCCTTCTTAGCCCTCATCGGCTGCAGCAGCGAGGACGGCGGCGACCAGACCGACACGACGCCGAAGGCCTCCGCCTCAGGCTCTCTCAGCAGCAGAAGGACGATGCCGCAAAGAAGGCCGGGATTCCGCCCGAGCCCACCGGCGCCGACCGCCAGGCCCTCCTGGACGCCATCGCCAAGGCCGCTCCAGATGCGGTGAAGTACGAGGACAAGGCCATCGACGCCGCACGCAACCAGTGCAGCGCGATCAACGGCGAGGCCAGCCGCCTCGACTGGTTGGCCTCCCAGCGGTTCACTGACAAAGTCGTCGTCACTACCGAAGCCCAGGGCAAGGCCGTCAACGAAGCCCTGCAGACCTCCGGTTTCTGCGGCGTATGACCCAGCCGGGGAGGAGCGCCCATGGCCATCCCCTCCCCGGCTGAACACTGTGGATCATGGCCGCCAAGTCCGCCATGCCCGGACACAGGGGCCCGTCTTGAGCGGGCCTCAAGCGTTGAGGATCCAAGTGCTCCAGGAGCTGCATGTGTCGTCCCCGAGATCGGCGACGCACGACTTGACCCGCACTCGACTGCCCACGCCGCCGTGGGCGTTCTTGCTGCTGTACTCGTACATGTCCTTGTTACAGGACCCTTGGCTGGGTGCATTGCCCGACCACGAGCACTTTCCGTTGCGGTAGAGCCCCCAGTTGCCATTGCTGTCTTTGAGCTCGTTCTGCCACAGGGTGTAGACAGGCCAGCCGTCCGCCGAGTTGTCCTTGGCGAAAACGATATCGCCGGACGGCTGGAAGCAGCCACGGGCGAGGGTCCAACCGGCGCCGTTTTTCGCGTATGCGCAGTAGTAGCTGTTTACAGACGAATTGTCGCTAGACGCGGTGTTGTACTCCATCGTGGCGGCGGATGCCGGGTTGCCCATCGCCAGGACAAGCAGGCCAGTGGTGGCCATGCCAACTGCGGTTCTTATAGCGCCGCGCATGCGGACGCCCCCCATCGTCAAAGGTGATTGGTTCTCCAACCCTGGGGTGCGCAACGCCTCGCGGGAACCTATAACGTTTCAGGGCGGTCCTCGGTCCGCAGGGCTGTAGGCCCTGGATCCGCGCAGCCACGGGCGCCCGGGATGCACTCAACGATTCACGTACGAGGAGACATCTGGCTTCTGCGGCGTGTGACACAGTCGGAGGAAGCGCTCATGACCACCCCTCCCCAGACGGATGTTGGAAGGAAGCCCCGGGGGCCTGGCGTACTGCACCCCGCCCCCGAGGCTGGAAGACCCTCCGTACCCAGGCCCTCAGTCGTGACGGGCACCAGTGCACCTGGGTTGAGGACGGCGAACGCTGCGCCGAGCCCGGCACTGACGCGGACCACATCGGTGATCCCGAGGATCACAGCCTGGACAACCTCCGTACGCTGTGTGGCCACCACCATCGCAAGCGCACCGCGTTGCAGGCCCACGCCGCGCGCGGACCGCTGCCCACGAGGCGGCGGCCGACCGAAGCGCATCCAGGTCTCCTCGACAACGAACCGCCGAAGCCGAAGCGCATCGATCTCGATGTTCCAGGCTTCTGACCTGGGTGAACGTTGCAGGGTGGGGGTGTCCCTCTCTGCTCTGTGATCGGGCCCACGGTGCGGCATAGCAAGGCGCGACGTGTACGGGTCTGTGACCTGCGAGGATCACACGGAGTCGTGAACTCACCTTCCGTGTCAGCAGAGTTGATCCTGGTGGGGGCTTCTACTCGTTACACGTTCCCGGTAGGCTGAGGGCGTGGCGAACACGGTGTGTGAACACGATGGGTGCGACGCACCTCTGCCGGTCGCCGGCCGTGGTCCCATCCCTCGCTTCTGCTCTACGCGCTGCCGGGTCGCTGCGCACCGCAGCCGACGCCCGAAGGCGTCCCTGCCCAGGGAGTTGACCGCCCGTCGGCGTTGGGTGCGCCGCGATGAGCGGAAGGCGCCGCGGACGCTGGAGGGCGGGTTCGCTTCGGTGGCGTCGCCCAGTTCCTGGTCCGCGCACGGTGAGGCCAAGGCATCGCCGGTCGGTGTCGGGCTCGGCTACGTCCTCGCGGACGGCGACGGTGTGGTCTGTATCAACCTGGACCACTGCCTGGAGGGTGGCGTGTTGGCGCCGTGGGCGCGCGCCGTCCTTGATCGCTGCCCGCCGACGTTCATCGGGCCGTCGCGATGTCCAGCGCCTTCTTGGAGCGGCTCCCCGGCTGCGCCGTCAGGACCTCCGTCCGCGCCGCATTCAACGCCTCGGAGATCCTGGCGTTGGCTTG
>NZ_KQ949175.1 GCF_001514305.1 Streptomyces dysideae
TGTAGCCGACGGAGCCCGCTGACGAGGCGGCGCACATCCGTGCCGGGCGTACCGGACCTGCGTCGGTTGCACGACGTTCGGCTTCAGCGCGATGCCGCAGAGGGCAGCCGTTCTCCATGGGTGCCCGTGATACGGATCGTGCCGTCGCAGCCGCTGCCGTCGGCGGAGATGAAGGAGCCGCAGTCAGTGCCGGGACGGCTGTCGTCGGCCACTGGTGGTGCGACCCTCCAGCCGTGCGACCGGATCGCGACGGCCGATCGCCCCGGTGCCGCACCGACGGGGGTGGATCCGCCGAAGGCATGTCGTGGCGCGTGTCCCGGAGGGCGGGCAGCCACACTCAGTGAAAGGGACACTAATGCAAAGAGATGGCATGCATATGACATTCAGCGCGCCGTGGTGGGGAGGACACGGGAGGCGTCCGGCGGTTCTCATCGCGGTGATCGCCCTGATGACCACGCTCCTGACCGGCCTGGGCGCCGCCGGGACGGCGCAGGCGGCCACCGTGGACTCCAACGCGTGGTACGTGCTGGTCAACCGTGGCAGTGGCAAGGCGCTCGACGTGTCCGGTGCGAGCACCGCCGACGGGGCAGGCGTTTCGCAGTGGACCCGCCATGACGGCGCCAACCAGCGGTTCCAGTTCGTGGACTCGGGCGGCGGCTACTACCGGCTCAAAGCGCAGCACTCGGGCAAGGTGCTGGACGTCTTGAACTACTCCTCCGCCGACCAGGCGGACATCGTGCAGTGGAGCGACGGCAATGGCGCCAACCAGCAGTTCCGGCTGGCCGACTCGTCCGACGGTTACGTCCGGCTGATCAACCGCAACAGCGGCAAGGCCGTCGAGGTCCAGAACGCCTCCACCGCGGACGGCGCCAAGGTCGTGCAGTTCACCGACTGGGGCGGGGCCAACCAGCAGTGGCAACTGGTCCGCACGACAGGAGTGCTCGCGCAGGTGCACACCGCGGGGCGGGTCAAGGACGCCGGAAACACCGTGCAGTACAGCTGGCCCGGCGTGTACTTCGAGGGCCGCGTCAGCGGCACCGGCGTGGGCATCGTGCTCAACGACTCGGCCGCCGACTACGACGTCCAGGTCGACGGAACCACCGTCGCCACACTCGTCACGCCCGGCAACACCACGCACTGGATCAACGGCCTGTCGAACAGCACGCACACCGTCCGGCTCGTCAAGCGCAACGACACCCCGGGGGACACCAGCACCTTCGGAGGCTTCGTCGCCGCGCCCGGCGGTGCCGTACTGAGCAAACCGGCCGCCCGCAACCGCCAGATCGAGTTCATCGGCGACTCCCTCACGGTGGGCTACGGCAACCTCTCGACCTCGCGCACCTGCACCTGGGACCAGGTCAAGCGGAACACCAACTCCGACATGAGCTACGGCGCCCTCACCGCCCGGCAACTGAACGCCGACTACCAGATCAACGGCTACTCGGGCCTTGGCATGGTGCGCAACTACGACGGAGGCAGGTCGGACGTCACGTACCGGACCTTCTACGATCGTGCCCTGCTGAACGTGTCGGGCGACGTCTGGCAGAACCCGGGCACCTGGCGCCCTCAGGTCGTGGTGGTCAACCTCGGCACCAACGACTTCTCGACCGCCGTCAAACCCGGTGAGCCGTGGACGCCGGACAACTTCGCGGCCGCCTACCGCAGCGCCTACGGCGACTTCATCCAGAAGCTGCGCACGCGCTACGGGGCCGACACGACCATCGTGGCGGTGGGCGCCGGCCAGTACGCCGGCCATGTCCAGCAGGTGGTCAAGACGCGCAACGACGCCGGTGACAGCCGGGTCCGCTACTGGTTCCTCGACGACTCGGGCCTGGACTTCCTCGGCTGCGACTGGCACTACTCGGCCCGCGACGACCGACTCATCGCCGACCGGCTCACCCCGTTCATCTCCGGTCTGCCGGCAGGCTGGTGACGGCACGAACCGACCAGGAGCACCACAGATCCGGCTGGGGGACATCCGACTCCTGATGTGGTGCGGCTCGACCCGACGGTCGAGAATGCCGACTCCCGCCACCGCGCCCCCGCCTCTTTCCCCCGCCTCCGCCTCCGGCCAAGCCATCACGCTCAGCCGCGCCGCCCAGCACAGCGCGAAGATGCCGGTCAGTCACGCTCCCGGTTCCGTCGCCACCCGCTGCATGGCCACCGGCAGGTCCACGGTTCAGCTCGCCGCCGACCCCGGTCTTCA
>NZ_KQ949176.1:0-575 GCF_001514305.1 Streptomyces dysideae
GGCCTGTGGCGGCAGACCTCCAGCCAGACCCGTGCCGAGGCATGGGCGGAGGTGAGGCGCACCACCACCGACGTCGAGCGCTACCGCATCCTGGTGGCGGCCTCGGTGGCCCGCCGGGCTGCTTTGGACGCGGCGCAGAGCCACCACCGGCACGACTGGGCGTTCTGGGCGGCGGTGTGGGACGCGGTGATGGCGATCGCTGTCTGCGACCGGATCGGCGGCCACTACGACGTCCTGATCGCCCCGGTCGCCGCCGTCATGCCCACGCTCGGAGTCTGCCGGCGGGACCAGCTCGGAACCCGCCACCTGCCGGACGCCGCGCTCGGGAGGAGCGGGCAGTCGTGAACCACGGTGTCCCCGTGATGGTGGCCGACAACGACGCCGAGGTCCGTGAGGCGCTCGCGGACCTGGTCGAGTCGCATCCCGCTTTCGAGTTGGCGGGGCTGGCCGTCGATCACGCCCAGACCGTCTCGGTGGCGAGCCAGACGCACCCTCGGGTCCTTCTCATGGACGTGCAGATGCCCAAGGGCGATGCCCCCACCACCGTCCGCGCCCTGCGCGAACGCGCACCGGAA
>NZ_KQ949176.1:1031-2032 GCF_001514305.1 Streptomyces dysideae
GACCAGGGTTCTGGCCCTGTCCGCGTACGCCGACCGCGAGACGGTCATGGGCGTGCTGGCCGCCGGGGCCGTCGGTTACCTGGTCAAGGGCGCGCCCGCGGCGGAGATCCTGGAGGCGGTCACGCGCGCGGCCCGGGGCCAGTTCAGCATGTCGGCCGAGCTCGCCGAAACCTGTCTGGAACCGCTTGGGCGCCTGCCGATGCTACAGGTGCCCGGGGCACGTCCGACCGCACCGATCGACGAGAAGGCGTACCTGGACGTGCTCGGACAGGCGCCGTGCGGTGTGCTGGTCACGGGGGCCCAGGACCGCATCGAACTCGCCAACGAGCAGGCCCGGCGCATGTTCGGCTACAGCAGCACTGAACTGCGGGGCAGGCGGCTGCGGGACCTGCTGCCCGAGCGCCCCGGCGCCGGGGCGGCGGCCGGACAGCTGATCGCGCCGGTGACGCCGGGGCTGCGCAGGGACGGCTCCGAGTTTCCCGCACGGGTCGGCGGCGGCCGGCTGCGGGGCGGGCGCCCGCGACACGTGGTGTATGTGACGGACCTCGGCGAGGCGGGCGTGACCGGTGACCGGCTGCGCCAGCTCGTCGAGTCCTCACCGGACGCGATGATGGTCGTGGACGCGCAGGACCGCATCCGTCAGGCCAGCCGTCGCGCCGAGACCCTGTTCGGATACGGCCGGGAGCAGTTGCTCGGCATGTCCGTGTCGACGCTGCTGCCCGACCAGCCGCTGACCGTCTCGCTGCGGGACTGGACCGATCCGTGCCAGGAACCGGCCGGCCACAGTGTGGAACTGGTCGGCCGGCGCAAGGACACCAAGCAGTTCCCGGCCGACGTGAGCGTCAGCCCGCTGCGCACCACCGAGGGCGTGTTCGTCGTGCTGACGGTCCGGGACATCACCGAGGTGCAGCGCGCCCAGTTCGTCCTCGAACGCAGCCTGGAACTCCTGGAGGGCACCGACCGCGACCGGCAGGCCCTGCTCAGCCACCTCATTCATGCCC
>NZ_KQ949176.1:2597-3195 GCF_001514305.1 Streptomyces dysideae
AGGAGGAGGAACGCAGGCGTATCGCCGCCGACATCCACGACGACACCATCCAGGTCATCACCGCCGCGGGCCTGCGCCTGCAGCAGCTGCGCAGACGGCTGACGGACCCCAAGGACGTCCAGGTGATGGACAAGCTCGACGAGACCCTCAAACTCTCGCTCAGCCGCCTGCGGCAGCTCATCTTCGATCTGCGGCCCGCCAGCCTGGAGCACGGCAGCCTGGCCGCCGCCCTGCAGACCTTCCTCGAGCGGATGCGCGCCGAGATCGGCGTCCAGTACCGGTTCGAGGAGCGGCTGCAGACCGCGCTGCCCGTCGAGACCATGGTGCTCGTCTACCGCACCGCCCAGGAAGCCCTGACGAACGTGCGCAAGCATGCCCGGGCCAAGATGGTCCGCGTGCAACTGCTCGGCGTCGACGACGGCTGCCTGATGCGCATCGTCGACGACGGCGTGGGCTACGACCCCCTGGAAGTGGAGTCCCGCCCCGGCCACCTCGGCCTCACCCTCATCCACGAACGCGCCCAGATGGCGGGAGGCTGGAGCCGCGTCGAGAGCGAGCCGGGCAGCGGCACCACGGTCGAGTTCTGGGTGCCGCTCGC
>NZ_KQ949177.1 GCF_001514305.1 Streptomyces dysideae
TGAAAGCTGCTACAGATTTTCTAGTCATTCATAGTCATCTCTGGTCGCGTGTCTCACGTACCTTGGTCTTGTGAAGCTTTCGGAGTGGGCCCGTCAGCAGGGTGTGAGCTACCAGACCGCCTGGCGGTGGGTGAAGGACGGGAAGATGCCCGTCCCCGTTCGCCAGGCGCCGTCCGGGACGTGGTTGGTCGACGAGGTCGCCGTCCAGCCGTCTGGGCGTGTGGTGGTGTACTGCCGCGTGTCGTCCGCTGACCAGAAAGCCGATCTTGAGCGGCAGGCCGCCCGGGTCGTGTCCGGCGCGAACGGGCTGGGCCTGGCCGTCGCTGAGGTCGTCACCGAGGTGGGATCGGGGTTGAACGGGCGGCGCCGCAAGCTGCACCAGATCCTGTCCGACCCGCAGACGGCGGTGATCGTGGTCGAGCACCGCGACCGGCTGGCCCGGTTCGGCGTCGAGCACCTGGAGGCCGCGCTGTCGGCGTCCGGGCGGCGCCTGGTCGTCCTCGACCCCACCGAGACCGCCGATGACCTGGTACGCGACATCACCGAGGTACTCACCTCCATGTGTGCCCGCCTGTACGGGCGGCGGGCAGCGAAGAACCGGGCCGCCCGCGCGGTGGCCGTAGCGACCGGCGAGGCCGCCGAGTGAAGAAGTTCCAGCCGCAGCCCGGGTTCGTGGTGCAGGCGTACCGCTTCGCTCTGGACCCGAACGCCACCCAGGAGCATGCACTGCGCTCGCACTGCGGCGCGGCGCGTGCCGCCTACAACTGGGCCGTCGGCTGGGTGACCGCCTCCTGGTGGCAGCGCCGCGCGGAGGAGTCCTACGGCATCGGCGAGGCCGGGCTGACGCAGTGGCGGCCATGGTCGCTGCCCGCGCTGCGGAAGGCGTTCAACGAGGCCAAGCACACCGATCCGAGGTTCGCCGCCTGGTGGGAGGAGAACTCCAAGGAGGCGTACTCCACCGGCCTGTCGAACGCGTCGGCCGCGTTCGACAACTACGCGAAGTCCAAGAACGGCAAGCGGCGCGGCAAGCGGATGGGTGCGCCGCGGTTCAAGTCGAAGCGCAAAGCGCGCCTTGCCTGCCGGTTCACCACCGGCGTGATCCGCGTGGACGCCGACGGCCGTCACCTCACCCTGCCCCGGCTGGGCACGATCCGCACCCACGAGCCCACGGTGAAGCTCCTCGCCCGCGTCCAGGCCGGGACGGCCCGGATCCTGTCCGCGACCGTGCGGCACGAGCGCGGACGCTGGTTCGTCTCGTTCCAGGCCGAGGTCAAGCGGGACCTCGAACGCGTAGCGCGGCCGGACGTGGCGGTCGGGATCGACCTGGGGGTGAAGACCCTCGCGGTCATGGCCGACAGCACCGGCGAGATCCACACCATCGCGAATCCCGGGCACTACGACCGGGCACGCAAGCAACTGCGCCGCGCCTGCCGGATCGCCTCCCGCCGCAACGGCCCAGACCGGCGGACCGGGCAGAAGCCGTCGAAGCGGTGGGAGAAGGCCAACGCCGCCCGCAACAAGGTGCATCACCGGGTGGCCAACCTCCGCGAAGACGCCCTGCACAAACTCACCACCAGCGTGGCGGCCGAGTACGGCACGGTCGTGGTCGAGGACCTCAACGTCGCCGGGATGCTCCGCAACCGGCGTCTCGCGCGCAGGATCGCCGATGGCGGGTTCGGGCAGATCCGCCGCCAGCTCACCTACAAGACCCGCCAGCGCCACGCCACCCACACCATCCTGGCGGACCGCTGGTACCCCTCCTCGAAGACCTGTTCCGGGTGCGGCGCGGTGAAAGCCAAACTGCCGCTGCACGTGAGGACCTACCAGTGCGACGCCTGCGGCCTGGTCATCGACCGGGACGACAACGCAGCACTCAACCTCGCCGCGCTCGCGGCAGCCGCAACAACTGGTACCGGAGTGGCCGGAGACCAGGACACCCAAGCGGTGTCGAAGCCTCGTGGAGCCGACCAGAAGACCCGCACCACCCGCCCCCGCCGCAAGGCGGACGCGGGGCGGGCAGGTGGCGCAACCCTGCCGCACCAGCGGCAGACGGAAGCGAGAGACCGTACTCAAACCGAAGCCCTCACGCTCTGGTGACGAGACGGACCTTCCGGGCGGAAACGTCCGGAATGCTGAGACCTGACTACGGCCTCGGCAACGGG
>NZ_KQ949178.1 GCF_001514305.1 Streptomyces dysideae
GTGCCCGCACGTGTTCCAGTTCGGCGGCGAGTGCCTCCGTGGAGGTGATGGTGCGGGGGGTGAGCGGCTTGAGGGAGGCGGTGTCCAGGTAGTGCCGTAGCCGGGGCTCGTCGAGGTGGGCGAGCAGGACCCGGCCGAGGGAGGTGGCATGGGCGGGGAAGCGGGTCCCGATGCTGATGGAGACCGTCATGATCCGCCGGGTGGGTACCCGGCTGACGTACACCACGTCCTCGTCGTCGAGCACCGCCACCGACGAGGACTCGTGGACCTCGGCGACCAGTTGCTCCAGGTGGGGCTGGGCGATCTCCGCCAGGGACATGCTGGACAGGTAGGCGTAGCCCAGTTCCAGGACCCGGGGCGTGAGGCGGAAGTGGCGGCCGTCGGTGGCCATGTACCCCAGGTCGGCGAAGGTGAGCAGGAAGCGCCGTGCGGTGGCACGGCTCATGCCGGTGATCCTGGCGACCTCCGAGAGGGTCATCTCGGGTGTGTCGGCGCTGAACGCACGGATGACGGCCAGCCCTCGCTCCAGGGACTGCACGAAGTACCGCCCGGGTTCGTTGTCGTCCATGCGCTGTGGCCCCTGTGTCGGACGGTGTGGGTCAGGACTCGGACTTGTGCAGGGCGAGTTCGTCACTGCGGACGGCCACTGCCGGGTCCGTGTCGCCGTTGTGGTGCTTGGCGCGCTGGATCTGCTCGTAGACGTGGGCGCGCAGTTCGGCGAAACGGGTGCTTGAGCGGGTGTGCAACTGGTCGCGCTCGTCGGGGAGATCGATCGTGAGATCCTCCAGCACCACGGTCGGCGAGGCGGACAGGACGATGGTGCGCTGGCCGAGATAGACCGCCTCGTCGATGTCGTGGGTGACGAACAGGACAGTGACGCCCAGCTCGTGCCACAGGCGCCGGATGAGGTCCTCCAACTCGGCGCGCGTCTGGGCGTCGACGGCCGCGAACGGCTCGTCCATGAGCAGCACCTTCGGCTCGAAGGCGACGGCGCGGGCGATGGCGACGCGCTGCTGCATTCCTCCGGAGAGCTGCCAGGGGTAGGCCTGGTGGGCGTCGGCGAGGCCGACCACCTCCAGGGCGTGGTCCACCAGTTCCTTCTCGCGGGCCTTGCCGAGCTTCTTGCGGCGCAGGGGCAGGGCGACGTTGTCGCGTACGTTCATCCAGGCGAACAGGGAGCGGCCGTACTCCTGGAAGACCACCGCCATGCCGGGCGGCGGCCCGCCCACCGGGCGGCCGTCCAGGCGGACTTCGCCGCTGGTCGGCGTGAGCAGTCCGGCCATGGACTTCAGCAGGGTGGTCTTGCCGCATCCCGAGGGGCCGACCAGGCACACGAGTTCGCCGGCACCGATATGAAATGTCAGGTTCCGCAGTGCCTCCACGCTGCGGTTGCGTCCGGTGTAGATCTTCTTCAGGTTGCGTACGTCGAGCATCGACGTCTCCTTGTCAGGTGTTGCGCTGGGCGCGGCGCAGGCCTTGGTACCAGGCCAGGACCCGGTTCTCGGCGAATCGGAAGAGCAGCGACAGGGCGAAGCCGAGCAGGCCGAGCAGCAGGACGCCGCTCCACATCTCGGGGATCGCGAACGAGCGCTGGAACTGCACGATGGCGAAGCCGAGCCCGTTGCTGGCGGCGAACATCTCGCTGATGACCATGAGGATGATCCCGATCGAGAGGGCCTGGCGCATGCCCGTGACGATCTGCGGGCTCGCCGAGCGCAGCACCAGGTGCCAGAGTCGGGAGGTGCCGGTGATGCCGTACGAACGGCAGGTGTCGCTCAGGACCTCGTCGACGGCTCGGACGCCTTCGACGGTGTTGAGCAGGACCGGCCACATGCAGCCGCTGACGATGACGAGGACCTTCATGGTGTCGCCGATGCCCGCGAACAGCATGATGACCGGTACGAGCACCGGGGGCGGGATGGCCCGGAAGAGCTCCAGGAC
>NZ_KQ949179.1 GCF_001514305.1 Streptomyces dysideae
AACTGAACCTGTGCGGCAACTACTGCTTGTTCTACCGGTTCCGGATCGGCGTGAGGGTAGGCGCACGGCATGAAGGTCTCGGCGGAAACCGTCGCAGCTTTATGCGGCAAGTTCGAGGCGGTCCTGCCGCATCTGGACGAGCGGCAGCGTCGCCTGTATCTGGGCGCGGAGGCGCAGGCGTTGGGGCACGGCGGTATCACCGCGGTGGCCACGGCGGCCGGCGTGTCCACCGTCACCGTCAGTCGCGGGCTGCACCAGCTACGTGGGGGCCCTTCCGTTCTGGGCCGGCAACGCGCGCCGGGTGGTGGCCGCAAGCCGTTGACCACGACCGATCCCGGGCTGCAGGCGGCGTTGGACTCGTTGATCGAGCCGACCGAGCTGGGCGATCCGGCCTCTGTGCTGCGCTGGACCACCGCCTCGCTCCGTGACCTGGCCGAGCAGCTGACCGCCACGGGGCACCCGGTCGGCGCGACCACCGTAGGCAAGTTGTTGCACCAGATGGGCTACTCGCTGCAGGCTGCCGCGCAGACCCGTTCTGGTGGCAACCACCCTGACCGGGATGCGCAGTTCCGGCACATCCATGCCGCCGTCAATGCCTTCCTCACCGACGGGCAGCCGGTGATCAGTGTGGATGCGAAGAAGAAGGAGGCCATTGGCAACTATCAGCGCCCGGGCCGCACTTGGCGCCCCAAGGGCATCCCGATCGAGGTCGACGATCACGCTTTCCCGGCCGACACTGACCTGATCACCCCGTACGGAATCTACGACCTCGGCAAGGACAGCGGCTGGGTCAACGTCGGCACCGACCGCAACACTGCCGCCTTCGCGGTGGAGTCGATCCGCCGCTGGTGGTACGACCGCGGTCATCTCGACCACCCCCGCGCTGCCGCCTTGCTGATCACCGCCGATGCCGGCGGACCCAACGGCGTCCTCTTCCACACCTGGAGGTGGCAACTGGCCGCCCTTGCCCGCGAGATGGACATTCCGATCACGGTCTGCCACTTCCCGCCTGGCACAAGTAAATGGAACAAGGTCGAACACCGGCTGTTCTCCCGGATCACCTGCGCCTGGCGCGGCATCCCGCTGACCAGCCACGAGGTCGCCGTCAAGGCGATCGCCTCGGCTCACACCCGCACCGGACTTGTCGTCCAGGCCGAGCTGGACACCCACCGCTATCCCACCGGGCAGAACCCCGCCCCCTGGCAGGTCGCCGCCCTCCCGCTGAGCCGCGACGCCTTCCACGGCGACTGGAACTACACCCTGCACCCGGCCCCGGAACCGCAGCGAACGCCGCCTCGCCGCACAGATCCCGCCGCCACTGCCTGGCTGTCGGACCCGGCCCTGACTGGCATGCCCCGCCAGGAGCTGGACTCCCTGGTCGAGCTGGTCGCCGACGACTGGCAGTGGCTCGCCGACCGTGACCTGACCCGCCGCACCGGTCAGCCCCGTCAGCGCCCCTCCGCCCACGGAATCGGTCAACTCGAACACCACATCCGCGTACTGGCCGCAGTGCTACGAGCCCGCCGGGTGGCCACGACCGTCCTGATCACCGAGATCCTCGGCTGCCACCGCACCTACCTGAACCGGTGCGCTGACGGGGCTGCCGAACTCCTCGCGCGCCACGACATCTACATCGCCCCGGTCGAAGGCCCCAAGGCGCGCACCCGCGCGCAGCTGCAGGCCCGCATCGACGCGGCCCAGCAACATCAAGACGGACAGTAGTTGCCGCACAGGTTC
>NZ_KQ949180.1 GCF_001514305.1 Streptomyces dysideae
GCTGTGAGGGTAGTTCCGCCGGTGGCGGGGGCCGCCCTCCGTGCTTCATGGTGTGGCCGGAGTCAGGGTCCAGATGCCGTCGGCGGCGGGTTCGAGGCCGAGGTTGACCAGTCGGCGGAGGTTGAGGGCGGCGGCTCGGTTGCGGAGCCAGGTGTCGTTCTTGAGGGTGCCGAGGTAGCGCAGTCTGCGGTTGCCTTTGGCGGTCAGCCAGGCGATGCCGCGTTCGACGGGTGGCCGCCAGCGGCGGTAGGCATCTTTCCAAGCGGGGTCGGCGGCCTGGGAGCGGGCGTCGGCCAGGCGCTGGTGCTGGGGGTGGACTTGCAGGACGCGGCCGGTCTTGGAGGTGGTGCAGCGTTCGCGCAGCGGGCAGCCGGTGCACAGCTTCTTGAACTGGGCCTGGCGAAAACCCCCCTTGAGGGGCTTGCCGAGGGGGACGGTGTGTCCGGCAGGGCAGGTGACCTGGCTGTTTTCGGTGTCGATGTGGAAGTCGTCGCTGGTGAAGCCGCCGGGTGTGGCCGGGCGAAGTGGCGGGGGCTTGAGGACGGCGTCGTGGCCCTGTTGTTCGAGGTGTTCACGCAGGTCGGCGGTGCCGTAGGCGGAGTCGCCGAGTACCTCGCAGGGCTCGTCCTCGTCGGCGAGGAGGTCCTCGGCGATCTTCGCCTCGTGGTTGGCGGGGCCGCAGCCCGGAGCAAGGGCGACCTCGGTGAACAGGCCGGTCTCCGGCTCGACGGCGACGTGGCCCTTGAAGCCTTCCTGATGCCGGGTGCGGTTCTTGTGGATGTGCCTCGCCTCGGGATCGACGGTGGACACCACGCGGTCGCGGACCGTGCGCTGGGCGATGCGCCAGCGCCCGTCGCGCCCGTCGGAGTCCTCAGCAGGCTCCACGTCCTGGCCGGCGACCAGCGCCAGCAGGCCGACCGCGTTCGCCGCCCGCTCGCCCAGTTCCTGCTCGGGCAGGCGCCCCAGCAGGTTGGACGCGTCGGTCACCAGCGCGTCGACCAGCCCGGCGCGGGCCTGCCCGTCGTCCCAGGCGATCCTCGGCTTGCCCGCATCGGCGTAGTCGTGCGCGGTTAAGTGCGCGGCGGCGACCTTATCGGCGCCGCGCACCTCCCGGATCACCCGGCGGATGGCCGAGATCAGCTGGGTGACCGTGTCCTGGGTGGCCACCGCGTCGTCGAACACCGTGGAGTCCAGCGCGCGGCGCCGCTTCCCGCGCAGGATGCCGGTGGCGGCCACGACCTCCTTGACCCGGGTGAAGATCCGCCCCGGATCCGCCGAGCGCTGCAGGCGGCGCCGGAAGTAGGTCAGCAGCGAGGGGTCGAACGCGGTGTCGTACAGACCCAGCCCGCACGCGGCCTTCCACCGCAGGTCGCACCGCAGCTCCAGCACGGTCTCCACGTCCGAGGTCCCGAACAGGCTCTGCAGCACCACCGTCGCCGCCAGCACCTGCGGCGGCACCGACGGCCGGCCGTTGGCCGAAGGGTACATGTCCGCAAACATCTCCGGCGGCAGCAGCCGCTCGCGGTGCTCAGCCAAAAACGCGAACACACTCCCTGCCGGGATCAGCTCCCGGCAGGTCTCCCACACATCCGGCCCGACCGTCTCCCCAGCCCATTCCCCCTGCACACACAACAGTCTGGCCCCGCATCAGCACCCACGGGGCCACAACC
>NZ_KQ949181.1 GCF_001514305.1 Streptomyces dysideae
GTGGCCGTGCTGACCGGGCTGGTCACGCATGGCTGGCACCTGTTCCAGTACCCGCTGTACCTCACCGACGAGGGCATCTACATGCAGCGGGCATGGTCGCTGGTGCGGCAGAACCGCCTGTCGCCGTACACCTACGACGAAGAACGCGAAGAAGGTGTGGGAGACCAAACAAGGCGACATCAACCTGCAGGTCTACCCGGTCGGTTAGCCCCGGGCCGAGGAGGTGAACGTCATGCCCGAGAACCCCGAGGACAGGGAAAAGGACATACCCGAGAGCCCCACGAACACCGGACAATCCAGTCCTGAGGGCGAGGAACAGAAGAAGAGGCGGTTCACCTGGAAGAAGCTCGTGATGATCGCCATAGCGCTCGTGGTCGTCGGCTCTCTTGTCCAAGTCATCGCGAGGAGCGGCGGTTTCGGCGGTGCGCTCAACACCACCGGCGACAATGCCAAGCGCGAGAACGAGAAGAGCGCGCCCAAGGAGATCAAGAAACCGGCCCAGAAGCCGAAGACGGTCGAACTGGGGGAGCAGAAGATCCCCCGGCAGTCCGGGCCGATCATCGTGCTCAACCCCGGCCTGGTCACGCCCGGCGGCAAGGCCACAGTCGAGGGCGCCGGATTCGACGCCAGGTCCACCGTGGACCTGCTGCTGAAGACCTCGGCGAAGCAGAGCGAGGGAAAGGGCATCGGCACGGCGAAGACCGACAAGACCGGGTCGATCAACGCGCAGATCAGCGTGCCCGAGAACGTCAGCAAGGGCGCCACTGTGGTCGCGCAACAGCGCAACGCCGACAACGTGGCCGAGGCGCAGCTCGTCGCGGGCGGCGTGGTCGGGTCGGTGAAGAGCAGCAAGCAGGTGGGCAAGCCTGGGGACTCGGTGTCCCTGAGTG
>NZ_KQ949182.1 GCF_001514305.1 Streptomyces dysideae
GGGCCATCGGATCAGCGTGTCGGCTGGCGGGTTCGCCCCCGACGAGCGCGTCCTGTTCTACATCAACAGCGCCAGCGGCACCCCGGCCTTCACCGCCAGCGCCGATGCCAACGGCAACGTCGGGTCCGTGTCCTTCGAGGTGCCGTTCGGCCTGGAGGGCGAGCAGAGCGTCGCCGCGATCGGTGACCGGACCCGGGCGGTGGTCCGCGCCAGCTTCCAGGTGATGCCGTACACGCCGAGCGCCGAGCCGAGCACGTACTCGGGCAAGGCCGGCACCGCGGTGAGCTTCTACGTCACCGGCTTCGCCGCGAACGAGACGGTGACCCTCTACGCCGGCGGCCCGAACGGCGACGCGAAGAAGATCGCGACCTTCCAGGTTGACGCCAAGGGCGCGGCCGAGGCGGCGGGCTCCTACCCGATCACCAAGGCGGATGAGGGCGGCGTGGCCTTCAAGCTCGTCGGCAGCAAGAGCGGAGGCGAGGCCAAGGCGGCCGTCAACTCGACCGAGCAGGAGGGAGAGCAGGGACAGGGACAACAGGGCCAGTAGGCCGGGCGGGCCGAACGAGCGGTCCCGAAGCCGTAGAGCGGAGAGCACCATGAGTGTCGTCTTCGGGCCCAACAGCCGGCGGGTCCTGCAGTTTCTCACTCATATCGAGGACCTGTCGCCGCAGGAGATCGACCGGGTGGGC
>NZ_KQ949183.1 GCF_001514305.1 Streptomyces dysideae
TGGCCGGGCGAGCAGTCCTGCTCATCCCGCACCGCAGCGACGCGGCCGATGAGGGCGCGCTGCCCGGCGACTACCGCAAGATCCTGGCGATCGTGCGGGAGGCCGACGGCCCGGTGCAGGTCAGGGCGGTCGGCGAGCGGCTGGGCCTGGACGCCTCGGTGCGCGGCAAGCTGGAACCGCTGCGGGCGAAGATGACCAAGCTCGCCGACCGCGGCTGGCTGCACAAGCGTCCCGACGGCAGGTTCACCGCACGCGCGCAGGCGTAGGGAGGCGGGCGCCGACGGGGCGTAACTCACGGGCCCACGGCGGCAGTTGAGTTTGGTGTGAAGAAAAACAACAAT
Organism: Streptomyces dysideae; assembly: GCF_001514305.1. Lineage (GTDB taxonomy): Bacteria > Actinomycetota > Actinomycetes > Streptomycetales > Streptomycetaceae > Streptomyces > Streptomyces dysideae. The sequence goes on from NZ_KQ949183.1 coordinate 342, forward strand.
CTGGTCGCTCCACCGTGAGCGCTGGCCTCGGGTTGCGGCGCCGCCGCGAAGTACGCGCATGCGATGTGCAGCGCGCTGTGTCAGACGGTGATGCAGCCCGAGGCCGGCGGTGCCTTCCGCGGCGAAGTATCAGCCAGGACAGCCGGCATCGAGATAGCCAGCCGTGGCCACCGGATGCCGAGGGACCAAGGGACCGGTTTGCGCGGGTCGGGGCCGGGGCGCCCCCCCAGAGGGGAGGCATCGGCTGATGCAGTCACCCAACAACTGCTCGACCAGAGCGCCGAGGAACTGATCCAAGGGGAAAGTTCGGCGCAGCCACCAGGGCTCATCAGCTGTGCGGAGATCGATATTCGCCCACAGCAGACGAGAAAGGGGCTCACAGGACTGGACGTTCCTGCACCCCATGTCAACGTACAACGTCCCGAAACACCAGGTCAGCGAAGGAGGGAAGACATGCGGGCCGTCGTCAAGACGATCACCAAGTCTGCCCCTGGCGCCTACCTGCGAGCCGACCCCCGCCACTCCCGAGGCTCGACCGAAGGAGCGCACCTGTTCCAATGGCACCTTTCGATCTCTGCGCGTCACTGCCCCGATCCCCTGCACCCTCGACTCCGTCAACGCCCGTGCCGTCCTCGCCGGTATCGCGGTCCAAGTCGGTGCCTCGACGCGGCACATCGCCCGCCTTATCGAAGGCCACGAGCGAGCGGTGGTCCACATCCTCAACCACCTTCCCGATGACTGCCTACTTGTTCTGGAGACGGCTAGTGTCTCGTGATCTGGTTCGTGTCACCTGAAGCTCTTTGACTCGTTGGGTAGTGCGTGAACCTCTCTTCGGAACAGGCCGCGGATTTACGGACGTTGGCGGCAGACCGGCATGTGACGGCAGACGTGGCCCTTCGGGCCCGCATCGTGTTGTGGGCCGGCGAGGGCCGCCGCCGTAAGGACATCGCCGAACTGGCCGGCGTGTCCGCGCGAACGGTGGACCGCACCAAGACCCGGTACGCCGAGCACGGCCTGGCGGGCCTGGTGGAAAAGAAGCGCGGCGGCGGGAAAGACCAGGTGCCGCCGCAGACCCGCGGCCGGGTGATCGCGCTGACCAGGATGAGCCCGCCGCCGGAATCGGGCCTGTCGCACTGGTCGACGCGAACGCTGGCCGCCTACCTGAAACGGACCGAGGGCATCAAGGTCTCCTTCCACTATGTCGCCCGCATCTGGCGC
>NZ_KQ949184.1 GCF_001514305.1 Streptomyces dysideae
CAGGGCCTCTCGGTAGCACGGAGGGTGTCGAGTCCACCAGGCTGCCGGGGAGGCCCTGTTGCAGCAGTTGTATCCGTCAGCGGCGGAACAATCCATTTGGGACACGCGGGAGTGTGACTGCTTCGTCCACACGTACGGGAACGCTGCGGACAATCCGAGCGGCGGGCACTGCTATCCGACCGACATGACGGAGGAGGAGTGGGCCGCGGTCCGCGACATGATTCCGGTGCCGGCGTGGGCCGGGGGCCGGGGCGGCCGGCCGGAGGAGTACTGCCACCGGGACATACTCGACGCGATCCGGTACGTGGTGGACAACGGCGTGAAGTGGCCTGCGCTGCCTGCGGATTACCCGCCTTGGAAGGCGGTGCATCGGTTCTTCACCCGCTGGCGCAAGCAAGGGCTGATCGGCGAGTTCCACGACCGGCTCCGTGCTGCGACCCGCCAGGCGCAGGGCCGGGATGCGGAGCCGACGGCGGGGGTGATCGACTCGCAGTCCGCGAAGGGCACGTCGACGGTCGAGGCCGCGACCAGCGGCTATGACGGCGGAAAGAAAATCAAGGGCCGTAAGCGGCACATCGTGGTGGACACCCTCGGCCTGATCCTGGCGGTCATGGTCACCCCCGCCTCGACAGGGGACCGGGACGCCGCCCAGGACCTCCTGGCCCGGGCAGCAAGCCGGCACCACCGGCTTCGGCGCGTGTGGGCGGACAGCGGATACACCGGCATGCTGGTGGGCTGGTGCGCGGTGGCCTTGAACCTGATACTGACCGTCATCCGCCGCAGCGACGACCGGAAAGGCTTCGCCGTGCTGCCCAAACGGTGGATCGTCGAGCGGACCTTCGCCTGGCTCACCCGCTCCCGGCGCCTGGCCCGCGACTACGAACGGCTGCCCGCGTCGTCGGAGGCGATGATCCTGTGGTCGATGACCATGGTCATGACCCGCCGTCTCGGCCGTCGCCGCAGACGAACCGGCCCGGCACCGGCTCGTGTGCCCATCCCCGCGCAACGAGCCGCTTGAGTTTGCACCGCACGCCCTCGGTCTTCGCCGGAACCACCTCCAGCCCCAACAAGGAGGTGATCTCACGGCAGTTCAGTGGCTGGCCGCCAGTGGCACGGCGTTCGGCCAGCAGGCCCATGACCTGCTGATACTCCGGCGCCAGAGCCTCGGCCAGCAGCCCCTCCCGCCAGAGAGGAACAACCGACCCGGGCCTCGCCACCGTCGGCGCCGTGGCTTCCTTCCCGCCCTGCGTCTTCCCCGCCTCACCCTCCTGGCCTGCGGTTTCACCCCGGTCGTCCCACACCTCGCCGACCCGCCTACGGGCGATCAGCCACTCGTCCCACTCCGACTGCGCCGCCTCCAGCTCGGCCTGCAACTCCTCCACCCGCTTCCGGGCCGCACACTCCCGCTCCTCCAGCCGCCCCAGCACCGACGCCATCACGCACCTCCAGCACGCCACCTCCACGGACGCACCGGACCTACCTCACCCACCCCAGCACTATGCCTAACCAGCACAAACCCAGCCCCCACACTCGGTTTCGAGAA
>NZ_KQ949185.1 GCF_001514305.1 Streptomyces dysideae
TGTCCATTCACGGGTGGTGCTGACCTGAGGCGGGCCCCGGTGATCTCGGCGATCTGACGATCTTGTAGGTTCCTGGTCGTGTCGCAGGGGCCGTCGTACGAGGAGCTTGCCGCGCTGGTCGCTGTGCAGGCCCGGGTGATCGATGAGCTGCGGGCCGAGGTTGCTGAGCTGCGGGCCGAGAACGCGGAGTTGAAGCGTCGGCTGGGGATGGACTCCACCAACAGCAGCAGGCCGCCGTCGTTGGACGGGCTGGAGAAGAAGACGACGCGGTCGCAGCGGGTGCGGTCGAAGGACCGTAAGCCGGGTGGACAGCCGGGGCGGGCGGGCCGTTGCCTGGAGCCGGTCGCGGAGCCTGACCGTGTGGAACGGGTCGAGCCGGTCGAATGCGCCGGCTGCAACAGCCCGTTGTCCGGTGCGGCGCAGGAGGGTTTCCGGGCGGTCCAGGTCTTTGACATCCCGCTGATCGAGCGGGAAGTGGTCGAGGTGCGCCTGGTCCGGCGCCGCTGCCGGTGCGGGGCGGTGACCTGCGCGGACGCGCCACCGGGGATCAGCGGTCCGGCCTGCTACGGGCCGAACCTGCGGGCTTTCGCGACGCTGCTGGGCGCGGAGGGGCAGATCAGCACCGAGCGCACCGCCAAGCTCATTGCCGGGCTGCTGGATGTGGAGGTCTCCACCGGGTTCGTCGACCGCTGCCTGACGCGGCTGGACGCGCCGCTCGACCGGTTCGAGGCAGCGCTGAAGCAGGCCCTGCGCGCCTCGCAGGTGCTGGGCGCGGACGAGTCCCCGATCAGCCTGGCAGGTGAGCGCGGCTACGCCTATACCGTCCGGGCCACCGGCCTGACCTGGTACGGAGCAGCGGACAACCGCGGCCATGCCGCGCTGGACGGCTTCGGCATCCTGCCCGGCTACGCTGGCGTGCTGATCCGGGACGACTACGTCGGCTACCACAAGTACGACACCCACCTGGCCGGAGTGCAGCTGTGCTGCGCGCACCTGCTGCGCGACCTGCAGGGCGTCATCGACAACGCACCCGACCAGGAGCACGCGGCCTGGGCGAGGGCCGCTCAGCGGATCCTGCGCGAGGCCGGGCAGGCCGTCGGGCAGGCCCACGCCGCCGGACACACCACGCTGCACGAGAGCGAACAGGCCCGGATCGAGAAGGAGTTCCTGAACGCCGCCCGGTGCGGGATCAGCGTCAACCCGCACAGCAGCGGGAAGAAGCCCAAGGCCCGCCAGCTCGCCGAGCGTCTCCTCGACAAGGCCCAGCAAGTCCTCCGCTTCACCCGGGACTTCACACCCGGCCTCACCTGGACCAACAACGCATCCGAACAGGCCCTGCGGGACATCAAGGTCAAGATGAAGGTCAGCGGGTGCTGGCGCGGCCTGACCGGAGCCCGCCGCTACCTACGCATCCGCTCCTACCTGACCACCACCCGCGCCCACGGGCTCACCGCCATGCGCGCCATCCACGATGCGCTCACCGGCACCCCATGGCTCCCACCCGCCACAGCGTGACCACCCCGTGAATGGACA
>NZ_KQ949186.1 GCF_001514305.1 Streptomyces dysideae
GCACCGGTGCCGGAGAGGCGGTCAGCCGCGGTAGCGATCGGCCGGGGCCCGCTGCGAGAGGTTCGGGACGAGCGTCTGACGGGCCTTCTCGAACGACTCCCAGTCGCTGATCTGGGGCAGTGACGGGATGGTGACGGGCTCACCGGCGTCGAGGCCGGCGAGCGCCGCGTCGACGGCGTCGTCCGCGCTCATGATCCACTCGTCGGGGAACGCCCCGAGGTCGGCGCCGGAGCCGTCCCAGAACTCCGTGCGGACAGCGCCCGGCAGCACGGCCTGCACCACGACGGGGCTCTCGGCGAGTTCCTGCTGCAGGGCCTGGGTGAACGTCAGCACGTAGCTCTTGGTGCCGCTGTAGACGGCGCTGACGGGCAGGAAGTTGAGAGCCAGTGCAGAGGAGATGTTCACCACGGTGCCGTGCCCGCGGGCCGTCAGGCCCGGCAGGACCGCGGTGGTCAGCCTGGTCAGCGAGGTCACGTTGAGGCTGATCAGTGCCTCGGAGGCCGCGGCGTCAGAGGTTGCCAGCGGGGTGAACAGCCCCCCGCCGGCGTTGTTGACCAACATTTCGATGCTCTCGTCGGTGCGCAGACGCTCCTCGACCACGGAGATCTGCGCCGCATCGGTGAGGTCGGCGGTGACGACGTCCACCGCACGGCCGGTGCGGCTGCGGATGTCCGACGCCAGCGTCTCCAGCCGCGCAGCGTTGCGGGCCACCAGGATCAGGTCGTAGCCCCGGTCGGCAAGCCGCTGCGCATAGGCGGCACCCAGGCCGGCGGACGCACCGGTGACGACGGCGGTCTTGTTCTGCGTGGTCATGGGGGATCTCATTTCTGGGCTGGCGGATGAGTGGGGGCCAGAGCGTC
>NZ_KQ949187.1 GCF_001514305.1 Streptomyces dysideae
TCGCCTTGCGGCAGCGAGAAAGAGTCGTACGGGAAGGGGGCTCTGCGGCCGGGTCACCCGCCACTTCGCGTACGATAGATGCACTTAACTATCTAACGTGGGCAGGTGACTGATGAGTCGGGTTTCGCAGGCACAAGCGCTCGAGAACCGCAGGCGCGCGGTCGCCGCGGCCTCCCAGCTCTTCCGGGAGCGCGGCGTGAACGGCATCAGCGTCGCCGATCTGATGAAGTCCATCGGGCTGACCACGGGCGGCTTCTACAAGCAGTTCCCCTCCAAGGAGGCCCTGGTGGCCGAGGCCGCTCAAGCCGCTTTCGGTGACCTCGACGCACTCCTGGCGTCGTTCGACACGGCCCACGGCGATCACGACACCGCGCGCGGCGCCCTCATCGACTTCTACCTGTCGGCCGAGCACCGCGACCAGCCCGGCACCGGGTGCCCCACCGCGGGATTCGCAGGCGACATGGCTCGCGAGCCCACAGCCGGGGAGGTGCGCGAGACGTACGCGGCCGGAGTCGAGGAATTCGCCGCGTGGCTGTCCACCGACGCCAACGACGGCCTCCCCATGGTGGCCACCCTGGTCGGCGCGATCCTGCTCGCCCGCGCCACGGCAGGCACAGAACTGTCGGAGAAGATCCTGGAATCGACCCACAAAGCCCTGACTGCACCACA
>NZ_KQ949188.1 GCF_001514305.1 Streptomyces dysideae
GAGACCGCTACGCCGTCGTCAGGGGCAACGCGGCGAAGGTGTGCCGCTCCCAGAGGCGGCGGGAGGCCTCCTCCGGGTAGGCGGCGACCGTCGGTTCCGAGTCGAGGACCTGGACGAGGCGCTGCTCGCTGTCGTAGGCCGCCCAGCCCGGGTCGCCCGTGGCCGCGAACGCGGTCCACGCGGAGCGGAAGCGGGCGGAGAGCGCCTCGGTCTCGGGCGAGGGCGCCGGTCCGGTCAGCATGCCGCCGAGCCCGCCGTACACACCGAAGGCCAGCGGTACATCCCGGCCATGGCAGGCACCGAGAGCGCCGCCGTTCGCCGGAGCGGACCAGGTGAGGTCGTACATGTGCGCCCGGCCGCCACCGGCCACCTGGGCCTCCACCAAGTGCAGCGATGGCATGCGGAACAGCCAGTCGGACTGGACCAGTTCGAACAGGTACTCCGCCGAGGCGTCCGGGAACGCGGCGCGGTAGGCGTGCTCGGCGTCCGGCGTCGGCCCGAACAGGCTCAGCGCCATCGAAGCCAGACCCTCGTCCACCCGCCCGAGCATCCCGCCCAGCATGAGGAAGAGACGGTACTCGTCCCGGTTGTGCCCGGCGATCAGCTCCACGTCGCGTGCGGCACCGCCCGCCAGGGCCTCCCACGGCGTGGTGGGCAGAACATCTCCGTCGACGACGGGCGAGAACGGGGTCGGGGTGAGGGCGACCGGACCCCAGCGGTGCACGTACTCGCGCATCCGACCACTCAGCGCGGCACCCGCCTGGGGCAGCTTGCGCGGGTCCACAGCGGACAGGTCGGCCACCGTCGGGCGCACGCCGAGCTCACCGGCCAAGGTCTCGGCGATGTCCGCGGCCAGCGCCTCCGAGAAGAAGGTACCCGGCACGCTCTGCGCAATGGCCCGCCGGAACAGTCCCCGCGCCCGGGGCATGGCCATCAGCGCGGCGATGGACCCGGCGCCGGCCGATTCACCGAAGACGGTGACCCGGTCGGGGTCGCCGCCGAAAGAGGTGATGTTCTCGCGTACCCACTGCAGAGCCGCGACATGGTCGAGCAGAGCCCGGTTCGCGGGAGCGCCCTCGATCGAGGCGAATCCCTCGATGCCGACTCGGTAGTTGAGAGTGACCACGATCAGGTCGCCGTCCCGCGCCAGGCGGCTGCTGTCGTAGGCGGGGTCGTCGGCGGAGCCGAACTTGTAGGCGCCCCCGTAGATCCACACCATCACCGGTCGGCGCGCCGCCGGGTCGGTGTCCGGCGTCCAGATGTTGACCGTAAGCCAGTTGTCACCGGCCGGAGGGGGTCCGGCGGGAGCCGCCTCGGGCCCGAACGGCTCCTGCGGGGGAGGCGGACCGAACGTGAAGGCCTTCCGTAGCCCGTCCCAACGGTCCGCCGGTCGCGGCGCCGCGAAGCGTGCCTCGCCCACCGGTGGCTGCGCGTACGGGATGCCGCGAAAGA
>NZ_KQ949189.1 GCF_001514305.1 Streptomyces dysideae
GAGCCAGGGACGATCAGCGGCCCGTGCCGCCACCGCTGGGACGCGGGCATCGACGACCATACCACGCGAACGTGGATGCGCCTCGCGCGCGTACGGCGGCCTGGCCTCCACCCCAACAGACCAATGCGGTACAGGTGTCCATCTGCGTCAACGGCACGCGGTGTCCAGCGAGCCGGCAAGGCTCCGGCTGCCCTCCGCAGGCGATCTTGGTGTGGTTCCCACAGGATGGATGGTGCTGGTTGCCCGGCCACGGGGGTTCGCCCAGGGCGGCCGCTTTCGCGTGCGGCGGACTGCCGCACCATCTTTCCTTCAGGGAGCACCGCATGGCTGTGATGACGGAGGAACTGGTACCGGCGCTGGAGGATGTGCGCCAGGCGCATGCCGCGGTCCTCGACCGGTTCCGGGCGGATGCGACGGTCACTCCGCCGGGACCGTACCGGCAGATGCTCGAACGCCAGGCCGCTGAGGTCCAGATCGGCGTCCAGTGCGTCGAACGCCGGGAGCGCGTTCTGCACCCGCTGGGGGTACTGGGCATCGCAGCGAGTGTGACGCGCTCTGTCTCACACGGGGTCGTGCGCACGGCGATGCTGCCAGTGACCGTTGCCTCGAAGGTCGTCAGGGGAGTGCTGCCCGGCGGGGGCCTGGCCAATCCGCGACAGCAGCTGAGGAACGCGGAGGACGAGTACGCGGCTGCGGCGCGTGCGCTGGCGGCCTGCCGGGCCGGGGAGGCCCTCGCCGAACAGGTGGACGACCAGCGCACCGCCGACCTGCTCGGCTTCCTGCGCCGCCAGGACGAGCAACTGATGGAGGAACTGGAGGACAGCCTCGCTGGGCATGCCCGCGCTGTGGCCGCATCCGCCAACAGCTTCGGCCCGCGGGAAGGCGGGAACGGCGGTTTGGGCGGGGCAGCGACCCAGACGATTCGTCACGTGTTCGACCGGGCGCGGAACGTCGCAGAGCGAGGCATCGGGCGGGCCCGGGGTGCGGACGAGGGCGTGGGGGCGGGAAATGCCCGAGCCCGGCCCCATGGCCGAGGAGGTCCTGGGAGCGGTCAGGCGGGAGGAGGATCTGCCCATTCCCGGGTTCAGGCAACTCAGCACGGACCAGATCGAGAAGGCTGCGCACACCTTCCCGTCTGGACTTGACGGTGATCGAGGGCTACGAGCGCGCACACGCCCGAGCCGTCGTCCTGTTGGGTATAGGCGCCGTAGCGGCGGGCGCCGTTCAGAAGGGTGAACAGGCTGGGGGCGTCGCCGTCCGGTTCCGCCGCCACCTGGACGCGCTCGCCGGCCTGTTCACCCAGTCGCTTGGCTGCCCGAGGACCACCTCGCCCCGTTCGTCAAGCGTGGCATGGTCGCCGATGCCCGCGTCCCAGCGGTGGCGGCACGGGCCGCTGATCGTCCCCGGCTG
>NZ_KQ949190.1 GCF_001514305.1 Streptomyces dysideae
CGGTGGCGAACCGGCTCACCGCTCCCGCGCCGCTGCTCCGCGTTGGGGACTGGGCGTACTCGTGAGAGGCCGTCGGGGGTCTGGTTGAAGGCCGATGCGTGTCCCGACTGGCGCATTGGCGGGTCTCATCGGTGTCTTGCTGGGGGCTTCGGCGATCAGGGGCGTTGTCGCGTCCGGCCGGTGGCAGCAAATGTCTCCTAAGGGACACCACCGGAACTCGAAGATGTCCATGGCGAGACGCCGACGAGCACGACGACGCAGACGGCCTGCGCTGACCTGAGTGGAGACGATGTCCTCGTCGTCCAGTCATATCCCGGTGTGCCGGCCCTCGGGCCACCATCGGGTGTGGCTCGGCCCACGGCGTCGTGCGCGGTAGCGCGGGACGGTGCAGATCTCATGGGCCGAACGGCGGGCGAGGAGCGTCCGTGAGTCGGTCTGGTGGAGGGGCCTTTCGGGGATGGGCGGCGTGCGGCGGAGCCGGTGCGCGTGCTCAAAATCAGTCAGGAGCTGGGCGAGGTCGCGGAGACCCTTCACGGCGCGGCGGTGGTGGAGCACCAGCTCAAAGGCCGCCGCGCCGGATGAGATCACCGGCGGCTGGGGACATCCGGCTCCTCCAGGTCCTCGCGATCAACGGGGACATGGGGGAAGTCGCCGTAACGGTGTATGGGGCACGGGTCCGCACGGTGAGGCAGTGGAGGTGACGCACACGTGGGAGGACATGGAAGCGCGCCTCGGCTGGCTTATCCTCACTGGCGCCGCGCTGGACGACCTCACCGGTGCTACCTGGGACACGGTGGATGAGCGGCTGCGTTTCCGCGTGGCGAGGGTCGCGGCCTTGGCCGGACGTGAACCTCAGTTGACCCGCTCCACCCTCTGCGCGGAAGGGCCCGCACGGACGTGCGGGCCCTTCCGCGTCATCCCCTGCTTTGCGGACGCACACGTCCTAGTGTCTCGTGATCCTGTTCATGGAACTTGAGGCTTCTGTGATCGTTGAGTCTGGTATGGATCTCTCGTCTGAACAGATGGCAGAACTGCGGGAGTTGGCCGGGTCGCGGGATGTTCCGGCCGATGTGGCGCTTCGCGCTCGGATCGTGTTGTGGTCCGGTGAGGGGCGGCGGCGTAAGGACATTGCCGAGCTCGCCGGTGTGGCGCCGCTGACGGTGGACCGCTGCAAGGCCCGTTATGCCGAGCGGGGCCTTGCCGGTTTGGAGGAGAAGCGCCGCGGCGGGCCGCGTACCCAGGTGCCGCCGCAGGTGCGGGCTCGGGTGATCGCTTTGACGAGGATGTCCCCGCCGGCGGAATCCGGCTTGTCGCACTGGTCGACGCGGACGCTGGCCGACCATCTGAAGCGGCGGGAGGGCATCTCGGTGTCGTGGCATTACGTTGCCCGCATCTGGCGT
>NZ_KQ949191.1 GCF_001514305.1 Streptomyces dysideae
CGATCATGTTGAGCCAGGAGGCGTGTTTGGGGGTGTAGGTGACGGTGAAGCGGGGGTGTGCCTGCAGCCAGGCCCGGGTGGCCCTGGAGGTGTGCGACGAGCCGTTGTCCATGATCAGGTGGATGGGCACGGCAGGGTCGGTGCACTGCTCGATCCGGCGCAGGAATCCGATGAACGTCACCGAGTCGTTGCGGCCGATGCGCTCGGCCAGGACCTGTCCGGTGGCCACGTCCATGGCCGCGACGATGGAGACGGTGCCATGGCGCCGGTATTCGAACTCGCGGCGCTCGTCCCGGCCGGGACGGGGCCGCACCGTGGGGTGGCGGCGGGAGGTGGCCTGGATCCCGGTCTTCTCGTCCACGCTCAGCATCAGCGTGCCGGGCGGCGGGGCCAGATACAGCCGGCACACCGCACCGGCCTGGGTCCAGAAGACTGGGTCATCAGCACGGTTGAGCCAGCCGCGGACCTTGTGCGGGCGGACCTTGGCCTCGGCCAGGACCCGGCCGACGGTGGAGGGCGAGATCGCAAGTCCCCGCTGGGCCAGGTGCTCAGCGATCAGGGTGCGACTCCACACAGAGGAGCCCTCGGGCGGAAGCGAGGTGGCCACGGCCACCACCGCAAGGCGCCGGCTGGGGCCGTGGACCTCGCGGCGCCCGGAGCGGCGCCGGTCGAACAGGCCCGCGACGCCCCGGCGGCGAAAGCGCTCCCGCCAGCGGCGCACGGTGGCCACCGCGCAGCCCAGGTGCCGGGCGATGCGCGCGCCGGGCATCCCCTGCGCGGCCAGTTGCACGATCCGGGCCCGCAGGGCCAGGGCCTGGGCTGCGAGCGGGCTGGACAGGATCCGGCGGATCTTGCGGTCCTGCTTGCGCGAGACCGTCAGCCGCGGGGCACCGGGATGGGCCATCAGGCCTCCTGGGGAAGGGAGCTGTCGGGGCGTCACCTCATCATGGCCGCCTCGGGACGCCGCGCCGGGCGGCACCCCCGGGCACGCGTCACACTTACCGGCATGCCGGTTCCCTCCCGCGTCCTGAAGGAAGAGGTCGATGACACCATCGACCACCACGCCGCGACGCTGGGGCACTGGCCCGCCCTGGCCGAGGTCGAAGTCCGCTGGCGCGGCTCCTTCGGCTACCTGACCGCGTTGATCGCGCAGGACGGCCCGGACGAGCGGGTGCCGCTGTGCCGGATCGAGTACCTCGGCGACCACGACGAGTGGGGCTTTGCCATCCATGACGCGGCGACCGACGCCTACACCCCCGCCCTCCTGCACACCGGCGCCCCGACCGGCCGGCCCACCGACGCCTTCGACACCGCCGCCCTCGTCCACCTCGCCGACTACACCGCGTGACCCAACGCAGGACTCCAACCGGAACAGGACCTGCGACGCGCTGCACTAG
>NZ_KQ949192.1 GCF_001514305.1 Streptomyces dysideae
GTGGACCGGCCTGTCCGGGGCGAGCAACGCGTGTGCTCTTCCGTCGACCTACCGCTGGACATCGACGGGGCCGCTGGCGCAGCCGAAGGCGGGGTGGGCCTCGCTCAAGGACTTCACCACCGTGAAGCACAACGGCAAGCACATCGTCTATGCCACGACGCACAACACCTCCGCCGGTGAAGACGGGCGCTGGGGACTGACGACCTTCAGCCCCTTCACGAACTGGTCCGACATGGCCACCGCCACCCAGAACACGATTCCCTTCGACGGCATCGCGCCGACGCTGTTCTACTTCGCCCCGAAGAACCTCTGGGTGCTCGCCTACAACGGGGCTTGGCCATACAGCTTCGGCTACCGCACCTCGAGCGACCCCACCGACCCCAACGGCTGGTCCGCGCAGCAGGAGCTGTTCACGGGCACCCTCCCGAAGGGGGGCCCCCTCGACGTGACCCTCATCGGCGACGACACGAACATGTACATGTTCTTCGCTGACGATGAGGGCGGCATCTACCGCGCCGGCATGCCCATCGGCAACTTCCCGGGCACCTTCGGTTCGTTCACGAAGATCATGAGCGACACGCCGCTCAACCTGTTCGAGGCGGTCGAGGTCTACAAGGTCCAGGGCCAGAACCAGTACCTCATGATCGTCGAGGCCCAGAATTACACAGGGTATGGTCGCTACTTCCGCTCGTTCACGGCCACCAGCCTCGACGGCACGTGGACACCGCAGCCGCAGGCCGAGACCGTGACCAGCCCCTTCGCCGGCAGTGCCAACAGCGGCGCGACGGCCTGGACCAGGGACATCAGCCACGGCGATCTGGTTCGCACCAACCCCGACCAGACCAAGGCCATTGACCCTTGCAATCTGCAGTTCCTCTACCAGGGGCGTGACCCCAGCACCGACGGCGGGGACTACGGCCTCCTGCCGTACCGGCCGGGGGTACTGACACTGCAGCGCTAGCCGGTGGCGTGACGCAGGTCCCGGTGTTCCTGACGTTCGCGGGCAACGACGTACGCCGTGAGCGTCACAGCGAGCGATCAGGAACGGGGGAGTTGGAGCGGCGGGCTCGGTGCAAGGCCGAGCCCGCCGCCACGTGGAGAACCCGGATGGTGGCGGCCTCGTCCTGGTCGACGACGAGACGCGGAAGGTGTCAAGCCTGGTGAGTCGGTCGGTTTCAGGGTTTGTCGAGTGAGCCGGGGTCGCCGGCGTCCGAGGTGATCACTGGGCGGCGGCGTGGTCGTCCGGCTGGTTGATCCACACGTTGGTGGGGACGATCGGCGGGGTGGGTGGCTTGTTGACGAACCGTTCGGGGTTGCGCTGGTAGAC
>NZ_KQ949193.1 GCF_001514305.1 Streptomyces dysideae
CCGGGGTAGAGGGGGTGCTTGTCCGCCAGGGCCTTGACCCGGGTCTTGAGTGCCTCCGCGTCGGCCTCGCCGAAGGGAGCGGGCGCCTTGAGCGTCTCCGCGATGACGTCGGCGACCTCGGCGAAGTCCTCGGCGGTGAAGCCGCGGGTGGCCAGGGCCGGGGTGCCGATCCGCAGGCCCGAGGTGACCATCGGGGGGCGCGGGTCGTTGGGGACGGCGTTGCGGTTGACGGTGATGCCGACCTCGTGGAGGCGGTCCTCGGCCTGCTGTCCGTCCAGGTCGGATGCGCGCAGGTCGACCAGGAGCAGGTGGACGTCCGTGCCGCCGGAGAGCACGTTGACGCCGGCCGCGCGGGTGTCGTCGGCCGTCAGGCGCTCGGCGAGGATCTTCGCGCCCTCGATGGTGCGGCGCTGGCGCTCCTTGAAGTCCTCGCCGGCGGCGACCTTGAAGGAGACGGCCTTGGCCGCGATGACGTGCTCCAGGGGGCCGCCCTGGAAGCCCGGGAAGACGGAGGAGTTCAGTTTCTTCGCGAAGTCCTTCTTCGCCAGGATGATGCCGCCGCGCGGGCCGCCGAGGGTCTTGTGGGTGGTGGAGGTGACGACGTCGGCGTAGGGGACCGGGTTGGGGTGCAGGCCGGCTGCGACCAGGCCGGCGAAGTGCGCCATGTCGACCCACAGGTAGGCCTCGACCTCGTCGGCGATGCGGCGGAAGGCGGCGAAGTCGAGCTGGCGCGGGTATGCCGACCAGCCGGCGATGATCACCTTCGGGCGGTGTTCCTTGGCGAGGCGCTCCAGCTCGGTCATGTCGACCAGGCCGGTGGCGGCGTCCACGTGGTAGGCGATGACGTTGAACTGCTTGCCGGAGAAGTTCAGGCGCATGCCGTGGGTGAGGTGGCCGCCGTGGGCCAGGTCCAGGCCGAGGATGGTGTCGCCGGGCTGGGCCAGGGCGAACAGGGCGGCCTGGTTGGCGGAGGCGCCGGAGTGGGGCTGGACGTTGGCGTATTCGGCGTCGAAGAGTTCCTTGACCCGGTCGATGGCGATCTGTTCGGCGACGTCGACGTGTTCGCAGCCGCCGTAGTAGCGGCGGCCGGGGTAGCCCTCGGCGTACTTGTTGGTGAGGACGGAGCCCTGGGCCTCCATGACCGCGACGGGTGCGAAGTTCTCGGAGGCGATCATCTCGAGGGTGGACTGCTGGCGGTCGAGCTCGGCGTCGACCGCGGCGGCGACCTCCGGGTCGAGCTCGTGCAGGGACGTGTTCAGGACTGACATGCGTCTACGACTCCTCAGCCGGCGGTGT
>NZ_KQ949194.1 GCF_001514305.1 Streptomyces dysideae
TAGTAGACTGTCGCGACTAAGTGTCGTTCTGGTTAGTGGAGTTGGGGTCGGGCAGGCTTCGCTTGATGCTTCCGTTCGGCCGGGCAGGGGTGCCGTGTCCTCGCAGAAGAAGTATCCGGTTGCGTTGAGTGCCGAAGACCGTCGGGCGCTGGAGCGTGTGACGACGACGGGGGTCCGCAGCGCGTCGATGATCAGGCGGGCGCGGGTGCTGCTCGCGTTGGACACCTCGGTCGGCGAGGTCGCTCCGCGGGCGGTGATCGCGGAGCGGGTCGGGGTCTCGTGCGATTCGGTCCGCCTGATCTCGAAGCGGTACGCGGAGACCGGCGGCGATGTGTGGGCCACGGTCGGCCGGAAGGAACGCGCACTGCCGCCGGTGCCCTCCTCGGTGACCGGCGAGGTCGAGGCAAGGCTGATTGCGCTGGCCTGCTCGACGCCGCCCCAGGGACATGCCCGGTGGTCGCTGCGCCTGCTGGAGAAGCACGTCGCGCTGGTCGAGGACATCCCGGATCTGGACCACTCCACGATCGGGCGGGTCTTAAAAAAACGGAACTGCGTCCTCACGTGAAGAAGTGCTGGACCATCCCGCCGGCCGCGAACGCGGCCTTCGCCGCGGCGATGGAGGACGTCCTGGCGGTCTACCACCGGCCCTTCGACCCGGCGCGCCCGGTGGTGTGCATGGACGAGAAGCCGTACCAGCTGCTCGGCCACGTCCGCGATCCGCTTCCCACGCGGCCGGGCCGTGACCGGCGCGAGGACAACGAGTACGTCCGCTCGGGGACCTGCTCGATCTTCTGCTGGGTCGAGCCGCTGCGCGGATGGCGGCGCGTGGACGCCCGGCCCCGCCGGACCAGGGTCGACTGGGCGCACCAGGTCGAGCACCTGCTGACCGTGGACTATCCCGACGCCGCCACGGTCGTGCTGGTGATGGACAACCTCAACACCCACACCACCGCCTCGCTCTACGAGGCGTTCGACCCGGCAAAGGCCTTCGCGCTGGCCCAGCGCCTGGAGATCCACCACACCCCCAAACACGGGTCCTGGCTCAACATCGCCGAGATCGAGCTCTCCGCCCTCACCCGCCAGTGCCTGGACCGCCGCATCGACGACCTCACCGTGCTCAACACCGAACTCGCCGCCTGGCAGCAGCACACCAACAGCAACCAGCGCCAAGTCGACTGGCACTTCACCACCGACGACGCACGCGTGAAACTACGCCACCTCTACCCAACCACACAGCGAAATTAAGCCGCGACAGTCTACTAG
>NZ_KQ949195.1 GCF_001514305.1 Streptomyces dysideae
ATGGCGTCCCGCGTGATGGTGTAGCCGATCAATCGGCCGTCGTGTTGGTGGTGTTGGGGAGCGCGGGGGCGCTGTCGGGGCGCTTGTCGGGGTAGATCTCGTCCATGCTGCCTTCGGGCAGGTAGCGGCGGGGGAAGGCGATCCACTCGTCGTGCATTTCGAACAGCACGGCGGTGACCAGCCGCAGGAGTGCGTCGTCGTTGGGGAAGACCTGGACGACGTCGGTCCGGCGCTTGATCTCGCGGTTGATCCGCTCCAGTGGATTCGTTGATTGGATCTTCTTCCAATGTCGTTCCGGGAAGGCGGCGAAGGCGGTCAGGTCGTCCTTGGCTTCCAGCAGCATCCGCTTCACCTTGGGGAACTGGCCTCCGAGCATGTCGGCGACGGTGTCGACCTGGGCCCGGACCGCGCTCTGGCCGGGCTGGGCGAAGATGGTGCGGATGGTCGCGGCGACCATCTCACCGGCGTCCTTCGGGATCACGCCAAAGACGTTGCGCAGGAAGTGGACACGACATCTTTGGTAGGCGGCGCCGATCATGACCTTGCGGATCGCGTTGACCAGGCCGGTGTGGTGGTCGGCGAGGACCAGGCGGACCCCGCTCAGGCCGCGTTCGCGCAGGTGACGCAGGAACTCGGTCCAAAACGCCTCAGTCTCGCTGTCGCCGACCATCACGCCGAGGACCTCCCGACCACCGTCCTCGGTGATGCCGGTGGCGATCACCACCGCCCGGGAGGCGATCTGGTGGTTGACCCGGGCCTTGCAGTAGGTGGCGTCGAGGTAGATGTAGGGGAAGCGAGTGTGGTCCAGCGGCCTCGTGCGGAAGGCTGTCAGCTGCTCGTCCAGGGCGGCGCAGATCCGCGAGACCTCGCTCTTGGAGATACCGGTGTCCGCCCCCAGGGCCACGACCAGGTCGTCGACCGACCGGGTGGACACCCCTTGCACGTATGCCTCCATGATGACCGCGTACAGGGCCTGGTCGATGCGGCGGCGCCGCTCCAGCAGGCTGGGGAAGAAGCTGCCGGCCCGCAGTTTGGGAATGGCCAGGTCGAGGTCGCCGGCCTGCGTGGTCAACGTCTTGTCCCGGTGCCCGTTGCGGTAGTTGGTACGGGTGTCGGTGTGCTCGTTCCACTCGGCGCCGATCTTCGCCGCGGTCTCGGCCTCGATCAGCTCCTGCAGCATCCGCTCGGCGACGCTGCGGACGAGCTCGATTCCGTCGGACGAACGTAGTGACTCCAGCAGGCGTATCAGT
>NZ_KQ949196.1 GCF_001514305.1 Streptomyces dysideae
GAGAAGGGCACTCGGTGATGAGCGGGACGCAGCAGGCTGAGCCGGCGGTGAGCGCACCGCCGGCCCCCGGCCCCGGCAAGGAGAGAGACGGGCGGACCAGGCAGCGCCCCCTGGCGCTTCAGCTGCTCGCCCGTCCCGAGGTCGGCGTGTTCCTCGGCGCCATCGCGGTATGGGTGTTCTTCCTCGTCGCCGCGCCGCCGGTGCGTGACGGCAGCTCGATGGCGAACATCCTCTACCAGTCGTCGACGATCGGGATCGTGGCGATCCCGGTGGCGCTGCTGATGATCGGCGGCGAGTTCGACCTGTCGGCCGGTGTCGCCGTGATCGCCTCGGCGCTGACCGCGAGCATGCTCGCCTTCCAGCTGAGCATGAACGTCTGGGTCGGCGTGCTCGTGGCGCTGCTGGTGTCGCTGGCGGTCGGGCTCTTCAACGGCTGGCTGCTGATGAAGACCGGCCTGCCGAGCTTCCTGGTCACTCTCGGCACGTTCCTGATCCTGCAGGGCGTCAACCTCGCGGTGACCAAGCTGGTCACCGGCAACGTGGCCACCGACGACATCAGCGACATGGACGGCTTCGACCAGGCCAAGTCCATCTTCGCCTCCTCGTTCGAGGTCGGCGGCGTGAACGTCAAGATCACCATCGTGTGGTGGCTGGTGTTCGCGGCCATCGCCACGTGGGTGCTGCTGCGTACCAAGTACGGCAACTGGATCTTCGCGGTCGGCGGCAACAAGCAGTCCGCGCGGGCCGTCGGTGTGCCGGTGACCTTCACGAAGATCTCGCTGTTCATGCTGGTCGGCTTCGGCGCCTGGTTCGTCGGCATGCACCAGCTGTTCTCCTTCAACACCGTGCAGTCCGGTGAGGGCGTCGGCCAGGAGCTGATCTACATCGCCGCGGCCGTCATCGGCGGCTGCCTGCTGACCGGCGGCTCCGGTTCCGCGATCGGCCCGGTCTTCGGCGCGTTCATGTTCGGCATGGTGCAGCAGGGCATCGTCTACGCCGGCTGGAACCCCGACTGGTTCAAGGCGTTCCTCGGCGTGATGCTGCTCGGCGCCGTCCTGATCAATCTGTGGGTCCAGCGCACGGCGACCCGGAGGTGACCGACCCGATGACAACCATCAACGAAACCATGCCCGACGAGACCTCTCCGAAGGACTCCGCACCTCAAGACGGCAAGCCGGTCGTCGAGTTGAAGGCCACCGGCAAGGCGTACGGCAACGTCCGTGCCCTGCACGGCGTGG
>NZ_KQ949197.1 GCF_001514305.1 Streptomyces dysideae
GCCGCAGTCGGGTTCGCAGAAACCGGCGATCATCATCAGCGTCGTCGTCTTGCCCGACCCCGAGGAGCCGAGGAAAGTAACGAACTCCCCCGCGGCGATCTCCATGGACGCCTCGTCGACGGCGACGATGTCGCCGTAGGTCTTGCGCAGAGCCACCACCGACAGCGACTTGCCGGTCGCGGTGGCCGGCTTGTCGCCGGCCACCTTGACAGACGGTGCGGCGACACCGAATTCAGCCACGAGCCCACTCCAGCCAGCGCTTGGTGACGGCCGATTCGTTCTTCAGCCACCAGTCGACATCCGCGTCGAAACCCTTGTCGTAGTACTTGGGCGCACCCGCGGACGCGTTGCGCTCGTCCTCGGTGAGCTTCTCGTAGGCCAGCGGGGAGGACGGGTTCGACGGGAAGAACTTGACCAGGCCGGCCTGGCTCTCGGCACGCAGCGAGAAGTCCATCAGCTGGTAGGCGGCGTCCATGTTGGCCGCGCCCTTGGCGATCGCGTAGCCCGAGAACTGGCGGCGCATGCCGTTGAGCTGCCGCTCCACCGGAACGCCCTGCTTCTGCAGATCGGCGAGCCGGCCATCCCAGGCAGTGGACATCGTCACCTCCTGGCGGCTCAGCAGCACACCGGGCAGCGGGCCGCTGTCCCAGAACTTCTTGACGTCACCCAGCAGCCGGGTCAGCACCTTGAAGGCACGGTCCATATCCAGCGGATACAGCTTGTCCATCGGGACACCGTCGGCCAGCAGCGCGAACTCCAGCTCCGGCAGGTCACCGTCCGGATGGACCATCGCGCGGGCACCCTGGAACGCCTTGGTGTCCCAGAAGTCCGCCCACGACTCCGGCTTCTTGCCCCCGAAGGCATCCGTGCGGTACGCGATGCACTGACCGTAGAAAGCGTGGCCGACCGCATACTCGGTGACCTGCTCCTGCGGGATCTTCGCGCTCTTCACGCTCTTGACCCGGTCCAGGTCCAGCGCCTCCAGCGCGTCCTGCTCGACGTACTTGGTATGCGACATCATCGAGTTGTTGATGAGGTCGCACTGCGGGCGGCCCTGCTTGATCTGCGCCAGCAGCGGAGCGTCGTCCAGGTTCAGCACCTTCACCTGGATGCCGGTCTCCTGCGTGAACGGCGTGTAGATCGCCTTCTGCAGAGCCGCACCGTAGGAACCGCCACTGTCGCGGACGACCACCGTCTTCCCGCCCATGCCGCCACTGCCGCCGGCCGTCCGGCT
>NZ_KQ949198.1 GCF_001514305.1 Streptomyces dysideae
GAAAAGGGGAGATTCTTACGGCTCGCGCCGTGAGACTTCCTGTTTCATCGCCGACTGCCCGCCCGGAGAACTCCGTTGAGGTCTTACACCGGCTCCGCAGGCCGAAACTGCCCGTCCGGCAGCCAGAAGGTTCTTCGCCGCGTTTACGTCCCGGTCGTGAGTCGTTCCGCAAGCACACGTCCAGGTACGGACGTTGAGCGGCATCTTCTCCTGGAGAGTGCCGCAGGAGTGGCACAGCTTGGACGAGGGGAACCACCGGTCGACGGCGATCACTTCCCGCCCGTACCAGGCCGCTTTGTACTCCAGCATGCTCCGGAACTCAGTCCATGCCGCATCACTGATGGCACGGGCGAGTTTCCGGTTCTTGACCATGTTGCGCACGGTCAGGTCCTCGATCACGAGCGTTTGGTTTTCGCGCACGAGCCGAGTGGTGAGTTTTTGCAGGTAGTCACGCCTGCGGTCGGTGATGCGGGCGTAGACCTTGGCGACCTTCCGCCGGGCCTTGGCCCGGTTCGCCCCGTCACCCTTTGCCTTCTTGGCCACAACGCGCTGGGCCTTGGCGAGCCGGGCACGGTCGCGGCGTTCGTGCCTCGGGTTGGCAATCTTCTCGCCACTCGAGAGGGTCAGGAGATGGTCCAGACCGACGTCGATACCGACCGCCGCATCGGTGGCGGGGAGCGGCTTCACGGTGGGGTCGTCGCACAGCATGGAGACGAACCAGCGTCCGGCCGCGTCCTGCGACACCGTCACGGTGGACGGCTTGACCCCCTCGGGGAGCGGCCGGGACCACACGATGTCCAGCGGCTCCGCCATCTTCGCCAGGGTCAGCCTGCCTTCACGGAAGCGGAACCCGGAGGTGGCGTACTCGGCCGAGTTGCGGGACTTCTTCCGCGACTTGAAGTGCGGATACCTGGCCCGCTTGCCGAAGAAGTTGGTGAACGCCGCCTGCAGGTGCCGCAGCGTCTGCTGGAGCGGGACCGAGGAGACCTCGTTGAGGAACGCCAGTTCCTCGGTCTTCTTCCACGCGGTCAGCATGGCCGAGGTCTGGTTGTAGTTCACCCGCTCTTGCCGCGTCCACGCTTCGGTGCGGGCGGCGAGCGCCAGGTTGTAGACCTTGCGAACACATCCGAACGTGCGCGACAGCTCAGCTGCCTGCGCATCGTTCGGATAG
This sequence comes from Streptomyces dysideae, assembly GCF_001514305.1. Taxonomy (GTDB): domain Bacteria; phylum Actinomycetota; class Actinomycetes; order Streptomycetales; family Streptomycetaceae; genus Streptomyces; species Streptomyces dysideae. Next base: position 1,172 of record NZ_KQ949198.1, read on the forward strand.
AAGCGGTACTTGAACGCCCGCTTCACATGGCTCGCGGTCACGCTCACAAACTAGCT
>NZ_KQ949199.1 GCF_001514305.1 Streptomyces dysideae
CATCTTCGGCGGCAAGAAGCCCGACCTGGACGCCCTGTTCTCGTGACCGGGTCCGGGAGCACTCCTGTGCTGACGAAGACCGTCGGTACCGCCGGGGCCGGTACGGGCCCCGGCGGTCGGGGCGGTGGCCGCGCCCGGCGCGCGCTGGAGGGAGCCGTCACCCCGCTGCGCGGCCTGGCAGGCCTGGCCGGCCTGGCGGTGCTGCTTCAAGTCCTGCCGCACAGCGGGCTGGTCTCCGCCGACTACCTTCCGCCCGCGTCGGAGATGGGCCGGGCCCTGTGGCAGCTGCTCGCCGAGGACGCGTTCTGGACCGCGTTGGGTGACACGCTGACCGGCTGGGGCCTGGGGCTCGCCATCGCCGTCGTGACGGGCGTGGTGGCCGGAATAGTGATCGGCTCCGTGCCGGTGCTGCGGGCGGTGACCGCCTCCACCGTCGAGTTCCTGAGGCCGATACCGTCGGTGGCGCTGATCCCGGTGGCGGTGCTGCTCTACGGCACCGACCTGGAGTCGAAGCTGCTGCTGGTGGTGTACGCCTCCTTCTGGCAGGTGCTCGTCCAGGTGCTGGCGGGCATGCAGGACGTCGACCCGGTGGCCGAGGACACCGCCCGCAGCTACCGGATGGGCGGTTGGGGGCGGGTGCGGTACGTCATGTGGCCCACCGCGCTGCCGTATGTGATGACGGGTGTGCGGCTGGCCGCGACCGTGGCGCTCGTCCTCGCCATCACCGCGGAACTCGTCATCGGTTCGCCCGGCCTGGGCAATCAGATCGCCGTGGCGCAGACGTCCGGCGCCGTGCCGCGGGTCTACGCCCTGGTCCTGGTCACCGGGGTGCTGGGAGTCGCGATCAACCTGGTGGCGCGGGCCGTCGAGCGGCGGGCGCTGCACTGGCATCAGTCCATCCGCAGGGAGGGGTAGCCGGATGATCCGGACAACAGTCCTCGACATGGCCCGGCGGGCCTTGCTGGTCCTGGGCCTGCCCGCGGTCCTGTTCGCCGTGTGGTGGTTCACCACCGCGGGCAGCACCGACTTCTACATCCCGCCGCTGGCCACCATCCTGCAGAAGTTCGGGGAGGTGTGGACGGGGGAACGGCTGCTGTCGGACGTCGTACCCAGCCTGCTCCGGCTGGCCGCGGGCTATCTCCTCGCCGTCGCCATCGGCGTCGGGCTGGGGCTGGTGGTGGGGATGAGCCGCGTCGCGCGCGACGTGCTGGAGCCG
>NZ_KQ949200.1 GCF_001514305.1 Streptomyces dysideae
TATCTTCGGCGGCAAGAAGCCCGACCTGGACGCCCTGTTCTCGTGACCGGGTCCGGGAGCACTCCTGTGCTGACGAAGACCGTCGGTACCGCCGGGGCCGGTACGGGCCCCGGCGGTCGGGGCGGTGGCCGCGTGCGGCGCACTCTGGACAGAGCGCGCACCCCGTTGCGCGGACTGGCCGGCCTGGCCGGGCTGGTGGTGTTGCTCGAGGTGCTGCCGCACACCGGTGTGGTCTCCGCCGACTACCTTCCGCCCGCGTCGGAGATGGGCCGGGCCCTGTGGCAGCTGCTCGGCGAAGACGCGTTCTGGACCGCGCTCGGTGACACCCTCACCGGTTGGGGCCTGGGCCTGGCCATCGCCGTGGTGGCCGGGGTGGTGACCGGCGTGGTGATCGGATCGGTGCCGGTGCTGCGGGCGGTGACCGCCTCCACCATCGAGTTCCTACGCCCCATCCCGTCGGTGGCGCTCATCCCGGTGGCGGTGCTGCTCTACGGCACCGACCTGGAGTCGAAGCTGCTGCTGGTGGTGTACGCCTCCTTCTGGCAGGTGCTCGTCCAGGTGCTGGCGGGCATGCAGGACGTCGACCCGGTCGCGGAGGACACCGCCCGCAGCTACCGGATGGGCGGTTGGGGGCGGGTGCGGTACGTCATGTGGCCCACCGCGCTGCCGTATGTGATGACGGGTGTGCGGCTGGCCGCGACCGTGGCGCTCGTCCTCGCCATCACCGCGGAACTCGTCATCGGTTCGCCCGGCCTGGGCAACCAGCTCGCGGTCGCGCAGACGTCCGGCGCCGTGCCGCGGGTCTACGCCCTGGTCCTGGTCACCGGACTCCTCGGGGTCGCGGTCAACCTGGTGGCCCGGGCGGTCGAGCGGCGGGCACTGCACTGGCACCAATCGATGCGCAGGGAGGGACAGCGATGACCGTCCTCACACTCGCCCGGCGGACCGGGCTGGTCCTGGGCCTGCCCGCGGTCCTGTTCGCCATGTGGTGGTTCGCCACCGCGGGCAGCACCGACTTCTACGTTCCCCCGCTGTCCACCATCCTGGGCAAGTTCGGGGAGGTATGGACGGGCGAACGACTGCTCTCGGACGTCGTACCCAGCCTGGTCCGCCTGCTCACCGGCTATCTCCTCGCCGTCGCCGTCGGTGTCGGACTCGGCCTGGTGGTCGGCATGCACCGTGGCGTGCGCGACGTGCTGGAGCCA
>NZ_KQ949201.1 GCF_001514305.1 Streptomyces dysideae
GGCGCGGTCCAGCCGAGCGTCTGCTTGATCATTCTGAAGGTGTGCTCGATGTCGAACCTGCGCAGGAACGTCCGCCACCACAGGTCCACGGTGGCCGGGGCGGCGCCGGTGGCCGAGCACCACAGCCACACCGGCTTGGGGGCGGCCTCGCCGGGCAGTCGTTCCACGGTGAGACGGATCAACGTGCCGTGCAGCAGCGGGAGTTCTTCCGCGGCGTGCTCCAGCCAGGGTCCGCGGTGGGTCAGGCGGGGGTGCATGCGGTCCCAGGCCATCGCCTCCGCCTTCCCGTAGCGGGTGGTGTCCGTCATCGTGGTGACCTCGGGTGCGTGCCAGGACTCCGGCTTGGCGAAGGTCAGCACGCCGCCGTGCTTGCGCGGCCGCCCGCCCCGGGGGCCGGAGCGGGCCGGGCCCGCGTCGCGGAGCATGACGCGATCCGAGCGCAGGCGCCCGGCCAGGACTACGGGCAGGTCGGCCAGAGCATGGGAGAGGTAGGCGCTGTCGTAGCCGGCGTCCATCACGATCAGCATGTCGGGGTCGCCGTTGCTCCAGTGGCCTGCGGCGATGATGCGGGTGACGACTTCGCGCAGCTGGGCGGCGGTGACCGTGGTGGCGTCGTCGGTCGGCCCCAGGCGGACGGCGTCCAGCAGGGCGCACCAGGAGGTGCGGCCCGATTCGAGGGCCGCGACGAAGGAGTAGGGCCAGCCTGGGATCAGCTGGTCGCAGCTGCGGTCGGCGCGGCGGCCGTGGACGTGGCAGAAGAGCCGGTCAGGGCTGGTGTTCGCGTCGGGACGCAGCCAGTTGGAGACGTCCACCGCCAACGCGATGCGGCCGTCGGCGATGCGGGGCAGCGGGAGATCGGCCAGCGCCCGGCGCATACGGGCCGGTTCGCACCAGCCCTTGTCCAGAGCCGCGTACAGGGCACCGTGTCCGCGCCGCATCTCATGCGCGAGGGAAAGCTCGACCAGCGTCTTGACCGGGCCATCGGTGCACAGCACCGCGTCGGTCAGCTCGAAGAGCACGTCCGCGCGGGCGTACAGGCTCTCGTAGAACTCAACCCGAAAGCGGGACAACACG
>NZ_KQ949202.1 GCF_001514305.1 Streptomyces dysideae
CCGGGGAACTGGCGTTCCTCAACGACGTGTCGTCGGTGCCGTTGCAGCAGACGCTGCGGCACTTGCAGACCGCGTTCACCAACTTCTTCGGCAAGCGGGCGAAGTACCCGCGCTTCAAGTCGCGGAAGAAGTCGCGGAAGTCCGCCGAGTACACCACCAGCGGTTTCCGCTTCCGTGACGGCCGCCTGACCCTGGCGAAGATGAGCGAGCCGCTGGACATCGTGTGGTCGCGCCCGCTCCCGGAGGGGGCGCTGCCGTCCACGGTGACCGTGTCGCAGGACAGCGCGGGGCGCTGGTTCGTCTCCCTGCTGTGCGACGACCCGACGGTCAAACCGCTCCCGGCCACCGACGGCGCGGTCGGGGTGGATGTCGGCCTGGACCACCTGCTGACTCTCTCCACCGGAGAGAAGGCCGCCAACCCCAGGCACGAGCGCAAGGACCGCGCTGGGCTCGCGCTCGCTCAGCGCCGCCTCGCGCGCAAGGCCAAGGGCGACGGCGCCAACCGGGCCAAGGCCCGGCGCGAGGTCGCCAGGATCCACGCCCGGATCGCCGACCGCAGGCGTGACGGGCTGCACAAGCTGACCACTCGACTCGTTCGTGAAAACCAAACGATCGTGATCGAGGACCTGACCGTGCGCAACATGGTCAGGAACCGGAGCCTGGCCCGAGCCATCAGCGACGCGGCCTGGTCGGAGTTCCGGAGCATGCTGGAGTACAAGGCCGCCTGGTACGGGCGTGAGGTGATCGCCGTCGACCGGTGGTTCCCCTCCTCCAAACTGTGCTCCACCTGCGGCACCTTGCAGGACAAGATGCCGCTCAGCGTCCGTACCTGGACGTGCGACTGCGGCACGACCCACGACCGGGACGTGAATGCGGCGAAGAACCTTCTGGGGGCCGGGCTGGCCCTGTCTGTCTGTGGAGCTGGTGTAAGACCTCAACGGAGTACTCCGGGCGGGCGGTCGGCGACGAAGCAGAAAACCCCACGGCGCGAGCCGTGAGAATCCCCCTTCCTTCAGGAGGGGGAGAAGTCAAG
>NZ_KQ949203.1 GCF_001514305.1 Streptomyces dysideae
GCTGAGGCGGGTCACGGTGCCCCGGCTGGACCCCGCCCGTCCTGGCATCGGCCGCCGTGCCCTCAGATGTGCGGTACCGCCGCGACGCGGGCGAAATCCGCGCTGATGTCTCCGGCGGTCTGCAGCAGCAGCGGCAGATGCGCCTCGACGAGCCGCTCGACCGACGTCTCGGCGGCATGGCAGTTGACGTTGAGCGCCGCGATGACCCGGCCGGAGCCGTCCCGCAGCGGGGCGGCGACCGACCGGATGCCGTGCGCGAGTTGTTCGTCGGTGAGCGCCCAGCCGCGGGCCCGCACCTCACGCAGGGCCGCGTCGCGCTCCTCCCGGTCGGGCTGCCAGGACGGCGACAGCCCTGAGCGCGACGGCTCGGCGAGGACGCGTTCCAGCTCATCGGCCGGCAGCGCCGCGAGCAGCACCTTGCCCAGGGAGGTCGGCAGTGCCGGGAAGCGCGTTCCGATCTGCACCGACAGGGTCACGAGCTTCGGGACGGCCACGCGCGCGACGTAGACGATGTCGGATCCGTCCAGCTGGGCCACGGAGCACGATTCGCCGGTCCGCTCCACGAGCCGCTCCATGTGGGGCCGGGCGATGTCCCACAGGCCCATGGAGCGCACATACGCGACGCCGAGTTCCAGCACTCTCGGGGTCAGTGCGAACCCCGCCTCGCACGACCGGACGTAGCCGAGCTCCTCAAGGGTGAGCAGGATCCTGCGGGCGGTCGGCCTGGCGAGTCCGGTCGCGCCGGCGACCTGGGACAGCGACATCGCCGGTCGCCCGGGCCGGAACGCGGCGATGACCTCCAGGCCCCGGGCCAGCGCCTCGATGAAGTCCGGTCCTGTTCCCTGGCGTGGCACATGGCTCCTCGGCTGGGATCGGGCTGTGTCACCCGCCAGAGTAGCTGGCCGGCGTCCGTCATCCGGATGGATGTCCGCTCGACGGAGCTCGTCCCGACCGCACGCGGCCGGCCGGCACCACGGAGGCGGTGCCGGCCGGTGCTGCCGGGTCCCCCGCGGCTATCGCGTCCCCTTTGCC
>NZ_KQ949204.1 GCF_001514305.1 Streptomyces dysideae
AGCACAGCGAGGTGCAAGGGACATGCACAGACACCACCGAGCCACGGGCCTGGCCGCCGCCGTCATCGCCGGCGCCCTGTTCGCCGCCGGCTGCTCCAGCAGCTCCGGCGGGAAGAAGTCCGAGGAAGGCGCCGCGGAAGCCACCGCGGGCAAGGCCACCACGCCCCGGATGACCGTGGCCATGATCACCCACGCGGCCCCCGGCGACACCTTCTGGGACCTGATCCGCAAGGGCGCCGAAGCCGCCGCCGCCAAGGACAACATCAAGCTCGTCTACTCCAGCGACCCCAGCGCCGGCAACCAGGCCAGCCTGGTCCAGAACGCCATCGACCAGAAGGTCGACGGCATCGCGCTCACCGCCGCCAAGCCCAGCGCCATGAAGGCCGTGGTGACCAAGGCCACAGCGGCCGGCATCCCGGTCGTCGGCTTCAACGCCGGCCTGGACAACTGGAAGGACCTCGGCATGCTCGAGTACTTCGGGCAGGACGAGAACATCGCCGGCCAGGCCTTCGGCGAACAGCTCAACGAAAACGGCGCCCAGCACGCCCTGTGCGTCATCCAGGAACAGGGCCACGTCGCACTGGAGGCCCGCTGCGCCGGCCTGAAGAAGGGCTTCAAGGGCAAGACGGACATCCTCTACGTCAACGGCACCGACATGCCGTCCGTGAAGTCGACGATGACCGCCAAGCTCCAGCAGGACTCCTCCATCGACCAGGTCGTCACCCTCGGCGCCCCCTTCGCCCTGACCGCCGTCCAGTCGGTCTCCGACACCGGCGCCAAGGCCAAGGTCGCCACCTTCGACCTCAACAAGGAACTGGTCACCGCCGTCCAGGACGGCAAGGTCGAGTTCGCCGTCGACCAGCAGCCCTACCTCCAGGGCTACCTCGCCGTCGACTCCCTGTGGCTGTACAGGACCAACGGCAACTTCAGCGGCGGCGGCACCGCCCCGGTCCTCACCGGACCTGCCTTCATCACCAAGGACAACGTCGACGCGGTCGCCAAGTTCGC
>NZ_KQ949205.1 GCF_001514305.1 Streptomyces dysideae
TTGCGGGGTTATAGGCCGTCGCTGACCATCGCGGCGACAATTCGGACGTGCCGATCGGCCGCCGTGTTCGAGAATTCGTTTTCGTAGTTCAGGCCGTACGGCCAGAAATGGCCGCCGCCGGTGGAGATCGTGGCGCCCGAACCGTTGAACTGCTTGACGAGTGCCGTGGCCTGCGCGCCGCGCCAGGTTCCGCCGCCGAGGGAGGACCAGCCCGAGCTGGTGCCCACGCCGATGGTGTGGGCGATCTCGTGCAGAGCGGTCCGCTCGGTCATATAGCTGCGGTTGCCGAAGCGGATCGTTCCGTTGATGTTGCCGTCGGCGGTGGGTACGCCCGGGTCGTAGCGGACGGTGATGCTCTTGCCCAGGTCGCTGAGGTTGTTGTACCGGGCCACCGCGGCGTTCATGGCCGACGTGATGAGGTTGTAGGCCGTCTGCTGGTCCTGGGTGGGGTTGCTCGCCCGTTCCAGGGTCCAGGTGATGCTGGCCGCCGCCACCTGTTCCCGGGCGGCGGGTGCGGCCTGCGGGGTGGCCTGCGCGACGCCGGGCCCGGTCAGCAGGGCGGCCGCAAGCGCGGCCACGACCAGCTTGCCGCGCCGGGATATGGCCCTGCGTTCCATGGGCTCGGGGGCACGTCGTGGACTCATACGAGGGGTCCTCCTGTGGGGGGTGGGCCGCCGGGCGTGGGGTCGGCGGTGTGACCGGTCGGGCAATGCACGGGAAATGTCGCGAGCATTACCCATGCGTTGTTCGATATGCCGATCAATGCGTCAGGGGAAACCTGATATCCGCAAGTATCCAGCCGGGAAGTGCGGCGTCAAGAGGCCCTGCGGGAATTACACAGAACTACCTGGACCCTTTTTATTTCGACGCCCTTCTCGTCCGTCGTCCGGTTATGAATTACCCCGTATGCACCGGAATTCCGGCCGGATTCGTCCCGGTCTCCGCTTGCCCGCGGTGTGTGCCCGGGCGCACGCTGAG
>NZ_KQ949206.1 GCF_001514305.1 Streptomyces dysideae
CCCCGAGGGCATATGGGCCAGCGGGCCCGATTTTCCGTCCGCGATCGCCTGCTCCACCACAGCATGCCGGCGGTGGTCGAGTTCGGCGTCGAGCATGGCGGAGGAGCTGTCGGTGAAGACCGGGTGGTAGCGCCAGGCGGTGAACAACTCGCCCTGCCCCTGGGCCACGTCGTCGTTCAGCCGCCGCACCCGGCGCACGATCAGCCGGGCGGTGACCTGCTCGGACTTCTTCCGGCCGGTGAAGGCGGTGTATTCGATCTCGGCGACCTCGGCGTCGGAGACCATCTCGCCGGTGTCGGGGTCGACGAAGGCGTCCGGGTAGCGGATCGGAACCCACGCGTCCTCCTCGATGCGGCTGATCGCCGCGGCGATGGAAGGGTTCATGCCGGTGGTCAGCGAGAAGCGTGCGCCGGAGCGGCGGCAGGCCGCGACCACGTCGGCGGTGTAGAACTTGCTGTCCGCGCGCACCAGGCGAATCCCGGACCCGCCGGTCTCTTTCGCGATCGCGAGGGCCTCGGCCACGAAGCTTTCCGCGCCGCGGACGTCGGCGGCCTTGCCGCGGCGCAGGCGGACCGCGCCGATGACGGGCCGGGCGATCGGGGTGGAGAAGGTGGCCAGGATCGGGTGCAGGGTGCGCTGGCCCTTGAGGCGGCCGACCTCGGCGCCCTGCTTGGCGTGGCCGTACACCCGTCGGTGGGTGGGGTCGATGTCGATGAACATCACCTGCTCGGCACCGGGCAGCAACGGCGTGCGCCGGGCCAGGGATACCAGGAAGCCGCGATGCACGCGGTGCAGTTGGCGGTTGTGGCCATGGCTGAAGGAACGCAGGAAGGTGCCCAGGGTGGACGGGGCGCGGACCCCGCCGAAGGCCCGGTCCATCGCGCCGTGCCGCAACCGGTCGGCATCGTCGATGCTGTCCG
>NZ_KQ949207.1 GCF_001514305.1 Streptomyces dysideae
GGACCATCACCGTGTTCACCAGATGGAAGATCGCGGGATGGATGTCGTCCTCGGCGTCGAAAATCGTCACCACGTCGCAACTCGTATGCGGCAGCGCCGCGTTGAGCCCGTGCGGCTTGTTGACGGGCTTGTCGTCGAAGACGACGACCTCGACATTGTGCAGACCCTCCCGGGCGAGCTCGGCGATCTTCTCCTCAGCCTTGCCGATCGTGCCCGTGTCATCCGCCGAGCAGATCACGAAGACCTCCAACAGGTCCGGCGGATAGTCGGAGCGCACCACCCGGTCGATGGTGGTCTGGATGACATCCTCTTCATGCCGCGCCGGCAGCAGCACGCTGAAGGACAACTCCGGCGGCAGGAAGGTGTCCGGCGCCCTGGCCCTCGCCTCCGCATCCGGCTGGTCCCACGTGTAGAGCATCAGGTAGAGCACATGAGCCGACTGCGCAGTGAGCAGGACGGAGACCACAACGAGCCCGGCATACAACAGGAGCGTCATCATCAGCTGCTCCCCCGGTTCCTGCCCCACACCCAGAGCGTGCTGGAGACGTAGTTGACCGCCAAGGCGGCGCCGATGGCGACCACGTTCGCCACCACGAGATGGACTCCGCCGTGCACCAGTGCCCACAGCACCAGCACATTGACCGCAAGGCCGGCGAGCATCGACACGTTGAACTTCCCGAACCGCCGCACCGACGGGGCACGCATACCGAAGGTCCACCGGTTGTTGACCATGTAGTTGTGGACCACGGCAAGTTCGACGGCCAGCACCGAGGCGACAACCAGCGGAACACCCAGCAGCCGGTGAAGCACATACAGAGCCGCCGTGTTCACCAGCGTGCCCACACCACCGACCACCGCAAATCTGAGCACCCGCCCTGCGTTCAACCCTCTGACCCAGCCGCCCCGTGCCACGGA
>NZ_KQ949208.1 GCF_001514305.1 Streptomyces dysideae
TGACGGTCGCAGCCGCGGCTGGATGCGGATCCTCTTCCGAGACCGGTGGTTCTTCCTCCGCGGGTGGGGAGAAGACCACCCAGGTCAAAGTGGGGATCATCCCGATCGTCGATGTGGCGCCGCTGTACCTGGGGCAGAAGAAGGGGTTCTTCAGCAGCCGCGGCATCGACCTGAAGATGGAGACCGCCCAGGGCGGTGCCGCGATCATCCCCGGCGTGGTGAGCGGTCAGTTCCAGTTCGGGTTCAGCAATGTCACCTCGTTGATGATCGCCCAGACCAAGGGCGTGCCGATCAAGTCCGTGGTCAACGGAACCTCCTCCACCGGTGACACCAGCGCGGACAACAGCGGAGTGGCCGTCAAGAAGGACAGCCCGATCAAGTCGGCCAAGGACCTCGCCGGCAAGACCGTGGCGGTGAACACGCTGCAGAACATCGGGGACACCACCGTTCGCGAGTCGGTCCGCAAGGACGGAGGTGACCCCTCGAAGGTCAAGTTCGTCGAGATGCCGTTCGACCAGATGCCGGCCGCGCTGGACGGCGGGCAGGTGGACGCCGCCTGGATGGGCGAGCCCGCGCTGACCATCGCCAAGGGGCAGGGCGCGCGCCTCGTGGCGTCGCCCTTCGCCGAGACCGACCCGAACCTCACCATCGCGACGTACTTCGCCTCCACCAAGCTGGCCCAGGAGAACCCCGACCTGGTGAAGAAGTTCACCGAGGCGGTGACCGAGTCGCTCGAGTACGCCTCGGCGCACCCGGATGAGGCACGTCAGATCGTCACGACCTACACCAAGATCGATGGTGAGGTCCTGAAGAACCTGACGCTGCCGACCTGGCCGGCGGAGTACGACATGGCCTCGTTGGAGAAGCTGGCCTCCCTCGGTGAGAAGGACGG
>NZ_KQ949209.1 GCF_001514305.1 Streptomyces dysideae
CGACTTGGTTGAGCCAGGAGGAACTGGTGGGCGTGAAGTGCATGTGGAACCGCGGGTGCGTGAGCAGCCACTTCTGGATGGCGGGGGTCTTGTGGGTGGCGTAGTTGTCGCAGATGAGGTGGACGTCGAGCTCGGCGGGGACTTCCCTGTCGAGCTTGGCGAGGAACTTCTTGAACTCGACGGCACGGTGGCGGCGGTGCAGGGAGCCGATGACCTCGCCCGTGGCGGCGTTGAGCGCCGCGAACAAGGTGGTGACCCCGCCGCGCAGGTAGTCGTGGGTGCGGCGCTCGGGCATGCCGGGCATCATCGGCAGCACCGGTGCCGAGCGGTCCAGTGCCTGTATCTGGGACTTCTCGTCGACGCAGAGTACGATGGCGCGCTCGGGCGGATCCAGGTACAGGCCCACTACGTCGCGGACCTTCTCGATGAACTGCGGGTCCTTGCTCAGCTTGAAGGTGTCGACCTGGTGCGGCTTGAGGCCGAAGGTGCGCCAGATCCTCGAGACCGTCGACTGGCTCAGCCCGCTCTGCTTCGCCATCTCGCGGGTGGACCAGTGCGTGGCGCCTTTCGGCGTCGTCTCCAGGGTCCGCACGATCACGTCCTCGACGTGATCGTCGGTCACCGTGCGGGCAGGCCCTGGCCGTTTCTCGTCGGCCAGGCCCTCAAGCCGACCGGCCGCGAACCGCTTGCGCCACGTGGCCACCGTGGTCGGATGGATGCCGAGGTCCACGCCGACCTGGGTGTTCGACAGTCCGTCAGCACACGCCAGGACGATCCGGCACCGCAGCGCCAGAGCCTGCGCGGACGTCGCCCTACGCGACCAGCGCAGCAACGTTTCACGCTCGTCATCCGTCAGAACCACTTCGACCGTCGGCCGACCC
>NZ_KQ949210.1 GCF_001514305.1 Streptomyces dysideae
TGGCTGCTGCCGCTGATCGTGTCGGCCTCCACCTGGTCGTGGATGCTCAACAGTGAATCGGGCGTCGTCAACGCCGCCCTGAACCTCGTCGGCATCGGGCCGGTGAACTGGCTGACCTCACCGTCGTGGTCGCTGACCTCGGTGATCATCGCGAACATCTGGATCGGCGTCCCCTTCAACCTGGTCGTCCTCTACAGCGGCCTGCAGTCGATCCCGAACTCGCTGTACGAGGCGGCGGCCCTCGACGGCGCGAACGCCTGGCAGCGCTTCTGGCGGATCACCTTCCCCCTCCTGCGTCCGGTGTCCGCCATCACCCTGCTGCTCGGGTTGGTCTACACACTCAAGGTCTTCGACATCATCTGGATCATGACCAAGGGCGGTCCGGCGGACTCGTCCACCACCTTCGCCACCTGGTCCTACCAGCTCGGCTTCGGCAACCTCCTGCCCGCCTTCGGACCCGGCGCCGCCGTCGGCAACCTCCTCGTCGTCGCCGCCCTGGTCTTCGGCCTGATCTACGTCCAGGTGCAGAGAAAGCAGGCGCTGTCATGAGCCGAGGCGGCAAGCGCACGTGGGGAAAGACGGCCATCGGCCTCCTGCTGACCGGGACCATGCTCTTCCCGGTCTACTGGATGCTCAACGTGTCCATCACCCGCGACCAGGACATGCGCAAGAGCCCACCCGACCTGTTCCCCGTCAACGGCACCCTGGACGGCTACCGCAAGGTCCTGGACGAGCAGTTGCCCTATCTCGGCACCAGCCTCGTCATCGGTCTGGGCACCGTCGTCCTGACCGTGGCCCTCGCCGCACCGGCCGGGTACGCGCTGGCCAAGCTGCGCCCGCGCGGTGGCGGCTTCCTGAGCTTCGTCCTGCTGGCCG
>NZ_KQ949211.1 GCF_001514305.1 Streptomyces dysideae
GCCCGGCCGCCCGCCTTACGCCAAGTCCTGGACGGCTCGCAAGGAGTTGCTCTCCACCAGGAACCGGGCGAGAGCCCGAGTGTTCGGGTCGGCGGGCACTTCGCACTCCGCTCCGTACGGCAGGTCGGCGAGACCGACCAGCCAGGGCAGTACGGAGGCGGAAAAGACACCGCTCCTCCCGTGGGCGGCCACCTGCACGGAACCCCGCGACTCGTGCCACAGACGGCGCGCATGGCTGGACACCGCCACCCGGCGCGGATCGGTGGTCTCCTTGTGCTCCGGATCCGCCCCCTCGAGCCCGTAGGCGGAGGCAGCGGCCAGCGCCGAGGCCAGGTCGGCCCCGCCGCCGAGGAAGTCTCGGTAGCCCTCGAGCCATTCGATGCTCACCCGGCCGTCGGGCTCCGCGGCGAAGGGATAGGTCCCCTCCCCGGGAACGAAGGACCTGGTGTAGCGCGCGATGTTGACGGCGAAGGCCGGGCTGACCGTCTCGGCCACATGCCAGGTTCCCGGGTCCCAGGTGAAGAACTCACCGGCCGAAGCGATCAGCGAGGTGCCGCGGTCGACCATCTCGGGCACCTGCAGGGAGGGCAAGTACTCCTCCGGGTCGATGGCGTTGTCGCCCTCCGCCGCCCGCCAGCCGGCGGTCTCGGGTATCCAGTCCTCGCCGTGCCAGAAATGCATGTACTTGCGTCCCTGGAGCACGAAGTGGCTGTTGCCGCACTGCTCTCGGTGAATGCCGCCAGGGGTGGCGCGGTACTCGCCCAGAAACACCTCAATGTCTATGTTTCCGCGGACCAGCCCGTGCTCCTCGAAAACCGGGCGGCCGAAGGCGGAGACCAGCAGGTCGAACAGACTCCTCTCGTGC
>NZ_KQ949212.1 GCF_001514305.1 Streptomyces dysideae
TGAGCCTTTGCCAGTAATGGATCACGACGTTGTGTGATCGTTCAGATGGTGCGGTTGTACTCGAGTTGGAGTAGGACGAGTGCTGCGGCGGCGATCTTCGTGATGCGGCTGGGGTCGAGGCTGACCCGGCGCAGGGCTTTGAAGGTGGTCTTGAGCAGGGAGTTGGCGCGCTCGCAGACGCCGTGGATGCCGCGGATGACCTTGTTGTAGGTCTGCTGGGCTTCGGTCAGCTCGCCTCCGGCTGGTTTCTTGTGCGGGTGGCGGAAGCCGTCGCCGGCGTTCTCGTAGCCGAGGTCGACCAGGGTCAGCATGTCCAGCTCGGCGGCGATCCGGTTGAGGGCGTCGATCAGGCCGTGGTGGCGAGCGCAGGTGGTGTCGTGCTCACGGCCCGGCCGTACTGGCGAGACCCAGATCGGCCAGCCGTCCGGGGTGGCGATGACTTGCACGTTCCCGCCATGGTGCTTGTGTTTTCCGGACCACCACAGGTCTGCGCCGTTGGGGCCGGGGGCGGCGACGCGGTCGGTGCGGATGACGGTGCCGTCGAGGTTCAGGTGCGTCAGCCCGGCCGCCTTCGCGCGCTCCAGCGCAGTCGCGAGGTCCGGAGCCCCGGCCGCCAGCACAGTCAGTCCCTCGTGGAGGCAGCGGTATGCAGTGGAGACCGACACCCCGTTGTCACACGCGAGTTGGGCCAGCCGGGTGCCGTCGAGGAACCAGCGCAGCACGAGCACGGCCTGCTTGAAGCAGCCCAGCGCACGCCGCCCCTT
>NZ_KQ949213.1 GCF_001514305.1 Streptomyces dysideae
CAGGGGCCCTGTCACTCCACCCTGTGCTGCTGCCGCGGTTGGGGCATCACCCGCAAACTACGGTCTTGACAAGCACGTTGAACCATCCCCTGCGGAAATGGATCAGCCAGCAGGAGTGAGACGTCCCGGGCGAGTTCCTGCACGGCGCCGCTCACGAACTCGACAGCAGCGCCGTGACCCTGCTCATCCTGTGGTGGGAGATTCGCCGCTGACATCCCGACGGGCCCGTCTCAGGGTGGGCCGGCTTCGTCTTCGCTGACCCGCCATTCGCACTCGTCTCCGAGGAGAGCAAGCTGCCGATCTCGTGGCCGGCGGTGTGCCGCGTCTCGGGACCGCCTCTGACTCCGGTGAGCCCGAGGCGGCCGGTCGGCTCATCCACAGCACGGCGGTCGGTTTCGGACAGGTTCGCGCGCACGCCCGGGGAAATCCCCACATCGGGGTCGTCGAGGGATATCGGGGTCGTCGAGGGATGAGGTCATCGCGGCGGCGCCCACGAACCGGGTGGTGTCTGACGGGTTGCTGTCCACGTCGCCTGAGCGCTCACGGATGTCCGGCCTGGCGCAGCTCACCGAGGTGAAGATCAGGCCGCACAGCGCCAAGGCGGTCGCGTCACCGACGACAACAGCTGGCGTGTGATCACGCTCTGAGGACGCGCGGGCCCAGGGAACGGATCTCGTGCCATCGGTGGAGGGAGAGGGCCGGTCGGCCCAGGGGAGCGCCTCCATGAGCACCTTTCCTCCGCAGGGTCATGGCC
>NZ_KQ949214.1 GCF_001514305.1 Streptomyces dysideae
ACCTGAAGGTCTTCCCCAGCCAGGTCACCTGCGTGCTCGGCGACAACGGCGCGGGCAAGTCCACCCTCATCAAGATCATCTCCGGGCTGCACCAGCACACCGAGGGCGAGTTCCTCGTCGACGGCCGGCCGGTACGGTTCACCACCCCGCGTGACGCCCTCGACAAGGGCATCGCCACCGTCTACCAGGACCTCGCCGTGGTCCCGCTGATGCCGGTGTGGCGCAACTTCTTCCTCGGCTCCGAGCTGACCAAGGGCCCCTGGCCGCTGCGCCGCCTCGACATCGAGAAGATGAAGAAGACCGCGGACGAGGAACTCCGCAACATGGGCATCGTCCTGGACAACCTGGAACAGCCCATCGGCACCCTCTCCGGCGGCCAGCGCCAGTGTGTGGCCATCGCCCGCGCCGTCCACTTCGGCGCCCGCGTCCTGATCCTGGACGAGCCCACCGCCGCCCTCGGCGTCAAACAGTCGGGCGTGGTCCTGAAGTACATCGCCGCCGCCCGCGACCGCGGCCTCGGCGTCATCTTCATCACCCACAACCCCCACCACGCCTACATGGTCGGCGACCACTTCAGCGTCCTGCGCCTCGGCACCATGGAGCTCAACGCCTCCCGTGACGAGGTCAGCCTGGAAGAGCTGACCAACCACATGGCCGGCGGCACCGAACTCGCCGCGCTCAAGCACGAGCTGGCCCAGGTCCGCGGCGTCGACGTCGAGGAACTCCCGGAAGAGGA
>NZ_KQ949215.1 GCF_001514305.1 Streptomyces dysideae
GCCCACCGCGCACTGCGAGATCGTCTACGAGATCCCGATCAATGGCTAGTGCCGCATCAGGCAACGTTCGCCCTGGCGAGACGCGAGTGATGCCCCTTTGCGATACGTTCAGCGTCGCCGTGCCCGCTGCGAACTCGAGGAGGTGAGACCGATCAACGCTGTGACAGATTGGGGCTCCCTCCCTCCCTCGCATGGTCCAGGGAGAGCCTGCAGAAGGTGTCCCGAAAGGCTTGAAACGCTATGCGCTTCATCTCCAAGTCGTCGTTGGGCCGCGTGACCGAACAGCTCTTCACCCTCGACGAGATCCCCGGCGTGCTGTGGACGCCGGAAGACGCCCACGGCACTCGCCCCCTGATCCTTATGGGACACGGCGGCGGGCAACACAAGAAGGCCCCCGGCATCCTGGCCCGCGCGCATCGCTTCGCCGCCGAGGGCGGGTTCGCGGTCGCCGCGATCGACGTGCCCAACCACGGCGAGCGGCCGACGGACGAGGAGTTCGACCGGATCGCGACCGAGTACCGGGCGCGTATGGCCGCCGGAGAGGATACGGCTGTGCTGGACACCGCGATGTACACGCTCGTGGCCGGGCAGACCGTCGCGGAATGGCAGGCGGTCCTGACCGCAATTCAGCAACTCGACCATATCGGCGGCGGACCGGTGGGCTATTGGGGCGTGTCGCTGGGCTGCGCGTTCGGTATACCGTTCGTCGCCGCAGAACCTCGAG
>NZ_KQ949216.1 GCF_001514305.1 Streptomyces dysideae
TGGGGCGTGTGGTTCGCCGAGGACGAGCAGCAGGTCCCGTACACCCGCTTCCTGGACGAGCTGGCCACGGCCGGCTACCAGTGGCTCGAGCTCGGGCCGTACGGCTATCTCCCCACCGACCCGCAGCGGCTGAGGGCAGAGCTCGACGCCCGTGGGCTGCAGGTCTCCGGCGGCACCGCCTTCGGCGCGCTGCACCGCCCCGAGGCCTGGGACGACATGCTCGCCCACGTCCGTCAGGTCGCCGCGCTGACCGCGGCAGCCGGCGCCCATCACCTGGTCCTGATCCCGCCGATGTACCGGGACGAGAAGACCGGCGCCTTCACCGAGTCGCCCGAGCTGACCGCCCAGCAGTGGGCCGGCTTCGGCACGGCCGCCGACCGCCTCGGCAAACTCCTCCTCGACGACTACGACGTACGCCTGGTCGTCCACCCGCACGCCGACAGCCACATCCAGACCCAGCCGGAGATCGAGCGCCTGCTCAACGAGTCCGACAGCCGCTACACCAACCTCTGCCTGGACACCGGGCACGTCGCCTACGGCGGCGGCGACAACCTCGACCTGATCCGCCGCTTCGGCGAACGAGTCGGCTACGTCCACATCAAGCAGATGGACCCCGAGATCCTCGCCCAGGTCGCCGCCGAGGACCTCTCCTTCGGCGAAGCCGTCAAACGCGGCGTCTGCGTCACCCCACCCGCCGG
>NZ_KQ949217.1 GCF_001514305.1 Streptomyces dysideae
CACAAGGCCGACGGACGCATCGTCATCCAGCTCATGCACGCCGGACGGATGTCCCACCCCGACAACACCCCCCACCACCGGCAGCCGGTCGCCCCCTCCCCGGTCCAGCCGGCGGGCGAGACGTTCACCGCCTCAGGGCTCCAGGAGATGCCGGTACCGCGCGAGCTGGCCACCGAGGAAGTCGCCGCGACGGTCGATGACTTCCGGCGCGCCGCCGCAGCCGCCATCGCGGCCGGCGCCGACGGCGTCGAGATCCACGGCGCCAACGGCTACCTCCTGCACCAGTTCTTCGCCACCAACACCAACCACCGCACCGACCGCTACGGCGGCTCCATCGACAACCGCATCCGCTTCGCCGTCGAGGTCGCCACCGCCGTGGCCGACGAGATCGGCGCCGGCCGCACCGGCCTGCGGATCTCTCCCGGCAACCCGTTCAACGACATCGCCGAGAGCGACACCCACGACCTGTACCCGGCACTGGTACGCGCCCTCGCCCCCCTCGACCTCGCCTACCTGCACATCGGAAACCACGGCGGCGACGACGAACTCCTGCACACCCTCCGCAAGCTGTGGCCGAACACACTGATCCTCAACCGGGCCGGCACCGACATACCCACCCGCGCCAAGGACATCGAAGACGGCGTCGCCGACATCGTCACCGTCGGCACCATGG
>NZ_KQ949218.1 GCF_001514305.1 Streptomyces dysideae
CGCCCGCCGTCCTCGGGCACGAGATGTCCGGCCGGATCGTGCGGGTGGGTGCAGGAGTGGAGGACTGGTCGCCCGGGGACGCGGTCACCGTGATGCCGCTGCGCTGGGACAACACCTGCCCCGCCTGCCGCTCCGGCCACCAGCACGTCTGCCAGCACCTCGACTTCATCGGCATCGACTCCCCCGGCGCGATGCAGCAGCGCTGGACCGTACCGGCCACGACCCTCGTACGGCTGCCCGACTCCCTCCCGCTGGACCGGGCCGCCCTCGTGGAGCCCACCGCGGTCGCGGTGCACGACGTCGGCCGGGCCCGGGTCGCCGAGGGCGAGAAGGCCGTCGTGGTCGGCGGCGGACCCGTCGGCATCCTCATCGCCCTGGTCGCCCGGGCCGCCGGAGCCGACGTCCGGGTGGTCGAGCTCAGCGCCCACCGGCGGCTGCTGGCTGAGGAGTTGGGGCTGACCACCTGGGACCCGGCCGCCGACGACATGCCCGAGCTGGTACGGCAGTGGACCGGCGACGCCGGCGCGGACATCGCCTTCGAAGTCTCCGGCGCGCAAGGCGGAGTGGACACCGCCGTCGAGGTGCTCGGCGTGCGCGGCCGGTTGTGCCTGGTCGCCA
>NZ_KQ949219.1 GCF_001514305.1 Streptomyces dysideae
CGGTTCATGAGTGTCGTCGGGCTGTCCTTCCTCGTCACGCTGATCTTTCGGCAGGGATCCGTGGGACTGCCGGTGGCCATGGGTGAGGCGGGGTTCAGCGCAGCCGACTACGGCACGGCCATCGCCGTCAACGGTGTCCTGATCGTCGCGCTGCAGATCCCGGTCACGCGGTCCATCGAGCACCGGGATCCGCGGCGGCTGCTCGTCGTCTCGTCGCTCCTCGCGGGGTACGGGTTCGAACTCACCGCGTTCGCCGCGTCCGTCGGGGTCTTCGCGCTCACGGTGAGCGTGTGGACCCTGGGCGAAATCGTCAACGCCCCGATCCAGACCGGCCTCGCCGTCCGCCTCTCCCCCACCCAGGGGCGGGGCCGCTACCAGGGCATGTACACGATGTCCTGGGCGGTGGCGGCGCTCGCCGCCCCGCTGACGTCCGGCTTCGCCATCGACCGGTTCGGGGCGGAGTGGCTGTGGGGGCTGTGCGCGGTGATCGGGACGGTAGCCGCAGCGGGGTACGGGGTACTGATGCGGCGGATACCGGACGAGGAGGCGGCATCGACGAAGCAGGTGGAAGCCCTTGGGCCGGAGCCCACGCCTGAACGGGCAGCCTGACCTCCCGG
>NZ_KQ949220.1 GCF_001514305.1 Streptomyces dysideae
TACGGCGTCGGTGACCTTGCGCCAGCCGGCGATGTGCTCCTCGGAGTAGATGCCCGGGGTGAGCAGGTAGCCCTGGCCATCGGCGGAGGGCTGGGTGCCCTCGGTGATGATGAGGGCGTGCGAGGCGCGCTGGGCGTAGTACTCGGCGTTCAGCTCGGTGGGTATGCCGTTGGGGGTGGACCGGCTGCGCGTCAGGGGTGCCATCGCCAGCCGGTGCGGCAGGGGGATCTCGCCGGCGACGATCGGGTTCCACAGGGCGTTCAACATGGTTGTTTCCTCAAATGAAGGGTGAGAGAGCTGCGGGGTGGCGGGTTGCCGCGAGTAGCGCGTACGCGGGGGCGGCCGGCTGGGCCCAGTGACCTTCCACGGTGGAAAGCGGACTGCGCGGAGGGGCGGCCGACGGTGCGGAGGGCTTGCCGCGTACCTGACCGCAGCCATGGCAGTGCCGGGCCCCGGCTGTTTGTAAGGGGGAGGACGCCGAGCGCGTTGGTCTTCGCCCACGCCGCCCGACGCACCGGCCGTGTGCGGCACCGGCCGTGCTGTTGTGGTCACAAAGGGACTCCG
>NZ_KQ949221.1 GCF_001514305.1 Streptomyces dysideae
GCTCCACACCGCCTCCGGACGGCCCCTGACGGGCCAGACCGGAGTCGCTTGCTCAAGGATGACGAGGTCCTTATGCACAGACGTAGTTTCAGTCTCAGACGCCCGTCCGTGATGCTCGCCGCCGCGGTCGCGGCCCTGGCCGCGTTGGCGGCGCTGCTCGTCGCCGGCCCGGCCCAGGCGGCCACCACCAGCGACGTGCGCGGTGTTGATTCCGGCCGCTGTCTCGATGTGGCGGGCGTCAGCCAGACCGACGGCGCGAACGTGCACATCTGGGACTGCCACGGCGGAACCAACCAGCAGTGGACGTTGACGGACAGCGCCCAGCTGACCGTGTACGGCAACAAGTGCCTGGATGCCCGGAACGGCGGCACCACGGCCGGGACCCCGGTGCAGATCTGGACGTGCACCGGCACTGAGAACCAGCAGTGGCGGGTGAACCCCGACGGCACGATCGTCGGCGTGCGGTCCGGGCTGTGCCTGGAGGCCTCGGGCTGGGGTAAGGCCAACGGCACGGAGGTGCGGCTCTGGTCGTGCCACGGCGGCGCCAACCAGAA
>NZ_KQ949222.1 GCF_001514305.1 Streptomyces dysideae
GGAGATCACCAGTGGCAGTTCAAGTTTTGATCGCGGAGGACCACGCGATGGTCCGGCAAGGCCTGCGTGACTTTCTGAGCCTTGACGGCGACATCGCGGTCGCCGGTGAGACGACCAACGGCCGGGAGGCCGTACGGCTGGCCCGGGAACTGTGCCCGGACGTCGTGCTGATGGATCTGATGTTGCCCGTCATGGACGGCATCGAGGCCACGGAGCTGATTCGCCAGGAGCTGCCTGAGGTCAGGGTCGTGGCGCTGACCGGCGCGCTCGACGGCTCGGCGGTGATGGCGGCGGTGCGGGCGGGCGCGACGGGTTTCGTGCTGAAGAGCGCGGAGGCCGAGGAGCTGCGGCACGCGGTGAAGGCCGTGGCCGCCGGGCAGACGTACGTCTCCAGCGCCGCCGTCGCTCGCCTGGTCGACCAGGTCACGGACGCGGACCGGCCGGAGCGGCTGACCGAGCGCGAGTCGGAGGTCCTGGTCATGCTCGCCCGTGGCAAGGCGAACAAGGAGATCGCGCGCGAGCTGCGGATCGGGCAGCAGAC
>NZ_KQ949223.1 GCF_001514305.1 Streptomyces dysideae
GGGAGTCCTTTTTCTACGGTGCGGCTGGTACCGCACACGACCGATGCGTCCTGGGGCGTGGGTGAAGACCGACGCATTCGGCATCCTCCCAACTGGACGGACAGCCGGGGACCAGCCCTCCATTGGCGGCGGTCATGAGGGCGGCAAGCTCCTCCGCACCGTCGACTGCCCCTCCGCCCGGTCTGCCCTTCCACGGTGGAAGGCCACCAGGCCCGTCCGGCCCGCCACCCCGCAAGTCTCTCTCACCCTTTATTTGAGGAAACAACCATGTCGAACGCCCTGTGGAACCCGATCGTCGCCGGCGAGATCCCCCTGCCGCACCGGCTTGTGATGGCCCCCATGACGCGCAGCCGGTCCACCCCCAACGGCATACCCACCGAGCTGAACGCCGAGTACTACGCCCAGCGCGCCTCGCACGCCCTCATCATCACCGAGGGCACCCAGCCCTCCGCCGATGGCCAGGGCTACCTGCTCACCCCGGGCATCTACTCCGAGGAGCACATCGCCGGCTGGCGCAAGGTCACCGACGCCGTG
>NZ_KQ949224.1 GCF_001514305.1 Streptomyces dysideae
TGCGGAAGGGGACAGGGGGAATGCAGGGCCACGCATGAAGGTCGGCCATGGCGCCATGGGATGTCAACCAGCGTGCAGGGATGAAAAACACCGTGTGGCAGAGATGTTTGCGCCACTTGCCGCACTTTTTGTGCGTATTGCGCATGCTCAGACATTCCATGTCTGGCAGGCGCTGCACGGTCAGGTCCCACGCTTGAGCGACCGAAATTAATGGGATGTATTTCGCGTCGAGGGCACCTTCGTTCACCCTTGGTGTGCTCTGAGCTAGGAATTCGTAGCAGCGAGAGCGAGGGGCTAGACAGCGTGCCAATCGAAGCCCAAAATACATCCCATCAATACTAGGCGCTGGTCGGCGTCGACTACCCGCGCTCCGACACCGACTTCTGGAAACGACGTCGCCAAGCTCACCGCCAACGCGCAGACGTTCATCAGCCGGGGCGTCAAGGGTCTCGAGGTTATCGCCCCTGCCCTCACAGGAGTTGCCGCCATGTCATCCGCCCTGTCCGCTTCACCGG
>NZ_KQ949225.1 GCF_001514305.1 Streptomyces dysideae
CAGGGCGGCGGCAGCCGTCCCTCCTGCCGGTACGTGGGGCGATCAGGGCGATGGCACCTACGTCAACCCGATCATCCCGGCCGACCTCAGTGACTGGGACTGCATCCGGGTCGGCTCCGACTACTACGGCATCACCAGCACGTTCGGGTACTCGCCCGGCATGGCCGTCCTGCACTCCAGGGACCTGGTCAACTGGCGGACGCTCGGCGGCGCGGTCGACGATGTCACCCGTATCGGACCGGAGCTGAACTGGGACCGGATGAACCGCTACGGCCGTGGCGTGTGGGCCGGGTCCATCCGCCACCACGCGGGGCGGTACTGGGTGTACTTCAACACGCCCGACGAGGGCTTCTTCATGACGTCGGCCCCGTCGCCGACCGGGCCGTGGGAGCCGTTGCACGCGCTGTGGCGGACCTCCGGCTGGAACGACGTGTGCCCGTTCTGGGACGACGACGGCCAGGGCTACCTGGTCACCACGCACTACGCGGACAGCTACAAGGTGCACCTGTTCC
>NZ_KQ949226.1 GCF_001514305.1 Streptomyces dysideae
TCCGTGCAGGACTACATCGACCGGGGTGTGCTCAAGGAGCGCCCGGACGGGACGCGGAACCCGCTGCAGACGCTGCCGCTGACCGAGAAGATCCAGAGCGAGCGTTTCGACGCCGTGTTCGGTGGTGGCCGTCGTGACGAGGAGAAGGCGCGGGCCAAGGAGCGGGTGTTCAGCCTCCGGGACGAGTTCTCGCAGTGGGATCCGCGCCGTCAGCGCCCCGAGCTGTGGAACCTCTACAACGGGCGGCACGCGCCCGGCGAGCACGTCCGGGTGTTCCCGCTCAGCAACTGGACCGAGCTGGACGTCTGGCAGTACATCGACCGCGAGGGCATCGAACTGCCCGAGATCTACTTCGCGCACGAGCGCGAGGTGTTCCAGCGCGGCAACATGTGGCTGACCGCCGGTGAGTGGGGCGGCCCCAAGGACGGCGAGACCGTGGAGAAGCGGCTCGTGCGGTACCGGACCGTGGGCGACATGTCCTGCACCGGTGCCGTCGACTCCGACGCC